>CAWHKS010000001.1:0-471834 GCA_963829955.1 uncultured Acidimicrobiales bacterium
TGGTATCGAACCACGGCGTGAGGACCTCGAGCCAGTCCCGGTCGGCGGGCAGGCCGTCGAGCAGGCGATGGATGGGCGCCACGGTGAGCTGGTCCTCGACCAGCTCGCCCAGGTAGGTCATCGTCAGGTCGTAGGGACCGGGGCGTCCACCGCTCGCCGCCCGGCGCTCCTCCCGGTACTGCCGGCTGACGCCGTAGCGGTGGTGACCGTCGGCGATGAGGACCGCGTGCCGGGCGACCGCGGCGGCGATGGCCGCGAGTCGCTCGGGATCGTCGACGAGCTCGACGGTGTGGGTCACACCGTCGGCGTCGACCGTCGATCCCAGCGGAGCGCCTGGCTCCGTGAGCAGCTCCGTGAGCCCGGGCGCCAGCGACAACCCCCAGATCGGCGAGAGGTTGGCGCCCGTGGCCCGGGTGAGCTCGAGGCGGTCGGTGGAGTCTTTGGGGGTCGTCCGTTCGTGAGGGAGCACGCCCTGCCCGTCGGCCGGCTCCGCGTGTTCCCGTGTGACCTCCAGCGCGCCGATGACCCCGACGGTGCTCCGAGGCCGTCCGGCCTCGTCGGTGAACGCCATGCGGTAGAGCGTGAAGGCCGGGCGCTCGTCGGCCCGCAGGATGTCGTCGTCCTGCCATTGCTGCAGCGTGAGCGCCGCGCGCTCGTAGCGACCCGGCCCCTCGGACTCCGGCGGCACGTCGACACGCACGATGTTGGCGGGATGGCGGCCGGCCAACTCCTCACGCTCGCCACGACCGAGGACGTCGTAGGGCGGCGCCACGACGTCGTCCAGGTCCACCTTCGAGGTGTCGTAGCGCAGACCGACGAAGGGCTCGAAGCGGGGCACGGACGTCAAGGCTGGCATGCCGTCATGGCAGCATCCAGCCCGTGACATCCCCCCTCGGGGCCGGCGCGCCGGTCATCTGCGACCTCGACGGTGTGATCTGGCTCTCCCTGCGCGCCATCACCGGATCGGCCGACGCCATCGCGCGGCTGCGGGCGAGCGGGCACCGCGTGCTGTTCGTGACCAACAACTCCTCCCTGGTGCGCGAGGACGTGGAGGCGGCCCTCGAGAAGGTCGGGGTGCCGGCGGTGGGCGATGTCCTCACCTCGGCGATGGCCGCGGCCCGGCTGGTCGAGGCGGGGAGCGGGCCGTCGTGGTCGGGGGCCCGGGCATCGTGCAGGCGCTGGGAGGCAGGGGAGTCGAGGTGGTGATCGACGGTCCCGCCGATGCGGTGCTCGTCGGCTTCACCCGCGACTTCGACTACGACGCGCTGCGCCGCGGCGAATGCGGCGGTCCGGGGCGGGGCCCGCCTGATCGGGACGAACGACGACGCCACCTACCCGACGCCCGACGGACCCATCCCCGGGGGTGGCGCGCTGCTCGCCGCCGTCGTGACGGCCAGCGGACAGGAGCCCGTGGTGGCGGGCAAGCCGTACCAACCCATGGCCGACCTCGTGAGGGACGAGCTCGACGGAGGACTGGAGGGCGCGGTGATGGTCGGTGACCGGCAGGAGACCGACGGCGACTTCGCTGGCCGCTTGGGCATCGCCTTTGGGTTGGTTCGCTCGGGAGTGACACCGTCGGGAGTCGTCGTCGATCCGCCGCCGGCGTTCGACACGCCCGATCTCGCCGCGCTGGTCGACCTCTTGCTCGCGAGCTGACGCGGATCGCCTTGCGTGGCTTGTCGCGATCACGCCGTAGGCTTCTCCGGATGGCTGCCACCAATGATCTCGTCAAGCGTCTCATCGACGCCGGATTGTCCTTCACGCAGATGACCCAGGCCAAGGCCGAGGACATCGTGAAGGAGATGCAGGAAGCAGGCCAGCTCCGCATGGAGGAGGCCCAGACCACCATCCAGGAGCTGATCGAGGCCGGACGCAAGAACACCGAGGAACTGGCGCGCACCGTCCAGCGCGAGGTGTCCAAGCAGCTCCAGAGCTTCGGCATCGATCTCGGCGATCTCGAGGCCCGGATCGACGATCTCGCCCGCCGGGTGGGCCTGCGTCCGTCCTCCGGAGCGACCACGGCGTCGGCGACCGCCGCTGCGGCCAGCCCGGCCAAGAAGTCCACCGCCAAGAGGTCGACGAAGAAGGCCGCGACGAAGAGGACGGCGGCCAGGAAGACCGCGGCCAACAAGACGACGGCCAAGAAGTCCACCGCGAAGAAGTCGACGGCCAAGAAGACCGCAGCGAAGAAGACCGGGGCGCGGAAGTCGACCGCCAAGCGCTCGCCGGCCAAGAAGGCCGCAGCGAAGAAGTCGGCCAGCCGCTGAGCGGCCGCGTCGCGGCCCCGTGACCGTCCGCCGCCGCCTTGACGTGGAGCTGGTCCGGCGGGGACTGGCGCCGAGCCGGGCGGTCGCGCACGCGGCGATCGTGGAGCACCGCGTCACCGTAGGGGGCGCGCTGGCGGTCAAGCCCTCGCGGCTGGTCGCGCCCTCGGATCCCGTCGAGGTGCTGGGGCCGCCGGCCCGCTTTGTCGGGCGGGGCGGCGACAAGCTCGACGCCGCCCTGGCGGGCTTCGCCATCGACGTCTCCGGTTGCCGGGCCCTCGACGCCGGCGCGTCCACGGGAGGGTTCACCGACTGCCTGCTCCAACGGGGCGCCGCGCACGTCGTCGCCGTCGATGTCGGGCACGGGCAGCTGCACCCGGCCATACGGGAGGACCCGCGGGTGGTCGTCCGCGAGCGCTGCAACGTCCGCCACCTTCGCGCCGCGGATGTGGGCGGGGAGGTCGACGTCGTCGTCGCCGACCTGTCCTTCATCTCCTTGGTCCCGGTGCTGCCGGCCCTCCTCGGTGTGTGCCTTCCCGGCGCGCCGCTCGTGCTGCTCGTGAAGCCCCAGTTCGAAGCCGGTCGTGCCGAGGTCTCCCGCGGCCGGGGCGTCGTGCGCGACCCGGCCGTGCGCACCGAGGTCCAGATCCGGATCGATGACGCCTTGCGTGGCGCCGGCGCGACCATCATGGGTTGGATGGAATCGCCCCTGCATGGCGCCGACGGCAACGTCGAGCTGTTCGTCCATGCGCAGGCGCGATGACGGGGGCCGACGAGTGACTGCGGCGGTGATCGTCGCCCACCACGAGCGCGGCGAGGCCGCTGCACTCGCTGCCAGCGCTGCCCGCTGGCTGCGCGAGCGGGACATCGACGTCTGGATGCCGCTCAGCGACGCCGCCGCCATCGACCTCGACGACCTCGGCGATGACCGGCCCGCCGGCCAGGCCGACCTGGCCATCAGCCTCGGCGGGGACGGCACGATGCTGCGCACGGTCGAGCTGCTGGGCGGCGCCCCCACCACCATCCTCGGCGTCAACGTTGGCCAGCTCGGCTACCTGACCGAGGTGGAGCCGGCCGCCCTGACGAGCGCGCTCGAGCGCTACGTCGCCGGCGCCTTCGAGGTCGAGGAGCGCATGATGCTCGCCGTCGACGCCGACCCGGTCGGCGAGGCGCCTCCGCAGTCATGGCGGGCGCTGAACGAGGCCGTCATCGAACGACGGGAATCCGGCCACACCGTCCGGCTCCTCGTGCGCATCGACGGCGCGCCCTTCACCAGCTACGCCGCGGACGGTCTGATCGTCGCCACCCCCACTGGCTCGACGGCGTACTCGCTCTCGGCTCGTGGGCCGGTGATCTCGCCTCGGCACCGTGCGCTGCTGCTCACACCGGTGTCACCCCACATGCTGTTCGACCGCGCGCTCGTGCTCGATCCCGAAGAGTCCATCGAGATCGAGGTCGCCGGGCACCGCAGCGCCGACCTCAACGTCGACGGACAGCGGGCGCTCACCCTGGAGCAGGGCAGCACCATCCGCGTCGGGGCCGCGGTCGAGCCGGCGCGCTTCGTGCGCTTCGGACCGCGGCGCTTCCACCAGATCCTCAAGGCCAAGTTCGGCCTGTCCGATCGCTAGCAGGCAGAACACCCCGAACTGTCTCTGACCAGGGTTAACACTTGTGAACGCTTGTGGACGATCCTGGCAGGAAATGGCTGCGGGGCGGACCTGGGGCGGACCTGGAAGGGTCATCGGCTCCGACAGGTCGGCCGTCCCCTTTGCGTCGTGTGCCACAAGCAGCTCGACGGAGCTGTCGGGTCGGTCCGATCCTCGGGCCTCGGTCCTGGCCGAGGTCCCGCGCCGGTAGATGCACGGTGGGCATCATTGACCTTTCGGTAGCTGAGAGAGCCACGAAACGGCCCCGGGTGGGTACTGGGTGCGGGCACTCGATGAGGGGCTAGTGCCGCGTCAGCCAGCGTTCGACGCGTCGCGGTCTGTCGCCCGCACCCGAACGGAGGGCATCTGTGCGGGCCGTCGTACGCTTCGCTCTCGACCGCACGACTAGGGGATTCCTCATGCAGGACATAATGATCAGGATCGAGACCGATGACTTCGAGGCGTGGAAGACGCAGCACTATCTTCACGCCGACAACCGGGCCGCGTTCGGCATCAGCGATGGGCCCGCGTATCAGGACATCGACAATCCCAACGCCGCGTTGTTCCACATCAGGACCGACGATATGGATCGGGCCATGCAGTGGTTCCAGAGCGATGTCTTCAAGGAAGCGTCACGGTTGGCCAAAGTTACCGGCCGCGTCTTCTTCCTCGCCCAGCCGCAGGCCTGACTTGCCGCGGCATAATGTGCGCTCGTCGAGATCTGAGTCACGCCAGCTCGCGGGCGAGGTCCGGCCACGTCGGTGGGACCTCGCTGCCGTGAGCGTCGTACGTCTTGATGTGGGGATCGTCCATGTGGGGCTGGAGCGCTGTCATCGCTTTCCGGTGGACGTCAGAGCGCACGAACGCGGTGAGGGCGTCACGGTCTTGCCATGCCGACATGGTCCAGAACGTCTTGTGTAGGAGGTCGGCCTTGAGCGCGTAGCCAATAAGGCCTTCGCTGCGCTTCAGCTGGCGCATGACGCGCACCGTGGCGAGCAGGATGCTTGGGATGCGGAGGTGGGACTGCAGGGGCAGCTTGGTGATCGCGACGGCGTAGGACACTTCGGGATCGACGGGCTGGCTGGTCCGCCACGGCAAGGGAGGCATGTCAGCGCCTCGCCTTCTGGTCCGACGTCGGGACATACAGAGGCGCCATCACGCGAGCGAATCGCTGCTTCCAGGCGTGGTCGTGCACGATGATCAGCAGGCGCGGGGCGGCGGCTCGCATGGCGGCGGCCTCCTCCGGGGTGGCGCTGGCGAGGACCCAAGGTGCCGCCATGCGCATGTGGCGGTAGGTCGCGAGTTTGGACTCCTGCTTCGCCAGCGCTCGCTGGTCGGCGCCGGAGAGCACCGACTCGAACGCCGGTATGACGAGATCCTCCTCCCGATCGAGATGGCTCACCAGGATGTTGTTGAACGCGGCGGCATCGTCGATCAGGTATCGGTGGGTGTCGTACCGGAGCGTCGCAGCCCGCTGATGGGCGAGCATCCGCAGGCCGGCACTGAGGCGGGCCATGGCGGCGTCGAGCTCGATGTGGTCGTGCTCGAGCGCGACGGCGTCGTGCTCGAAGCCGTGCACACGTTCGATGAGGAAGGGGTAGATGACGTCGTCTTCGGCCCAGTGATGGTCATGGATCAGCTTCACCACTTGGGCAAAGGCTTGGCCGAGCGCCACAGCGTCCTCGAGCGTGCCGTCAGGCAGGTCACTCAGGGCCGTTGCCAGGCGATGCGCGTCCGCTCGCATCGCTCGGTGCGCCCCCAAGAGTAGAACGCTGTGCTCGGAGACCGGGATCGACTTGGGTGGGTTGATCAACAGATCGGACATCGGATTCCTCCTTGGGATGGACGGACACGAGGGTCAGCCCTAGAGCTTCGAAACGGGCGATCAGGCCGTAGAGGGCGGCCGTGTCGGCCATCGGGCCGGACAGAACGGTCCCTTGCGGTGAGATCTCGACCGTGAAGCCGGCGAGCTCGTCGAGCATCTGCGCGGGCACGTGGCCGCGTACCTCGATGCGATAGGTGAGTGGCGCCACCCCGCGAGCATGCGGGGTGGCGGTCATCGCGTGCTTCACCCTGTGGTGTGAATCAGAGGAGCTTCCTGCGTCTGGCCGCTTCGATGGCCTCGTGCCGAGTCTGGACTCCGAGTTTCCTGTAGATGGCCCGGCTGTGGGTCTTGATGGTGTTGAGCGACAGGTAGAGCTCGCTGGCGATCTCACGGGGGGTGAGCGACGTGGGGAGCAGTCGTAGCACCGAGAGCTCTCGGCCGGTCAGTGGTTCGACGAGGCCTCTCCCGGCGGAGCTGGGGATGACTTCGGCCAGGCGTTGGTTGGCGGCCGCGGCCGCCGTCTCGCGGGCGACGTAGCGGATCCGCCCGGCCAACTCGGTGCCCCGGTTGATCGCCTCGGCCGCCTCCTCAAAGCGCCCCTCGTCGAGGAGCACGTTGCCCAGCGTCAGGTAGGCAACGGTGCACTCGGCGTTGTCCGCCAGCCCGGAGACCTCAGCGAAGTCGAGCGCGGCGCGGCTCGCGACCTCGGCGGCCGCCGTCCTTCCCGCCCGCCGCTCGATCTCGGCCAGATGCGCGCGGGCGATGAGCTGCACGATCGAGACCGCACGGAAGGGGGCGGCGAGCTCGTCGGCGTCGGTGAACGCGCGCCGCGCGCCGTCTAGGTCGCCTTCGGCCAGCCGGCAGCGGCCCACCACCAGCAACAGACCGGTCCGAGCGCGGGGCTCGTCCCGGGCGACCAGCTCGAGGCCCGCGTGGGCGACGTGCTCGGCCTCGGCCACCTCGCCCTGCGCGACCAGCCGCCCCGCCTCGAGTAGTGCAACCTCGGCCCGCACGAGAGCGGCATCCGAGCTGTCGTCGAGGTTGGCAGTGGCCTCGAAGGCCGCCACCAGGTCGTGGACCTCCTCCCAGCGGCCGACCTTGTGCGCCACCCAGGCGGAAGCCAATAGCAACGTCGGCCAACGGCGGAATACGTCAGCTGGCAGCTGCTGGGTCCAGTCGCGAAGCGTCTCCTCCCGTCCCTGCCCGACGAACAGCCAATGGGCGCGGTCGATGACCTCAGCCGCGAGATCGAGGTCCCCGGCCGCGACGTAGTGTCGGATGGCCTCACCCGGGAAGCCATGGCGGGCCAGCCATTCGGCGGCTCGTCGATGGCGCGGTCGAGGATCGTCAGTCGATTGCAGACACAACCACTCGGCGAACAGGTGGTGGTAGCGGAACCAGCGACGCCGACGGTCGAGCGGGACCATGAACAGGTTCTGGCGGTCGAGCTCTTCCAGTACTCCCTGCGAATCGGCGACTCCGGAGACGGCTGCGCAGAGGGGCGCGGTCAGGCGGTCGAGGATCGCCGTGTCGAGCAGGAAACCTCGGACTCGTTCGGGCAGGCGGGCCAGGACCTCATCTCTCAGGTAGTCGGCCACATGCCGGTCGTCGCCGGTGAACTCCTCGATGAAGACGGCGTGATCGGCCTGGTTCCGGAGCGACAACCCGACCAGCTGTACCCCGACGGCCCAACCTTCGGTCCGCTCGGTGACGCGATGGAGATCGGACTCCGCCAGCCCGATCGCCATGGTGTCGTTGAGGAGGGCGGAGACGTCACCCTCGTCGAATCGGAGATCGTCGAAACGGACCTCCCGCAGCCCGTCCTGCGCGCGGAGACGTGCCAGCATCAACGGAGGATCGTGACGCGTCCCGATGACCACGCGAAGCGTGGAGGGCGCCTCGACGAGCAGCCGATCCATGCCGGCGTGGATGCTTGAGTTCACGACCGCGTGGTAGTCGTCCAGCACGAGGACGATCGGCGCACCCGGGTGGGCCATCTCCTCCGCCACGAGGGCCCGGGCCACTTCACGGGCACCCGTCATCTGGGATGCGCCGGCCAGCCCGACCGCCTCGGCCAGCGCCGGCCAGAACACAGCGGGATCGTTGTCCTCGCCGTCGAGTGAATACCAACGGCCACCCCCGTCGCGGCGCGCCAGCCATCCGCTCAACGCCGTCGACTTGCCGGCTCCGGCCGGTGCTGACACCAGCACTAGCGACGCGTCGATCGCGTCGTCCAAGAGCGCGTCGACGCGTCCGCGAATCACGTGGTGGCGACCGAGGGGCGGAACGCGAAGCGCACCCGGGCGCGATACCGACGCCTCAGTGGCCGAAGCGGACTCCACCACCAGAGTTTGCCGGAGGCCGCCAGCGCAGTCGGGCTACTCGCGCACCGGATTCACCCTGTGGGGTGAAGCCCGCTCACCCCAGTAGTCCGCATGATCCAGCCAATGCCATCCCACCCGCGCCGGGCATCCGGAGGACCGAGATGCTGGACCGACTGATCGACTACCGCTCCCGCCACCCTCGCCTCGCCGCGATCGCGTGGGCGCTGTTTCTCACCGTGACGGCGCTGTTCGGCACCCGGGTCAGCGGAAGCGACGGCCTCACCCCGACGGTGCGAGACCTCCTGGAGTCGATCCTCGACGGGGCCGCCGACCACGGATGGGGCGGTGCCGAAGGCGTCGGCGTCCCGCCGGCGCGTTAACCGAACAAGGAGAACCGATGCAACACTCGCTCGAAGGATGGAACATCACTGCAGCACATCAAGCGGACTGGGTGCCCTGGGGCGGCTCAAACGGGGTAGCCAGGGCCAAAGTCCTCGCCATCGCCGACGACTACTACCTCGCGCTCATCGAAGCCCAGCCCGGCTACACGGGTGACCCCCACGAGCACAAATACCCTGAGTTTCTCTACGTGCTCGAGGGAAAGGTTCGTACCCAAGGCGTCGAGATGGCCAAAGGTGACGCCTACGCCGCCGCACCCGGCTCGGTACACATCGATTTCGCGACCCCCGGCGGCGCGAACTACGTGCTGATCTTCAAGCTCTGACTGCAGCTCGTGGCGGCTCCGCTGCTGGCCAGAGGCGGAGGCGTCATCCGCCATCGGCTTCGCCACCCGCCCCGCGCTGCAATAGGCACTCGACGAGCGGTCGAACGGGCGACTCCAACTCGACCCGGACAGGACCGGCTGATCGGCAACCCAGCAGGCGGGTCGCGCCTCAGCCGTTCACGGTCGCCAGCAGGCCGCTCGCCCCTCGGGCGCCGGCAGGCGGTGCGATCAGCGGTGACACCGCACCCACGACGCCTCTCGCCAGTTCCGCTCATCCGGAAGGACTTGGGTCGGCCAGCCGCGTCCAACAGCACGGCGGCGGCGCGGGGCGCGGGCGACGATGGCGCGGCCAGCCGCTGTGGGCCGCGCAGTTGGTCGGGCAGATCGAGTCGAATGTCCGCGGTCGGCGCGCTCGTATGGTGCCGCGGACGAGGAAACGCCCCGTGGGTAGGAGGGTCATGACGGGAAGGAAGGATCCGCGACTCGGCGCCGGTACCGTCTCATCGGCGGTCCACGACCCTGAGCGGGACCACCGAGGAGACCGATGCCCCGCAACTCTGGCAACACGCGACGGCCAACCAAGTCAGCCCGTCGTCGCATGTCCCTCAATGCACGCCGCTCGGCTACCAAGAAAGACAAGAAGTAGTCCGTGGCGGACCGCCCTCGCTCTCGGCGGGGCGGGTGGTCGGCCGGCAGAGCGGCAGCTGAAGCCGCCGCTCCGCGCCCGGCATCGTCGAACGGCTCGCAGCGCGTCTGGCCCGATGTGTCCGCGATGCCGAGGGGCCGGCCCGACGAGGGCCGGGCCACGCGGGACCTCATGCACCGGCTCACCTCGCCGTCGCCGTGCCACCGCTCGTTCGGTCCGGCCTGGATCCGGCGGTGGGGGACGAGAGCCGAGAGCCGATCGGCCTCGCTTCAGAGCTGGCGGCAGTCGACGTCACTGGGCCCAGTCGGGCGGTTGGACCAGGATCATCCACAGGTGCCCGTCAGGGTCGGCGACCTGGGCTGCGAAGGCGTTCCACTCCTGCGGTGAGGGCTCGTAGACGCTGGTTCCGCCGGCGGCGAGGGCGGCCTCGTAGCGCGCCTGCACGGCGTCCTCGTCAGGGGCGTAAACGGCGAGCACGCAATCGTTGGCGCCTGGTGGGGCCACGCGGTCTTCGCCGGCGACCCAGCCGAACCAGCCGGTGGGGATCAGCATCAGGCTCACGCTCGACGCCAAGCGGAGCTGGAGCGGCTCGGGAACGCCGTCGTCGGCGAGCGGGCCGAAGGCTTCGAGCCCGAGCCCGTCGCGGTAGAAGACGAGCGAGCGGCGCCGGTCGGCGGTGGCCAGGCTGATCGTGTGGTCCATGGGGGTGACGACTTCCTGCCGGAAGCGAACTCATCGGGTTCGGCGTTTTCCACGACGGTAGACGCAAGGGCCGGCGACGATCGCTACGAGCGATGGCTCGTGGCGACGATGACCGCCAACGGGCACTTCCTCTTGGCCGCCAGTTGGGCGGATGCGTGATGGCCGCCAACAGTGTCGGCGGCATGCCCTTCGAGCGGGCTGTCGGACGTGGTTCATGCCTCAACGCGAGTCGCGGCAAGCTGGAGCGCCCTGTTGCGACGCTTCACTGCATCTTTGTGCTTCTCGCCGTCGACGGCCCGCCGACGTACAGCGGCGTGTCGTGCGGATCGAGCGCGAATGCGATCTGGGTCACGCTCTGCGGGATCGTTCGTCGAGGTAGTCGTGGATGAGTCGGACGCATACCGCTCCTTCGCCGGCGGCGGAGGCGACGCGCTTGATCGAGCCCTGCCGCACGTCGCCGACGGCGAACACACCGGGCATCGTCGTTTCGAACATGACCGGCGCGCGTTCGGCGGCGACGTCAAGGCGACAGTCGCAGTGTCCACCGGTCGCGATGTAGCCCCAGGCGTCACGTTGGACTTCGGATGGGAGCCAGTCGGTGCACGGGTCGGCGCCGATGAGGACGAACAACGCTGCTGCTGCGACGCGTTCGACAGCCTCGGTCGTGCGGTCCTTGAGGTCGATCCATTCGAGGCGCCCGTTGCCGCCACCGCCGGTGATCTCGGTCTCGAAGCAGATGTCGATGTTCGGCGCCCGTTCGATGCTCTTGACGAGGTAGTCGGACATGCTCGCGGCGAGCGTCTTCGATCGCACGACGATGGTCACCGACTTGGCGAACTCAGCGAGGTGGAGTGCGGCCTGGCCGGCGGAGTTGCCGCCGCCGACGACACAGGCGTGCTCGCCAGTGAGCGCTCGGGCTTCTGACAGGGCGGACCCGTAGTAGACGCCGGCGCCGTTGAACGCGTCGAGAGAGGGTACGTCGAGTGCGCGATAGGCGACCCCGGTGGCGACGACGACGGTTCGGCTGACGAGGGTCGTACCGTCGGCGAGTTCGACGATGCGGAGGCGGCGGTCCTCTTCGGCGCGCAGGGCGACGACGTCGCCGCCGTACACCATCTCGGTTCCGAACAGGACCGCTTGGTCGAAGGCGCGGGTCGCCAGCTCGGCGCCGCTGATGCCGCGCGGGAACCCGAGGTAGTTGCGGATCATCGAGCTCGTGCCGGCCTGGCCGCCCATCGAGGTGCGTTCGACGAGTGCCACGCGTAGGCCTTCGGAGCCGGCGTACACCGCCGCAGCGAGGCCGGCGGGTCCGCCGCCGACCACGACAACGTCATAGGTGCCTTCGCCGGGCCGTGTTCGTGCGCCGAGAGCTGTTGCGACGTCGAGGTTCGTGGGATCGAAGAGCGGCGCGCCGCCGTCGACGATGACGATGGGGCCTGTTGTCGGAGTGACCGCGGCCGCGTCGAGCGCCGCTCGGCCGGCGTCAGAGTGAACGTCATGGAACGCGTACGGGAAGTCGTGTCGGTGCAGCAGGTCGCAGATCTCGTGGGCACGTGGCGAGCGGTCGTCGCCGATGACACGGACGGCTTCGAACGGCCGACCACGGATCCGCCACCAGTCGTCGAGGAACTCGCTGATCGCGCGATGGAACCGCTCGTCGGGTGGTGCGGTTGGTTTGGCCACGTAGTAGTCGGCGTCACCGTGCGTGAGCACGTCGATGATCTCCTCACGCGCCGAGCGGTGCTCGTTCCATCCGATCAACAGGACGCGTTTGGCGTGGGGATGCAGGGATCGGGTGGCGGTGAGGAGCCGCGCACCATCACCGGCACGGTCGGCGAGGACGAGCGCCACGTCGACATCTGCGACGTCGCACAGGTAGGTGCGCGCCTCGGCGCTCGACGCCGCGACGACCACTTCGTAGTGACGGCCGTAGCGGTCGTCGAGCTCCTCGGCGAGCAGCCCACGTGTCACGGCGTCATGATCGACGGCGAGGATCCATGGCCGCTGCTTCAGTTCCCGTTCGGGGCGCATCGGTGCTCCGGATCAGGACTCGCGGACGGGGAACGAGAACATCATCCCGGCCTGGTTGTGCTCGGCGATGTGGCAGTGCGCCATCCACAGGCCGGGGCTGGTGACGTCGAGCAGGATGTCGACGGTCTCACCGGAGCGGACGAGCACGGTGTCCTTCCAGGCAAGGTTCGACTCGACGACGTCGTCTCGGGCGACGATGAGGAACCGGCCCGCGCCGTGAATGTGGAACGGGTGGTGCATCGGGTGGTCCTGGTCCATGTCGTTGAGCAAGCCGGATCTTGACGAGGTCCCCGACAAGGAACGCCCAATCGATCTCCCAGTTCTGCTTGCCGGTGTCGACGTCGACGAGGTTGCCACAGCATGTTGTGCACGTTCGACGCCGCGTTGATCTCCGGCATCAGGTCCTCCCACTCGAGGCCATCGGGCGTGTCGTGATCGTGCGCTGGCCGTGCCCTTCATGGCGTGCTCGTGCGTGGGCACAGTTCGGCGTTCGCGGCCGTGGCTGGGACGAGCCGCATCCCACATTTCGGGCATGCGCCTTCGGCGTTCGAGGTGACGTCGGGGTGCATCGGGCACACGTACGAGGTCGGCGCAGGGACGAGCTTCATGCCGCACTGCGGGCACGTTCCCGGCTCGGTGGAGACGACGTCGGGGTGCATCGGGCAGGTGTAGGCAGCTGCTGTCGCTTCTCCTCGCCGTAGAGGAGCGGCATGCGTGACTTGAAGGCGAGCGTCTTGTCCGGTCGGCGTGCGACGTGGTCGTTGAGACGGGCCCGCCAGCTGGTCAGCTCGTCGCTCGTCCGCAGCTGCTCGAACGCACGCGTGCTCGACGATGTGGTGGCGGTGTCGGTCACGTCGACGGTGCCGAGCGTGTAGGTGCGTCCCGGGGTCCGGTGTTCGAGCGGTGTGCTGCCGGGCGTGTCGAAGCGGACGTCGACGATGGCGCGTTCGGACGGTGCGAGGAGGACTTCGTCGACGAACGTCTCGTGCTCGTAGCGGCCGCTGTCGGCGCCGACGAGCTTCATCCGCGCCCCAGGGAGGGCGACGTTGAACAGCCGTGTGTTCGCCGTGTTCGTGAAGTAGAAGCGAACCACCTCACCGACTTGGGCTCGGAGCGCGAGGCTCGTCTCGCCGCCGGTGAGCATGACGTTGCCGAAGCGGCCCATCGCGACGTGCGTCGGGCCGGCCTCGTGGAAGGCCGCGATGCGGCCGTCTTCGACGAGGACGTCGTCGAGCGTGACGACGACTTCACGATCGACGGCCGGCCAGTAGTCGGCGTCGGCGGGTTCGACGACGATGTTGCCGTACAGGCCCATGTCGAGGCCGTAGTCCTCGCGGATGTGTGGGTGGTACCAGTACAGGCCGGCGTCGGGGAACCGGAGGCGGTAGGTGAACTCGCCGCCGATCTCGATCGGCGGCTGGGTCTCGAACGGCACGCCGTCGTAGGCGTTGTCGAGCCGCAGGCCGTGCCAGTGGACGGTCGCCGCGGTGTCGCCCTCGTTGCGGACGTGCACGACGACTTCCGATCCCTGCCGCACCCGCAACGTCGGACCCGGGATCGAGCCGTTGTACGAGAGCATCCGAACACGGTCGTCGCCGAGGTTCTTCGCCACGGGCGCGATGCGCAGTTGGTAACTGTCGCCGTCGTCGAGTGCGACGACGTCGGGTCGGGTCGCGTCCGCGAGACCGGTGACCTCGGTCGAAAAGGTCGCGGTCGTGTCAGTCATGGTGTCGTGCGCGGTGTGGTTCATGATGCCTCCACGGTGTCGGGCAGCAGCGGCTGCAGGTCGTCGGGGATGGTCATGGGTGCGAAGGCGCTGACGTCGGCTCCGCCGGTGTTGCCGACCGGGTACTTGCCGGTGACTGATCCGGGTGCGGCGACGATGATCCGGAAGAGCTGACCGGCGAGTTCGTGACCGTCATGGCGACGCAGCGCCGCCGTGAGCATCGCGACGTGCGTGCGCACGTGCGGGCCGGCCATCGGCTGGCTGAGGATGTGGGCGCGTTCGAGGTGTGTCCATTCGGCGCTGGTGTCGCCGCTCGAACGGGCGGCACGGGCGGCGTCGAGCTCGGCGGCCCACGCGGCGCGCAGCCGGGTGCGGCTGTCGGTGGTGAGGGTTTGGGTGTTCATCGGGAACCTCCGATCGTGGTGGTGGCGGGCAGCGCCGGGCCGTCGCCGATGCGCTGTTGGACGAGTTCGACGAGCGCGGCGGGCGCCTTGGCGGGCGAGCCGGCGTCGAAGGGCGGTTGCGGGTCGTACTCGATGGCGAGCTGGATCATCTGGGCGATCTCGGGTCCGTACATGCGATCGAGCAGGACGAGGGCCATGTCGATGCCGCTGGAGACACCGGCGGCGGTGATGACCTTGCCCCGTTCGACGACGCGCTCGGTCGTGTAGTGAGCGCCGAGCTGCTCGAGCACTCGCTTGCGGGCCCAGTGCGTCGTGGCGTCGAGCCCGTCGAGGATCCCGGCGACGGCGAGGTAGATGGCGCCGGTGCAGACGCTCGTCGTCCACGTCGTCGTCGGGTGCACGGCGCGGAGCCACTCGACGAGCTCGGGTTGGATCTCGGTGTCGCCGAGCCCACCGGGCACGACGACGATGTCCGGCTCGGCGACGTCGGCGAACGACTTTGTGGCGATCAGCGTCGCCCGGCCGGTGTGGTCGACCACCGGGTCCCGCTTCGGCGGCGACGAAGACGACCTCGTGGCCGGGCACGTCGACGAGGACCTGGAACGGGCCGATGATGTCGAGCATCGTGAAGTTCGGGTAGAGCGCGAGTGCGATCTGCATGGTGCCTCCTTGGGCGGTGTGGTCGGTGGCGGTGGTTGCGATGTGCTCATGCTGGGCCTAAGGGGTGCCGTCGGCCATCGGGCGTGACCCCTCAGATTTGGGCCCCGTGCCATCCGAAGCGGTCGGGTGGCGAGCGCTCTTCGGTGAGATCGACCTGGTCGCGAGCCACATCCCGTCGGGCTCGCCGGCTCGCCGCTCTGTGCTGGCCGCTCGCTGTTCGGAACGCCAGGCCGCTGGGAGCACCGCTCGAGCCACGGCGACGTCGCCGGATTGTGCCGCTGTGGTCATGTCGACCTCCGATGTCATCCATCGCAGGAGACCACGCCCGGCTGGCACCGGGCTTGCACCGGCCTGTTATCGCCCGGCTGCGCGTCTGTTCAGCGGGGCGGTGCCTCGGCGGCAGCCTTGATCGCCTCGAGGGTGGATTCCATCGTGTCGGCGTTGCGTTTGTCGCGGTCCGGGGAACCGGTGATCAGCGGTGACACCGTGCGCAGCAGGCGGCCGCGCCGGTCGTGGACCGCTTCGATCAGTCTCACGCCGTCATCGACCGGTTCCAGGCGGTACTCCCACCGTGCCACCGGTTGCCCGATGTAGGTGACCTCCCAGGCGAACAGCTGACCGTGGCGCATCTCGGCGATCGTGGATGTCGTCGACCAGCGGCGCCACCCGTTGCGGCTCGTGCCGCGGAAGCGGGCGCCCACCTGCGGCCTTGTTGGCGTCGCCGAGCCATCGGCAGCGGACACATTCCGGGCTCCATTCGGCCATCCGGATCGGATCGGCCACCAGCCGATACACCGTGTCGGCTGGCGCGCCGATGACGATGGACCGCTCGGTCATTCGGCCAGCTCCGCGACGAGATCGTTGAAGGGACGGTCCCGGAGGGTCAGCTGCGAGCCGGCGGCGGCGAGCGTCCGTTCGAGGTCGGCGAGCTCCTGGGCGTCGCGCTGGCGCAACGGCAGGCCCCGGCGGTCGCGCTCGGCTCGCGCCGCCCGGAGCAGCGTCGCGGCGACCTCGGGCCGCTCGGCGACCTCGTCTCGGGCGAGGTCCTCGATGGCCTCGCACATCGCGGCCGCATGTCCGATCCGTGACGCCAGGCCGAGGGCGCGCCGGTGATGTCGGCGGGCGGCGTCGAGGTCATCCGACAGGCGCTGGGCCGTGCCGAGAACGTGCAGGGCCGAGACCATGCCTTCGGTGTAGCCGATCCGCTCTTGGAGATCGAGCGCTTCCGATGCGGCCGGCACTGCGGCCGCCGCATCGTCGCCGGCGATGGCGATCTGCGCGATCTGCGTGAGGGCGATGCCCAGCATGTGACGGTCGCCGGCGCGGCGGGCGTGGTCGACACCGGTTCGGGCGAAGCCATCCGCTGCGGGGTCACCGAGATCGAACAGCGTGCGGGCCAGCAGCACGTTGCACACCGCCAGTCCCCACGGATCGTCCAGCTTCTCGAGCAGGGTGATCGCCTCACGGTGGGCGTCCAGCGAGCGTTCGTGATGACCGAGCGCCCATTCTGCGACGGCGGCGGCGTTGAGCCCGTACGCCGTGCCGGTGTCGTCGCACGAGCGACCGACCTCGGCGGCCCGATAGCCGGCGTCACGCGCCGTCTCGAGCCGACCGAGCGACGCCGCCAACAGCGCGTAGCCCCACAGGCACTTGGCCCGCGTCGTCGGCGGCAGCTCGTCGAGGTCCACCACCCGTTCGAGGTGCTCGATGGCCTCGGTCAGCATCCCGTTGAGCGTCCAGAACCAGGCCAGCGCGCCGGCCAGGCGGGCCGCGCCGGTCGTGTCGCCGGTGGACAGGCACCACTCCAAGGCGACCCGGAAGTTGTTGAGGTCGCTGCGGAACCGGTCCAGCCAGGTCAGCTGAGCGGGCCCACGGATCTCCACCTCGCCCCGCTCGGCGAGCTGCACGTAGAAGGCGGCATGACGGTTACGGGTCTCGTCGGCGTCGAGGTCGGCGAGCACTTCGACGGCGTAGACGCGCAACGTGTCCAGCAGCCGGTAGCGGTCATGGCCGGCGCGGGCGACCATCGACTGCTTGACCAGCGACGTCAACAACTCCAGCGGCGCGTCCAAACCCTCACCAGCGATGCTCAGCCCGGCGTCGAGATCGAAACTGCCCGCACATGCCCCGAGTCGGGCGAAGAACGTCCGCTGGTCGCCCGACAGCAGCTCGAAGCTCCAATCGATCGCGCCGCGCAGCGTCTGCTGGCGCGCGCCGACGGCGGCACCACGATCGACCAGCAGCCCGAAGCGGTCCTCGAGTCGAGAACGGATCGCTCCCGGGCTGAGCACGTCGGCGCGGGCGGCGGCGAGCTCGATCGCCAGCGGAAGGCCGTCGAGAGCGACGCACACCGCGGCGATATCAGCCGCCACCGTGTCGTTGACGTCGAGGTCCGGCCACACTGCGGCCGCCCGGTCGACGAAGAGGGCAGCGGCTGCATGCGAGGTGATCTCGGCGGCGGTCGACGCGTCCGGCGGCGGCAAGTCCAGCGGTGGCACCGGCCAGGCGAACTCCCCCGAGACTCCGAGCGCTCGCCGACTCGTCGCCAGCACCCCCACATCGGCTGCCGCGCTCAAGATGGCCGACGCCAATCGCGCCACGGCGGCCACGACGTGCTCGCACGTGTCCAGCACCAGCAGCAGGTCGCGAGACGCCAGCGTCTCGACGATCGATGTCACCGCCTCCTCGCCGGGAGCGATCGTCACACCAGCGGCGGCAGCCACCGTTGGGGCCACCAGTCCGGGGTCCTCGATCGGGCTGAAATCGACGTAGCACACCGGCCGCCGAATGCGGGCGGCGACCTCGATCGCCAGGCGGGTCTTCCCGGCCCCAGCCGGGCCCGTGAGGGTGACCGCACGATGACCATCGAGCAGCTGCTCGAGCTTGACGAGCTGCGCATCCCGTCCGATCAGCGTGGAGACCGGCACCGGAAGACGTCCCCTCGTCCCACGTGACGACACCGCCGGCTCGACGACCTCGGTCCCGGCGCCCGCCGCTCCAGCGTCGTCGGGGGGCGACCAGTCCAATGACGGATCCTGCTGCAGCACCCGACGTTCGAGGTCCCGGAGCGCCAGGCCGGGCTCGATCCCCAACTCCTCGACCAGGGTCCGGCGGGCCTCCGCGTAGGCCCGCAGAGCGTCGCCTTGGCGGCCCGACCGGTACAGGGCGAGCACGAGCTGCTCGCGGAACCGCTCGCGCATCGGCATCGTCTGGACCCACTCCGACAAGTCACCGATCACCTCGACGTGGCCGCCCAGCAGCAGTTGCAGGTCGATGCGCCGTTCCGCCGCCCCCCATCGCAGCTCCTCGAGCCTGGTCGCCTCGCCACGAGCGAACTCCAAACCGGCGACGTCCTCGAGCGCCTCGCCCCGCCACAACGCCAGCGCGTCCTCGACCTCATCCAGCGCGCGTCGCAGCGCCGCCTCGGTGGCGAGGGCGGTCACCGGTGTGAACGTCCGGGTTGCCGCCTCGAACCGATGCGCATCGATCTGCTCCGGTTCGGCCACCAGGGCGTAGCCGCCCGCTCTGGTCTCCAGCAGCCTCGATCCGCTCGGCTCGGCGCCGCCCAACGTCTTGCGCAGGTACGACACCTGGATCTGCAGCGCGTTGGCCGGATTCCGGGGCGGCTCATCACCCCACAGCAAGTCGACGAGGAAGTCCGACGTCACCGTGTGGCCGCGGCGCAACACAAGGGCGATGAGCAGCGTCCGTGGCAATCCGCGTCGGATCGATACCTCACCGGCCGCACGTCGAACCTGCAGCGGCCCGAGAATGCCGAACTCCACAGCCCCTCGAGGGTACCCCGCTCGCCGAGCGGACCTGCTGGACAGCACGTGCAAGCTCGGTGACAGCGTCCGCTGGCTTGATGGAAGCTGCGACCCGCAACCACCCAGGAGACCCCTGTGCCCAGCCACATCAGCCGATCCGACCTGCACCACCGCATCACCAACAGCGACTGCCCGATCCTCGTCGAGGCGCTCGGTGCCGGCTTCTACGACGACGCTCACCTGCCCGGCGCCATCAACATCCCCCCAGGCCAGGTCGACACCCTCGCCCCCGCGTTGCTGCCCGATCGGCACGCCTCCATCGTCGTGTACTGCACCGGCGCCGGCGCCAGCAGCGACGCCGTCGCCAGACGACTCGAAGAACTCGGCTACAGCACGGTCGCGGTGTACAGCGGCGGCAAGGAGGACTGGGTCGAACACGGCCTGCCGCTGGAACGCCTCGACGTTGACAGCTGATGACCCCGTCAGTCGCAGCCGGCTGCGCAAGGTCCAGCACAGCCCGACGCAAGGCGGGCGGCGTCACCTGCACTTCAACACCGCCGAGAGAGGAGGCCCCATGCCCGCCGATGACCGCAAACAGATCGCCTTCGTCCTCTACCCCGGACTCACCCCCCTCGACCTCATCGGACCGCTCCAGACCCTCGCCCCGCTGCCCCGCATCGACCCGACCTTCGAGGTCGTTGTGGTCGGCGAGCGCACCGACACCGTACCCACCGACGCGGTCGTCAAGATGGCCCCCAGCCACACCTTCGACGACGCCCCGGCACCGTTCGCGATCGTCGTGCCCGGCGGTGGCCAACCCACCCTCGCCGCGTGCGGAAACCAGCGGCTCATCGACTACGTCCAGTCAGCAGCGTCGAACGCCGAGATCGTCATGTCCGTATGCACAGGAGCACTGATCCTCGCTGCCGCCGGCCTGCTCGACGACCGGCCGGCCACCACCCACTGGGCATACGTTGACATCCTCGAAGGCCTCGGCGCCAAGTACCTCCACCAGCGCTGGGTCGAAGACGGCAAGTACCTCACCACCGCCGGCGTATCCGCCGGCGTCGACGGCGGCCTCTACCTCGCCTCCCGGCTCGTCGGCGAAGACGCCGCCAAGCTCATCCAACGAGGCATCGAATACGAACCCCAACCCCCGTTGGGGCCCATCGACTGGGACCCCGCCGTCGTCGAGACACTCCGACCGATCTGGCGTGGCCCACTCCCTGACGTCCTTGCGGCCCACCCGTACCTCGCCCGCGAGGCCCGTCTCGGCGCTACCTCGGGCAGTGGCTGACGGTCGCTCGCCAGGGGCATCGCGGTGTCGCTGGCGACGTCCGGATGCATCGGGCCGACAAAGGTCGTGTCGCCGCGGCGACGAGCTTCATGCCGCACTTGGGGCAGGTGCCGGGCTCGCTGCTGATGACCTCGGGGGTGCTCTTGCCGTGTCAGGCAACATTCGCCCCGTTGGAACCCGCATACCTGTCGGCAGCTCCGGGACCCACTGGGACCTGCGACCAACCTTCACGCGGGGGATTCTGACGGGGGTCAAGCGGTCACGAGAGAAGGGACGTGTCTCGCGGATGTTCAGCGAACTGGACGCATTTTCGGCTGGTTGTTCATCGGCACATTCGTCACGAGCATCCCGGCACGCTTGCTGTTCGTGAACGGGCTAGGCGCGAGCTGGTCCGACATGCGGTTCATCGCCGGGGACACTTCGATCAACAGCCTCAAGCTCGGCGCGGTCTCGAGTTCGGACTGATCGTCACCCAGATCGGAACCGCAGTCGTCATCTACCCGCTGGTCAGACGGCAGAGCGAAACCGTCTCACTCGGATACGTCACCGCTCGCACCATGGAGTCGGTCTTCGCCGCGATCGGCCTCATCAGCATCATGTCAGTTGTGAGCGTGGCGGAGGCGTTGGCATCAGCTCCTGGCGCCGACGCCGCAGCGCTCGCCTTTCAGGGCGATTCGCTGGCTCATCGGGACGGGACAGGTAGCCGACCGGCTCGCCGAGGACGTTCCACAGGGGGATGACCAAGGCCGGGGCCGACTGCTGACTCCGCCCGAAGCCCAGCCGCCCCAGCGCCGCCTTGGTCGTACCCGTGAAGTAGCTCCGCTCGGCCACCACCTCATCGGAAATGGCTGAGGCAGCGAGGAGCTCCCGGTGGACGGGGGACAGGTTCGGACCTTCGCTCACGGGGTGCTCAGTCCTCGTACGCCTTCGACGCGATCAGCCGCCGGGACCCTTCGGCGAACCCCCAGGCCGAGTCGATGAGAGGTAATGGCTTGGTGCCCGGCAGCGGTGTCCCGTCGGAATGGGTCGTTCTGCGAGGACAGGACGGTGTAGGCGGTCATCGTGCCGCCGTCCTTGGCCTGCGCGGCCCGGAGGGCTTCGAGTAGCCGGGAGGCCTCGGTCACGAGGCCTCCCCTGCTCAGCTCGCTCGACCCTGGCGATGTCCCGCGCAGGGAGTGGACGGCACTGTGCGAGCTCGGCGTGTCGGAGGCAACCACCAACTGCCCGGCCGGGCTGCGCAGCTTCCAGTGGCCACCCCGAGCCCGAGCCCTGTACTTGACCGTCAGTCGGTCGGTGCGGGGCTCAGTTCTGTGGCCTGTTGCTCATCGGGTCCTGGGCGGCTCGCTTGTCCAGCCAGGACTCCACGTCCGCCCACCGATAGAGGACTCGGCGGCCCACCCGTACGCCCTTCGGGCCGATGCCCTTGGCGCGCCAGTAGTGGACGGTGTGAATGGGAGCATGGAGCCGCCGGGCCAGCTCCTCGGTTTCCACTAGCTCTGACACGTCGCCTCCTCAAAGTTTTGGCGTTATCGTGAGTCTATTCGGTGCTAATCAGGTCCGTCTAGGGGTTGTCCATGATCTGCCGAGGGGTAGAGTCGTTCCTGTGACCAGCCACAAGCCCGAGCGCGGCGACCCGCGCAACGCCCTCTTCGAACTCGCTCCCGGGCTGTGGTGCCAGCCCACGCCGTACAACGCCCACGCCGAGATCGAAGGTGCCGTCATCGACGCCGAGTTGGACTGGGTCGACGGGCGGGCGGTCATCGACTCACTGACGGTCAGGCGGGGTGGGGGCGAGATCACGACGGCGGTGCTCCGCTCGATCTCGCTGCCCGGCCTCCTCGCCGCAGCGTCGACGGCCGCCCGTTTCTGGACGTCGGAGGACGGCGGCGAGGAGGTCACGGAGGAACGGGACGCCGACGAGTCGCTGGAGGGACACGCTGCCCGGCTGGCCCGCATGGCGTTGGCAACGGGGCGTTCCCCGGCCGCCGTCATTGCTCGGGCTCAGGGCATCGAGGAGTCGACGGCGGCCCAGCGGCTAGTGACCATCCGCAAGATGGGCCTGCTGGAGCCCAGCGACCGGAAGGCGGTCGCCCGCTGATGGCCCGGATTCGTCGGAAGCCGAACGGCTCCTATCAAGTGCTGACACGCGACGGCTTCGGCCGGCGGAGCACCGAGCGGTCAGTGGGTGTGTTCGAGCGCAAGGCCGACGCCCTCAGGGCCAAGGCCAAGGCCGAGGTCGACACCGCCAGCGGCCTCTTCGTCGACCCCACACTCGGTCGCCAGTCGCTCGTCGACATGATGCGGGCCCACGTCGGCCGCCAGTCCTACCGATCGAACACCCAGCGCAACGCTGATCACGCCATCGGCCACGTTCGTCGCTGGTTCGGGGATCGCCCGATCGCCTCGGTCCGACCGTCCGACGTGCAGGCCTTCGTAGTGTCGCTGGAGCTGGGGCCCCGCACGGTGGCGACGGTGTTCCAATACCTCCGCGCCACGCTCATCGCCGCCGTCCATGACGGCATCATCGCCAGGGACCCGTCGGCTCGCACGAAGCTGCCCCGACTGGCCGAGGAGCAGATCACGGTCCCGACCGACGACGTACTCGCCCTCTACGCGAAGTCACCGCCAGGCTTCGCTGCGGCCATCGTGCTCGGGGCGGGCCTAGGGCTCCGCTCGGGCGAGGTCTGCGGCCTGACCGCCGACCGGATCGACTGGCTGAAGCAGACTGTGCGGATTGATCGGCAGTGGCACGGCCGTGAGGACCGTTTCAGCGTGACCAAGAGCTCGGCCGCCATGCGCAGCATCCCGGCCAACGCCGACGTGCTCGCAGAGCTGTCGGCCCACGTCGACACCTACGGCACTGGCGAGCACGCTGTCCTCCTCCATGCCGCAGGGCGACCCCTGAACGCCAACCGATTCCAACACCGGTTCGATCAGACCGCTGCCACGGCCGGTCTGGCCGTCACCAGCCACGATCTTCGGCACCACTACGCCAGCACACTCCTGGCCGCCGGGGTGCTCGATCGTGGCCGTCCAGCGCGCCCTGGGGCACGAGAAGCCGTCCACCACCCTCGACTGCGGGCACCTCATGGCCGACGACGAGGAGCGACTTCGGGGCGCTGGGGGCAAGACCTTTGTTCGGCGGGCGGACCTGGGGCGGACCTCAGAGGGTCGGCATAGCAGTTGACCTGGACTTTCGCTCTAGATCAGGCCCTCAAGGCCAAGTTCGGCTTGGCCGACCGCTGATGCTCACCGAGCTGGTCGTGCGCGACCTCGGGGTGATCGAGGAAGCCCATCTCCTGCTGGGCTCGGGGCTCACGGCCGTCACGGGGGAGACAGGGGCCGGCAAGACCCTGCTCGTCGAGGCGATCGATCTGCTGGTCGGCGGCCGGGCCGACACCGCGTTGGTGCGCTCCGGCGCACCCGAAGGCGTGGTCGAAGGCCGATTCGTGCTCGCCGGCGAGGAGGTCGTGCTCCGGCGGGTCGTGCCCGCTGACGGCCGTTCGCGCGCCTACGTCGACGGCCGGCTGGCCACGGTGGCAGAGCTGGCCGAGCAGGGCCGGACCCTGGTCGACCTGCACGGCCAGCACAGCCACCAGAGCCTGCTGGCCGCGGTCACGCAGCGGGCCGCCCTCGACCACTTCGCCGGGTCCGACCTGGGCGCGCTCACCGCGGCGCGCCAGCACCTGCGGGACATCGACGCTGCCATTGCCGCGCTCGGCGGCGACAGCCACAGCCGCGCCCGCGAGCTGGACCTGCTCCGCTATCAGGTGGAGGAGCTGGCGGCCGCCGACCTGCAGGATCCGGACGAGGACGACCGCCTGGACGCCGAGGAGGACGCGCTGGCCGGCGTGATCGCCCACCGGGAGGCGGCCATGCAGGCCCTCGAGGCTCTCGGTGAGGACGGTGCCCGCGATGCGCTGTCGGCCGCCGCCGGCACCCTGGCGGGCCGAGGTCCGTTCGGGGTCGTGCACGATCGCCTCATGGCGCTCGGCGTGGAGCTCGACGATCTCGTCGGAGAGCTGCGGACCGGCCTGGAGGCCCTCGAAGAGGACCCCGCCCGCCTCGAGGAGGTCCGGGTCCGACGGCAGCTCCTGCACGAGCTGCGCCGGAAGTACGGCGACACGCTGGCCGACGTGATGTCCTATCGGGCGGAAGCGGACGCGCGCCTGGCCGACCTGGCCTCGCACGACGAGCGCCTGGCTTCCCTCGAGGCCGAGCGGACAGCGGCCCTCGCCACTGAGACCAAGGCAGCCAAGGCCGTGGGCACGGCGCGCCGCGCCGCGGCCCCGGAGCTCGGCCAGGCCGTGCAGTCGCACCTCGGCGAGCTCGCCATGGGGAAGGCACAGGTCGATGTCACGGTGTCGGAGGATCCCGAGGGGCGGGAGGTGGCCTTCCTGCTGGCCGCGAACCCCGGTGAACCCGCACTCCCCCTGGCCAAGGTGGCCTCGGGCGGCGAGCTGGCTCGCGCCATGCTGTCCCTCCGGTTGGTGCTGACCGAGGCGCCCGAGACCCTCCTCTTCGACGAGGTGGATGCCGGTATCGGCGGGGAGGCCGCACTGGCCGTCGGCCGGGCGTTGGCCGGCTTGGGGCAGCGGCACCAGGTCCTCGTCGTCACCCACCTGGCCCAGGTGGCCGCGTTCGCCGAACGGCAGATCGTCGTGGACAAGCACGTCACGGCTGACCGCACGCGTGCCGTCGCCCGTGCCGTCGAAGGCGACGATCGCGTGGTGGAGCTGGCCCGCATGCTGTCCGGGCTCAGCGAGAGCGGATCGGCCCGGCTCCATGCCCTCGAGCTGCTCGACGGCGCGCGAGCGGTGGCCGGATCATGACCGGGACGGTCCGGTGAGCGCGGAGCCGGCCGGCCCGCAGCCGGTCGGACCGGGCGATCGGCTGATCGTCCAGGCCCCGGTGCGCATCGGGCGCCGCACCAAGGACCTGGTCAAGCAGCTGCAGCCCGGCGAGATCGCGGTGATCGACCACGCCGATCTCGACCGTGTGGCCGCCGAGGGACTGGTGGAGGCTGCCGCGGTCGCCGTGCTCGATGCCGCACCGTCGATGACCGGCCGGTACCCCAACTACGGACCCCTGCTGGTGGTTGCATCCGGAACGGTGTTGGTCGACGACCTGGGCGCGGCCCTCCTCGACGTGCTCAACGACGGCGACGTGGTCACCGTGGTCGACAACCAGGTGTGGCGCGGCGGCGAGCTCCTGGCCACCGGTGCGCTGCGGGAGCTGAACGAGCTGGAAGCGCGCGTCGAGCAGGCCCGCCACACCATGGGCGCCGAGCTCGAGCGCTTCGCCACCAACACGCTGCAGTACCTGCGGGGTGAGCACCACCTGGCCACCGACGACCCCGATCTCCCTCCCGTCAAGGTGTCGTTCCGTGACCGTCACGCGCTCGTCGTGGTCAGGGGCGTGGACTACCGCGAGGATCTGGCCGCACTCAAGCGGTCCGGCTACCTCCGCGAGGTGAAGCCGGTGATGATCGGCGTCGACGGGGGCGCGGACGCGTTGCTCGAGCAGGGGCTCAAGCCCCACATCATCATCGGCGACTTCGACTCGGTCTCCGACGCCGCCATCCGCTGCGGCGCGGAGCTCATCGTGCACGCCTACCTGGACGGCAAGGCCCCCGGTGCCGATCGCCTGCAGGCGGCGGGCCTGCCCTATGAGCAGTTCGAGACGGCCGGCACGAGCGAGGACATCGCCATGCTCCTCGCGCACGAGCTCGGCGCACAGCTGATCGTGGCCGTCGGCACGCACAACTCGATGGAGGAGTTCCTCGACAAGGGGCGGGCCGGAATGGCCTCCACCTTCCTCGTCCGTCTCCGCGTGGGTGCCTCGTTGGTGGATGCCAAAGGCGTGAACCGCCTGTACCGGCCGGTGGTCAAGACCCGCGACATCTCTGTGCTCGTGATCGGCGCCCTGGCGGCCCTGCTCGCCGTCACCCTCGTCAACGAGCCGCTGCGCCTGTGGCTGCGCAGCCTTTGGACCTACCTCCGCTCCGGGCTCGGCTGATGATCAACATCCGCTACCACGTCTACAGCCTCGTGGCCGTGTTCCTCGCGCTGGCCATCGGCGTCGCCGCCGGTTCCACGGTCGTGCAACGGTCGGTCGTCGACAACCTGCGCAGCACGCAAGGGCGCATCGAGCAGAACCTGGACGAGCTGGAAGCGCAGAACGCCGAGCTCCAGGAGCGCACGGGCGCCCTCGAGGGCAGGGAGGGATCGCTCATCGACGAGGGTCCGGCGGCGTTGCTGGCGGGCAAGCTCACCGGCCAGCCCCTCGTGCTGCTCCGGACGGAGGGCACGCCTGGGGGAGCGGTGGACCGGGTGCGGGCCGTGCTCGAAGTGGCCGGCGCCGAGGTCGTGGCCGACGTCGAGCTGCGCGCCGCGGTGAACGATCCCGAGGTGCTGGCCGCCGCGGGCTCCGAGCTCGGGATCGTGGTGGACGACGGAGATCCGGACCAGCTGCAGGCAGCCATCGGCCAGCAGCTCGGGGAGGCGATCGTCGCCGTCCACGACGAGGAGGCTTCGGAACGACCGTCCGGAGAGCTGCTCCCCGACACCGCACCGACCACGGAGGCGCCGGCGGCCGAGAGCGCGATCGAGCTCGAGGAGCTGCTGCGCCAGCTCGACGATCTGGGGGTTCTCTCCTTCCGGGGTCCGCTGGGGGAAGAGGGCGTGACGACGGCCGGCGCTGACCTCGTCGTCCTCGGTGGTCCGACGACGGACATGGACCCTGTCCCGTTCCTGGACGGCATGCTGAGCCTGGTTGCCGCTGAAGCCGGGCCGATGGCGGCCGCGGCCGATGCCGCCCTCGACGAGCCGCCCCCGGAGGGCGAGGAGGCGCGGGGCATCGTGCCGACCGTCCGCGGGGACGGCCGGCTGCGGGACGCAGTGACGACGGTCGACCACGTCGCCGACTTCGCGGGGCTGAGCGCGCTCGTCCTCGGACTGGCCGACCTGGACCTGGGGCAGGTGGGACACTTCGGCGTGGACGACGGCGCGGACAGCGTCCTGCCGCCCCGGCGCTCGTGACCGGACCCGACGAGTGAAAGGGCCTGGCGAAGTGCCCGAGCTGGGGGGCGCCACCGAAGACACGGCCGGGTTGACCAGCCGGCCCGGGGGCGAAGAGGCACTCGGCCGGTACACGGCCACCATCGCCTCGCTGACGCTCGTCTCCAGGGTCAGCGGGTTCGCGCGCATCGTCGTCGTCACCGCGGTGCTCGGGACAACGGCGCTGGGCGACCTCTACCAGACGGCCAACCTCGTCCCGAACATCCTGTTCGAGCTGTTCGCGGCGGGCAGCGTCCAGGCTGTCATGGTCCCGGCCCTGGTCGCCGCGGACGAGCGCGGGCGCGGCGCGCCGGTGCTCGCCAACGCCGTGCTCGGCTGGCTGCTGGCCACACTCGGAGCGCTCACCGCTGTCGCGCTCGTCGCCACGCCCGCCCTGATGGCCCTGCTCACCGCCGCCGAACCCGACGCTGAACTCCGAGCCGACAAAGCGGCGCTCGGCAGCCGCTTCCTCGCCATCTTCCTCGCGCAACTCCTCTTCTATGCCATGGGCCTCGTCGCCACCGCACTGCTCCAGGCGCGGCGCCACTTCGCCGCGCCCGCCGTCGCGCCGCTCGTCAACAACGTGGTGGTGATCGGCGCCTACCTGCTGTTCGCGGCCCTGCGGGGAGGCGAGCCGCCGTCGCTCTCGCTGTCGGCCTTGGAGCTCGCCGTCCTGGCCGGCGGAACGACGTTGGGGGTGGTCGCCTTCACGGCCGTGCCGGTCGTGGCCGCAGCCCGGACCGGCGTGCGCTGGCGACCGAATGTGCGACGTGACCCCGCCGTGGCCAGCCTCGCCAGGGACGGCGCGTGGGCCGGCGTCTACCTCGGGCTCACCCAACTCCTGACCCTCGGCGTGCTGGTGCTCGGCAACGGCGCCGACGGCACGGTTGCCCGCTTCGCGTTCGCGTTCGCGTTCTTCCAACTGCCCTACGCGCTGATCGCCGTGCCGGTGGCGACCGCCCGCTTCCCGGCCATGTCGAGCGCGGTGCTGGACCGGGCACGCGACCGTCTCGCAGCGCTCGTGGCCGACGGCGTGGTGACGACCGTGGCCGGCTGCGCGCTGGCCACGGCGGCTCTGGTCGCCCTCGCCTGGCCGCTCGTCAGGCTGACGGCCTTCGGTGAGGTCGCCGGCACCGCGCTGGCACCGCTCGCCCACGCCGTCGCCGCGTTCGCGCCCGGCCTGGTCGGGTACGGCTTGTTCTTCCTGCTCACGCGGGTGCGCTACGCGCAGGGCGATGTCCGCAGCCCGACCCTGGCCAACGCCCTCGTGGCGGCGAGCGGGCTCGTGGGGATGGTCGTTGCTTCGGCCGCGGTGGCCGACGAGGAGCGGGCCGCGGCGCTGGCCGCCGCCTACGGAGCTGCCCACCTCGTCGGCGCGGTGGTCCTGGGTGTCGTCACCGAACGCTCGCTGCCCGAGCTGAGGGGGCTCGGGGTGCTCCGGGGGATCGTGGCCGGGCTCGGCGCCGCCGCCGTGGCCGCGCTGGCGATGGTGGCGGTGGCCGACCTCCTCGATGCCGGCGGCCGGGCGGGCGCGCTGCTCACGCTGGCGGTCGCCGGCCTCGTGGGTGTCGGACTCTTCGCGTTGACCCTCCCGGTGGCCGCGGGCCGGTCGTGGCGGGTGCTGCTCGGAGCGCGCGGTGCCTGAGCCGGCGACCGACCGCACGGCGACCGTGCTGCAGGTGCTCGGGCCGTCTACGGGCGGGATCCGGCGTCACGTCGGCGCACTCTCCGCTGCGCTCGAGGCCGACGGCTGGCGGGTGGCGGTGGCCGGTCCCGAGGGCGTCCTCGACGGCATCCGGCCGATCGACGTCGTCGTCCCGATCCCGTCCAGCCTGCAGCCGGGCGGGCTGCTGCGCGCCGCCCGGCGGCTGCGCCATGCGCAGGCCCGCAGCGCCGGGATCGGGATCGTGCACGCCCACGGCCTCAAAGCGGGGTGGCTGGCGGTGGTGAGCGGTCGGGGGCGCCGACGGCGACCGCCCGTGGTCGTCACCGTCCACAACTTGATCCTCAATGAGACGAGCGGCCGGGCCGCCCGGATCATGCGGGTGCTGGAGAGGGCCGTGTTCAGGCGGGCCGACGCTCTGGTCGCGGTCTCGCCCGAGGTCGGTGGCTATGTGCAGCAGCACACCAGCCGCCCGGTCCGGGTGATCCGCCCCGTCGGCCCGGTGCCGGTCGCCGTCCGGCCCGCGGCCGAGGTCCGTGAGCGCCTCGGCGCCCGTCCCGGCCAACCTCTCGTGGTCTGCGTCGCCCGCCTCCACCCGCAGAAGGGCCTGCCCACGCTGGTGGACGCCACCGAGCTGCTCGTCGGGTCCGGGGTCGGGGTGCGGGTGGCCATCGTGGGCGAAGGTCCGCTGGCCAGCGAGCTCACGGCGCTGATCCACCGCAAGGGGCTCGACGCCACGGTCGCCCTCGTGGGCCCGAGCGACAACGCGCCCGACGAGCTGGCCGTCGCCGACGTGGTGGCCATCCCGTCGGTCTGGGAGTCGGGCCCGCTGGTGCTGGCCGAGGCCCTGGAGCTGGGCCGGCCCGTGGTGGCCACTCCGGTCGGTCTGGTGCCGGAGGTGGTCCGGGAGGGCGAGAGCGGTCGCATCGTGCCCGTCGGCGACGCTCGGGCCCTGGCCGCCGCCATCGCCGACCTCCTCGCCGACCCCGCGGGCGCGGCGGCGATGGCGGCCGCCGGGCGCCAGGCCGTCGAACAGGTGTGGGGAGCCGAGGCGCTCGTGGAGGCCACCGAGGCGCTGTACCGCGACCTCATGGCCGGCCGATGAGACGGGCCCTCCGGGCCGCCGCCGCCGGCGGCGCGGCCTTCGTCGCGCTGGTCGTGGGCGGAGCCGCTCCGGCGGCGGCGCAAGGCGACGGCGCGGACGCCGAGCCGCCCGGCCGGGTGCTCGTCGTGTCGATGCCGCGCCTCGTCTGGCAGGACGTGGCCGACCTGGCCCCGCCCAACCTGGTGTCCCTCCTCGAGCAGTCGGCGGTGGCGTCCCTGTCGGTCCGGGCCATCGGCCCCCGCACCGATCTCGGCGAGGGCTACGTCACGCTCGGCGCCGGCAACCGGGCGCGGGTCCAGCGCGACCGCGCCGGCGACGCCGTCGACGCCGACGAGACACTCGGACCCAACAGCGGCGCCGAGCTGTACCGCGCCGTGACCGGCGAGGACCCCGGGGACGCCGCCGTGCTCTCCCTGGCCATCGGCGACGCGGTGGCCGACGCCGACCGGCTGCTCTACGGCTCGGCGCCCGGGGCGATGGGCCAGGCCATCAGCGACGCCGGGCTCTCGGCAGCGGTCATCGCCAACGCCGATGGCGGCCCGCCTCTCGGGGCGGACGAGCGCCACCGCGAGGCCGCGCTGGCCATGATGGACGAGACGGGCCGGGTGGCCGGCGGCACCGTCGGGAGCCAACTCGGCGTGGTCGACCTCACCGCTCCAGGCGGGCGGAGGATGGATACCGAGGCCGTGCTGGCCGCCTTCGACGAGGCCTGGGAGAGCAGCAGCAGTGCAGTGTTGGTGGAGATGTCCGACCTCGAGCGGGCCGATCGCAACGGCCTCCCGCCGACTGGTCCCGAGCGTGCCGCGGGGCTGGCGACCCCCCTGGCCGAAGCCGACGAGCTGCTCGGCGAGCTGCTCGAGCGGGTCGACCTCAGCCGTGACCGCGTGCTGGTGGTGAGTCCGGCGGCGCCGGGGAACTTCGGGCGGCTCACCGCGTTCGCCATAGCCGGTCGCGACATCGAGCCGGGCCGCGCCCGCAGCGCGACCACCCGACGCGACGGTTTCGTCACCCTTCCCGACGTCGGGGCGACTGTGCTCGACTCACTCGGCCTCGACCTGCCCGACAGCATGAACTCGACGGCCATCACCTCGTCCGGCGGTTCACCGTTCGTCATCGACGACGCAGCCCGCCTGGCCGACGTCGACGAGATCAGCCGTTTCCGCGACCGCACGGTCGGTCCGGTCAGCGTCGTCTACATCGTGCTCCAGGTCCTCGCTTACGGCTTGGCCGCCCTCGCCCTGGCCCGTCGCTCCCGCCGTCTCGGGCAGCTCGTGGGATGGGCGGCGCTCGTCGTCCTCGCCACCCCGATCGTCGCCTTCCTCTCGGGCCTGTGGCGGTACGACCGCCTCGGGCTGGTTCCGTACGTCGTGGCCGTCTTCGTCTTCGCCACCCTGGTGGCCGCCATGGCCCGGGTGACCCGGCGGTACCACGACTTCCTCCCCGCGCTCACGCTGGTGGCGGTGAATTGGCTCCTCCAACTCGTCGATGTGGCACTTGGCAGCGGCCTGCAGCTCAACACCCCGTTCGGGTACTCACCCATCGTGGCCGGCCGGTTCCAGGGCTTCGGCAACCTGGCCTTCGCCATCCTCGCCGCCAGCGCGATCGTGGTGGCCACGGGGGCGTTGAGCCTCCGCCAGCCGGCGTGGCCGGCCGACGCCGCCGTGGGCTACCACACGCCGCGAGCGAACCTCTGGTGGGCGGCCGGCGTGTTGACCGTCACCTTTCTGGTCGACGGCCTGCCCTCGATGGGAGCCGACGTCGGCGGCGTGCTGGCCACAGTGCCGGCCTTCGCACTGGTCCTCGTCCTCCTGGCCGGGTGGCGGGTCAGCATCGTGAAGGTGGTCGTCGTCGGCGCGGTGACCGTGGCCGCGCTCGGCGCGTTGGCCGCCCTCGACCTGTCCCGCCCAGTGTCGAGCCGGACCCACCTCGGCCGGTTCGCGCAACGGCTGGCCGACGGCGACGCCGGCATCGTGGTCGAGCGCAAGTTGCAGTCCAACCTGTCGATTCTCACCTCCAGCGTGTGGACGTGGCTGGTCCCGGCCTGCCTCGCCTTCGTCGCCTTCCTGGCCCTGCGCCGGACCGGCTACCTGCACCGGCTCCAGCGACGGGTGCCCGGGGTGCGAGCCTGCCTGCTCGGTGCGCTCGTCGTCGGCACCCTCGGGTTCGCACTGAACGACTCCGGCGTGGCCGTGCCCGCGATGATGTTCGGCATCGTGCTGCCCTGGGTGGTCTGGCTGCTCCTGGAGACGGAGCGGGCGCCGTGACGGTCGTCGTCGGCTTCGTCGGCGCGCTGCTCCTGGCCATCGTCTGCTGGCGGCTGCTGCGGCCGATGCTGGCCGGACCCGCGTTCCAGCGGGAGAACTTCCGGGGCGCGCAACTGCCCGTCGCCGCCGGGCTGGTCGTGGTACTGGCCGTCCTGGCGATGGCGTTCCTCCTCACCCCGGTCGTGCTCTGGTCGGACGACGGTCCGCTCGTCGGCCGTTCGGTCACCGGCGCGGTGATCCTGACCGTCGGCTTCGGGCTCTTCGGGCTCCTCGACGACCTGATCGGCACCGGAGGCCGCCGTGGCTTCCGGGGACATCTGGGCGCGCTGGCGCACGGCGAACTGACGACGGGCCTGCTCAAGCTGGTCGGGGGCGGGCTCGTGGCGATCGTGGTCGCGTTCCCGCTGGTGCGGGACGATGAGAGTTGGCCATGGGTCGGCGGCTCCCTGCCCCGACTCGTCGCCGCCGCCCTCGTCATCGCCCTGGCCGCCAACCTCGGGAACCTCCTGGACCGGGCGCCGGGCCGGGTGGGCAAGGTCAGCCTCATCGTGTTCGTCGTGCTGGCCGCGGTGTCGCGGCTGGACTTGGACCTGGTCGGGCCGGCGCTGATCGCCGGGGCCGGAGCCGGCATGCTGTCGCCCGACCTCCGGGAGCGCTGCATGCTCGGCGACACCGGCGCCAACGTCCTCGGCGCCGGGGCAGGCCTCGGCTTCGTGGCCGTCACCGGTCCGGGAGCGTGGTGGATCGGCGTCGTGGTGCTGGCGGCGCTCAACGTCGTCAGCGAGCGGGTCAGCTTCAGCCAGGTGATCGCCCGCACCCCGCCGTTGCAATGGTTCGACCGGCTCGGCGCCCGTCCCCGCTGAGGTCAACCCGTACCATCCGCGGGCCTCGGGATCGGCCGCGGTAGCCTGTGATCCCGTCATGCGATCGAGTGACGGGAGGCCGGGGTCGTGCCCAAGCACATCTTTGTGACTGGTGGCGTGGTGAGCTCCCTCGGCAAGGGGATCACCGCTTCCTCGCTCGGTCGGCTGCTGAAGCTCCGCGGGCTGAGGGTCACCATCCAGAAGCTCGATCCCTACATCAACGTCGACCCCGGCACGATGAACCCGTTCGAGCACGGCGAGGTCTTCGTGACCGACGACGGCGGCGAGACCGACCTCGACCTCGGTCACTACGAGCGGTTCATCGACGAGAACCTGTCCCGCAGCTCGAACGCCACGACCGGATCGATCTACCAGGCCGTCCTGGCCGCGGAGCGCCATGGCGACTACCTCGGCAGCACCGTCCAGGTCATCCCCCACATCACGGACGAGATCAGGCGCCGCATCCGCCGCCTGGCCACCGACGAGGTCGACGTCGTGATCACCGAGGTGGGCGGCACCGTCGGCGACATCGAGATCCTGCCCTTCCTCGAGGCCATCCGGCAGTACCGAAAGGAGGCCGGACGGGACAACGTCTGCTATGTCCACGTCACCTTGGTCCCGTTCATCGGACCGTCGGGGGAGCAGAAGACCAAGCCGACGCAGCACTCCGTGACGGAGCTGCGCAGCCGGGGCATCCAGCCCGACGTCATCGTGTGCCGGAGCTCCGAGCCGATCAGCGACGCGCTGAAGCGCAAGATCTCGAACCTGTGCGACGTCGAGGAGCGGGCGGTCGTGAACGCGGCCGATGCGCGGAACATCTACGAGCTGCCGCTCATCCTCCATGACGAGGGCCTCGACGACGTGGTCTGCGACGTCCTCCGGCTCGATGCCCCCATCGACCTCGCACCGTGGGAAGTCGTGGTGGAGCGAGCCGAGGAAGCCGAGCGGCCGGTCCGCATCGGGCTGATCGGCAAGTACGTCGCCCTGCCCGACGCCTACCTCTCCGTGGCCGAGAGCCTGCGTCACGCGGGCTTTCACCACGAAGCCAAGGTGGAGATCGACTGGATCCAGGCCGAGGACGTCGAGGGGCTGCTGGCGGCGGGGCGGTTGTCGGACCTCGATGGGATGGTGATCCCCGGCGGGTTCGGAGTGCGGGGCATCGAGGGGAAGATCGCCGCGGCCACCTACGCCCGCGAGAACGACGTCCCCTGCCTCGGTCTGTGCCTGGGGCTCCAGGTGATGACCATCGAGTTCGCACGGAACGTGCTCGGCCTGACGGGCGCCAACTCCAGTGAGTTCGATGCCAGCAGCCCGCACCCCGTGATCGACATCATGCACGACCAGCGGGACGTCTCGGACATGGGCGGCACCATGCGCCTCGGCGCGTATTACGCCGTGCTGGCCCCGGGCACGAAGGTCTTCGAGGCCTACGGCGAGCCGGTCGTGAGCGAGCGACACCGTCACCGTTACGAGTTCAACAACTCCTATCGCGCCCGGTTCGAGGCCGGCGGGCTCGTGCTCTGCGGGACGTCGCCGGACAAGCGGCTGGTGGAGTTCGTCGAGCTCGAAGGTCACCCCTTCTATGTCGGCACGCAGGCCCACCCCGAGTTCAAGAGCCGGCCCGACCGCCCGCACCCGCTGTTCCGGGAGCTGGTCACCGCGGCCCTGATACGCCGCGAGGGTCGCAACCCGCATCTCATCCCGGTCGACGGCGAGGGCGTCTCGGCCGCATGACGGGCCCGTCGGGCTTCCGCCAGACCGACGAGCGCGTCGTCCACGAGTGGGGCATCTGGAAGCTGGTCGCCGCGGACTTCGAGAGCCCGGACGGAGAGGGGTTCGAACGCCACATCGTCCGCTCGCCGGGAGCGGTGGCCGTCGTGCCGCTGCTGTTCGACGCCGAGGGCCGCGCCTCGGTGGTGCTGGTGGACCAGTACCGGGCGGCGTTCGACGCCACGATGCTGGAGCTGCCCGCCGGCATGCGCGACGTCGACGGCGAGCCGTCCGAGGAGACCGCGCGGCGGGAGCTGGCGGAGGAGACCGGCTACACCGCGGACCGTATCGAGCACCTGACCGAGTACGTGCCGTCCCCGGGGCTGACCGACGCCACCATGACCATCTACGTCGCCTCCGATCTCCGCCGCGTCGCCCGTGAGGCCCACGGGCCGGAGGAGGCCCACATGACCGTCGTCCACCTCCCGCTGGACGAGGCCATCCGGCGGGCGCGCGGGTGAGATCGTCAACGCGGCGGCGGTGATCGGCCTGCTGCTGGTCGACGCGCAGCTCGGGCCGGCCGGCCGGTGATCGCATTGACCGCCGCGCTCGCGCCCGATCTGCCCCTCGACGTCGAGGAGTTCCTCACCTGGTTGGCGGTGGAGCGCGGGCGGTCCCGGAACACGCTCGGCGCGTACCGGCGGGACCTGACCACCTACTGCCGCTGGCTGGACGAGCGGCGCCGGCCCCTGGGGGACGTCACCGAGGCCGACGTCACGGCGTACGTCGGCCGTCTGCGCGCCGGCGGGCAGGCCCCGGCCACCGTGGCCCGGGCGACAGCGGCGGTCCGGGGACTCCACCGCTTCCTGGCCGAAGAGGGCAGGGCCTCGACCGATCCCGCGGCCGACGTGGCCGCACCCCGCGTGCCTTCCGGGCTGCCCAAGCCGCTCACCGAGGAGGCGGTGACCGCGTTGCTCGGCGCCGTCGTGGGCAACGACGCCGTCCACCGTCGGGACCGCGCCGTCCTCGAGCTGCTCTACGGCACGGGCATGCGCATCAGCGAGCTGTGCGGGCTCTCGCTCGGCGACATCGATCCCGAGAGCGCGTTGGTGCGGGTCTTCGGCAAGGGGGCCAAGGAGCGCATCGTCCCCGTCGGCCGGCCCGCGCTGATCGCGGTCGCTGACTGGTTGGGGCCATCCGGCCGTCCCCGTCTCGTCCCCGACCGCTGGGCGTGCCGCGGCGACGCCGAGGCCATGTTCCTCAACCAACGCGGTGGTCGCCTGTCCCGTCAGGCCGGGTGGGCCATCGTCACCGCCTACGGCGAGCGGGCCGGGCTGTCCGAGCACCTCAGCCCGCATGTGCTGCGGCACTCGTGCGCCACCCACATGCTCGACCGGGGGGCCGATCTGCGCGTGGTGCAGGAGCTACTCGGCCACGCGTCGATCTCGACCACGCAGGTGTACACGAAGGTGTCGACGGAACGGCTGCGCCGCGCCTTCGACGCCGCCCATCCCCGGGCGCACCGGCGATGAGCGAGCGGGACGCGCGCTTGGCCCACGCCGGCCACCTGGTCCGGCGCTTCAAAGGCTCCGTGACCCGCCTCCCGCCGTCGGCCGAGGACGAATCGTGGGCTGAGTCGCTGTTGCTACCGGTCGAGGTCCCGCTGTGGCGGCGGATGGCCGCGGCGGACCGGCGGCACGCGGTCGAGGTGGCCCGCCGCTTCCTGGCCCTACGGCCCGAGGCCACACGGGCCGAGATGGCCGGCGCGTTCCTGCACGACGTGGGCAAGGTCGAGGCCCAGCTCGGGACGGCCGGGCGAGTCGCGGCCACGCTCGTACCGGCGCGTTGGGCGTCCGGCCGGTTCGCCACCTACCGAGCGCACGAGGAGATTGGCGCGCGGTGGTGCCAGCAGGCCGGCAGCGAGGCGGTGACGGTGGCGCTGGTGGCCGGGACGGGATCAGATCCTGCGGCCGACGCGCTGCGGGCGGCCGACGACATCTGACCGGCGTCCATGTCCTCCGGATCGGCGGTAGGCGCCGAACGGCCCGACATCGGTGAAGGGCCGGGGCCGGTGTGTCTACGCCCGGACGCGCTTCATGTCCGGGTCGTAGAGCGGGCGGATCGAAGCGATGGCCGGGTAGCGGCGGCCGGCAATGTCGATCTCCCACGTCCCCGCGTCCAGCCACGCCTGGTTCGCGGCCTGGCCGGGGCCAGCTTCGACCATGGCCAGACCGACCGACCCGCCCAACGTGTGGCCATAGGACGCGGCCCGGACGTAGCCGACGGGGACACCGTCCCGGTGCACCACCTCGGCATGGAACAGGAGCGGCTCGGGATCGGTCACCAGCACCTGGACCAGGCGCTTCGTCGGCGGACCCGCCGCCTTCGCCGCCGCGACAGCGTCTCGCCCGACGAAGCCGGCCGGCTTGTCGAGATCGACGAAGAAGCCGAGGCCGGCATCGATGACCGAGTCCGTGTTGTCGATGTCGTGCCCGTAGTCGCGGTAGCCCTTCTCCATGCGCAGACTGGCCAGGGCCTTGAGGCCGGCGTGACGCAGGCCGACGGCTTGGCCGGCATCGACGAGCCGGTCGTACACGTGCCCGGCCTGCTCGGCCGGGATGTAGAGCTCGTAGCCCAGCTCACCCAGGTAGGTGATGCGAACGCACAGCACACGGGCGAACCCGACATCGATCTCGCGCGCCCTTCGGAAGGGGAAGGCCTCGTCGGAGAGGTCGGCGGACGTCAGGGGTTGCAGCAGCTCCCGGGACAGCGGGCCTTGGACGTTGAGCTGCGCCCGGGCCGAGGTCATGTCGGCCACGAACGCGTGGCTTCCCTCGAACTCCCGGCGCATCAGCGTCTCCACATGACGGTGCGCCGTGTCCGTGGCCACGACCCAGAAACGGTCGACCTCGAGCTTGGTGACCGTGAGGTCGGCCTGCAGACGGCCGGATGAGTCGAGCCACTGGGTGTAGGTGATGGTGCCCGACTCGGCGTCCACGTCGTTGGCCGACAGGTGGTTGAGGGACGTGCCCGCGTCGCGGCCTTGGACGAGGAACTTGGACATGAACGACATGTCCATGAGGATCACGCCCTCACGGGCCGCCTCGTGCTCGGCCTGCCAGTGAGGGAACCAGGGCGGCCTTGCCCAGGTGAGCTCCTGCGAGACGGCCGGCGCGCCCTCGGGCAGGTACCAGTCCGCGCCCTCCCAGCCGCTGACGTCGCGGAAGCGGGCCCCGGCCGCGGCCAGCCGGTCGTGGACGGGGGAGCACTTCGCGCCGCGGGCCTTCTGCATCGAGCGGTTCGGGTAGTGGCACTGGTACACGAGACCCAGCGACTCCACCGTGCGCGTGGCCCGGTACTCGGGGTTGGTCTGGTACCGGTGCAGGCGGTCGATGTTGAAGCCCGTCACGTCGACGTCGGGCTGACCGGTCGTGATCCAGTGCGCCAGCACCCGGCCCAGGCCGCCGCCGGTCAGGATGCCGATGGAGTTGAGGCCGGCGGCGACGAAGTAGTTCCTCAGCTCGGGGGCCTCACCGACCACGGGTTGGAGGTCAGGCGTGAAGCTCTCCGGGCCGCAGAAGAAGGTCCGGATCCCGGTTTCCATGGTGACGGGGACGCGCTGCATGGCCTTCTCCACGTAGGGACCCATGCGGTCCCAGTCGGGCGGGATGGACCCGAACGAGAAGTCGGCGGGGATGCCGCCCACCATCCACGGCGCGCACACGGGCTCGAACAGGCCGAGCATGAGGCCGCCGACCTCCTCGCGGAAGTAGCCGTACGAGCCCGGGTCCTCGAGGACGGGCCACGAGCCGCTCAGGCCCTCGATCTGCTCGGTGATGAGGTAGTAGTGCTCGGCCGCCTGCAGGGGGATGGTGACTCCGGCCAGCTCACCCAGCTCACGCGCCCACATACCGGCGCAGTTGACGACCACCTCCGCCTCGACGTCGCCGTAGGGCGTGCGGACCCCGGCGACCGCCCCGCGATCGGTGATGAAGCCGGTCACGGGCGCGCCTTGGACGATCCGCACGCCGAGCTGCCGCGCCCCCCGGGCCAGCGACTGTGTGACGTCGGCGGGGTTGGCCCGGCCGTCCTGGGGCACGTAGAAGCCGGCCAGGACGTCGTCGGTGCGGGCGAGGGGGAACAGCTGTGCCACCTCGGCGGGCGAGATCTCGTGGACGTCGACACCCACGTAACGGTTGAAGGCGGCGACGCGCCGGTACTCCTCGAGCCGGTCGGCGTCCGTCGCCACCTCGATGAACCCGACCGGCTTGAACCCCGTCGAGAGCCCCGTCTCCTCCTCCAAGCGGGCGTAGAGATCACGGGTGTACAGCCGCATGTCGGTCGAGGTCTCGGAGGTCGAGCCGAACGTGACGATCAACCCGGCCGAGTGCCACGTCGTCCCCGACGTGAGCTGGTCCCGCTCCAGCAGGAGTACATCCGTCCAGCCGGCGTGAGCCAGGTGATAGGCGACGGAGCAGCCGATGACACCGCCGCCCACGACGACGACGCGGGCGCGCTGAGGGAGGACGGGATCAGCCATGGCCGGCAGCGTAGGCAGCCGTAGCGGGCGGGCCGAGGCTGTCAGCCCGCGGGGAGCAGGCCGATGGCGTCGTAGGCCCGGGCCAGCGTCTTGGCGGCCACGGCCCTGGCCTTGTCCGCGCCCTTGGCCAGGAGGCTGGCCAGCTCCGCCGGATCAGCCAGCAGCTCGCGGTAGCGCTCCTGGATGGGCCGGAGGAGCTCGACGACGGCCTCGCCCGTGTCCGCCTTGAGCGGGCCGTACTGCGTGTAGGCGGCCGCGATGTCCTCGGGCGAGCGTCCGGTGGCGGCGGACTGGATCTCCAGAAGGTTCGACACGCCGGGCTTGTCGGCGCGGTCGAAGCGGACGTCCGACCCCGAGTCCGTGACGGCCCGCTTGAACTTCTTCACGATGGCGGCGGGGTCGTCGTAGAGATTGATGACGCCGACCTCGGACGCGGTCGACTTCGACATCTTGGCCGTGGGCTCCTGCAGGTCCATCACGCGGGCGCCGGCCCGGGGGAGCACCGCCTTGGGGACGACGAACGTGTCGCCGAAGTGGTGGTTGAACCGTATGGCGATGTCGCGCGTGATCTCCACGTGCTGGCGCTGGTCCTCGCCGACGGGGACCTCTTCGGCGTCGTACAGAAGGATGTCGGCCGCCTGCAGCGCGGGGTAGGTGAGCAGGCCTGCCGAGACGAAACCGGACTGCTTGGCTGCCTTCTCCTTGAACTGCACCATGCGCTGGAGCTCGCCCGTCGACACGGTGCACTCCATGATCCAGCAGAGCTGGGAGTGCTCGGGCAGGTGGCTCTGGACGAACACCGTGGCGACGTCGGGGTCGAGTCCGACCGCGTAGAGCGTGGCCGCCAACTCCAGCGTCTGGCGCCCGACGACGCCGGGTTCCTGGGGGACGGTGAGGGCATGCAGGTCGACGATGCCGTGGAAGGCGTCGCAGGTGTGCTGACCGATGACCCAGTTCCGAAGCGCGCCCAGGTAGTTGCCGAGGTGGACCTCACCGGTGGGCTGGATGCACGAGAGAACCCTGGTCACGGCCGGTCAGGCTAGTGGCGGGGCCTCTTCGCGAGGAGTGGCATTGGGCCGGTACCGGGCCTGTGCCGGACGGGGATGCCACGGTCGCGAGGGCGCCGGCGGGTACCCTCGAACCGTGCCGTACGAGGTGTCGACCGAGGTCTACGAGGGCCCGTTCGACCTCCTGCTGCACCTGATCCTGCGGGAGCAGGTCGACCTGTACGAGATCTCGCTCGCCCGCATCGTCGACGCCTACCTGGCCGAGATGGAGCGGATGGAGGCCCTCGATCTCGATGTGGCCACCGAGTTCCTGCTCATCGCCGCCACGCTGGTCGAGCTGAAGGCCCGCCGGCTGCTCCCCGAGCGCGAGGGCATCGACCTGGACGACGAGCTCGTGCTGTGGGAGGAGCGCGACCTGCTGCTGGCCCGCCTCCTCGAGTGCAAGACGTTCAAGGACGCGGCCGGGGTGCTCCGCCGCCTGTCCGACCACGCCTCGCGCTCGTTCCCGCGACGGGCCGGGCCCGAAGAGCGGTTCGTCGCCCTGACGCCGGACCTGCTTGAGGGCGTGACGGCGCTCGACGTGCGGACGGCCTTCCTGCGAGCTACGGCGCCGAAGCCGGTGCCCCATGTGGACCTCACCCACGTGGCGCCGATCCGGCTGTCGGTGGCCGAGGCCGTCGCCGAGTTCGTCGACGAGCTGCCCCGCATCGGCCGCATCACCTTCCGCCACCTGACCGACGGCCTGGTCGAGCGGATGGAGGTCATCGTCCGGTTCCTGGCTCTGCTGGAGCTGTTCAAGCAGGGCCTCATCGACCTCGACCAGGCCGACGCGTTCGGCGAGATCGAGGTGTGCTGGACGGGCGGCGAGCTCGACGGCGAGGGCGAGCTGGTGCGGACCGCGGCCGGCGCCGTCGACGACTACGAGGGGTAGTGACATGAGCGACGCCGGCGAGCTGTTCGCCGCCGACCTCGAAGGCCCGGGGCGGCCGGAAGAACCGGCTGATGTCGTGCGGGCCATCGAGGCGATCGTGCTCGTCGCCACCGATCCCGTCCCGCCGGATCTGCTGGCCCAACTCCTGGAGCTCCCGGTGGTGACCGTGGAGGAGCTGTGCCGGCGGCTGGCCGAGGCCTACGACGAGGCCGGCCACGGCTTCCAGCTCGTGCGGGTGGCCGGCGGCTACCGGTACCAGAGCCATCCGGACCTCGCGCCGTACGTCGAGCGCTTCGTGCTGGAGGGCCAGAGCGCCCGGCTCTCGGCGGCCGCGCTGGAGACGCTGGCCATCGTGGCCTACAAGCAGCCGATCTCCCGCGCCCAGATCGCGTCGATCCGCGGGGTGGACCCGGACGCCGTCCTGCGCACGCTGCAGAGCCGGGGCTACGTCGACCAGGTCGGCCGCGATCCAGGCCCCGGCCAGGCCGTCCTGTGGGGGACCACGAGCCAGTTCCTGGAGCGGTTGGGCCTGGACTCCGTGGCCCAGCTGCCGCCGATCGCAGACTTCGTCCCTGGCGCCGAGGTCGTCGAGGCCCTGGAGACCGGCCTGCGTGTGGACCGGTCGCTGCGCGTGGACGACGGTGTGGACGATGGGGTCCCCGGGGACGACGGGGTCGGGTCCGAGCCTCCGCCCGCCCCTGACGGTGGTGCCTGAGCCCGCGCCGGAAGGACCGGGCGACGGATCGACGGGGGAGCGCCTCCAGAAGGTGCTGGCTCAGCGAGGCTACGGCAGCCGCCGCGCCTGCGAGGAGCTGATCGCCGCTGGCCGCGTCCGGGTGAACGGAGAGGTGGCCCGCCTCGGCTGGCGGGTCCTCGTCGATCACGACCAGGTCGAGGTGGACGGCCATGCAGTCTCCGTGAAGCCGGGGCTCGTCCACTACCTGCTCAACAAGCCGGCAGGGGTCGTCACGACGGCAAAGGACACCCACGGCCGCCCGACGGTGGTGGATCTCGTGCCGGCCGAGCCCCGGGTCTTCCCGGTGGGGCGCCTGGACGCCGAGACCGAGGGGCTCCTGCTCCTCACCAACGACGGCGAGCTCGCGCACCGGCTCACCCATCCCAGCTTCGGGGTCGAGAAGGAGTACCTGGCGCAAGTCGCACGGCCCCTCGGCGCGGGGGCGCTGCGCCGCCTCCGCGAAGGGATCGAGCTGGAGGACGGCCGCACCGCGCCGGCCGAGGCCAGCCAGCCGACGCCCGGGCTGGTCCGCATCACCATCCACGAGGGCCGCAACCGCCAGGTGCGGAGGATGCTCGAGGCCGTAGGGCGCCCGGTCGAGCGCCTCGTGCGGGTGCGCATCGGCCCGGTCACGGACCGACGGCTGCCGCCCGGCCAGTGGCGACTGCTGACCCCCGACGAGCGCCGCGGCCTCGAGGCCAGCGCCGTATCGCGGCCCGCTGATTGACGGGGGCCGCTGGTACCGTCCCCCTGATGCCCGTTCGAGCCCTGCGTGGCGCCACGACGCTCGATCTCGATGCGCCCGACCACATCCGGGAGCGGGTCAAGGCGCTCATGGCGGCGCTGTACGAGCGCAACGGGCTCGACAACGATCAGGTGATCAGCGTCGTGGTCACGGGCACAGCGGACATCACCTCCTTCCATCCCGTCACCGCGGCCCGGGAGTTCGGGCTGGACGACGTCCCCCTCCTCGGCGCCCAGGAACTGGAGATCGCCGGCACGCTGCCCCGGTGCGTGCGCATCCTCCTGCACGTGGAGACGGACCGCCCCCGCAGTGAGCTGCGGCACGTGTTCCTGGAGGGCGCCACCGTCCTGCGCCCAGACCTGAAGGACTGACGTGGACCGCAACACCCCGGCCGGTAGCGAGGCGCGGCGCGCCAACGTCGTCGGGCTGGGGCTGATCGGCGGGTCCGTGGCCCTGGCGCTCTCGGCCCGGGGATGGACGGTGACCGGCGAGGACGCGGATCCGGACCGCGTCGACGCAGCCGTGCTCATGGGAGCCATCGCCGCCGGTGGCCTGGACCCTGACGCGTCGCTCACCTTCGTCGCCACTCCGGCCTCGGCGGTGCCCGACCTGGTCAAGCAGGCGCTCGCATCGACGAGCGGGGTCGTCACCGACGTGGCCAGCGTGAAGGCGCCGGTGGCGGCCGCGGTCACCGACGAGCGCTTCTGCGGCGGCCACCCGATGGCCGGGTCGGAGCTCGACGGCCTCGACGGCGCGGATGCCGCCATGTTCGAGGGCGCGGTCTGGGTCCTGACGCCGACGGCGGCGACGTCCGACACCACGTTCGCCACCGTCGCCCGGGTGGTGTCCGACCTGGGGGCCGAGGTGGTCGCCCTCCCGCCGGAGCGCCACGATGCGCTGGTGGCGGTGGTGAGCCACGTGCCTCACCTGGCCGCGGCCGCGCTGATGACCATGGCCGACGAGCGGGCCGAGGAGCACGCCGCCCTGTTGCGCCTGGCCGCTGGAGGCTTCCGGGACATGACCCGGATCGCCGCCGGACAGCCCGGGCTCTGGATCGACATATGTGCCGAGAACCGCCCAGCCATCGTCGACGCGCTGGACGCCCTGGTCGATCGCCTGGGCCAGCTCCGGCGGGCCGTTGCCGACGACGAGCGCGACGTGCTCCTCACCGAGCTCACCCGGGCCCGCGATGCCCGGATCAACCTCCCCGGCCGCGTGGCCCAGAGCGCGGACATGGCCGAGGTCCGCACGACTATTCCCGACCGCCCCGGCGCCGCGGCCGAGATCTTCACCCTGGCCGCCGAGCTCGGGGTCAACGTGACGGACTTCGAGGTGTACCACTCCGCCGAGGGCCAGCGGGGCGTGCTGATCCTGCTCATCGACGCCGCGCAGAGCGACCTGTTCCGCGGCGGGCTGCTGGCCCGGGGCTTCCGGCCGTCGGTGCGCCACCTCAGCTGAGAGGCGGCGATCGATGCCCAGGCAGCCGTACCGCGTCGAGCCCCTGGCACGACCGCCCGACGCCACCGTCCTCGTCCCCGGCTCCAAGAGCATCACCAACCGCGCGCTCGTCTGCGCCGCCCTGGCCAGCGGCGCCAGCACGCTGCGCGGCGCCGGTCGATCGGACGACACGGAGGCCATGGCCGACTGCATCGAGCGGCTCGGGGCCGACGTCCGCTGGCAGGGCTCGACGGGCGACGTCCTCGTCATCGGGACGGCGGGTGCGCTGCGCGCGGGGCCGATGGAGCTCGAGACCCGGCTGGCCGGGACCACGTCCCGCTTCGTCACCGCGCTCGCCGCCCTGGGCCACGGCCGCTACCGCGTGGACGGTCGGCCGGCCCTGCGCACGCGCCCGATGGCCGGCCTGCACGACGCGCTCGCCGCGCTGGGTGCGGGCATCGTGCCGGAGGCGGAATGGGGACACCTGCCGGTGGTGATCGACGCGGACGGTCTGGCCGGGGGCCGGGTGACGATGCCCGGCGACGTGTCCAGTCAGTTCGTGACCGCGCTCATGCTGGTGGCGCCCGCCACGGCCGCGGGCATCGACGTCGAGCTCACGACCCCGCTCGTGTCGCGCCCGTACCTGGCCATCACGGCCGCGGTGATGTCCGCCTTCGGCGCTTCGGAGGTCGAGGTGGGGGAGCGGGTCGTCCGGGTGGCGCCGGCCCGCTACCGCCGCGCGGACTACCGGATCGAGCCGGACGCGTCGTCGGCCTCGTACTTGTGGGCAGCGGCGGCGCTCACGGGCGGGCGGGTGACCGTTCCCGGCTTCGGGCCTGCGCCGCTCCAGGGCGACGTGGCCTTCGTCGATCTTCTCGCCCGCATGGGCGCAACGGTCGAGCACAGCGCGGGCGGCATCACCGTCACCGGAACCGGGCAGCTCCACGGCGTCGACGTCGACATGGCGGACTGGTCCGACACCGTGCCCACGCTGGCCGCCGTCGCCGCGTTCGCGGACTCGCCCACCCGTATCAGGGGCGTCGGGTTCATCCGCTCCAAGGAGACCGACCGCATCGGCTCCCTCGTGACCGAGTTGGCGCGCTGCGGCGTCGATGCCGAGGAGGAGGCCGACGGACTCGTGATCCGGCCGCGGCCCGATACCGCGCACGGCGCCCTCGTCCGCACGTACGACGACCACCGCATGGCCATGGCGATGGCACTGCTCGGCTTGCGCGTCCCGGGCGTCGAGATCGACGCTCCGGACGTGGTGGCCAAGTCGTTCCCCGGGTACTGGGCGGCCCTCGGCGGCCTGTCGCACCCGGGCTAACGTGCCGGTCCCGTGAGAGGTCGCCGATGCGGGTCATAGCCATCGACGGTCCGGCCGGTTCGGGGAAGTCGACCGTGGCGCGGGCCCTGGCCAGCCGGTTGGGCCTCGACTACCTCGACACGGGAGCCATGTACCGCGGCGTGACCTTCGCCGTGCTGCGGCGGCAGATGGATCCGGACGAGGAGGAGCCGGTGGCGGCCGTGGCGCGCGACCTGGAGCTGGAGGTGGTCGACGCCCAGGTGACCGTCGACGGTGTCGACGCCAGCCTCGAGATCCGTGGCCCGGAGGTGACCAGTGCGGTCAGCGTGGTGGCCGCCAACCCCGGGGTCCGCGCCGAGCTGCGGCGGCGGCAGCGGGAGTGGGCCGACGCCCACGGCGGCGGTGTGATCGAAGGCAGGGACATCGGCAGCGTCGTGTTTCCCGAGGCCGAGCTGAAGGTCTATCTGACCGCCTCGGAGGACGTGCGGGCGCAACGCCGGCACCGGGAGGCGGCCGAGCTCGACTACGAGGAGACGCGTGCGCTGATCGCCGACCGCGACGCCCTGGACTCCTCGCGGGCCGACAGCCCGCTGCGGGAGGCCGACGGTGCCATCACCGTCGACACCACCGACCTCGGCGTCGACCAGATCGTGGATCGGATCGTCGCCCTGTTGCCCGATCCGGCCTGAGGGCCGATCCATGGCTGGCGTCGACACCACCATGGCCGGCGACACCTGGACGGCGCGCGCCTTCTACGCCGTGGCCCGCGCAGTGTGCGTCGGGTTCTGCCGCCTCTGGTTCCGCATGAGCGTCGACGGGCTGGAACACGTGCCGGCGACGGGGGCGTTCGTCCTTGCCCCTGTGCACCGGTCCAACATGGACACGCCCATCGTGTCGGTGGTGACGCGCCGCCGCCTCCGCTACATGGGCAAGGACTCGCTCTGGCAGATGTCGTTCCCGCGCTGGGCGCTGTCGGCCCTCGGCGGCTTCCCGGTGACGCGGGGATCCGCCGACAAGGAGGCGTTGGTGCGCTGCATCGCCGTCCTCAAGGGGGGCGAGCCGCTGGTGCTCTTCCCCGAGGGTGAGCGCAAGACCGGACCGCTCGTGGAACCCCTTTTCGACGGCGCGGCCTTCGTGGCCGCCAAGGCCGCCGTGCCGATCGTGCCAGTCGGCATCGGCGGCTCGGAGCGCGTCATGCCCAAGGGCTCGAGGCTGATCTACCCCCGCAAGGTGCACGTCGTGGTCGGAGCGCCCATCGTCGTCCCGGGCGCCGATCGGGGCCGGGTGCCCAGGGTCGCCCTGGGCGAGGTGACGATCACCCTGCACGACGAGCTGCAGCGCCTCTTCGACGTCGCGCAGGCGCGCGCCGGAGCCTGAGTGCCGTCAGGCGCCAGCCAGGTAGGCGCCGAGGGCGGAGGCCAGCATCTCGGGGTCCTCGGCGCCGCACAGCTCGCGTGCTGAGTGCATGGAGAGCTGCGCGCAGCCGACGTCGACGGTCGCGATGCCGAGGCGGGTGGCCGTGAGCGGTCCGATGGTGGACCCGCATGGCATCGAGTTGCGGGACACGAACACCTGCCACGGCACGCCGGCGGCCCGACAGGCTCGCGTGAACAGTGCCTCGGTCATCGCGTCGCTGGCGTAGCGCTGGTTGGCGTTGATCTTGAGCACGGGTCCCGCGTTGGGCAGCGGCCGGTGGCCGGGCTCGTGGCGCTCCGGGTAGTTGGGGTGGACCGCGTGGGCCATGTCGGCCGACACGCACGATGAGACGCTGAAGGCTCGGTGGCGGTCCTCGGCAGTCCCGCCGCGGGCGAGCACGAGACGGTCGAGCACGGTCTCCAGCAGCGCTCCCGCTGCACCCGTCGTGCTCCCGGAGCCGACCTCCTCGTGGTCGAACAGAGCCACCACCCCGATGTGGTCGCCGTCACCGTCCTTCGCCGCCAGCGCCGTCACGGCGGCCCACGCCGAGCACAGGTTGTCGAGCCGGGCCGAGGCGATCAGCTCCCCGGCCCGGCCGAGGCGGGCGGGAGGCGTCAGGTCGTGCAGCATGAGATCCCAGGCGGCGATGCCGTCCGGCTCGAGATCGGGGACCTGACCGGCCAGGAACTCCGCCAGCTGCCCTTCGACCGGCTCCCCGAGCCCCCAGACGGGCGTCAGGTGGAGCTGCTTGTCGAGGAGCAGGCCGCGTTCGTTGACGTCCCGATCGAGGTGGATGGCGAGCTGCGGCACCCGGGCCAGCGGCTGGTCGACGTGGACCAGCAGGATGCGGCCGTCATCGAGCACGAGACGCCCCGAGAGTCCGAGATCGCGGTCCAGCCAGGAGTTGATCAGCACCCCGCCGTAGACCTCCACGGCGAGCTGACGCCAGCCCGCGCCGCCGGTGTCGGCCCGCGGCTTCACCCGCAGGTTGGGTGAGTCCGTGTGGGCGCCCACGATGCGGAACGGCGCGTGGGCGGCCGAGCCGGTCGGTACCCGCCACGCGACCAGTGCGCCGCCGCGGACGACGTACCCGGCGCCTGCGACGCCGTCCCACGCCTCCGCCTCGTCGAGAGCAGCGAAGCCGGCGGCATCCAGCGCCGCGGCCGCATTGGCCACCGCGTGGTAGGGCGACGGCGAGCCGGCCAGGAAGGCGAACAGGGAATCGATGGACTGCGCCTCGGGCATGCGGGCAGTCAAGCAGGCGTCGGACGCGATAGGAACGGGTCGTGGCGCGCTACACGAAGATCGTGGCGACATTGGGCCCGGCGTCGTCGGGCGCCGACGAGGTGGACGCGCTGCTCGATGCCGGCGTCGACGTGTTCCGCCTGAACCTCAGCCATGGCGAGCTGGCCGATCACCTGGACCGGATGGCCCTGGTAAGGGAGCGGTCGGCCATCGCCGGCCGTCCGGTCGCGGTGCTGGCCGACCTGCCGGGGCCGAAGATCCGGGCCGGTGAGTTCCCGGACGGTGGGTCGTTCCTGGCCGAGGGCGACAACCTGCGCCTCGTGCCCGGCAACGGCCCGTCGCGCGGCGACGTCATCACTGTGGAGTACCCGGACCTCATGCACGATCTCGTGGCCGGTGACCGCGTCGTGCTCGGTGACGGCTCGATAGAGCTGACCGTCCGGGACGTCGACGCCGACGGGGTCGACACGACCGTGGTGACCGGCGGCCGTGCGCAGGGGCGGCCCGGCGTCCACCTACCCGACGAACGGGTCCGGGTGATGTGCCCGACACCGCACGACCTCGAACTGGCGGCCGAGATCAGAGGTGCCGGCGTCGACTACCTGGCCGTCTCGTTCGTCCGTTCGCCGGCCGACCTGGACGCCGTGCGCGCCGTGACGGGTGACGACGGACCTCTCCTGGTCGCCAAGGTGGAGACGCCGTCGGCCGTGGCCGCGCTGCCCGCCCTCCTGCAGCGGGCCGACGCCGTGATGGTCGCTCGTGGTGACCTCGGTATCTCCTGCCCCCTCGAGGACGTCCCCCACCTGCAGAAGGCGATCGTGCGCACCTGCGTGGCCGCCGGGGTACCGGTCATCACCGCCACCCAGATGCTGGAGAGCATGGTCACAGCGCCGACGCCCACGCGGGCCGAGGTGTCCGACGTGGCGAACGCCGTCTTCGACGGCACGGACGCGGTGATGCTGTCCGCCGAGACGGCCATCGGGCACGATCCGCCGCTCGTGGTGCGAACGATGGCCCGGATCGCCGAGCGGGCGGAGCGGGAGGCCAGCTACGCCCAGTGGGCCAACCGCCTCGGCCGTGAGCAGCGCGACACCTTCCCGGAGGGGCCGGACCGCATCACACAGGCCATCACCCACGCCGCCTGGCAGGCGGCCATCGACATCGACGTCGACGCCATCATCTGCTGCACCCGCTCGGGCCGCACGGCTCGGGCGATGGCCCGCTTCCGGCCGCTCACCAAGATGCTCGGCCTCTCCCCGGACGAGCGGACGGTGCGGGCCATGGCCCTGTGCTGGGGGATCACGCCGATGAGCGTGGGCACCTACCACGACACGGACGAGCTGATCTGGTGCGTGGTCGAGGCCACCGTGGCCGCGGGTCTCGTGCACGAGGGTGAGCTCATCGCGGTGCTCGCGGGCGCACCCGACCAGCACGACGGAGCCACGGACGTGCTCCGAATCGTGCGGGTCAGTTGAGCGGAGGCCCGGCCGGGTCCCGGCTCGTCTTCTCGCCCGGTCCGCATGGGCTGTCGATGGCGACGCTCGGGTCGCCGGACGATCCGAGTGTGGTGCTCGTCCACGGCTCGATGGACCGCGGTCGGAGCCTCAGGTTCACCGCCCGGCGGCTGGCCGACGACTTCCACGTCGTGCTGTACGACCGCCGCGGATACGGCCGATCGAGGGAAGTCGGGGGGCCTTTCGACGTGGAGACCAACGTGGAGGACCTCGTCGCCGTCGTCGGAGGTCGGCCGGCGGTCGTGTTCGGCCACAGCCTCGGGGGCGACATCGCGCTGGCCGCCGCCCAACGCCATCCGGAGGCGATCCAGGCCGTCGGTGCCTACGAGCCGCCGATGTCGTGGGAGCCGTGGTGGCCCGACGTGACGGCCGGGAGCGACGCCATCGACCGTGCCGAGCGCGAGGGCACCGAGGCGGCGGCCGAGATGTTCGTCCGCCGTGTGATCGGCGACGAGCTGTGGGATCGGCTCCCGCCGTCCACGCGCGCCGAGCGCAGGGCCGAAGGGGCGGCGCTCGTAGGGGAGCTCGTCGACGTGCGCCGGACGGCTCCGTACGACACGGCCGCCATCGGTATCCCCGTCCTGCTCGCCTGCGGGGAGACCGGTGCGGCGCACCATCGGCGGGCCGCCGCTCTCCTCCGTGAGCGCCTGGCTGCGCAGGCCACGGACGGGCGGGTCGTGTTCGCGGAGGTGCCGGATACCGGGCACGGCATCCACCTGCAGAACCCGCAGGCTCTCGCCGACCTCGTGCGCCGGCTGGCTGTGCTTGCGGGATCAGGTCTCACGGCGCGCTGACGTCGACGTCGAGGCCGAGGAACCGGCAGGCCGCCGCGCCGTCGCCGCCGGCGGCCACTGCCTCCTCGACCCGGTCGACGCAGTCGAGGAGCTCCCGCCGCTGCGACCACACGATGGCCACCAGGGCGAGGGCGACGGCGAGCGCCACGATCTTCACCACCAGGGCACGGGCGAGGCCGGCGATCACGATGCCGAGCACGGCGAGGGCCAGGACGAGGAGCACCCCCAACGTCGCCACGCGGTCGGCGTCGAGAGCGGCGACCATCCGGGCGATCCTAGGAGCCGGGCCGGACCGGGGCGCCGGTTACCGTGCCCGCCATGAGCCAACCAGACAGCGGAGATGGACGACCGGTCAACCTCACCGCCAGCGGCCCACCTTCCACGGTGCTCGATGTCGAGCCGGCGGAGGCGCAGAAGGCCCTGGCCGCCGCGCTGGCCCGTCCCGAGGCGGAGCGTCGGGACGCGGTGTCCGGCGTGGTGGCTCGCTGGCCGCGGTACCTGGATGCGTGGGCGCAGCTCGGAGCGCTGGCCCGCGACGACGTCGAGGCCTACGCCTGCTTCCGGGTCGGGTACCACCGCGGGCTGGACCGCCTGCGGGCCAACGGCTGGCGGGGGAGCGGGTACGTGCGCTGGGAGGCCGAACCCAACCGCGGCTTCCTGCGGGCGTTGCGCGGCCTCGGCGACGCCGCGGCGCGCATCGGCGAGGTCGACGAGGCCGAGCGCTGCGCGTTGTTCCTGGCTCAGCTCGAGCCCGGCGGCGTCCCCACCGCCGGGTAGAGCTAGACGCCGATCTGGGCCCAGGGGCCCCAGATGGCGAACGTCATGCCCCGGCTGGCCTGGATGTTCACGTAGAGCGTGTGGCCGCTGGGATCGAACGTGGCGCCCGCGAACTCGTCGTTGAACCGGTTGGCCCCGCTCGAGCTGATGAGCCGGTTGAGCCCGATGTCGAAGAGCTGGCCGCCGATGGTCAGGCCACGGAGGTAGTTGTCGTTGACGTTGTCCTCGCACAGCACGAGGGTGTTGCGCCCGCCCCGGGTGGTGACGTTGTCCGGGAAGTCGAGCGTGTCAGCGTCCGGCGACTCGTAGATCAGCTGCAGCGTCCCGCTACGGGTGTTGTACGACCAGATCTGACCGGTCCCGTTGCCGAAGCCCTGGACCGTGTCGCTGGGGCCTGGCTCGGCGGGTCCGCCACCCTGCGTCGAGCAGAAGAAGACACGGTTGTTGTCGTAGACGGAGCCCTCCAGCCGGGAGAACCAGGCCGCGCCCTGATCGCGGCCCTGCCTGCCAACGTGGTTCAGCGCCTGGTCGTTGGAGGTGGGCGCGGACACGCCCGGGGTGTAGGGGAACGTCGGGTCCGGGTCGTCGATGTCCACCCACCTGACCTTGTAGGTCGCTCGCTGCGGTTGCGAGGCGGCCAGGTTGGCGTTCGGGATGCCGTCGACGGCCAACATCTGCAGGCGACCGCCGTCGTCCAAGGAACCCTTCGCCATCGGATTGGTCGCCGGGATGTACCGGTAGAAGCCGGACGGGAAGCCGAAGTTGTCCTCGGTGAGATAGAGGATCCCGTCCTGCGGATCGAAGGCCACGGACTCGTGGGCGAAGCGGCCCGCCTTGGTGATCGGCAGGCGGTTCGACTGGCCATCGCTCGGGTTGGCGGCGGCAGGGACCTCGAAGATGAAGCCGTGGCGCTTCTGCAGCGTGACGTTGGAGGCGCCGGTGAAGTCTGGGCCCACATCGGGACCGTTGACGGTCTCCTCACAGGTGATCCAGCTGCCCCACGGCATGCGGCCACCTGAACAATTCATCTGCGTACCGTTGAGGCTGGTGTACGCCGACTGCACAACCCCGAACTTGTCGACCACGGTCGTGGTCGTTCCGCCACCGGTCCTCGCGTCGTAGGGCGTGCCGGGGCCAAAGGCCCCGACGGGGCCGTTGACCTCGTGGTTGCGGACGAGCACGACCGCGCCGTCCGGCCCCGGGAATGCAGCCATGCCGTCGTGCCGGCCGGGGAGGATGGTGCCGTCACTGAGCACGACCGTCGCCTCGGTGTCATGGAACGACCGGTAGTGGAACCCGTCGGGCAGCCAGAGCCGGACCTTCCCATCACGCTCGTCGGTCACTGGGCCAAGAACGTTGCGTGGCCCGCTCCCGGCCGCCGCCGCCCGGGCCAGGAAACCCTGGAACGGGCCGGCCAGCGCGGCCGCGCCGGCGGCGGCCCCGATGCCTCCCTGCAGGAACGTGCGACGAGACAGACCAGCCATTTGAACCCCCCAAGATTCGCACTTCGGTCAGTGACCGCAGCCCGTCGCTGCACTCACCGTGGCATCCGCCCGGCGGGACCATACATGCGGGTCGCCGGCGCGGGTCGTCCTCCCGTGCCTTCGGCACCCTTGGGAACGCTGCCTCGTCCCTCTCCGTGGCGAACGGCCTCCGAGACCGCCCTTCTGTGTGGCCTCGCCCGCGTTTCCCGGCCGGTCAGCCGGGCCGGCCGGCTCCCACCAGGGCGGCGTCGACGGCAGCGGGAGCGAGGATGGTCTCGAGAACCATGACGGCGGCGCCGATGATGCCCGCCTCGTCTCCGAGCCGGCTCGGGATGACCTGCAGTCCGCCGGTCGCCAGCGGCAGCGACCGCCGGTAGACCACCTCGCGGATGCCGGCCAGCAGCGGCTCGCCCACGCCGGCCACGTCGCCGCCGATGACGATGACCGCCGGGTTCAGCATGTTGACGCACGCCGCCAGCACACCGCCGATGGCGTGGCCGGCCTGGCGCACGAGCCGTACGGCATCGGGCTGCCCGGCCAGCACCTGGGCGACGACATCCCTGCTCGTGCGGGTGCCCAAGCCGAGCTCGTCCAGCCGGGCCGCCATCGCGCTACCGCCAGCTATGGCCTCGAGACAGCCGAGCCACGCCCGAGTCGGCGAGGGCCACGATCCTCGGCGACAACTACGACATCGGGGCCAAGGCGGCCACGTTCATCGCCGGCCGGCTCAACTGCGAGGGCAACGTCGTGGAGATCCAGGGCATCGCCGGCATCTCGGTGACGACCGACCGCAGCCAGGGCTTCGCCGACACCCTCGAGGCGCTGTGCGGTGACGGCATCGAGATCGTTGCCCAGCAGCCGGCGGACTTCACGCCCGACCTCGGTCTCGAGGTGATGGAGGCCATCCTCCAGGCCAACGACCAGATCGACGCCGTGTACACGCACGACGACGACATGGCCGAGGGCGTCGTCGCCGCCATCGAGAACGCCGGCCGCGAGGACGAGATGTTCCTGACCGGCGCCGGTGGCTCCTGCACCGCGTTCGACCGGATCGAGAGCGGTGGGCTCTACGCCGCCACCTACCTCTACAGCCCGACGATGGCCGGCTCGGCCGTGAACATGGCCCGCCTCATCGCGCAGGGCGAGGGGTTCTCGGACCTGGTCGAGCCCGAGGTTCCGTCCCTCATCGTCGTGCCGCCGACCGAGGTGGTCCAGGACAACGTCGCCGACCTGCGCGAGCTCTGCTTCGAGTAGAGGTCGCCCAGCCGCCTCATCAGAGGGCCTCCGGCACCCGTTGCCGGAGGCCCTCAGAGGCGCAGCGGCTTGACCGGAGCGCCGATGAGCGCGGGGTCCGAGCGCCAGTCGACGCCGGGCACGTCCACGTAGAGCTCGATCTCGTTCCCGTCCGGATCCTCGATGTAGAGGCTGTGGGTGACGGTGTGGTCAGCGCTGCCGACGATCGTGGTGCCGCTCGCCTGCAGGGCGGCGAACGCCTCGCGGAGCTCGTCGTCGCTGTCGCCCATCTTCAGCCCGAAGTGGTACAACCCGACGCGCCGGCCCTGTGGCTGGGCGGCGGCGTCCGGCCCCACCTCGATGAGCAACAGCTCGTGGTGGGTCCGCCCGGACGGTGAGGCGAAGGCGGCGACGGGCAGGTGCCCTGCCTCGCTCTCCTCCGGCAGGATCTGCCGCCAGCCGAGGACGTCGCGGTAGAAGCGGGCCGAGCGGTCGATGTCCCGCACGTACAGGACCAGGTGGCCGAGTTCCTTCACTTCCATGTGCTCAGTCTGCCGGTGCACGACGCCGAACCGCCCAGTTCAGGCGGGTCCCTCCCGGACCGTCGTACGCTGGCCGCTCATGGCCGGGCGAACGAAGTCGTCGAAGGGGACGCGGACGATCGAGCGCGTGCCGAAGAAGGTGTACGTGCGTGAGCTCTTCCGCCTCCAGGCCGAGCTGGTCAAGGTCCAGGAGTGGGTACGGACGGAGAACCGTCGGCTCGTGGTGGTCTTCGAAGGGCGGGACGCCGCCGGCAAGGGGAGCACGATCAAACGCGTCGCCCAGTTCCTCAACCCCCGTGTCGCCCGCATCGCCGCCCTTCCCGCGCCGACCGAGCGGGAGCGGACCCAGTGGTACTTCCAGCGCTACGTGGCCCAGTTGCCGGCGGCCGGCGAGATCGTGCTGTTCGACCGGTCCTGGTACAACCGGGCCGGCGTCGAGCAGGTGATGGGCTTCTGCACCGCCGACGAGTACCACCGCTTCCTGCACCAGTGCCCCATCTTCGAGCGGATGCTCGTGGAGGAGGGCGTCCTGCTACGCAAGTACTGGTTCTCCGTCGGCGACGCCGAGCAGGAGGCACGGTTCCGGTCCCGCTTGGAGGATCCGATGCGCCAGTGGAAGCTCTCGCCGATGGATCTCGAGTCCGTCACCAGGTGGGAGGACTTCTCACGGGCCAAGGACCAGATGATGGTGCACACCGACATCCCGGAAGCGCCCTGGTTCGTCGTCGAGAGCGACGACAAGCGCCGAGCGAGGCTCAACATGATCGCCCACCTGCTGAGCACACTCGACTACCACGAGGTGGTCAGGGTGCCCCTCACGCTCCCGAAGCGTCCGGAGTCCAGGGGCTACGTCCGTCCGCCACGCGACACGCAGACGTACGTCCCCGACCACGCGGCGACCCTCACCGGCTGACGGCGGCGGGTTGACCGCGGCGCGCTGGCGCGCGCCCGGGGGAACCGTGATCGTCCACCACCTGGCAGTTCTGACCGTGGCGGAGCGGGCCGCACAGCCGATGTAGGCGGGGCGCACCCCGCCCACATCAGCCAGGTCAGTTCGTGTGTCGGTTCAGTCGAGGACCGTCACTTGATGGCGCGGTGACCCTTCATGTCGAAGCCGCCAGTGCCGCTGCCCCCGCCCTTCGTGGTGCCGCTGACGGCGGACGTCGTCATGGCGAACGCCAGCGTGGCGTGGGCGGTGGCGTCGGACATCTGGTCGAGCGCGGTATTGCTCAAGTTGTTGATGGTGTCGCACGACTGGTGGTAGCAGGGGTCGTAGGCCCGGCCGGCGGTGCCGCCATAAACAGCGGCCTGTGGGGCGGTCTTGATGCCTTCGGCGCCGGTGAACAAGCCGCCGGCGGGGATGCCGTTGTTGATGAAGGCGAAGTAGTCGGATCGCCCGTCGAACTCGGTCGGCTCGGTCGCCAGGCCCTGCGAGGCGAAGTAGTCGAGGAACACCTTCTCGACGTTGGCCGACCCGGTCGGGCCCTTGATGCCGAAGGCCGAGCCGTCACCGTCGTAGACGAAGCGGACGAAGTTCGGCGAGCCGACCATGTCGAAGTTGAGGTTTACGGCGTGGTCCTTCAGGGCGCGGGCGCTGAGCTGGGAGACGTAGTAGTTCGAGCCGATGAGCCCGTCCTCCTCGCCGCCCCAGAAGGCGAAGCGCACCTTGTTGGTGGGTGCGATGCCGAGCGTGTCCATCTGCAGCGCCGTCTCGAGGATCGTGGATGTGCCGCTGCCGTTGTCGTTGATGCCGGGGCCCTCGGCCACGGAGTCGAGGTGGGCGCCGACCACCACTAGCCGGTCAGCCCGTCCCCCAGGGGTATCCGCTAGCAGGTTGAACGTGTTCGTCGTTTTCAGCGTGGCGTTGACGGCGACACGCATCCGCAGGTTCGCGGTCGTCGCCAGTTGCTCGCCGAGGGCGAACGTCGTGCTCACGGCCGGGATGGCAGCCACCGGCGGGTCGAGCGTGCCGAAGAACAGACCGAGCCGGTCGTCGTTCGGAACGACGTTGCCCTGGTTGAAAACGATCACCGCGCTGGCGCCAGCCGCGGTGGCGTTGGTCACCTTGTCCCGGAAGAAGCAGGTGCCGCGCTGGATGAGCGCGATGTTGCCGGCAGTAAAGCCGGCGAAGTCGGCCGCCTCGCAGCCACTCGTCGAGGCGCGGTCACCGGCGAGGTTGATGTCGACGGGCTGGACGGCCGTCGTGACGTCGCCACTGCCGGAGTAGGACATGGCCGCGAAGTCAACGTTCGCGACGTAGGTCACCTGACCGGGGGCCGTCTGCTGCATCGCGCTCGAGTTCAGGATGAACTGCTCGTAGCTGAAGTTCTGTCGCGTGACGTTGTAGCCGGCCGCTCCCAGCAGGCCCTCCACGTACTGGCCCGAGGCTTCGTAGCCCGGCGTGCCCGCGGCGCGGGTCCCGCCGTTCTGGTTCGCGATCCTCTGCAGTGCCCGTTCGTGGGTGAGGATGCCGTTGACCGTCACGGCGCGGCGTAGAGCGGATGAGTCGACACCGGTGTCGGCCGAAGCCGGCACGATGGTCGTGAGCGCGAGGCCGGCGACCACGGTCACGCCGCCCGCTACCCGCCGGAGATGGCGATGATGGACCATATGGTTGCTCCTTGATCTGGGTTCCGGGCCAGAGGGTCGGCCCCCGCCCGCCTGGAGGAAACGTACCGGACGAGGCGTTGCGTGGTCCATCGCTACCACCGTCTGCAGGGGTCGTCCGGCCACCGTTCGGGGCGATGGCAGCGCCGGGAGGAACCGGACCGATCGGGCCGTTCCCGGCTGGTGTGAAGACCGACGAAGGTGAAGGACACCTACGACCGGCCCAGGCGGCGGGTGCTGTTGACCATGCCGTCCGGCCTCTCGGTCGTACGGCGCGCTCCGTCGCACCAGGGTGCTACTCGGTCGCAGCGGTACTTTCTCCAGAAGACCTGGGCGGCGGGAACAGCAAGCGGATCAGCCCGAAGGCCACTGCTGTTCCGACGAGTTGCATGGCGATGAACATCGGCGCGGATGACGGCGCGATGCCTGCGAAGGTGTCGGACAGGGTGCGGGCGATAGTGACGGCGGGATTGGCGAAGCTCGTGGAGGACGTGAAGAAGTAGGCGCCGCCGATCCACACGCCGACTGCGACTGCAACGACATTGGCTCGTCCGCTACGGACGCAGCCGTGTATGACCAGGAGCAGTCCCGCGGTGGCGACCACCTCGGACAACCACAGAGCGCCTGAGGACCGAACTTCGCTCGAGGGGTCGATGGCCGGCAGGTCGAACATGAGGTTGGCCAGCACAGCGCCCAGGCATCCGCCGATCACCTGCGCGGCGATGTACGGCCCGACCTCGCGAGCGCGGATCCCGCCGAACGCCCGATCGATGATCGTCACCACCGGGTTGAAGTGAGCACCCGACACGGCTCCAAGCATCCAGATCAACGCCACCAGCGCTCCAGCCGTGGCCGCCGCGTTCTCCAGGAGCTCGAGGCCGGTGTCGTCGGGAGACAGCCGGCTGGCCATGATCCCAGAACCGATCACCGCCACGACGAGCAGTCCGGTGCCGAGTGCTTCGGCGACGAGGCGACGAGGCAGGTCGAGTTGAAGGCGCCCGGCACCGGTCTCGGGTTGTTGGGCGAGGTGGCTCACCGCTGTGATCAGCAGCAGCTCGCCGTGGTGTCGGGAACGAGCGCGCCGTCGTCGTCGGGCGTGGCGCAGCAGGTTGCTCCCGTCTCAGGGTCGACGGTGCGGAGCTGGCCGTCGGGCATCTCGACGTGCTCGAGGACGGTGTAGATCTCCCACGGCTCTCCCGAGGGACCGTCGACCCACACCTTGTCCTGGCGGGCGTAGCAACACGACACCCCGTCCTCGGTGGCGGTGGCGAGGCCCTCGCCGCTGAGACGAGCTTGTGCGGCGACGACCTCGGCGGTGGAAGCCACTTCGACGCCGAGATGGTTGAGGGTGCCGCCCTGACCGGGGGTTTCGATCAGCACCAGCTTGAGCGGCGGCTCGGCGATGGCGAAGTTGGCGTACCCGGGCCGCACCTTGGCCGGCTCCGAGGCGAACAGTTTGGAATAGAACTCGATGGCGGGATCGAGCTCCTCGACGTTGATGGCGAGCTGGACTCTGGACATGGTGGACCCTCCTGATATATTGGCGTCTATCAATAGATAGCCTATCTATCGATGTTTGTCAATGGATGGTGTGATCGTGGCTGAACGCAAGTCCGTCGTCCTGCTCGAGAGCGACCAGTGCTGCCCGACCGTGAGCGAGGCGCCCCTCAGCGAAGCCGACGCAACCGAACTTGCCCGTAGGTTCGCCGCTCTCGCCGATCCGGCGCGGCTGCGGGTCCTGTCCCTGCTCGCCTCCGCCCCGGCCGGCGAAGTGTGCGCCTGCGATCTGGTCGAACCGGTCGGCCGCTCCCAGCCCACGGTGTCGCACCACCTCAAGGTCTTGAGCGAGGCCGGTCTGATCGTGGGCGACAAGCGGGGCCGATGGGTCTGGTACCGAGCCGTGCCTGAAAGCCTCGCCGAGCTTCGCTCCACGCTGGTCTGATCGGGACCGGGCGATCATGCACCCGCTGTCCCGTCCCGCTCGGCTGTGCTGGTACCTCGACGCCCACCGATGGGCCGTCGCGGCCATGAACATCACCGCCGCCGCGCTCTTCGTGCTCGGTTGCGTCGGGTTCTTCTGGCCAGCCCTCTACCTCGGCTCGGTCACGCTGTTCCTCGTTGGAAGTCTGTTGTTCCTGTTCGCAGCGTTGGCGTCGGCGTTGCTCGAGCACGGGCCGTCCACCTAGCGGCAGTCGGCGTCACCAGCTCTGGACAAGAGGAGGCACTTCGTGAACGAACAACAGATCCGCGAAGAGGTCCGGGACTACTACAGACGAGCGGCCCAGGAGGGCAGTGACGGCCTCGGCCACGATGGCGTCTGGGGCGCAAGCCGGTACGACCCTGACGCTCTTGCTGACGCGCCGCCTGGCGCCGCGGAGCTCTCGATGGGGTGCGGGAACCCGCTCACCATGGTCGTGCTGGGTCCGGGCGACGACGTGCTCGACCTCGGGTCCGGTGGAGGGCTCGACGTGATCCTGTCTGCGAAGCGAGTCGCACCGAGCGGGACCGCCTACGGCGTCGACGAGCTCGACGAGATGATCAAGGTCGCCCAGGCCCACGCCGCCGAAGCCGGGGTCACCAACGCACGGTTCCTGAAGGGTCTGATCGAGAGAGTCCCTCTTCCGGACGCATCGGTCGACGTTGTCATCTCGAACTGCGTCATCTGCCTCGCGCCCGACAAGACACCGGTCTTCACCGAGATCGCCCGCGTGCTCCGGCCCGGCGGCCGCATGGCGGTGACCGACATCGTGGCCGACGACGACTACACCGCAGAGGACAGGGACGGGGGCTGGGCCGAATGCGGGGTCGGCGCACTCCGGCACGACGCGTATCTGGCGATCGTCACGTCAGCCGGACTGGTCGACGCCTCAATCGAGTACACGCACGACACCGGCCCGGGATTGCACGGCGCCACCGTTCGCGCCCGGCGTCCCCGGTAGGGCTCGACCGTCCTGCCCATCGCCTCACGCCGTCGGCAGGAGCTCGGCGAGCAGTCTCTCCACGCGGCGACGGATCTCGTCGCGGATGGGTCGCACCTCGGCCACGTCGAGTCCCGCAGGATCCACGAGGTCCCAATCCTCGTAGCGTTTGCCGGGAAAGATCGGACACGCGTCACCACACCCCATGGTGATCACCACATCCGCCGCTTGGACGATCTCCTGCGTCCACGGCTTCGGGAACTCGTCGGTGATGTCGATGCCGACCTCCGCCATCGCCTCGACGGCGGCAGGGTTGATCTCCCGGCCCGGCTCCGAGCCGCCCGACCAGGCGATGGCGCGGCTTCCGGCGAGCTGCTGGAGCCACCCAAGCGCCATCTGGCTCCGGCCGGCGTTGTGGGTACACAGGAACAAGACGGTCGGAAGGCCGTCGTTGGCTTTGCCCTCCACCTTGGCCAGAGCCTTCAGGCGTTGGCGGGCGAAGCGCTCGGCCATCAATGGAAGGAAGTGGTTGAACTTGGCCCGATCAGCGAACTGGTCGTAGCTCGTCGCCAGGAAGAGCTCGATGGTCTCCTCCCCGAAGACACCCTCGAACTCTGCCGCCAGCGTCCGAGCCGCATGACTCAACGACACACGCTGGTCGACGGTCAACTCCGAGATGTCTGGCATCAGAACCACCTATCGATCTAGATGGATACGACGATACGACGGCTTGTCCAATCCGCCAAGGGGCGAGAGCGAACGTTCACCCGTTCGCCGGGTCCGCGCAACCTGGCCACGACCCGCGAACGTCGCCTGGATCGAGAGGGTGCCGAGGCTTCGCTCCTGCTTCGAGCCACGCCGCGACCGGACCCGTTTCGGTGCGGTCGGCGCGCGATCGGGCGCCGACCGCTCCAGGAGTCAAGCGGTGGAGGGGCGCATCCGTCTGGGCTGCCGCTGCGCGACGACGAGCACGACACCGCCGGCCACGAGGCCGACGGCGGCGCCACCGAGGACGTCGAGCGGGAAGTGCGCGCCGACGTACATGCGGTTCAGGCCGATCGAGACTGCGGCTACGACACCGCCAACCCTCCATGGTCGGTTCAGCCACGGCCAGGCGCCAACGACGACAGCGACCGTGACCGCCGTGTGGCTCGACGGGTATCCGGTCCCTCGCGGGTCGACCGGATAGCCGTGAAAGAGCACGTCCGAGAGATAGGCGGGCGGCCGGCCCCGATCGACGATGAGCTTCACGACGTTGTCGACCAGATAGGCGAGGATCCCTGCTGCAGACGCAGCAATGACCAGGGGCCAGAACACATCGCGCCGGGTCAGGGAGAGCAGGAGGACCACGGCGACGATCAGCAGGGTGAGTCCGACGGGTCGTAGCAGGGGGTTGATGAGGCCCATGACAGTGCCGAGAGCACGAGGCGGGTCGTTGAACCAACGGAACACCGCGATCTCGGCCGAAGTTGGCGAGCCTGCCGCGGCGATGGAGGCCGTCACGACCAGACCCACGAGTCCCAACACGATCGCCGACCATGGCCATCTGCCCGCTCCACGAATTCCATCGATGGCCAGGGCTCAATGGCTATCACGCTCGCGACTGACCTCGGTTCGTGCCTTTCCCAATCGCAGTGATGTGCGTCTCGCGGCGGACGGCGTGGAGACGATGTCACTGTGTCGAGTTGTCCTGCTCCGCCGAGGGGCTGAGACTGCGCGGGTCGACGGCTTCGACGGCGTGTCGACGTGTGGCTGCTTCGGCGGACCCCTCGGCAGCGGGACGGCCGGCATCCCGGTCGCCGCGCATCCGCTTCCACACGAGGTCAATGGCGATGCTCAGCACCAGGATGGCGGCGAGGGTGACAGCGGTCGCCGGTTCGTCGACGAGCGTGGTGAACGTGAACGCCACAAGGACGGTCACGGTGCTCAGGATGGCCAGGAGGAGCATCCAGATGCGCGCTCCGGTCTCGCCCCGCACGCGCAGGTGCGCAGCCGTGATCAGCGTGAACACGCACAGTGCGATGGCGCTACCGATGGAGGCGATCGAGCTGAGATCGAAGCCGACGGCCAAGACAATGGCGATTGCCGCGGTGAGCACGATCCCTGCAGGCGCCCGCCCACCCAGCCGTCGTCCGAGCGCCGGTGGGAACTGGCCCCGTGCGGCCATCTCCTGACAGAGACCGGCCGCCGGGTACAGGCCGGCGTTCGTCGCGCCCGAGGTCGCGAACAGGGCCGTGACCGTCATCAGCCAGTAGCCAGCCCGACCGAGGACCGGCTCGGCCGCGACCGCCAGCGCCGTGCCACCCGACTCGATCACCTCGCCGACCGTCAGTGTCCCGAACACCCCGAGCGCGACAGCCACGTAGATCGTGGTGGCGATGCCGAGCGCGAGGTAGATGGCGCGGGGCAGCTGGCGGCGTGGGTCGCCCAGGTCCTTGGCCGTGAACGTCACGACACCGAACCCCAAGAAGGCGAAGAACGTCAACGCCACGCTGCCCACGATGTCCGCCACTGACGGGTAGCCAGAGAAGGCCAGCAACCCGAAGTCGATGTTGGAGAGGGTCGTGACCGCGAACAGCGCGAGGATGCCGACCACGACCACGACGATCAGCGTCTGGACCCTGGCGACCGCCCGCGATCCCACGATGTTGAGGATCGTCATCGCCACCACGACCAGCACGGCAAAGACCTTGAGCCAGGTGTCGCTGCCGTCCGCCACCGCACTGCTGGCGTAGCTGCCGAACGAGACCGCCACCATTCCGGTCACGATGGCGTTCGCAGCCAGCACGAGCCAGGCGACGACACCGGTGATGTGACCGTCGCCGAAACCTCGGACGACGTACTCCAGCAGCCCGCCGGCCGACGGATAGCGAGCGCCGAACTTGGCGAACGAGTAGCCCTGCAGCCCGGCGACGCCGCCAGCGATCAGGAAGGACAGCCAGACGGCCGCCCCAGCGACTTCACCGGCGGCCCCGAGGAGCGAGAAGATCCCGGCACCGACCATCGCGCCGACCCCGATGAATGCAGCCTGTCGGACACCGAAGGACCTCGAGGGCGGCTCGGTCGAGGGCACCGCCGCCGCTGCAGTCGACACGCCAGGACCATACTGCGCTGGGGCAATTGACGGGCCGTAGCCGAGCCGGCGCGGTGTCCCTGGTCAGCGATTGCCCTGAACCGGGCGAGGGGTGCCGCGCAGGTGAGTGGCCGCGAGGCCGCGTGCCACGCTCAGAGGCCCGCTCGGCTCCCCTGAGCCGTCTGCTAAGGAATGGCCAGTGCGCGAGCGCCTCGAACTCGTCCAGTACTGTCCGAGTGAACAGATTCGAGCCGGACGACTCCTGCCTTCGAGTCGATAGCTGGGACCTCCCACCGAGTCCTGCAGCCGGCTACATCGGTCGCCCGCAAAGGCCGGGCACCAGCGGGAGGCGCGTCCCGAGGAGGCGAGATGGAAAGCAACACTGATCCCGCACACGAGGTCGATCAAGCGAGTGCGGCTGCGGCCATCGAGAGCGACGGCGGGCCTCCGACGACCGAGGCTGAGACGACCGGCACCAAGCGGGTCAGGTTCCCCACGGCATTGACGGTGTTGGCCATTGTGATGTTGGCCGTCTGGATCGCGTCGTTCTTCGTCCCCGCGGGGGTCTATGACCAGGATCCGGAGACGGGAGCGCCGGTGCCGGGTACGTACCAGGAGCTTCCGGACTGCGGCACCGTTCCGCCCGAGGAACTCTGCTCGGACAAGAGCTTCTATGCCCAGTTCGGGATCTTGTGGCGGTCGACGCCGAACGGGCTCTACGGCATCGAGAACACGACGACGCGCCTCATCGGGGCGGACGAGTCCGGCTTCCTCTACGGCTCGGCTCAGATCTTCCTGTTCGTGCTCGCCGTGGGCGCCTTCATCACGATCGCGATGAAGACGGGCGCCATCGAGGCTGGCATCGGCCGACTGGCGACCAGGTTCGGGAAGAAGCGGCTGCTGCTCGTGCTCGTGCTGATGTCGGTGTTCACCCTTGGCGGGACCACCTATGGCATGTGGGAGGAGACCCTGGGCTTCTACGCCCTCATGGTGCCGCTGGTGCTGGCCCTCGGCTACGACCGGGTCGTCGCCGTCGGGATCATCGCCGTCGGCGCCGGGACGGGAGTGCTCGCTTCGACGGTGAACCCGTTCGCCACCGGTGTCGCCTCGGATGCCGCGGGGATCAGCATCAGCGACGGGATCGGTCTTCGGGTGCTGATGCTCCTGATCCTTGCACCCGTCGGCATCGCCTACGTGATGTTCTTCGCGCAACGCTTTGGTGCCTTGAAGGAAATACCCGTGACGACTGCCGCTGTCGCCGGATCAGGCGGTGGCGTCCTGCTGGATGACGGTTTAGACGGTGACGGCACGCGCGTGGCGGAGGTGTCACCTCTCACGCGTTCGCAGAAGGTCGTCCTGGCAATCTTCGGCTTGGCGTTCGCGATCATGATCTACGGGTTCGTGCCGTGGGAAGACGTTTGGCAGAACGTCTTCGATGCCGACTATCCGCTGCCGACGTTCAGCAACTTCTACTTCACCGAGGCGTCGATGCTGTTCATCGTCGCTGCCGTCCTGATCGGCGTGGTGTCCCACATGGGCGAGGAAGGCACGGTTTCCACGATCGTGTCGGGGGCGGCCGACTTCCTCAGTGCGGGCCTCGTGATCGTGCTGGCACGAGGCGTCACGGTGATCATGAGGAACAGCTACATCACCGACACGATCCTCTACTGGATGGAGAATGCCGTCGACTCGTTGTCGGGTACGTGGTTCATCGTTCTGGCGTGGATCGTCAACATCCCGATCGCATTCCTCGTGCCGTCGTCATCGGGGCACGCCGCGCTCGTGATGCCCATCCTCGCGCCGTTGTCCGATTTCGCAGGAGTGAACCGGGCGCTCACCGTCACCGCGTACCAGTCGGCGTCGGGTTGGGTGAATCTCATCACGCCGACATCGGCGGTGATCATGGGTGGCCTGGCGCTGGCCAAGGTCGGCTACAACAAGTACGTGCGCTTCATCGTGCCCTACCTGGGCATCCTGTTCGTGGCGGTGACCATCTTCCTCATGCTCGGCCAGGCGCTCTGACAACGGGTCGCCCATCGAGATCACCTTCGAAGGAGTCCGCATGCGTGTCGTCGTGGCCCTTGGTGGCAACGCCTTGCTGAGGCGAGGCGAGGAGATGACCAGCGAGAACCAGCGCGAGAACGTGCGCGTCGCGTGCGACGCCCTTGCCCCGGTGGCCATGGAGCACGAGCTGGTCATCTCCCACGGCAATGGCCCGCAGGTCGGGTTGCTCGCCCTCCAGGGCGCCGCCTACGAGAAGGTCCCGACATACCCGCTCGACGTGCTCGGTGCCGAGACGCAAGGGATGATCGGCTACTTGGTCGAGCAGGAGCTCGGAAACCGACTGCCGTTCGAGCGGCCCTTGGCGACGCTCCTCACGATGATCGAGGTGGACCCCGACGATCCCGCGTTCCAGGATCCCTCGAAGCCGATCGGTCCGATCTACGACCGTGCCGCAGCCGACGCCTTGAAGGCCGAGCGGGGGTGGGTCTTCAAGCCGGACGGCGACGCCTTCCGGCGCGTGGTGGCTTCGCCCGAGCCGAAGCGCATCTTCGAGCTGCGCCAGATCCAGTGGCTGCTCGAGCGCGAGGCCGTGGTGATCTGCGCCGGTGGCGGCGGCATCCCGGTCGCGTACCGGCCTGGGCGCCAGCTCACAGGTGTCGAAGCGGTCATCGACAAGGACCGCGCCAGTGCCCTCCTCGCCGGAGACCTGAAGGCTGACGTCCTTGTCATGGCCACCGATGCGGACGCCGTGTACTTCGATTGGGGCAAGCCGACCGCGAGAGCGATCGCTCGAGCACATCCGGACGCGCTCATGGAGCACTCGTCGGAGTTCGCGGCGGGCTCCATGCTGCCGAAGGTGTCGGCGGCCTGCGATTTCGCCCGGTTGTCGGGCGGGAAGGCCGCCATCGGTGGTTTGTCCGAGATCGGCGGGATGCTCGAAGAGAAGGCGGGCACGATCGTCAGCGCCGACGTCGACGGCATCGAATACGCACGCTGACGCCTTCCAAGAGAGCCACGGGTTCAAGGAGGACACACAGATGCCATTCGGAGTTCATTCGGAAGTCGGCAAGCTGCGCAAGGTGATGGTTCACCGGCCCGGGCTCGAGCACTCGCGCCTCACGCCGTCGAACGCAGCGGACCTGCTCTTCGACGATGTGATCTGGGTGAAGCGCGCCAAGGAAGAGCACGACGTGTTCACCGAGTCGATGCGGGAACGTGGAGTGGAGGTGTTCTACGCCGAGGAGATGTTCGCCGAGGCGCTGGAGGTACCCGCCGCCAAGGAGTGGGTCTGTGACCATGTGCTGAACGAGCGGATGGTCGGCACCTCGCTCGCCCGTCGGGCTCGGGAGTTCGTGGCCACCGTCGATCCGGTCCGCGTCGCGGACTTCCTCATCGGTGGGATCACCCGAGCCGACCTGTCCGAAGGTGGAGGTCTGCTGTGGGAGTCGACTGACCCGACCCACATGCTTCTCCCACCGCTGCCGAACTTCCTGTTCCAACGGGACCCGTCGTGCTGGATCTTCGGCGGGGTGACGCTCAATCCGATGGCGAAACCGGCCCGCAGGCCTGAGACGATGATCGTCGAGGCCATCTACCGGTTCCACCCGATGTTCACCGCTGAAGGCGTGCGCGTCTGGTTCGGTGGAGCGGCCGAGGACTGGGGACGAAGCACTGTGGAAGGCGGCGACGTCCAACCGATCGGCAACGGTGTGGTCATGATGGGCATGGGCGAGCGCACATCACCTCAGGCCGTCTCCTTGATCGCGCGGGAGCTCTTCAAGGCCGATGCCGCGAGGATGGTCCTGGCCGTCGTGCTTCCCCGGGACCGGAGCTACATGCACCTCGACACGGTCATCACGATGGTGGACCGTGACGCGGTGACCGCGTTCCCCAAGGTCGTCGACGGCGCGCAGGTCTGGGCCGTCAAGCCGGGAGACACAATCGAGGAGACGGTCATCGAGAAGCAGTCCGAGTCGCTCGTCGACGCGATGGGCAAACACCTCGGAATCGGAACGTTGAGGGTCATTTCCACCGGCGGCGACGAGTTCGAAGCGGAGCGCGAGCAGTGGGACGACGGCAACAACGTCGTCGCCCTCGAGCCGGGAGTCGTCATCGGCTACGAGCGCAACACCTACACGAACACGAAGCTCCGCAAAGCGGGCATCGAAGTGATCACCATCCCGGGCTCCGAACTAGGTCGCGGTCGGGGCGGCGGCCACTGCATGACCTGTCCGCTCGAACGTGACGCCGCCTACTGAGAAGGGTGCTTGCATGTACAACCTCCACAACCGCAGCTTCCTCAAGGAGATCGACTTCACTCCCCAGGAGTTCCGCTTCCTGCTGCAGCTCTCCGAAGCGATCAAGCTCGCCAAGTACGCCGGGACCGAGGTCAAGCGCCTGGACGGCAAGGAGATCGCCTTGATCTTCGAAAAGACCTCGACCCGGACCCGCTCGGCGTTCGAGGTCGCCGCCTTCGATCAGGGAGCTCACGTTACGTACCTCGATCCCTCGGGTTCACAGATGGGCCACAAGGAGTCGGTGGCCGACACTGCACGCGTGCTGGGCCGCATGTACGACGCCATCGAGTACCGCGGCAATCGCCAAGCAGACGTCGAGACGCTCGCGGAATTCGCGGGTGTGCCCGTGTACAACGGACTGACCGCCGAGTGGCACCCGACACAGATGCTCGCCGACTTCCTCACGATGCACGAGCACTCCAACAAGCCGTACGACGCGCTCAAGTACGCGTTCTTGGGCGATTGCCGATTCAACATGGGACGGTCACTCCTCGTCACCGGTGCATTGCTGGGCTCCGACGTCCGTCTCGTCGGCCCTCGAGAGCTCTGGCCCCCCGAGGACATCGTCGCGACCGCGCACGACCTCGCGGGCCGAAGCGGTGCCACGGTCACCATCACCGACGACGTGGACGCCGGCGTGCACGAGGTCGACTTCGTTCACACCGACGTCTGGGTCTCGATGGGCGAACCGAAAGAGGTCTGGCAGGAGCGCGTCAACCTGCTTCGAGGTTTCCAGATCAACAGTGACCTGCTGAAGCGCACCGGGAACCCCCGAGCCAAGTTCATGCATTGCCTGCCCGCGTTCCACGATACGAACACAATCGTCGGGGGCGAGATGATGAGCGCCCTCGGCATGCCCGACGGCATCGAGGTCACCAACGAGGTGTTCGAGTCTGCGGCGAGCGTGGTGTTCGACCAAGCCGAGAATCGTCTGCACACGATCAAGGCGATCCTCATTGCCACACTCGGCGGGTAAGTCCGACCAGTGACGAGCGCTCGACGGCACCCTGGATGGGATGTACCGAACCTCGGAGCCCCCGACTGGGTCACCTATGCGCGCGTTTCAGCACCGTGCTCACGGGTGGCCGGCTCACGTTCGCGCTGTGGCTCCAAGCCGGGCGGAGGCGGCTTCCGAGCCCACGCCCGCCTGGCCCGTACGGCGAGGGCGAAGAACGCAGCGCCGACAGCAAGGCCGACGACGAAGTCGGCGGTGACGGCGTAGATCACACCGCCCAGCGCCAACGAGAGGACGACCAGGATGACCTGCGCCGGGCCGACCTTCGCAGGGCTCTGTGAAGCCTTCGCGCTCGACGCCGAGGCCTCGTGGTCGGCAGAACTGGTCGCAACATCGTCGTGGGCCGGCCTAGGTAGGCCGCGCCACGCGTCTCCGAGACTGAGCGTCGACCCGGTGTGGAGGATGGCCCGGGTGTAGATGCGCCCGCCGAGCACGACGAGCCCGGCGATCGCGGCTGAGCGTCAGACTGACCGCGACGAGGGGATCCCACCAGCTGGCCGCGCCCATGGCGATGCGGTTGGGCATGGCGAGGGGCGCGGTGAGCGGGAGCCAGGAAACGAGCTGGGCCCACGTCGTGTCGGCACTGCCTATGGTGGCGAAGGAGACCATGAACCCGAGCACGAGCACGATGGTGATCGGGCCGGTGACGCTCGAAGCGTCCTCGGTGCGCGATGCCAGCGAACCGAGCGTGCCGAACACGGTGGCGTAGAGGGCGTAGCCGAGCAGGAACCAGACCACCGCCCAGGCGATGACGTTCGCCCGGACGGCGGGCATGTCGACTGAGTCGACCATGGCCCCCACGGCGACTGCGACGATCGCGGTGGCGGCGATCTGGGCGAGCCCGAGCAGACCGATGCCGGCGATCTTGCCGGCGAGGAGGTTGCGGGCGGGCATGCGGGCGAGGAGCACCTCGACGGTGCGGCTGGACTTCTCCTCCACCACGCCGCTGAGCACCATGGCCCCGTAGGTGCTGATGGCGCCGAACAGGACCAGGGTCATGATGAAGGCGGCGGTCTCATCGTCGGGACTGCGCCCGGCGACCTGGCCGAGCTCGACGTTGGAGACCGGCACCGGTTCGACCATGGCCAACAGCTCGTCGGGGTCCATGCCCGCCGCAGCGGCCCGGTCGCGGATGGCGACAACCTGGATGGCCCCGGTGGCGATGGCCTTGAGCTGCTCGTCGGCCTGGCGCTGCCACTCGAGACGGCGGGCATCGACGACCAGCACGTCGACCTCATCGTCGCGGACCGCGTCTTCGCCGGCGGCGACAGTGTCATAGCGATGGACTCGGATCGTGGCATCGACCGCGTCGCCTTGCGCTTCGAGGGCGGCAGGCAGGTCTGCGGGGATCGAGCCCGTGAGGCCGATGTCCATGGTGCCCGGGCCCGTGTCGAGCATCGCCGGGAGCGCGATGGCTGCCGCCACCGCGATGAGCATGAGCACGACCGACAACAGGAAGCTGCGGGAACGTCCCCGCTCGCGAATCTCGCGTCCGGCGACCAGCGAGCTCTGCCGGAAGCCGTTCATGCCGCCACCGCCTGACGGAACAGCTCCGACAGCGTTGGCGGCTCGTAGGCGAACGAAACGAGCTCGGTGGTCCGGCCCAGGGCGGCGACCATCGCCGCCAAGTCGACACACTTCTCGACGCGCAGGCGCGCCTCGCCGTCGCTCGCGTCCACGAACTCGATTGCCCCGAGCGCCGACCAGTCGGGAGCGGTGCCGCGGTAGCAGACAGTAACGAATCGCTGCGGTACCTCGGCCCGCAGATCCGTGAGGGCGCCGGATCGGACGATCCGTCCCGCGTCGATGATGACGACGTCCTCGCAGATGTCCTCGACCAGGTCGAGCTGGTGGCTCGAGAACAACACGGTCGCGCCGTGGGCGGCGACCTCGGCGAGCAGGTCAGACATGGCGGCGATGGCGAGCGGGTCGAGACCCGAGAACGGTTCGTCGAGGACGAGCAGCTCGGGCTGGTTGATCAGGGCGGCGATCAGCTGCACCCGCTGCTGGTTGCCGTGCGACAAGGCGTCGAGCCGGTCCCTCGCCCGGGACGCCAGGCCCAGCCGGTCGAGCCACATGTCGACGCTGCGGTCCACCTCGATAGCGCTTCGACCGCAGAGCCGACCCAAGTAGACGAGCTGGTCGCGGACACGCATGCGCGGATAGAGGCCACGCTCCTCCGGCATGTACCCGAACCGGGCGCGCTGCTCAGGACCGATCTCGGCGCCTTGCCAGCAGACCGCGCCGCTGTCCAAGGCGACGAGGCCGAACACCGCCCGCATGGCCGTCGTCTTCCCAGCGCCGTTCGGCCCAAGGAAGCCGGTGAGCCGCCCCGGTCTCGCCTCGAACGAGCAGCCGTCGAGCGCGACCAGCGCGCCGAACCGCTTGCTGGCGACATCGAACTCGAGCACCACTCACCTCCTACCTGCAGCATGCGCTCTCGACGCTCACCCGCGGTAGGGACGAATGGCACCATCAGCCACCATCCACAGGTGTCCCTGACTCCCGCCGGCTCGGTGTTGTGACGCTCCGCTTCGAGGCGCAGTCTGAGGTCCAGAGCTCGACGGCCTGGATCCGCGGTCTATGGCGCCGAGCCGCACACTGGCGAGGAGAAGGGTCCCTCGAGTCCGCTCGTGGACACCGCTGACACGACGTAGCAGCGCTTCGGTGGCTGAAGCGTCGGCCACGGCCAGTAGTCGGGGGCATCGACGATGCCCAGACGTCCGGGCTCGAGCGTGCCGAGGGCCTCGTCGGTCACGACACCGAGGAGCCAGAACTGCCCCGGCAGTCTGTTCTCGTACACGCGGAAGTGGGCGACGCCCACTGTGGCGGGCAGCGGATCCCAGGTGACGACGACCTCGCCGCTGCCGCCGCCGGTCATGGCCCGCACGCCGGCCGGAGCGGGAGGCGGTTGGTTCGTGGTGCCAGGCGGAGGCACGCAGCCGGTGGCGAACAGAGCCGCCGTGACGGCTGCGAGCAAGGGCCAACGCTTCATGGGGTCTCCTCGGTCGGTCAGCGTGTGAGCACTACCTTGATCCACAGCTCCTCGAGGTGCAACGCGGCCGGCTCGCCGTGAACACCAACGTTCGCGATGTGCCCACCCGGTCGAGCGAGCCGCGGGACGAATGGCCCTGGCTTGTCGAGCCGTCCGGTGCGCAGATGGACTCGAGGCTCCTGCGAGTACGCCCCGGGTCCGTAGTCCGAGCATCCCCGCGTCGGGGCTGGCCCGACAGGAGTGAAGGAGGCCGGGATGGCACTGGCGATGCAGCGCAGACACACGTCGGATCGCGTTGATGTCATGCGCATGTCCGCGCTTCGACATTGGGGCGTTCCCGCGGCCACCGCCACCGCCGGAGTCGTGATGGCCGTGCTCGTCGGTCATGACGGCACCCTTGCGTGGCAGCTGGCCCGTGTTGCGGGCGTCGCAGCCCTCACGGTCGCCGTGATAGCCCTCGAGGCGAGGGTCGGCGAGCGCGGGTGCGGCCGCCTGGCCGTGGGCGTCGGGGTCGTGGTCCTCGCCGTCGGACTTGGGTTCATGCCTCATGTCGCGAAGGACGCTCTGTCGCTGGAGGCCTTCGCCGGGACGGTCGCAGTGGCCTGTGGTGTCGTCCTTGTCGCGGCGGGCACGATCGTCGCCACCCGCGGGTGCCGCGCAATCTGGAGGATCCTCGCCGTTGTCAGCTCCATCCTGCTGGCCGCAATCGTCGCCTTTGTCGTTGGCCCGGCCGTCGCGGCGACGAACGTCCCGCGCCCTGGGATCGGCGCGACCCCGGCGAGCAGCGGACTGGCCTACGAGTCCGTGACGCTGGCCACCGATGACGACGTGCGCCTCGCCGCGTGGTACGTGGCGTCAACGAACCGTGCTGGGGTGATCCTGCTGCATGGGGCCGGCTCGACCCGGTCCACCGTGCTCGACGAAGCGGCCGTACTGGCTGGCCACGGGTTCGGTGTCCTGCTGGTCGACGCGCGTGGCCACGGCGACAGCGGAGGGCGGGCCATGGAGTTCGGCTGGCACGGAGACGCCGACATCGATGCCGCGACCCGATTCCTGGCGAACCGCCCGGAGATCGACCGGCAGCGCATCGGCGTCGTGGGGATGTCGATGGGCGGTGAGGAAGCACTCGGCGCTAGCGCCACCAACGAGCTGCTCCGGGCCGTCGTCGCCGAGGGCGCTACTGCTCGCAGCGCCCGCGACGAGGCCTGGCTGTCCGACGAGTACGGCTTCAGAGGACTGGTGCAGGAACAGCTCGAGCGCATCCAAGACTGGGTGACCGACCCACTCACCAGCGCGTCGACTCCCACGTCGGGCAGGGCCGCGGTCGAGGTCTCAGGTGACACCCGCTACCTCCTCATCACCGCGGGCGATGTCGCCGACGAAGCCCACGCCGCCGCTTACGTCGCCGCCGCGGCACCGGACCGTGTGGAGACGTGGGCGGTACCGGCCGGCGGCCACACCGAGGGGCTCCAGACGGCACCCGAAGAATGGGAAGCACGTGTCGTGGGCTTCCTCTCCGATTCCCTCGGGGTCACCGGCGAGGCGCCGGCATGAACGCCGCCAGTCACGACTCGACCTGACACGGTTGCTCGTCAGCCGGACTCGCGCGCTCGGTCGCTGATGAACCTCAGGATGCGGCGATGCTTCTCGTTGTCCTGCTGCATGAGTCGGACGACGAGCTCCCACAACGTGGTGTTACGGACGTCCTTGAGCTCCTTGGCCAACGCCTCCAGATCCCGGTTGTCCTGCTCCTCGAACGCCAGGAGCCGCTCCGTGGAGGCGAGGATGCGCTCACGGTCTGCGATGACCACCCCGAGATTGGGGATCGGCACCGGTTCGCCGGTGAGCTCCGCCGTGGTGCGGATCGTGGTCGCCAAGGCATCGAGCAGCTGGTGATGTCGGCGCTCGTCATCGAGGATGAGCTGGGCGAGAAAGGCGAACGCCGGCGAGTCGGTGTCGTTGGCGAGTTGCTCGTACGCGGCCAGGATCTCGCCCTCGTTCCGCCCGTGTTTGGTGACGTGGTCGTACAGCTGCTGTTCCCACACGCTGGCACCATTGATGACGGTCATCTCTCCTCCTGACGGACGACGTGCACACTGTTGCTTATCAACCGCGCGACGGGGCGGTCGGCGTGAGAGGTATCGGCGCGACCCAAGAGTGCAGCGTCCGCACGTAGTTGGCTCGTTCGAAGGCGGCCGGGTCGGCGGTGTTGGCGTGACTCACGCTGCCACGAAGTTGGCCGACGGACTCGTACTCGTGCTCGGCCGCCCACGCGAGGAGCTCGGCCTCGACACGGCTCACGTGCTCGGGACCGTGGCGAAGGAGCGCCGACGTCATCATCGCCACGTCGGCGCCGACGAGGAGAGCCTTGGCGACGTCGCGCCCGGACTCGATGCCGCTGCTCGCCGCCAGGGATAGGTCCGGCAGCAATGGTCGGAGGATCGCGAGCCAGCGCAACGGGAGACGCAGCTCCCAAGGCGACGAGAGCTCGACCACCGGAAGGACCTCCCTCGTGTCGACGTCGAGGTCCGGCTGGTAGAAGCGGTTGAAGCAGACCAGTCCGGCCGCGCCCGCCCCCGCGAGGGACCGAGCGAAGTGGCCGAGCGAGGAGTAGTAGGGCGACAGCTTCACCGCCACGGGGACCTCGATCGCCGCGCACACGTTGGCCACGAGGGCGATGTGGTCAGCCTCGACGTCAGCGCCCGACCGGGCGGCGTTCGCTGCCACGTCGTAGACGTTCAGTTCGATCGCCGACGCCCCCGCATCGGCGAGCATGCGGGCGTAGCGGATCCAACTGCCTGACGTCGTGGCGTTCACGCTGGCGATGACGGGCACGTCGACGCTCGCCCGCACGGCTGCTAGGTGATCGAGGTGGCGGTCGACCGGTGCGGGCACCCGATCCGTCGTCGCCTGGGGGAAGTAGTCCAGCGCCTCGGCAAAGTGCTCGGACCCCGCCTCGAGCGCAAGGTTGAGCTCGATCTCCTCGCGGACCATCTCCTCCTCGAACAGCGACGGAAGCACGACGGCGGAGGCACCGGCAGCGACTACCCGTCGCACCGCGTCGGCATCCCCAGTCAGCGGGCCGGCCGACGCCACGATCGGCGTGCGCAGCTCCAGGCCGAGGTAGCGCGTCGTCAGATCGGTCATACCTCCATCTCCTCGGGGTCGTCCCGCTCGGTCGAACCAGCGGTCGTTGGGGCTGGCGCGTGGGGGATGGAACGCTCGATCTTCGCCAGCTGGGCGTAGTAGCGCCAGCGTTCGTCAGCGTCGGCCTGCAACAGGGCCCCCAGCGCGGCGGCCCGATCGGGGTTGGTTCGGCGCAGCGTCACGAAACGCGCTTCGGTGGCCACGAACTCGGCAACCGGGATCACCGGCTCCTTGGAGTCGAGGTGGAACGGCGTGCCGTGCTCGGCCTCGGACGGCGAGAAGCGGTACAGCGGCCAGTAGCCCGACCGCACGGCGTCCTTCATGTGGGTCATCGACAGCGACATGTCCATGCCGTGGGCGATGCAGGTCGAGTAGGCGATGACGAGGCTCGGTCCGGGCCACGTCTCGGCCTCGATCAGCGCCTTCGTGGCCTGAGTGTCGTTGGCGCCGATCGCGATCTGGGCGACGTAGACGTTGCCGTACGCCCGGGCGATCGCTCCGAGGTCCTTCTTCCCGCTGCTCTTGCCCGCGGCGGTGAACTTGGCGACGGCACCGCGAGGTGTCGCCTTCGAGGCCTGGCCGCCCGTGTTGGAGTACACCTCGGTGTCGAGGACGAGGACGTTGACGTTCCGGCCGCTCGACAGCACGTGGTCGAGGCCTCCGAAGCCGATGTCATAGGCCCATCCGTCACCACCGATGATCCATGTGCTCTTGCTGACGAGCGCATCGGCGACGGATGCGAGGTGGAAGGCCGCCACGCGGTGCTCGTCGCTGGCATCGAGATCGCGGAGAACGTCCAGCAGCGTCGCCACCCGCTCGCGCTGAGCTCGGATCCCCAGCTCAGTGGACTGGTCGGCGGCCAGGAGGTCCGTGGCCAGCTCGCTGCCGACGAGCGGGGCCAGTCGCTCGACGAGCAGCCTCGCTTGCAGGTGCTGCGCCTCGTGGCCGAGGCGCAGCCCGAGCCCGAACTCGGCGTTGTCCTCGAACAGCGAGTTGTTCCAGGCGGGACCCCGTCCCTCGGCGTTGGTGGTCCACGGGGTGGTCGGCAGGTTGCCGCCGTAGATCGACGAGCATCCAGTGGCGTTGGCGACAATCATGCGATCGCCGAACAACTGTGTGACGAGTTTGATGTACGGCGTCTCGCCGCATCCAGCGCACGCGCCGGAGAACTCGAACAACGGCTGTAGCGCCTGGGATCCTTTCACCGAGTCGTGGGGAAGGGCATCCCGATCGATCTCCGGGATCGTGAGGAAGAAATCCCACGACTGCCTTTCCGCCGGGCGATGGCCTGCCGCGGGTTCCATGTTGATGGCCTTGTGCCGCACCTCTGTCTTCGACTTCGCCGGGCAAACGTCGACGCAGACGCCGCACCCCGTGCAGTCGTCTGGCGCGACCTGGATCGTCATCGCCATCCCGGCCACATCCTTGGACCGGAAGGACTTCGACTTGAAGCCGTCCGGCGCGCCCACCAGCACCGAGGGGTCGTAGACCTTCATCCGGATCGTCGCGTGCGGGCAGACCGCGGCACAGCGGCCACAGTCGATGCAGATGTCGGGGTCGAAGATCGGGATCTCCTGGGCGATCGACCGCTTCTCGTACTTCGCCGTTCCCGTCGGGAACACGCCATCCACGGGGAGCGCGGACACCGGCAGGAGATCACCTTCGCCGGCCATCAGCAGGGACGTGACCCGCTTGACGAACTCCGGTGCGTCGCCCGGGATCGTGTGCTCGCGCCGGGTCGTGGCCGTGACCTGCGTCGGGATCTCGACGTGCTGCAGGGCGCCGAGCGACATGTCGATGGCCGAGTAGTTGCGCTCAACGATCGCCTGACCGCGTGTGCCGTACGTCTTGGCGACCGCCGCCTTGATTTGGTCGATCGCCTGCTCCGCGGGCAGCACGCCAGACAGGACGAAGAAGCACGGCTGCATCACCGTGTTGACTCGGGTGCCCATCTGCGCATCGCCGGCCACGCGATAGGCGTCGATGACCCACATGTCGATGTGCTTGTCGATCAGTTCGCGCTGCACCTCGGCGGGAAGTTGGTCCCACACCTCCTCGGGACCCCACGGGCTGTTCAGCAGAAAGGTGGCCCCCGGCCGTGCGAACTCGAGCACCTTCATCTTCTCAAGGAGCCCGAACTGGTGGCAGGCGACGAAGTCCGCGTCGTCGATGAGGTAGGTCGATCGGATCGGCTCGGGACCGAAGCGAAGGTGAGAGACCGTGACGGAGCCCGACTTCTTCGAGTCGTAGACGAAGTAGCCCTGGGCGAACAGGTCGGTCTCCTCGCCGATGATCTTGACGGACGACTTGTTGGCGCCGACCGTGCCGTCGGAGCCGAGGCCGAAGAAGATCGCCTGCACCTCGGCCGCCGGTCGGGCGTAGCGCACCTCGAGATCCGGCGCGATCGACAGTCGTGTCACGTCGTCGTGGATCCCCACCGTGAAGTGCTGTTTGGGCTGCGGCGTCTCCAGTTCGTTGAACACGCCGGCGACGTGGGACGGGGTCAGCTCCTTGGACGACAGGCCATAACGCCCGCCGAGCACCCGCGGCATCCCCGCGGTGAATGGCAGCTCACGGCCGGCGGCAGCCTCGGCGAGCGCTGTTACGACGTCGAGATAGAGCGGCTCCCCGATCGCTCCGGGCTCCTTCGTGCGGTCGAGCGCGGCGATCGCCTTCGTCGTGGGTGGCAGCGCAGCCAGTAGCGCAGCAGCGGGGAATGGGCGGTAGAGGCGGACGATCAGCAGGCCGACCCGCTCCCCAGCGGACACCAGCGTCTCGACGGCCTCCGTCGCCGCGCCGGCTCCCGAGCCCATCAGCACGATCACCCGATCCGCGTCGCTGGCACCGACGTAGTCGACGAGCCCGTAACGGCGACCGGTCCGGGCGGCCAGCTCGCCAAGCACATCAACTACGATGTCCGGCGCGGCGTCGTAGTACGGGTTGCCGGCTTCGCGGGCTTGGAAGAACACGTCGGGGTTCTGCGCCGTGCCGCGCACGGTCGGCGCATCGGAGCTCATGCCTCGCAGGCGATGGTCGAGCACGTCACGATCGCGGACGAGCGCCCCGAGATCCGCGTCGTCGAGCAACTCGATCTTGTCGATCTCGTGACTGGTGCGGAAGCCATCGAAGAAGTGCAGGAACGGGACACGCGAACGCAGTGTGGCCGCATGGCTGACCAGGGCGAAGTCGTGCGCCTCCTGCACCGAACTGGCCGCCAGCATCGCCCACCCTGTCGTGCGGGCGTGCATCACGTCGGAGTGGTCGCCGAAGATGGACAGCGCGTGAGTGGCGATCGTGCGGGCCGCGACGTGGATCACGCACGGCGTCAACTCGCCCGCGATCTTGAACATGTTGGGAGTCATCAGGAGCAGGCCCTGGCTCGCCGTGAACGTCGTCGCGAGCGCACCCTTCTGCAACGCGCCGTGCAACGCACCAGCCGCGCCCGCCTCCGACTGCATCTCGATGACGTCGGGAGTGAGCCCCCACCGGTTGGGCCGGCCAACGGCGGCCCAGCCGTCGGCCAGCTCGCCCATCGGCGATGCCGGGGTGATCGGGTAGATGGCAATCACCTCGCTCAACGTGTACGCGACGCGAGCAGCGGCCTCGTTCCCATCGACGCATGTACGTTGCGGTGACACGTCCCCTCCTCTGGCTGGTCCGAAGGTGGCCCCCCAACTCGGGGCGGTCGTCACGGACCACAGTCTCCACCAGAGAGCTCACCCGTCGATCACGCCGACCATCAGACCGGCGCTGGGACCGAGGCAACTGCTGGGGGCCACCACGGTCGTTCGCGTTCACCCTCGTGACGAATCGCCACGATCACGTGGGCTTCGTCCGCGCGAGCGTCACGCTGGACCACCGTCGCAGCCGACACTCGCGAAAATCTTCCGACTACCGTTGGCTGCGTGGCAGCCCCGGGAGGTACCGGACCCATTGGACCGTTCCCATCGGGGGTGGAGACCCACGAGGAGCGGGACGCCTACGATCGCCTGCGCCGCCGGGTGCTGTGGACCATGCCGTCCGGGCTGTACGTCGTCGGCTCCAGGTCGGGAGACCGTTTCAACCTCATGACGGCCAACTGGGCAACGCAGGTCAGCTTCGACCCAAAGCTGATTGCGGTGTCGGTGGAGAAGACCGCGGTGACCCATGAGCTGATCGCCGTCGGTGGGGTGTTCGCGCTCAGCATCGTCGATCGCGAGGACCGCGCCATCGTCCGCCGCTTCACGAAGCCCGCCGAGTTGGACGCGGAGGCGCGGACTCTGAACGGCTTCCCCTTCCGGACGGCCGTGACGGGAGCGCCGATCCTGGAGCAGGCCGTCGCCCACCTCGATTGCGAGGTGCGTCAGACCGCCGACTGCGGCGGCCACGACCTGTTCATCGGGGAGGTGGTTGACGCCGCGTTCTCCAAGGCCGAGGACACGCCGGTCCTGCGCATGGAGGACACCCGCATGAACTACGGGGGCTGAGGGACCGTGGCTGCCGGGCTGCCGCCGGCGACGCGGCCGTTCGCGGGGGCGGTGCTGACGGGCGGTCAGAGCCTGCGGATGGGGCGCGACAAGGCGCTCCTGCCGATCGACGGCCGACCCATGGCCGCCCTCGCCGCTGATGTGCTTCGCGGCGCGGGAGCCGTCCCCGTGGTGGCGATCGGCGGTGACGCGGTAGCCCTCACTGCCATCGGCCTCGACGTCGTGCCCGACCTGCACCCTGGCGACGGGCCACTCGGAGGCCTCCTGACTGCGTTCGAGGCCCTGGGTGACCATGAGCTGGTGGCGGTCGTCGCCACCGACCTCCCGGCCGTCACCCCCGCGGTGGTGGCGTCGCTGGTCGCGGCCATCGGTCACGACGACGCGGTCTTCGCGGCCACCGACGACCGGCTCGAACCGATGTGCGGGGTCTGGAGGGTTGAGACCTGCCGGGCCGTCCTCGGGCGCGCGTTCTCCGACGGTGAACGGGCCGTGCACCGGGCCGTGGCCTCGTTGGCCCACCACACCGTGCCGGTGCCGGTTCCGCTGCTGCGCAACGTCAACGAACCGGATGACCTGGCCCGATAGCCTGTTCGCCGTGCCCGTTCCCGAGCCTCTTCCCGAGATCGGCGTCGACGAGCTGGCCGGTCGTCTGGGCGTGGTGACGGTGATCGACGTCCGCCAGCCCGCCGAGTACAGCAGCGGCCACGTGCGCACGTCCCGGCTCATTCCGCTCGCCGAGGTGCCCGATCACGTGGACGAACTGTCGGCGCTGGCCGGAAACGGGACCGAAGACCGCGTGTACCTGGTGTGCCGCTCGGGCGCGCGCAGCGCCATGGCGGGGGAGTTCTTGGTCGAGCACGGTGTGGGCGCGGTCAACGTGGCCGGCGGGATGCTGGCCTGGGTCGAGGCCGGTCACGAGGTCGTGGCCGGGGACCAGCCCACGTGACCGAGCCCGAACCACGGGCCGCGCGCTGGGTCGACGACACCGACACACTGAAGTCCGTGGTCGCGACGGCGGCCGAAGCGCCCCGCTACGCCCTCGACACCGAATTTCACCGGGAGCGGTCGTACTACCCGAAGCTGGCGCTCGTGCAGCTGGCGTGGGCGGACGAGCTGGTGCTGATCGACCCGCTGGCCACCGACATCAAGGAGCTGGTGCCACTGTTCCACGGGCCGGGCCTCGCCGTGCTCCATGCCGCCCAGCAGGACCTCGACGTCCTCACCCATGCCTGCGGCGCCGTGCCCGCCCGCCTGGCCGACACGCAACTCGTGGCCGGGTTCCTCGGGCACTCGACGCCATCGCTGTCGACGCTCGTCAGCGGCGAGCTCGGGATCCGCCTGCCCAAGGCCGACCGCCTGACCGACTGGTTGCGGCGGCCGCTCACGGCCGACCAGCGGCTCTACGCAGCCAGCGATGTTGCCCACCTCTTCGACCTTTATGACCGCCTGGCCGCCGAGCTCGAGGAGTTGGGCCGGCTCGATTGGGCGCTGGCCGAGTGCGAGGAGCTCCGCATCCGTCCGGTCGGCCCCAACGATCCCGACGGCGCATGGCTCCGGCTCAAGGACGTCCGCACGTTGAAGCGCCAGGCCCGCGGCGTGGCCAAGTCGGTGGCGGCCTGGCGGGAGCGGCGGGCGGCTCGAACCGACACCCCGGCCCGGTCGGTGCTGCCCGATCTGGCCCTGCTGGCCATCGCCCAGCGGGCTCCGCACGACACGCAGGAGCTCCGGAGCTGCCGCGGCGTCGACGAGCGCCACTCCCGGGGCCAGCTCGCGCAGGAGATCCTGAACGCCGTGGCGGAGGGCCGGGAGTGCCCGGTCGACGCCCCGCAGCGGGACGACGACGACCTCGACCGCTCCCTGCGTCCGGCCGTCACGCTCGTGTCGGCGTGGGTCAGCCAGCTCGCCCGCCAGCAGCGTATCGACACCACGTTGCTGGCCACCCGAGCGGACCTGGTGGCACTGCTGCGGGGTGACGCCGCGGCCCGCCTGGCCCACGGCTGGCGGGCCGAGGTGCTGGGCGACGACGTCAAGCGCCTCGTGGCCGGCGAGGCCGCGCTGTCCTTCGACGGCCAAGGCAGCCTCCGCCTCATCGACCTCGGATAGCCAGCCCTGACCGGTCACTTCTCACGCACAAATCGCGAAGAGTGACCGCCGGAGGGTCGCCCAGCGCGATTTGTGCGGCCGGAGTGACCTATTGGCTCGCCGGTGCGCTCAGCGGACCTGCTTGGCGCGGCGGCGCAGCTTGGCCCACAGGGCGTCGTAGGCGTCGATGAGGTCCGTCGCCCTCCAGCCGTAGCTGTGGATGGGCCGGCGCTCGGCGATGGCCTGGCTGGCGATGACCCGCTGCGGGATCATGGGCTGCCAGAGGGCCCGGCGGCCGACGACGCCGACCAGCTCGTCGAGCCGGCGCTCCGCCTCCGCCGACACGCCCGGAACCTTGTTGACGATCACCCCGGCGAGGTCGAGTTCGGGATTGTCCTCCTCCCAGACATCGTCGATGGTGTCGGCGACGGCGCTGATCCCGCGCAGCCCGAGGGCGGACGGCTCGACGACGATGACGGCCAGGTCGGCGGCGGCGAGGCCGGCCCTGGTCAGGTGCCCGAGCGACGGTGGACAGTCGATGAGGATGGCGTCGTACCCGTCGATCAGGCCCAGCAGGGCCGTCCGCAGCCGGGTGGCGTCGCGCCCGCTGGCGTGCTCCCAGCGGGCCAGCTCGGGCCGGGACGGCACGAGGTCGACGCCGTCACCCCAGGAGCTCGGCGTGACCGCCCGGGCGGCCGCCGAGGTGCCTCCACCGGCCAGGAGGCGATCGGCGGCCGGCGCGGCCCGCCCGCCTTCGAGGTCTGAATCGGCCAGCACCCAGCTGCTGCTGGCCTGCGGATCGAGGTCGACGACCAGGACCCGGCGCCCCGCCCACATGGCCGCCGAGGCCAGGCCCAGCGTGACAGAGGTCTTCCCGACCCCGCCCTTCTGGTTCAGCATGGTCACGATCGCTCCCATGGGGCCATGCTGCCACGCCTCCCGCGCCCTCCCGCAGGGGCCCCGATCCCCGGGTTGCACCGTGCAACCGGTAGACTTCACACTCAATGTCACACCGCTAGCACCAGCGCACACCTACGGAGCCCTGCCGTGAAGAAGGGTCGTCATCGCCGCTTCGAAGAGGCGAGGAAGCTGAAGCAGTCCGGTCCGGCTGCGTTCGGGTTCGGTCCCGAGACCGACCACCGTCCCGAGACGGAGGAGGACGACGACGAGTACGCCGCGCTGGCGGAGAAGTACAACGTCCCCTTCGACGACGACGACGAAGACGACGTGTAGCGCCGGGCCGCACCGAGCGGCTCGTACCTCCCCCTGATCGAGTCCGGAATGTCACTGAGGAACGTCGCGCTCGTCGCGCACGTCGACCATGGAAAGACCACACTGGTCGACGGCCTGCTGCGCTCGACCGGGGTCTTCGCCGCCCACCAGGCGGTGGTGGACCGCGTGATGGACTCGAACGACCAGGAGCGCGAGCGCGGTATCACCATCCTCGCCAAGGCGGCCTCCGTCCTCTGGCGGGGGGTCAAGATCAACCTGGTGGACACACCCGGGCACGCGGACTTCGGCGGGGAGGTTGAGCGCGCGCTGGCCCTCGTGGACGGCATCCTGCTCCTCGTCGACGCCGCCGAGGGGCCGCTGCCGCAGACCCGTTACGTCCTGTCCAAGGCTCTCGCCCGAAACCTGCCGGCCGTCGTCGTCCTCAACAAGCTCGACCGACCCGACGCCCGGGCCGATGAGGTGCTCCAGGAGATCGAACAGCTCTTCATCGACCTTGCGTCCCACGAGGACCAGTTGGAGTTCCCCGTCATCTCCGCGGTCTCTCGGGAGGGTCGCTCCGTCGTCGGCGTAGGCCTGCCCTCGGACGACGCGGATCTCGCGCCGGTGCTGGACGCCGTGCTGGAGCACATCCCGGCACCCGAAGGCGATCCTGACGTGCCGCTCCAGGCCTTGGTCACCAACCTCGACGCGTCCGACTACCTCGGGCGGCTGGCGGTCGGACGGGTCGTCCGGGGCACGCTGCGCTCCGGTGAGCCCGTGGCCCTGCTGACCGAGGAGTTCGAGGAGGGCCAAGCCCCGATCGTGCGCCGGCCCAGCCAGGTCCTCGCCTTCGCCGGCATCGCCCGGGCCGACGCCGAGGTGCTGAAGGCCGGCGACCTCTTCGTGGTGGCCGGCTTCCCGGAGGTGGAGATCGGCGACACGTTCGCGGCGCCGGCCGATCCCGAGCCGCTGCCCCGCCTCATCGTGGACGAGCCGGTCCTGGCCATGACGTTCAGCGTCAACACGTCACCCATGTCTGGTCGCTCGGGCAAGTTCGTCACCAGCCGTCACCTGCGCGAGCGCCTCGAGCGCGAGGTCCGCGGCAACGTCTCGATCCGCTTGGCCGACACCGACAGCCCCGACGCGCTGGAGGTGGCCGGCCGGGGCGAGCTCCAGCTCGCCGTGCTCATCGAATCCATGCGGCGCGAGGGATACGAGCTCCAGGTGAGCCGCCCCGAGGTCATCACCCGTGAGATCGAGGGCCGGCGGCACGAGCCGTTGGAGCGGGGCACATGCGACGTGCCGGACGAGCACGTCGGCACCGTCACGCAAGCGCTTGCCCCCCGCAAGGGCGCGATCACGGAGCTCCGGCCGGGAGATCCCGGGCGCACGATCATCACCTTCGAAGCTCCGGCTCGGGGACTCATCGGGTTCCGCTCGTTGCTGCTCACGGCCACGCGGGGCACGGCGCTGCTGCACCAGCACCACGCCGGATGGACGCCGTGGGCCGGTGAGCTACCGCACCGCACGGGCGGCGCCATGGTCGCCGACCGGATTGGCGAGGTGACCGGCTACGCGCTCGACAACCTCCAGCTCCGCGGCGAGCTGTTCGTCGCCCCGGGCGACGTCTGCTACGAGGGGATGGTCATCGGCGAGGCCAGCCGGTCCGGGGACATGGTGGTCAATGCCGTGCGGGCCAAGGAGAAGACGAACATCCGCACCCACAGCCACGACGATGCGGTCAAGCTGGCCGTGCCGATCGAGCACACGCTGGAGTCGGCCATCGAGTGGATCGGCGCGGACGAGCTGGTGGAGGTCACGCCCGACGCCATCCGAATCCGCAAGCGCCTGCTGTTCGAGGCCGACCGCCGGCGGGCGTCGAAGCGCTGACCACTCCGGAACGGCCTGAACGGGGCCGCCGGCACAGCGGTACCGGCGACCCCGAGGGGGCTGGCGCCCGACACAGGGGGACGGCACCGGGCGCTACCTCTAACGAGCGCGCTCGGCCGCGCTGGATACACGCTCAGCGACGAATCGCCGGATGGGGGAGGGGCGTTGCCTGCTTCCTCCTGACGACGAGCTCGCGGACCAGCAGGTCGTAGACCGGCCGGCCGACGAGCTCCACCAGCTCGTCCTCCAGGTACCGGTACACGGGCACGCGACCGCGGAACGCCTCGGGGGAATCGGTGCACCACCAGTGGAACTCGTGGCCGCCGGCCCCCCAGTCCCGCCGCTTCCACTCCCGCACGAGGCTGGTCACGTGGCCGTGCTCGTCCGTGCGCTCCTCCAGTCGAAGCGGGAGCTGCCAGCAGACGTCGGGCTTCCAGTCGAGGGGCCGCTCACCGGCTTCCAGCGCGCCGATGTGCAGCGCGCAGCCCACCCCGCCAGCGAAGCCGGGACGGTTGAGGAAGATGCACGCACCGTCGACGACGCGCGTCGTGCGGGCGCCGTCCTCGTCCTTGCCGACGATGCCGTTCCGCTTGGCCTTGGGCTTGAGCTGCCACTGCCGCTTGGTCAGCGCGGCGGCCGCAGTCGTGACCGCGGCGACGTCCTCGTCGTCGATGAAGTGGGCGCCGTAGCTGCAACACCCCTGCTCGAGGTGCTCCGCCGGCCCCGTCAGGACACCCTGGCAACCGTGGCCGTAGATGCAGGACCACGATGAGCTCAGGAACGTGATGTCGAAGATCCACGTCCTGTCCTCTTCGGGGTCCTCGAAGGACAACCACTCGTGGCGGTCCTCGGGCACGACCGGCTTGGCCATCCGTGCACCCTAGGGCGGTAGGTTCGCTGACGTGACCACCGAGGTGGCGCCGGCAGCGCTGGTCGACGAGCTGCGGACCGCGCTCGGTCGCGCCCACGTGCGCACCGGCGCCACCGAGCTGAACCTCTACCGGCGCGACGGCTCGAACATCGAGGGACGCAGCTCGGTCGTCGCGTTCCCCACCACGACCGAGGAGGTGCAGGCGTGCGTGCTCGCGGCGCGCCGTCACGGCGTCCCCTTCGTCGCCCGCGGTTCCGGGACCGGCCTGGCCGGTGGGGCCGTCCCCCTCGACGGGGCCCTCGTCATCGTGACGACGAAGATGAACCGCGTCCTCTCCATCGACCTCGACGCCCGCCAGGCCTGGGTGGAGCCAGGCGTGCTGAACGCCGACCTGAGCCGCTTCCTGGCATCAGACGGTGTGCACTACGCCCCTGATCCGTCCAGCCAGCAGAGCTGCTCCGTGGGCGGCAACGTCGCTACCAACGCCGGTGGGCCGCACTGCCTGTCCGAGGGTGTCACGGCCATGCACGTCCTGGCCGCCGAGGTGGTGCTGCCGGACGGGAGCATCGCCGTGCTGGGGGGCGAGGATCCCGAGCCGGCCGGGCTCGACCTGCGCGGCGTGTTCGTCGGGGGAGAGGGGATGCTCGGCATCGCCACGCGCATCTGCGTCCGGCTCACGCAGAACCCGCCGGTCGTGCGCACGCTGCTGCTCGACTTCGAGCGGGTCGAGGACGGCGCGGCGACCGTGAGCGCCATCATCGCCTCCGGCCTCGTACCCGCCGCGCTCGAGATGATGGACGCTCCCGTCACGCGCGCCGTCGAGGCCTATGTCCACGCCGGCTTCCCGACCGACGCCGCCGCCATCCTCATCGTCGAGCTCGACGGGCTGCCTGCAGCGGTCGAGGCGGGAGTGGAGCGCGTGGGCGAGATCGGTCGCGCCCACGGCGCCCGCCAGGTCCGCCTCGCCGCTGACGAGGCCGAACGGGCGCTCATCTGGAAGGGACGCAAGACCGCCTTCGGTGCGATCGCCCGCATCAAGCCGAACTACTACCTGCACGACACCGTCGTGCCCCGGGCGCGCCTGGTGGAGGTGCTGTCGCGCGTCTACGAGATCGCCGCCCGCCATGAGCTGATCGTCATGAACGTCTTCCACGCCGGCGACGGCAACCTGCATCCGCTGCTCGTGTTCGACAAGCGCGAACCGGGTGTCATGGAGCGCGTCCACGCCGCTGGCGACGAGATCGTGCGGGTGAGCGTGGCCGCCGGCGGCGTGCTGTCGGGAGAGCACGGCATCGGCCTCGAGAAGCGGGACCTCATGCCGCTGCTCTTCAGCCCTGTGGACCTCGATCTCCAGGCTCGTCTGCGGGACGCGTTCGACCCCGACGGGCTGGCCAACCCGGACAAGGTGCTCCCGGCCGGCAGCCGCTGCGGCGACCTGCAGCAGGTCCCGGCGGGGGCGTGGATCTGAGCAACTCCGTGGACCTGAGCTCGTTCGCCGCCGAGGTCGGCGCCGACGACCCGGTGACCTGCGTGGGCGCCCGCTGCCTCTGGCATGTCGGTGGCGACGTCCACCCCGGCGCGCGGGAGGTCTCGGCCCCGGCGGGCATCGACTGGATCGCCCCCGAGGAGATGACGGTGTCCTGCGGAGCCGGTACCACGGTGGCCGAGCTCGATGCCGCGCTGGCCGAGGAGGGCCAGCAGGTCGCGCTCCCCGCGTGGGGGACGGTGGGCGGGGTGCTGGCCGTCGGCCGCAGCGACCACCGGCGCCTGGGCTACGGCCCGGTGCGCGACACGCTGCTGCAGGCGGGCGTCGTGACGGCCGGCGGTGAGGTGGCCAAGGTGGGCGGGCCGACGGTCAAGAACGTGAGCGGCTTCGATCTCGCCCGCCTGCTCGTGGGTTCGGTGGGCACCCTCGCCTTCCTCGGCGACGTGATCCTGCGGACGAGGCCCCGGCCTCAGGCCGCCGCCTGGTTCCGGGCCGCGGAGGGGACCGATCCGTTCGCGCTGTTCCGCGCCCTCTACCGGCCCACGAGCCTGCTGTGGGACGGCACCACGACGTGGGCCCGGCTCGAGGGGCACCCGATCGACCTCGATGGCGCGGTCGCTCTGCACGGGCTGGAGGCGGTGGAGGATCCACCGCCACTCCCGCCGTACCGCCTCTCCATGCCGCCCGCGGCCTTGCGAGGGCTCGACGGCCGCTTCGTGGCCGAGATCGGCGTCGGCCTCGTCCACCTCGACGAGCCGGCCGAGGCTGCACCGCAGTCCGAGGAAGTGCTGGCGCTCCACCGCCGGATCAAGGAGGCCTTCGACCCCGCCGGGCGGCTCAACCCCGGCCGGGACCCGCTGTCCCGCTGAGGTCCGCTGCCCTGTCGGGTGTCGCCGGGTGTCGTCGAGGCCCCACTGGGTACGGTGGCGGCGGCATGGACCTGCACGTGGTGGACGACGAACTGGCCTCGTGCGTGGGATGCGGCCTGTGCCTGCCGCACTGCCCCACGTTCCGGGTGACCGGCGAGGAGGCGCTGTCGCCGCGCGGCCGCATCGCCGCCATGCGAGCGGTGCACTGGGACGGCGATCCGCCGGATGGCTCGTTCGTGCACTTCATGGAGACCTGCGTCCAGTGCCGCGGCTGTGAACCCGCCTGCCCCAGCGGCGTGCCCTTCGGCCGTCTGATGGAAGGCACGCGGGACACGCTCGCCCGGCACCACCGGATGACGCCCCGCTGGCAACGGGCGGCGTTCTGGTCGCTCGGCCACCACGCGCTGGTGCTGTCCGGCTCGAGCGCACTGGCCGTCGCCCAGCGGCTGCACCTCGTGCCCCGACGGCTCGGCCTGCCCCCGCTGCCGCTGCGCCGGCCGCGCCTGCGCGGCAGCGGTGACGACGTCTGGCTCTTCACCGGCTGCGTCATGGACGCCTGGCTCCGCCCCACCCATGCGGCGACGCTGAAGGTCATCGAGGCGACCGGAGCGGGCGTCCGCCTCCCTGGTCACGGCGCGGACTGCTGCGGGGCCCTCCACACCCACGCCGGGCTCACCCGCCAGGCGCGCCGGCTGGCCCGCCGGGTCATGCGGGCGTTCCCGGGCGACTCGCCGATCCTCGTCAACTCCGCCGGGTGCGGCGCCGCGCTGAAGGACTACGGGCACCTGCTCGGCACGGCCGAGGCCGGCGCGTTCGCCGCCCGCGTCCTCGACATCCACGAGTGGCTGGCCGAGCGCTTGGATCTGCTGCCGCCCGCGCCTCGCCGCCTGGCCCCGGTCATCGTCCAGGACCCCTGCCACCTACTCCATGTGCAACGGAGCACCACGGCGGTGCGGGCCGTGCTGGCCCACGTCGCCGACGTGGTGGAGCTCGACGACGACGGCCTCTGCTGCGGAGCCGGCGGTGCGTACAGCGCGCGCTGGAGCCCGAACTGGCCGGGGCCATCCGTCAGCGCAAGCTCGAGGCGGTGGCGCGGGCCACGGCCCGCACCGGGGCTCGGGTCGTGGCGAGTGCCAACCCTGGCTGCGCCATCCACCTCCGGGCCGCAGGCCTCATCGTGCGTCACCCCGTGAACCTGCTGGCGCAGGGGATCAGCGGGGAGCCCACGGACCAGCTGGCGCCCGCGTTGGCCGCTGACCCGGCAGGCTTCTGATGCCCGGCACAGCGCGACACGACGATCTGGCGGACCGTCTGGACGCCATCGCCGAGGAGCTGTCCGATCTCGCCCTGGACGTCCTCCGCCGGGCCGTGGACCGCGGCGACGCCGCTCGCCCAGCGGAGGAAAAGCGGCTGAGCCAGGCCCGGCGGGCGGTCGAGAAGGCGGCGCACCTGCTCCGGACCGGCGACCGCCCGGCCGACGAATGAGCCCTGCGATGTCCCGGGCCCTCACCGACCCGTACGAGCAGACGGCACACGTGGCCTTCGAGCGCTCGGGCTACGGCGGAGAGATCGTGCACGTGACCGAACTGAGCCCGATGGTCTCGACGAACCACGTCTACCGCCTGTCCCTCGCCGACGGCCACCACCTGGTGGCGAAGGTGTCCTCGTACGGCTCGTACTGGCTGTTCAAGGAGGACCACGACCGGCTCCACCGCTGCCGCGAGCAGCTGCACGACACCCGCTACGCCAACCTGCTGGCCGACACGGTGACGGTGGACGGGCGCGTCTTCGTCCACCGAGACGGCGCGCTCTGGGCGGCCCTGTACGAGGAGGTGCCGAAGCGTCACTCGTTGCCCCGCATCGTGTCCTCCGACGACGTCCAGAACCTGGCCGAGGAAATGGCCCGGTTCCACCAGGCCTGCCGCGAGGTCGCCCGCCTCGTGCCCCCGACCTCGACGTCGATCAAGTCAGACGCCATCCACCTGCTGGACCTGTTGTCGGACCCGGCGACCGCCGGTCGTTTCCCTTACAACGACCGGGAGCGCTCGACGATCCAGGACCACTGCGAGCGCTTCCTCGAACAGCTCGACGCGCTGGGCTACGACGACTGGGTCAAGATCCCCGTCCTCATCGACTGGAACCTCGGCAACTTCTCCGTCGACTACCACGGTGACCGCTTCCGGCTCTACAGCCGCTGGGACTACGACTGGTTCCGGATGGACCCGCGGACGCTCGATTTCTACTTCCTGTCGAGGGTATCGAGCCGCACAGGCGACCGGACCGTCTTCACCTACGGCCCGCACACGTTCGTCGAACCTCGCTTCCAGCTCTTCATCAACGCCTACCACCGCGTGTACCCGCTCCGCCGGAAGGAGGTGGAGTTCCTGCGCGAGGTCTACCGCTTCTTCATCCTCAACTACGTGATCCGCCAGGGTTACGCCTTCTTCCGGCCCGAGCTGGCCGAGCGCCTGCAGAAGGAGGCGGTCACGGCCTACCTCCCCGCCGCGGACGAGCTCGACCTCAGCCCTCTTCTCGCCATCGTCGATTGAAGCTGACTCAGAGGGCCAGGTCGTTCAGCGCGTCGATGAGCCCACGCAGCTGCGCGAAGCCGTGGCGGGCGAACGTGAACCGGACCCGCTGCAGGTCGAGCGCGTCACGCTCTTTGACCTCGACCGAGAGCGGCTCGCTGCGCTCGATGCGGCCCCGCAGGCACAGCTCGCCGAAGCGCTCGTTGAGCGCCGCCAGCTCCTCGTCGTCCGGCGCCCGCCGGACGCGCAGCACGAGCTGATCGCCCACGTACCGCAGGGAGCGGTAGTTGGCGTAGAAGTGCTCGATGGCCCGGGTGGCCGCCTCGCAGTCGTCGGTCACGAGGTAGAGGCCGGCGTCGGCCGGGCTGACCAGGCCGCGGGTCACCAGCTCCTGCTCGATGAACGCCTCGACGGTGCGCCAGTAGTCGTCGCCCGGCGTGTCGAGGAAGACGATCGGCACGGGCAGGCCCTTGCCGGTCTGCGTCAGCGTGAGCAGCTCGAAGGTCTCGTCGAGGGTGCCGAAGCCGCCGGGCAGGCAGATGAACGCCTTGGACTCCTTGATGAGCATCAGCTTCCGCGTGAAGAAGTACTTCATCGAGACGTACTTGTGATCGCCGGCGATGACGGAGTTCGCGGACTGCTCGAACGGCAGGCGGATCGACACGCCGATCGACTGCTCCCGTCCTGCACCCTCCATGCCCGCGGCCATGATCCCCGGACCGGCACCGGTGACGACCATCCACCCCTGCGCGGCGAGATCGGCGGCGACCCGCCGGGCCTGCTCGTACACGGGGTCGTCCGGGCGGGTGCGGGCCGAGCCGAAAATGGTGACCTTCGGGACGTCCCCGTACGGCGCGAAGACCCTGAAGGCGTCCCGCATCTCGGCCAGCGCGGCCGTGGCGATCTTGAGGTCGAGTCGCTCGACGTCGTCGGTGGCGAGGGCGAGCGCGACCGCGAGGAGCTCCCGGGCCAGGCGGGTGTTGGCCGTCGGGGCGATGGCCTCGAGGAGGCGGTCGAGCTCCTCCTGGTACGCGGGAGCGGCCGGGGGTGCCGGGGAGTCCGCGGGTGCCGTCGTCATCGCGGCATGCTACGACCGCTGGTCCGCGACGGCCCGCCAAGGGGGTCAACCGGCCTGGGGGGCGGCACCGAAGAACGGTCGTGACCACCCACGGAGGCCGATCGACCCCTACCGTTGGCGTCGTGACGGGCGAGCCCCCACCGCGGGCGCCCCGGACCGCGTGCCGGTGGGAGGGCTCTGTGGCCGGGCTGGTCTCCTTGGCCCTAGGGCTGGGCGTGGCCCACGTCGTGGCCGGGCTCTGGCGCGACGGCGACAGCCCAGTGGTCTCGGTCGGCGATTGGATCATCGACCACGTGCCGGTGGGAGTGAAGGACTGGGCCATCGACACGTTCGGTACCAACGACAAGCTGGCTCTGATCGTGGGCACGCTGGCCGTCCTCGCGCTGGCGGCCGCGGCGCTCGGCCGGCTGGCCCAGCGTCACCTGGGACGGGCCCTCGTCGGTATCGCCGCCATCGGCATCATCGGAGCGGCTGCGGCCCTGGCGGGCGCCAACGCCAGCGCGGCCAGCGTCCTGCCGTCGTTCCTCGGGAGCGCGGCCGCGGCCGGCGCGCTGGCCTGGCTGAGCGGCTGGCGGCCCGGGACCCGCCACCAGGCCCTGCCGGCCGCGCCGGAGGCGGCGGCCGAGCCCGCGCCAGCGACCGGCTGGGCCCCGCCCGTCCGCTCGATGGCGGCCGTGGGGCCCGATCGCCGCAGCTTCCTGCTGACCGCCTCGCTGGTCGGCGCCGGCGCGGTCCTGGCCGGGGGAGTCGGCCAGGTGCTCAAACGGCGGTACGCGGTGGCCGGGGCCCGCCGCGACGTCGTGCTGCCGGCCTCCTCCGACGGGCAGGCACTGCCGAGCGGCACCGACGTCGGCGTGAGGGGGCAGTCGCCGTTCATCACCCCGAACGCTGACTTCTACCGCATCGACACGGCGCTGCTCGTCCCGCAGGTGTCGCCCGATCGCTGGCGGCTGCGCGTGCACGGCATGGTCGAGCGGGAGCTGGAGCTGACCTTCGAGCAGCTGCTGAGCCGGCCGCTGGTCGAACGGACGGTGACGCTCTCGTGCGTGTCCAACGAGGTCGGCGGCCCGCTCGTCGGCAACGCGGTGTGGAGAGGTGTGCTCCTGGCGGACGTGCTCGACGAGGCCGGCGTCGATCCGGGCGCCACACAGCTGCTGAGCACCTCCGCTGACGGCTGGACCTGCGGCACGCCCGTGGCGGCACTGCTCGACGGCCGCGACGCGCTCCTGGCCGTCGGCATGAACGGCGAACCTCTGCCCATCAGCCACGGCTTCCCCGTCCGCATGGTCGTGCCCGGTCTCTACGGCTATGTCAGCGCTACCAAGTGGGTGGTCGACCTGAAGCTCACGACATGGGAGGACGACGTGGCCTACTGGGTGCCTCGGGGCTGGGCCCGGGAAGCGCCGGTGAAGACGATGAGCCGAGTCGACGTCCCCCGCGAGGGTGACGAGGTCGATCCCGGCCCCACGGCCGTGGCCGGTGTGGCATGGGCCCCGCACCGGGGGATCAGCGCCGTCGAGGTCCGGGTGGACGACGGACCGTGGCAGGAGGCCCGCCTGGGCTCGGTCCCCAGCGAGGACAGCTGGGTCCAGTGGGTGTACGAGTGGGGTGCCACACCCGGCGATCACTTCGTCACGGTCAGGGCGGTCGACGGCGAGGGGCAGCTCCAACCCGAGCAACCGGCGCCTCCCGATCCCGACGGCGCCCAGGGCTGGCACCGCCGCCACTTCCAGGTGCGCAACGGCTGAACCAGCCGCGCCCGGGCGCCCGTACGCGCCCTGTCGAAAATCCGCGACAAGTCGCGTCATGGGTCCCGGGGTTGCCCGTCTCCTAGGTGTCGGCGCCTCCGGGCGCCAACCGATCAAGCGGGAACCAGCCGGCCCCGGGGCCGGACCCGGCCGGGAGAGGGGCGGCACCCCTCCCGGCAAGATCGCGATGGATGCGCCGGGCGGACGGCGCATCCATCGCACCGGACGGCCGAGGCGAAGGCGGGCGGATGCCACGCCTCGGCCGCTCCGCGAAGTCCCCCGACGGATTGCGCCGGCGGTCAGCTGCCGGCGGCGAGCTCCCCGGCCTTCGTCCGCAGAGCGGTCAGCAGCTCGTCGAAGCTCTTCTGGAACGAGCTCACGCCTTCCCGCTCGAGCTGCGCGGCAACGTCGTCCATGTCCACGCCCACGTCAGCCAGCTCGCGCCAGACCGCCTCGGCCTGATCAACATCCTTGTCGACGGTGCGGGCGAGCGTGCCGTGGTCGGCGAACGCCTCGATCGTGGCGTCCGGCATGGTGTTGACCGTGTCCGGGCCGATGAGCGTGTCGACGTACAACGTGTCCGGGTAGGCCGGGTTCTTGGTGGACGTCGAGGCCCACAGCGGCCGCTGCAGCTTCGCCCCCTTCGCCTCGAGCGCATTCCAGCGGGGACCACTGAACGCCGCACGGAACTGCTTGTAGGCCAGCTTGCCCTGGGCGACGGCGGCCTTGCCCTTGAGGGCGAGCGCCTCGGGGGAACCGATGGCGTCGAGCCGGCGGTCCACCTCCGTGTCGACGCGGCTGATGAAGAAGCTGGCCACGCTGTGGATGGCGGACAGGTCGCCCTCGCGACTCTCGAGCCCGCTGAGGTACGCCTCCATCACCTCGCCGTACCGGTCAAGGCTGAAGATCAACGTGACGTTGATCGACCGCCCCTCGCTGATCATCTGCTGGATGGCGGGGACGCCCTCGGCCGTGCCTGGGATCTTCACCAGCAGGTTGGGTCTGGCGATGGTCTCGTGCAGGTGGCGGGCCGACGCGGCCGTGCCGTCCGTGTCATGCGCCAGGTCCGGGGCGACCTCCACGCTGACGAAGCCGTCGCCTCCGCCCGAGCTTTCATAGAGCGGCGCGAAGACCTCGAGCGCACCCCGGATGTCCTGCAGCACGAGCGCCCAGTAGTCGTCGAGGACGGGCCGGTCGTCGTTGGACAGGGTGCGGAACTGGTCGTCGTACTGCGGTGAGCCCTCGATGGCCTTCTGGAAGATGGTCGGGTTGGAGGTGAGGCCGCGCATGCCCCCGTCGCGGAGCTGGGCCAGCTCGCCGCTCGTGAGGTAGCCGCGGGTCAGATTGTCGAGCCAGGGGCTCTGACCCTGCTCCTCGAACAGGTTGATGAGCCGTTCCATCACGAACCTCCCAGGTCGACGCGGGCGACCAGGCCTCGAGCCCGGGCGACCACATGGTCCACGTTGATCCCCAGCTTGTCCAGCGCCACCGAGCCGGGCGCGCTGGCCCCGAAGCGGTCGATGCCGATCGAGTCGTCTGCCCACCGGGTCCAGCCGAAAGTGGTGGCCGCCTCGACCGAGAGCACAGGGACGCCGCGGGGGAACACGGACTCGCGGTACGTGGCCGGCTGGGCCTCGAACCGGTCCCAGGACGGGAGGGACACCACCCTGGCCGGCAGCCCGTCGTCAGTGAGGCGTTCGGCCGCCTCGACGCACACCGCGACCTCGCTGCCGGTGCCGACGAGCACGACCCGCGGGTCGGTGACGGAACGGACGGCGGCCCCACCACGCTCGACCGCCGAGCCGTCGGTCACCACCGGGATGCCCTGCCGACTGAGGATCAGCGCCGTCGGGCCCTCGTGCTCCACGGCCACCCGCCAGGCCTGCGCGGTCTCGTTGGCGTCCGCCGGGCGGATGACCTGGAGGCCGGGGATCGCCCGCAGCGCGGCCAGGTGCTCGACCGGCTGGTGCGTCGGGCCGTCCTCCCCGAGACCGACCGAGTCGTGGCTGAACACGAAGACCGCATGGGCCTGGCTCATGGCCGCCAGGCGCAGGCTCGGCCGGGTGTAGTCGCTGAACACGAAGAACGTCCCGCCGACGGGCACGACCCCGCCGTGACAGCCCATACCCACCAGGCACGCACCCATCGCGTGCTCGCGGATGCCGTAGTAGACCTGCCGGCCGCCCGGATCCTCGGCCGACTGCCGGACCGCGCCGTCCACCTTCGCCCCGGTGTTGCCGGTGAGGTCGGCCGCCCCGACGATCAAGCCGGGTACGGACGCGACGCTGGCGGTGAGCACCTTCTGCAGCGCCTGGCGGGTGGCCAGCTTCTCACCTGGCTCGAAACGGGGGAGCGCGTCGGCCCACCCCGGCAGCCCCTCGCCGGCCCACGCGGCGTCCCAGGCCGCACGGTCGCCACCCCACTCGGCCAGCCGCTTGTCCCAGGCCTGGCGAACGTCCGCTCCCCTGGCCGCGGTGTGTGCCCGGTAGGCCTCCACCACCCCGGACGGCGCCCAGAACGGTTCGTCCGGGATGCCCATCACGGACTTGGTGCGGGTGACATCAGCCTCGTCGAAGGCCAGCCCGTGTGCTTCGTGGTCGTCGGTGTGGTCCGGTGACGGATAGCCGATGTGGCTGCGCAGGCGCAGGAACGACGGCCTGTCGTCGACCTCCATGGCCGAGCGGATCGCGGCCTCGAGCGCGTCGCAGTCGTTGGCGATCTCGCCGAGCTCCTCGACATGCCAGCCGTAGGCCCGGAACCTCTCGCCGGCGTCGTCGGACGAGGACAGCGTGGTGTCGCCGTCGATCGTGATGTGGTTGTCGTCGTAGACGAGGATCAGGCGGCCGAGACCGAGGTGACCGGCCAGCGACGCCGCCTCGTGACTGATCCCCTCCTGCAGGCAGCCGTCGCCGGCGATGACGAAGGTGTGGTGGTCCTGCACGTCGGCACCGAAGCGCGCCCGGAGCTCACGCTCGGCGATGGCCAAGCCCACGGAGTCCCCGAGGCCCTGGCCGAGTGGCCCGGTCGTGACCTCGACACCCGGCGTGTGCCGCCGCTCGGGGTGGCCCGGCGTGCGCGATTCCCACTGCCTGAACGCGCGCAGGTCGTCCATCTCCAGGCCACAGCCCGAGAGGTAGAGGAGCGCGTACTGGAGGATGGACGCGTGGCCGTTCGAGAGCACGAACCGGTCGCGGTCGAACCAGGCGTTGTCCGCGGGGTCGTAACGCATGACCCGGCTGAACAGGACATGACCGAGCGGCGCCAGCGCCATGGCCGTGCCCTGGTGCCCGGACTTCGCCGCCAGCGGCGCGTCCATGGCCAGCCCGCGGATGATGTCGATGGCCTGCTGGTCGAGCTCGGGGGAGAGGGGCGGCATCGATCGTCAGGGTACCCGTCGGTCGTCGTCGGCAAGCCTGGCGCAGTCAGGCCTCAACGGAAGAGTGCCATCGAGGCCGTGAAGCCGTGGATGACGTTGCGCTTGGCCACCGGGCCGACCTCCCCAGCGCAGAACATGCCGGCGACCGCGCCGCCGAGCAGGTCGTGGACGGCACTGGCGTCGTGGTCCGCGTCGCCGAACATCTGGGCACCGCGACCGTTGCAGGTGAACACGAGCGCGCCGGACGCCTCGTGGCCCGACAGCAGCGCGTCGATGTCCTCCCGGGCCGTCGCCGCGTCGCGGACGTGGAACTGCACGACCGCCCCGACGGACACCTCGGCGGCGACGGCGATGGCACCGTTGCTGCGGTCGGCGCCGACGACACCGCGCACGAGGAAGTCGCCGCGGTCGAAGTCGAGCGCCTGCTCGTCGACCACGATCCCGCAGAGCAGGCCGCCGGCGGCGAGCGCCCGGTCGGCGGGATCGAGGCGGTCGACGATCTCCATGAGGCGTTCCAGGGCCGGGCGGCCGGCGAGCTCCCGGATGACCTGACGCTCGGCGCTGGTGACCGTGAAGGGTTGGCCGATCGGCCGGCAGCCCTGCGAGACGACCGTGACGGGCGCGGCGCGGCTGTCCAGGACCAGCCCGACCGCCCCGTGGCTGGCCACCCGGCCACCGATGACCAGTCGGTTGCCGCCGGGCCCCCGGGCCGCCGAGGCCATGCCGCCGATGACGGGGAAGCCGGCTCCCGCCCGTTCCAGGCCCTCCAGCAGGTCACCCACCGGCATCGAGAACGGGTCGGCCAGGAGGACCAGGGCGCCCAGGTCCTTCGCATCGGCCAGGGCGTCGTCGAGCCCGGCGAACGTCCAGCCGTCCTCGGTGGTCTCGGCGCTGATGTGGACCGGCCGCGCTCGACCGGGGAGCCGCCCGGCCCACAGGGCGACGCCGGGCCGCTCCTCGACGCCGTGACCACCGGCCAGCACGCCGCAGGCCGTGGCGCCGATGAACGCCTCGGGGTCGAGCAGCGTCTGCACAGTGGCGGCCATGTCCTCGAGCGCGCCCACGTGGTCACCGGTCACGAACAGGACGGCGACGTCGGGCCGGTCACCGCCGAGCGTCTCACCGACCGCTCCGACCACGTCGCCGATGGCGGCGGCCGGCACCCGGTGCTCGGAGAGCGCGGCGGCGTAGGGCACGTCAGGCCGGGGGGAGGAGGGTGAGGGGGACGCGGTGCCACGGTCCCCGGTCGATTCGGCAGTGGGCCACCACGGTGCCGTACTCCTGGAACTCGAGCTCGCCGCGCACGAGCCGGTAGGTGAACCGGCCGGGCTCGACCGTGAACGGGCTGACGTTGCGGGCCACCTCCTCGTCGTCCTCCGACGAGCCCGTGCGGAAGATCACCTCGAACACGCCGTTGCCCGGCTCGTCCGGGCCGCACGCGATGAAGGCCAGGAGGTGCGGCTCGAGCGTGACCGGCGGCGGGGACGGCGCGGCGACGGAGAAGAACACGCCCGTCAGATCGATGCGCGTCGACGGCCCGTCGACCTGGCGCATCTGGAACGACTCGACGAACAGCACGGACACGATCTCCATCGTCCGCGACGGTAGTGGCCGCCTCCCGCTATGACGGCCCGAGGCCTTCCTGCTGTGGCGGCCCGAGGGCGCGTAGCGGCCAGGCGCGGCCGCCTAGGCGGCGCGGCGCGGCGCGGTCTGTATCCGCTCGAGGGCGGGGGTCCGGAGCTTGGCCAGGTGGAGCACGCAGAGGATCTTGATGACGATCCAACCGAGGTCGAAGCACTCGTACCAGTGGTGCGAGAGCCGCGGTGAGGTGGGCACGGCGTGGTGGTTGTTGTGGTACCCCTCGCCCGCCGTCATGAAGGCCAGCCAGTGCAGGTTGCCAGCCGTGTTGTCGTAGGGGCGACGGCCGAAGTGGTGACCGATGGCGTTCACCGCCGCGCTCCCGCCCAGGTAGAAGTTCACGTGGAAGAAGGCCGCCAGGAGCCCGATGACGGGACCGAAGACGACGACCAGGAACGCGACACCGATGCTGAGCCCGAGCAGGGCGTGGTTGAAGAGGCGGCGATCCCAGGCGTCCTCGGGGATGTCCTTGGCGTAGCGGGCCACCGTGATGGGGTTGCGGGCCTCGCGCCGGTACATCTGCACGTTGAGCATCTGGACCTTCACCCAGCCCACGAGCTCGGCCGGGTGCGGATCGCCCTCCTTGCCCGTGAAGGCATGGTGCTTGCGATGCACGGCCACCCACTGACGCGGGCGGATGCCGGTGCTGATCCAGGTCAGGAAGCGGAACATCCATTGCGCAGACGGCGCCAGGGTGAGCGCCCGGTGGGCCAGGGTCCGGTGCAGGTAGACGGTCGTGCAGACGTTCGCCATCAAGGAGACGAGGAACCCGACCAGGACGGCGATGAGGAGTGTGGCGACCATGAGGACGCCAGCCTATCGGGTCCTACCGACCAGTAGGTAGACAACGGCCCGCCACCTCGTAGAGTGGCTCCGTGACGTGGGGGTCGGAGCAAGCCGAAGGGCTTCCGACCCGAGAAGCGATCCTCGTGGCGGCCACCGCGTGCTTCGCGGAGAACGGGTACGAGGGCACCTCGCTCAACGACATCGCCGTCGAAGTCGGCATCCGCCGGCCCAGCCTCCTCCACCACTTCCCGAGCAAAGAAGCGCTCTACGGCGAGGTCTTCGAGCGGCTCCTCACCGACTGGTTCTCGCGGTTGGAGGGCGCCATCACCGACGACGTGCGGGGGTGGGAGAAGGTCGAGCGGGTGCTCGACGCCGGCTTCGACTTCTTCGCCGACAACCCTGCCTACGTCCGGCTGATGCGGCGGGAGGCGATCGACTCCGGGGCCCACTTCGGCATCGACCTCGCCGCCGCCTTGCGTCCGTACTACGACGCCGCCGCCGGCTACTTCCGCAAGGAGATGGACGAGGGCCGGTTCCGGCGTCACGACGCCGATCAGCTCCTCATCACGGGCTACGGCGCGCTGCTCAGCTACTTCAGCGACGCGACCTTCGTGCAGGGGCTGCTCGACGTGGACCCACTCGACGCGGACGCGCTACGCCAGCGTCTCGACCACGTCACGACCTTCTTCCGGGCCGCGCTCGTGCCCTGACCGGTCGGCAGTGGCGGCAGTAGCGTGGTCCGCCGTGCCCGGTACGGCTCTCACCTTGTCCGAGGCCGGCTCGAAGGCGCTGATGCGGGCGCACGGTGTACCGGTGCTCGACGACCGCGAGGTCACATCGCCAGCAGAAGCCGCCGTGGCAGCCGACGAGCTCGGCTACCCGGTGGTCGTGAAGCTGTGCGGTGAGGCCATCTCCCACAAGACGGAACGGGGCCTGGTGCGGCTGCGCCTGGCCGACGCCGACGCAGTGGCGGCGGCCGCCGTCGAGCTGCTGGCCGCGGCGCGCCCCGACGACGGCCCGGTGTCGCTCCTCGTCGCGCCCATGGTCGCCGGGAACCGAGAGCTGATCGCCGGGCTAGTACGGGACCCGCAGTTCGGCATGAACGTGATGGTCGGGATCGGCGGCATCCTGGCCGAGGCCGTGGCCGACGTCGTCTTCTGCCCGGTGCCCGTCAGCCCGGTGGACGCCGAGGACATGATCGAAGGTCTCGGCGCGCAGGCCCTGCTCGGTCCCTTCCGGGGCGAGCCCGTGGTGAACCGGGATCAGGTCGTGGCGGTGCTGACCGGCCTCTCCGAGCTCGCCGTGGCCCGGCCGGACGTCGTTGCCGCCGATCTCAACCCGCTGATCGTCGTGGACGGCCGCCCGGTCGCCGTCGACGCGCTCGTCGAGCTCGAAGGGTGAGCAGCGTGGCAGGGGGTGACCTCGAGCGCTTCCGGGCACTGTTCGAGCCGCGCGGCGTCCTGATCGCGGGAGCGTCGACGCACCCGGGCAAGTTCGGGTTCGTCTCGCTCCACAACCTGCTGGCCGCGGGCTACCAGGGCCGGGTGTTCGGGACGAACCTGGAGGGGCAGGACGTGCTCGGCGTGCACACCGTCGCTTCGGTCGAGGAGCTTCCCGCGAGCGAGATCGATCTGGTCTTCGTCTGCACGCCGGCCTCGGCGAACCAGGAACTCCTGCGGGCGTGTGCCCGGAAGGGCATCGGCGCGGCCTTCGTCACCTCCGCCGGCTACGGCGAGGCCGGCGAGGAGGGCCGCCGGGCGCAGGACGAGCTGGTCGCCCTCGCCGCCGAGTTGGGCATCCTGCTGGCCGGCCCGAACGGCCAGGGCGTGGTCTCGACGCCGGCCCACCTGTGCGCGCAGATCGTTGCTCCGTACCCGCCCCCGGGGACGATCGCCGTCGCCAGCCAGAGCGGCAACTTCGTGTCGTCGTTCATGAACTACGCCGTCGCGACCGGCGTCGGCATCAGCCGGGCCGTATCGGCGGGCAACGCGGCCGCGGTCGGCGTCGGCGACTACCTGGCGTACTTCGCGGCCGATCCGCAGACCGCCGTGAGCCTCGCCTACGTCGAGGGAGTCGGCGACGGTGGCGCGTTCGCGGCGCGGATGCGGGACGCCGCCGGCCACAAACCGTTGGTCCTCGTGAAGGGTGGTGCGACCGAGGGCGGCCAGCGCGCGGCGGCCAGCCACACCGGCGCGCTGGCCAGCGACGACCGGGTCTTCGACGGCGTCTGCCGCCAGGCGGGCGCTACGAGGGCCGCCACCGTGGAGGAGGCCTTCGAGGCCGCAGCCACCTTCGCCACGCAGCCCCTCCCGGCCGGTCCCAACGTCGTCGTACTGACGACGGCCGGCGGCTGGGGCGTGGTGACGGCCGACGCCCTCACGCGGGACCGCCACCTGCGCCTCCTGCCCCTACCCGACGACTTGCGGCAAGCCATCGACAGCCGCCTCCCGCCGCGCTGGAGCCGGTCCAACCCGGTCGACTGCGCGGGCGGCGAGACGCGCGACACCATCCCCGAGGTCATGGCGCTCGTCGCCGGCCATCCGGACGTGAACGCGGTCGTCTACCTGGGGCTCGGCATCCAGTCCAACCAGGCCCGGCTGATGCGGAGCGGTCCGTTCTTTCCCGACCACGGCTTGGAGCGGATCGTCGCCTACCACGAACGGCAGGACACCCGCTTCGCCGAGGCGGCGGCCGAGATCTCCTCGTCGACCGGCAAGCCCATCCTCACCGCCACGGAGCTGGCCGTCGCCGATCCCGACAACTCGGGCCCGGCCGCGGTCCGGGCCTCGGGGCGGCTCTGCTACCCGTCGGCGGACCGTGCCGTCACCGCGCTGGGCCACCTCTACCGGTACGCCCGGTGGCGGCAGCGGCGCGGCCTCCCGCCGCTCGACCGACCATGAGCCAGCCCACATGGCCGCCGGCCCAGTGGCCCGCGCCGCCTCCGCCGCAGCGGGACGTGCGGGGACCGTGGCGAACGCTCATCTTCATCCTCGTGCTCGGCGCCGTTCCCGCGGTCGGCCTGTACCTCGCCCACCGCGCCGCGGCGTCCCGCGCCGACGAGGGTCAGCCCGTCCCCGCCGTCGCCCTCCCCACGGCGGGGGAGGTGGTCACCCCGCTGGCCTCGCTGCGCCGGGTCCCGGCGACGGTGTCCGGCACGCTGGCGACGGACGCGCTCGGTGGCCTCGCTGGCTCCCGTGGGCGACCTCGTCGCGCCCGGGAGCTGCCTGGTCGTGGGGCTGGACGGCGCCCCCGTGTTCGACCGCGCCGGCGGGACCAGCGTGCTGCCGGCCTCGAACATGAAGATCGTGACGGCCGCCGTCGCCCTCGACGTCTTGGGAGCCGAGCACCGGTTCACAACCGAGGCCCGCGGCGACGCGTCCCCGGCAGGTGGCGTCCTCAACGGCAACCTCTACCTGGTCGGGGGAGGCGACCCTGTCCTCGGGACCGCGCCGTACGTGGCAGCCGCGGCCGCGCAGGTCAACTACCCGCAGCCGTACGTCACGCCCCTGGAGGCCCTCGCCGACCAGATCGTCGCCACCGGGGTGCGGCAGATCACGGGCTCGGTCCTCGGCGACGACAGCCGCTACGACGCCGAGCGCTTCGTCCCGTCGTGGCCCGCCAGCTACGCGACCTCGAGGGAGGCCGGTCCGCTGGGGGCGCTGATGGTCAACGACTCCGCGGCGACGCTCGACCCGTTGCGCAGCGCCGACGACCCTGCGGTGTCCGCGGCGGCGACCCTCACCGCGCTGCTACGGGAACGAGGGGTGGTGGTCGCCGGGGAAGCCGGGCGCGCGGTGGCTCCGCCCGTTGCGCCGGTGGTGACCACCATCCAGAGCCGCCCACTCGGCGAGCTGGTCGGCGAGCTCCTGACGACGAGCGACGACAACACGGCGGAGCTGCTGGTCAAGGAGATCGGCGCGGTGGCCGGTGGCGCAGGGACGCGCGCTGCGGGCCTCGCCATCATGCAGGCGAAGCTGGGGGAGTGGGGCGTGCCGCTCGAGGGCATCTACCTCATCGACGGGTCGGGGCTCGATCGTGGCAATCGTCTGACCTGCGCAGCGCTGCAGGGCGTCCTCCGGCACGTCGGAGGCACCGGCCCGGTGGCCGACGGGCTACCCGTCGCCGGACGGACGGGCACGCTGGTCGACGCGTTCCGGGGCAATCCCGCCGAGGGGCGCCTCCGTGCGAAGACGGGCACGCTGAGCGAGGCCAAAGCCCTGTCCGGCTTCGTCGACGCCGTCGACGGGCAGCGCCACGTGAGCTTCAGCTACATCCAGAACAGCCCCGAGGCGGAGGCCGCCGCGGCGCCGGTCTGGGATGCGCTCGGACGGGTCCTGACGACCTACCCGACCGCGCCGCCCATCGACCAGCTCGATCCCGAGCCCCCGGCTCCGCCGAGCTGAGGCGGCCGCGCCTACCCTGGCACGGTGCCGGACCCTACGTTGGCGCCCGTGCCGGACGACGTGTCGCCAGCGACGGCGCTCCCGATGTTCCCTCTCGGAACGGTCCTCTTTCCTGGAGCCCTGCTGCCGCTGCACGTGTTCGAGCCGCGGTACCGCCGGCTCGTCCAGGATTGCCTGGCCGGCGAGCCGGAGTTCGGGGTGGTCCTCATCGACCGCGGGCACGAGGTGGGCGGCGGCGACGTGCGCCGGCCCGTCGGCGCGGTGGCCCGCATCCTGGAGGTCCGGGAGCTCCCGGACGGTCGCTACCTGGTGCAGTCGGCCGGCGTCCGCCGGCTTCGGGTGCGAGCGTGGTTGGCCGACACCCCCTATCCCCGCGCCCAGGTAGAGGACTGGCCGGACGAGGGGGCGGGCGTGGTCACCGCGGAGCGGGTGGCCGAGGTGGCCACACGGGCGAGACGGGTGCGGGCGCTGGCCAGCGAGCTGCACGACGGCGCCGGACCCCTCGAGATCGACATAGCCGATGACCCCCTCCTGGCGAGCTACCACCTCTGCGCGGTTGCTCCGGTCGGTCCGGACGACCGATACCGCCTGCTGTCCTGCCCGGGACCGGCCGAGCGGCTCGACCGCCTGGACGAGCTGCTGACCGACGCCGAGGAAGTGTTGACGCTTCGGCTCCAGAGCGGCCACGGTTAGCGGCGCCGGACAGATCTGCTAAGAACCTCTCCCGTGCTGCCGGAGGATCGTGCCGTCTCATCGAACCCCGTGACGCAGATGTCGAGCACGGTGGACCTGGTCAAGGCCTACGCCAAGCAGGAGACAGTCGGACGCCTCAAGGGCATCGGCCGCTGGGTCGGCTACGGGATCGTGGGCGCGACCGCGCTGGCCATCGGCATCGTGCTGCTGGTCGTCGGACTGTTGCGGCTGCTGCAGGATGTGGGGGAAGACACCTTTGACGGGTTCTGGTCGATCGGGCCCTACCTGATCGCCCTCGTGGTCTGCATCCTCGTGGTGGCCCTCGCCCTCAGCCGCGTGAAGGCCACCGACCTGCACCGTGAAGGGAGGCAGCAATGACCAGCCCGGGATCGTTGGATCCGGCCGATCAGCGCATCACCCGCGACGACATCGAGCAGAGCCTTCGTGCCATCCAGACGGGGGTCGAGGGCAAGGTCCGGAGCAAGAAGACCCGCATCATCCAGGGTGCCTCCATCGGCGCGGTCGTGCTCATCCTGTTGATCTACGTGATCGGCCGGCGGGCCGGGAGCAAGCGCAGCACCATCGTCGAGATCCGGCGGGTCTGAACCAGTGGCGATCATCGAGCGCAGGAAGTACCCCCTCTACTCACCCAGCGCGAACGTCCGCCGCCGCCTGTACCGGCGCAGCCGCTCGAACCGCGCCTTCGCCAGCCTCACCACCATGCTCTTCCTGCTGCGCGTGGTGCGGCGGGCCAGCAGCAAGCAGCCCGAGGTGGCGGCGCTCGATCGTCTGGCTCCCGGCCAGACGATCATCATCACGACGACCGCGCCACCGACGAGGCGGCAACGGCACGCGGCGCGGCGGCGCGGCGGCGAGTCGACAGCCTGAGCTCCGGCACGTCGGCGCGACGCCGGCGGCGGCCGGGTCCGGCCCCGGCTGGCGGGGCAGAATGGTCGACGCATGAAGGTCGTGCTGCGCAACCCTCGCCGGGAGATGGAGGTGCCCGGGCCCGTGCGCGTCCACGCGCTGTTGGAACGGCTCGGCCTCAACCGTGAGGCGCACCTGGTCATCCGGGACGGGACCCTGGTGCCCGGCGACGACCTGCTGGGTGACGCCGATGTCGTCGAGGTGCGGCCGGTGATCTCCGGGGGCGCGGGGGGCGGGGCATGAAGTGCCGCGTCTGCCGCGGGCCTGCGGTCGTCGACCTACCCCGCCACAATGCCAATTTCTGCGCCGAGCACCTGGTCAAGCTGTGCCGCGACCAGGTGGCCAAGGCCATCGCCGACCACGACATGCTGGCGGAGAGGGAGCGGACACTTGTGGCCGTGTCGGGCGGCAAGGACAGCCTGGCGCTGTGGGACCTGCTGGTGGACCTGGGCTACGAGGCGGACGGGCTGTACATCGGGCTCGGCATCGGCGCGTACAGCGACGCCTCGGCCGACGCGGCGCGGGCGTTCGCCTCGGAGCGGGGGCTCGTGCTGCGCGAGCTGTCCCTCCGGGAGGATCACGGGTACGACGTGCCGACGGCGGCCGCCGCCACCCGCCGCGTGCCTTGCTCGTCCTGCGGGCTGTCCAAGCGCCACCTGTTCGACAGCGCGGCGCGCGAGGGCGGGTACGCGGTCGTCGCCACCGGACACAACCTGGACGACGAGGCCGCCGTCCTGTTCGGCAACACCCTGCGCTGGGACCTCGAGTACCTCGCCCGTCAGCTGCCGGTGCTGCCCGCCCACGACGGCTTCCCTCGCAAGGTGAAGCCGCTGGTCCGGCTGAGCGAGCGGGAGACCGCGGCCTACTGCATCGTCGCGCGGCATCGACTACCAGGTGGAGGAGTGCCCGCTGGCGGCCGGGAATCGCCACCTCGGTTACAAGGCGGCCCTGAACACCGTCGAGGATCGGTCGCCGGGCACGAAAGCCGCGTTCTATCTCGGCTTCCTCGACCGCATGGCGCCGCTCCTGGCCTCGCAGTCCGTGGCGTCGCGGGCCCTGGCCGAGCAGGGCGGCCTGCAGCCGTGCTCCCGCTGCGGTGCTCCCACGACCGGTGGGGTGTGCGCTTTCTGCCGCCTGGTGGAGCGGGCGGGGGCCCACGAGCCGGTCGCCGTCGAGCAGCTCCCGAAGCGGCGGCGACGGTGACGGTCACGGGCAGCGGGTTCGCGTACGGCGACAAGGTCCTGGTGCTCGACGCCAAGGGGCGCCGCTACCTCACGACCCTCAAGGAGGGCGGCGAGTTCCACACCCACGCTGGCTTCTTTCCGCACGCCGAGCTGATCGGCCAGCCCGAGGGGACGGTCGTCAAGGCGAACCTCGGAGCCCAGTACGTGGTGCTGCGCCCGACGCTCGAGGACTTCGTGGTCGAGATGCCTCGCGGGGCGCAGGTCATCTATCCGAAGGATCTCGGGCCGATCCTGATGCTGGCCGACATCGGGCCTGGTGTCCGCGTGCTCGAGTCCGGGGTCGGCTCGGGCGCGCTCTCGATGACGATGCTCAGGGCGGGTGCGGTGATCGTGGGCTACGAGCTGCGCGAGGACTTCGCCAATCGGGCCCGGTCCAACGTGCGCTCGTTCCTCGGCGCCGACGTGCTCGCCCGCTACCACGTCGAGCTGAGGGACTGCTACGACGGCATCGACGAGGAGGGGGTAGACCGTGTCGTCCTCGACCTCCCCGAGCCGTGGCGTGTCGTGCCCCACGCCACCGGTGCCCTGCGGACCGGGGGGATCCTCGTCGCCTACACGCCGTCCATCATCCAGGCCAGCCGGCTTCGGGAGGCCCTTGCCGATTCCACGGTCTGGCTGGCGCCCCGCACGCTCGAGGTGCTGCACCGCACGTGGCACGTGGAGGGACAGGCCGTGCGTCCGGACCACCGGATGGTGGCCCACACGGGCTTCCTCACCTCAGCTCGGTTCGTGGGCGGCTGACCACCCCGGGCAGGGACCTGCGGTTCGTGCCGGCCGGGCTTCGGCCGGACACCGGCGGCTCAGGCCTCGATGAAGATGCACTCCCCGGGGCACTCCTCGGCGGACTCGATGACGGCGTCGAGCTGCCCGTCGGGGATCTCCGCCATGCCGGCCGCACCCTGCGGGTTGCCCTTGGCCTCGGCGTAGACGGTGGAGCCTTCCTTCACGTAGGCCAAGCCGTCGTCGAGGAGCGTGAAGACATCCGGAGCGATCTCTTCGCAGAGACCGTCGCCCGTGCACAGATCCTGGTCGATCCAGACCTTCATCGCGTCTGCTCCTCGTTCGGTAGGTCAGCCGTTCGGACTTTACACGGCGCAGCCCGCGGAAAACAACGACCAGCCCCGGTCTCACGGTCGTAACGTGCGTGGCACGACGGCGACGCACTCGACGAGTAGGTTCGCCGGGAAGGAGGTGCGAGCGTGTCAGACACCGATGGCGGCGGCCGGAGCCGGGATCGTGCTGATCGTCGGGGAGGCCCGCCCGCCGGCGACGGGGCCGCCGACCAGGCCGAGCTGGCCCGTCTGAACGAGGAGGCCCGCCTGCTCGACGAGGAGGTGGCCAGCCTCCGCCGCAAGGTGGCCGATGGGCCGAAACGGGTCCGCGCCCTCGAGGAGCGCCTGCTCGAGACCAAGGGCCAACTCGCCCAGGCCGTCGCGCAGAACGAGAAGCTGAGCTACACGCTGCGGGAGGCGCGCGAGCACATCGCCGCGCTCCGTGACGAGGTGGACAAGCTCACGCGACCGCCGTCCGCGTACGGCGTGGTGGTCGGCAAGAACGACGACGGCACCATCGACGTGCTGTCCAGCGGTCGCAAGATGCGGGTGAACGTCCACCCGGACATCGAGGCCGACGAGCTCGACCGCGGCGCCGAGGTGGCCCTCAACGAGAGCTTCAACATCATCCTCGCCCGTGCACCGGAGCGCAGCGGCGAGGTGGTGTCCGTCAAGGAGGTCATGGAGGACGGCGTGCGGGCGCTCGTCATCGGGAGGGCCGATGAGGAGCGCGTGTGCGAGCTGGCCGATGCCATGCGCGGTGCCCACCTGCGGCCGGGCGACACGCTGCTCATGGACACGCGTACCGGGATGCTGCTGGAGAAGCTGCCCCGGCCCGAGGTGGAGGATCTGCTGCTGGAGGAGGTGCCCGACATCAGCTACAGCGACATCGGCGGCCTCGACAACCAGATCGAGGAGATCGCCGACGCCGTCGAACTGCCCTTCCTCCACCAGGAGCTCTTCGCCGAGCACCGCCTGCCCGCGCCCAAGGGCATCTTGCTGTACGGGCCGCCCGGCTGCGGCAAGACGCTCATCGCCAAGGCGGTGGCCAACAGCCTGGCCAAGAAGGTGGCGGACAAGACGGGCGACGCCAAGGGTCGCAGCTACTTCATCAACATCAAGGGTCCCGAGCTGCTCAACAAGTACGTGGGCGAGACCGAGCGGCAGATCCGGCTGGTGTTCCAGCGGGCCCGGGAGAAGAGCGAGGAGGGATGGCCGGTCATCGTGTTCTTCGACGAGATGGACTCGATGTTCCGCACCCGCGGCTCGGGCATCTCGTCGGACATGGAATCGACGATCGTGCCGCAGCTGCTCGCCGAGATCGACGGCGTCGAGGGCCTGCGCAACGTCATCGTGATCGGGGCGACGAACCGCGAGGACCTGATCGACCCCGCCATCCTCCGCCCTGGCCGGCTGGACGTGAAGATCAAGATCGAGCGTCCGACCGTGGACGCGGCCCGGCAGATCTTCGGCCGCTACCTGACGTCGGAGATCCCGCTGGCCGCCGACGAGGTCGACGCGCTGGGCGGGGGAGACGCAGACGCCGCGGTGCCGAAGATGATCGAGTCGACCGTGACGGAGATGTACCGGGAGGACACCGACAACCGGTTCCTCGAGGTGACGTACGCCAACGGCGACAAGGAGATCCTCTTCTACAAGGACTTCGCGTCGGGCGCCATGATCGAGAACATCGTGCGTCGGGCCAAGAAGCTGGCCATCAAGCGCTTCATCGCCGGGGGCACGAAGGGCATCCGCACGCAGGACCTCGTGGACTCCATCAAGCAGGAGTACAAGGAGCACGAGGACCTGCCCAACACCACCAACCCGGACGACTGGGCCAAGATCTCGGGCAAGAAGGGCGAGCGCATCGTGTTCATCCGCACCCTGGTCAACGAGGCCAAGGACGCGGTCCAGGGCGGCCGCGCCATCGAGCGCGCCGCCACCGGCCAGTACCTCTAGTTCATCGCACCGGCCCAGCCGTCGCCAGGCCAGCTCCGGCCCCCCGAGACCTCCGGCCCACCCGGGTCACCGGGTGGTGGCCGCGCGGACCGCGGCGGCTGGAGGTGGGCGCGCCCACCGAACCTTGTGACACCGACTGCATACCGTCGGCCGGATGTCCATCGACGACGACGTGGTGCGCATCGCCGAGCGCCACCACCACCTTGCGAGGACCACAGAACTCCTCGAGCTCGGCCTCACGCATCGGCAGATCCGTCGCCGGTTCACCGGATCACTGCTGTTCCCGGTCCATCGCGGCGTCGTGAGCACCGTGCCACCTCCGTTCGACTTCGAGACCCGGGCCGTCGCGGCGTGCCTGGCCGTACCGGCGGCCGTGGTGTCGCACTCCGCAGCCGCGTACATGCATCACATTCGGCATTCCCCCCGAGAGATGCTCGACCTCACGGTTCCCACCGGAAGACACATGCGACTCGAAGGAGTCCACGTCCACCGGACCAAGGCGCTGCCCGATGCTGATGTCCAGCAGTGGATCAACGGACTGCGGCTGACCACGCCGGCCCGGTCGCTGTTCGACCTCGCAGCGATCCTCGACGGTCCGGCCCTGCGTTCCGCCGTCGAGGACGCCCGGAACAAGGGCGTCGTGACCGATCTCGAGCTCGACGAGATCGGGGCCCGCCTGATCGCTCCGGGTCGGCCGGGATCGGCCATGTTCAGGGAGATCGTCACCCCGCTCCTGGGATCGCCGCCGACACAGAGCGGCTATGAGGTCATCGTGCGTGAGGCGTTGCGCGAGGCGGGCTTGGAGCCCATCCCACAGCACCCTCTTCGTCTACCGAACGGCCGGCGGATCTTCATGGACCTCGCCCTCGTCGACTCGCACATCGACGTGGAGATCGACCCGGCCCCGACCCACGTCTCGAAGTCCGCTGCTCGCGGCCGACAAGGCCAGGGACGTCCAGCTCGCCCTCGCCGGGTGGCTCCCGGCTCGTTTCACCGAGGACGACGTCACCGACCGGCTGCGCAGCCTCGTGGGCTACGTTCGTGCCCTGCACCGCCAGCGACTCGCTGCGTGACTCGACCGTCACCTTCGTCGCACAAATCGCGCCAATTGACCCGGGATGGTCCACGGGCGCGATTTGTGCGCCAGAAGTGACCGGAAGTGATCGGATGGCTCTTCGGCCGGCGGCTCGGTTCGCCGGCTCCGGGGTCGCGAGCCTGCGGACGGGGCTGCGGGTAGGGTGCCCGCCATGGCGATCCGCAAGGTGTGCGGCATCGAGACCGAGTACGGCATCGCCGTCCGGGGCGCCGATTCGAACCCGGTCGCCGCCTCGTCCGTGCTGATCAACGCCTACATCGCCACGCTCGACCGGCGGACGGTCTGGGACTTCGAGGACGAGAGTCCCGGCATCGACGCCCGCGGCTTCGCCGTCGAGGGCGCCCTGCCGCCCGAGGTCGAGACCCACCTCGTCAATACCGTCCTCACGAACGGCTCGCGGTACTACGTCGACCACGCCCATCCCGAGGTCTCGACGCCCGAATGCATCGACGCCAAGGAGATCGTGGTGTTCGACCGGGCCTCCGAGGAGGTCCTGAAGCGCTCGATGATCGCCGCCCGCAGCCTCCTCCCCGAGGGCGCCGAGATCGTCGTCTACAAGAACAACTCCGACGGCAAGGGCAACAGCTACGGCTGTCACGAGAACTACCTGCTCGCCCGGGAGCTTCCCTTCGGCCGCCTGGTCAGCCAGATCACCCCCCACTTCGTCACCCGCCAGCTCTTCTGCGGCGCCGGCAAGGTGGGCAGCGAATCGCCCGGGGTCCCGAGTTCCGAGGTGCCCTTCCAGCTCAGCCAGCGGGCGGACTTCTTCGAGGAGGAGGTGGGGCTGGAGACGACCCTGAAGCGCCCGATCGTCAACACCCGCGACGAGCCCCATTGCGACGGCCAGCGCTATCGCCGCTTCCACGTGATCGTCGGCGACGCCAACCGGAGCGAGGTGGCGACCTTCCTCAAGGTGGGCACCACGGCGATCGTGCTGTCGATGATCGAGGACGATCATTTGCCCGTCGACCTCACCTTGGCCAACCCGGTCGGCGCCATCCGCCAGGTCAGCCACGATCCCACCCTGACCCGCACCGTGGCGCTCAAGAGTGGCCGACGGGTCACGGCGCTCGACGTCCAGTGGCAGCTCCTCGAGCAGGCCCGCAAGTACGAACGGGAGCGGGGCCTGGAGAGCGTGGGCGAGGAGGTCGGCGCCGAGACGCTTCGACGCTGGGAGGAGGTCCTCGCCGGCTTGGAGGACGATCGCGCCACCGTGGCCTCCGTGGTCGACTGGGTGGCGAAGGAGCGGGTCTTCGACGCCTACCGAGAGCGTCACGGCCTGGAGTGGGACGACGCCCGGCTGCGGGCGATGGACATCCAGTACCACGACCTGCGCGACGACCGGTCCCTGTTCGACCGCCTCGGGCTCGAGCGGCTGTGCACGACCGAGGAGGTCGAGCAGGCTGTCACCGAGCCGCCGACCACCACCAGGGCCTACTTCCGGGGAAAGTGCCTGCAGAAGTGGCCCAACGACATCGTCGCCGCCAACTGGGACTCGATGGTGTTCGATGTCGGCCGTGACCCGCTGCGGAGGGTCCCGATGATGGAGCCGCTACGTGGAACCGCGGCCCATGTGGCTAGGTTGATCAACGACAGCACCTCAGCCGCCGACCTGCTCGAACGGCTGGGGGCCTGACCCCCACGAGGACGGGAACCGAGAACCATGGCCGAACAGCAGCGAAAGCAGCGAGCGGCGCCGTCACGTACCGACGAGGTGGTCGAGGAGGCGCCGGCCACGACAGAACGGGGAGACAAGCTCAAGGCGGAGCTTGACGACCTGCTCGACGAGATCGACGAGGTCCTGGAGACCAACGCCGAGGAGTTCGTGAAGTCGTACGTGCAGAAGGGCGGCCAGTAGCCTGCGCCGCCTATGTCCATGCCCCGCTTCGGTCCGAGTGACGACCCGGGTGCCAGCTTCGCGGACCTCCTGCGACGCGTCGGCCTGTCCCCCCACCCGGAACTCGGCGACGTCGAAGGGGTAGCGAACCTGGCCGTTCCGCACGCCACGACGTGCGTCGCGCTCGACGTACGGGGACGGCGTCGTCATGGCCGGTGACCGGCGGGCGACCGCGGGCAACCTCATCAGCAGCCGCACGATGGAGAAGGTGCTTCCGGCCGACCGCCACAGCGGCGTCGCCATCGCCGGTGCCGCCGGCCCGGCCATGGAGATGGTCAAGTTGTTCCAGCTGCAACTGGAGCACTACGAGAAGGTCGAGGGGACCTCGCTCAGCCTGGAGGGCAAGGCCAACCAGCTCAGCATGATGGTCCGCGGCAACCTCCCCGCCGCTATGCAGGGCATGGTCGTGGTGCCGATCTTCGCCGGCTACGACGAGCGGCGGGGCCAGGGCCGGCTCTTCAGCTACGACGTGACGGGCGGCCGCTACGAGGAGAAGGAGCAAGTGGCCACCGGCTCGGGCAGCCTGCACGCCGGCACGGTCATCAAGGTGGGCTACCAGCCGGGGATGAGCAGGGATGCCGCGGTGGAGCTATGCGTGAAGGCGCTGTGGGTGGCCGCCGACGCCGACTCCGCCACTGGCGGTCCCGATCCGCTGCGCGGCGTCTACCCCACCGTGGCCACGATCACCGCCGCCGGGTACGAGCGCGTGGGCGACGAGGAGCTGCGGACCCGCTTCGAGGCCATCGCCGCCGAGGTGCGCACATGAGCATGTCGTTCTACGTCGCGCCTGAACAGATGATGAAGGACAAGGCGGACTACGCGCGCAAGGGCATCGCCCGCGGCCGTGCACTCGTCGCCTTGGCCTACGACAACGGCGTCGCCGTCGTAGCCGAGAACCCGTCCAACAACCTCCGCAAGGTCAGCGAGATCTACGACCGCATCGCCTTTGCCGGTGTCGGTCGCTACAACGAGTTCGACCAGCTCCGCGTCGACGGCGTGCGGGCCGCCGATCTCAAGGGCTACCAGTTCAGCCGGGACGACGTCGACGCCCGCAGCCTGGCCAACCGATACGCGCAGCTCATGGGCCAGGTCTTCACCCACGAGCTCAAGCCGATGGAGGTGGAGATCCTGGTGGCTGAGGTGGGGCAGACGGCGGCCGCCGACCAGCTCTTCCACATCCTCTACGACGGCACCCTCATGGACGAGAACGACTTCAGTGTCCTGGGCGGCGACGCCGACGCCATCGCCCTGCGCATGCAGGAGGGCTGGGCCGAGGGCCTGGACCTGGCCGCGGCGGTGAAGCTGGCCGTCGGCGCCCTCGCAGGCCCGGAGCGCACACTCGGCGCTGACGACCTCGAGGTCGCCATGCTGGAGCGCAGCAACGTCCGCCGGTGCTTCCGCCGCCTCGACGACACCGCGGTGGCCTCACTGCTCACGGAGGACTGAGGCGGGGCGGCCGACTCGGCCGTCGGGACGGCCTCAGCGCAGGACCAGCACCCTCACGAGCTCGGCCGACGCCAACGCCAGCAGGCCGAGCACCCCGGCGCCGACCAGGAGCGCCCGCCGGTCCGACCGGTGCCGCGCCGCGGCGGCCCTGGCCTCCTCGTCGTCACCGTCCCCGATCTCCTCGTCGAGCGGCGCGGTGGCGGCCAGCAGGGCCTGCGCCTCGGCCAGCTCGGATTCGGGCACGAAGACATGCACGGGGCCGAACGGGTAAGGCCCGTCCACGCCACCCCGGAGCTCCCACACGATGCCCTCGACGCCCAGCCGGGCGGCGACGACCTTGGCCGTGAAGCCGTCGTCGGCCGTCATCAATCGCACCATCCTGATCGGCTGGGCGAAGGAACTCACGCGGACCAGGGTAGTGCCGGGGTGCAGGCCATTGATCGGGGAGCAGTGGCGGGTACGGTGACGGCGATGGAGCGGCGCATTTTCGGGCTCGAGAACGAGTACGGGGTGACGTGCACGCTGCGGGGTCAGCGCCGCCTCAGCCCCGACGAGGTCGCCCGCTACCTGTTCCGCCGGGTGGTGAGCTGGGGGCGAAGCTCCAACGTGTTCCTGGCCAACGGCGCCCGCTTGTACCTCGACGTCGGTTCGCATCCCGAGTACGCCACGCCTGAGTGCGACTCCATCTATGACCTCGTCGTGCACGACAAGGCCGGCGAGCGCATCCTGGAGCAGCTCCTCAGCTCCGCTGAGCAGCGCCTCCGGGAGGAGGGCATCCGCGGCGTCATCTACCTGTTCAAGAACAACACGGACTCGGCCGGCAACAGCTACGGCTGCCACGAGAACTACCTGACCAGCCGGCGCGACGACCTGGCCCACTACGCCGACGTGCTGATCCCGTTCTTCGTGTCCCGCCAGATCTACGCCGGCGCGGGCAAGGTGCTGCAGACGGCGCGGGGCGCGGTGTACTGCCTGGCCCAGCGGGCCGAGCACATCTGGGAGGGTGTGTCGTCGGCGACCACCCGCAGCCGCCCGATCATCAACACCCGCGACGAGCCCCACGCCGACGCCGAGCGCTACCGCCGGCTGCACGTGATCGTGGGCGACTCGAACATGAGCGAGTACTCCACCTTCCTCAAGGTGGGCGCCACCGCGGTGATGTTGCGCATGCTCGAGGATCAAAGCGTCGTGCTCCGGGACATGACCCTGGAGAACCCGATCCGCGCCATCAGGGAGATCAGCCACGACATCACCTGCCGCCGGCGGGTGCGGCTGGCCAATGGCCGGGAGGTGAGTGCGCTCGACATCCAGCGTGAATACCTGGACCGGGCGCTGCGCTACGCCGACGCCAAGGGCCTCCCACCACTCGAACAGCGGGCGCTCGACATGTGGGAGCACTGCATCTCGACCATCGAGGACGAGCCGCTGAAGCTGGAGCGGGAGGTGGACTGGGTCATAAAGCACCAGCTCATCGAGGCCTACCGCTCCAAGCACGACCTGCCCCTCGGACACCCTCGTGTCGCCCTCGTCGACCTCCAGTACCACGACGTCAGCCGGGACCGCAGCCTCTTCTACAAGCTGCAGGACCGGGGCATGGTCGACCGGATGTGCACCGACGCCGACATCGACGTCGCCATGGACACGCCGCCGCAGACGACGAGAGCCCGGCTGCGGGGTGAGTTCATCAAGCGAGCCAAGGAGCGCAAGCGCGACTACACGGTCGACTGGGTGCACCTGAAGCTCAACGACCAGGCGCAGCGCACGGTGCTGTGCAAGGACCCCTTCAAGAGCCGCGACGAGCGGGTCGAGAAGCTGATCAGCTCGCTCTGACCGGCGCAGCGCCCGAGGCCCAACGGTGCCGAGCTTCGTCACGGCGACGGTGGCCGAGATCCTGTCGGAACGGCCGGGGTTCCAGCGGATCCGGTTGGACGACGGTGCGGCGGCCATCGTCCTCACGGAACTGACCGGCCCGGTGGCGGCGGGCGACGACGTCGTCGTCAACACCACCGCCGTCGAGCTCGGGCTGGGCACCGGGGGCTGGCACATCGTCCACTGGAACCTGGCCCGCAGGGAGTGGCGGCAGGAGGGTGGCGGGCACATCATGAAGCTGCGCTACACCAGCCTCCAGGCCGACGTGGGAGCGGCCGAGGAGCACCAGCCGGCGACGGGCTGGCCGGATCTCGGTGGCCGGCCGGTGGTCCTGTGCAGCCTGCACAGCCAGGTCGGCGTGGTGGCGGCGGTGCTGGCCGACCTCGTCCCGGAGGCCCGGGTGGCCTATGTGATGACCGACGGTGGAGCGCTGCCGCTGGCGCTGTCGGACCTCGTGGCCGACCTCCGCGACCGCGGCCTGCTCGACGTCACCGTCACCGCCGGGCACGCCTTCGGTGGCGACCACGAAGCGGTCACGTTCCCGTCCGCGCTCGACGTGGCGATCCGGATCGCGGGTGCTGACATCGTCGTGGCCGGCATGGGCCCGGGCGTCGTCGGAACCGGCTCGTCGCTGGGCACGACTGCGCTGGAGTTGGCTCCCGCCATCGACGCCGTGGCCGCTCTTGGTGGCGTGCCGATCGTGGCCGCCCGAACGAGCGCAGCCGATGCCCGCCTCCGCCACGCCGGCCTGAGCCATCACACGACGACCGCGCTGAAGCTTGCGGCGCGCCCGGCCGTCGTCGCCCACGCCGAGGGCACGGAGGCCTTCTCGGTGCCCGATCCCCACGAGCAGGAGACCGTCGCCGTTCCATCGGTGGCCGAGACCCTGGCCCGCCACCGACTGGATGTGCGCTCGATGGGCCGTGGCCCGGCGGAGGACCCGCTGTTCTTCGCGACGACCGCGGCGGCCGCCGTCCTGGCCGCCGATCGGCACCGGTCCCAGGGTACGGTGCCGGGGTGATCTCACAGGAGCCGGGCGCCGGCGACCCGGGCTCCGTCCCCGACGACCTCGGGGCTCACGACCTCGGGGAAGACCTCGGGGACGAGGGATCCCCGGCCGATGAGACCACCAGCCACCGCAGGGTCGGGCGGGCCGTGCGCGAGTGGATCCTCGTCATCGGCGGCGCGCTCATCGTGGCCCTGCTCATCCGCACGTTCCTGTTCCAGGCCTACGAGATCCCGTCGCCGTCGATGGTGGACACACTCAACGTCGGGGATCGGGTGCTGGTCAACAAGCTGTCGTACAAGCTGCACGACGTGCACCGCGGCGACGTCGTCGTGTTCAAGCGCCCGCCGGGCGAGCCTGACCCGCAGATCAAGGATCTGATCAAGCGGGTGGTCGGACTGCCGGGGGAGACGCTCGTGTTCCGGGACTGCCGGGTCTTCGTCGACGGCAAGGCGCTCGTCGAGCCGTACGTGCAGGACCAGTGCACCGACCCGCCGCAGGACACGGTCGATCCCGACGGCGACGGCAGCGTCACGGTGCCCGACGAGATGCTCTTCGTCATGGGCGACAACCGCGGCGGCAGCTTCGACAGCCGCTACTTCGGCCCGATCACCGAGAGCAGCGTCGTCGGTCGGGCCTTCGTGATCATGTGGCCGATCGGCGACTGGGCCTGGTTGTAGTCAGGCGGAATCGGGCTCGTCCTCGAGGTGGACCCTGATGATCTCGTCGAATGACGTCTCAGCCCTGAAACCCAGCCGTTCGGCCCTGGAGGCGTCCAAGGCCTTCGGCCAGGCCTCGATGATCCGCATGATCGCCGGATCCGGCTCGTGGCGGATCAACCTCACGGCGTGATGCCCCGCGGCTCGGCGCAACGCCTCGATCTGCTCTTCGACCGTCGCGCTCAGTCCGGGCATGGACAGGGTTCGACGAGGGCCGATCAAGTCGGATCCGATCGTCGCCGCCCGCAGACAGAACCCGACCGCGGACCTCGGTGAGGCGTGCCAGTGCCGAACCGTCTCGGGCACGGGCAGGATTGCTTCCTGACCGGCGAGCGGCTCACGCAGAATGGCGGAGAAGAACCCCGACGCCGCCTGGTTCGGCTTCCCGGGCCGGATGCAGATCGTGGGCAGCCGGATGCCGACGCCGTCCACGAAGCCCCGCCGGGTGTAGTCAGCGAGTAGCAGCTCGCTGATCGCCTTCTGGGTGCCATAGCTGGTCAACGGCATGGGAGCGAAGTCCTCCGGCGTCACCTCGGGCAGCGGCGCTCCGAAGACCGCGATCGAGGAGGAGAACACCAGTCGGGGGCAGTACCCATCCGTCGTGTGCGCCGCCCGGATCGACTCGAGCAACGCGCGGGTGCCGTCGAGGTTGACCCGGTAGCCGAGATCGAAGTCGGTCTCGGCCTCACCCGAGACCACCGCGGCCAGATGAAAGATGACGTCCGGCCGGCCGGCGACGAGGGTGTCGGTTGCGCCTGGCACGGACAGATCGAGCGAGCGGGTCACCCACGTTCCACCCCAGTCCGCCGGTGGATCCGGTTCGACGAGGTCGACCAGGCTGAGGTGACCGATCTCCCGTCCACCTAGGCGACCGTCGCCGGCCAGCCGGGCAACGAGCCTCTGGCCGATCATCCCGGCCGCGCCGACCACAGCTACCCGCACGATGTCCGACCTACGCTGCCGACGTGAGCATCGAGTCCGACAAGGGTGCAACATTGCCTTCCACGCCGGCGGCGATCAACGCTGCCTTCGCCGCTGGCTACAACTCGCGTGACGTGGATGCGCTCTTGGCGCTCTACGAGTCCGACGCCGTCGTGACCAACCCCGACGGCTCGATCGCGACCGGGACCGACGCCATCCGCGTTCACCTCGGCCACCTCGTGGAGCTCGGCGGCTCCATGACGTCGCTGAACCGGTACGCCATCCCCGGCGGCGATCTGGCGCTCGTCGGCGCGGACTGGGAGATCGTCTTCACCGATGGGCGCGAGCCGATCGCCGGCCGTAGCGCCGAGGTCGTGCGGCGACAGCCGGATGGCTCTTGGCGCTACGTGCTCGACCATCCGGGGGCAGGCTGACGCCGTCGGGCTACAGGTCGCGGAGCGCGGCGTGGAGGCGGTCGACCCAGTCGCTGAAGACGCCGTCCATGCCCAGCGCCAGCGTGGCCCTGAGCAGGTGCTCGTGCTGCAGGTCCCAGGCCAGGCAGGCTCGGTCGAAACGGTGGAAGAGCGCCACCAGGCCACCGTTCCAGTCGGTGTGGTGGAGGTTGACCGCATCGATCCTCTCCTCACGGAGGGTGGCCGCCCGACGCTCGGGGCCCTCCTTCATCCGCTCCAATCGGGTCGAGTTCACCAGCTTCACGTCCGGGTCGAGGGGCCGGAGGGCGACCAGCGAGGCCACGTCGGGGCGGCAGAGCCACAAGCGGGGTGCCAACTCCGGGCACTCGGCCTGCACCGTGCGGATCACGACCGGGCCGGCGGCAGGGTCGCAGATGTCGATCGCGAGGTGAACGCCCTCCTCGCACAGCGGAATGACCTCGCTCAGCGTCGGTATGTAGGGCGGGAGGTCGGCCTTGGCCACCGAGGCGATCGGACGCTGGCGAGCCCGCCGGCGGACGACACCGTCGTGGTCGAGGACGGGCACGCCGTCGGCGGTGAGCCATACGTCCGTCTCCAGGCCCGTGGCCCCCAACCGCAGGGCCAGCGAGAACGCCTCCAGCGTGTTGTCCGGAGCGTGCGCCTTGGCCCCCCGGTGGGCGAAGCCGATCGGGGGATCGATGAGCGACGGGTAGCGGGCGGCCACCGCGGCATCATCCCATCTCGCGGGCGGTGCCGGTCGGGCTCGACCGTCCAGTCGGGGAGCGGTTCCGTAGACTCCGCGACGTGCTCGCCATCCTCAACAGCCTGGGTGCCGGCGAGGCCATCGCCATCCTGGTGATCGCGTTGATCGTGCTCGGGCCCGAGAAGCTGCCGGATGCCATCAGGAAGTTCGGCAACATCTACGGCGAACTACGGCGGATGAGCCACGGCTTCCAGAGCGAGCTGCGGGACGCCTTCGACGAGCCGCTGCGGGAGCTGCGGGGGACGGCCCAGATGATGCAGGACGCCGTCAACGAGCCGGTGAAGTCGGTGAAGTCCGCGATGACGGCGCCCGTGGTCGGCGGCGGCAAGCCGGCCGAGACGACGAAGAACGGCCCTGCCGAAGAGACCCAGACTCCCGTCGAGGAGACCCAGGCGCCGGTCGAGGACGAGGCACCCGTCGAGGAGACCCAGGCACCCATCGACGAGGACGAGGGCCAGCCGGTGCTCGCCCAGGCCGGCCTGATGGTGTCGGAGCCGGAGCTCGCGGTCGTGGCCGGCAACGGCGCTGCCGACGGCGAGCGGCGACGTCGCGGCCGGCGAAGGCGACGACGAGCCGTCTGCCCCTGACAGTGCGGCCGGTGCCGACGGTGCCGACGATGGCGATCTGGTCGACGGGCACCGGGACGACTGATGCGGTTGCGCCGCAAGGGGCGGGAGCGGAAGGTCCCGCTCGCCGTCAAGAACGACAACATGAGCCTCACGCAGCACTTGGCCGAGCTGCGGATGCGGCTCATCCGCTGCCTGCTGGCGGTGATCCTGTTCGGCGTCCTGGTGTTCGTGCTCTACGACCCGTGGATCCAGGACTTCCTGTTCCAGCCCTACACGGACGTGTGCGAGGCCAACCCGGACTTCGGCTGCAACGGCGAGCCGGTGCTCATCACCCCGCTCGGCGGCTTCAACACCCGCATGAAGGTGGCGGGCTGGGGTGGCTTCATCCTCGCCCTACCGATCGTGCTCTGGCAGGTCTGGCGGTTCATCGTGCCCGGGCTGGAGGCGAAGGAGAAGCGCTACGCCCGACCGTTCATCCTGGCCACCGTGCTGCTCTTCCTGCTCGGCGCCGGCCTCGCGTACCTCACGCTGTCGAAGGCGCTCCAGTGGCTCATCTCCTACGCCGGCCAGGCCACCGCGGCGTTCACCCCGGAGAGCTACGTGAGCCTCGTCGGCTTGATGATGGCGGCCTTCGGCGTCGGCTTCCTGTTGCCCGTCCTGCTCGTGTTCCTGGAGCTCATGGGCATCATCGACTACAAGCGGCTGTCCGGTGCCCGGCGGTACGCGATCGTGATCATCGTCGTCGTCTCCGCGGTGATCACGCCGAGCGGCGATCCCATCAGCATGATCGCCCTCGCCATCCCGATCTACGTGTTCTTCGAGATCGCGATCGTCATCGGCTGGCTCGTCAGCCGCCGCCGGGCGAAGGCGGCCAACCCGGCCGTCGGCACCGCCTGAGCGCCTGATCACCGCCTGACCACCGCCGCACGGCACACTGGTGGCGTGCGCCGTGATCGGGCCGCGCTCTTGGCCCGCTACGACTTCCCCCTCGACCCCTTCCAGCTGCAGGCGATCGACGCCCTGGACGGCGGTCAGTCCGTGCTCGTCGCCGCGCCTACCGGGTCCGGCAAGACGGTGGTGGCCGAGTACGCGGTGGCGGTGGCGCTCCGCGAGGGCCAGCGCGCCTTCTACACCGCGCCCATCAAGGCGCTCTCCAACCAGAAGTTCCACGACCTGCGGGCCATCCACGGAGCCGAGCGTGTCGGGCTCCTGACGGGCGACAACGCCATCAACGGCGACGCCCCGATCGTCGTGATGACGACCGAGGTCCTCCGCAACATGATCTACGGGCACTCGCTCGCCCTCGTCGGGCTGGGCGTCGTCGTCCTCGACGAGGTGCACTTCCTGCAGGACACCTACCGCGGCCCGGTATGGGAGGAGGTGATCATCCATCTACCCACGCCGGTGCGCCTGGTGTGCCTGTCGGCCACCGTCTCCAACGCCGAGGAGCTGGCGGCGTGGATCACCACGGTCCGGGGACCGACGACGGCCGTCATCGAGGAGCGGCGCCCGGTCAGCCTCGAGAACCTGTTCATGATCGGGGATCGCACGTCGGAGCGGCTCCACGTGCTGCCGACGCTGGTCGACGGGCGGCCCAACCCGGAGGCCCACCGCCTCGACAGCGAGGCGGTCCGTGGCTTTCGGGGCCCGCGGCGCAGGGGCGCCCGCCGCAAGCTGTACACCCCGTCGCGCTTGGAGGTGCTGGACCGGCTGGAGGAGGCGTCGATGCTCCCCGCCATCAACTTCCTGTTCAGCCGCAACGGCTGCGAGGAGGCGGCCCGCTCGCTGACCGCCGCCGGCGTCCGACTCACGACGGGAACCGAACGTGACCGCATCCGCGAGATCGTCGACGGTCACGTCGGCGCGCTCGACGACCGCGACCTCGCCGTGCTCGGGTACGGGCAGTTCCTGGCCGGCCTGGAGGCCGGCGTCGCCGCGCACCACGCCGGCATGGTGCCGCCGTTCAAGGAGGCGGTGGAGGCGTGCTTCGTCGAAGGCCTCGTCAAGATCGTGTTCGCCACCGAGACCCTGGCCGTCGGCATCAACATGCCCGCCCGGACCGTCGTCATCGAGAAGCTGAGCAAGTTCACGGGCGACCACCACGAGTTCCTCACGCCCGGCGACTACACCCAGCTGACGGGACGGGCCGGGCGGCGCGGCATCGACGAGCGCGGGTACGCGGTGGTGCTGTGGAGCCCGTTCGTGCCCTTCGACCAGGTGTCGGCGCTGGCCTCGAGCCGCTCGTACCAGCTCAGCTCGGCGTTCCGGCCGACGTACAACATGACCGCCAACCTGGTCCGCAGCTACAGCAGGGACGAGGCCCACCACCTCCTCAACCTCTCGTTCGCGCAGTACCAGGCCGACCGTCACGTCGTGCGCATGGAGGCGCGGCTGGAGCGCCGCGAAGCCCACCTCGTCGAGCTGCGGGAGCTGGCCCGCAGCCCGTACGGCGATCTGGACGAGTACCGCCGCTTGAAGGAGGGCACGCTGCGCCCGCCCCGGAACGAGGACGCCATCGACATCGCGCTGATGCGCCTGCGGCCAGGCGACATCATCTATGTCAACCGCGGCCGCCTCGTCGGCCGGGTGGCGGTGCTCAGCACCAGCCGCCGCAAGGGCGGTATGCGGGTGCAGGTCCTCACCACCGGCGGCGTGCCCGTGAACCTTTCCGCCCACGACTTCAGCGAGAGCCCTCGCCCGCTCGGGCACATCGAGCTGCCCACCCCCTACACGCCCAACCGCCATCAGTTCCAGCGTCAGGTGGCGCGGCTGCTGACGAAGGCGACGGTGCGGTCCGCTGGACCGTCACGCCGCGGCCGGCGACCTGCGGCCGGCGAGGACGAACCGAGCGAACCGCTGGCGGACCATCCCGTCGCCGCTGATCCGCGGCTGGCCGAACGGCTTCGCGCCGCCGGGCAGGCCGACCGGGCCGCCCGGGAGGTCGACGACCTCCGCACCCGCATCCAGGGTCGCAGCCAATCGGTGTCGCATCGCTTCGACCGGGTGCTTCGGATCCTCGAGACGTGGGGCTACGTCGACGGTTGGGCCCTGACCGACGGCGGGCGCCGCCTGGCCGGCTTCTTCCACGAGTGCGATCTGCTCGTCGTCGAGTGCCTCCGCCAAGGTCTGCTCGACGGTCTCGAACCGGCCGAGCTGGCCGGGCTGGCCTCGGTGTTCTGCTACGAGCACCGCAGCCCCGAGCCGCCACCGGCGCCGTGGTTCCCGTCCCGTGACGTGCGGAAGCGATGGGAGGCCATCGAGTCCCTGGCCGGAGAGCTGCGCCAGGCCGAGGAGGAGGCCGGCGTGCCCGCGACCCGGTCGCCCGATCCGACGTTCGCCTCCATCGCCCACGCCTGGGCGTCCGGGCAGTCCTTTGCCAGCGTCGTGGAGGACGAGGAGCTGTCGGGCGGCGACTTCGTGCGCACGGTCAAGCAGCTCATCGACCTGCTGCGCCAGCTCGCCCTCCTGGCCCCGGACGAGGGCACCCGGCAGGCGGCACGTGAAGCATCCGACCACCTCTTCAGAGGCGTGGTCGCGGCGTCGACGGCGTTGAACGAGACGCTCGACGAAGCCGACGCCTCGTGATCCTCGAGCTCTCGTGACCATCGAGCCCGGGTGACCATCGAGCGCGGCCAGGACTGGGGCCGGCGCGTCGACCGGCCGGACGGGCTCGTCGAAGTGGCGGACGACGCGGCGGCCGGCGCGCTCGTCACGGGCCTGCGGCGGGCCGGGCGGCCGCTTCCCCCGCTCGGCCTGCTGGCCGGCGATCTGCGGCAGACGCTGGGCCAGCCGGATGCGGTGACCGCGCTCGACCGGCAGGTGTCCGAATTCACCGTCGACCTCGGCGTGGTGACGGTGGCGGGGGAGGAGCACTGGTTCATCAGCCACGTCGTGGCCCGGCGCTCGTGGTGGCGGGGAGAGGTAGTGGCGGCGATGAACGCCGAGTTCGTCGGTGCCTGGGACGTGGCCCCCCGGGGCCACCCGAACGACGGCCGTCTCGATCTGGTGCGGGTGCAGGACCTGAGCGTCAGCGACCGATGGAAGGCGTGGCGCCGGCTCCCGAGCGGCAGCTACCTTCCCCACCCCGGCATCGAGGTCCGGACCGTGACGGAGCTCGACCTCGACCTGCCCGAACCGCTCACCCTCCACATCGACGGGGTTGCCGCCGGGAGGGCCGACCGCCTGGTGCTGCGGGTCGAGCCCGACGCCCTGACCGTCTGCGTCTGATCTCCGTCGGTGCCGTCCCCGTGCCGCCGCCTCGGCTGGCGATTCGACGTCGATTCGACGTTGTGCGCTTGTGAAGTCGGAGGAGGACGCGCCGTTGGTGGCGCGTTCTCCTCAGGCCTCCCGGTCGAGGGGTGGCCGAACTGGCCGCGGGGCCCCTACAGGGCGGCGGCGATGGCGGCCGCGTACGCCGCCGCTCCGGCCGGACGCATGTGGTAGCCGTCGGCCGCCAACCAGTCACGGTGGCCCGCGCTCAGGGTGAACCAGTCGACGAAGGCCGCTCCGTTGCGAGCCGCACACCCGAGGAGCACCTGGTTGTTCGTGTCCTGCCAAGCCCGCGGGACGCGCAGGTTGACGATGATGACCCGCCGGTTGCCCGCCGCCTGCACGGCGTGGTCGCAGTGGTCCGGCCGCACGGTGCCGTTCGTGCCCAGGTGGAGCACCACGGTCCCCGGCAGGCCGCCCGTCTGCGACCGCCAGGTCATGATGCCCGGCGCCTCGTGGAACTGCCGGCTCACGACGGCGTCCACCTGCATGCCGGGGATGGCCGCCTGCAGGGCCGGGGCGGCACCCAGCATGACCGAGTCACCGAGGCCGAGGACGCCCGGGCCGGGTGCCGGTCGCCCCGGGCCGAGGGCGGGCGGCGGGGCCGGAGGCGGGGGAGGTGGGCCGCAGGCGGCCACCGCGACGAGCAGGGCGATCAGGACGGCCAGCGCGGCCACGCCGCGGCGCGGGACGGTCACGGTCCTGGTGTAGACCAGCCCTGATCGCCGGGGCAAGCCGCGCGACGGGCGCCCTGCTACCAGGCCGCGTCACGGTACGGGCCGCCGAGCGAGCCGCCGCCGGTAGTGGTCCCGGAGTCCAGGTCCCACTGCACCCACGCGAGGGTGCCAGCGCTGTCGAGCCGCAGCTCGAAGACCTCGTGGGCACGGCGGGCCAGGAGCGGCGACGGGAGCTCCTCACGCACGGTCGAGCCGTCGACGCCCACGATGACGCTCGCCTCGTTGCTCTCGGAGCCATCGGCGCAGCACTGCTCCACCACGGTCGCCGTGCCGTCCGCCCCACCGAGCGGGAAGCGCAGGCCGGACTCGCTGGTGGCGGTGACCTCGGGCTCCCCGCCGTCAAGCGGGAGATGGACGAGCTGGCTCGTCGTTCCCTCATAGCGGACGTAGTACAGCGAGCCTCCGTCAGTGGACCAGGCCAGGTCGATGAGCGTGCCCTCGTGGGCGGTGTCCGGGTAACTCTGCTCCGCCCCGCTCGCCAGCTCCCGCACGACGACGGCGTCGTACTGCACGATGGCCAGCCGGTCGCCCGACGGGCTCACGGTCGGGAAGGTCCCGTAGCCGAGGTTGACGGGCGGCGACGAACCGTCCACGGCGGCCGAGAACAGCACGCCGACCACCGGCTCGCAGCAGAGGCTGTAGTACACGGTGCGGCCGTCGGGGGTGAGGGCCGGGTCGGCCAGGACGGTGGTCTCGCCTTCCTCGGGCACGATCCGCGGGTCGGGTCCCCGGTCGAGTTCGCGGACCTCGACCGCCACCGCGCCCGAGACGTCGAGCACGACCAGACGGCCGTCCTCGGTCACGGCGACAGCGGTGTTCGGGTGGCCGACCGGCGCCACCGTGGTGGAGGTCGTGGACGTCGTCGTGGCCTCCGTGGTCGGCGCGGTCGACGCGGTCGACGGCACCGGTTCGGTGGTCGGCACCACGGTCACGTCCGGCAGGACCGTCGTCGCTACCGCGCTGGAGTCGACGGTGATGACCTCATCGTCGTCCCGGGGCCAGGCCAGCACGGCCACCAGCGCGACCGCGGCAGCCGCGGCCACCGCCAGTGCGCCCCAACGCCACGCTCCGCCCGGTCGACGACCGGCCCGTCGCTCCTCGATGCGCGACCACGAGGACGGGTCGGGCTGTGCGCGATCGGCCTCGGCCTGCATCGCTCGCCGTAGTTCGTCGTCGAGATCCCGTCCGTCACTCATCGCCATGCCTCCAGCTCGTGAGCCAACGTCGCCCTGGCTCGGTGCAGATGGGTCTTCACCGAGCCGTTCGACACGCCGAGCACCGACGCCACCTCGACGTCGGACAGCTCGCAGAAGTAGTGCAGGACCACGCTGTCCCGCTGACGGTCGGGCAGCCGGCGGATGGCCGCCATCACCTGCTGCTGCCGGGCCCGCTGCTCCGACAGCTCAGCCGGCCCGGCCGGCGGCTCCGCCAGGTAGCCCAGCTCTTGGGGCGCGGCACGCACCACCCGCAGATGCCGGTGCTGCGAGTGCGAGAGGTTGACGACGGTGCGGCGCAGGTACGGCAGCTCGCCGCCCGGGCGGACACGTGACGCATCGAAGCGGACAAACGCTTCCTGGGCCAGCTCCTCGGCTCGCCCGGCGTCACCGGTGAGCACCATGGCCAGGCGGACCAGCCCGGGATGATGGGCCCTGAACAGGGCCTCCAGGCCGGTTGCCGGTAGGTCTGCATCCACCACCGCCATCATGACCTTCCAGACGCCCAACCGGCCGCCACGGTTGACACGCCGTACGATCCGGCGATGGACCACTCCGCCCACGTCGACGTCGACGACCTGAAGGCCACCGTCTGCGCCGAGGTGGACCGGTGGGCGGACCGCCTGGTGGACGTCTCCCATCGCATCCACGCCCAGCCCGAGCTCGCCTACGAGGAACACGCGGCCCACGCCACCCTCACCGAGGTCCTCGACGAGGCCGGCCTCGCCCCCGAGCGGGGCGCGCTGGGCGTGGAGACCGCGTTCCGCGCCAGCGCCGGTCGCACGGGTCCGACGATCGCAGTGCTGTGCGAGTACGACGCGCTCCCCGGCATCGGCCACGCCTGCGGACACAACGTCATCGCCGCCGCCGGCCTGGGCGCGGCGCTGGCCGCGGCGACCCTGGCCCGGGAGGGCACCGGCCGGCTCGTGGTGATGGGGACCCCGGCCGAGGAGGGCGGCGGCGGCAAGATCGAGCTGGCCCGTCGCGGCGCCTTCGCCGGGATCGACGCGGCGATGATGGTCCATCCGGCCGACGCCGATCTGACCCGCATGGACTGCATCGCCAACCAGCAGCTCCACATCAGCTACGAAGGGCAGGCGGCCCACGCCGCCTCGGCGCCGCACGCCGGACGCAACGCCCTCGACGCCGCGGTGCTCGGTTACGTCAACGTCGCCGCGCTCCGCCAGCACATCCGCCCCACCGAGCGCATCCACGGGATCTTCACCGACGCCGGCGACAAGCCGAACATCGTGCCCGCCCACGCCGAGGCGCTCTGGTACGTCCGCTCGGACACGATGGAGACCTTGCAACCCCTCAAGACCCGGGTGCTCGCCTGCCTCGAGGCCGGGGCGGCGGCAGCCGGGTGCTCCTGCGCGCCCGAGTGGGACGACCGCCCGTACGCGGACATGCGGGACAACGGGCCGATGCTGTCGGCGTACGCCGAGAACACCGCTCGGCTCGGACGGGTGTTGGCCGAGCCGAGCCACCACCAGCGGGTGGTCGGCTCCACGGACATGGGCAACGTCAGCTACCTGATGCCCTCCATCCACCCGATCATCAAGGTGGCACCGGCCGGCGTTCCGATCCACAGCCCGGAGTTCGCCGAGCACGCCGCCGGCGCGGCGGCCGATCTCGCCGTCCTCGACGGGGCCAAGGCGATGGCCATGACCGTCGTGGACCTGTGGCTCGACGCCGGGCTGCTCGACGCCGCCCGAGCCGAGTTCGCGGTGGCTACCGCGGGCTCACCGGTGGCCATCTGAACGTCCTGGTCATCCGCCATCCCGGGGACCGGCCGGGCCTCGCCCTAGCATGATCCCTCGTGACGTTGTACGTGTCGGAGTCCTTCACCCCCGGGGAGGAGGACCTCCTCCGGCGCTACTTCACCAACCTCGACGGGCCCGTCTTCGCCCTGGTCAACCTGCCCGAAGTGGTGAAGGGAGCCCTCTTCGCCCGGTACTCACGGAGCGCGAAAAGCCTCCGCCGACTCTTCTTGGACGAGTTCGTCGGCGAGCTCGATGTCGCCGGTGACCAGACGTTTGACGCCACCATCGGTCTCAAGCGGGCCGAGGACCTCTACGAGAAGGTCTTCTTCGAATACGGCGATGATTCCGTGGCCCAGCTCGGAGGGGTCCACCTCGCCTGCGAGCAGGCCTCGAACCTCCTCACCAAGGTGTTGGAGTGGGGCCGACTGGCCAGCTACCTGGAGCAGAGCACGCGGTATATCGCCTACGACTCCCGGCTCGGCGGCCGATACCGCTACTACCGGGATCCGGCCGTCCTCACCTCCACGCTCGGCACCCGCTACGTCGGGGACATGGACCGCCTCTTCGACGCCTACGCCCACCTCGTCGACGCCGTCCACGACCACGTGCGGGCGACGGTGCCCAAGCAGCCAGGCGACAGCGACTTCGTTTACCGCCAGGCCACACGGGCCAAGGCCCTCGACGCCGTGCGCGGGGTGCTGCCGGCCGCCGCGCAGTCGAACGTCGGCATCTACGGCTCGGGACAGGCCTTCGAAAGCCTGCTGGTGCGCATGCGCAATCATCCGCTGCCGGAGGCCAGGACCTACGCCGACCTCATGCTGCACGAGCTGCGCAAGGTCATCCCGAGCTTCCTGCGCCGGGTCGACCTGCCCGATCGCGGCGGTGCGTGGGGTGAGTACCAGGAGAGCACCCGGGCCGCCACCGCGGACGTCGTGAGCAGGCTCTTCGCGGGGGACACGCCCGACGATGCGGCCGCCGTGACGCTCGTGGACTGGGACCCTGACGCCGAGGACAAGCTGCTGACGGCCATCTGCTACGCATCCTCGGCGCTGCCCGAGCGCCAGATCGAGGCGAAGGTCCGCAGCCTGTCCACGGACGAGCGGATCGCCCTCGTGCAGGCCTACGTGGGGGAGCGGGGCAACCGCCGCCACCGGCCGGGCCGGGCCTTCGAGCGGGTCGACTACCGCTTCGACGTGCTCTCGGACTATGGGGCGTTCCGGGATCTCCAGCGACACCGGTTGCTCACCATCGAGTGGCAGGCGCTGACCCCACGCCACGGCTACCTGCGACCGGAGCTGGTGGACGAAGCCGGCGGAGGGGCGACGTTCGACGACGCCATGGCCCGCTCGGCCGCTCTCCATGACGCGCTGGTCGGCATCTTCCCCGACCAGGCCGCCTACGCGGTGGCGATGGCCTATCGGGTGCGGTACGTGATGCAGTTCAACGCCCGCGAGGCCATGCACCTGCTGGAACTGCGCAGCTCCCCGCAGGGCCACCCGTCGTACCGGCGGATCGCCCTGGAGATGCACCGGTTGATCGCCGAGCAGGCCGGCCATCGGGCCATCGCGGCGGCTATGACCCATCTCACGGCGGAGGCACCCGCCCTCGAGCGCCTGGCTGCCGAGCGCCGGGCCGAGGACCGCCGCCTGGTCCAACCCTCGACCTGAGATCGAGGGGTTGCTCACCGTCAAGTCGAGCTTTCCTCCGGAGCCGCTTGCCCTCACCCTTTGGTGATGGTCTAGGGTTCCTGGCCGACGGCGCGGGCGGCCGGGGCATGACTCCTTCGGACAGGGAGCCCTCATGACCCAGACCCCAGCCCCTCAGATCCTGCGCCGCATCCTGGCCGGCGCCGCGGCCGCGACGGCCCTGTCGCTCCTGGCGGCCGTCGCTGCTGCCCCGCTCGCCGGCGCGGCCGAGCACGAGGTGCAACCGGGGGAGAACCTGACCAACATCGCGGCCCGCTACGGCGTGTCGACGAAGGAGCTGGCCCAACTCAACGACCTGTCCGACCCGAATCACCTCCTGGTCGGGGCCCGCCTGCGGCTGCCCGGCAGTACCAGCGGGTCCTCGGCGGGGTCCGGCTCGTCGTCCACGGCGGCGAGCTGCCGGCGCCGGCGCCCGAGTCGGCACCGATGTTCAACATCACCGACTTCGAACAGCTCGAGACGAACCGCCTCCTCCACAGAGCCGCGAGGGAGTTCGGCGTCCAGCCCTCTTTGCTCAAGGCCCTCACCTACACCGAGTCGCGCTGGCGGCAGGACGTCGTGTCCAGGTCGGGGGCGATCGGCGTGGGCCAGCTGCTGCCGGAGACGGCCGTGTGGCTCGCCGCGATGATGGACGAACCGGGCCTGGATCCGACCGCCAAGGTCGACAACATCCGCCTCAGCGCCCGGCTGCTGCGTTTCCTGCTGGACAAGGCCGGCAGCCCGAAGCGAGCACTCGCTTCCTACTACCAGGGCATCGGGTCGGTGCTGCGTGACGGCGTCTCCGAGGGTGGCGCCCGCTACGCCCGCATCATCACCTCACGCCAAGCCTGGTTCACCTGAGTCACGGCAGCCGTCCAGGTGACGGCTGTCACAGAGGGCTCGCAAGGTGCTCGCGCCGCCCTCGCGTACACTCCCGCCCCGCGCAGACCCACCCCCCACTCACGCGAGGCAGCCAATGGCAGACGACGAAGAGGCCCTCGAAGAGCCGGAGGAGTTCGCCGACGAGGGCGACGAAGAGGAGCCCGAGGACCTGGCCGCGGAGCCCCTCGAGGAGGAGCTGGAAGAGGACGGCGAGTTCGATCCCCATCTGGACGAGGACGCCGACGTCGACGTCCTGGCCACGGAGGAGACCGAGGAGGAGGAGGAAGAAGAAGAAGAGGCCCCGCGCCGGCCGGCCGCCGCACCCGAAGAGGAAGAGGACGACGACGAGATCGTCGACCCCGACGACGTCGAGGCCGACCTCGACACCATCCTCAAGGACCGCCTGGTCTCGGCCGAGGACACGCCCGATGAGGACGAGGAGGAGGCCGAACCCGAGGAGCGGGGAGAGTCCGGCGATCGGCTCCAGCCGAAGCGGGCCGACGAGCAGCTCTGCCCCTCGTGCTTCCTGCTGGTGCGGCGTACGGCGCCCTCGTGCCCGATGGGCGACGAGGACTGCCCGCTGTTCGGGTGAGCCGGTGACCCGGCGACTGCGTCCGCTGGCGCGGCTCGTCGACCTCTTCGTGTTCGCGCCAATCGGTTTCCTGCTGGAGGCGCCCCGGCTGGTGCCGGAGCTTGCCGAGGCCGGACGCCGCAGCCTGCTCGGGTGCCGGCGAGCGGGGCAGCCGCGGGCTGGGCAGCCCCAGGCTGGGCCGGCGACGCCCGGCTTCGGCGGTCCCGCCCTTCGCCCATTGACCGGCGTCGCTGGCGGGGCTCCGCCGGACGCCGAGCTCGTCGACCCCGCCGAGGAGATCGTGATCACCGTCGAGCGGGAGGACGAGGTGGAGGACGATCCGCTCCCGATCCCCGGCTACGACCAGTTGGCCGCCTCACAGGTGATCGCCCACCTCACCGGGCTGAGCACCGGTGAGCTCCAGCACATCGAGGGCTACGAGACCGCGCACCGTCACCGGCGGACCATCCTCGCCAAGATCGCGCAGCTGCGGGCGTGAGCGTCCCGGAGGTCACGGCGCGCCTGGCGGTCGAGCCGGATCTCCCTGCACTGGTGGACCTGGTGCGCCACGCCTCCGACGCCGCGTCCGTGCAGCGGGGAGGCGAGCTCTGGTTGTTCGAGCAGGCACCCCGCGAACCGCTGGCCGACACCCTCGCTGCCGGTCTGGCGGCCGATGGTCGCCACGCGGTGCTGGCCGGCTGCGTGGACGGCGTGCCCGTGGGCGTGATGGTGGTCGATCGCCGGGCACTTGACGATGGGCGCGAGGTGGCGCGGGTGAGCCTGGTGTTCGTCACCGCGGGCGCCAGGGGCATCGGGGTGGGGGAGGCGCTCCTCGACGCTGCGACGGACTGGGCGCGAGAGGCCGGATGCGTGGGCCTCGACGGTCTGGCCCTGCCGGGGGACAGGGAGACGAAGAACCTCTACGAGCGGGCGGGGATGAGCGCGCGGCTGATCACCGTGTACCGCGAGCTCGCGCCGTGAACGCGGGCGGCGACCTTCGCCCCGAGGTGTGCGTCGGGGCGGTCGTCATCCATGACGGCCGGCTTCTGCTCGTGCAGCGGGGCCGCGGGGCGGGGCAAGGCCTCTGGAGCATCCCCGGCGGGCGGGTCGAGGGGGGCGAACGGATGACCGACGCGGTCGCCCGCGAGGTGATGGAGGAGACGGGCCTGTCAGTCGAGCCAGGGCCATGGGTGGGCTGTGTCGAACGCATCAGCCCCGACTACCACTTCGTGATCCACGACTACGTCGCGTCACTGGCGCCCGGCGTGTCCCCACGAGACGGGCAGGCCGCGGACGATGCCGCGAGCCTACGCTGGCAGGACGTGACCACGTTGGCGGAGGCCGGCGACCTGGTGCCGGGGCTCCTCCGCTTCCTGGTCGAGCACGGGCTGGTGCCCGTCAGCGACCCTTCCACTGGGGCGGACGCTTCTCGATGAACGCGGTGAGGCCCTCCTTCAGGTCCTCGGAGCGCATCACCGTCCCCATGGCCGCGTTGGTCATCGACTTCAGCGCGTCCTCGTCGGCGCCGGCAGCCACAAGCACCACCGCCCGGCTCTCCCACACGGCCAGCGGCGCCGCCTCGCAGATGGCGGCGGCCAGGGCCAGCGCCTCGGTCTCCGCGGCGCCCGGCTCCACGAGGCGGTTCACCAGGCCGAGCTGATAGGCCCGCTCGGCGGGGATGGGTTCGCCGGTGAGGATGGCCTCCATGGCGGCGGCGCGGCCGATGGCCCGGGGCAGGCGGAAGAGCCCTCCCGCCCCCGCGACGAGGTTGCGCTTGACCTCGGCCAGCCCGAAGGCCGAGCGGGTGGTGGCCACGACCATGTCGGAGGCGAGCACGATCTCGCACCCGCCCGCGGTGGCCAGACCGTCGACGGCGACGATGACCGGCTTGCGCCGCTCGCGGTACGCGAAGCCGGCGAAGCCGCCGCGCTCCGTGGACAGCGCGGCCCCCTGACCGGAGTTGATGGCCTTGAGGTCCGCACCCGCGCAGAAGACCGGACGCTCCTGGCCTTCGGTGTTGGCGCGGACGATGCCGACCCAGACCTCGGGGTCGTCCTCCATGGCGTCGATGGCGGCCTCCATCGCGGTCGCCACGTCGCCGTTGACGGCGTTGCGGGCCTCCGGACGGTTCAGCGTGATGAGCGCAACGCGCCCCTGCACCTCGTAGTCGACCATGGGGCCGCATGGTAGGGGTGACCCCACGCCCGCACCCAGGCCAGGATCAGCCCGCGGTACCCGCCTCCGGCGCAGGCGACCCGTCAGGCTCAGGCGGGGGCGACTCGTCCGGCGCGGGAGCGGGCGGTTCCGCCGTCGCCGGCGGTTCGGACTCAGGCGCAGGTTCGTCGGTGGGGGCGGGCGCCTCCTCCACCACCGGTTCGTCGGCAGCCTTCGGCTCCTCGTCAGCGGCCTTCGGCTCCTCGCCTGCCTTCGGTTGCTCGGCGGCCGGCGGTTGGTCGACCGCCGGCTCGTCAGCCGCGGTCGTCTCTTCCGCGGCAGACTTCTCCTGCGCCGCCTTCGGCTTCTCCGGGCGCTCGCGGCGCGGGCCGCGCTCGCCGCCGTCCTTGGCCGGCGCGGGCGCCTTGGCTTTGGGCTTAGCCGGGCGGCGGGGGAGACGGGGCGCCCGTGGGGGCCGGCTCCCGGGCGGCGGCACCTCGACGCCGACCAGCGTGGCGATCTGGGGCACGGCTGATGCGACGCCCTTCACCATCGCCCGCAGGTCGTCGGTGATGGCGGTCGGCGGAGCGGCGGGCGTGACGACGGCGTGCACGGGGGAGAAGGCCAGCGCCTCCACGACCGCGGCCCAGCGGTCGCTCGCCGCGTCAGGGGTCAGCGCGGCCGTCGTGGCCTCGTTGAGCCGCGTGGCCAGCTCGCTCGGGAAGGGGACCCCGGCCTTCGGCGGGCGGGACGACAACCGCAATGCCCGCACGACGCGGCCGACGTCCAACGCCACGGTGATGTCGGCGAGCCACTGCTCGTGCTCCTCGTTCTGGCGCCGCTCGAGCGCAGCACGGAGCTGATCCGCCAGCTCGCGCGTGCTGTCGTCGCGCGCCACCACCGGATCGGCGGCCGCGGTCACGACGGACCGCAGGTCGCGGAGATCGAGCTCGTCGACCCCGGCCATCGCGGCGTCGGCCCGATCCAGCCACTCTGCGACGCGGACCGACGGGAGCAGGTCCTGTGCCAGCGTCTCGATGCCGCTGGTCTTGATCTCGGGCTTGCCTTCGGCCACGAGCGCCGCGTTCTGGTCCTTGAGGGCCTGCCGCACACCCGGCAGGCCGGCGCGGAAGAGCTGCTCAGCCACGGCCTGGCGCTCCTCCGGCAGCGACGCCATCAACGCCTGGCGATGTGCGCGACCGGGTCGCAGCCGCTTGGGCTTCGGACGCTGCGGCACCTCCGGCACCGGGGCGTAGGTGGGGCGCTGGCGCGGAGGGCGCCGCTCCCGCTCGGTCCCTGCGCCCTCAGGCCGGTCCCGACCCGGCCGCCCTCCCTCGGGACCACCGCCCTCGCGGCGGGCGCGTCCCTCCCCGGCGGGGCGGCGATCGCCGTCCTTGCGGTCGCGTCGATCCCGCCGGTCGCGACGATCGCCGGGGCCCCGCGTGTCGCGGCGACCGACCAGGCTCGTGGTGACCGCCTGGAACTCACCGCCACCGATGATCTCCAGCCGATCAGGCTCCTTGCGGCTCGTCCGCCCAGGGACGACGGAGTGGATCTCGATGCCGTCGAGGGCGATGGTCGCCTCGACGCGGAAGATGTCGCCTACCTTGGCGCCGTCGGGCAGGACAGCCGACTCGACGATGCCCTTCGGCTCCCGTGCTCCGGCGGCACGCCAGGTCCACGTCCCGTCCGGGCGCGCGCTGGTCAGCTCGACGTCGATCCTGCTGGGCATGGGACACGAAACCTACCGGTCGTCCGGATGCTTGGCGACCTGCCGACGGCCACGGCCGGACGCCGCCGGGAAGACGTCGCGGCGCCGCTACCGTCCCGACGTGCCCATCTACGCCCTCGGTGACGACGTCCCCGACATCCACCCCGACGCCTACGTCCACCCCGACGCCGTGCTCATCGGCGCGGTGCGCGTCGGCGCCGGGAGCTCCATCTGGCCGGGCGCCGTGCTGCGGGGCGACGGTGGCGGGCACATCGCCGTCGGCGAGCGCAGCTCGGTGCAGGACAACTGCGTGCTGCACACCACGCCCGAGCACCCGACCGTCGTCGGCGACGACTGCGTCATCGGCCACATCGTGCACTTGGAGGGCTGCACGATCGGGCCCGGCGCGCTGGTCGGGACTGGCGCCGTCGTGCTCCACGGCGTCGTCGTGCACCCAGGCGCGATCGTGGCCGCCAACGCCGTCCTGCTGAACGGCACCGAGGTCCCACCCGGCGCATTGGCCGTCGGCGCGCCGGCCACCATCAAGGCCGGTGGTGCGAAGGCGGACGCGATCACGCATGGGCGTGACGTCTACGTGGAGAAGGCGCGCGCCTACCGGGACGGGCTCCGCCGCATCGGCTAGACATCGGACGTGCTGGGGCTGGTCCTGACCGTGCCGGCCAGCGAGGCGGAGCTGGCAGCCGACGCGCTCTGGGCGCTCGGGGTTCCCGCCATCGAGGAGCGAGGTGGCACGGCCGGAACGGCCGACGACGTGCTCGAGTTGTGGACGTCGCTCGGCGACGATGCCGCCGATGTGGCCCGCGCCGCCGAGGCCTTCCCGGCCCGGTGGCGGTGGAAAGTGATCGAGCTCGATCCGTCCGTCACGGACGCGTGGCGCGCGCACGTCCACGCGTCGTGGATCGAGAAGGACCTCGTGGTCGTCCCGGCCTGGCTGCCGTTCGAGTCGTCGCAGGGCACGACGGTCGTACGCATCGAGCCCGGCGCCACCTTCGGACTCGGGGATCACCCGAGCACGGTGCTCACCATTCGCGGCATGCGGGCCGCGCTGCGGCCGGGGGCCCGGGTGCTCGACGTGGGCTGCGGCAGCGGCGTTCTCGCCGTCACCGCGGTCGTGCTGGGGGCGAGCGAGGCCGTCGGCATCGACGTCTCGCCCGCCGCCCCACCCGTCGCCGCGGCCAACGCGGAAGCCAACGGCGTGGTGTCGCGCGTCCACGTGTCGACGACTCCGCTGGCCGCGATCGACGGGACGTTCGACGTTGTCGTGGCCAACCTGCTGGCGCCCGCACTGCTCAGCCTGGCCGACGACCTCGTGCGGGTCGTCGCGCCTGACGGCTCGCTGGTCATCAGCGGGCTGCTGACCACACGCGCCGAGCACGTGGTGGAGGCCCTCGCCCCGCTGAGAGCCGTCGAGCGACGCACCAAGGAAGGCTGGACGGCCATCACCCTGGTGTACTGAACGCGCTGCAGCAGTGAGCGCGTCCCGCCTCAGCCGGCGCGGGCGAGGAGCCGTTCGACGTCCCGCCGCACCGGGATGGACGGCGCCGCGCCCAGCATGGTGACGGCCAGTGCCCCCGCGGCCACCGCCCACCGCAGCGCGTCGGTCAGCTCCGCGCCGGCAGCCAGGCGCGCTGCGAACGCGCCGGCGAAGGCGTCGCCGGCCGCGGTGGTGTCGATCACCTCGACCGGAATGGCGGGCCGGTGGACGACGCCCTCCTCACTCACCAGCACGGCACCCTCGCTCCCCAGCGTGATCACCACGACACCACAGCCCGACGCCCGCAGGGTCCGGCCCGCGTCCGACGCTTCGGCCGAGCTGGAGACCGCGCCGCCGGCCAGCGCGGCTGCCTCGTGCTCGTTGACGACGAGGACGTCGACGAGGCCGAGCAGCGCGGCGTCGAGCGGGAGCGGGGGAGTGGCGTTGAGGATGGTCGTGACGCCGGCCGCGCGCGCCCGACCCAGGGCTGCCTCGACGGCGACGAGTGGGATCTCGAGTTGCGCCAGGATCACCCGCGCCCGTTCGACCGCCGCGTGGTGGCGGTCCACGTGGGCGACGCTCACCGCGGCGTTGGCACCCGGCACGACCACGATGTGGTTCTCGCCGTCGTCGGCCACTGAGATCAGGGCCCGCCCGGTCAACGCCCCGACCGTCGCCACGCCCCGGGTGTCGACGCCCTCCTCGTCGAGCACGGCCAGGAGGTGCTGACCGGCGCTGTCGTCGCCCACCATGCCGACGAACGCAGTGATCGCACCCGCTCGCGCCGCCGCCACGGCCTGGTTCAGGCCCTTCCCACCCGGGACCATGACCAGATCGTGGCCGAGCACCGTCTGCCCCGGCCCCGGCAGGCGAGGCACGCGGGCCACCATGTCCTGGTTGATGCTGCCGACCACGGTCACGGCAGGACGTCGAGTCACCGGTCGCACCGAGCAGTCACGAGGCCGGACGGTACCGTCCCCGCGTGGTGGGAGAGGCGTGGTGTCGTCACGCGCGGTGGCGATGCCCGCCCGACCGTGCCCGTCCACCGGCACTCGACGGCAACGCCGCGGCGGCACATGGTCTACTGGCGCGATGAGAGGCAGCACCCTCGCCCGCCTGGTGGTCGCCGGCACCGCCGTCCTCGTGACGGCGGCCTGTGTCGCCCCGCCCCTCGAGCACCCGCTCCTGCTGGCCGGCTCCCAGGACGCCACGACCGAGATCCAGGCCCTCCTCGGGACCCCGCCGCCGGTCGAGAAGGACTCGGGCAAGTTGGTGGCGACGATCGCCGACAAGCTCGACCAGCCCAGCGCCGGCTGCGAGATTCTTCCCGCGGCCGAGGTCATCTGGCGGGCACCGGGCTCGCCGACCACCGCAGCGATCGAGCTACGGAGTCCGTGCGATGACTCGATCGCCGGTGCGTGGTACGAGCTCACGATCACCGGCGATGAACAGGGCGGCTTCACAGTCGCGTTGGCCACCAGGCAGAACATCTGCTGGCGCGGCGTCAGCGGCGTCCTCTGCGTCTAGCCAGGTGAGCCGGCGCGTGGATCGCGGCGGCTGACGAACACGAGCTCGAGTCCCGGCCGGTCGGGCGCGTCCCGAACCTCGAGCACTGCGAAACCTGCGCTTCCCAGCGACTCGACGACCTCCTGCCGGTCGCGGAACCGCAGCGTCGAGTCCGACATCAGCTCGTCGCCGCCGTCGAACCGGACGATGTGCTCGAACGAGACGAACGGCGGGCTCACGTCGGTCAGCTGCGTCCAGGCCGTGAACCAGCCGGCGATCGGATGGTGCAGCCGCCGCTCCGTCGCCTGACGCGTCCAGCCCTGCCACGCGCGCCGTGCCGGTTCACGCACCTCGAAGACCAACGATCCGCGTGGCCGCAGCGCGGCGTGGATCGTCCGAAGCGCGGCGAGCCAGTCGTCATCGGACAGGAAGACCTGTGCCACGTTGCCCGTCATGATCGCCAGATCGGCCTCGACCGCCGGCACACGAGCGGCGTCAGCGTGAACCCACGTGACCAGGTCGGCGTTCGGTTTGCGGCGAGCGACATCGAGCGAAGCGGCCGCTGGATCGACGGCGATCACCTCGAGGCCGCGACCGGCGAGCAGGCTCGCGAGTGAGCCCGTGCCGCAACCGATGTCGAGGATCCGTCGTGCCCTCAGCTCGTCGACGAGGTTCGCGTAGATGTCGAGGTCGGACCGGTCCGCATCGAGGATGTCGTACAGCTCGGCGAACTTGGGATCGGCGAAGAGCGCGTCGGGCACGACCTCAGGACAGCAGGGCCTTGACGCCAGCGGCGAAGCGGGTGACGTCTTCCTCCGTCGTGTCGAAGCTCGTCATCCACCGCACCTGCTGGCTGGCGGGGTCCCAGTCGTAGAACGGCGACCATGCCCGCAACGGCTCGATCGACTCCTTCGGCAGGCGCGGGAACAGGCTGTTGACGACGGGAGGACCGTCGAGGTCGACGCCGTCCTGCTCGTGCACAAGCTCGTACAGGCGCGTCGCCATGTCGTTGGCGTGAGCGGCGTTGCGCAGCCAGAGCCCGTCACGCAGCAGCGCCGTGAACTGCGCGGCCACGAAGCGCATCTTCGAGGGGAGTTGCGTGACCTGCTTCCGGACGAACCGCGCCGAGCGGGCCAGCTCGGGGTCCAGGTAGACGACCGCCTCGCCGTACATCATCCCGTTCTTCGTGCCGCCGAAGGACAGCACGTCGACGCCGGCATCCACGGTGAACGCCCGGACATCGGCACCGAGGGCGACGGCGGCGTTGGCGATCCGGGCGCCGTCCATGTGCAGCCTCATGCTGTACCGATGCGCAACCTCACCGAGTGCCTGCACCTCGTCGACGGTGTAGAGCGTGCCCAGCTCGGTGGACTGCGTGATCGAGACGACACCGGGCTGAACGTGGTGCTCGTTGCCGAGCGCGTGGGTGACCGCCTCGACATGCTCGGGCCGGAGCTTGCCGTCGACGGTGGGGACGTCGATGAGCTTGGCCCCGACGAACCGCTCCGGCGCGCCCGTCTCGTCGACGTTGATATGGGCCGACTCGGTGCACACCACCGCCTGCGCCGGCCCGACCATCGTGGCCAGGCCGAGCACGTTGGCCCCGGAACCTCCCCACACGAAAAACACCTCGGTCCCGGCACCGAACAGGTCCAGGAACACTCCGGTCGCCTCCGCCGTCCACCGGTCGGAGCCGTAGGCGAGGGCATGTCCCTGGTTGGCGTCGAGCAGCGCCTGGACGACCGTGGGGTGAACGCCCGACGAGTTGTCGCTGGCAAACGATCGCCCGGGGGAGGGGAGGGAGTCCAAGAAGCCCATGGCGCAGTTTGGCCCGCGCCGCTCCCGACGACCACGTCCAGGCCGCCGCCGACTGGCACGATCGTTCCGGACCAGCAGGGCGCGGCGTTAGGCTGCCCGGCCGATGGACGTGGCCGAACGCATCACTGACTCGGGCACGAATCTGACGCCGGCGGAGCGCCGAGTGGCCGACGTCGTACTCCAGCGACCGCAGTTGGTTGCGTTCGGAACGGTCGCGGAACTGGCGAGCGAGGCCGGTTCGGGCGCGGCGACCGTGGTGCGTCTGGCGGCCAAGCTCGGCTTCGACGGCTTCACCTCGCTGCAGGACGCGGTACAGGCCGAGCTGGCGCACCGCCTCCGCCCGGCGGCGGAACGCATCCGCCAGCCGGTGGCGGCCGACGTGGTCGGCCGGACCATGGCGACGGAGCTCGACAACGTGCAGTCGACCCTCGAGCAGGCCGACCGGCAGGCGTTCACGACGGCGGTCGCCGCATTGTCGACCCGCACCGCCCGCGTCGCGGTCCTGTCCGGCGAAGCCTCGGCCGGCATCGCGCGACCAAGCCGTCGGCGAGCTGTCGCTCCTTCGCGAGGGCGTCGAGCTGGTCGTCGGCACCGAGGTGGCGGTCGTCCGGGCCATCGCGCTCCTGGGGCCAGGCGACGCCTGCCTGGTCATCGATCTGCGCCGTTACGACCGCTGGGTCCTCGACGCCGCCCGGCGGGCAGGGGAGCGGGGCGTCACGCTGATCGCGCTGACCGACAGTGCGCTGTCGCCGCTCGCTCTCCTCGCCGACGCCTCGTTCACGGTCGTCGCCGCCAGCGCGGGACCCTTCGACTCCCACGTGGCGACCCTGGCGCTCCTCAACGCGATGATCGCCGCCGTGGCCGACAAGCTCCGGTCTTCGGCCACTGACCGACTGGACCGGATCGAAGCCGCATGGCGGTCGGCGGGTGCCCTCATCGACAGCTGAGCTCCGCTATCCGCACCGCGCGATGTCGGGCGGGGCATAATTCGTCACAGTGACAGAACCAGGTGCGGATCCAGGGAGCGGGCGATGCCGGTGGTGCCGGCGCCCCCTGCCGGTCCGCACCGGCCCGGGCCGCCCTCGGCGGTTCTGTGACCATGCCTGCCGCCAGCGTGACTACGAGGCCCGGCGGCGCGCCGGGGAGCTCGCGCTCGGGGACCGCGAGCTGATCGTGGCCCGCGACGCGCTGGACCGGCTGCGGGATGAGCTGTATGTCCTGGCCTGCGCCGTGGAGGACGTCGAGCGGGATCTCGCCAGCAGGACGACACCGAGGACCGCCGATCTCCAGGAAGCCTTGGCCTGGCTGCTCGAAGCCGCGCGCCCGCTGTGCGCCGCCGAGCGGGCCGAGCTCACCGATGGGGGCGGGTGAGGCTCCAGCGCTGCGGACCGCACAAACGCCCATAATCCTCGTTATGTCAGGTCGATGAGATCGCGAACAGCGCGCACAAAGGCTGGCGGCGAGCCCCACTCCCATCGATGTCGTGCCAGACCGCGCCAGGCGCCGATCTGAACGACATCGACGCATCCAGCGCTCGGCGGCCCGGCCGATTCAGGAAGCGATCGAGCTTGTGAATCCGGGCACATGTGGGAAGCCTCCGCGCCCTCCCGGCGTTGTAGCTGTCGAAAGGAGCACAGATGTTCACCCGTACCGCGTCCACCCATCGCCTCGAGGGTCTCCCCTTGTTCGCCGACTGCTCGGCCGATGAGCTGGACGTCATCGATTCTTCACTCACGGAGGTTCGCCTCGAAGCCGGCCAGGTGCTGACCCGCGAGGGGCACTATGGCCGCCAGTTCGTCATCGTCGTGGACGGCGAGCTCGCCGTGACCCGCTCGAGCCAGGGCGACCGCCCGGTGGCCATCCTCGGCGCCGGTGACGTCGCCGGCGAGATGGCGCTGCTCGAGGGCACACCGCGCACCGCCACGGTCACTGCGATCACCCCGGCGACGGTGTACGTCGCCAACCCCCGCGAGTTCGCCGTGCTGATGTCCGTCCCATCAGTGGCCACCGCCATCCGGGACATCGCCGGCCGCCGGCACCAGGCCAACCGGGCCGCCTGAGCCCCACGGCGCTACCCTGCGCGATAGGCCCGATCGAGGGCTGACGCCTCGTGCGCGCAGGGGGTACCGGATGCTGGAGCGAACCGAGCTCGTGACGCTGGCCAAGCGGATGCTGGCCCACTACGAGAACGGCACCACGGACCAGACGGATGACATCGCCACCGTCCCGGTCGCCAACTACGCCGATCCGGCTCGCTGGCAGGACGAGATCGATGGCATCTTCAAGCGCGTCCCGCTCGGCCTGACGCTGAGCTGCGAGCTCAGCGAGCCCGGCGCCTACAAGGCGCTGGATGCGCTCGGGGTGCCCGTCCTCGTCGTGCGCGGTGCCGACGGCGTGGCCCGTTCCTTCCTCAACGTGTGCCGTCACCGTGGCGGCGCGCTCGTGGATCCCGGCTGCGGTACGGCGCGCCGGTTCGCCTGCCCGTACCACGCCTGGACCTACGACCAGACCGGCTGCCTCGTCGGCATCTACGGCGAGGACACGTTCGGCTCGGTCGACCGCGACAGCCACGGCCTCGCTCCCCTGCCGACGGCCGAGCGAGGCGGGTTCGTGTTCACGGTCCTGACGCCCGGGGCGCCGATCCACCTCGACGCGTGGCTCGGCGACTACGCCGAGGAGCTCGACAAGTTGGACCTGGCCAGCTGGCACGTGTTCTCCCGGCGGGAGCTGGTGGGCGCCAACTGGAAGGTCTGCTACGACGGCTACCTCGAGGGATACCACTTCGCCTCGTTGCACCGGAACACCATCTTCAAGCAGACGATGAGCAACCTGATGGCGACCGACGCGTTCGGGCCTCATCAACGGGTCGTCTTCGCCCGTCACAGCCTGCCGGAGCTCCGCGAATTACCGGAGGACGAGTGGGTGCCGACCGATCACATCGGCCCCGTGTACACGATCTTCCCCCACATCTCGATCGCCGGCTGCTGGGGCGAGCAGGCCATGGTGTCGCAGCTCTTCCCGGGGCCGACGGCCGATCGCTCGCGGCACGGTCCAGACCATCATCACCCGCCATCCGCTCGAGACGGACGAGGCCCGCCAGAAGGCCGAGACCTATACGAACTTCCTGTACGACGTCGTGCGGGACGAGGACTACAAGACCGGCCTGGACATCCAGAAGGGCCTCACCTCCGGCGCCAACACGCACTTCACGTTCGGCCGCAACGAACTGACGCTCCAGCGCTTCCACGGGTGGGTTGACCGTCTCCTCGCCGAGTCGGGCACTGGCACCTGACGCCGGTCCCGCGCCATCCGGGGCGGGCGCCGACGCTGCGGACCCGGACGCCGCGTTCCCTCCCGGCTTCCTCGCCCGCACGGACCCCTCCCCCGACAGCGCCTTCTACGCCGTCGAGCGCTTGGTCACCCACCTCGACGACCGCGCCATCGTCGCCGTCGGCCGCCTGTACGAGCACCTCGGGATCGACGGCCGCGCCGACGCTCCCCCAGCGACGCTGGATCTCATGTCGTCGTGGGTGTCCCACTTCCGCACTCCCCCACCCGAGCTGGTCGTGCTGGGCATGAACGCGGCCGAGCTGGCAGCCAACCCCGCCGCGACCCGCCGCGTCGTGCACGACCTCAACGCCGATCCCACGCTCCCGTTCGATGATGCGGAGTTCGGCGCGGTCACCTGCTGCGTGTCCGTGGACTACCTCACCCGGCCGGTGTCGGTCTTCCGGGAGGCGGGTCGGGTCCTCGCACCGGGTGGCCTCCTGGTTGTGACGTTCTCCAACCGCTGCTTCCCGACCAAGGCGGTCCACGGGTGGCTGGCGACGGACGACGAGGGCCGGGTGAGGATCGTGGCCGAGTACTTCCGGCGTGCCGGCTGCTTCGGCGCGATCACGGCGGCCCTGTGCACCCCGCCGAGCACGACAGGCGACCCGCTCTACGGCGTGTGGGCGGCCAGACTGGACACGGCACCATGATGCAGCACCATGATGCGGGCGCCCGGGAACCCACGACCGCTCTCCGTCGTGGAGCACACGAACCTCACCGCCCATGACCACCTCCACGATGACCCTGCTGTTCGCCATGCTGGCGATCCTCGCCGCCGCGGCTGCGGTCATCCTCCACGCCGTGCGCTGGCTCCCGTTCCCGGAGGCGCGGCAACGCCTCGGTGACCTGCTCGACGGGCAGGAGATCCCGTTGGCCTTCGTCGTGGCCACCGTCGCGACGCTCGGCAGCCTCTACCTGTCCGAAGTGGCCAACTTCGTCCCCTGCCGGCTCTGCTGGTACCAGCGCATCGCCATGTATCCCCTGCCGATCCTCCTCGGTGTGGCGTGGTGGAAGCGCGACGACGGTGTCCGCCGCTATGCCGTACCGCTGGCCGTGATCGGCATGGCCATCAGCACGTACCACATCCTCGTCGAGCGCTTCCCGTGGCTCGAGGAGTCCGGCGTCTGCGAGGTCGCCAACCCGTGCTCGGTGCGATGGCTGGAGCGCTTCGGATTCATCACCATCCCGACCATGGCCCTGGCCGCGTTCGCGCTGATCAGCGGTCTCCTCGTCTACCCGGCCCGCAGACACCCTCTTCCGGCGCCGGACGAACAGCCCGACCGACCGATCCCATCGGAGATCCGACCGTGAGCCCAACCCAGAAGACCAGCCGTCCCGCGGCGCCAGCCAACCGGAAGGGCGGCCAACCGACCACCCGCCGACGGCTGCCGCTGGTGGCGGTCCTCATCGCCGTGGTGGCCGTCGTGCTCCTGGGCGCCATCGTCATCACCACACTCGGCGACGACGACACCGCCGAGCAGCCCGCGAGCGGCACTGGCGTCGCGGAGGTCCAGCCGGTCACGGTGACGGGCGATCCGCTCACCGAGTTCCCGGGCAACGGCGGCGACGACCCGTCGATCGGAGCGACCGCACCGGTCGTCGACGGGAAGGGCTTCGACGGGACACCCCAGTCGATCGGCGGCGCTACTGGCCGGCCAAGCCTCGTGGTGTTCGTCGCGCACTGGTGCCCCCATTGCCGGGCCGAGATCCCGCGGCTCGTGGAGTGGCGGGCCGACGGGACGATCCCCGAGGACATCGACCTCGTCGCCGTCTCGACCGCCGTGGAGTCGGAGGCCCCCAACTACCCGCCGTCGGCGTGGCTGGACGAGGTGGGATGGCAGGACGGGCTCCTGGTCGACGACGCCGACGGCACCGCGGCCGGGGTGTACGGCCTGCCCTCCTATCCCTACTTCGTCGCCCTCGATGCCGAAGGTCGCGTCGTGCTCCGGGCCACTGGCGAGCTGACCCAGCAGGACATCCAGGCCGTCGTGGGCCAGCTCCAGGCCGGCTGAGCGGCATGTCCCGGTCCGGGCCATCGCGCGCCCTCTGCGCCGCGGTGGCGACCCTCGTGCTTGCCGTCGCGTCCGCCTGTTCGAACGACGACGGCGGCGGCGCTGGCAACGGATCCGTCACGACACCGGCCGGAGGTGAGACCAGCTCGACGCCGTCCGGGTCCGTCGGCGCACCCGCCACGCCAACCGGCCCGCAGGCCTACGCCGGACGCGGGCCGTACCCGGTCGGCACGCTGGAGATCGACGCGCCGAACGGACCGATCACGGTCTGGTACCCGGCCGAACCCGGCAGCGAGGCCGGCGCGCAACCGGCCACCTACGACATGAGGACTTACCTTCCGCCGGCGGAGCAGGCCAAGGTCGCATCGGCCAACGACATCGTCTTCACGACGGAGGCGTTCACGGACCTGCCGGCGGCGGAGCCCGAGAGCCGGCCGTTCCCGCTCGTGCTGTTCAGCCACGGGTTCTGCGGCTTCCGCCAGCAGTCGACGTTCCTCACCACCGCCATGGCGTCGTGGGGCTTCATCGTCGCCGCGCCCGAGCACTCGGCCCGTGATCTGACCTCCTGCCTGGCCGGCACCATCGGTCAGGGCGCGAGCACCGACGTGGAGGACCTGCGGGCGGCCATTCCCGTGATGGAGGCGGAGAACCTGCGCGACGACGGGGTCCTCGCCACGAGAGTGGACACCAGCCGTATCGCCGTGGTCGGTCACTCGGCCGGTGGAGCCGCCGCGATCCAGATGAGCGCCGATCCGCAGATCGCCACGTTCGTCGCCCTCGCTGCCGGCAACGGCAACCCTCCGGCCAAGCCCGGCCTCCTCGTCGCCGGAGATGCGGACGCCATTGCCCCGGTCGCCTCCATCGAGCAGTGGTGGAGCACCACGGTGCCCTCGCCGCGTCAGCTCGCCGTGCTCGGCGGCGTCACCCACCTCGGCTTCATGGACGCCTGCACGATCGCCGCCGATCAGGGCGGCATCCTCCAGGTGGCCACCGACGCCGGCGTGGCCGTGCCCGAGGTGATCCTCAACCTGTACGCCGACGGCTGCGACCCGAAGTACACGCCCGCACCGACCGCGTGGCCCGCCATCGAGCACATGACGATCGCCCAGCTGCGGGCTGCGCTCGGCGTCGACCCCGCGCCGGTCGGCCTCGACGCCTCGCTGGCCGACGCCTACGAAGGCCTGACCATCCGCTACGAGGCCGCCTGACCCGCCTGCTCGGCCCGCACCGCTAGGTCCGAGCCGGTCGCGCCGTCCACAGCGCGATCGCCTCAGGGTTCACAAGCGCACAACGCGCCGAATCGACGTCGAATCGGCAGCAGAGGGCGCGAGTTCGGTACCGTCCGCCGCCGTGGTCGGCTCCCCACTCCCCCAACACGGCCTCCCGGCGGACGACGTCGCTGCCCGCCTGCGCGCCCTCCAAGCCGGCGACGTGCGCTGGCGCGACGGCCGGGCCTTCACGCTCGCCTACAGCGCCGGCCCGGACGTGCACGCCGTGGCCGAGGACGCCCTGCGGCGCTTCATGACCGAGAACGCCCTCAACACGGACGCCTTCCCCAGCCTGCGCAGCATCCAGCAGGACGTCGTGGCCATCGTGATCGGCTGGCTCGACGGTGGGCCGGAGGCGGCCGGCTTCATGACCACGGGCGGCACCGAGAGCATCCTCCTCGCCGTCGAGGCGGCCCGACAGCGAGGCCTCGTCGAGCGGGACGTGCGCCGCCCCAACGTCGTGCTACCGACCTCGGCCCACGCCGCCTTCGAGAAGGCCGCCCACTACTTCACGCTCGAGAACCGCCGCGTCCCCGTACGCGACGACTGGCGGGCGGACGTCGACGCCATGGCGGCCGCCATCGACGACGACACCGTGCTGGTCGTCGGCTCGGCGCCGCAGTACCCGCAGGGCGTGATCGACCCCATCGCCGACATCGCCGGCCTGGCTGGCGATCGCGACATCAACTGTCACGTCGACGCGTGCATGGGCGGTGTGACGCTCCCCTATCTGGCCCGCCTCGGCTACGAGATCCCGCCGTTCGACTTCAGCGTCCCTGGCGTCACGTCGATGTCGGTCGACCTGCACAAGTTCGGCTACACGGCGAAGGGCGCTTCTGTCATCGTGCACCGCACGAAGGCGCTGCGCCGCCACCAGGTCTTCGTCACCGAGAACTGGCTCGGCGGCACCTACGGATCGTCAGGCCTGCTGGGCACGAAGTCAGGCGGGCCGATGGCGGCGGCATGGGCGGTGCTCCACCACCTGGGCGACGGCGGCTACCTGCGGCTGGCGGCGGCCGCCCGCACCGCCACCGAGGAACTGGCCGCCGGCATCCGCAATCACCCGGCACTGCTCCTGCGCGCCGAGCCGGACGCCATGCTCCTGGCCTTCGGCGCCGCCGACCCCGACCACCTCGACGTCTTCGCGCTGGCCGACGCGCTGTGGCGGCGGGGCTGGTACGTCGACCGGCAGGGACCTCCCCCGTCGCTCCACTGCACCGTCAACGCGATCCATGCCGGCCGGATCCCCGAGTTCCTCGCCGATCTCGACGCCGCGGTCGCCGAGGTGGCCGACGGCGATACTCGCGGTCAACGGGGTGCGTACGGCACCGTGGAATGACGCCCTCCCAGGGACCCCGCGCGCTCGACCGCTAACCTCCCGCCCGAGCGCGGGCCTGGAGGACCGGAGGACCGATGAAAACGACGAACCGGCGGCTCGTGGTGGGCCTCCTGGCGTTCGTCCTCCTCTACCTAGTCGCCCTGGCCGTCTCCATCCCCCGCATCGAGAACGACCTGACGGGCCAGGTCGAGGAGCAACTGGTGGCGGGCGGCGTCGAGGGTGTGGACGTGACCTTCAGCGGTCGCGACGGCACCCTCGCCGGACCTCCCACCCTGCGCGATCCCGCGCTCGCCGCCGTCACCGACCGCGACGGCATCCGATCCCTCGCCTATCACTCCACCGAGCCAGATGTCGTCGTGCCCACCACGACCGGCGAATCGACCACAACGCTCGCGGTCACCACCTCCGCGGGCGAGACGACGACCACCGCCGCGACCACGACCACCGCGGCCCCGACCACGACCACCACGCCACCGACCACCGAACCCGCCACCCCCACCGTCGACGTCACCGTCACGATCGCCGACCAGACCATCACCCTCGCTGGCACTGTGCTGTCCGACGATCAGGCCCAGACGCTGCGGGACGCCGCCGACGAGGCGTTCGCCCTCCAAGGCTCCGTCACCGACCAGCTGACGGCTGAGCCCCTCGGGGCCAATGAGGACGAGTTCGGCTCCGACGACGCCGTCGACGGGCTGGCGCAGTTCATCAGCGGTGCCGGTCTGGCGGTGCGGCGGGGCGCGGCCCGGCTGGCCGGCCAGGATCTCGCCATCGATGGCGAGGCGTTCAGCGCCACCGCGGCCGACACCTTCAACGAGGAGCTCACCTCCTCGGCCGAGGACTTCGGGCTCACGGTGTCGGGCAGCGTGACACCCGGACCGGACTCGCCGGACGACCTGCAGGACTCGCTCAACGCGCTGCTCGGTCGTTCCGGGGTCAACTTCGCGCCCGACTCGTCCGACCTCGACGACCGGTCCCAGATCGTCCTCGACTCCGCCGCTGAGTCGATCAAGCAGGTCCCCGGCGCGCAGGTCCAGATCGTCGGCTACACCGACGACGACGGCTCACCCGAGGCCAACCTCGCGCTCAGCCAGGAACGAGCCGACGCCGTCAAGGACTACCTCGTCGGCCGGGATGTCCCCGCCGACGACCTCACCACCCTCGGCCGCGGCGAGGAGGACCCGTTGGTACCCAACGACACGCCAGAGAACAAGGCCCGCAATCGCCGCATCGAGCTCATCGTCCAGGGAGTCTGACCCATGCTCTACGTCGCCGGAGAAATCCTTCTCTGGATGCTGCTCGCCTTCCTGCTCGGCCTCGGCCTTGGCTGGCTGATCTGGGGACTGCGTTCCCGCGAGGAGGCTGAGCGGCGGGACCGCGAGGTGGAGCAGCGTCTCGCCGCCGCGCAGCAGGAGCTGGATCGCGGACGCGTGCAGGTCCAGGAGCTCGTGGCGGCGCGGTCGCGGGACGCCGAGATCATCGCCCGGCTGCAGGCGGTCGCTGCGGCCACCGACGCGGCCAGCGCCAGCGACGCCTCGGAAGCCGCACACCTGCGCCTCCAGGTCGCGGACCTGCAGGCGCAGCTCGCTGCCGCGGCCGAGGAGCGGGCCGAGGCCGAGCAGCGCGCCGGGGCCGCCGAGGACATCCTGGAAGACCACGACGGCTGGGAGCCCGTGGGTGAGATCCCCGGCATGGAGGAAGCCCAGGAGCAGTTGGGCCGGCCCGTCATCATCGACGACCTCAAGGTCGTCGAGGGCATCGGTCCTCAGGTCGAGGAGGTCCTCCAGTCGGCGGGCATTACCAGCTGGGCCGCGTTGGCCAACTCCACGCCTGAGGGCCTGCGGGACGTGCTGAGCGGTGCCGGTGCCGAGTTCAACGCCCACGACCCGAGCACCTGGCCCCAGCAGGCAGTGCTGGCCATCGGCGGTCACTGGGATGCACTGCGCCAGCTCCAGGACTCGCTGCGGGGCGGCCGGGCCTAGCGGGCCGGCGCGTCAGACCGCTGGGGCCGGGGCGGGTGCCTTGCCGGCGGCGCGGGCGGCCTCGATCTTGGCGGTGGTGAGGCGGCGGCTCCCGAAGGCCAGGAGGAGCAGGTTGCCGACCAGCGCGACCACGTAGGGAATCCGCAGGGCCGTCTCGCGACTCGTGACCTGATCACCGAGGGCCACGACGAGACCGCCGACCAGCGAGCCGATGGGCATCATCCCCCAGCCCAGGAACCGGTAGACGCTGTTCACCCGGCCGAGCAGGTGGTCGGGGATGATCGCCTGCCGGAGCGAGACGGTGATCACGTTCCACATCGCGCCCAGCCCGGCTTCCACGCCGAACGCCAGCCAGGCCACAGGCCAGTTCGACGTGAGGGCCAGCGCGAGCGAGCCGACGGCACCGCCGATCATCGTCATGGCCAACGACGGACCGGCGCCGATCGCCCGGCTGACGCGAGGCGCGGCGAGGCTGCCGATGATGCCGCCGACGGCGGCGCCTGTCGTGACGAGGGCGAAGGTGGTCGGCGTCGTGTGCAGCACCTCCTGCCCGAAGAGGACGAACGTGGCGAAGGTCATCATGCCGATGGCGTTGAGGAGGCCCAGGATGACGGCCATCGGCCACAGCAGCTCGTGACCCCGCAGCCAGCGCACGCCCTCCCGCAGCTCCACCTGCCAGGGCTGGCGCTGCTCGTCCACGGTCCGGGGGGCGCGGAACCGGCCGCCAATGAGGAAGACGAGACCGGCCGCCAACGCGAACGAGCCGGCGTCGACGAGGAACGGCAACGCGAAGGCGATCGAGAGGAGGAAGCCGCCGACCACCGGTCCGATGAAGGTGTTGACCACCATCTCGGCGCCCCACATGCGGCCATTGGCCTTCTCGAGCAGAGAGGCATCGACCAGCGAGGGCAGGAGCGTCTGCCCGCAGTTGTCCCGCAGGACCTCCGCCATCCCCAGCAGCAATGTGGCGACCAGCAGCACGACGTACAGACCGGGCCGGGTGGCGATCACGGAGTCCAACTCGTCCACCCCGGGCAGGCTGCCTCGGGCGGCGAGCACCACCAGCGCGACCACCAAGGTGAGGACGGCCCGCAGCGTGTCGCAGACCACCATCGTCACCCGCCGGTCCACCCGGTCGGTGATGACGCCGGCCGGCAGGCTGAAGACCAACCAGGGCAGCCGGTTGGCAACGCTCACCAGGCCGATGAGGAGCGGGTTGCGGGTGACGGCCGACGCCAGCCACGGGTAGGCGATGAGGCCCACGCCGTCGCCAGCGTTCGAGATGACGCTGGCCGAGAAGAGCTTCCAGTAGTTGCGGCCGAGCCGGGCGCGGGTTCGGGTCCGGGTGCGCTCGGTCATGGTTCGTCCTGCCTCGGCGGAAGGTATCCGTGCGCGGTCGGGTAGACGCCGGCGATGAGGCCGAAGACGACGTCGCCCTCCCGGGGCAGGCGGGTGAACTCCTGGGCCAGCTCGACCAGCCGAGCGGCGAAGGCGTCGGCCTGCGCGACGGGGACGCGGGCGTGGCGCAGGGTGAAGCCGCCACCGCAGCCCTCCTCGGACAGCACCTGTTCGGCGAGGGCATCGGCCAGCATCGAGCGCACCGGGTGCTCCGGCCCGGGTGAGCTCATCACGATGGTGCGCCCGGTCCGGCCGTAGAACGCCTCTGTCACGGCGCGGACCCGGCGGGTCCGCACCACCCGGAGCAGTCCGGCCCGCTGCAGGACGCTGACGTGGTGGGCCACCGAGCTCTTGGGTTTGCCGAGCGCGGCCGCCAGCTCCGTGATCGAGGCCGCTCGCTCGAGCACCAGGTCCAGGATGGCCACGCGGGTCCTGTCCGCCACGGCTTTGAGCTGGTGTGGCTGATCAGCGACGACCTCGTCGGGAAGGTCGTAGTCCGGGATCTCGTCCCACGCGGGGAGCGGCTCGGCGGGAACGGACGGCATCCGCCGAATGAACCAGAAATGCGGTTCGTGTGTCAAGTCACGAGGAAGCCACGGCCGTGCCGCGGCGCCGCGGTAGCCTGGCCGCGCTGACGACCCCGGTCGGGAGAGCCCACGGCGCTGCTGCGGCAGTCGTACGGGGCGCCGAAGGAGCAACCTCCCCGGAATCTCTCAGGCCAACGGACCGATCGGGTGAGGCGACGCTGGAAAGCAGGCGGTCCGCCGCCTCACCGAAGGGGAAAGTGCCGCTCCGGCCCCGACGACGTCGACGACGTCCACGACCGGCACGTCGCGAAGCTCTCAGGTGCCGCGACAGCGGGGGAACCAACCGGACCATCACCGGAGAGGAGCCCACGTTGCCGACGCGACCGACCTTGGCGGAGCTCGAGGACCACGGCGAGTTCGCCCGCCGTCACATCGGCCCCGACCCTGACCAGCTGGCCGGCATGCTGTCCACCATCGGCGCGGAGGACCTGGACGCGTTGCTGGATGCTGCCGTCCCCGCCTCCATCCGCGCCGACGAGCCCCTGGCGCTCCCGTCCGGGCGGACCGAGCGGGAGATCCTCACCGCCCTGCGGGAACTGGCGTCCCGGAACGAGGTGGTGACCTCGCTCATCGGGATGGGGTACTACGGCACCTTCACGCCGCCCGTGATCCAGCGCAACCTGCTCGAGAACCCGGCCTGGTACACGGCCTACACGCCCTACCAACCCGAAATCAGCCAGGGCCGGCTCGAAGCGCTCCTCAACTTCCAGACGATGGTCTCGGACCTGACCGGCATGGATCTGGCCAACGCCTCGATGCTGGACGAGGCGACGGCAGCCGCCGAGGCCATGGCGATGTGCCGACGGCTGTCGAAGAGCCCGAGCGACACCTTCGTCGTGCACCCGGACACCCATCCCCAGACGATCGCCGTGCTGCGGACACGGGCCGAGCCGGTCGGCATCGACCTCGTCATCGGTGACGTCGCCGAACACGTTGACACCGGGTGCTTCGGTGCCCTCCTCTCCTCCCCCACCTCATCGGGCGCGGTCGTCCCGGTGGCGCCGTTCGCGGAGACCGTCCACGCGGCCGGCGGGCTGGCGGTCGTCGCCGCCGACCTGCTCGCCCTCGTGCTGCTGTCCCCGCCCGGCGAGCAGGGGGCCGACATCGTCGTGGGATCGGCGCAGCGGTTCGGCGTGCCGATGGGCTTCGGCGGTCCCCACGCCGCCTTCCTCGCCACGCGCGACACCTACGCCCGCTCGCTGCCCGGACGGCTCGTCGGCGTGTCCACCGATGACCACGGCCGTCCGGCACTCCGTCTGGCCCTCCAGACCCGCGAGCAGCACATCCGTCGCGAGAAGGCAACGAGCAACATCTGCACCGCGCAGGTCCTCCTCGCCAACATCGCCGGCATGTACGCGGTGTGGCACGGACCCGAGGGGCTGACGCGCATCGCCGAGCGGGTCCACCGCCTGACGAGCATCCTCGCCGGCGGGCTGCGCGCCGCCGGCCACACCCTGATCAATGACACCTGGTTCGACACGGTCCAGGTGCGCGTGCCCGGGCGGGCGGCGGAGATCGCGGACTCGGCTTGGCGGGCCCGCATCAACCTGCGGCTGGTCGACGCCGACACGATCGGGATCTCCCTGGACGAGACGACGACACCCGAGGCCGTCGAGCGCGTGTGGGCCGCGTTCGGCGCCAACGTCGACCGGGACACGGCAGGCACAGCTGCGCTCGACGCCACGGCCGCGGACGGACTGCCGGCCTCCGCCCGCCGTGACGGGGAGCTGCTCACCCACCCGGTGTTCAACCGGTACCACAGCGAGCACGAGCTGCTGCGCTACCTGCGCCGTCTGGCCGACCGCGATCTCGCCCTCGACCGCACGATGATCCCGCTGGGCTCCTGCACCATGAAGCTCAACGCGGCGGCCGAGATGCTGCCGGTGACGTGGCCCGAGTTCGCGCACGTGCACCCGTTCGCGCCGGTCCAGCAGGTCGAGGGCTACCTGGCGCTCATCGGCGAGCTGGAGCGGATGCTGGCGACCATCACCGGCTACGACGCCGTGAGCCTGCAGCCCAACGCCGGCAGCCAGGGCGAGCTGTCCGGCCTGCTGGCCATCCGCGCCTACCACCGCAGCCGGGGTGACACCGACCGCGACGTGTGCCTCATCCCGTCGAGCGCGCACGGGACCAACGCCGCCAGTGCTGTGATGGCCGGCCTGCACGTCGTGGTCGTCGCCTGCGACGCCGACGGCAACGTCGATCTCTCCGACCTGCGGGCCAAGGCGGAAGCGGCCGGACCACGACTGGCCGCGGCCATGGTCACCTACCCGTCCACCCACGGGGTGTTCGAGGAGGGGATCGCCGAGTTGTGCGCGGTCGTCCACGACCACGGCGGTCAGGTGTACATCGACGGCGCCAACCTCAACGCGCTGGTCGGCGTGGCCCGGCCGGGGCGCTTCGGCGGCGACGTCAGCCACCTCAACCTGCACAAGACCTTCTGCATCCCGCACGGCGGCGGCGGTCCCGGAGTGGGTCCAGTCGCGGCGCGCGCCCACCTCGCTCCCTTCCTCCCTGGCCACCCGCTGGAGCCCGTGCCGGACGGTGGGGTCGGTCCCGTGTCGGCGGCGCCGTTCGGCTCGGCCGGGATCCTGCCGATCTCCTGGGTGTACATCGCGCTCATGGGTGCGGAGGGCCTGCGCCGCGCCACCGCGGTCGCCATCGCCAGCGCCAACTACGTCGCGGTGCGCCTGCGCAACCACTACCCCGTCCTCTACACGGGCCAGGGCGGCTTCGTGGCCCATGAGTGCATCCTCGATCTGCGTCCGCTGACGAAAGCGACCGGCGTCACCGTCGACGATGTCGCCAAGCGGCTGATGGACTACGGCTTCCACGCTCCGACCATGAGCTTCCCCGTGGCCGGCACCCTCATGGTGGAGCCGACGGAGAGTGAGGACCGCCGTGAGCTGGACCGGTTCTGCGACGCCATGATCGCCATCCGCGCCGAGATCGACCGCGTCGCGGCCGGCGAGTGGTCGGCCGAGGACAGCCCGCTCCGTCATGCTCCTCATACGGCCGAGGACCTCCTGACCGACACCTGGGACCGCTCGTACCCGCGGGAGCTCGCCGCCTTCCCGGACCCCGCACTCCGGGTCACCAAGTACTTCCCACCGGTCGGCCGGATCGATGCGGCCGGCGGCGATCGGAACCTCGTCTGCTCGTGCCCCCCGATCGAGGAGTACGCCACCACGTCCGCCTGACCGCCGAGCACTACCGTGCCCTTCCATGCCTGATCAGCCACCCGCCCGACCCACGGCTCCGGGCCTGGCCGACCTGTTCAACATGATCGGGACGAACAACCCGATCTCGATGATGACCAAGTCCGCCGAGCAGTTCCGTACGGGTGTCACCAGCTTCATCGACGCTGTCCAGTCGTTCCGGCAGACGATGGACAACCTCAACGCCATGACCGAGCGCATGAACCGGCTGCTGGACGACATGGAGGGACCCATCCGGGCCGTCGTCCCCGAGATCACCAAGTCCGCCGACAGCGCGGCGCGGATGATCGCCCTGATGCGAGGGCCGGTCGAGCGGGTCGCACCCGGTCTCGACCAGCTGGCCGAGCTGCTGTCGAATCCGATCGTGGTCGATCTGCCCAGGCGCCTCTCCGAGACGCTCGACGTCGTCTCCTCCATCCCGAGGGCGCTCGGTCCACTGGGGCAGATGGCCGAGCTGGCGAGCGGGCTCTTCGGCAACGCGCGCGGCTTCCCGGGAATGAGCATGACCTCACGGCCCGCCACGCATGCCCACGACGCACCGGACGACGAGGACGAGCCGCCGCCCGCGGCCCCGGGCCGCCCGCCCAAGAAGGCGGCACCGGCCAAGAGGGCCACCGCCAAGAGGGGCACCGCCAAGAAGTCCGCGACGAAGAAGTCAGCCGCGAAGAAGGCGGCGAAGCGGCCCGGCACGCGCTAGCGGTGGAGGTCGGGGTCGTGCTGGAAGGCGCGAGTCCTGAGGGTGAAGACCGAGTCGCCCGAGAGCACCCCGCTGCGGGCCAGGAGGCGGCCGTGCTGCCAGTTGGACAGCCCGAGCTCGGGGCGGTCCAGTGCGTACTGCCCGTCCACCCAGCGGGTGAAGCCGTCACCGACGAAGGGAGCGTCGAGGCCCGACCAGAAGCACTCCTGCTCGCGCTGGTCGTCGGACACCAGCGTCCCGACCAGACGGGGGCTGTGACGGTTGAACAGGCCCACCGCGGCGTCCACGTCCTCGACGACGGCCAGCGTGACCTCCGGGCTGCCCTCCCACTCCCACTCGCGGCCTAGCTCGTCCACCGCCAGCCCCTCGGCCTGCGGCTCCATGACCGGCCCCTCGGCCCGCTGCACCCCGACGCTGCGTTCGAACCACACCGGCGGCACCCGAGCCTCGCTCCCCTCCACCACGTGCAGCTTCGGAGCGGCACCCCGCCGCTCCCCTGCCGCCTCCAGTGCAACCAGGAACCGAGGGATCAGTTCTTCGCACGCGGTCGTTGACGATGCAACAGACGTTCAGCGTGTTGCACACCTTCCGGTCGAGGGACTGGTAGACCGCGCGTTCGAAGCGGTCGGCGTCCGCGCCGGCGCCGGCGACCAGCCACGCCCCGCCGGTGCCGTGCAGGCTGACAGGCACCCCGGCCTGGCGCGCCACCGCGCCGAGCTGGGCCACGGCCGGGCCCGATCCGCGGGCGACGGCGAGGGCCAGGAGCGGATGCGAGAAGAGCGCAAAGCCGGCCGCTCGCGACGGCGCGGCAAGAAGCCTGACGGCGCCGTCGGGCAGACCGGCGGCGGCCAGTGCGGGCACGAGCGCCCCCTCCTCGATGGCCACGGCCGTGCGCAGGGCATCACTCCCGATGCGGAACACCACCGTGTTGCCGTTGCGCAGGACGCCTGTCGCATCCGCAAAGACGTTGGGCCGCCCCTCGAACACGAACCCGACCACGCCGAGCGGGCTCCGTCGCTGCTCCACCCGCCAGCCCTCATGATCGATCCGCTCCACGACCGCATCCCGGCTCGACGGCAGGTCGCGCCAGGTGCGCAGGCCCGTCACCATGTCCGCTCGCATCGTTGATGACAGCGCCAGGCGTGTGCTGCTGCGGCCCATCGCCTTGGCGCGCTCCACGTCTTCGGCGTTGGCGGCCGCGATCGGGCCGAACACACCGTCGTCATCGAGCCGCCGCGAGAACTGCTCGTAGAACTCGGAGATGGCGGCATCCCCGACACCGGCCATGTCGAGGAACGCGCGATGAGCTGCCGCCACGGCGCGGTCGGCCAAGTCGTGGTCGGCCGCCGGCACGTGCAGCAGCGCGCCCGTCTCCTGCACGACCACCAAGCGGTCACCGGGCGCGAAGGCGGCGGCCAGGTCCGGCGGCACGGTCGTCGTCCGGTCCCCACCGAACACGATCAGCTGCCCCGGCTCCAGCCGCTCGAGGCGGCCTGCGGTCGGCCCGCTCGCCATTATCAGCCCGGGTGGACGAACGGCGTGGCGACGACGGTGCCCGGCAGAGCCGTACCGCGGAGATCGACCTCCACCGCGGCGCCGTCCCCTACTCCCGGCGGCAGGAAGGCGAGCGCGATGCCGTGCCCGAGCACCGGGGAGAAGTTGCCGCTGGTGGTCTCTCCCACCATCTGACCGTCGACGACGACCGGACACTCGGCTCTCGGGGGCCGCCGACCCTCGGTGGCGATGCCCCGCAGCTGCCTGGTCACCCCGCGCTCCTGCTCGGCCGCCAATGCCTCCCGGCCGCGGAAGGTCGGCTTGGTCCAGGACACCACCCAGCCCAACCCGGCCTGCAACGGCGTGATGCCCGGGCCGAGCTCATGACCGTGGAGCGGGAGCCCAGCCTCCAGCCGCAACGTGTCACGGGCCCCCAGGCCCGCAGGTTGCACCCCCGCCGTCAGCACGGCCCGCCACAGGTCGGGTGCGGCCTCGGCCGGCACGGCGATCTCCAGGCCCGGCTCGCCCGTGTAGCCGGTGCCGGCGATCGTGCACGGCGTGCCGCGCCACTCGGCCTCGGCGACGCGGAACCGGCCCACCGCCGCCGCCTCGGGGAAGACGCCTTCCAGCCGGCGGCGGGCGTCCGGGCCCTGGATAGCCAGCACGGCGCGGCCCTCGGTCACGTCGTCGCCGCCCACCGCGGCCCGGACGCGGTCCGTGTTGGAGGCGTTCGGCATCACGTCGAAGACGTCGCGCTCTCGCCACCAGACGATCAGGTCGTCGAGCACGGACGCGTCATCGGCATCCAACAGGTGTGTGTACTGCGCCCGGCCGGGAGCGATCTTGTCGAGGTCATTCGTCAGCTCGGCCTGCAGCGCGTCATGGGCGGCCGCACCCTCGATGCGCACGGTGCCCAGGTGGCTCACGTCGAAGACGACGGCGGCCCGTCGGCAGGCCAGGTGCTCCTCGATCGTGCCCGCGGGATAGGCGAGCGGCATCTCCCACCCACCGAACGGCACCATCTTGGCGCCGAGGGCCCGGTGCTCGGCGTCGAGCGGCGACCGCTTGGTCTCGCTCGTCGAACCCGCTGCGCTCACGGAGCGGGAACGGCGCTGGCCACCTCGCCCCGGACGTCCGACGCCCCCGTCTCAGTTGCGTGGGCCGCCGCCATACGAGGGTGGAGCGCCACGATCCCCTCGTCGAGCTCCTCCTTCACCCCGGCCAGGGGCAGCACGTTGAGGACGCCCTGCCCGCGCTGCAACACGGTGATGAGATCGTCGCCGTCGCAGAGCAGCACGTCGTTGCCGGAGATGACCAGGTGGGCCGACGCGACATCGGTGTTCATGTGCTCGCGCAGGTAGGTGAACACCTCCCGCACGCTCTCCAGGCGGATGCCGGCGTCGATCAACTTCTTGACGACCTTCAGCTCGAGCAGGTCGCGGTAGGAGTACCGCCGGCGGCTGCCGCTGCCCGTGGCGTCGGCCAGCGAGGGCCGGATCAGGTTGGTGCGGGCCCAGTAGTCCAGCTGGCGATAGCTGATGCCCACGACCTGGGCCGTGCGGGTCCCACTGAAGCCTTCCTCGTCCACGACCATCCCGTGCGCTCCTCGGCTCGTCCGCCCGCACCACAGCGCGGTAGTTACGCCGGTGTGGTCGGGGACCCAGCGTAGGAAGTCCCGCGCCCCCGGTCAATCACCGGGGCAATCGGGCCCGGTCCGGACCGTCGAACTTGTCAGCGCCGGCCGCCTCTCTCGCCGAAACCTGGGTGCCGCGGGCGGGAGATCCGCCCCGTGGCGAAAGCCTAGAGTCAGCCGTCCGGACCTCACGAAAGGCAGGTCGACCGCATGCTCTTCCACATCAGGCAGTCCCACGCACCGCAGGACTGCCCCTATGGCAGGGGCGGCTCGAAATCCCTGTTCGACGAGGGGTACTCGGACGTCAAGATCCGGGGCTACTGGCTCGCCTTTCCCCAGCACACCACCTTCCTCGTCGTGGAGACCGATGACGTTCGCCACCTTCACGAATTCCTGAAGCCGGGGGCCGGCGTGACGACGTCAGAGATCACGCCAGTGAGTGACGAGCCGGTGTCGCCGCCGGAAGGGTCGAGCCAACGCTGACCCACAGCTCGGGCCACTCGGTTCGGTGTCGGTCGAGGCGCGTTTGCCGTGGTCAGCCGGCGCCGAAGTCCTCGGGCTTGACGTTCTCGATGAAGTCGCGAAAGTCCTCGAGCAGCTCGTCCTCGTCGCCCTCCTCGCCCGGCTCGACCTCCTCCTGCTCTTGACCGACCTCGTCGAGCAGGCTCTCCTCGGCGAAAATCGGCGTCTGGGTGCGTACGGCGAGGGCGATGGCGTCCGACGGGCGGCTCGACACGGTGTGCGACCCGGCGGCGTTCACGAGGTGCAGCTCCGCGTAGTAGGTCCGGTCCCGAACCTCGGTGACGACGACGCGGTCGAGCGACGTGGTCAGCTCGTCGAGCACGTTCTTGAGGAGGTCGTGGGTGAGCGGGCGCGCCGGCTCGATGCCCTCCAGCGCGTAGTGGATGGCGGCCGCTTCGGGCCCGCCGATGTAGATGGGGACGACCCGCCGGCGACCCTCGGTCTCGCGCAGGATCACGATGGGAGTGTTGGCCGGCAGCTCCAGCCGGACTCCGACGAGCTCCATCGGCACCATGCTCGGATGGTAGCCCTCGGGCCGCGAGGGCGGGCGTCCGGAACCTGCTCCTACAGGCTGTCCGTGTAGTTCCTGAGCGCCTGACGCATCATCGCCTCACGCATCCCCGAGCCGAGTTGGGTCAGCTCCGCCAGCGACGCCAGTGCCTGCGCCCGGGCCTGCGGGTTGCGCTGCTTGACCAGCGGCAGGATGACCTGTTCGAAGACGCCCGCCTCCCGCTCGGCCGACGTCCGGTACATGCGGACGTGCCGGGGCTCGATGCCGAAGCGGAGGAAGCCGGCCACGAGACGGGCGATGACGAGCGCCTCCTCGTCGTAGTACGAGGTCCGCCCGACCGGGCGGCTGACCACCAGGCCGTAGCGCTCGACCTCCCGCAGCTGCGCCGCCGTGAGCCCCGACACATCGACCAACTCGTCGAAGGTCAGGCTCGACGCCGGGGCGGGCGCGAAGTCGGGTGCGATCTCGAGCCGCCGCGACGGCTCGGCTGCCGGTTCGGGTTCGACCGCATGGGCTTCGACCAGCTCGGGGGGCGGCGCATCGTCGGCGACGGGCACGGGGGCGCCCGCGACAGGTGCCGGCTCGGCGTCGTCGGCCAGCGCCGTCATCGTGGGCGGGAAAGGACGTACGACCGGACCGGTCCCCTCCCCCGCGTCCAGGCGCGTCTTGATGACCTTCAACGGCAGGTAGCTGTCCTTCTGCTCGCGCAGGATGAACCGGAGCCGTTCGACGTCGGGGTCATAGAACTTGCGGTAGCCCGACGGTGTGCGCTCGGGATCGATCAGGCCCTGGCTCTCCAGGAAGCGGATCTTGGAGATGGTCACGTCTGGGAACTCCTCCTGCAGGAGCTGCAGGACCTCACCAATGGACAAGAAGGCCTGGGTGCTCACGCCGTGCCGCCGAGGGCATCCAGGAACACCATGCGGAACTTCCCGATCTGGACCTCGTCACCGTTGCTGAGCCTTGTCTTCTCCACCCGTTCGCCGTTGACGTAGGTCCCGTTGAGGGACCCCGCGTCGCGTATCTCGTACCCGCCGTCGGCCAGCCGCTCGATGTCGGCGTGACGCCGCGACACGGTGATGTCGTCGAGGCTGATGTCGCTCTGGGGATGACGTCCCAGCCGGGTGAGCGGCAGGTCCAGCGTGAGGCGCTGTCCGGCGATGGCCCCCGCCCGCACGACCAGCACGCCGGACCCGACCTCGATGTCGCCCAGTTCGACCAGGACATCGTCCTTCGGGCCGGGCGCGTCCTGCATCGGATCGACGGCGTGGATCCGCAGCGTGCGCTCGCCGGCCGCCGCGGCTAGCGGCGTGCCGCAGGACGCGCAGAAGTTGGCTCCCTCCGGGTTCAGGTGCCCGCAGTTGGTGCAGTAGACGCCGGTCACCCCGCCGCCGTCAGCCTTCGATCAACGCGCGGTACGCCGAAGCGTCGAGCAGGCTCTGCAGTTCAGCTTCGTTTGCGACCTCGATCACGCAGAGCCAACCGTCGCCGTACGGGTCTCCGTTCACGGTCTCCGGGTGGTCGCCGAGCGCGTCGTTGACCTCCACGATGGTGCCGCTGAGCGGCGCGAAGATGTCCGAGACCGACTTCGTCGACTCGACCTCGCCCATGCTCTCGCCAGCCTGGACGGCGGTTCCGATCCCTGGGACCTGCACGAAGACCACGTCGCCGAGCGCGTCCTGGGCGTAGTCCGTGATGCCGATCCGCACCCGCTGCCCCGTACCGCCGTCGCCGCCGCCGTCCTCGACGCTGGCCCACTCGTGATCCTTCGAGTAGCGGAGTTCGTCGGGCACGTTCATCCGCTGGAACTTAGTCCTGCGGCGTCCGTCATCGAACCAAGCGGCGGATGCGCCGGGCGTAGTCCTTCGACAGCGCGCGGGCTCCTGCGGCCGTGCCTGCCTCGGCCCAGAGGTGGGTGACGGGCTCGGCGGGATCGGGCAGCGCCAGCGCCCACTCGAGCCCGTTGCCGACCTTGACGCCGTCAACCAGGACGAGCTCGCCCTCGGCCCGCTCCAGCAGGCTGCGCATGACCAGGCCCTTCTGCTCCCAGGGGGTGGCGACGGCCTCGTGGATCATGTGAACGGCCGGGAGGCCGCGGCGCACCTCTGCCAATTGGCGACCGCTTCGAGCCAGCAGGTCGAGCATCTTCACCAGGGCGGCCGCGGCGTCGAACGCGGGAAGGAAGCCCGGGAGGATGTACCCGCCCTCACCGTCGGCTGCGAATCCCACCCCGGGCTGGGTCGCCGCCTCCATCAACGCAGGCGTGGACACCTTGGTGTGCTGGACGGTCACGCCGTAGCCGGCGGCGATGCGTGCGGCGTGGCCGGTCATGTTGACCGGGAGCGCGATGCGGTCGCCCAGCAGGTGGTCGCAGATGAGCTCCACGAAGCAGAGGGTCGCCTCCGTGTGGGTGAGCACGTCGCCCTCGTCATCGATCAGGGTGAGGCGCTCGGCCGCGGGGTCGAACACCGCGCCGAGGTGGGCACCCGACGCCCGGACCAAGTCGGCCACCCGGCGGGTCGATGCTGCCATGTCGAACGAGAGGCGACCGATCGTCGAGGAGTACGGGTTCACCGCCAGCACGTCGGCCCGCAGTTTCGTGAGGACGCTGGCCATGGCCAGCGAGGCCGACCCGTAGCCATAGTCGATGACCAGCTTGAACTGGCGCTCCGCGATCTGCCCGGGTTCGACGATCTCAGCCAGCTCGACGGTGTAGTCCTCGACGGCGCGATGCGGGAACGAGATGTCGCCGATCTCCTCCGGGAGCGCCCTCCGGTGGTCCTCCCGTTGGAACGACCGCTCGATGCGACGCTGCGCATCCTCGTGGATGTCCATGCCGGTGCTGTCGTAGAAGTGGATGGACACGCTGGAGGGGTCGTCGTTGCGGAGGCGGACGGTGAGCCCGCCGACGGCCTTGGGCGACTTGACCAGGAAGCGGGTGACCGGGGTGGATGCCACCTCCAGGTCGAGCACGTGGATCCCGGCCGCGTTGAGCCCGGCCATGAGCGCCCGCTTCAGCATGCGGGCCGAGCGGCTCGAGTCGCGCGACGTCACGACGGTCTCGCCCTTGCGGAGGCTGGTGCCGTAGGCCAGCGCCAGCTTGACGGCCAATTCGGGGGTGATGTCGACGTTGGCCAGGCCGTCGACGCCGTCCCTCCCGAACAGGGACGAGGCCCCCCGGCTCTCCCACACGATGGAAGAGTTGACGACGGCTCCGTCCTCGACGGTCTTGAACGGGTACACCTTGACGTCGGGACCGAACGTGGCGTTGTGGCCGACCTGGACCTCGTCGCCGATCACGACGCCCTCGTCGGCGCGCACGTGGGACCGCAGGTTGGCGCTCTTCCCCACCACCGCGCCGCGCAGGCGGCTACCGGGCCCGACATACACGCTGTCGAGCAGCACGCACCGGTCGAGTTGCACGTTGGCCAGGACCCGGCAGTGGGCGCCGAGCACGCTGTACGCCCCCAGCCGAGTGCCCGACTCGATGGTGCAGTCAGGACCGATGAAGGCCGGGCCGACCGTCTCCACGTCGGGCGCGATCTCGGTCCCCTCGCCCACCCAGACGCCGTCGGCCACCTGGAACCCGGGGATGTCGAGCTGCACCACCTGGTCCAGCGCGTCCTTGTGCACGCGCAGGTAGGCGTCGAGAGCACCGACGTCCTCCCAGTACCCCTGGGTCACAGCGCCGAAGAGCGGTCGGCCCTCGCGGAGGAGCTCCGGGAACACCTCAGCCGAGAAGTCGACCGGTCGCGCTGGGTCGATCAACTCGAAGATGTCCGGCTCGAGGACGTAGATGCCCGTGTTGATCGTGTCGCTGAATACCTGGCCCCAGGTCGGCTTCTCCAGGAACCGGTCGATCGAGCCGTCCTCGCGCGTGATCACGATGCCGAATTCGAGCGGCCGGTCGACCGGTGTCAGGCCGATCGTGGCCAGCGCCTCGTGCTCGCCGTGGAAGGCGATGATGCGGGAAAGGTCGATGTCCGTCACCACGTCGCCGGACAACACGATGAAGCGCTCGGTCAGCAGGTCCGCGGCGTTGCGGACCGAGCCCGCCGTCCCGAGCGGTGCGGGCTCGTCCACGTAGGTCAGCTCGACCCCGAACTCCGAGCCGTCGCCGAAGAAGTCCCGGATGGCGTTGGCCATGAACGAGACGGTGACGACCACGTCCGTGATGCCGTGCCGCCGCACCAGGTTCAGGACGTGCTCCATCATCGGTCGCCCGGCGACGGTCAGGAGCGGCTTGGGCATGTTGGACGTGAGCGGCCGGAGCCGGGCGCCCTCGCCCCCGGCCATGATCACGGCCTTCACAACTGGGTCTCCACCTCCGCCGACCCCTGCGACGACCCCTGCGACGACCCCTGCGACGACGCGGCCCGTTCGGCCCGGCCGAGGGCCAGGTTGCGGCGCATGACGGGGAGGTACGTGAACGCGGCGTAGTAGCTGAGCACGAGTCCGGGTACGCCGAATCCCCAGCCGACCACGCGCCAGAAGTCGGCCGTCGCGATGCCGGACTCGCTGGCCAGGAAGGACGGGAACGAGACCATCAGCGCCAGGGTGCCCGCCTTGCCCCACCAGGACACGTCGACCCGCTTCATGCCGAGGGCGGTGAGGATGACCATGGCCGCCCCGACGACGACCTCCCTCGCGAGGACCAGCAACGAGAACCACAGCGGTGCTGCCCCGTCGATCATGATGCCGCCGACGCCGACGATGAACAGCAGGCGGTCGGCGGTGGGATCGAGCACCTTGCCCAACTCGCTCACCTGGTGGAAGCGGCGCGCGATGTAGCCGTCGACGAAGTCCGTGATCCCGAGGACCGCGAGCAGCACCGCCGCGGCCAAGCGGTCCTCCTGGACGAACAGCAGCCACAGGAAGACCGGCAGGCAGGCCAGCCGAACGAAGGTGATGACGTTCGGGAGCGTCAGGACGCGGCTCGTCTCGACGTCAGGCTCTACCCGGAGGGCCACCCGGGGAGCGTACCGGCCTGCCCCAGCCTGCCGATCGCCGGTGTCAGGATGAGCCGCATGGCCACGCTGTTCACCCGCATCATCGACGGCGAGATCCCGGGAACCTTCGTGTGGGAGGACGACCGGTGCGTCGCCTTCCTCTCGATCAATCCGCTCACCCCTGGGCACACGCTGGTCGTGCCCCGCGAGGAGGTCGACCACTGGATCGACCTGCCGGACGACCTGGCTCAGCACCTCATGTCCGTGGCCCGCACCATCGGCCGGGCACAGCAGCAGGCCTTCGTGAGCGAGCGGGTGGCAGTGATCATCGCCGGCTACGAGATCCCCCACACCCACCTGCATGTGTTCCCCACCACCCACATGGGCCAGCTGAACTTCGCCAACGCCGCGGCCTCTGTCAGCGGTGAGGAGCTGGACGACGCCGCGGGCCGCATCCGAAGCGCTCTGGCCGGCGGGGGCGCGGCGCCGCAGTAGCTTCCCGCTCCATGGGTGAGATGGTGGAGTTCGCGAGCAACGGCAACACGGCTTCGGGGTATCTGGTGAGACCGGCACGCGGAGGCCCGGGTGTCCTCGTCATCCAGGAGTGGTGGGGCCTCGACTCCTCCCTCGAGGAGGTGACGGACAGGCTCGGCTCGGCCGGCTTCGTCGCCCTGGCTCCCGACCTGTACCACGGGGAGTTGGCCGGACACGACGAGATGGACAAGGCGGCCCAGCTCATGCAGAGCATGCCACCCGACCGCGCCGCGAGAGACATGAGCGGAGCGGTGGACTTCCTGGCCGGCCACGAGGCCGTCCACGGCAACGGCATCGGCGTGGTCGGGTTCTGCATGGGCGGGATGCTCGCGTGGCTGATCGCCGCCAACCGCCCAGACCAGGTCCGGGCGATCGTCCCCTTCTACGGCTTCCCGCAGGGCGACATGGAGCCCGACTGGTCGAGCTTCGAGGCCAGGGCGAGGGCCCACCTGGCCGAGAACGACGACTTCTTCCCCCCGGACGCCGGCAACGCGCTCGGCGCGAAGCTGCAGGCGATGGGCAAGGACGTGACAGTGACCGTGCACCCCGGCACGGGCCATGCGTTCATGGCGCCTCACAATGCGCTGGGCACTCGTGACGAGGCCAAGGCCGAGGAGATCTGGCCCCAGGTGATCGACTTCCTCCACGAGGCCCTGTAGCCGGGCTCGCGGTCCCCGGCCGGCGGCGCCGCTCAGGTCAGGCGAAGCGGGCCTCGGCGCGGTCGAGCGCGCCCTGGGCCTCGAGCCACTGGTCCATGAGGGAGCCGGCACGCTCTTTCGCGTCGTCGTGGGCACTGACCAGGAGCTTGACCTGCTCGCCGTCCTGGTAGAGATCTGGATCGGCCAGGCGGCGCTGGAGCTCCGCCACGTCGTGCTCCGCCCGCCCCAGGTCGCGCTCCAGCCGCTCGACCTTGCGGCGCAGCTCGCGCGTGGCCGCCGACCGGGCCTGGCGGCGCTCGGCCTCGGTGCGCTTCCCCGCTGCCCGGGACCGCCCCGGATGCCCCGGCCCCTGGTCCGCACGGGCGGGCGTCGTGGGCGGTGGCGCGGCGTGGGGTGAGAGCACGGCCTCGTCGACGCCTGGGTGGAAGCGCGCCGTGCCGTCCCGTACGGCCACCAGCGAGGTGGCGACCTCGCGGATGAGGTAACGGTCGTGGGTGACGAGGACGATCGTGCCCGGGTAGGCGTCCAGCGCATCCTCCAGGACATCGCAGCTGGGCAGGTCCAAGTGGTTGGTGGGCTCGTCCAGCACGAGCAGGTTGACCGGGTTGAGCATGACCTTGGCCAGCGCCAGGCGCGTCTGCTCACCGCCGGAGAGCGCTCCGACCTTCTGGTCGGCGGCGTCGCCCGACAGCCCGAACGAGCCGAGGACGGTCCGCAGGTTGCGGTCCCGCTGGGCCGAGCCGGCCGCGGCCTGGATCTCCTGCAGCGCGGTCCGCTCGAGGTCCAGGGCCTCCACCTGGTGCTGCGCGAAGTAGGCCACGTCAACGTTGGCACCGATCGTGCACGTTCCCGTCATCGGGGCCAGGTCGCCCAGGAGCAGGCGAACCAGGGTGGTCTTGCCCGCGCCGTTCGGGCCCACGAACGCCAGCTTCTCGCCCCGCTCCAGGGCGAAGCTGACGCCGGTCAGCACGGCCTCGCCGTCGTAGCCGACGGTCACGTCGTCCAGCTCGGCCACCACCCGCGATGACCGGCGGGGCGGCGGGAAGCCGAAGCGGGCCACCTTGGCGCGGTGGTCCGGCACCTCGATGCGCTCCAGCTTCTCGAGGGTCTTGATGCGGCTCTGGACCTGGCGGGCCTTGGTCGCCTTGTAGCGGAAGCGGTCGATGAACCGCTCGACGTGCGCGACCTCCCGGGCCTGCCGGGCCGCGGCGGCGCGGGCGCTGGCCAGCCGCTCCTCCCGCTGCACGACGAACTCGGCGAACCCACCCACGTACTCGGTCGCCGTCCCGGCGGCCAGCTCGATGACGCGCTCGGCCACGGCGTCGATGAAGTCACGGTCGTGGCTCACGAAGAGGATGGCGCCCGGATACGAGGCCAGCGTGTCCTCGAGCCACGTCACGCTGTCCGTGTCGAGGTGGTTGGTGGGCTCGTCCAGGATGAGCGTGTCGGGCTGGGCCAGCAGGAGGCGCCCCAGGGCGGCGCGCATACGCCACCCACCGGACATCTCGACCAGCGGGCGGGCGGCATCCGTCGGGGCGAAGCCCAGCCCGGCCAGCACCCGGTGGGCGTCCGCCTCCACCGCATAGCCACCGAGGGATTCGAAGCGGCTCTGCGCCTCTCCGTAGGCGGCGAGCGCCCGGTCGTGCTCGGGGCCTGATGTGGCGGCGATCTCGTCGTGCAGCCGGACGAGCTGCCGCTCGAGCCGCTGGATCTCCGGACGCCCAGCCAGGACCTCGTCGAGCACGGACCCGTCGCCCCACTCGGTGATCTCCTGGGGGAGGTAGCCGATGGTCTCGTCCTTGGGCCTGTGCACCTCGCCCGCGTCGGCCTCGGTCATGCCGAGGACGATCTCCAGCAGCGTCGTCTTGCCGGCGCCGTTGCCCCCGACCAGCGCGATGCGCCGCCCGGGCGAGAGCTGGAACGTCACGTCGCGGAACAGCACCCGCGCGCCGTAGCTCTTCGCGAGCCCCGAGATCGTGATCATCGTGACCTCATGACGTCACGTCCCGAACAGGGTCCCCGCCTCGGGATCGATCGGCTCCAGGAGGTGGGCGTCGTTGTTGGAGACCTTGTTCACGTCGGTCGAGATCGGGTGCATCGTCAACAACTCGTTCGGAGCCGGGATCAACAGCTTCTGAAGAGACTCGAGGTCGTCGTTCCCGGTATCGAGCCACGTCGGCCAGGTCGACGCGGGCAGGATGACCGGCATCCGGTCGTGGATCTTGGCCATGGTGTCGTTGGCTTGGGTGGTGACGACGGTGCAGCTGTGCAACCAGGGCGCGTCCGCGCCGGCGGCCTTGTCCCGCCACATCGACCACAGCCCGGCGACGGCGAGCGGCTCGCCATCTACCCGATGGATGAAGTAGGGCTGCTTGGCCTTGCGATCGGCCACGGCGTGCCACTCGTAGAACCCGTCCATCGGGATCAGGCAGCGATGCTTGCGGAAGTCGCCCTTGAAGGCACCCTTGCTGGCTACGGTCTCGGCGCGGGCGTTGATCATCTTCTGACCGATCTTCACGTCCTTGGCCCACACCGGGATCAGACCCCAGTGGAAGACCTGAAGCTGGCGGCTGCCGTCCGCTCCCTCGACGATGGCGTAGACGTCCGTCGTGGGCGCGACGTTGTAGCTGGGTCCGAGTTCCGTCTCGGGCGCCGCGGTGTCGAAGTAAGCGGCGATCTGCTCGGGGTTGGACGCCGAGACGAAGCGGCCGCACATGCGGTGCAGCCTAGGAGTCGGCCGGTGAACCGTCGGGCCAGCGGCGCAGCAGCGCGACCTCCTCACCGTCGTCGATCTCGCCAGTCGCCTCGAACCCGAAGCTCCGGTAGAAGGGCGCCGGGCCGCCGACCTCCTGGCTCCAACTGGTGCTGAGGCGGCGGGGCCCGCCCTGCTCGTCGATGTGCCCGCAAACCAGGCCGAGGACCTGCGTGCCGTAGCCCCTGCGCTGGTGCTGGGCGGCGATCATCAGGCGCCACAGGTACCACCCGTGGTACAGCGGGTAGTACTTGTGAGCAGGGTCGTCGAAGTTGGCGAGCATTACGAAGCCGACGCAGACGTCACCGTCGTACACCGCCCGGAACCAGCCCCGCGGCACACAGACCGACCCCTCCGCGATCGAGGTGGCGTTGTCGGCGACGTACTCCTCCTGGTGCGGCGCGACACGGAGGCGGAGCACGTCCGAGATGTTGTCGTCGTCGATCTCGACCAGGCGCACCTGTCCGGTCGGCCCCGGGCGCTCGTCCAGCTCTTCGGGAGCGGTATCCGGATCGGTCCAGCCCGACCGCTCGAGCCGGGCCGGCCCGAGATCCCAGTCGAGGACGATGCCCGACCCGTTCGTGCCGTCCGCACCGACGACGCGGCCGTTGACCTTGGCTCCCGTGGCCGTGCCATCCTCCTGCAGCACCGACACCCCCAGCCGGAGCTCGTCGCCCGACCGTGTGCCCACGACGTACCCCTTCTGGATGCCCGCGCCGCTGCAGACGCCCCAGATCTCGCCGCGCCACTCGTTGACGTTGAACGTCAGGTCGCGCTCGGGATCCGGGCCGCTGCGGAACTGCTGGCGGTCGAGGGTCGGCTCCATGTGGACACTGTGCTCCGCGCGCGGCGCTCGCGTTCCCTGAATTCCAGGGGATCGGCGCCGCCGCGGCGCGCTCACGAACGGGGACGGAGCACGATCTGCGTCTGGGTGACCTTCGCCGCCAACTCGCCGTCGTCACAGCGGACCTCGGTCTCGACGACGATGGTCGTCGAACCGACGTGCAGGGGCCTCGCCGTGGCCACCGCCGTTCCCCGCGCCACGCCGCCGAAGAAGTTGGTCTTCGACTCGATGGTCGACGTCCCGGTGGCTCCCTCGGGGAGGTTGCCGAACGCGCACGCCGCTCCGGCCGAGTCGGCGAGAGCCATCAGCGCTCCGCCGTGGAGTCGCCCGCCGGCCGTGCACAGGTCCGCACGCCACGGCAGCGCCAGGCGAACGTTGCCGGGGTCCAGCCCCAACGCCTCGACGCCCAGCAGCGCGCACAGCGGCATCTGCTGGTGGATGAAGGTGGTCAACTCACTGGTGGAGCGTTCGGTGCCGGCCATCCCTGAAGCATGGCCGCCCGCCGCCGCTCAATCGATGAGGGCCTGGTACGTGAGCGCCTTCATCTCCCGCCGCAGTGGGTACATCGAGGACGGGATGAGCTGCGTGAACAGCATGCCGACAAGCTCCTCACGGGGATCGATCCAGAACATCGTGCTGGCGGCGCCGCCCCACGCGAACTCGCCGACCGATCCGACCACTGCGGCCCGCACGGGATCGAGCATGACGGAGAAGCCCAGCCCGAACCCGATGCCCTCGTAGGTGGTCTCGCTGAACACCCGCTGACCCATCGAAGCGAGGTCGCCCCCGGTGGGCAGATGGTTGCTGGTCATGTACTCCACCGTCTTGCGGCCGAGGATGCGCTGCCCGTCGAGCTCGCCGCCGTTGAGCAGCATGAGGGCGAAGCGGAGGTAGTCACCGGCCGTCGACACCAGACCGCCACCGCCAGAGAGGAAGCTGGGGTGCTCTCGGAAGATGCTGGTCGCCGCGGTCTCGATGGGTAGGAGAGGGTTGGCCGGTGCGGCGACGTAGCTGGCGCCCATCCGATCGGCCTGCTCCTCCGTCACCGAGAACCCGGTGTCGGTCATCCCGAGCGGCTCGAACAACCGCTCACGGAAGAACTGGTCGAGCGGCAGGCCCGACAGCCGCTCGACGAGGTGCCCGCACACGTCCGTGGCGATGCTGTAGCTCCACCGGCTACCGGGGTTGAAGAGGAGCGGTAGCTCGCCCAGGCGGGCCACCATCTCGGCCAGGTCTTCCGCCGGCGGACCCTCCTGCGGGACCAGGCTCGAACGACCTTCGATGCCGGCGCGGCGATACAGCGCGTCGACCGGATGGCGGACCATGAACCCGTACGTGAAGCCGGCCGTGTGGGTGAGCAGGTCCCGTACCGTGATCTCCCGGTCCGCCACCGTCGTCCGGTACGAGGTCGGTGTCCCGTCCTCCCACACCCGGAGGTCGGCCAGCTCGGGCAGGAACCGGGAGGCGGGGTCGTCGAGCTGGAACAGCCCCTCCTCGTAGAGCGTCATCAGCGCCACGCTCGTGATCGGCTTCGTCATCGAGTAGATGCGGAAGACCGTGTCCGGTTCGATCGGTGCGCCGCTGGCGGCGTCACGGTCACCCACGCAGTCCAGGCGCGCCACCTGACCGCGGCGGGCGACGAGGGTCAGGACGCCCGACAGGCGGCCCGCCGCCACGTAGCGGTCCTCGAAGTAGGGAGCGAGGCGGGCCAGCCGGTCCGAGGACAGTCCTAGATCCTCGGGCTTGTCGGTGACGGAGAGCGCGCTCATGGCCCGATCATCGCAGGCGCGAGAGACCGCCCGGCCGGCGACCGGTAGCGTAGCGGCCCGCGGGAGACGGGAGCAGCGATGAGCGTCGACCAGGACGAGCGGACTCAGGGAGCGTTCCGGACCGTCGCCGATCTCGATGTGGAGGCGTTCGAGCGCGCTGTGCGAGCGCGAAGTCGACGTCGACGCGCTGCCGACCGCGTCCGAGATCGTGCGGAAGGTCCCCGTCTACACGGCGGCGGCGCTGCGTGCGGCCGCGGCGACGGATCGCCGGGCGATCATGGCCGAGCTCAACGGCTGCATTCTCGACGGGCCTGGTGCCCTCGCCGTGCGGGGCGTCCTCGACCCGGCTGTCGTCGATGCCGCGTCAGCCGCATACCGGGAGCTCATTGACGAGGAGGCGGCGGCCGGGCGTTCGGCCGGCGACCACTTCGCCGCACCGGGGAAGAACGAGCGCCTGTGGAACTCGTTCCAGAAGTTGGCCGAGCGTGCGCCGTCGACCTTCGTCGCCTACTTCGCCAATCCCGTGCTGGACCTGGTCTGCGAGTCGTGGCTGGGGCCGGGCTACCGGATGACCGCGCAGGTCAACGTCGTCCATCCCGGGGGCGACGCACAGCGCCCGCACCGCGACTACCACCTCGGCTTCCTCTCCGACGACGAGGCGGCGCGCTACCCCCTTCCGATGCACCGCGCGATCAGCGCTGCTCACCCTCCAGGGCGCGGTCGCCCACTCCGACATGGCGGTCGAGTCCGGCCCCACCCGCCTGCTGCCCTTCTCGCAGTGCTACGACCTCGGGTATCTCGCCTACCGGGACCCGGCCTTCGAGGACTATTTCACGGAGCACTTCGTCCAGCTCCCGCTGCAACGCGGGGATCTGCTCGTCTTCAACCCGGCGCTCTTCCACGCCGCCGGCGACAACCGCACCGCTGACGTCGTCCGCACCGCCAACCTCCTCCAGGTCTCCTCCGCGTTCGGCAAGCCCATGGAGACCATCGACACGACGGGAATCATCCTTCGTTGCTTCGCCGACCTGCGGGCCCTGCACGGCCGCGAGGGCGCCGACGACGAGCTCGAGGCTGCACTCACCATGGTCGCCGACGGATACCCGTTCCCGGGCAATCTGGACTCGACTCCGCCCACCGGTGGCCTCGCGCCTCCCAGCCAGCGCGATGTGCTGCGCCAGGCGCTGGACGAAGGATGGTCGCTCGAGCAGCTGTCCTCCGCACTGGCCACGCAGCAGGCCGCGCGCGGGGCATAAGCGGACCGCCGACCGGACCGGTCCGACCGATCGGTCCGACGCCTCGCGCTCCGGCTCCTGGCGGTCGGGGCGGTCGCGCCAGTCGTCGTCGCCTGTGTCCCTCGCTCCCCCGCCCCCCGGGACCGCCCGCGTGCCCGGCCAGAGCGACGGGCGTGCCCGTCGCTCTGGTGAGGTCGATCCCAACGGTCATGGCACACACGTGGCCGGCATCATCGGCGCCGGGGACAACGGGATCGGCATCGTGGGCCTGGCACCGCAGGTCACGATCGTCCCCGTTCGCTCGCTCCGCAGTGACTTCACGGGGTAGAGCATGGACATCGCCAACGGGATCACCTCGGCGGCCGACGAGGGTGTCGACGTGATCAACACATCGTTCGGGGCCAATGAGCCCAGTCAGACCGTGCGCACCGCGGCGTCGTACGCCCTAACCCGCGGGGTCGTCATGGTGGCCGCGGGCGGCAACGCCGGACCGACCGGTGTGGTGCGCTACCCGGCCGGATACCCCGGTGTGCTCGGCATCTCAGCCGTCGGTGAGAACGGCACGCTCGCATCGTTCTCGACCCGCGGACCCCACATCGACCTGTCGGGCCCGGGAACCGACATCGTGTCCACGACGCCGGGCGGCGGCTGGGGCTACGACTCAGGCACGTCGATGGCCACCGCCCACGTGGCGGGCGTGGCAGCCTCATCAACGGGGCGCGCGGCCGGATCGGATCGGCCGCCATGGCCGATCGTCTGATGGGCACGGCGACCGACGCCGGCCCGCCTGGGCGAGATGACGCCTACGGCGTCGGGCGCCTGAACCCCCTCGAAGCGCTGTTCGCGCAGCTCTGACCGCAGTCCGAACGGTCAGATGGCGGCGGCAGGCGTCGGTTCGACCTGCGGTACCGCTGCTGGAGGCACGCCCTCGTCGAGGCGACGGACGATCCCGAGGAAACCGAGACCGAGCAGGATGAAGAGGACGCCGAGACCGGCGACCAGCGTCGCCACCCCGAAGGCCACGACCGACGTGAACAGGGACGCCCGCAGGAACGACGCGGTCATGACCGTGTCCCGTGCGGGATCGTCCTGCGGCAGCTGCGCGTAGGTCTGGCCGCCGCCGGCCTCGAGGGCGTGCTCCTTGATCACCATCGCTTCCGAGTAGGCAGTGAACGGTCCATCGACGTCGTCACCGGCGAAGTTCTCGGCGTCGTCGGACACCACGATCTTCTCGTCGGCCAGCTCACGCTGGACCACGAAGTACACGGCCACTCCGACGACGATCATGATCGCGCCCGCGACGATGGACACGATGGCGACGATCCGGGGCATCTTGCTCATGGTCTCTCCCTTTCGCGACGGCTGACGCGGCCACCGTAACGAGCCGTACCCGACCGGCTTGTACTTTGAACGCCGTGGATCGCGCACAGCTCGAGGCGTTGGCTCCCGAGATCGCCTACGACGTCAGAATGGTGACAGGCACCGCGGTCCGGCACGAGATCGAGACGGCGGAGCTGGAGAAGAGCAGGGAGCACGACACGGGCCGCACCCGCCTGGTGTCGTTCGCGGTCACGGAGTCGTGCCTCATCCATCTCCGCAATATGGACGACTTCCTCGGTGGCCCAGCCGATGGTCGTGTGACCGCCGCGGACTACGTCCCTGGTTGGACGTTCGAGCGCTTCCTGACCGCCGAGGAGCGTGCGGCGATCGACTCGTCGTTGTCGGCACTGACCCCGGAGCGTCACGCGGCTGATCCGGACTGGCCACTCCTCCGCATAGCGGCCGGCGCGTTCGAGGCCTTCAACGATTTCGTGGATGCGCTCGATCCCGAGGCCGCCACGTGGTTCGGCGACGAGATCGCCGAGGCGGCCCTGCTCACCGCGTGGACATGACGCCCGAGCGGAGGACGATGTCCGAGCGGCCGGACGTGGAGCGCATCCTGACCATGGATCAGGACGTGGTGGACGACCCGTACCCGCTGGCCGCGGTGCTGCGTCACGAGTGTCCGGTGTTCCGGGAGCCGCACTACAACGTGCTGGTCGTCACCCGCTACGACGATCTCATCGACGTAGCGCGGCGGCCGCAGGACTTCTCGTCGATCCTCGCCGCGTACGGGCCTTCCGGCCCCGACCGGGGTCCGGTGCCAGCCGAGCTCTGCACCATCGCGCAGCGTGCCGGCGGTCCGGATCCGGCGCCGAAGGGCCGGGTGGCCGAGCTCCTGGCCGAATACCAGCCGGACCTCCAGGACCAGCTGCAGCACGTCGATCCGCCGCTGCACACCGGCCACCGGCGGATCGTCAACCGCTGGTTCTCGCCGCGGGCGGTCACCGTGCTGGAAGACGACATACGTGCCACCGCCACGCTGCTGATCGACCGCTTCGCCGTCGGTGGGCGGGTGGAGATCCTCGACGCCCTCGCCGGGCCGCTTTCCGCGACCGTCATCGCCGACATCATCGGCATCCCCGACGAGCACCGGTCACTGTTCCTGGACTGGAAGGAGGAGGTCTTCGGCAACCCCGACGCCGAGGTGTCGCGAGCGACGTCGCCGCGGTACCAGCGCATCCGGGAGGTGTTCCTCACCTTCATCGAAGACCGTCGCGCGCGGCCCGCCGACGACATGGTGTCCGACCTGGTGGCCGCCCGGACCGCCGGAGGCGAAGGCCTCGACGACCAGACCGTGCTCGGCCTGCTCATGCTGTTCCTCGGCGGCGGCCAGGAGACGACCGGCAAGGCGCTCACGAGCGCGCTGCGGCTGCTCGGTGAGCGCCCCGGGCTCCAGCACGAACTGCGGACGGCGCCCGATCGACTTGCCGACTTCATCGAAGAAGTGCTGCGCTTCGAGCCACCGGTTCGGGGCATCTTCCGCATCGCCACCCGTGACACCCGCATCGGCAACATCGAGGTGCCCGAGGGTTCCTTCGTCCAACTGATGTGGGCGTCCGGCAACCGCGACGAGCCGGCCTTCGACCACGCGGACCGCTTCGACCCCGGGCGCTTCGCCGGCGAGCAGCGCCCGCCGCGGCCGATCCTGACGTTCGGCCACGGCGTCCACCTGTGCCCCGGCGCGCCGCTCGCCCGGCTGCAGATCCGTGTCGCCCTCGAAGAGCTGCTGCGGCGCTTCCGCACCATCAGCCTGGCCGAGGACAACACGTACCACTACGTACGGAGCCACATCCTGCGCGGCCTGGCCAACCTCTGGCTCGACCTGGAACCAGCCTGACAGCCAGACCGCGCTCGAGATCCCGCTTGTGTCACACCTCGGGGTCGCCGACGGCACCCGAACGTGACACAGGCGTGGCGGGATCGACGGCGTACGCTCGCCCGATGATCGTCGCGGTGTTCCGGAGGCGCTTGAAGGAAGGCGCCGAGTTCGAGGACTTCGTCGAGGCGTGGGAGGCCGAGAAGGGCTTCGGAGTCCCCGCCCGAGTCTTCAACGCGGTGTCCGTGGACGATCCCCGCGAGATCCTGTCGATCGGCTTCGTCGATATCGACGCCTCTGCGCTCCCGGGAGCAGCGGGGGACGTCGCCGACCAGGAGTCGGTGCGTCACTCGCGGATCGACGCCGTGATCGAGTCGACGATTCTCCGCGGCTTTTACGACCTCCGGACCGAACACGACTTCTCGGGCGAGCCTCGCCAGGTCGAGCTCGCTTCCGACGGGAGCATGCTCGCATCACTGCGCTGACGGTGCGCCCGTGAGGTCGAAGCCGCGCCCGGCTCGGCTGCTTCGTCTGACGACCGCGGTGATGTTGATCGCCGCGTGCAGTTCCGGTACTTCGGCCTCGACGACGCCGACCTCATCGGGCATTTCGGCCGGCTCGCCATCACTGGTCGCGCCCACCAGCGTTTCGACAACCGTCGCCGTCACGCTCCCCTCGATACCGGCAACCGCGGCGGAGACGACGGCGCCAGCGACGACCTCGACGACCTCGACCGTACCGCCGGCGGTCGATCCCGCGGTCCTGGCCGACATCTCGATGACGTCGGTCCCGTCTGACGTGATCGTGCCGACGACCCCAGCCTCGCTGGACGCGAGGACCAACCCGATCAACGGTCGCCGTGGTGGTCCCCGCCCGTCACCTGAGGAGATCGACTGCGTCAGCAGCACGACCGCCACGCGTCTGACCGGCATCCTCGACACGCTGGGCTTCGACGTCACCAGCGGGTCGAGCGACGATCGGCAGCGCCGCCTGCAGCGGGCCACGGCCGTCGTCCAACTCGACGCCGGCCTGCCGATGACCGGTCAGCCCGACCATGCCCTCCTCGAGTACCTGGGCATGCCGCCCAGCGGCGCTCGCGCGGAGCAGGTGGCCGAGGCGCGCCAGATCGGCACCTCCGCCCAGGGCCGGCCGATCGTGGCCGTGCGCTACGGCGACGGACCCAGGACGGTGCTCGTCGTCGGCCAGACCCACGGTGACGAGGAGGGGGGCCTGCGGGTCCTGCTGCGGGCGCAGTCGCTCCCCCTGCCCGAGGGGCTCACCCTGTGGGTCGTCCCCACCCTGAACCCCGACGGTGTCGTCCTCGACACCCGCTTCCTCGCCAACGGCGCCGACCCCAACCGCAAGGCGCCCAGCCAACCCGAGCAGCAGGCCGTGCACGACTTCGCCCTCGCCATCCGGCCCGCTCTGACGGTCTGGTACCACCAGAACTACGCGTGGGTCGGCGGTTCGGGTTCGTCCATGACGCCGGCGAGCCGCTACCAGGCCCTGACCGGGCTCGGAACGTTGAAGCGCAGCGGCGACTGCTCCAATGGCTTCATGTGGTGCCCGATCGACCAGGCGCTCGGCAGCAGCTCCATCCTCGTCGAGCTCCCCGACGTCCTGACCCCTGCCGACGTCCAGACCCACGCGCTCGCGCTGCTCGCCGTAGCCGCGGACGGGACCCTGTGACGGCTGGGCTACGACGGGATGTCGAAGCGTTCGTCGATCAGGACGAGCTCGCCGAGCTCGCTCGCCAGCGAGTCACCCCGCGACCTGACCGCAAGCGAGTGCCAGCGCTACCGCCGCGGCACCGACTGCGACCAGCTCTGAGCGCGACGAGGAACTCTCCGCGCCCCGGTAGTACGTATCTCCTCTGCGGTCGTCCGTCTCTCTCCTAGGGTCCATCACGCGGGCAAGGGAGAGGATCGGCCGATGCCACTGAGGTCATACGGTGTGCTCCGAGCACGACCGGTCGGGCGCCGTCGCGAGGACTCTTCGGATCCCAGCCCCCACTACCAGATGCACCTGGTCGACGACGGCGGGACGGACTACCGGATCGCCGTGAACGTGCTGTCCCAGCAAGCTCCCTCGGAGCTGCTGTACCTGGCCGCCGACGACTTCCGCCACCCGGTCACCGAACGTCTGCCGGGGACCGGAGGCTGGACGCCGCTCCCGTCGCAGCCCGGCGCAGCCAACATCGACTTCATTCGCGGGAACCTCTTCGACCCCGCGCTGATGCGGCCGCTGCCACCCGACGTCGAGGGGCCGGACAACGATCTCGCGGATCGCTTGGACCACTACACCGAGCGGGCCATCGGCGACGCGGACGCCGTCGTCTACGCGTTCGGCGAGCGCTGGGGCCCCGAGGCCAGCACGCCGGACAAGATCTTCGGGTTCCGGCCCGGGAACGGCGTGCACGACATCCACATGAACCAGGGCAACAGTGCTCGCTTCCGCAACGACGACGGGGTCTGGCAGGACGGCGCGCTGCTGTTCCACTTCCCGGCCGCGGAGCGATGGGTGGCCATCTTCCTCGCCTTCCAGAGCCAGGCCTGGCACACGGACGACGCCACCGGCCATGCCATCGCCGGCGAGGCGCCGCGGCCCACGCCAGGTGACAGGCCAGTGCGAATAGTCGCCGCGCTCGTCAACCCCATCGGGCCGGCGCCAGAGGCCGAGACGATCACACTCCTGAATGCCTCTCCGGCGGCTATCGGCCTCGACGGCTGGCGTCTGGCCGACCGCATGAAGCGGAGCTGTCCTCTACCCGCCGTCGAACTCGGCCCGGGTGAGACCGTGACGGTTCGGCTGGCCAGCGACGTCCAGCTCGGCAACAAGGGCGGCGCGGTGACGCTCCTCGACGCCGAGGGCTTGAAGGTCGACGGCGTCGCCTACACCGCCGACGACGTCCGCGAAGAAGGCTGGACCGTCACGTTCTGACGCCATCATCCCACGCCACCGGATCAGACGCTGATCGCACCGGAGGCGATGTCAAAGGAGGCTCCGGATCGCCAGAGTGGTGTCCCGGCGGCGATGTGGCCGTAGGTGCTTCGGACGAGTGCGAGGGAGCGGATGGGATCGCTCAACCAGACCGTGCCGGTGGCGATCTCACGGAGGTTCGTCTCGTTGCTGTCGAGGTGGTGACGCCAGCGCCGAAGATGATCGAGGCAGACCAGGTGGTCACTCTTGGCGAGATTGCAGCGGTCCGCGAGCACGAGGTTCTCGATGGCGTCGTTCGGCCAGCGTGACCAGGTCAGGAAGTGGTCGACGTGGCCGCGCCCGTCGATGTGTTGGGCGCAGTAGAAGCACCGACCGACCTGCAGTTCGGCGAGCCGGTCCACGAGCACGCGCGGGAACGCCGCTCTCTCCCTGCCGAACAGATGCGAATGCAGCGCCGAGTCCTCGAGGCTGACGCCGGTCCAGCGAGCCACATCTCGTACCCAATGGAGCTCGATCAGCGGCCGCAGCATCGGCCCCAGCACGATGAGACGACCCGCAACCCCTGGAAGCAATCGGAGGTGATCCCTGCCCTCGGCGCGGAGCCGAGCCACCGACGCCCCTTCCCCCAGCCTGGTTCATAGAGAAACGGCATGACCTGCGCTCCGACGACTTGCAGCAACGGAATCGGATAGCGCACGACGGTGGCTTCGACCTCCGCCAGCACCTCCTCGTGGACGTCCCGCGATCCGAACGCGGGCCATCTCCAATGTTCGGCATCCCGCAGCGTCTCCCGCGACGCGAAGCCGCAGCACGGCCCGCAGCACAGGCGAGCTCTTCATCGAGATCTGCCGCAGCTCGCGAACGATGCCGTCATTGGCGACGTACGTGCGTACCTGTGGGTAGTACAACGCGAGCACTCGTTCGGCGATCAGCCGCGTCGGAATCGTGTCGGCGCCCGAGGTCAGCGCGACCGCGTCGATCAGTCCGGCGAGCAAGGCGAGCTTGTAGGTCGCGGTCCGGCGCCCTTCGTCGATCACCCGTAGCAGTCGCTCGACGAGGAGGTCCGCCGACGGCTCGCCGCCACTGCCCTCGATCTGCGACGTGTCGCCACTCGCCGAGTGACAGTCTCGCGAACCACAGCCCGACGCACCCTCCGAGCCGCTGCCGCGGTCTGAGAGCGCGCGACCGTGAGCTCGGCGTGACGGATCACGAGGCCATCCACCTCAGCATGTTGCTGGACGAGCGCCCGGCGGCCGGCGCCAGCGGGCCTGCGTAGGCTCCTGGGACCGAGGTCACCGAGACCTCCCACTCCCATGCCGCTCCCGGGATCGCTCGCCAGGTTCAACCGGATCGTCACGAACCGGATCACCAAGCCGTTCGCCGCGCGCCTCCCAGGCTTCGGCGTCGTGACCCACATCGGGCGCCGGACGGGGCGGACGTACTCCACGCCGGTGAATCTCTTCCGCCGGCCCGGAGGCTTCACCTTCGCCCTGACGTACGGGCGGGGCGACTGGGTGCAGAACGTGCTTCACGCCGGCTCCGTCGAGGTCAAGACCCGGAGGCGGACCCTTCGGCTGACCAATCCGACGGTCGTCGACGCCCCGGGCCATGCCGAGCTTCCACCACCCGTGCGGACCATCCTTCGATTCATCCACGCCGACGAGGAGCTCCGGGCCGACGAGGTGGTGGCCGCAGCGACACCCACTGGCGCGTCCGCCACCGGGGGCCCGTAGGCGGGGCGTAAGTCCGCCGTAAGCGTGCCGTGTCAGGGTGTTCCCGGCCTGGCTGGGGACCCATCAGCGGGGCCGCTAGAGCACGAGCGGGTGGTCATCGTCGATGTTGAAGGGGGATCCTCATGGAGGATGCTGATCTGTCCCGTCGCACCCTGTTGAAGGGTGGCAGTGCGGTGCTAGCGGGGTTCTCCGCCATGCAGATCGCCGGGCCGGCGCGTGCCTTCGCCGCACCGGCCGGCGCCGCGGACGACCTCGCAGAGGGCGAGGACGGAGCCAACATCGGCCCGTCCGGGGAGGTGCTCCCTTGGCTGGACCAACCGGCCGATGTGCCGCCACCTGCGCAGAGCGCCGTGGGCAATCTCCTGGAGTGGGAGGCGCTGAACTCATTTCGTACGCCGAGCGACAACTTCTTCACGGTCAAGCACTACGAGCTGCCCACGATCGACGCCACCCAGTACCGCCTGGTCATCGACGGACTCGTTGACCACCCCATGTCGGTCTCGCTCGCCGATCTCAAGCACCGGGCCCGCCGCGCTGTTGACTTCACGTTGGAGTGCTCGGGCAACACCGGCTTGCCGTTCTTCATCGGCGGTATCGGCAACGCCCGTTGGGCCGGGTACGCCATTGGCAGCACTGCTGCGAGAGGCCGGCATCAAGAAGGAGGGCTCGGAGGTCGTGTTCTGGGGCGAGGACAGCGGCATCGTCACGATTCGCGACGACTCCGGCATCACCGGCGCAGGCACGGCAGGCACGGTCGTCCCCGACGATGGAGGTGGTCTCGACCTGACGATCACCGAGCAGTTCGCTCGCAGCATGTCGGTCGCGGACGCCATGAACGAGGAGAACCTCCTCTGTTACAACATGAACGGCGGCCCGCTACCACCCGAGCACGGCTTTCCGGTCCGGCTGATCGCCCCCGGCTGGTACGGGGTGGCCAACGTGAAGTGGCTCAACCGGATCGAGGTGCGGGATCAGCGGTTCACGGGTCGGTTCATGGCGCGGGACTACGTCAGCATCCGCGAGGAAGTGCTCCCGAACGGCGACCTCAACTGGACCTTCTCGACCGTCGGGCACGCCCGGCTCAAGTCGGCACCGGCCAAGGTCGTGCGCCACGACGGCAAGCACACGGTGGTGGGAGTCGCCTGGGGCGCACCGATCGCAGCAGTGCAGGTCCGGATCGACGACGGTCCTTGGAGCCCCACCGAGCTCATCGGTCCGAAGCCATCGAAGCGGGGCTTCACGTGGAGGTTCTGGAAGTACGAGTGGGGCACCCCCGCCGCTGGCGAGCACACCGTGACGTCGAGGGCTCTCGACACCGCGGGCAACCTCCAGCCGGCACCGGACGACCCCTTCCTCGTCGCCAAGCAGACCTACTGGGAGAGCAACGGCCAGATCACACGCCGGGTCCAGATCGTGTGACGGCGGACCGGGGCGGCGGATGAGGTGCAGAGCCAGGACCTCCGGCTCTGCACCTCCGTCGCGTCCCCACCCGGGGGCGATCCTCTCGTCGGGTTTCGCCGCGGCAACGGCACAGGGCTACCTAGGATCGGCACCGGTGGACGTCGTCGTCCGTGTGCTCGGGCCGCTCGAGGTGCTGATCGACGGCGTCGACGTCACACCTCCGGCGCCGAAGGAACGGGCGCTCCTGGGGCTGCTGGTCATTCGACATGGTCGCGTCGTCGGGGCCGACCAGCTGATGGAGGAGCTGTGGCCCACGCTCGCCGCCGACCGTGCCCGCCGCGTGCTCCAGGTCAGGGTGGCGGCACTACGGAAACTACTCAGCACGGCCGGCGCCGCATCCGCTGCTGGAACTCGTCGCGCCCGGCTACCGGCTCGCCATCGCCGACGAGGACGTCGACGAGCACCGGTTCCTCGAGCTGGTCGAGCGAGCGCGAAGCCATGCCGCGGCCGGCGACCCCACTCGGGCGTCGGCCACACTCCGCGACGCACTCGGACTCTGGCGGGGGCAGCCCCTGGCCGATGTCCAGACGTGTGTCTCCCTGGAGGCCGAGGCCGCTCGGCTGGACGACGCGCGTCTGGACGCGATCGAGGATCGGATCCATGCCGACCTGGCGTGCGGCCGCCACCACGCGGTGGCGTGCGAGCTCGACGCGCTCGTGGCCACGGATGCCTTGCGGGAGAGGTTGTGGGGACAACGGGTCCTAGCGCTGTATCGCTGCGGCCGGCAGTCGGAGGCCCTGCGGGCGTGCGCGGTCGTCCGCTCCCGATTGTTCGAGGAGCTCGGCGTGGAGCCTGGGCCCGCGCTCCGCGCCCTCGAGGCAGCCGTCCTGGAGCAGCGTCCCGAGCTCGACTGGTCGGCGCTACCGATGGCGGAGCCGATTGAGGTGTCGCCGCCAGGATCGGGCCTGACCTCGAGCGGTGCCGGGTCGGACAGCGCAGCCGGGTCTTACGCCGACGCGGTGGCGTCGATCCCGGAGATCCACTATGTGAAGAGCGACGATGGGGTGAATCTCGCGTACCAGGTCGTGGGCGAAGAGGCGGTCGACCTCATCGTCGTACCCGGCCACTTCTCGCACCTGGAGACGTGGTGGGAGGCGCGGTCCGGACGATTCGTCCGCCGCTTGGCCTCGTTCTCGCGGCTGATCCTCTTCGACAAGCGCGGGATGGGTCTGTCGGACCGACCGCCCGAGCGTGGACGTCGACCGTTGGATAGAGGACGCGAGGGTGGTGCTCGACGAGGTCGGCTCGGAGCGGGCGGCTGTTCTCGGGGTTGCCGCCGGCGGGCTCATCGCGATCCCGTTCGCCGCCACCTACCCAGCTCGGGTCAGGGCGCTCGTGCTCTACGGGGCCTTTGCTCGGCAGACATGCGCCGGTTCGGACTACCCGATCGGACTCCGGCCCGAAGACGTCGACGCACACATCGCGTACACCGAGCCCCGATGGGGCTCCGGGGTCGGTCTCAGGCTGTACTGCCCGAGCGCCTGCGACGACCCGGTCGCCCGCGAACAGCTCGGCCGTTTCCAGCGCGCCTCGGCGAGTCCGGGCGCCGCAGCCGAGTACCTCCGAAGCGTGGCCCAGATCGACGTTCGCCGCGCCCTACCCATGGTCGACGCCCCGACCCTCGTCCTGCACGCCAGTCGGGATCGGGTCATCCCGATCGAGCTTGCGCACTACATGGCCGAGCGCATCCCGGACGCCACGTTGGCCGAAGTCGACAGCGCCGATCACCTGATCTGGTTCTCCGACGCGGCGGAGGCTGTGGCCGACCAGATCCAGGACTTCCTCGTCGGCGCGGTGCCGAACCGGGAGATCCGCCGGGTGCTCGCCACCGTCGTGTTCATCGTCGGGCTGCATCCCCGTCCACAGTCGCTCACGGGCGCGGGCGCCTACGCGGAGAGCAGAACGGTGATCGGGCGGTTCCGAGGCCGCATCGTCAGACACGACTCTGGCGGCATCCTGGCCACGTTCGATGGACCCGCAAGAGCGATCCGGTGCGCGTCCGAGCTCGTGGCGCACCTCTGGCCCACGGAGCTGTCGGTTCGGGTGGGTGTGCACAGCGGCGAATGCGACGCCACCAGCACGGGCATCAGCGGCGTTGCGGTCGACATCGCCCGCGGCGTCGCTGACATCGCCCGTCCCGGCGAGGTGCTCGTCTCGCAAACAGTGCGAGACCTCGTCCTCGGGTCGACGATCACGTTCCGCGAGCCTTGTGCGCACCAGCTCCGAGACGTCCCCGGGAGATGGCGGGTGTACGCCGTGGCAGCAACCTGAGCCGCAGCGCTGCGTGCCGCTGGCCCAGCCTGGTGAGGCATCAGTCAGGGTGAGCCCCGACCTGATCAGCGGCATTGCCCCCGAGCCGGCTCATCCTTGACGATCCACCGGCGGTGACTACCGCGTTCGATGGAAGAAGTGGTCGAGCGCCCAGTCACCTACCTGATCTGCCCGTCTCGCTGCCGACCACGTCTGCGGTCCGGAAGTGGATGCCTGACCAGACGCGGGCATTGACGGCATCTCCATTCAGCTGGTTGGCGAACTCGTAGTGTCGGGTAGCGCCCGCCACGGTGATGTTCACGTCGATCCGGCCGCCCCCGAGCCCGAGGGTTCCGCTCAGCGATCGGGTCATGGCGCCCATGATCGTGGTGAGACCGCTGGTGTAGTCCGGGTACGGCGGGGTTGCAATCAGGGGGAGCCAGCCGGTATCCGGGAGAGTGTGGGGATTCCCATCAGTGTCGGCGAGCTGGATCGCGGTGACCGGCCGCCAAAAGCCGTACTTGAACTTCGAGTCCCACGACGTGATCACGGCATCGGCCGCACTCATGGCAACCGCCGCGAACAGCCGTGCGCTGTCGCTGATGTCGAGCTGGTGTCGGGCGGCGAGGTCTCTCAGGGAGGAGCTGACCAGCGGGAGGGTGCTGCCGGCGATGAACAGCGCGGTGTCCGTCTGGTCTTGTGTCCGGACCGTGCTCGTGGCCGAACCGATCTCCTTGACCTCGTTGAAGTACTTCGTGTACGTCCGGGACGTCATGGCTGGAGGGGGACCCGGTCGGAGTTGGCTCGGTGATTCGAGCAGCAGCGGCCGCAGCTTGGCGAGCCACGGATCGAAGAACGGTGCGAATGCAGACGGGGTCGGGCGCCAGACGCCGGGCGCTGGCGCGACATCGAAGGTGATCGGCGCGAATCGGCCGTCGTTCTCGCGAAGCTTGATGAGCCGGTCTGCGGCTCGCTCGCCATAGTGGATCCCCTGCGTCTTCTTCGGCCCATCGGGGATGCCGGCGAGTGATGCGACAAGCGCTGTGTCCAGCCGATTCTGCGACGCCGGGAAGTACTCGAGCAGGACATCGTGCGCGGCGACTGCGGCGGCGGCCTGTGATGACGCCTCACGAGGCCCACGAGCGTTCCATTTGTAAAGCTCGTAGTGCCGAGTGATACCGACAACGGCGTTGTACACGGCGGCCTGCTCGAACGCGAACCACATGAACGCCTCCGCGTTCGCCTTTCTGACCCGGTCCCTGGATAGTGGTCAGCTGGACCACTCAACGGGGCCCTGTCATCCTGCTCGGTCGTCGGTTTGTCCCCCGCTGGGGACGTTTCGGCGAGTTGCGGTCATCAGTCGACTTCGGACTCCCAGGCGACCAGTTCGGCCGCCTCCTGCGAACTGGTCGGGACCATCGGCGGAAGCGGACATCTGGTCCGGTTTGTCGCCCGCGGGCGAAATGGGTTACCAGCGGTACCCAATCTGCCGCGGAGGACGTCGTACCTCCCTACCCCATAGCGGCTACCCAGGTTCATCGTAAGAACACACTCACATCAACTCGCATCGCTCAAAGGTTTGCGCACTGACCCTTTGCTTCTCCATGGACAACGCTGGGCGACCCCAGGAGAGAAACAGACGCGTTGTCTAGACAGGTCAGATCTCCGCTAACGACGTTGTCACCGACCAGGACCGTCCGGCTGCCGGTAATGGTAGCATCGCCTTTGACCTGACTCCCGAAGAAAACCACTAGGTCGGTCGTGCTAATCGTGACATCGTCGCCAACGTTGCCGTCGTTTAGTTGGACACTGGCCTCGCCAAATGGGAACAGGGTCATGTTGTCTGCTCGGACTGAGCCTCTCACCGTCCCGGACTGCACGATGAGATAGTTCATACGAGACCCAAACAGGTCACCCCTGAGTAATCCGCCGCCGCTGACAACGAGTTCGAAGGCGCCGGGCTGCCCATACCCGTTCCCGGTCACCGTCCCGTAGATGACAACGACGGCCCCAGGCACGACGCCCACAAGAGACGGGTCGCCCTGGCTATACACGTCTCCGTCCACCTTCCCGAAGATGACGACGAACGCGCCAGGCAACAGGCCAGACTCGCCACGGATGTTCCCTTGGCCATACACGTTCCCGATCACGGTCCCGTCAATGGAGCAGGATTTTCCCGGCGGCACGATGACATCCGATCGGATGGTCGTCCTGGCTGAGATCGAGCCGTCGCAGACAACGGGACCGCTCGCGGATTGTGCAGCGACAGGCGACGCAAGAGCCACGACCGCGCCCACGACACAAGCGGCACACGCTGAAATGACACGCATAATCCCTCCTCTACCCGCCGACTGACCGCCCACTGCGACCGCCCCGGTGGAAACACTCTGACAAGGCGGACTTACGGGGGACTTACGCTTCGCCTACGTGCGTGCGCCCTCGCCCGGGAGAGCACGCCCGAGGGCTTGTACGTCCGCCACCGCAAGCGTTACGCCGGGTCGGTTCGCCGACGGCGACATCCATTTGGGTGATTCGGGAATGGTGACGTATGGGGTGCAGGAGCTTGGGGTAGCGGACGGCGGGCGTGCACCCGCCGCCCCTAACCGCACCTCGTCACCGCAGGGAGCCCCCATGACCTACCAAGACGTGAACCAAGGTTCTGATACTGGCGACGGTTCCGCCATCCCGATCTCCGGGCAAGCACGAGCAGCCTCGGGTCGCGATGCCCAGTCCGAGAGCGCGGCGTCTGACGTGGCGCAGCAGGCCGGCGATGTCGCCCAGACGGCGAAGGCGGCGGCCACCGATGTCGCTTCTGAAGCGCAGACACAGGTTCGCGCCGTGGCCGACGAGCTCACGACGCAGGCCCGGGCTCTCATCGGCACGACCCAGGACCAGGTCCGGGAACAGGCCCGACAGCGGGCCGAGCACGCGGCACAAGGACTGCGTTCACTGGCGGGCGAGCTGCAGGCGCTGTCCCAGGGACGACCGCAGGAAGCCGAGCGCCTCGCAGGATGGGTCCGCAGCAGCCAACAACGCCTGCAGCAGTGGTCCGACCGCCTCGATCGTGGCGGCATCGATGGAGTCGTCCAAGACCTCACCAGCTTCGCCCGGCGTCGCCCATTGGTGTTCCTCGGAGCGTGCCTCGGGGCGGGCTTCGTGGTGGGCCGCATCGCAAAGGACGCCGCCGTTGCCTCCGCCGACGCCACGCCAGCCGCCCCGCTCCCGGCCTCGTCGGGGATGACTCCGGTGCGCGAGCCCGCCACTCCCGCCGGAGCGCCACGGTGACCGAGCCGACCGCCACCCAACCCAAGCGTCCCGAGGCCAGCTTGGGCGAGCTCGTCACCGAGATGACATCGGAGCTCGGCGCGCTGTTCCGACAGGAAGTCGAGCTGGCCAAGGTGGAGGCCCGACAGGAAGCGTCCGAAGCGGCTCGCGCTGGCGCCCTGATGGCCGGTGCAGCCCTGACGGCGTGGTTAGCGGCGCTCATGATGTCCTTGGCGCTCGCGTGGTTGCTCGACCAGGGCATCAACCGGGCATTGGCCTTCCTCCTCGTCGGCCTGTTGTGGGCGGGCGTGACGGCAGCACTGTTCTCAATCGGTAGGGCGCGCCTTGAAGGTGTGCGCGGCCTGCCCAAAACCAAAGAATCCATAAAGGAGGATGTCGAATGGGCCAGAGCCCAGAAGAGCTGAAGGACGAGATCGAGTCGACACGAGCCGACCTCGGCGACACGCTGGAGGCGATCGGCGATCGCGTCAGCCCGGGGCGTGTCATCGAGCGACGAACCGCTCGCGTCCAGCAAGGATTCGCCGGGTTACGCGATCGTGTGATGGGAGCGGCCCAAGACACGATCGAGAGCGCCAAGGACCGGCTGGGCTCGACCGTCGACGGTGTCCGTGAGGCGCCTGCCGCTGGCCGGCACCAGACCGAGGGACGGCCGCTCGTGATGGGCGGGCTTGCCTTCGGGGTCGGGGTGATCCTGGCCGCTGTCCTGCCCCGAACTGAGGCTGAGGCCCAAGCCGCACCGAAACTGGCACAGGGCGTTGAGCCGGTCAAGGAGGAGCTCGTGCAAGCGGGCAAGGACGCGATGCAGCAGCTCACCGATCCGGCGAGCGACGCGGTCACCGAGGTCAAGGAAGCAGCGACGGCCGGCGCGCACCAGGTTGCCGACCAGGCTCGACAGAGCGCGGAGCGGACGACCGCGGCAGGTCAGGACGCAGTCGACCAGCTCAGGAGCTGATCACGAGCAGGACACTCGCTCGTGGCGGTCCACACCCCCGCCACGAGCGAGTCCCGTGGGGTCAGGACTGGACACCCAGGCCTGCAACAGCCGCTCGATGGTGGAATCGGTGTCGCCGGATACAGCGGCGCCGAGGACCTTGTACCCGCCGGGCCGATCAGCGGGCCCCTACGAGCAGCAAACCCCTGAGGGGGGCGTTGGTGGCGAAGCGGTGAGCTTCACGTCCGGTGTGGTTCCATTTCGATGGCAGGGGGCCTTCGGCGGTCGATCGGGCCGCTGGGCCGCCGCTTGGCCTAGTCGACACTCTCGAGGATCGGCGCCGTCATGATTTGACGTCGGTGAGCTGGAGACGCGGTCGACGGCTTGGAGGTGGCGGTGATTCGTAGCGTGGCTGCATCTCGCTGGCGCTGTTCGGCTACGAAGATGCCGAGTCCGGAGCAGTCGATGGCTCCGCATTGGAGAGATCGAGGTAGGGAGGATCCGGAATCGGGACGAGTCGTTTCGGTCCTCGACCGAGTTCATGTCGATCTCGCACCGCGACGCGAAGCGGCACCTCCGCGCTTCCCGTCGGAGGTGCCGCCACGTTCACATGGCGCTCCGGGTGAGTCAGCATCGGGGCGGCACTGACCCGATGCTGACTCACGCCGTTAGCTACGACCAGTAGGAGCCGTAGTAGGTGCCGTACTTGTCGTAGTAGGCGTCGTCGTTGGCTTGTCATCGCGTCGTCGTAGTCCGGGGCGTTCTTGATCTGGTCCTTGGTCATCGACACGTAGACCTTGCGGTCGGCGGGGTCGACGCGGGTGACCACGCCGGCAGGGATGAGCCGCTTCTTACCGAAGATCCAGAACCCGGTGTCCACCACGAGGTACTGGCGATTGACCTCGGTCGAGTTCTGGTCGATCTTGCCGATGCTTCCGTCGGCGGCCTCGACGTCGAAGCCGACGGGGTCGTTAGCGAGGATATCGACGTCACCTCGGTAGGTCCACACAGTCTTGCTCGTCATCGTGATTCTCCTTCGTCCACCTCGCCCTTTGTCGGTCCGCCGACGGAGGTCAGCGAACGAGGTGTGCTTCGGTCGGGTTACCTCGAGGCCTCCGACGGCAAACGATGAGTGAACAATCGGTGACCCGGGTACGAGACGAATCATCAAGCAGCGCCGGCGTGTCAGCGACCGTCGACGGCTCCTTGGAAAGCGGTTCTCCTCGCGGGCGGGCGAGGAGGACCGCCCAAGGCTGGTGACTGGCACCCCGGTTGATTAGTCCGAGCTCGATCCCTGACCCCCACTACGCCGTTCAGCTCGTTGAGCAGGCGACCGAGCGCGGCACGCCGCTCGAATCCATGAACGTGACTCCATGGAGATCGACAGGAGCGGTGTGTGCAGGTCCTCCTTAGTGATCCAACTCGGAAGCAGTCGTGAGATCAGGTTCACCCGTGATGGTGACCCAGCCGGGGGCACGCTCGAGAATCGCGAGAGGCCCGACGCGACATGACAGGCACGAGGAGCGGGGTAAGGATCGTCAGCGGATGACCGGCACAGCTCAGCAGGGCAGCGTCCTGGGCGGGCGGTACGCGCTGATCGAACACCTCGCCAGCGGCGGCATGGGCGACGTGTGGCGGGCGAGCGACGGCGTGCTCGATCGAGTGGTGGCCGTGAAGGTGCTGAAGCCGGAGCTGTTCGAGGATCCCGCCTTCCGCGAGCGCTTCCGGCGGGAAGCCCGGCACGCGGGATCGCTCAGCCATCCGGGCATCGCCGCAGTGTTCGACTACGGAGAGGAGGCCCGCTCGGCGTACCTCGTGATGGAGCTCATACCGGGCGAGCCGCTGTCGACCGTTCTGGCCCGCCGCGGCGCACTGCCGGCGGAAGCGGTCACATCGCTGCTGCGGCAAGCGGCCGCCGCGCTCGGCGCCGCTCACCACGCCGGGATCGTCCACCGCGACGTGAAGCCTGGGAACCTCCTCGTTCAGCCCAACGGGCAGGTGAAGATCACCGACTTCGGCATCGCCCGCGCACTGGGAGCGTCGACGTTGACACTGCACGGCCATGTGCTCGGCACCGCTGCCTACCTATCGCCAGAGCAGGCGGCGGGCCGGACCGCGACTGCGGCGAGCGACGTCTACTCGCTCGGCGTCGTCGCGTACGAGGCCCTCACCGGGCGCCCACCGTTCGAGGGTGAAGCGGTGAGCGTGGCCTTGGCCCACACGCAACAGGCTCCGCCCCCGCTGCCCGCGACCGTGCCACCCAGCGCTGCGCGGCGTCATCGCCCGAGCGATGGCTAAACGGCCAGCCGATCGCCCGCCCGACGGAGACGCGTTGGCCGCGATGCTTCCTCCGGTGTCCGGTGGCGATGACCGGACCCTCCTGCAGGCCGCCGTGCCCACGTCGACCGCGTCGATCGCGCCGGTTGCGCTCGACCGCACGCAGCCGGCCGTGTTCGGCCCGACCGAGCCGGCCGTGTTCGGCCCGACCGAGCCGGCCGTGTTCGGCCCGACCGAGCGGGCCGTCCCCATCGTGACGACAGCGGAGGCGCCGCTCCGGCGCAGGTCACGCGTGCCCGTCCTGCTGGCCGCGCTGGCCGGACTCGTCGCCGCGGCCATCGTTTTCACCGTGTGGACGTTGGCGGCCGATCGCTCACCGTCGTCCGGCCTGGTCACCGACACCACGGCTGCGCGCGAACGCGACATCCACGCCCGCGACCACGACCACCGCGGCACCGACGACCACCAGTGCGCCGACGACAGTGATCGCCACGATGGTGGTCGACCCCCGCGACTACCTCGGGCGCAAGGCCGACAAGGCAGCCAAGGATCTTCACGGACTCGGCTTCGAGGTCGAGCAAGAGCTGGTCGAGCGGGGGGATCGCCGGCCGGGCATCGTCGTCGCCGTGCAGCCCAGCGGCCGGCTGCGCGACGGGTCGACGGTGACCCTCGTGGTCACGGCCAGCGGCAACGAGAACTGACCCGGTTCAGGCGCGGGGTGGCCGGTCTCCGAGGCCAGGGACACGTTCCCGAGGGCCAATTCGTGAAGGCGACGACACTCGGAAGTGGCGGATCCGTGACGTTGGGCAAGGGCGAGCATTCTCGATGACGGTCCAGGTCGACTGCCGCGGCTGACCTGCCTTGGGGCGGGTGCTTCTCGTATGGGCCCCCGACGCGAAGCGGTTCGGTCGGATCGATGCGGGTGACTACGTCGGCGGGGCTGGGCCGCCCTCAATGATGACCGGAGCCCAGCCGGCATCGGTGAGGTCAGTTGTTGGGTCGGCTGCGCTGATGTCAGCAAGCGCCGATTCACCGTCCCTTTCGATAGCCAGGTCGCCGAGGCTGACGATGCCAACAGCCTTACCGTTGTCCAACACCGGCACGCGGCGAAGCGCCTGGTCTCGCATCAGCTTGATGACGTCTTTGACAGGCGTCGAGGGGGCGGTGGTTACCGGGTCGCGACTGCGTGGCTCCGTCTCCAACAGGGGCTCGTCGACTCGGATCGGCTCAGAACACCGTCAGAGGCCGTGTAAGCGCACCGAGTGGCCATGTGCTCGCCGCCCAACCGCCCAGGTACCAATCGCAGGACCCACGTAGGCGAACCGTAAGTCTCTCGTAATTCCGCTGTGGCACGGTCAAAACGATCCGCGCGAACCGCGGGAAAGGAGGGCCTCGCATGTTGGCCACAACTGTCACGACCAGGGCCCGGCGCTTTCTGATGGCGCTGGTCACGCTGAGTCTCGCTGCCGCCGTTTGGGCACCGGCACCGGTCGGTGCGCAGCAATCACCGCCCAGTCCAGCCGATGCCACGATCCTTTTCCCCGGTGACGTCTTCGACTTCCGCATTTGTCCGTCGTTTGACGTAAGGATCGATGTCCAAGGCAAGCAGGGGATCCTTGCGCTCCCGAACGGCACGACGATCGTCACCTCGCCCGCCCTGAAAGCCACCGTCACCAACCTCGCCACGGGGGAGCAGGTGGACCTAAATATCACCGGCACTACACAAATTTCGCAGACCGGCGACCAGGTGTTCCTCGGTTCGAACCTCGTACTCAGGGCCGAGGAGTTCGGCGATACCCCACCAAACATGCTCGCGTACGTGACCGGGCGGTTCACGTACCCGCCATTCTCCGGCGTCGGGACCTTGACCGACATCTGCGTCCTCCTGGCCTGACATCGACGGGGCGCCGCCGTACGTCTCCGAGGCCGGCCGCACACGAGAGTGATAGCCAGAACGGATGTTCGGGGATCAAAGGCGGCCGGAGCCTCGGACCGTACGATGCGAGTGACACAGAGGATCCTCGACCGGCCACTGCCCTCGGATCATGGGCGGTGGCCGGTGACGTTTGGGGGTCAGTTCGAGATGATGATGCGGGGCACGCCGCCCTCGCGCTGGACGTCCTGCCACGAGTGGAGATCCGGTGGGGTCCACTCGTTGACCATGGTGATGGTGTCGTCGTCGTTCTCGACGTAGGCCTTCTCGGCCAGCTGATCCCAGATCCACTCGATCCAATCGTCATGGTCGGGGCGCTGGAAGCCCCGTACGTTGTCCAGGGGTGGGGGCCACCACGAGACGTCCTTGAGGTTGCCGGTGTAGTCGAGGGGGATGTTCGTGCTGTTGGGGGCAGCGGCAGCGACTGCCGTTCACCGGGCGCGTCCTTGAGCACCGGCCAGGTGAACGCCAGATCGTGGTCGACACCTTCGGAACGGCGATCACCGTGCATGGGGCGCCGGCGTCGACTTTGACCGACAACGGGATGGTGTTCACCACCCGGTGGGCGCGGCGGCCGCAACGGCTTCGAAGCAGAGCTGGCCCGCCTCGGCATCACCCAGAAGAACAGCCGCCCCAACCACCCGACCACCTGCGGCAAGGTAAAACCCCAGATAGAGGTTCAGCCGTTTCCGATGTCTTGAGACATCACACGGTCGGGCTGAGAGGATTTGAACCTCCGACCTCTTGACCCCCAGTCAAGCGCGCTAACCAAACTGCGCCACAGCCCGTGACGTGAGGCTCCGAGCCTAGCGGTCGGGTGGCTGGCTGCCAGAGGTGTGCGCCTGTGGTAGCGGAAAGCGCAACGAGAGGCGCACACCTCCCGGATGGGCCAGCCCGGGCCATCCGCAGCCGCGGCCCCTCAGAAAGCCATGCCGACCAGCTGGACGAGACGCCAGCCCAGGTAGAGCGCCACGAGGGCCATCAGGAGCTTGAAGTGCCAGGGCGCCTTGGCGTCCTCGCCGGCCATCTCGCGGAGGTTGACGTCCTTCGCCGTCAGCTGCGGCTCGCCCGGCGGGCCGGCGACGGGGAGGGTGCGCCCGCATGTCGGGCAGGATCCGTCGGTCTTCATGCTGGACGGCGTCCAGAACTTGGCGCAGTGCTCGCACCAGGGCATGCGACGTCCGCCTCGCTCAGCTCGAGCGCTTGCGCACCCGGAGCTTGATCGGCACCGAGCCCAGGTCGAAGCGTTCGCGGAGCTTGCGCTCCAGATAGCGCATGTAGGTCGGTGGCAGCTCGCGGTTGACGAACAGGGTGAATGTGGGCGGATCGCTGGCGCCCTGAAGGGCGTACAAGACCCGGGCGCCGCCGGGGGCGGGTTGCGCCTGCTGTGCATCCGCGAGCACCGCGTTGACCTCCCGCGTGGGAACCCGGCGGTGGTAGCGCTCGATGGCGTCGGCCAGCACCGGGAGCAGCCGGTGCACTCCCTTGCCGGTCAGCGCCGACACCTTGAGGACCGGCGCGTCGCCGATGAAGTGCAGCTTGCGGGCCATCTGCGCCAGCAGATCGGCGCGGTCATCGGGATCGTCGAGCAGGTCCCACTTGTTGAGCAGCACGACGACCGGGCAGCCGGCGGCGTCGATCCGCTCGGCCAGGCGCTGATCCTGAGCAGTCACACCATCCGTGGCGTCGATCACGAGGAGCGCCACGTCCGACTCGTCGACGGCCCGGAGCGCCCGCACCAGCGAGTAGTACTCGGTGGGGTCGTCGATCCGGCTCTTGCGGCGCATGCCGGCGGTGTCGACGTAGCGGATAGGCCCCTCAGCCGTGTCGACGACGGTGTCGATGGCGTCGCGGGTCGTTCCTGGCAGGTCGTGCACGACGGAACGATCGTCCCCGATCAACCGGTTGAACAGCGTGCTCTTCCCGACGTTCGGGCGTCCGACGATGGCGACACCAGGAACCGAGGAAGCGGGAGCACCGTTCGGTTCATCGTCGAACTCAGCCCCGCCGTCAGCCGCGTCAGCGCCGTCCTCGGGCGATCCGGGCAGCCGGGCCACGACCTCGTCGAGGAAGTCGCCCGTCCGGCGGCCGTGGAGCGCGGAGATCGGGTACGGCTCGCCGAGGCCCAGGGACAGGAACTGCCACCGCTCGTCCTCGCGCTGGTTGTTGTCCGCCTTGTTGATGCCGAGCAACACGGGCTTGCCCGTCCGCCGCAACCATGACGCGACGGCGTCATCGTCCTCGGTGATCCCGACGGCCGCGTCCACCAGGAAGACGATGAGGTCCGCGCCCCGCACCGCCTCCTCGACCTGGCGGCTCACCTTCTGGTCGAGGTCGCTCCCCGACGGCAGCCAGCCACCGGTGTCGACGAGCAGGAACGGCCGCCCCAACCACTCGGCCTCCACGACCTTGCGGTCCCGGGTCACGCCCGGGTGGTCCTCGACGATCGTCACGCGCTTCCCCACCGCGCGGTTGACGAACGTCGACTTCCCGACGTTCGGTCGTCCGACGACGGCGACCACGGGCAGTCCGCTCATGCCGCGACCCCGACAGTGAGCGCGCGCCGCAATGCGATGCCGTCGGTCGGCAGGATCTCCACCGGCCGCGGGAGCTCATCGGGGGTCGCACCGTCCAGGAACCGGCCCTCCGACAAGCACACGTCCGGGAGCAGGTAGCGATGACCGGCGGGCTCGCCCCCCAGCACCCGAGTGAGGTCCTCCCCCACCATCAGGCCGGCCACACCGGTGTTGCCACCGAAGAACTCGTTGTCCACCTCGATCACGCGCACGTCGTCCCGATCCAACGTGGCCAGCAGCGGTCGCAGCACGTCGGCGCCGTAGCGCCCGGTCAGCACCCCGATCGGCGCCCGCCTCGACGGCAACAGCGCGACCGGCGCGGCACCCGGGCCCGACGCTCCCTCCACCCGCAGGCCGGTCGAGCCCGCCGGGTTCCGGGGCGCGCGGTAGCCGGCGCCCGGAGCGCCGTCCACCCAGGCGAAGAACCCGCTCTGCACGCCCGCCGCCTCCGTCACGCGCCCCGTGAACTCCAGCTCGAACGTGCGGGCCATGCCGATGCCGTCCTCGTGCATCGGGAAGCCCTCGTAGGCGTCGGCGTCCGGGAAGGACCGGCCGGCCAGCAGGTAGTACTCGTCCGCAGCGAAAACCAGTCGCCGGCCGAGGACGGCTCGGAAGCAGTCCTGCCATCCGTGCACGGTGTCCAACACGGCTGCCGCCTCGGCCGTCGTGTGGGGCCGCATCGCGGCCTCGCGGTTGAAACGGGACACACCGAGCGGCACGACGCACAGCGTGGCGAGCTCCGGGTACTGGTCCAGCACTCCGGTGAGCGTGTCCTCCAGCACCGCGCCGTCGTTGACGCCAGGACACACGACGACCTGACCGTGCACCGTCACGCCGTGGTCCAGCAGAGCCCGCAGCCAACGCAGGCTGGTGGCGCCGCGCCGGTTGCGCAGCATGCGTGACCGCACCTCCGCATCGGTGGCATGGATGCTGACATTGAGCGGCGAGAGGCCCTCGTCGATCACCCGTTCCAGATCCGCCTCGGTGAAGCGGGTGAGCGTCGTGAAGTTCCCGTAGAGGAACGAGAGGCGGTAGTCGTCGTCCTTCAGGTACAGGCTGCGGCGCAGGCCGGGCGGGAGCTGGTAGATGAAGCAGAACTCGCAATGGTTGTCGCACGTGCGCAGCTGGTCGAAGAGGGCGCTGGCCACCTCGGCTCCGAGCGGCTCCCCCGCCGCCTTCTGCACCGTGACGGTGGTCTCGAGCCCACCGCGCCGCAGCTCCACCTCCACCTCGGGCTCGTCGGTCAACCAGCGCCAGCGCAGGATGTCCCGCGGCACCTCGCCGTTGAGCTGCAGCACCTCGTCGCCGGCCTCGATCCCGGCCCGCTCGGCCGGCGACCCTGGCGCGACGGCAACGACACGGGGCAAGCTCATGGGTGCATCACGCCAGCAAGCGCACGAGTCCGGGCGCACCAGGGTCGGGGCGCACCAGAGAGCCGTCCGCCGCCCTGCGGCGGACAAAGCACCGATACATGGAGCTCGCTCCGCTCGCTCATAGCCCAGCCAGGGTACCGATCAGCTCATCGGTAGCCTCGACGACGTGGACGTCGATCGGGTGCTGCTGGCCTCGCCCCGGGGCTTCTGCGCCGGTGTGGAGATGGCCATCAAGGCCCTGGCGTGGATGGTCCGGGCCTTCGAGCCGCCCGTCTACTGCTACCACGAGATCGTCCACAACAAGCTGGTGGTCGACCGATTCCGCGCCCTGGGCGTGATCTTCGTCGACGACATCGCCGATGTGCCCGACGGCGCGCCGATCATGCTGTCGGCTCACGGTTCGGCACCCCAGGTGGTCGAGGCCGCCAGGGCGAAGGGCTCGTACGTCGTGGACAGCGTCTGCCCGCTCGTCACCAAGGTGCACCACGAGGTCCGGGTGCGGGCGGGCAAGGGATACCAGATCGTCTACGTCGGTCACCAGGGCCACGAGGAGGCGGTCGGCACGATGGCGGTGGCGCCCGACGCCATCCACCGGGTGGAGTCTGTCGGCGAGGTCGTGCAGCTCCCCCCGCTCGACGGCCCGGTGGCGCTTCTCGCCCAAACCACCCTCTCGCACCGGGACTGGGCCGGCGTCCTCGACGCCACCCGGGAGCGCTTCCCGGACCTGTGGACCCCTGGTCGGTCGGACCTGTGCTTCGCCACCACCAACCGCCAGTCCGCGCTGATGGCGATGGCTCCCCGCTGCGACGCCATCGTCGTGATCGGCTCGGCCAACTCGTCCAACACCCGGGCGCTGGAGAAGTTGGCGGTCGAGGCCGGTTGCCCGACGGTCTTCCGCATCAATGACAAGGGCGAGCTCCCCGACGACCTCCACGGCACCGTCGGGGTGACCGCGGGGGCGTCCGCGCCCGAGGAGCTCGTCGACGCCGTCATCGCCCGGCTGGCACCGCGCGAGGGCATGGAGCTCGTTACCGTGACGGACGAGGACGAGTACTTCCCACCGCCCCGCAACATTCGCGAGTTGCAGCACGCGGTAGGGATGGCGGCCACGGTCATGGCCGGCGGGACGGCCAATGGCGCGCCCACGATGGACGACCGCGCCCTGGCCGCCAGCGACGTCCTGACCGCGCTGCGGGCCTGATCTCCACCGCCCACCGTGGAGCGCCGCCTACGGTGCGTGCGCGCCCGCGCGCCGCGGACCTGGATGAGCCCATCAATCGGCAATGCGCGCTGCCGACTCCCGCCTCAGAACGGCTGCCCGGGTCTACAGTCGGTAGGTCAGAGCAACCGACGGCGTGGCAGGCGCCGGACAAGGGGCGGAAATGGCACGGCGGGCAAGATTGTGGACGGCGACAGGCGCGCTCATCGCCGCGAGCGCAGTCGGGTTGGTCATGGCACCGGTGGACGCGCACGCCGCGGCCAGCCAAGAGGCCGCCGTCGAGGCAACGAGTCAGCCTCCGACCGAATCCAACGGTACGAGTGGCGAGGCCCTCGGCCTCGGTGCCGTCGTGGTGTTCTTCGCCGTCGCCACCATCCGCCGCCTACGTCGCGCTGCCTAGCGGCCGTCAGTTCCGCGGGACCTCGCTCCACGGCACGTCCCTGTCGACCCGGACGTCACCGGGAAGGCCCAACACCCGCTCGCCGAGGATGTTTCGCATGACCTCCGAGGTCCCACCCTCGATGGAGTTGGCTCGGCTGCGCAGGAACGCCTTCTGCAGGGTGTCGGCCCCCATCGCGATCTCCGGCCGCAGCATCTCGTAGCTGCCGTAGAGCAGGCCGTCGGCTCCCATCAGGTCGACGCAGAACTCGTACACGTCCTTGTTGACCTCGGCTCCGGCCAGCTTGCCGATCGAACCCTCGGGGCCGGGCACACCGATCTTGCGGTTCTGCGCGGCGCGGATGTTGGTGAGGCGGCCGACCTCGCTGCGGATCCACAGCTTCATCAGTTCGTCCCGCACGACGGCGTCCCGCCGCCCTTCCGGGAGCGACTTCCACAGGTTGACCGCGACCCCGATGGCGCCCGAGCCCTTGGGGGTGACCGACCCACCGATCGATACTCGCTCGTTCATGAGCGTGGTCAGCGAGACCCGCCATCCGTCACCCGAGCCGCCCAGCATCTCGGCGTCGGGGATGCGGGTGTCCGTGAAGTACACCTCGTTGAACTCGGCCTCGCCCGTCATCTGACGCAGGGGGCGCACTTCCACGCCGGGCGCCTCCATGTCGACCACGAACGCGGCAAGGCCTGCGTGCTTCACGGCCTCCGGGTCAGTGCGGACGACCAGGAGCCCCCACTTCGAGACGTGGGCCAGCGTGGTCCACACCTTCTGGCCGTTGACGATCCACTCGTCGCCGTCCCGCACCCCGCGCGACGACAACCCGGCGAAGTCCGAGCCGGAGCCCGGCTCCGAGAAGAGCTGGCACCAGACCTCCTCGCCGGTGAAGAGCGGTCGAAGGTAGCGCTGTTTCTGCTCGTCGCTCCCCCACTCCACGACCGTGGGGCCGCACATGCCGTAGCCGATGGGGTTGCGGTAGTAGGGGTTGGGCCCGTCGGCGGCGAAGATCCGCTCGTTGATGACCGTCTGCAGCTTCGGCGACAGGCCGAGCCCGCCGTGGCCCTCGGGGAAGTGAACCCAGGCCAGGCCGAGATCGAACTGCGCGCCCAGGAACACGGGGGCCTTGGTGTCCGCCGGCGGGTGCTCCCGCAGCAGTTCGTCGATCAGATCACCGACGCGCTGATCGTCGGTCCGGCTCTCGGTCACGGTCATCCCGGCAGGCTACTGACGGGGTGCGGCGGCCGGAAAGCGCCCGCGACTGGCTCGGGCCGGCGGGGAATCAGGCCGGCGGATCAGTTCAAGGGAGCCATGGCCCGGGCGAACGCCTCGGGGTCGTCGCCGAACGGCGCCGGGAGCGAGGCCCGCAGCGCCATCACCCAGCGCAGGCCGGCCAGGTCTTGGCGCCGCCCGTAGACGATCCGCAGGTTGTTGAGCATGCGGCCCACGATCGACAGGTTGCCCACCGGTTCGAGGAACTCCGCGGACCATGTGGAGTCGGCCCCCGTGATCTGGTGGAACAGGACCCGGCACTCTTGCTCGTCGAGGAGCCGCCCCCCGTGGAAGGGATCGATGAAGACCGCCCGGTCGACCTTGTCCCGGAGCAGGAAGTGACCCGGCATGCCCACGCCAGCCATCGGCACGCCGACCCGTCGGCCGACCTCGAGGGCCAGTACGGAAAGGGTGATCGGGATGCCCACGCGGCGCTCGAGGACGTGGTTCAGGAGTGAGTTGCGAGGGTCGTAGTAGTCGGACCGGTCCGGCCCGAATCGACCCCGGCCGAACAGGTGCGGGACCAGCGCGTCCAGCGTGTACCCGGGGCAGGTTTCGGCCAAAGCGTCGAGCTGGGCCAGCATCGCTCCCGTCTTCAGCTCGGGTTCGGCGCTCCGGGCGATGAGCGCGGCCGCTTCGTCGAGGGGAACCTGATCACCCCGGACCGCCACGAGCTCGGCGAAACGCTCCGCGGCCTCCATCAGCCGACACGGTACTGGCCGTGGGGGCCTCGGCTACGTTCGCCGGTCATGTTCCCAGGGGCTCATGCCGCGACCACACCCGACAAGGCCGCCGTGATCATGGGTGAGACCGGCGCCGTGACGACCTACGCCGAGCTGGACGCCGGGGCCAACCGGCTGAGCCAGCTCCTTCACGCCGCCGGCCTGCGACCGGGCGACCACATCGCCATCTGCATGGAGAACCATCCCCGCTACCTCGAGGTGGTCTGGGGCTGCCACTACGCCGGGCTCGTGTACACCGCGTGCTCTTCCCGACTGACACACGCCGAACTCGCCTACATCATCAACGACTGTGCGGCCCGCGCCTTCATCACCTCCCGCGCCAAGGCGGAGCAGGCGGCCGAGATCCTTCCGGAGACGCCCGATGTCGAGGTGCGGCTCATGCTCGACGGCGTCATCGAGGGCTACCAGTCGTACGAGGACGCCGTCGTCCGCCAGCCCGCCGAACCCCTCCCCGACCGCGTCGCCGGGACAGACATGCTCTACTCGTCCGGTACCACGGGCCGGCCCAAGGGGGTGAAGGGGGCGACCCCCGACAAGCCGCTGGGCGAGGACCTGTCCTCCGTCGGGGGGTTGATGGCGGTGCTCTTCGGGGTCGACGCCGACACCATCTACCTGTCGCCCGCCCCGCTGTACCACGCGGCGCCACTGCGGTTCTGCCTCGGCGCCCACGAGCTCGGGGGAACGGTCGTCGTCATGGAGCACTTCGACCCGGAGCAGGCATTGGTGCTCATCGAGCGCTACCACGCCACCCACAGCCAGTGGGTGCCGACGATGTTCGTGCGGATGCTCAAGCTGCCGGACGGGGTGCGCGAGCGATACGACCTCAGCTCGCTGAAGGTCGCGGTGCACGCGGCCGCACCGTGCCCTGTCCAGGTCAAGCAGAAGATGATCGCCTGGTGGGGTCCGGTGCTCCACGAGTACTACGCCGGCACCGAGGGCAACGGCTTCGTCTACTGCAACAGCGAAGGATGGCTGGCCCACCCGGGGACGGTGGGCAGTCCGCTCGGCTGCACCGTCCACATCGTGAGCGAAGACGGGGAGGAGCTCCCGGCGGGCGAGGCGGGAACCGTCTACTTCGAGGGCGGGGCGGCGTTCGAATACCACAACGACCCCGAGAAGACGGCCGCCTCACGCTCCGACCGGGGATGGTCCACGCTGGGGGACGTCGGCTACCTGGACGACGACGGCTTCCTCTACCTGACGGATCGCAAGGCGTACATGATCATCTCGGGCGGGGTGAACATCTATCCGCAGGAGGCCGAGAACGTCCTCGTCAACCACCCTGCGGTCGTCGACGTCGCCGTGTTCGGAGTCCCGAACGAGGACTTCGGCGAGGAGGTCAAGGCGGTCGTCCAGCCGGTCTCCATGCCTGCGGACGCAGACGCGGCGGCCGCGCTCGAGCGCGAGCTCGTCGCCTACTGCCGCTCGGAGCTGGCCGACGTCAAGTGTCCGCGGACGATCGACTTCCGGGAGGAGTTGCCGCGTCACCCGACCGGCAAGCTCTACAAGCGCCTGCTCAAGGACGAGTACTGGGCCGGGCACCAGAGCCGCATCATCTGACGCCGTCGCTCAGGGGTTGATGACCACCATTCGCAGTTCGGTCATCTCCTTCACGGAGTAGGCCGGGCCCTCGCGGGTGTTACCGCTGTCGCGCAGACCGCCATACGGCTGCTGATCGGCCCGCCACGTCGGCACCTCGTTGACGAGTACGCCGCCGTACTCGAGCGTCTGGAAGGCTTTGAAGGCCTTGCCGATGTCGGACGTGAAAATGGCCGCCTGGAGCCCGAAGTCGGAGTCGTTGGCGAGGCGCAGTGCCTCGTCCAGGTCGTCGTACGCGGCGACGCCCACCACAGGTCCGAAGACCTCCTGCGCGCAGACCTTCATCTCGGGCGTGACGTCGGTGAGCACCGTCGGCTCGAGTACCCCGTCGGCCGCCAGTTGCCCGCCGATCGCCACCTTGGCCCCAGCGGCCTGCGCCTCCTCCACCCACACCGTGACTCGTTCCCGCTCGCCCTGCGAGATGAGGGCGGACACGTCAGTCGACTCGTCCATCGGGTCGCCGACGACGAGGCTGCGAACCCCCTCGACCAGCGCGGCCGTGAAGTCGTCGGCGATCGAACGGTGCACGTACACCCGCTGCGTGGAGATGCAGCTCTGACCGGCGTGGGAGAAGCCGGCGACGCGTATCTTCGTCGCCGCGGTCCTCCAGTCGCCGTCCGGCTCGAGCACGACCGGGGCGTTGTTCCCGAGCTCCAGCCCGACGCGCTTGCGGGGCGCACGCGCCCGGATGGCCCACCCGACCGGGGGCGACCCGGTGAACGTGATGAGGGCCACGTCGGGATGGTCGACCATGGCGTTCCCCACCGTGCCGCCGCTGCCAGTGACCACATGGAGTTGCTCGGCCGGCAGCCCGCACTCGTCGATGAGGAGCTCGGCCAACGCAATGGAGGAGAACGGCGTCTGGCTGGCCGGCTTCAGCACGATGGGACAGCCGGCGGCGATGGCGGGCGCGACCTTGTGGGCCACCAGGTTGAGCGGGAAGTTGAACGGCGCGATGGCGCCCACCACGCCGATGGGCACGCGCAGCGTGAAGCCCAGCTTCCCCTCGCCCGCTGCGCCGGCATCGAGCGGGACCATCTCGCCCGCCAGCTTGCGGGCTTCTGCGGCCGCGAACGAGAACGTCCCGGACGCCCGCTCGGCCTCGACCCGAGCGGTCTTGATGGGCTTGGCCGCTTCGCCGGCGATGATGCGGGCGAAGTCCTCTCTGCGTTCCGTCAGCAGGCGCGCCGCTGTGTCCAGGACCTCGGCCCGCCTCCACAGCGGCAGCGGGCCGGCGGCGAGCGCGGCACGCGCCGCGGCGACGGCGCGGTCGACGTCCTGCTCGGTGCAGGCCGGCACCTCCCCCAGCACGGCTCCGTTGTAGGGCGACTGGACGGTGATGGTCTCCGAGGAGGTGTGCCGCTCCCCGGCCAGCGGCAGCGCACGGACGTCAGCCATGGCCCGACGATACTGCCGGCATGCCGTACGCGTTCCTGGACCATCCAGGGCCCATCCCGTTCGCCCACCGCGGAGGTGCACTCGAGGGTCTCGAGAACACGATGCCCGCGTTCGAAGCCGCACTCGCGCTCGGGTACCGGTATCTGGAGACGGACGCGCGGGTCACGGCCGATGGCGTGCTCGTGGCCTTTCACGACGACGACCTGGGCCGCACAACCGATCACTCCGGAACCATCACCGAGCTTCCGTGGTCGGAGGTGCAGAAGGCCCGGGTCGGCGGCAAGGAGCCGATCCCGCTGATGGAGGACCTGCTGGGCGCGTTCCCGCAGGCGCGCATCAACCTGGACGCCAAGAGTGACGGGGCGGTGGACCCACTGATCGACGTGATCCGCCGCACCGCCAGCATCGACCGGGTGTGCGTGGGCGCCTTCAGCGACAAGCGGATCAAGCAGGTGCGGTCCGCCCTCGGCCCTACGTTGTGCACGTCGATGGGGCCGATCGAGGTGGCCCGGTGGACGGCGGCCAGCTGGCTGCTCGGCGGTCGGGGGACACCGTCCATCCCGGTGGCCCAGGCGCCGGTCAAGCAGTTCGGGATCCCGATCGTCACCGCTCGCTCGGTTCGCGCCGCTGAGCGTCACGGCGTGCAGGTGCACGTGTGGACGATCGACGAGCCCGCGGAGATCGAGCGCCTGCTCGACCTCGGCGCCCACGGCATCATGACGGACCGTCCCCTGGTGCTGAAGGAGATCCTGCAGCGCCGGGGGCAATGGCACGAGTGACCTGCCGATCGCGAGCGGCGTCAAGGGTCGAGGTTCAGGCGAGCCGGGCAACCTACGGTGCGGGGGTGACCACGCCAGCGGTGCCCTTCACGACGGTCCGAGCGACACGGCACGTGGTGGCCAGCGCGGACGGGCTGGCCACGCAGGCGGGCCTCACCGCACTTGCCCGTGGTGGGAACGCGGTCGACGCGGCCGTCGCCACCAATGCCGCCATCGCCATCACGGCACCGCATCTCTGCGGGCTCGGCGGCGACCTGTTCGCGCTCGTCCACGAGCCCGGGTCCCGGCCGATCGCCCTCAACGCGTCTGGGCGGGCCGGGAGCGGCGCCGATGCGGACGCGCTGATGGCGGGGGGGCACGCCGGGATGCCGCTTCGCCACGACATCCGAACGGTGACGGTCCCCGGCTGCGTCGACGGGTGGGTCGCGCTCCACGGGCGCTACGGCCGGCTGTCACTGTCCGACGTGTTGGCTCCCGCCCTCGCGCTGGCCGAGGAAGGCTTCCCGGCCTCGCCGCTCCTGGTCGGCTCGCTGGCCACGCTCGACGAGCCGGCCCGCGTCCGTCTCGATGACTTGGCCCGGCAGGCGACGCGCCCGGGCGCGCTGGTCCGTCGGCGAGGCGCGGCCCGGGCGCTGCGCGCCATCTCCGACGGCGGGCGACGCGCCTTCTACGAGGGCGAGTTCGGGGAGGGTCTGCTCGCCGTCGGTAGCGGTTACTTCACGGCCGACGATCTGGCTCGCACCCAGGCCGACTGGGTCGAGGCGCTGGCGCTGGACGCTTGGGGTCACCGGCTGTGGACCGTGCCCCCGAACTCTCAGGGCTACCTGGCCCTGGCCGGCGCCTGGATCGCGCAGGGGCTCCCTCTGCCCGACGATCCCGACGACCCCGGGTGGGCGCACCTGCTCATCGAGGCCGCCGTGGCCGCCGGTCATGACCGTCCGGACGTCCTCCACGAGGCCGCCGATGGCCCCGCCCTCATCGACCCCGCGCACATCACCCCACGCAGAGACGCCATATCCACCGAATCGATATCGATTCGGTGGCGACGCGCACTAGCGCAGCAGGGGGATACCACCTACCTCTGCGTGGTGGACGGGGACCGCCTGGCCGTGTCGCTGATCCAGTCCAACGCTGCCGGTTTCGGCAGCTGGCTGGTCGAGCCCGCGACCGGCATCAACCTCCACAACCGCGGCCTGGGCTTTTCGCTGGAACCCGATCACCCGGCTCGGTACGGCCCCGGCCGTCGCCCGCCCCACACGCTGAGCCCCCTCCTGATCACACGTCCCGACGGCCGGCTGGCCGCCACCCTCGGCACGATGGGAGGCGACGCCCAACCCCAGATCCTCCTGCAGCTCCTGGCCCGGCTGTTCCTCCACGGCCAGCATCCGGCCGCGGCCATCGCCAGCGGGCGTTGGGTGCTGCACGGCGAGGCCACCGGCTTCGACACCTGGACGTCGGCGGGCGGCCCAGGCGTCCTCGTCGAAGGCCAGGCCCCCGCTGCCTGGGACCAGGGCCTGCGCGGCCGAGGCCATGGCGTCACTCGCGCGCCCGCCTTCGACTCCGCCTTCGGGCACGCCCACACCATCGTCGTCGATGACGATGGCACCCTTGCCTCGGCCGCCGACCCCAGGGCCCGCATCGGGAGCGCCGCCGGCACCTGATCCCGGGCCCGCCCGGTTGTACCGTTGCCCCATGCGTGTCGACACCAACTTCTTCGGCACCGTGCCCATGCCGGACGCCGGGGATCCCACGGTCGCGCCGACCGCTCGCCGCTACGGGAACAGCGACGTCATCGCCTGCTACGAGAACATGCTCCACTGGTCGAAGACCGCGGACGCGTTGGGCTTCGACACGGTGTGGCTCACGGAGCACCACTTCCAGTACGAGGGCTACGAGGTCCTGCCGAACCTCATCATGTTCGGCGTCCACGCTGCGGCGCAGACGAAGGAGCTTCGCTTCGGCCAGATGTTCAACGTCGTCCCGCAGTGGCACCCGCTGCGGCTGGCGGAGGACTTCGCCTTGGCCGACGTCCTCACCGGCGGGCGGATGGAGTTCGGTGTCGGTCGGGGCACCGTCCCCCGCGAGGCGTGGGCGCTGGGCACCGTCGTGGCGTCCGGGGACAACGAGATGTCCGTCGAGCACGACCGCATCAACCGCGAGGTCTTCGAGGAGGCCATGGAGGTCATCAGGCTGGCCTGGTCCCAGGAGCGCTTCGACTACCGCGGCAAGCACTTCGTCTTCCCGCCCGACGACGTGCCCGACCGCGGGTCGTACGTCAACGACATCACCCTCATCCCCAAGCCCCGCCGGACGGTCGACATCTACCAACCGGTGACGTCGCCGGAGACCATCGAGTACGTCCCGCGGGCCGGGCACAAGGCCGTCTACTGGCTGCAGAGCGCGCAGAGCCAGAAAGACAAGTGGGACCGCTACGCGGCCATCCGCGAGGAAATCGGTCGGCCGGTTGGGCCGGGCGAGGACCGTTGCCTGGTCCTCAACGTTCACATCGGGAAGACCCGCGAGGGGGCACTCGTGCGGGGCCAGCCCGGCCACGACGAGTTCTGCAAGTTCCTCGCCCCGTACGGACGCTTCTCGAGCTACCGCTTCCCCGACGGCTCCAAGGTCCCCTTCGACTTCCAACCGACCCTGGACGACTCCATGCGGCTCAACATCCAGGTCGTCGGCTCCATCGATGACGCCGTCGACGCCATCGGGTTCTGGCGTGACCTGCTCGACCTGAAGCACATCTGCTTCTTCTTCGACTACCCCGGGCTGCGAACGGAGGACATCGACGAGCAGATGCACCTCATGGTCGAGGAGGTCTTCCCCCGCCTCGGGGAGCCGGTGGAGCGACGGCCGCTCCCCGACCTGCCCGCCCTGGTCTGACGGCCGTGGCGGGACCGGGCAGCCTCGTCCTCCGGCGGGTCCGGCTGGCCGATGGCCGCACGACGGACGTCGCCATCACTGCAGGCGTCATCTCCGCCGTCTGTACCGACCTCCGCGCCTCGGCCGAGGACACCGTCCTCGACCTCGAGGGCTACGTGCTGCTCCCCGCACCCGTCGAGCCGCACGCCCACCTGGACAAGGCCTTCCTGGCCGAGCGCATCCTCAACCCACAGGGCCACCTCCTCGGCGCCATCGAGGCGATGGACGCCAACCGCGACAGCCTGACCGCCGAGGACATCGCCGACCGGGCCGAGCGGGCAGCGCGGCTCCTGGTGGCCAACGGCACGACCGCCATCCGGTCCCACGCCGACATCGTGACCGGCCACGGTCTGCGGTCGGTGGAAGGGCTGGTGGAGGCCCGGCGGCGACTCGGGGACCTGGTCGACCTGCAGATCGTCGCCCTCATCAGCTGGCCCGTCACCGGTCTGACGGGAGCCGACCACCGGGCCCTCGCCCGTGACGCGCTGGCCGCCGGAGCAGACGTCGTCGGTGGCTGCCCGCACCTCGACGACGATCCCATCGAGGCGCACGAGGTGCTCCTGGAGCTGGCGGCGAGCGGCGGCCACATGGTGGACCTCCACACGGACGAGACCCTCGATCTCGCGGTGCTCGGGCTCCGGGACCTGGCCCGCCGCGTGACCACGAGTGGGTTCCCGCACCGCGTCGCGGCCAGCCACTGCGTCAGCCTCGGCATGCAGCCCCTTGAGGTGCAGCAGGCCGTCGCCGACGAGGTGGCCGCCGCGGGGATCGGCGTGGTCACGCTGCCCCAGACCAACCTGTACCTGCAGGGCCGCGACGCCGCGTCGGCGACGCCACGGGGGCTGACCGCCATCCGGCCGCTGCTGGCCGCCGGCGTGCAGGTGGCCGGCGGCGCGGACAACCTGCAGGACCCGTTCAACCTGGTCGGCCGCGGCGACCCGCTGGAGACCGCCGCGCTCCTCGTGATGGCCGGTCACCTGCTGCCCGACGAGGCCTACGACGCGGTGAGCACGGCGGCTCGCGATGTGCTCGGTCTCCCCCCCGTCCGCATCGAGGCCGGCTTCCCCGCCGAACTCCTCGCCGTCAAGGCGGGCGGCGTCCGGGAGGCCGTGGCGATGGCTCCGGCCGACCGCGTCGTGATCCACCGAGGACGGGTCGTGAGCCGCACGAGAGTCGTGTCAGACGCGTGAAACACAGCGTGCACACTGGCGTCACGGCGGGACAGAACCGGTGGCCTAAGGTCGGGAGACGATGATGTCGGAGCCCGAGACAGTGTCCGATCTCGTCGACTCGGAGACCATCCGGGCCGGGGCCGGGCCGGCGCCGCAAGCCCCCGTAGCCGTCGCGCCCGCCCTCAGCGACCACGCCCTGCGCTTCGACCACGTCTCGATGGTCTTCCCGGACGGCACCCACGCAGTCGACGACGTCAGCCTCGACCTGCGCCCGGGCGAGTTCGTCACCATCGTCGGCCCGTCGGGCTGCGGCAAGTCGACGCTGCTGCGCATCGCGTCGGGGTTGGAGACGAACACCTCAGGCACGGTGTTCGTGCTGCGCAAGAGCCTCGGCTACGTGTTCCAGGACGCCACGCTGCTGCCGTGGCGGACGGTGCGCAAGAACATCGAGCTGCTGGCCGAGCTGCAGGGCGTCGACAAGACCGCCCGCGCCAACCTGGTGAAATCCACCGTTGACCTCGTCGGCCTGCAGGGCTTCGAGAACAAGTACCCCAAGCAGCTGTCGGGCGGTATGCGGATGCGTGCCTCACTCGCGCGCTCGCTGGTGCTCGAGCCGAAGGTCTTCCTGTTCGACGAGCCGTTCGGCGCGCTCGACGAGATCACCCGGGAACGGCTCAACAGCGAGCTGCTCCGCCTGTTCCAGCTCGAGGGGTTCGCCGCGCTCTTCATCACCCACTCGATCGCCGAGGCCGTCTTCCTCTCGACGCGGGTGGCGGTGATGTCGGCCCGGCCCGGGCGCATCCTGGGCGAGTTCGACGTGCCGTTTCCCTATCCGCGCACGCACGACCTGCGCTACGACCCCGAGTTCGCCAAGCTGTCCGGCGAGATCTCGCACGCCCTGCGGGGAGCCCACGAATGAGCAGCACGCTCGCATCGGGCGGCGGGCTGCGCACGGACGAGCTGACCCCGCCCAGCAGCCGGGCGCCGGAGCTCGGCACCGCGGAAGGCGCCGCCAAGCGGAACCGGACGGCGGAGATCCTCGGGCCCATTGTCGTCTTCCTCGTCTTCCTCGCCATCTGGTACCTGCTCGCGGAGGTCGTACTGCCCCAGGAGAAGCGGTTCCTGCTCCCCACCCCCCACAAGGTGATCACCGACGGGTTCCTGATCTGGGAGGACGGCAACCGCGGCCTCAAGCCCATCCTGGATTCGCTGTGGCTCACCGCCCGCGTCGCGATCGTGGGCCTCGTCATCACGATCATCCTCGGCATGGGTCTGGCGACGGCCATGAGCATGGCCCGCTGGGTGGAGCGGGCGTCCTGGCCCTACCTGGTCGCGCTCCAGGCCGCGCCGATCCTGGCCCTCACCCCGCTCATCAGCGGGCTGCTCGGCTTCGGTTTCAACAGCCGGGTGCTCGTCGTCGTGCTGATCGCCTTCTTCCCGGTCGTCAACAACACGCTGTTCGGGCTGCTGTCCGTCGACCAGAGCCAGCACGAGCTCTTCACCCTCCAGGGCGCCAACCGGGCCACCCGGCTTTGGAAGCTGCAATACCCGGCCGCCATGCCGGCCATCTTCGTCGGTCTGCGCAACGCCGCCGGGTTGGCCGTGATCGGTGCCGTCGTCGGCGACTTCTACTTCCGCCAGGGCAACCCTGGGATCGGGGCGCAGATCGACGTCTACCGCCAGCGCCTCTACGGGCCGGAGATGATCACCGCGATCATCCTGTCCGCGCTCCTCGGTCTCGTCGTCTTCATCTTCTTCGGCTGGCTCGGCAACCGGGCCGTCGGCAAGTGGCACACGACCACGCGATCGCCCTGACGCTCGACCCACCAACACCCAGACACAGCAAGAACCACAAGGGGGAGGACCCAACACATGAGGATGAAGACCTGGCTCGGTGTGCCATTCGCCGGGCTCCTGCTGATCGCGGCGTGCGGTAGCGACGATGACAGCGGCAGCGATACCACAGCAGCGGAGGGCGGCGGTGCCGCGGCCGGATCGCTGGCCGACGTGTGCCCGGAGACCGTCGTGTTCCAGACCGACTGGAACCCGGAGGCCGAGCACGGCCAGCTCTACAACATGGTCGGTGACGGCTACGAGGTCGACAGCAGCACGTTCCGCGTGTCCGGCGCCCTCGTGTCCGGGGGTGAGGACACCGGCGTGAAGATCGAGGTCCGGTCGGGTGGGCCGGCCATCGGCTTCCAGACCGTCACGTCGCAGCTCTACGCCGATCCGGACATCCTGCTCGGCTACGTCTCGACCGACGAGGCCATCCAGAACTCTGGCGAGTTCCCGACCAAGGCCGTCGTGGCGCCGTTCAACATCAACCCGCAGATCATCATGTGGGATCCGGCTACCTATCCCGACGTCAAGGCCATCGCCGACCTGAAAGAGCCGGGCGCGAAGGTCCGCTACTTCGGCGGCGCCGCCTACATGGACTTCCTCATCCAGGACGGCCAGCTCGACAAGGCGCAGACGGACGGCTCCTACGACGGCACGCCGGCCAACTTCGTGGCCGCCGGCGGCAAGGACGCCCAGCAGGGCTTCGCCTCCGCCGAGCCGTACTTCTACGAGAAGGTGCTGACCGACTGGGGCAAGCCCATCGCCTACCAGCTCATCCACGACGCCGGCTGGACGACGTACGCCCAGTCACTCGCCGCGACGGCCGAGAACTTCGAAGCCAACAAGGACTGCTTCGCTGCGCTCGTGCCGGTCATCCAGCAGTCGCAGGTCGACTACATCAACGACCAGACGCGGGCCGACGGCATCATCCTCGACCTCGTGGAGCAGTACAACAACGGCTGGCAGTACGACGAGGGCCAGGCCAAGGCCTCCGTCGAGCTGCAGCTCTCCAACAAGCTCGTGGCCAACAGCCCCGACGGCACCCTGGGCAGCTTCGACATGGACCGGGTCACGGAGTTCGTGGCCACCGCGGTTCCCGTCTACGAAGCCGCGGGCGCCAAGGTCAAGGAGGGCCTGACGGCCGACGACCTCGTGACGAACGAGTTCGTCGATCCCGACATCTCCCTGTAACCGAGGACACCGCGTTCGAGGGGCCGGTCCCGCGGGATCGGCCCCTCGAACGCGCCCTAGGCCTCGCGACCGAAGTCGAACGCTGCGATCTCGCGCAGCGCGCCCGTGAAGGCCTCGACGGCACCCTCGAACAAGGCCTTGCCGCGCTCGGCCGTGGCGCCCGTGGGGTCACCGATGACGCCACTAAGCCCGAAGTCGTTCGACAGCCACCCGAACGACACCGCGCCACCGAAGCGGACGTAGCGATTCGGGGCCAGACCTTCGGGGACGTTGCGCGCCGCCGCCGCCATCTCGACGAGGTCGGGCCGCAGGTACAACATGATCGACGTCTCGTCGAGCCCGCCGTGGATGCCCATGCCGAGCTCCTCCGCCGGGCTGGCCCCGCCCTGGTCGGGGGGCAGACCGGGGTGTGCGAGGAATGTCATGAGACCGTGATGCAGGCGCAGCTCGCGGCAGGCCACGTTGAGCAGCGACGAGTTGCCGCCGTGCCCGTTGAGGAACACGAGACGCCGGGCGGGCGTGGCCGCCGCGCACCGACCGATGTCGTCCAGCACGCTCAGGAGCGTCGTGGCCGACAGCCAGAACGTGCCCGTCGCCCACGCGTGCTCGTTCGACTTGCTGTAGGCCAGCGTGGGCAACACCCAGGCATCCACCTGTTCCCCCACCTCGAGCACCGTGGCCCTGGCGACCGCGTCGGCGATGACGGTGTCCGTGCTGAACGGAAGGTGCGGCCCGTGCTGCTCCGTGGCACCCACCGGCAGGACGATGATGGAGCGTTCGCTCAGCCGTGACGCCACTCCGGTCGTCCGGAGGTCCTCCAGCGCTCGATCGCTCACCGCTCGCACCGTACTGCGTGACCAGGATGCGCCCCACGGGTGGCGAGCCACGCGCTCTGCGCCACGAAGCGTGAGGGACATCGAAAAGTCGTTGCACTTGCACCCTTTCCGTTCGCGCCGCGTACACCGGATGATCCAGGATGGGCTTCCGTGCGTCCCCACCCCCCTGCGGCCGCGCTGGCAGGCGCTGCCCTGGTCGCCAGTCTCGGCCTGGCTGGATGCGTCGGGCCAGGTCCGTCGCCGGTGCCCTCCAGACCGACCACTCCCCCGCCCCTGATCGAGCGCGCCAACACCACGACTGTCGCCCCGGCGCCGGTCCCGACCCCCGGCGCGTGTCCCCGGTGGCCGATCATCGCCCAGCCGTCGGTGGCCGCACCCGGCCTCATCGAGACGTCCGGGCTGGCGGGAGGTTTGCGCAACCCCGGCGTGTGGTGGACCCACAACGACAGCGGCGACACGCCCCGGGTGTTCGCGCTCGAGGGCGACGGACGGCTGCTCACGACAGTCACCGTCATGGGCGCCGCGGCCCAGGATTGGGAGGACATGGACATCGGTCCCGGCCCCGGCGGCGTGCCGACGATCTACGTCGCCGATGTCGGCGACAACGGCAAGGCGCGCCAAGGGACGGTGGGCTACCAGCTCTACCGGTTCTGGGAGCCTGTCCTCGGCCACTCAGTGCGCTCTGCGATGAGCGTCACTGCGCAGCGGATCAACGTCAGCTACCCCGACGGGTCCCACAACGTCGAAGCGACCCTGGTCGATCCCGTCACCGGCGACTACTTCATCATCACCAAGGAGCGCCTGAGCGAGGTGTTCCGGATCCCCGCCGCCGCCCTCGTCCCGGGAGCGACGGTGATCCCGGTGAAGGTGGCGGAGCTGACCCTCGAGGACCCCCTGACCGAGCGCGACCGGCCGGTGGCGGCCGACATCAGCACCGACGGTTCCATGATCGTGATCAAGACCATGGAGCTGACCTGGTTCTGGCGCCGCAGCCCCGGCCAGACCGTCACCGAGGCGTTGGCGGCCGCGCCGTGCCCGCCCCAGGCGATCGGCTCCGGCGAATCGATCGCGTTCAACGCCAGCGGCGGCCAGCTGGCGACGCTGGCCGAGGGTCAAGGCCGGCCGCTGCTCCGGCACCAGCGGGCTTGAGCCGGCGACCCTCGGCGAGAATGCCGGGGTGCCGGCCCGCGACAACCATGACGCCATCGTCGTCGGCGCCGGGCACAACGGCCTGATCTGCGCTGCATACCTGGCGCGTGCCGGCCTCGACGTCCTGCTCGTCGAAGCGCGGGCGTCCGTGGGCGGCTGCGCGTCGACGGTCGACGCGCTCGGCGCCCGCGTCAACATCTGCAGCTGCGACCACACCCTGTTCCGGACGACGCCGGTCAGCGACGAGCTCGATCTCGGCGCGCACGGCCTGCGCTACCTGGACGTGGACCCAGCGCAGCTGTCCCTGCTGCACAGCCGAGGCCCGGCCTGGCCGATCTTCCACGACGCTGCGCGGACGCTGGACGCTCTGGCGCTGACCTACCCGCACGAGGTGGACGGCTACCGGCGCTACCTGCCGCGCCGCGCTCCCGCTGGCCGAGCTCGTCGTCGAGCTGGCCAACGAAGCACCGGCGCCGGTGGCGGCGCTGCGTACGGTGGCCGGGCGACGAGCCCGCGGCGTCACCACCCTGCTCCGCTGGAGCCGGCGCAGCGTGGCCGACGTCCTGCGGACCTTCTTCACGGAGGACGCCATCATGGCGCCCGCGATCGTCGTCGGTCCCGGCGTGTGGGGCCTCTCCCCGTATACGCCGGGGACGGGCCTGGGTGCCCTGACGCTGGCCATGAAGCACGTCGCCCGCGTCGGCCGGCCCGTGGGTGGCAGCGGCGCCGTGCCCCTGGCGGTGGCGGGCGCGTTCGAGGCTGCCGGGGGCCGGATCCGCACCTGCTCCCGGGTGAGCGCCATCCTGTGCGAGGGCGAGCGCGTGAGGGGCATCGGGCTGGACGACGGCACCCGACTCGAAGCGCCGATCGTCGTCTCCGCCTGCGACCCGCACGCCACGTTCCTGAGCTGGTTGCGGAACCCGCCCGCTTCGGCGCAGCCGCTCGTCGACCGGTGGAAGGCCATCCCCCGCCACGACGGCTACGAGAGCAAGGTAGACGCCGTCATCTCCGAGCTGCCCGTGTACCGACAGCTCGATCCGTCGCTCCCCGACCGGCTCGGCTTCGACGCGCTCCACGCCACGGCCATCATCGCTCCCGCTGTCGACGCGATGGACGCCGCCCACCGCCTCATGGCGACGGGACGTGTGGCCGCGGAGCCGATGTTCTTCGCCAACGTCCCGTCTGTGCTCGACCCGACGATGCAGGTGGGGCCACAGCCGGGCGAGCGGGCGGCAGGCCGGCACGTCTTCAGCCTCGAGGCGCTCTTCACGCCCTACGCGCTGACGGGCGGGTGGGCCGCCAGCAGCGAGCCCGAACGCTGGCTGGAGGTGTACGGCCGCCTCGTCCAGCCCGGCTTCACCGCCGGCATCCACCGCCACCGCACGATGACGCCCGAGAGCTACGAGCGCGAGTTCTTCATGCCCAGGGGCTACGCCACCAGCTTCGCCGGCGGGCCGGTGGCCGCACTGCGGGGCCGCGCCCGCGAGCTCACCCGCTACGAGACACCGGTCAGGGGCCTCTACCTGACCGGGGCCGCGACCTTCCCGGGGGCCGGGGTGTGGGGCGCCAGCGGGCGCAACACCGCCCAGGTGATCCTCAGGCGTCTTTGACGATGCTCATGCGACTTTGACGATGCTCATGCGTCTTTGACGGTGGCCATCCCCTGCGGCACCACGATGGGGTCCTTGTCGCTCCACGGGAAGTTGATCCATCGGTCCGTGCGGCGCCAGACGTACTCGCACTGGACGACCGACCGGGGCTTCTCGTACAGCACGGCGCACCGCACCTCGGCCACCTTTCCGGTGCAGAACTCCTTGACGAGGGCCAGCGTGTGGCCGGTGTCAGCGACATCGTCGGCGATCAGCACGCGTGCCTGCTCCACGTCGACCAGCTCGGGGGTCGGTGGCAGGATCATCGGCACTTCGAGACGCTCGTCGACGCCCGTGTAGTACTCGACGTTCATCGTGTACAGGTTCTTGACGCTGAGCGCGTAGCCCATGGCGCCGGCGATGAGCAGCCCGCCTCGGGCGATGGCCAGGATGATCTCGGGCTGGTAGTCGTCGTCGGCCACCAGCTGTGAAAGCTCCCTCGAGGCGGTTCCGAACAGGTCCCAGCTGAGGATTTCGCGCTCGTCGGCCATGGCCCGACGGTAGACGATGACACCCGCCGGGCGCCCCCTCAGGAGCGGGCAGGCACGGACGCGCCGATGACGGCCTCGACCTCGATCTCGACCTTCCACGCCGGGTTCAACAGCGCCTTCACGACGACGGTCGTGTTGGCGGGCCGGATGTCGTGGAAGTGCTCACCGTGGACGCCACTCACGGCCTCGAAGTCGGCGCTGTCCACGAGGTACACGCGAGTGCGCACGACGTCGGCGAACGTGGCGCCAGCCTGCTCGAGGGCAGCGCCGATGATCTCGAAGCAGCGGCCAGCCTGGACCGCTGGGTCAGGGTCGACGGCGTCGTCGGGCCACTGGGGCGCCGTACCGGCCACGAACACCCGGTCCCCGACCTTCACCGCACGGCTGTACCCGACGATCAGCTCCCAGGGCCCACCGGACGAGATCAACTGGCGATCGGTCACGACCGGCGACCGTACCCGCGCCGAGCGCCCGGTCCGTCGGACCCGCTGCACGTGGCCACCCACCGTGCGCCCGACGTCGTTGCCCGCGTCGTGGCCGTGACCTACGGTCCGCCACCATCGGCGGGACCGACGGGGTCCGCTCGAACATCACATCAGGGGGGAACAGCTCATGGGACATCGGCCTCGGCGACGCTCGTTCGTCATCGTCTCGGCGCTGGCCGCGCTCGGCCTGGTCGCCGCGGCCTGCGGCGGCGGCGACTCGGACAGCGGGACCACGGCGGGCACCGCGGGCACGGAGGCGCCCAGCGTCGACAGCAGCGCCCCGGCGGCGAGCGAAGCGCCGTCCACGGACAGCGCCCCGGCCACGGACGCACCCGCCGCCGAGCCCCAGACGGGCGGCACGCTGGTCTGGGGTATCGAGGCCGACTCGAGCAACCCGTGGCGACCGGCCGAGATGGTCTGCGCCACGTCCTGCTACCAGGTCACCTTCAGCGTGTACGACCCGCTGACGGTGATCACCGACTCCGAGCCCAACTGGGAGCCGTACCTGGCCGAGAGCGTCATCCCGAACGCCGACAACACGGTCTGGACCATCAAGGTGCGGCCGGACATCACGTTCCACGACGGCACGCCACTCGACGGCGCCGCCGTGGCCGACAACCTGACCCGCGCCAAGAACGGCTTCCTCACCGGGACCGCCCTGGCCGACGTCACGAACATCGCCGTCAGCCCGACCGACCCGCTGGCGGTCGACGTCACGATGTCGCGCCCGTGGGCGACGTTCCCACTGTTCCTCGCCGGCCAGATCGGCCTGATCGCCTCGCCCACCTGGCTGGCCGCCAGCGACACCGACGAAGCGCTGAAGTCGAAGCCGGTCGGGACCGGCCCGTTCGTCTTCGAGTCGTACGCGCCGAACGAGTCGTTCAAGGCCACGCGCAACCCGGACTACTGGAACCAGCCATACCCGTACCTGGACGCGGTCGAGTTCCGCCCGATCCCCGACGCGCTCAACCGCCGTGACGCGCTGAAGAGCGGCGCCATCGACATCCTCCACACGACGAACGGCGAGACCATCTCCGAGTACCGCGAGAACGACGACTTCGTGCTGGAGGAGCGGGCGTACAAGGGGGCGACCAACTACAGCCTCCTGCACGTGACGCAGACACTGCCGGATGGCACGCCGTCACCGTTGCAGGACCAGCGGGTGCGCTGCGGCCTGGCCAACGCCTACGACAGCCAGACCATCATCGAGACCATCAACGCCGGCGTCGACCCGCTGGCCAACGGTCCGTTCTCACCCGAACAGGTCGGCTACCTGGACGAGACCGGCTACCCGGCAGCGCAGGACATGGACACTGCCAAGGCGCTCATCGCCGAGTACAAGGCCGAGCACCCCGGTCCGCTCAACCTGTCACTGGCGACGACCCAGGACGAGACCAACCTCATCATCGCCCAGTTCCAGAAGCAGTGGTTCGAGGAGGCCGGCGTCGACAACGTCACGCTCGACCAGATCGACCAGGGCAACTACATCGTCGCCGCGCTGCTCGGCAACTTCCAGGTCTTCCAGTGGCGCAACCACAGCGGCGTCGACATGGACCAGCAGTACATCTGGTGGCACTCCTCCACCGCGCTCCCCGTCGGCGAGCTCGCCCTCAACTTCGGCCGGCTCAAGGATCCGGTCATCGACGAGGCGCTCGACGCCAACCGCGGCGAGACGGACCCGGCCAAGAAGCAGGGCTACGCCGAAGCGGTCAACCAGCGCTTCGGCGACCAGTGCTTCAACATCTGGGGCGGCTGGACGACGTGGGGCGTCCTGTACGAACCGACCGTGCACATCGAACCTACCCTGACGACGCCGGAAGGCGTCGAGTCGGCACCCACCAGCGAGATCGTCAACATGCGCACGACCTGGATCGAGCAGTGACCGCCTGAGGGTCCAGATCGCCCCACCCGTCCGTGGCGAGAAACCACGGACGGGTGTTGTTGACGAACTGTCGATGAGACCGTACCGTGCCGCCCCGGGGGCTGTGGCGGGCGTCACAGTGTCCCGGCACGACACCGGAACAAGGGGGAATCACGTGACACGTCCTGGGGGCCGATCCCGGCGCAACCCGATGGCGCTCTTCGTCGCCAGCCTGGCCGCCTTCGGGCTTGTGGCCGCCGCCTGTGGCGGGGGCGACGACGAGGGGACCGACACGACGCCGGAGAGCGTCGTCGCCGACACGGTGGCGCCGAGCAGCGAGGCGCCGTCCTCGGAAGCCCCGGCGTCGGAGGCGCCCGCCACGGACGCACCGGCGGCGGAGGCGACGCCCGGCGGGAAGCTCATCATGGGCATCGAGGCCGACAGCAGTTCCCCGTGGATGCCGGCGGAGATGGTGTGCGCGCTGTCGTGCCACCAGATCATCAAGAGCGTCTTCGACCCCATGCTCGTCCCCACCGAGGACGGCGATTGGGCGCCGTACCTCCTCGAGAGCCTCACACCGAACGACGACTTCACGGTCTGGACGATGAAGGCCCGCCCGAACGTCACCTTCCATGACGGCACGCCGCTCGACGGTGCCGCGCTGGCCGACAACGTCACCCGGTTCCAGAAGGGTGTCCTCACGGGCGCCTACTTCTCCAACGTGGCGACCGCCGTTCCGAACCCGACCGATCCGTTGGCCGTCGACGTGACCATGAAGACGCCGTGGCCGAGCTTCCCGCAGGTGCTCCTCATCGGCCAGATCGACTACATCGCGTCGCCGACGTGGATGGCCGCGGCCGACGCCGACGAGACGCTCAAGTCCAAGCCTGTCGGCACCGGGCCTTTCATGTACGTGGACTACAAGCCCAACGAGTTCTTCAAGGCCGCCAAGAACCCGAACTACTGGAACCAGCCCTACCCCTACCTCGACGAGATCGAGTTCCGCCCCATCCCGGACGCGCTGAATCGGCGGGACGCGCTGCTCAGCGGCGCGGTCGACATCATCCACACCGACAACGGCGAGGTGATCGCGGGCTTCCGTGACAACGACGACTACGTGCAGGAGGAGATCTCCAACAACGCCGAGGTCGGCTACACGCTGCTGCACGTGACGCAGACGCTGCCCGACGGCACGCCGTCACCACTGCAGGACCAGCGCGTGCGGTGCGGGCTCGCCAACGCCTGGGACGAGCCGACGATCAACGAGACCATCAGCCAGGGGGTGTTCCCGATCGCGAACGGACCGTTCGCACCCGGCACGCCTGGCCACCTCGACGAGACGGGCTATCCACAGCAACAGGACATGGAGAAGGCGAAGCAGCTGATCGCCGACTACAAGGCCGAGAACCCGGGCCCGCTCAACCTCTCCCTGGCCACGACCCAGGACGAGACCAACCTGACCGTCGCCCAGTTCCAGAAGCAGTGGTGGGAGGAGGCCGGGGTCGACTCGGTCACGCTCGACCAGATCGACCAGGGCAACTACATCGTCACCGCCCTGCTCGGGAACTTCCAGGTGTTCCAGTGGCGCAACCACAGTGGCTTCGATCTGGACAACCAGTACATCTGGTGGCACTCCAACTCCGCGGTCCCGGTCGGTGAGCTGGCCCTGAACTTCGGGCGCATCAAGGACGCCCAGATCGACGAGCTCCTCGACAAGAACCGTGCCGAGACCGACCCGGCGCTGAAGCAGCAGTACGCCGAGGAGGTCAACCAGATCTTCGCCGAGCAGTGCTACAACCTGTGGGGCACGTGGGACATCTGGGGCATCGCCCACAAGCCCACGGTCCACGGCGTCGAGAACTTCGAACTGCCCGACGGCAAGATGAGCCAGTTCGGCCAGGGCATCGCGGGCATCTTCTACCCGATGACCCTGTGGACGGAGCAGTAGACGACGCATCGCGACGGGGAAGGGAGGCCGCACCGTGGCTCGGTACATCGGACAGCGGGTCATCCAGCTGTTCATCGTGCTGTTCGTGGTCACCTTCCTCGTCGCCATCGCGCTGCGCTTCCTGCCCGGGGGCGCCGACGTCGTGGTCGCCCTCAAGACCGGCCCCGGCGCCACCCCCGAGCAGGCGGCGGAGATCAAGCACGAGCTCTACCTCGACCGCAGCATCCCGGAGCAGTACGCCCTCTGGCTGAAGGACCTGGTGACGCTCGACTGGGGCACGACCTTCCAGACCAACCAGCCCATCCGCGAGGAACTGGGCCGGGCGTTCCCGGTCTCGATCCGCCTCATGATCTACGCCCAGCTCCTGGCGCTCGGCTTCGCCATCCCGATGGGGATGTGGTCGGCCTACAAGCAGGGCACCGGGGCTGACCGAGCGGCCACGACGACGGCGTTCGGCCTACTGGCGATGCCGGAGTACATCGTGGCGCCACTGCTCATCTACCTGTTCGCCCTTCGCTTCCGATGGTTCGACTACCCGGCGTCGAACATCAGCTTCTTCGACGATCCACTCGGGCACTTCAAGGCCTTCGTGCTGCCCACGCTCACCATCGCGCTGCCGCTCTACGCCACCTACATGCGGCTCCTGCGCGCGGACCTGGTCGCCACGCTCCAGAGCGATTTCATCACGACCGCCCGGGCCAAAGGGCTGAGCACGAAGAGGATCTTGTTCGGCCACGCCCTGCGTCCGTCGCTCTTCTCGCTCGTCACCGCGGCCGCGGTCAGCACCGGAGCCCTGATCGGTGGCGTGGTCATCGTCGAGCAGGTCTTCCAGCTCAACGGGATGGGCCGGGTGTCGGTGGAGAGCATCTTCCGCCGGGAATATCCCACGGTGCAGTACGGCGTTGTGATCCTCGCCCTCGTGTACGTGTTCGTGAACTTCTTCGTGGACCTGGCTTACGCGTGGATCGACCCACGCGTCCGGCACGCTCGGATGCTGGGTTGAGCGCGGGAGGCGAGCCGTGGCCGAGCTGACCGAGCTCCAGGACGCCGAGACCCGTGAGGCCATCGCGGTCGCCGCCGGCGCGCCGATCGACCAGGGCGTGCCGAAGGCCCGCAAGTTCAAGCGCCGCGGCCGCGTCACCATATGGCTGGCCATCGGCTGGCTGTTCTTCATCGTGTTCTCGGCCGTGGGCGCCAACTGGCTCCCCTACGTGAAGCACTCCTGCGACCAGTACGCCAACCAGTTGGAGTGCAGCACCCACGTGAAGGGCACCCCGCTCAAGATCGAGCGCCCGCCCGTGTGGGCGGTGTGGGCCGAACCTGAGCGCAGCCTGCCCGGCGCGCCCGAGCGAGCCGGCTGGTTCGGGACCGACCGCAACGGCTACGACGTGTTCAGCCGAGCCATCTTCGGTGCCCGCGTGTCGCTCGTGATCGGGGCGCTGTCCATCACGTTCGGGTTGGCCATCGGGGGGATGATCGGCCTGATCTCCGGCTACAAGCGGGGCGCGATCGACCGGGTGACGGACAACGTGATGAACATCATGCTGGCGTTCCCGGCGCTGCTCCTGGCCATCTTCGTGGTCAGCTTCTTCAACTCGCCGAACTCGACCGGTGAGGCGACAACGCGGCCGATCTGGCCCATCGTGCTGGCCCTTTCGATCCTCTCGATCCCTCCACTGACCCGGCTCGTGCGGGCCAACACCATCGTGTACGCCCAACGCGAGTTCGTGCTGGCCGCTCGCGGGGTCGGTGCCAGCAACCGGCGGGTGGTGTTCCGGGAGATCCTTCCCAACGTGGTGCCGGCGATGGTGTCCTTCGCACTCACCGGACTGGCCATCCTCATCGTCGCCGAGGGTGCGCTGGCGTACCTCGGCCTGTCGGTGGAGGCGCCCACGCCCACCTGGGGGAAGATGATCTTCGCGGGCAAGGACCGTCTCCAAGAGGCGTGGTGGATCTCGATGATGCCGGCCATGGTGCTGTTCCTCACCATCTTGTCCATCAATCTCATCGGCGACGTCCTGGCGGAGAGGTTCAACATCCGGGACTCCATCGGGTGAGCCGCTGATGTCCCGCACCCGGCGTCATCTGCAGGCCGGTACCCGGCCAGAGTCGGGCGTCCTGCTCGAGGTGGAAGACCTCAAGACCTACTTCCAGACCGCGATCGGGGTCGTGAAGGCGGTCGACGGCGTGAGCTTCTCGCTGGCCCGGGGCCGGTCGCTCGGCATCGTGGGCGAGTCCGGCTCGGGCAAGACCATCCTCTCCCGCTCGATCATGGGGTTGCTCCCCAAGCGCAACACCATCCGCGAGGGGACGGTGCGCTTCGAGGGCCAAGAGCTCACCACCATGAGCCTGCGCGCTCGCCGCGACATCTGGGGCGCGGAGATGGCCATGATCTTCCAGGACCCGATGACGTCGCTGAACCCCGTCATGAAGGTCGGGAAGCAGATCGCCGAGCCGCTGCGCATCCACCTCGACATGAGCCGGGCCGACGCCAAGGCGACCTCGCTGCGCCTCCTCGAGGACGTCGGCATCCCGGAGCCGGACAAGCGTCTCGAGCAGTACCCGCACGAGCTGTCGGGCGGAATGCGGCAGAGGATCATGATCGCCATGGCCCTGGCCTGCGGCCCCACGCTGCTCTTCGCCGACGAGCCGACCACCGCCCTCGACGTGACGGTGCAGGCGCAGATCCTCGACCTGATCCAGGCCCAGCGGCAGGACCGCAACATGTCGGTCATCCTCGTGACCCACGACCTCGGCGTCGTCGCCGGCCACACCGACGAGATCATCGTGATGTACGCCGGCCAGATCGTCGAGAAGGCCCCGACGCCCGTGCTGTTCAGCGAGATGCGGATGCCCTACACGGAGGCGTTGCTGGAGAGCATCCCCAAGCTCGACCAGCCGAGTCACACGATGCTGCGCGCCATCCCCGGCCGCCCGCCCGACCTCATCAACCCGCCCAAGGGTTGCCGCTTCAGCCCCCGCTGCCCGTACGTGCAGGACCGGTGCCGCGAGGAGGCTCCGCCGCTGGTCGAGGCCGAGACCCCGAGCCACACCTACGCCTGCTGGTACCCCGTCGGCTCCGACGTGTGGAAGGAGACGAAGGCTCGCCTGGCCGAAGCCGGCACGGTCGTCCTTCCGGTCTCGGTCGAGGCGGCCGAGCCGGGTGACGTCGTGCCGGAGGCGGCGGGCACGCCCTCCGATGACGCCGCTGACTCCGCGACCACGGAGGCCAGCGAGACCCCGGCGTCCTCGCCGCGAGGGGCCACCTGATGGCAGGGACGGGCACCGCGCACCTGAATGCGGCCGGCGACGCGCTGCTGCGCGTGGAGAACCTGGTCGTCCAGTTCCCCGTCGGCCGGACCGGCCTGCAGGTCAACGCCGTCTCCGGCATCAGCCTCGACGTCGTGGCCGGCGAGACGCTCGGCATCGTGGGCGAGTCCGGCTGCGGCAAGTCGACCACGGGTCGGGCGATCATGCAGCTACCCCGACCGACGAGTGGATCCATCACGTTCGAAGGTCAGGAGCTCACGACGCTCCACGGTGACGACATGCGCACCGTGCGCACGAACATCCAGATGATCTTCCAGGACCCCATCTCGTCGCTGAACCCGCGGCGAAAGGTGCGGGACATCGTGCTCGAGCCGCTGAACATCTGGAAGCTGGGCACGAGCGAGCAGCGGATGAGCAAGGTACGGCAGGTGCTCGAGGACGTGGGCCTCGACCCCGACGTGGCCGCCGACCGCCGTCCGCACCAGTTCTCGGGTGGCCAGTGCCAGCGCATCTCGATCGCCCGGGCCCTGGTGCTGGAGCCCAAGCTCATCATCTGTGACGAACCCGTCTCCGCTCTCGACGTGAGCGTGCAGGCGCAGGTGCTCAACCTGCTCGAGGAGCTGAAGCGCCGCTACGGGCTGACGCTCATGTTCATCGCCCACGACCTCGCCGTGGTCAAGAACGTCAGCGACCGCGTGGCCGTCATGTACCTCGGCAAGTTGTGCGAGATCACGTTGTCGGACGTCTTGTACGCACGGCCCGCCCACCCGTACACGGACATCCTGCTCAAGTCGATCCCCGTGCCGGACCCGACGGTGCGGCCGGACCTGAACGCCAGGATCGAAGGTGAGATCCCCTCTCCGGTGTTCCCGCCGTCCGGCTGCCGCTTCCGCACGCGCTGCCCGCGGGTGCAGGAGCGGTGCGCGATCGAGGAGCCCGTCGTCCGGGCCGTCGAGCCTGGTCACTTCGTGGCCTGCCACTTCCCGTTGATCGGCGACGTCGCGCCACCGGCGTCCGCGAACGGCGCCGGATGAGCGCGCGGGCCACTACCGATCGTCCCCGCACGCGCCTCGCCCGCGAAGAGCGGCGCGAGCTCCTGGTGGACGCCGCGGCCCAGGTGTTCGACGGACGAGATCCCGCCGGGGTGACGTTCGAGGAGATCGCCGACGCCGCCGGGGTTTCCCGCGCCCTCGTGTACAACTACTTCGGCGACCGGCAGGGCCTCGTCGAGGCGGTGGCCCGCCGGGCCAGCGAGCGGCTCTCCGAGCGGGTGACGATCGCGCTCGCCAGCACCCGGGGCCTGCGGGACGCCCTGTCGGCCGCCATCAAGGTCAGCCTCGAGTTCGCCCACGAGGACCCCGCGGCGTACCGCTACGCCATCGGGTCGACGGCGGCGCTCGTGCCCGGGCTGCACGACGAGCAGGTGGGTGACATGGCCCAGCTGTTCGGCGACGGCGAGGAGGCGCAGCTCGTGGCCCACGGCGTGCTGACCTCGCTGCAGTCGATGGTGCTCCACTGCGTCGAACGCGGGACCAGCGACCTGGAGCGTTCGACGGAGATCATCACGGCATTCGTCGCCGGCGCGTTCGTGGGCGTCGACGAGATCGGCTTCCACCTCCACCCCACCTGGCCCGTCCCGACCTGACCGGCCGGTCGCCGGCCGCAGCGGACACGCCGGGCCCGCGGTCACCATCGCCGCACAAATCGCGCCGGAGGACCATCGCGCGGTCGTTCGCCGCGATTTGTGCGGGAGAAGCGAACGTGGTCGGAGATGTGACTCGGGGCCGCCATCTGGAACACCTCGCCGCGGGGCACGACCTTGTACGGTCGACGGGGTGGGGTGGCCGGTCGATGCAACGCTCGACCTGCGCCAGACCCTCGGGCCGCTCCAGAACGGGCGCCACGACCCGACCACCCGCGTGAGCAGCCGTGAGGCCTGGCGGGCCACGAGGACACCGGTGGGCCCGGGCACCCTGCGCCTGTGGTGGGAGGGGTCGAGCCTGCGCTCCCACGCCTGGGGCCCGGGCGCTGACTGGTTGCTGCAGCGGGTCCCCCACCTCGTGGGCGCCGCGGACCGTCCGTACGACCTGCCGACCCCGGACGACGTCGTGGCCAAGGCCCTCGCCGCGGCCCCCGGCCTACGCATCGGGCGCTGCGACACCATGCTGCACGTCCTCGTGCCCACCGTCCTCGCCCAGCGCGTGACCGCGGGCGAGGCGCTGCGGGCCTGGCGACAGATCTGCGAGCACTTCGCGGCACCGGCTCCCGGGCCACCTGGACTGGTGCTGCCGCCGCACCCGGACGACCTCGCCGCGCTCCCGTACTGGTGGTTCCACCGACTCGGGGTCGAGCGCCGGCGGGCCGACACCATCATCCGCTGCGCCCGGCGGGCGATCGGACTCGAGCGGCTCACCGAGCTCCCCGCGCCGGACGCCGCCCGGCGTTTGGCGACGGTCTCCGGGGTCGGCGTCTGGACCGTGGGATCGGTCATGGGACCGGTGTTCGGCGACGCCGACGCCGTCGCCGTGGGCGACTTCCACCTCCGCCACACGATCTCGTGGGCGATGGCGGGCGAGCCTCGCGGCACGGACGAGCGGATGCTCGAACTGCTCTCCCCTTACGCAGGACAGCGGGGGCGGGTCATCCGCGCGTTGCTCCTCGCGGGCTGGTCGGAGCCGAAGCGCGGCCCCCGGAAACGCATCCAACCGATCGCTCGTTGGTGAACCGCGGCCGCTCCGGCGTGCCCAGGAGCGATCACGACCCGGTGGTACCGTCGCCGGGAGCCATGGCCGTGACCACGATCGAGCAGCCCATCGACGCGCCCGAGCCCCGGCCGGAGCCGGAGGTCACGCCGTACCCCTGGCGTCGAGCGCTGCTGTGGGGCGGGGTGGCCTACGCCCTCTCCCGCGCCGCCGTACTGGCCGGCGCAGGCGCGGCCAGCGCCGCCGAGCAGCCACGACCACCGTCCGGTCTCGGTCCCATCGTCCAGGTGCTGACGTCCTGGGACGGGAACTGGTACTTCGAGGTCGCCCGGACGGGTTACCCGCGCAACATCCCTCCGGACGTCACGTTCAACGACCTCGAAGCCCGCGCCGCGTTCTTCCCGCTCTACCCCCGGCTGGTGTGGGCGCTCGACAAGGTGATGCCGGGAGGCGATGTGATCGCTGGCCTCACCCTCAACATCGCGCTGGGCGCGGTGTTCATCCTGCTCGTCGGCCTGATGACCCGACACCTGTTCGGCAACAAGGTCGCTTCCCGAGCCATGGTGCTCACCGCGCTCTTCCCAGGCAGCTTCGTGCTCAGCTTCGCCTACAGCGAAGCGCTCATGCTGGTGCTGGTCGCCGGCTGCCTGTTGTTGCTGATGGAACGACGATGGCTGTTCGCCGGGATCCTGGCCGGGCTCGCCACGGCGAGCCGGCCCAACGCCATCGCCGTCGTCGCCGCCTGCGCGGTTGCGGCAGCAGTGGCGATCATGGAGCGCCGCGAGTGGAAGTCGCTGCTCGCTCCCCTGCTCGCACCCGTGGGCTGGATCTCGTTCCAGCTCTTCCTGGCCCACCAGACCGGCGAGCAGGGAGCGTGGTTCCGGGTCCAACGGGAGGCGTGGGAGGAGGGCACCAGCTTCGGTCTCCGGGCAGTGAAGGACATCGGCAACGCCGTCGTCCATCCCTGGAACTCCCCCAAGAACATCCTCACCCTCCTCTGCGTGGCGGCCATGCTCTTCGGGCTCTGGGCGATGTGGAAGCGGCGCCTGCCGCTGCCCGTCACCGTCTACACGTTAGGCATCCTCGCCCTCATGCTCATTCCCCAGACGGTGACCGCCCGCCCCCGCTTCCTGTTCACCGCCTTCCCGCTCCTCATCTCCATTGCCGCCGTCTGGCCCGAGGACGACGACGAGCTGTGGCCCCTCTTGACGGCCGCCTGTGGCACCGGCCTGGTCGCTGTGACGGTCCTGTACGGCGTGTTCGGCGCCATTCCCTGAGGGTCTGCCGCTCAGCCCGCGGGGGCCGCCACCTCGAGCCGGAGGGCGTCGATGGTGCGTTGCAAGCCCTCGCGCAGCCCGGTGACCGGCTCCCAGCCGAGGAGCTCGCGGGCGCGGGTGATGTCCGGCCGCCGGCGAACGGGATCGCCCTCTCGGGCGGGCGGGATCGGAACGGTGATGATCGGCGACGAGGAGCCGGTCAGCTCCACGACCAGCTCGGCCAGCTCCCGCATCGTCACCTCGTGCGGGTTGCCGACGTTGACCGGGCCGGACAGGCGACCCGGCAGGTCGGCCAGAGCGAGAAGCCCCGCCACCTCGTCCTCCACGTAGCAGAAGCTGCGGGTCTGGCTGCCGTCGCCGAACAGCGTGAGGGGCCGGCCGGTCAGGGCCTGGACGACGAAGTTCGTGACCACCCGGCCGTCGTAGGCGTGCATGCGGGGGCCGTAGGTGTTGAAGATGCGGGCGATGCGCACGTCGATGCCGTGCACGCGTGCGGTCGCCATCGTGAGCGCCTCGGCGAATCGCTTGGCCTCGTCGTAGCACGAGCGCGGCCCGATAGGGTCGACGTGCCCCCAGTACGACTCGTGCTGCGGGTGGACGAGCGGGTCGCCATAGACCTCGCTGGTCGAGGCCAGGAAGAAGCGGGCACCGTCCGCTCGCGCTGCGTCCAAAAGGTGGCCCGTGCCCGCCGAGCCCACGGCCAGGATCTCGAGCGGCATGCGGTCGAAGTCATCGGGCGACGCCGGCGAGGCCAGATCCATGACCAGATCGACACGCGGCCCCAGCACACCCGCCCGTTCCAGCGGCTCGCAGACGTCGTGCTCCACGAGCGCGAACCGCTCGTGGTCGAGCAGGCCGGCGAGGTTGTCGGGCCGCCCCGTGACGAGGTTGTCGATGGCGACGACGTGGTCGCCGCGGTTCACCAAGGACTCACACACGTAGCTGCCGATGAAGCCGGCGCCGCCGGCCACCACCACTCGTGCCATCAGGCGCGGCCCACGCCGCGGTAGTTGAAACCGGAACGTACGAGCGACGCCCGGTCGAGGAGGTTACGGGTGTCGACGACGCGGGGCGCGGCCATCACCGAGGCGACCTTGTCGAAGTCCAGCCAGCGCAGCTCGTCCCACTCGGTCAGCACGGCAAGCACCGCCGCTCCCTCGCAGGCGGCGTAGGGGTCGGGGCGGACGTCGATGCCCTCGAGCGACCTCACCGTAGGGTCGTAGGCCTGCACCCGGGCCCCGCGGTCGAGGAGGCGCTGGATGACCGCCAGCGCCGGCGAGTCCCGCAGGTCGTCCGTGCGGGCCTTGAACGTCAGGCCCCAGACGGCCACGGTGACCCCGTCCAGCGGGGAGCCGACGGCGTCGGCCAGCTTGTCGACCATGCGGTCGAGCTGCTGCTCGTTGACGTCGATCGTCGCCTTCAGCAGATCGAACCGGTATCCGGCATCCTCGGCGATGCGCAGCAGTGCCCTTGTGTCCTTGGGCAGGCACGAGCCGCCCCAGCCCGGTCCGGGACGGAGGAACTCGCGGCCGATGCGGTCGTCGTACCCCATGCCGAGGACAACGTCGTTCACGTCGGCCCCGACGGACTCGCAGATCGCGGCCACCGCGTTGACGAAGGAGACCTTGGTGGCCAGGAACGCGTTCGACGCGTACTTGATGATCTCGGCCGAGCGCGGATCGGTGACGACGAGCGGCGCGGCCACGCCCAGATAGAGGCTGGCCACGCGGATGGCCGCGGCTTGGTCGTCGGCCCCGATCACGATGCGTCCCGGGTGCAGGAAGTCGTGCACGGCCGAGCCCTCCCGCAAGAACTCGGGGTTGGAAACGACGTACACGTCGGGCCGTCTGAGCGCCCGCTGGACGATGCGGGTCGAGCCGACCGGCACCGTGGACTTGTTGACGACGATCGACTCGGAGTCCAGGAGCGGGCCGATCTCGGCCGCGGCCGATTCCACATAGCTCAGGTCGGCCGACCCGTCGTCGCGCTGCGGCGTGGGGACGCAGAGGTAGACGAACTCCGCGTCGGCGACCGCCGCGGCCGCGCCGATGACGAACCGCAGCCGCCCGTGGCGCAGGCCGTCGCGCACCAGCTGCTCGAGACCCTCCTCCACGATGGGCAGGACCCCTTCTTCGGTGGCGGCGCGGCTCAGCCGTTCGACCCTCGCCACGTCCACGTCCGCGCACACGACGTCGTGCCCGAGATGGGAGAAGCACGCCGCTGTCGTCAACCCGACGTACCCAGCCCCGACCACGGCGATCCTGCTCACGGCCTCGCACTCTACGAGCGCCCCGGCTCGTCCGGGCGGCTGGGGGGTGCCCGCGGGGTGCCGCGGGACCGTCTCAGCCCACGACTACGCTCTCGGCTCCGTGCCCGCCGGTGCCCCGCGACCATGCCTCAGCGTGGTCATGCCCTGTTACAACGAGCGCCCGACGGTCGAGACCGTCGTCGAACAGGTGCTCGCTTCGCCCTGGGTGCAGGAGCTGCTGATCGTGGACGACGGCTCCACCGACGGGACGCGCGAGGTGCTCGCCAAGCTCACGGACGACCGGGTCCGGGTGCTGCTCCAACCCGAGAACCGGGGCAAGGGAGCGGCCCTGCGCAGAGGGTTCGACGAGGCGGTCGGCGACTACGTCGTCGTCCAGGACGCCGACCTCGAGTACGACCCGTCCGAGTACGGCCTGCTGCTGCAGCCGCTGGAGGACGGCAAGGCGGACGTGGTGTTCGGCTCCCGCTTCCAGTCGGGGCGGCCCCATCGGGTCCTCTACTTCTGGCACTCCCTGGGCAACCGGCTGCTCACGCTGGCGTCCAACATGTTCACCAACCTGAACCTCACGGACATGGAGACCTGCTTCAAGGTGTTCCGGCGGGAGGTCATCCAGTCCATCGAACTGGAGGAGGACCGCTTCGGGTTCGAACCCGAGGTGACCGCGAAGGTCGCCGGGGGCGGCTGGCGCATCTACGAGGTCGGGATCTCCTACAGCGGCCGAACGTACGACGAAGGCAAGAAGATCGGCTGGCGGGACGGCGTGCAGGCGTTCTACTGCATCGTGCGTTACTCGTCGGTCGGGGTCCGGCTGCGCCAACGCTCCACCCGCTGACCGCGACGCCGTCGTACCCCGATGACGCACTCCCGCACCTGGTACCGGTGGGCGCTGCTGGTCATCGTGCTGGTGTCGCTGGCCTTCCGCGTCGCCTACGTGCTGGCCGCCAAGCCGGGCGACGAGCTCAAGGGCGACCAGTTCTACTACTCGATCCAGGCCCGGCTGATCGCCGACGGCCGGGGCTTCGAAGAGCCGTTCAACGACGGAGCCGCGGCGGCCGACCACCCGCCGATGACCGCGCTGGTGGTTGCTCTCGTCTCCTGGGGAGACTCGGAACCGGTCATGCGCCAACGCCTTCTGATGGCCTTCCTCGGCGTGGGGGTGGTGTGGCTGGTCGGGCTGCTCGGTATGAGGGTGGTCGGCCGGCGCGGAGGCCTCATCGCCGCCGGCCTGACCGGCATCTACGCCGCGTTCTGGATGAACGACGGCCTCGTCATGTCCGAAACCCTGTCCGCGCTCTGCATCACCGGGCTCTTGCTGGCCATCTACCGGTACCTGGAGCGCCCTCTCGCCGGCCGCGCCGCGCTCGTCGGGCTGCTGACCGGGCTCACGGCCCTGGCCCGAGCCGAGATGCTGCTCGTCATTCCACTCGTCCTGGTGCCGATCATGCTGTTCCGCCGGTTCGGCGCGCCGGCCGCCCAGCGCGCCCGCTGGGGCCACCTGGGCCTGGCCGTCGGCGTCACCGTCGCCGCGCTGGCGCCGTGGACCATCTACAACCTCAGCCGGTTCGAGCGGCCGGTACTGCTGTCGACCAACGAGGGGCTCACCATCTACGGCGCCAACTGTCCGGAGACCTACGGCGGCCCCGCCATCGGGTTCTGGAGCATCAACTGCGCGCTCGCCTATCCGATGCCCGAAGGGGTCGACCAGTCCGAGAAGTCGGTCGTCTTCCGGCGGGCCGGGCTCGACCACCTACGCGAGAACCTCGACCGGCTTCCCGCCGTGGTCGTGGCCCGTCAGCTCAGGGCGTGGAGCCTGCCGTGGCGACTCGATCAGATGGTCTTCTACAACACGGGCGAGGGCCGCGAGCGCTGGGCGTCCTGGATCGGCATCGTGCAGTTCTGGCTGCTGGTGCCCGTCGCCGTCGCGGGAGGCGTGGTGCTCCACCGCCGTCGCGTGCGGCTGCTGCCGCTGGTGGCGATGCCAGTACTCGTGTTCATCGTGGCGACGTTGTTCTACGGCCTGCCTCGCTTTCGGCTGCCGGCCGAGATCGCCTTCGTCGTGCTGGCCGCAGCGGCACTCGACCAGGCCTGGTCGAGGTGGCGTGAGCGAACGGACGACGCCGCTCTGAGCGACCCTGCGTAGTTCTCCCGCGTGGGCATTTCGGCGCTCGTTCGGCGATTTGCGGTCAATTGGTCTCGGAGGCCGCCGACGGTGGCGGTTCATCGAACTCGTCGTGACGGCGGTACCAGAACGACTGCGGCGCCTGCGGCCAGCCCTCCGGCGCGTCCTCATCGTCGGACTGCCCGCCATAGGGCGTGAGCGACATGAGGCTCCAGATGCTGCCGATGCCCTGGACCATGGGCCCGTGCTGGAGGAAGTAGGTGCGGTACACGTCGTCGCCGTCGCGCAGAAAGACGTTGAGCCCGAACCACTCATCGACGCCGAAGTCAGCCGAGAAGCGCTCGGTACAGATCGTGTACCAGGGCACGTCGGTCCAGCCCATGCGCTCGGCGTAGCGGCGGAGGTTCGCCTGTGGTGCCGGTGAGGCCATGGCGAAAGTGATGTCGCGGGCGTGCAGGAGGCGCAGGTCGGGAACGCCGTCGGCGACCGATGAGCAGCCGGCGCACCCGGCGTCGGGCCAGCCGTCGACGCCCTCCTCGAAGAAGAACCGGTAGAGGATGAGCTGGCTGCGCCCATCGAACAGCTCGGGCAGCGACCGCCGCCCATCGGAGCCCTCGAAGACGTAGTCGTGGTCGACCCGCACCATCGGCATGCGCTTGCGGGCGGCGGCGAGCTGGTGCATCGCGGTGGCAACAGTCTGCTCGCGCTCGGTGATGGCCGCCAGGGCGGCGTGCCATTGGGCTTGGCTGACAACAGCAGGGCGGGCGATGGTCATAGGCAGGTATTTCCCGGAAGCTCGCACGATTACACGCGTGGCGGGTGCGACGGCGACCGCCCGCGGCACGCCACGTCTGCCGATCCGGTGGGGGCCGTACGGCGGTGGCGCGTCAGTGGTGCGGACCCTGGCGGCCGAGGGTCTCCGCCGGGATCGCGCCGGGGCGGGTCCACTGCGGCACGGGCCGGCTGGTCGGGCCCCAGGTGGCGACCCCATCGGCGTCCGAGCGCCAGTACCAGCAGATCGGCGAACCATGCCCACCGACCGGCGAGCCGGCCTCAGGGGCCTCGGGCCAGCCGTCGGGGTTCTCCTCCCACCCCTCGCGGCGGCCGTAGGGAGTCATGTCGAGCAGGCCCAAGGACCCGTTGACGGGCTCGTCGCCACGGCCCGTCGTGGAGTAGGTGAGGAAGACGCGGCCGCCGTCGCGGAGGAAACAGACGATGTGTCCCATTTCTCCGCCGACCGGCGCCTCCACATCCCGCACCGAGTACCAGGGCTGGGTGTAACCCATGAACTCGACGTAGCGAGCCACCTCGTCCCACGAGCCCGAGGTCAAGAAGGCGAACGAGACGCCCCGGGCGTTGAGGTAGACGGCGTCCTTCACGTGCCAGGCCGTGGTGGTGCAGCCCTCACACTGCCCCTGGTGCGGCGCGCCGTCGTACCACATGTGCTTGTAGACCACGAGCTCGTCGCGACCCTGGAACAGGTCGAGGAACGGGACCGGCCCGTGAACGCCCGTGACCTCGACCGCGCCGTCGAATTCGACCATCGGCAGCCTCCGCCGGGCCGCGGCGATCGCGTCGCCCTCACGGGTGTGCGCCTTCTCGCGGACCAGCAGCTCATCACGCGCCGCCTGCCATGTGGCCAGGTCGACGACTGGCGGCTTGCCGGGAAGGTTGCTGCTCGTCGCGTTGCCGGATGTGGTGGCCATGATGTCCTCCGCTGTCTCGGGCCCGTGGGCGCGCGGGCACCTCGGGAGCCTGTCAGCTGAGACGGCTCAAAGTGCCGAGACTCATCGGCGTGAGTGGCGAGGCGCTCAGCGAGTCCCGGTCGTGGACTCGCGTGGTGCTCGCGGCGACTGACGATGAGCGGGCCGACGGCTACGTTCGCCTGAATGGGTGCGGGATCAGCAACGGAGCAGACCGCGTCGGGTAGGTGTGAGTGTGGCGGCGTCAGCTACACCGTCGCGGGGCCTTTGCGGCCGGTGTGGAACTGTCACTGCCACAGATGTCGCAGGTTCACCGGGCATCACATGGCGGCCACCGGATCGTCGACGGCCGACGTGCGGTTCGCGAGCGACACGACCCTGACGTGGTACTCGCCCGACCCCAGCGTGGCGTACGCATTCTGTTCGAGATGTGGTTCCTCGTTGTTCTGGCGTGCTGCGGCGCGACCAGACCACCTGTCGATCTGCGCCGGCACACTCGACGAGCCCACCGGCCTGCAGACCACCCACGCCTGGTGGATGGCTGAGCACGGCGACTACCACACGCCCGAGCCGAACGTGGAGGAGTTCCTACACGACGCCTGATCCACGGGCACCTGCGCCACCAAGCTCGGTCGTAGCGTTCGTGGCGACCGCAACCCCGTGAGGCGATGACGATGGAGGACACGACACCGACCCGACAGCACGCCTGGGGCGAGTTCTCACGGCGGATGCTGGCCGACCTCCAGTCTGAAGCATTGTCCGGCGCGCCGCATACGGTCGTCCTCGTCGAAGGCTTGAGTGACTACGTCGCGATCCAGGCCGTCGCACGCAAGCGCGGGCGGGAGTTCGATGGCGAGGGCATCGTCATCGTCCCGATGGGCGGCGCCACGAACGTCCGGAGGTTCCTCACGACCTTCGGTCCGCGTGGCCGCAACGCCCGGATCGCCGCGCTGTGCGACGCGGCCGAGGCCGAGTACTTCGCCCGGGCTCTCGCGGCCTCGGGCCTAGAGAGCGACCGAGCAGAATTGCTCTTCGTGTGCGACCGGGACCTGGAGGACGAGCTGATCCGGGCTCTCGGTGGCACCGAGGTCGAATCAGTCATCGACCGCGCCGGCGAGCTGCCATCGCTGCGAACACTCCAACAGATGCCGGCCCATCGCGATCGTCCGCACGCCCAGCAGCTCCACCGGTTCATGGGCACGCGCTCGGCGCGCAAGTACCGCTACGCGCAGTTGCTTGCCGAGGCGCTCCCGCCCGAAGACGTTCCCCGCCCACTTCGTGAGCTGGTCGATTCCCTCGCCTGACTCCGCGCTAGTCGATCGTCTCGGGCGCCTGGCGGCGCGTCAGCAAGTCCCGCGCTCCCCATCGCGTGACCAGCAGCATCGACTCCACGATGATGCGGCTCGACATCTTCGACTCGCCGTATTGACGGTCGCGGAAGATGATCGGCGACTCCATCACCCGGTAGCCGGCGCGGACGAGCCGCCGGACCAGCTCGGTCAGGAAGGCATAACCCTCGGCTGTCGTGCTGGACGGTTCGATGGACGCCAGCGCACTGGCCCGGTAGGCCCGGAACCCGGACGTGCAGTCGCGCACCTGGAGCCGCAGGACCAGCGACGTGTACCGGTTGCCCCAGCGCGACAGGACCCGGCGGTGCAGTGGCCAGTCCTCGGTCGCTCCGCCCGGCACGTACCGGGAGCCGATCACGGCGTCGGCGCCCGCCTCCAGCAGCGCCAGCAGCTCGGGCAGCGAGGCCGGATCGTGGGAGAAGTCGACGTCCATCGACACGACGGCGTCATACCCCTCGTCGAGCGCGACGACGAACCCCTCGCGGTAGGCGCTGCCGAGGCCATGCTTGCCGGGCCGGCGCAGCAACTTGATCTGGCCGAGCTCGGCGGCCACCTCCTCGACGATCGAGGCCGTCCCGTCGGGGCTGTTGTCGTCGACCACGAGGATGTCCGCGGTCGGCAGGGTCGATCGCACCGCCGCCAGGAGATTCGCCACGTTCTCGCGCTCGTTGTAAGTCGGCAGCACCACGATCGTACGCACGGTCCGACCACGCTACCTGGGGCGACCTGTCACCACGCGGTGGAAGATCCGGAGTACCCCCAGGGCCGATGCGTCCCAGGTGAGGGTACGGGCGCGGGCCAGGGCGGCGACCCCGAGGCGCAGCCGCAGGGCGTTGTCACCGAGGACCATCGCCAGCGCCTCACCCAGGCGTTCGGGCGGTGCCAGCAGTCCGGTGCGGCCGTCGACGACGGAGCAGCGGTGGCCGCGGATGTCGGTGGCGACAGCGGGCGTCCCGCACGCCGCCGCCTCCGTCATCGTCAGGCCCCATCCCTCGGCCAGGGATCCGCTGGCCACGACCCAGGCCCGCCGGTATTCCTCGCGCAGCGAAACGCGATCGAGGTGCCCGGGCAGGTCGACCCAGTCCTGCGCTCCGTAGGCCCGCACCCAATCCTCCAGCTCCGCGCGCAGCGGACCATCGCCGATCAACCGGAGCTGGAGATCGGGGACGGTGACGCGTGCCTCGGCCGCGGCGTCGAGGAGGAGACCGAAGCGCTTGACGGGCGCCATGCGGCCGGCGGCCACAACGAGCGGCGTCGGGCTCTTGGGCGTCGGCGGGTCGCCCGGGTTGAAGTAGGGATCGACGCCGTTGTCGACCGCGGTGACGCGCTCGGGTCGCAGACCGAGACCGAGGAGCTCGTCGCGCGTCGCCTCGGAGGGCGTGACGACCTCGGAGGACCGGTAGAAGGGGGCGCGAGGCGCGCCTCCAGCAGACGGCCGGCTCCGGCGAGCGGGCCGGGCATGATCTGGTCCCACATCGGGCCGTGGACGTGGTGGAGGATCGTGATGTGGGGTCGCCGATACCAGACCGGCGAGAACCACGGCACCCCGTTCCACACCTCGACCAGGCCGTCCGAGCGCCCCATGCGGCCCGCCAGCTCGGAAACGGCGGTGCGCGGGAACACGGTGTAACGGCTGCCCCGGCGGACGACGTCGTACCCGTGGCGACGGTCGGTGGCGGGCAGGCCGGCGGCGGCCGAGGTGCGGTGCAGGACGTCCAAGCCGGCAGCCGCCCAGCGCCGCATGAACTCGTCGGCGTGGACCTCGGACCCTCCGGCGTCCCGATCGTCCAGGTCCCGCCAGGCCAGCACGTGCACCCGTCGCACGCCCCTGTCCATGACCTCCCCGACGAGCCGGTCGATCTCAGCGAGTGCCGCGGCCGGTTCGGGCATCGTGGCCGGCTCGGGCATCCGGGTCACGGTAGCGGTGGGTCCCCCTGCCGCCGTCGTCATGCTGCGAGGTGCCCCGGGGGCGGGCGGGTCACCCCACTACGATCCACCCTCCGATGCCTGCCTCCCAGGCCCCTGCCTTCCCGCCCTCCCGGACCCGCGCTTTCCCGCCCTCCCGGACCCGCGCCTTCCCGCCCTCCCGGACCCGCGCCTTCCCGCCGCCGGGGTCCATCGCCCGCTTCAGCGACCACGTCGTGGCCCACGACCTGCCCGCGCTCCCCGCGGACCGGCGAGCCGAGACCGTGGCCTTCGCCGGGCGCCGCATCGCCATGCTCCCCTCACCGATCAAGCTCGGCGTGGGCGCGGCAGCCATCCTGGTCGACGGCCTGGGCCGCGTGATGGGCCTGCGCCGGTTGGTCCGCCTGCTCGCTGCCCGCCCGTTGCCGGTGCTGGGCGAGTACGTCCGGCTCGTGCGGTCGTTGGCCTACGCCTATGTCTGGGACACGTGGCCGGACACGGAGCCCGACGGCGCACCGAGCCACGCCGGCGCGTCACCGTGAAGCTCGACGCCGACATCCTCGTCGTCGGGTCCGGCGCCGGCGGCGCCCCGACCGCCGCGCTGCTGGCCGAGGCCGGCTTCGACGTGCTCGTGCTCGAAGAGGGCGAGATGGTCCGCCAGGGCGAGGTGGTGCCGTTCTCGCTCGAGCAGATGGACCGGCAGTACCGGGCGGGTGGGGTGACCGCGGCGCTCGGCCTCCCCTCGATCGCCTACACGGAGGGCTGCTGCGCCGGCGGTGGCACCGAGGTCAACAGCGGCCTCTACCGGCGGCCGCCCGAAGCGGTGCTCGAACGGTGGCGGCGCGAGCGCCAGCTCGTCGACTTCGACGCCGACGAGCTCTTCCGCATCTGCGACGAGGTGGAGCGGGAGCTGTCCGTGCAGACCGTGCCCGGCGCGCAGACCCCGGCCAGCGAGGCCCTGCGGCGCGGCGCCGCCGCCCTCGACTGGCGCCACGACGAGATCCCCCGCTGGATGACCTACCCCGCGGGAGGCGACGCCCGTTCCGGTCGCCGGCGGAGCATGACCGAGACCTATCTCCCCCGCGCCACCGCCGCCGGAGCTCGATTGCTGACCGGCCACCGCGTCGATCGCCTCGTGCTCGACGGCACGAGAGCCATGCGGGCCGCTGTCACCGGGCCGGACGGCGAGGCGGGCGCGGTCGACTTCCGCCACGTCGTGGTCTGCGGCGGCGCCATCCAGACCCCGGCCTTGCTGCAGCGCTCGGGCCTGCGCCGCAACATCGGCGGGGCCCTGGCCGTGCATCCCACCGTCAAGCTGGCTGCCCGCTTCGACGAGGCGGTCAACGTGCCCGACGACGTGCCGGTGCACCAGGTGAAGGAGTTCTCACCGGATCTGTCGTTCGGCGGCTCGGCCTCGTCGGCCGGGCTCGTGGCCTTGGCCCTCAGCGATGAGTGGGAGCGCTTCGGTCCCGCCATCGTCGACTGGGAGCACTTGGCCGTGTACTACGCCGCCATCACCAGCGAGGGACGGGGCCGGGTCCAGGCCATCCCCGGGCTCCGCGATCCCCTCGTCACCTACCGCCTCACCTCCCGCGACAAGGCCCTGCTCGGGCGGGGGCTGGCCCGGCTGGCGCTGCTCATGCTGGAGTCCGGCGCCACAGAGGTGTACCCCTCGTACCGCGGGGCGCCGATCGTGCGCCGTCCATCGGACCTCGCCACGCTGCAGGGCACGTTCGGCGTGTCGAAGGCCGCCGTCATGACCGTGCACCTGTGCTCGACCGTGCCCTTCGGTGAGGACCGCCGCGCCGCCACGGACAGCTTCGGTGTCGTCCGCGGCACCACGAACGTCCGCGTCAACGACGCCTCGCTGCTGCCGGACGCTCCCGGCGTCAACCCCCAGGCGTCCGTGATGGCCGTCGCCATCCGCAACGCCCGGCGCTTCATCGAGACGGTGAAACCGTGACGGCCCCGCCGCCGGAGCGGATCGCGCCGCCGGACGTCACGGTCGTGACGGGCGCCGGTGGCTGGCTCGGGCGCGCCCTGGTCGATCACCTGAGCCGGCCGGTTGGACCCTTCAGCCGGCCGGGGACCGTGCGCGCGCTGGTGCGCGATCCCGAGGACCTCGACCTCTTCACCAATGCCGACAGGGTCGAGGCGGTGGTGGGCGACATCACCCGGCCCGACGGCCTCACCGCGCTGTTCGACGGCCTGCGCGGGGCCGGCACCGTCGACGTCATCCACACGGCCGGCGTCATCCACCCGGCCCGAATGGACGACTTCGAGGAGATCAACGTGCGGGGCACGGCCAACGTCATGGCCGCCGCCGAGGCGCATGGCGCCCGCCGCGTCGTCCACGTCTCCTCCAACAGCCCGTTCGGCACCAACCCGCACCCGGGCGACACCTTCCGCAACGACGAGCCCTACGACCCCTACTACGGCTACGGGCGCTCCAAGATGCAGGCCGAGCTGCGGGTGAGGGACGCCGTCGCCGGCGGCCTGAACGCCGTGATCGTCCGGCCGCCCTGGTTCTACGGTCCCTTCCAGCCCGCCCGCCAGACCACGTTCTTCCAGATGGTCCGCAAAGGGCGCTTCCCGGTGTTCGGTGACGGCCAGCAACGACGGTCGATGGTGTATGTCGACAACCTCGTCCAGGGCGTCGTGGCCGCCGAGCTGGTGCCAACGCCGGCCGGACGGGCGTGGTGGATCGCCGACGCTCGGCCCTACACCGTGACCGAGATCGTCGAGACGGTGGGACGGGCGCTCGAGGAGGAGGGCTTCACGGTCAAGCCGAACCGGGTGCGTCTCCCCGCGTTCGCCGGCCGTATGGCGGAGCGGGCGGACGCCTTGGCCCAGCGGGCCGGACGGTACGTCCAGGCCGTGCACGTGCTCGGCGAGATGAACAAGACCATCGCCTGCGACATCTCCGTGGCCCAGGAGGAGCTCGGCTACGACCCCCAGGTGGCGCTCGAGGAGGGGATGCGGCGCAGCATCCGCTGGTGCGTCGAGGAGGGGCTGTCCTTGTGACGAGCCTCGTGACGGGCGGCAACGGATACTTCGGCCGGCTCCTCGTGGACAGGCTGGTCGCCCGGGGTAACGGCGTGCGCGTCCTCGACATCGACGTGGAGGGCGCCGGTGGCCCGGGCGTCGATGTGGTCGAGGGCGACATCCGCGACGCTGCCCGCGTGCGCGAGGCCGTCGACGGGGTCGACGTCGTGTACCACAACGTCGCCCAGGTCCCCCTGGCCCGGGACCCGCACCTGCTCCGATCCGTCAACGTCGACGGCACGACCGTGCTGCTCGCCGCCTGCCGCAACGCGGGCGTCGACAAGGTGGTCCACACGTCGTCCAGCGCGGTCTTCGGGATCCCCGACACCAACCCGGTCCTGCCCACGACGGTCCCCAAGCCGCAGGAGGCCTACGGCCAGGCCAAGCTGGCCGCCGAGTGGGCCTGCCTGCGGGCAGCGGCCGATGGCTTGGACGTCAGCATCGTCCGGCCGCGGACGATCCTGGGCCACGGCCGGCTCGGCATCTTCGGCATCCTGTTCGACTGGATCGCCGACGGGGCCGACCCGGTGGTCCTCGGCGACGGGACCAACCGCTACCAGTTCGTCCACGCCGACGATCTCGCCGACGTCTGCGTGCTGGCCGCCGGGCGGCCCGGACCCGCCGTGTTCAACGCCGGCACGGACCGCTTCGGCACGATGGGCGAGGCCCTCACGCACCTCTGCGAACACGCGGGGACCGGCGCCCGCGTCCGCCGCCTGCCAGCGGCGCCGGCGGCCGCGGCGATGCAGCTGAGCGCCCGCCTCGGCCTCTCCCCCTTCGCCCCGTACCACTGGCTGATGTACGCGCGCTCGATGTGGTTCGACATCGAGCACGTCCGCGAGCAGCTCGGCTGGCAGCCGCGCTGGTCGACCGACGAGATGTTCGCTCAGAGCTACGACTGGTTCCTGGCCCATCGGGCCGAAACGGCGAGCGACGCGGGCGGCGCTGCGAACGGCACGTCACCGCACCGCCGCACGGCCAGGGCCGGGGCGCTCGGAGCCCTGAAGCACCTGACCGGGTTCCTGCCTGCGGTTCCCTGATGGCCGTCGTCGAGGTGCTACGCCGCCGCGCCGTGTGGCTGGCGGCGGGTCTGCTGGGCCTCCTGGCCTACGTGCCGGCGCTGGCCTCGTCGCCGGGGCGGATGCCCGCCGACACCAAGCTCTACCTCTACCTGGACCCCGGCCGCCTCATCACCGACGCGCCGTTCACCTTCGACGCCCGGCAGTTCGCGGGCTGGGTCCCGCACCAGGTCATCGCCTACCTGTGGCCGCAAGGCCCGTGGTACTGGCTGGGCGACGCCGGCGGAATCCCGGACTGGGTCGTGCACCGCCTGTGGATCGGCACGCTCGCCGTGCTGGCCGGTACGGGCGTGCTGTGGGCGGCCCGCCGCCTCGGTCTCGGCGTAGTCGCGGCCCTGACCGCCGCCCTCGTCTACCAGCTCTCGCCCTACCTGCTCCCCTACGTCTCCCGTACCTCGGCCATGCTCCTTCCGTGGGCCGGTCTGGGCTGGATCGTCGGCCTGACCGTCGGCGCGGCGACGCGCACGAAGTGGAGGGACGCAGCGCTGAGCGCGCTCGTAGTGGCCAGCGTCGGCGCGGTCAACGCCACCGCGCTCCTGATGATCGCCCCCGCTCCCCTCCTCTGGCTCGCCGTGGCCGCGGCAGAGCGGCAGATCCCCTGGCGGCGGGCCGTGGCCGCCGGAGCCCGCATCGGCGGCCTGTCGCTCGGCGTGTCGCTGTGGTGGCTGGCGATGGTCGCGCTCCAGGGGCGCCTCGGGGCTGACGTGCTCGCCTACTCCGAGTCGCTGGAGGCGGTCAGCTTCACGTCCACCTCCCCGGAGGTGTGGCGCGGGCTCGGGTACTGGCTCACCTACATCCGCGATCCATACGCGGCGACGACCACCGCCGGCTACGACTACATGGCCTCGGTCAAGATCATCGCCGCCGGCTTCCTCGTCGTGCTCATCGCCGTCGCCGGCCTGACGTTCGTGCGCTGGCGCCAGCGGCGCTACGCGATCGCGCTCGTCGTCGCTGGGGTCGTGCTCGGCGTCGGTGTGCACCCCATCGACGACCCGTCGCCGCTCATGAACGTGTTGCTCGGGGACGGCGAGTCCGGCATGGCCTTGGCCCTGCGCTCCAGCACCCGCGCCGTGCCCGTCCTCGTGCTCGGGCTGGCGTTCGGAGCGGCGATGCTGGTGGAGGCCCTCCCGGCCTGGGCAGGCGCCCGGGGGACGAGCCGCGTACCGTGGCGCGCGCTCGCCGCGGTGGGCATCGGCGGCCTGGCGCTCTACAACCTGCCCGTGCTCACCGGCGCCAACCTGGTCGACCCCGCCCTCGAGCGGGATCAGGACCAGCCGGAAGCGTGGACGGCGGCCAGCGCCGCGCTCGACGCCGCGCCCGAGGGCTACCGGCTCTGGCAGCTGCCCGGCGCGGAGTTCGGGGCCTTCCGGTGGGGCTACACCGTCGACCCTCCGCCGCCCGGCCTCACCACCCGGCCGCTCGTCACCCGCGACCTACTGCCGCTCGGGAGCGCGGGCGCCATGGACCTGGCCTACGCCATGGACGACCGCTTCCAGGCTGGTGTCGCAGAGATCGACGCCGTCGCCCCGGTGGCCCGGCTCCTCGGTGCCGACACCGTGTGGTTGACCGGGGACGCGGCCTTCGACCGCTTCCGCACGGCGCGGCCCGAAGTGACCGAGGACCTGTTCGGGCGCGCGGCCGATGACGGCGGGGCGTCCGGGCTCGGGGCACCGGTCCCCTACGGCTCCCCGCAGGTGAACGTGCCCGATGTGCCCATGATCGACGAGCAGTCGCTCGCCGACCCGAGCGTCGGGCAAGCGGTTCCGCCCGTCGAGCTCGTCCCCGTCAACGAGCCCGTGCCGGTCATCCGGGCCAAGGCCCGCGAGGTGGTCGTGGCCGGCAGTGGTGACGGGGTGATCGACGCCGCCGCCGCGGACATCCTCGACGGGACCGAACTGCTGCGCTACGCCGCCTCGCTCACGGAGGACGAGTTGGCAGAGGCGATGCGCACAGCCCGGCGGGCGGTGGTGACGGACTCGAACCGTGACCGGGCGCACCACTGGCGGGGCTCACAGGACGTCTGGGGCTTCACGGAGTCCGGCGGGCCGGGCACCGACGTCCTCGATCCCGACGACAGCGACGAGCGCCTGCCTGTGTTCGCCGACGCGCCCGACCAGCCGGCCGCGCAGACGGTGGCCCTGCAGGAAGGTCCGGTGCGGGCCACGGCCAGTGCGTACGGCGAGCCGTTCGCCTATCGCCCCGAGGATCGGGCCGTCATGGCCGTCGACGGCGATCCGACCACCGCGTGGCGGGTGGCCGATCGAGCGCCGGCCGAGGACCATCGCATTCGGCTGGAGGTCGACGAACCGATCGACCATGTCACCCTGCGCCAGCCGGATGGCGCCGCGACTGTCCGCCACATCGGCGCGGTCACCATCGCCGTCGACGACCGCGAACCGGTGCGGGTCCAGATGGACGACAGCTCACTGGGCGAGGGGCAGCGCATCGACCTCGAACCCACCACTGGACCGTCGACGGTGACCATCACCATCGACTCGGTGGTCGTCCCCGACCTCACGCCCGGGCCGGCGTCGGCCGCGGTCGGGTTCTCGGAGATCGACTTCGGCCTCGGCCCCACGGTCGAGGTGGTGCGGGTGCCGACCGATCTCACGACCGCCCTGACGGCGGAGGGCGAGGACGGCCCACCGGTGACCTACGTCCTGACCCGGCTGCGCACCCGCCCGACGGACCGCTGGCGGTCCGACCCCGAGCCGGCCATGGTCCGCGAGATCGAGGTGCCGGTGACGCAACGGTTCACACCGGAGGTCACCGTCCGGCTCGATCAGCGCGCCGACGACGCCGTGCTGGCCGAGCTGCTGGGCATCGAGGGAGCTCAGACCAGCTCTCGGCTGACCGGCACGGCCGGCGCGGCCGGGTGGGCGGCCACCGACGGCGATCCTGCGACGGCGTGGATCACGGCGTTCGGCCCGGCGATCGGTGCCCGCTTGCAGGCCACGCTCGAGGCCCCGGTCACCGAGCTGGCGATGACGCAGCGCGTCGGTGACGACACCTCACCGATCACCGGGCTGCGCTTGACCGCAGGCGCAGCTCCGATGGACGTCGCCGTCCCGCCACCGGACGAGAACGGGCAGAGCCGCATCCCGCTGCCCGCCCCGCTCCCCGCCGGCCCGGTCGAGATCGAGATCACGGCCATCGAGCCCCGCACCACGATCGACCGCCGCTTCGGGGAGCCCGTCGTCCTGCCCGCCGCCATCGCCGAGCTGTCCGTCGGGCCGCCGACGAGCATCCCCTCGGAGCTGGACAGCGGCTGCCTGGACGACCTGATTTCAATTGACGGCCAACCCTTCCCGGTGCGCATCGAGGGCACGCCGGCCCAGCTCCTGGCCGGAGAGACCGCGAGCGCCGAGGCCTGCGACGGGTCGGCGCTGCTGCTCGACGCCGGCACCCATCGCATCGAGACGGCACCCGGCGCGCAGAGCGGCCTCCAGGTCGATCGGATCGTGCTCGACGGACCCCGACCCGATGAGGAAGGAGGATTCGCCCCCTTCCCAGGGGCCACCGTCACGTCGTCCGGGCGCCTCGACCGCACCGTCACCGTGGACGGCTGTCCGGATGGCTGCTGGCTGGTCCTCGGGGAGGGCTTCCACGACTCCTGGTCGGCCCGCACGGCCGACGGCGACGACCTCGGCCCGCCCACGATGGTCGACGGCGGCTTCAACGGCTGGTGGATCCCGCCCGCCGACCAGCCCACGGTCGTGACCGTCCAGTGGACGTCACAGCGGCCGCTCACCATCGCCCTCGTGCTGTCCGTCATCGCCATCGTGGCCTGCATCGTCATCGCCGTCCTCGACCGCCGGCGACGTCCCGCGGGGCCGCGGGTCCGCCCGGCGCGCTTCGAGTTCCCCGGCCAGCCTGCGGCCCGACCCGCGCTCGTCGCCGGCGCCGCGGTGTGGATCGTGTCGGCTGGCCTGCTCGTTGGCCCCGAGTGGGCGCTGGTGGCCGCGGTGGGCAGCGCGATCCTCTTGGCACTGGCCCGGCGACCCCGACTGGCCGGCCTGGTGACGCTCGGCGCGCTCTCCTTCATCGCCGCCGCCATCATCTGGATCCAGCGCACCCAGCACACCGCGGCCAACGCCGCATGGCCGGCCCGCTTCGAGCGCGTCCACAGCCTGGGGCTCTTCGCCGCCGTGTCACTCCTGCCCGCCGCCGCGGGCTGGCCCTGGCGCCGGGCCCGACGACGGCACGTCGCCGGCGAGCCCGCGCCACCGGACACCCAGCCGTGAACCGGCGGCGGGGCTGGATCGTCCCGATCCTGGCGCTCGGCCTCGCCGCGCTCCCGCTCGTCGTCGCCACCGTGCGCGTCCTGTCCGGAGGCTGGATCGCGATAGGCGACAACGGGCTCATCCTGCTGCGGGCCGAGGACGTCGCCACGGCCCACCATCCGCTGCTGGGCACGTGGACCTCGGCGTCACAGGCCGCGGGCCGCACGATCAGCAACCCCGGGCCCTTGTGGTTCGACGTGCTGGCTCCCTTCGTGAAGGTGGCGGGACCGAGCGTCGGGCTGGCGGTCGCGGTGATGGTGGCCAACCTGGCCGCGATCGGCGGAGCAGCGTGGGCGGCGCAACGGGTAGGCGGGCAGCGGGCCATGGTCCTGACCACGGCGCTCTCGGCCGGCCTGGCCTGGAGCCTGGGCAGCGAGCTGCTGTTCGATCCCTGGCAGCCGCACGCCATGCTCCTGCCCTTCTGGTGTCTCCTGGTGATGTGTTGGACGCTGGCCGCCGGCGACCTCCTCATGGCCCCGTTCCTCGTGGCCATCGCCAGCCTGCTCGTCCAGACCCACCTGAGCTTCGTCTACGTCGTGGCCATCATCGGCGCCGCAGCGGTGGTCATGACCGGTGCCGGACTCGTCCGCATGGCCCGCGCCGGCGGCGCTGTCTGGGACGCCGAGCGGTCGTGGCTGCAGCGCATCGGTCTGTGGACGGCCGGGGTGGGGGTGCTGGCGTGGTGCCAGCCCCTCTGGGACCAGTTCTTCGGTGAGGGGAACCTCGGCAGCCTGCTCGGGAGCAGCGGGAGCGGCGGCGACAATGAGCGCGTCGGCCTCACCCTCGGAGCGCGGTTCGTCGCCTCCGTCGTCGCCCTGCCGCCGTGGTGGACGCGGCCGGGCTTCAGCTCGATCATTCGCGCCACGGGCGTGGTCGACGATCCCAAGGGCCGCACCCTCGCCGAGGGCGACGTCGCCGGCGGCACCGCCGCGCTGGCCGGCCTGCTCGCGGTCGCCGCCGTGCTGGTCGTGGTGATCGTGGCCGGGCGGCGGTGGCGGTCCCGGCCGATCCTGACGCTCGGCGTGCTCGCGGCGGCCGCCGTGGCCGCGGCGCTGGTGTCGATGGTCTTCATGCCCATCGGGGTCATCGGCATCAGCCCCCACCAGATGCGCTGGTTGTGGCCGATCTCAGCCTTTGTGCTCCTGGCCGCGCTGGTTGCGGCCGCCGAGTGCTCGCCGGTGCGCCGCGTCGCCGTCCCCGCCGGTCTGGCCGCGACAGGCCTGCTCGCCGTGCTGAACCTCCCGACCTACGCCGCGCCGGAGGGCCCGACGGCCGACCGCGCCGACACCGGCACGGCGATGGCGCTCGTCGACCAGCTCGACGGCTACCGGCCGGACGAGCCCATGCTCTTCGACATCTCCGTGCTCCGCTTCGCCGAGCCCTACAGCGGGCCGGTGCTCGCCGCGCTGGCCCGCAACGGGGTGGACGTGGTGGTCGAAGACGACGGGATGGTGCGCCAGCTCGGTGAGCGGCGCCGCGCGTCGGGCGACGAGCGTCAGCGGCTCGTCCTCCTCGAGGGCGCGGCAGCCGAGCAGCCGCCCGAGGGCGCCCGGGCCGTGGCTCTCGTCGAGGGGCTGGACGCTGACGAGGGGACCGAGCTCGCCACCCTGTCGGCCGAGGTCGTGGAGCTGGCCGGTGAAGGCGGATTGGAGCTGTCCGACGCAGGGCGGGACGCCGTGCGGGCGGGCCGCATCGACCTCGACGACGTCGTCGTCCCGGTCGGCGGGGACGCCGGGCCGCTGGAGGCCAGCGGCGAGCTGGCCGCGCTGGTGAACGACGGCTACGTCACGTTGGACCCCGACGTCGCCGAGACCTTCAAGCGCTACGCGGAGCTGCGCCGGCGCCAGGACCGCCAGACCGTCGGCCTGTTCGAACTGCCCGTCAACGACGCCTGACGGCGATGCGGGCCAGGTCGGCGACGGCCCGGGCCGCGCTGCGCAAGCCGAGCTTCGTGCCCTGGACGTCGCGCCACTCGTTGAGCGGAACCTCGAGGAAGGCGGACGCGGGCAGTCCGTTGACGCCGCCACTCCCCCGGTGCAGACGACTCAGCAGCTCGACGTCGAACACCCAGCGGCTCTCGAAGGGCCCCGCCAGCGCGGCGTCCAGCGAGGGTCCGGCGCGGAAGACCTTCGCCCCGCACTGGGTGTCGTAGACGTCGAGGCCCAAGACGATGCTGCTGGCGGTGGCGAACACCCGGCCGAGGTAGTGCCGGACCATCGAGCGCTGGATGGCATGACCGAGGAGGCCGACGCGCGCGCCGATGACTACATCGAGATCGGGCCGCTCGTGCAGCGTGGCGACCAGGCGGGCCATCTCCGCGGGGGGCGTGGCCAGGTCGGCGTCGTAGTAGCCGACCACCGCGGCGCCGTCCTGCAGGGCGCGGCGCATCCCCAGCCGCACGGTCTCGCCCTTGCCGATGTTGGACGGTTGCAGGACCACCGCGAACCGCTCCGGATCGGCCTCCGCCAGGGATGACAGCACGGCCGCAGTGGTGTCAGTCGAGCCATCGTCCACCAGGAGCACGCGGGCGCCGGCCCGCTTGGACAGCTCGGTCAACCCGTCGGGATCGAGCCGGCCGGCCTCGTCGTAGCACGGCACGACGATCACGACCGACGCCGCGGCCGACGTCATCGCGACACCACCGCCCACGTCGACAGCCCGGGAAGCCGGGCCCCGGGCACGAGGTCCTGACGAGCCAAACGGCGACCGATCGCGGCGTCGGCGTCCAGAACTCCGGTGACTGCGGCGGTCAGGACCCGGCCGCCGTTCCACGCACCGACACCGGCCGCGTCGTGCCCGCGGCCGGCCCGCTCCAGGGCGACGGTCACCGCCCGCGGCGCCAGCAGCGTCGTGAACAACGAACCACTCGCCACGATGCGCAGGTGGCGAGCGAGGAGGTCGCGGAGCTCGTTCGGTCGGTAGCGGCGGTGGTGCTCGAGCATCCGGTCGTGCTCGCAGTAGAGGCGCGGGTACGCCGGCACGCTGACGACGGCCCGTCCCCCTTCGGCCAGCAGGGGCACCACGTCGTCGGCCAGGAACGCCTCGTCGTCCTCGACGTGCTCGATGACGTCGAGCAGGAGGATGAGGTCGAACCGACTCTGGGGCCGTTGCGCGGTCCGGCTGATGCGCTCACCGGCAGGCACGGCGAGGTCGGACGAGCGGTAGTTGATGTCCCAACAAACCACCTGCGCGGCCCCCGGCAGGTCCGGGAGGAGTTCGTGGGCGAACCAGCCGTCGCCGGCCCCCACGTCCAGCACCCTCGTGATCGCGGCTCGGTCGACGTGGTCGGCGATGACGCCCCGGAAGAAGCGGGCCCGCGCGACCTCCCACGGATGCCGGCGGGCGCCCTCGGCATCCGGCTCGACGTCGCGGCGTTCGCGCAGGTCCATCAGAGCGCGTTCGGGTCGAAGTCGGACGGGGGCGGCGCGATGAACACGACCATTGGCTGGCCCAGCTCGATGAGCTGCGTCAGGTCGGCGTGGTCGGCAGCGGTCAGGCGGGGATCGACCGACATGCCGAAGAGGTTGGTGTCGACGAGCGGCACCAGGTCCGCCGAGCCCTCCGCCTCCAGACGGTCGATCAGGCGAGCGCGCACCGCCGCGGACTCCTCCGTCTGCTCGGGCGTCCGCGAATCGAAGCTGGCCACCTCGACGGCGTCGGGCACTTCGCGCCAGGCGTCGATGTACCCGCCGGTGGCCAGGTGGATCTGGGCCACGGCGTCAGCGCGCGGCCCGACGCGGTGGTCGGTGACCGGCACGTGGAAGTACTCGTCGGCGAACACGTCGAGGCCGCGCCGCTCCAACTCGTTCAGCAGGCCGAATCCCGGGCTGCCGATGTCCGCGGCGTCGCTCCATCGGACCACATAGCGGTCATCGGGCCCGGTGGCCGCGCCCACGCCCTCCACCACCGCGTCGTACGTCGGGCCGGCCAGCGTGCCCACCGCGCTGCTCAGCCGCTCCTCGGGGTGGTGGGCCTCGGCGAACGCGACCGACGTGGCCAACGACGTCACCACCGCGACGCCAGCGGCCACGACGGCGACGGTCGCCGCCGAGCGCTGCGCCCGCTCCGGCTGGCGGTGCTGCCACCAGGCCAGCGCGGTCCACAGCACGGCGCCGAGCAGGACCGTCGTGATGCCCCACGCCCAGAGCGTCAGGTAGAACCAGGGCCGGCCGAAGATCCGGGCCATGGAGGCCGTACCGAGGACCAGCGCCACGGCGACAACGACATGCAGCGAACGCAGCGCGCGGGAGCCGACACGCCAAGCCATGACGGCCGACACCAACCACAGCACCAGCACGATCGCACCGCGACCGGCCGAGGCGTTGGTGACGAAGCGGGCCGTCCCCGTCAGCTGTTCGGCCAGACCCGACCAGACGTCGAGGTGGCGCAGCGCAAGGCGGATCCCCTCGCCCAGGCCGATGGCGGCCTCGGGCGGCGAGCCGAAGTGGTCGATGAGCTCGCGGATGTTGCCCGGGTCGTTCGTGAACTGATCGGCGACGGGGGGCAGCCACAGCACCACGCCGACCCCGGTGGCCCAGGCCACCATGCGCAGGGGCCGTCGGCGCGCCTCCCCTTCCGCCCGCTCGGCGCGGACGATCGCCGCGCCGAGCCCCAGGACCACCAGACCGACGGCCAGCGTCAGGTACGGCACGTGGGTCTGGGCGCACAGGGTGGCGAAGGCCACCAGCGGGATCGACATGAGATCGTCGCCGCACAGGACGGCCCACGCAGCGAGCAGCACGACGATCCAGGGCAGGACCGGGAGGTACGGGTTCCAGGGCTGCGTCAGGATGACCTGGCCGTAGCCACGCACGAGGATCGCCAGCAAGGCGGCGACAACAGCGACGCCCTTCCACCCACCTCTGCGCCAGCCGATCCACAGCGCGACGGTGATAGCAGCCACGTGGACGACGACGGTGCCCACCTCGAGCGACCACGAGGTCTCGCCCAGCAGCCGGTAGGTGGGCGCCAGGAGGTAGAAGCTGAGCGGGCCGGGGTGGCTCCCCTGGTCGGGGTACTCGCCGATGCGGCCCGGCAGCCCGATCAGCGGGGTGTGCGACGTGCCGACGTCACGGACCCGGAACTCGGTCATGGCGAGGTCGAGCACCGGGTACCACTGGTCGGCGCTGAGGGCCACGACGGCCACCACGAGCGGGAGACCGACGACCGCGACGGCCACCGGCAGCAGCCAGCCGGGGCGCTCCCACAGTGGACGGGCCGCGCGGACCGCCGGCACCTGGTCCAGATCGGTCACGAGGGCGAGAGCGTATCCCGGGTGCACCCATGCCTCGGGGCACCACCACTACGTTGTGCCCCTCGTGGACGCCACCGTCGAGGCCGAACCGCGCCTGCCGGGCAGCTGGTGGTCGGCCAAGGCACCGGTCCGCGACGACGGCCGGGCCTTCGTGCTCGGCGGCTCCGGTGGCCTGCGTCGCCGCGCCGACGGCGCGCTGGGGACCTGGGCAGGGATCGCCGCCGTCCTCGTGCTGGTCGCCATCCCGCTGCGGGGGCTCTACAAGTTCACCGGCGGCACGATGGAAGAGGGCTTCATGCTCTACTTCCCCGAGCTGCTGCGACGGGGCTCGGTGCCCAACGTCGACTTCCTCCACCTCTACGGGCCCGGCTCACTCCAGGCCCTCATGGTCTGGTACGAGCTCCTCGGCAACACCCTGGCCGCCGAGCGGACGTTCGGCCTGCTGCAGCACCTCGGCATCATCCTCGGCCTCTTCGCGCTGGCACGGCCATGGGGCCGGCTGGCCGCCACCATCGTGGCCGCGTTCGCTGTCTTCTACGTCATGACGCCCATCGCGCTCACGGCGATGGCGTGGAACGGCGCCGTCGCCCTGACGCTGTGGAGCGGGGTCGCCGTGCTGCGAGGGCTGCACCTGGAGGACCCGCGCCGGCAGCGCCGGTGCTGGCTGGTCGGCGGCGTCCTCGCCGGTCTGGCCCTCACGTTCCGGCCCGACCTCATCGTGGCCGTCGGTCTGTTGCTCGGGTGGCTCCTCCTGACCCGTCCTGCCATCCGGCGTCCGGTCATCGTCGGTGGGCTGATCGGGCTGATCCCGATGTGGATCCACCTGGTCATGGCTGGCCCGGGCGCGGCCATCAGGGGCATGGTGCTGGACCCGGTCTTCGAGCTACGGGCCGGACGGGAGCTCCCTCGGCCACCGTCGTGGAGCCGGCTCGACGGCGCGCTCCAGGCGGTGGCCGAGGAGATCCCACCGTGGTGGCGCCTCCCCCACCTCCAGGCCTCGCATGCCCTGTTCCTGTGGTTCTGCGCGATGGTGCTGGGCGCGCTGGCCCTGTTGGCCTTCGCCATCTGGCAGCGGCGGCGGCCCGACGGCATCACCGGTCGCTCGACCGCGCTGCTCGCCGTGGCGCTCATCAGCGCCGGCATCCTTCCTCAGGCGCTGCAGCGGCCGGACTCCGCCCATCTGAGCTGGGTCACCTGCATCTCGTGGCCGTTCGCCGTCGTCGCGGTCATGGAGGTGGTGCGGCGCTGGAGACCCTCGATCGACCGGAAGGCTGCGCTGGCCGCGGGAACAGCAGTTGCATTTGCAATCACCTTCATCTTCACATCGCTGTTCACGTTCCGCTACTACCTGCTGCACACCCGCGTCGGCCTCGGCCAGGTGCCGAGCGCCTTCCCGGTCGAGCGCGACGGCCGCCGCTTCTACCTCGGTGACTACGGCGCTTACCTGGCCGTCTCCGCAGCCGTGCGCGACCTTTCCGATCAGGCCGAGCCCGGTGACCGGCTCCTGGTCGGCCCGAGCGACCTGCGCCGCACCTGGTACAGCGACGCCTTCATCTACTGGCTCTTCCCCGAGCTCGATCCGGCCACGTACTTCATCGAGATGGACCCCGGCCTGGCCAACGAGGAGGACTCGGGCCTGGCCGAGGACGTGGAGTCAGCCGATTGGGTCATCCTCACCGGGCTGTGGGACGGCTGGCTGGAGCCCAACACCTCCGGCGAGTACGGCTCGGACGTGCCGAATCAGGTGCTGCGCGACCACTTCTGCGAGGTCGGCTCCTACGAGGACGGCCTCGCAGTCCTCTACCGCCGCTGCCGCTGACCCAGGCCGCCGACCCCCCGCCGCCGACCCGCCGACTCGTTCCGTCGAAAGCGTGTCTCACTTGGCGCCAGAAATCGCAATCTCAGGTGCACACTTCCGGATGCAACAACTTACGGCGAGGTTCAGCTGAGCGGGAGGCGGCGCCAGACGCCGCCGGGCAGGTGGCGGAACCCGGCGAAGAGCGGTCGGAGCGTGCCCGGCACCCACACGGTGCGGCGGCCGTGCTGGAGGGCCTTCACCGTCGCCTCGGCCACGGCCGTCGGGGTGGTCGCGAGCGGCGCCGCCTTCATCCCGTGGGTCATGCGGGAGTGGACGAAGCCCGGCCGCACGACGAGCACGCTGGCGCCCGTCCCGGCCAGGGCATCCCCCAGACCCTGCGCGAAGCCGTCCAATCCCGCCTTGGACGAGCCGTAGACGAAGTTGGCCTTGCGCACCCGCTCCCCCGCCACGCTGGACAGCACGACCAACCGTCCGTGGCCCTGGCGCCGGAACTGCGCGGCGACCGCCAGGCCGACGCTCACCGCGCCCGTGTAGTTGACGGTGACCATGGCGGCCGCGGCGGCCGGATCGTCATCCAGCTCCACCTGGTCGACGAGCTGCCCGAAGGCGACGATCACGACGTCGAGGTCGCCATGACGGGCGACCAGGTCGGCGACGAACGCCTCATGGCCGGCGCTGTCGGTGGCCTCGAACGGCACCACGTCGACATTCAGCCCCGGACGCTCGAGGTCGCCGACCGCCACCTCGTCCGGGTGACGGGCGGCCAGGACGACTGTGCGGGTCGACGGCGACGTCAACGCGGCCACGATCGCCCGGCCGATGTCGCTGCTGCCGCCCAGCAGCACGATGGTCTGCGGTTCACCCAGCGCGTTGTCCATGTGCCTCCGTCCGTGATCCTCGGTCCTCGGTGCGCCGCTCAGTCCGCGAGCAGACGCAGGCGCCGGCTCTGGTCGCTGGCCCACACCCCGGCCGGATCCACGCCGGCCCGGATGGCTCGCCACTCCTCCAGACGTGGGTAGCCCCTGCGCAGCGCAGCCGGCGTGGTGTGGCCGTCCTTGGCCAGGTAGTGACGGCCGCCCGCCTCCAGCACGAGGTCGTCGAGCCCGTGCAGCAACGCGGCGAGGCCGGGGGCGCCGGCGGGCAGATCGAGGGCGAGGGTCCAGCCGGGGATGGGGAAGCTGAGCGGGCCCGGGTTGGCGGCGCCGAAGCGCTTCAGCACGGCAAGAAAGCTGGTGGTGCCCGAAGCGGCGAGCCGCTCCACGACCGTCCGCAGCGTCGCCTCCTCCCCGAAGGGCACGACGAACTGGTACTGCAGGAAGCCCCGGCGGCCGTACAGCCGGTTCCACGAGCCCACGGCGTCGAGCGGGTGGAAGTACCCGGGGATCGACATGATCTGCCCCACCCGCCGCTTGGGCGCCTTGCGGAACCAGAACTCGTTGAACGCGGCCACGGAGAAGTGGTTGAGCACGCCCGGCGGCGGGACGAGCGGCGGCACCGCGATCACCTGCTGCGGGTCGTAGGCCAGGGGCTCGACGGCGTCGCGGGGCAGCAACTGGTCAGCTCGCGCGTGGTCACCCCTGGTCAGCACGCTCCGGCCGAGGCGGGCGCCCTTGGCCATGAGATCGATCCAGGCCACTGAGTAGCGGTGGTAGCGGTCACCCTCGTCCATCAGGGTCAGGAGGGTGTCGAGGTCCGGCGTGCGGGTGGTGTCGACGGCGATGCGACTCGTCTCGACGCGCAAGAGCTGCACGGTGGCATCGAGGATCACGCCGGTGAGGCCCATGCCACCGACCGTCGCCCAGAAGAGGTCGGGCCGACGATCGGGCCCGATGTCCACCACGCTGCCGTCGGCCAGTAGCAGCGACAGCCGCCGGACGTGGTTGCCGAATGAACCATCCAGGTGGTGGTTCTTGCCGTGAATGTCGCTGGCGATGGCGCCGCCGACGGTGACGAACCGCGTGCCCGGCGTGACCGGCACGAAGTAGCCCCGGGGGACGATCGTGCGCAGGAGCGCGTCGAGGCTGACGCCCGCGGGCACGGTGGCGGTACCGGCCGCATCGTCGATGCGGATGTCGTGGGCGCGGGGCTCCAGCTCGATGACCGCGCCGCCCCCGTTCTGGGCCGGGTCGCCATAGGAGCGCCCGAGCCCCCGGGCGATGCCGCCCCGCGGAGGCAGGTCCTTCACGGCATGAGCCAGCGCGTCGACGTCACCGGCCCGCCCCGTGACCACCTCGGCGGTGGATGGTGACGTGCGGCCCCACCCGGTCAGGAGCCGGCGCTCAGGCACGGATGAGCCCCACGCCGAACAGCACGACCCAGATGACGCCCATGAGCTGCAACAGCCGGTCCCGCAGGAACAGGTCCTCGGGCGTAGCCCCCTCGCCCACCTCGACGGCGAGCGCGTAGCGGAGCAGACCGGTCACCACAGGGATGGCGGAGAGCTGGAACCAGACGGCGCCCTGCCCGCCGAGCTCGGCCTTGTCGAAGCTGAAGATGCAGTAGGCGACCGCGGTCCCCGCGCAGGCCACGCCCATGACGAAGCGTAGGAAGGGCACGGTGTAGTGGTCGAGAGTCGGGCGCACGTTGGCTGCCTCCTCGCCCATCTCCTCCAGTTCGGCGAGGCGCTTGCCGGTGACGACGAACAGCGAGCCGAACCCGGTGACGATGAGGAACCAGCTCGACACGACCACGTTCACGACCACCGCGCCGCCGATGGCCCGTAGGAGGAATCCCGATGCGACGATGACAAGGTCGAGGATGGCGACGTGCTTCAGCCAGAGGCTGTAGGCGATGGTGGTGACGACGTACACCGCGAGCACGGCGACGAAGTCCCACTCCGTCGTGGCGATGGCGAGCGCGAAGGCGATCACCGCCAGCACGGCCGCCACGACCCGCCCCGTCCCCACGGAGATGAGGCCTGCGGCCAGAGGGCGGTTCTGCTTGGTCGGGTGCCGGCGGTCGGCCTCGATGTCGGCCAGGTCGTTCAACACGTAGATCGCGCTGGATGCCGCGCAGAACGACGCGAAGGCCAAGGTCAGGCGCCACCAGGTGTCGAGCTCGGTCAGCACCTCGGCGCCGGCCGGCGCGGCCACGACGAGCAGGTTCTTGGCCCACTGACGAGGGCGCATCTCGGTGAGGATCGGCCGCAGGCCTCCCAGTCCGCTGGCCGGCCGGGCAGCCACCGCGGTCGCCGGCGGCCGCACGTCGCTCCGCTCGGTCATGACGGCACCGCCACCAACGGCTCCGCGCCGACGTGAACCGGGTGGCGGGCGAGGCGGAGCATCGGCGCGTCGTCCGGGCTGTCGCCGTACGCCCAGGCGAGGCGGGGCGGATCGCCGTAGATGGAGCTCAAGCGACGCACCTTCTCCTCGTCGCGGCAGTTGGCGCCGGCCAGCCGGCCGGTGAGCCGGCCGTTCCCATCGGCCTCCAGCTCCGTCGCCACGACCCGTGACGCCCCGAGGCGGGCGCCCAGCGGTTCGGCGTAGGCCGCGAACGAGGCCGTCACCAGGATGACCTCGTGCCCAGCGTCGGTGTGCCAGCGCAGACGATCGACGACGTCGGGTCGGATCCACTGCTCGACGATCTCGGTGGCAAAGTCCCGCCCTTTCGCGTGCACGTCGGCGGCGGGCCGGCCCGCGAGCACGCCGGCCAGGAGGGCTTTCACGTCGTCACGCCGGTCGCGGTCGCGAGCGGCGGCCACCAGCACGTGCGGTCGGCGGGCCAGCGCCCGTGCGACGCTCCTGCGACCAACGACGCGGACCAGGAACGGCAACACGCAGTCCCGCCGGGTGAGCGTCCCATCGACGTCGAAGGCGGCGATGTCGCTCGGGACCACGGACGCGGGATCGTACCGGCCGGCCTCCCCGGGTTGACGGCAACTGGTCAGGCCCGGCGCAGGGCCCGTCACCAGCTCGTGCCGAGCGGTCGACCCTCCTCGTACCCCGCTGCGCTCTGGATGCCGACCACCGCCTTCTCGTGCAGCTCGGCGATGGAAGCGGCGCCGGCGTACGTGCAGGCGCTGCGTACCCCGGCGACGATCTGGTCGATGATGTCCTCGACGCCCGGCCGATCCGGATCGATGTACATCCGCGAGGTGCTGATGCCCTCCTGGAACAGCTCCTTGCGGGCGCGGTCGAACTCGGTCTCCTGGCGCGTGCGGTTCTTCACCGCTCGGTGGGACGCCATGCCGAAGCTCTCCTTGTAGAGCCGGCCGTCGCTGTCGCGCTGGGCGTCGGCCGCGCTCTCGTACGTGCCGGCCAGCCACGAGCCGAACATCACGCTGGACGCGCCCGCGGCCAGGGCCAGGGCGACGTCGCGCGGGTGCCGGACGCCACCGTCGGCCCAGGTGTGGCGCTCCAGCCGTCGCGCCTCCGCAGCGCACTCGAGCACCGCCGAGAACTGGGGCCGCCCCACGCCCGTCATCATCCGGGTGGTGCACATGGCGCCCGGTCCGACGCCCACCTTGACGATGTCGGCACCGGCCTCGACCAGGTGGCGCGTGGCCTCCGCAGTGACGACGTTGCCGGCGACGATGCGCACGACGCGGTCTCCGGCGAGCTGGTCGACGACCGCACGCACCTCCTCGACCGCGTGCAGCGTGCGGGTCTGGTGGCCGTGCGCGGTGTCGATCACGAGCACGTCGATGCCGAGGTCCAGCACGGTCTTGGCCTTCACCGCCGGGTGGCCATTGATGCCGAGCGCCACGCCAACCCGTAGCCGACCCTCGTCATCGACGTTGGGGCTGTACAGCGTGGACCGCAGCGCGCCCTTGCGGGTGATGGCTCCGATCAGCCGGCCGTCCTCGATGACAGGCGCCGCGGTCACCCGTCGATCGGACAGACGCTCGAAGATCTCGGGCAGAGGAGTCGCGGCCTCGACCATCACCAGATCACGGGACATCACGTTGTGGAGCTGGGTGAAGCGATCGAAGCCAGCGGCGTCGGTCTCGGTGAAGACGCCGACGGGCTCGTCGCCCTCCACGACGATCACGACGCCGTGGGACCGCTTGTGGATCAGTGACAGCGCCTCCCCCACCGTGCCCGTCGGCGGGAGCGTGATCGGCGTGTCATAGACCGGGTCACGGCTGTGCAGGTACTCGACGACGGTCTCCACGATGTCCAGGGGGATGTCCTGCGGCAGGACGGCCAGGCCGCCGCGCCGGGCGACCGTCTCGGCCATTCGCCTGCCGGCCACGGCCGTCATGTTGGCCACCACCACCGGCAGGCTCGTCCCCACCCCGTCAGGCGTCGTCAGGTCCACGTCCATGCGCGAGGGCACCGACGAGAGGCTGGGCACCATGAACACGTCGCTGTACGTCAGGTCGTAGGGGGGCAGGTCGTCGTCGAGGAAGCGCATGGTCGTACCTTCTGATCGGCCGTTCGATGCTAACGGCGACGGACCGCGCCGGGTGGTGGAAGTAGCGTCGCCGGACGTGCCCGCCCCTGTCCTGCTCGTCCACGGCTGGGGTTCGTCGTTCCAGCGCACGTGGGTGGCCACGGGCATCAGCGCCTTGTTGGAGGACGCCGGGCGCACCGTGATCGGTGTCGATCTCCTGGGCCACGGCGAGGCCGACAAGCCGCACGACCCCGAGGCCTATCGAGATCTGACCGCCCGGCTGGCCGACGTGCTGCCGGACGACGGCGCGGTGGACGCCGTCGGGTTCTCGCTCGGGGCCCTCACCCTGCTGGAACTGGCCTGCGCGCAGCCGGGACGATTCGGTCGGATCGTGCTGGCCGGCGTCGGCGACACCATGTTCGAGCGGGACCCCGCGGCGACCCGCCGCATCGTGGCCGGTGTGAGGGGCGAGGGTCCGGACGACGACGTCCAGGCCCAGGCCTTCCGCCACTACGCGGAGCAGCCCGGCAACGACGCCTCGGCGCTGGCCGCCGTGCTCGAGCGCCCGGCGTGGGAGGTCACCGAGGCCGACCTGAGGGCGCTGAAGGTACCCGTGCTCGTCACCATCGGCGACCGGGACTTCGCCGGCCCGGCCGACCGGCTCGTGGCTGCCCTTCCCGACGCACGGTTGGTGGTGCTCCGCCACACCGACCATTTCGCCACCCCGGAGTCGTTCGCGTTCATCGACGCCATGCTCGGGTTCCTCGACGCCGTCCCGGCGTGACCCGTCCTGGCCCTGCCGTCCCGCGGGACGATGACCGGGTGGCCGAGGCGGTTCAGGTGCTCCGCCGTGGAGGACTGGTGGCTGTACCCACCGAGACCGTCTACGGCCTCGGTGCCGACGCCGCCAACCCGGACGCCGTCCGGCGAGTCTTCGCCGTCAAGGGCCGCCCGCTGGACCACCCGCTGATCGTCCACGTCGCCTCCGCCTCCGCCCTCCCCCGTTGGGCAGCCTCGGTACCGCCGGCCGCCGAGGCCCTGGCGGCGGCGTGCTGGCCCGGTCCATTGACCGTCGTGTTGCCCCGGCGCCCCGACGTCGACGCGACGGTGGCCGGCGGCCGCGACACCATCGCCTTGCGCGTGCCGGCCCACAAACTGACCCTCGCCGTGCTCGAGGCTTTCGGTGGCGGCATTGCCGCGCCGTCGGCCAACCGCTTCGGCCACGTGAGCCCGACGACGGCTCAGCACGTGCGCGACGACCTCGGCGACGACGTCGACCTGGTCTTGGACGGCGGGCCGTGCACGGTGGGGGTCGAATCCACGATCGTCGACCTCACGGTCGAGCCGCCGTCCGTCCTGCGCCCAGGCGGCATCCCGCTCGCCGCGCTGGAGGCCATCGTCGACGGGCCCGTCAAGGGCGAGGACACCGGGCCGCGGCGGGCACCGGGCATGCTCGCCTCCCACTACGCGCCCCAGCGCGCGCGTCGAAGTCGTCGACGACCCGGACGCCGCGGCGGCCCGGGCCGGAGCCCTGCGCGCCGACGGCGTGCGGGCCGGCGTGCTCGACCCCGGACCGGATCCGGACGCCTACGCCCGCCACCTGTACGAGTGGCTGCGCCGGGCCGACGACGACGGCTTGGAGGTCCTGGTCGTCGTCCCACCGGCCGCCACCGGCCTGGGCTGGGCCGTGCGCGACCGACTCCGCAAGGCCGCCGGCCCCCGCTGAGACTCTCGAGGCGGTCGAGAAGCAGGCGCGACCGGCACGGATCCCGAGCAGTTCGGAAGCGTTCGCCCGTGATGGCGGAAACCGCAACGACACCCGAACGCCTCCTCGACCCCGCCGGATCAGGCGGGTGCCTGGCCCAACTGGTTGAGGTTCTCGATCCAGCGGTCCCGCACGAGCTCGATCGGCGGCGCGGCGCCCTCCGCGGCGACCACGGTCAGCATCACGGTGCTGGCGCCCGCCTCCGGCAGCAGCTCCAGGCGGCACCAGCACTCGGCGGGGTCGTAGAGGTGGGCTTCCAACAGGTACGGCGGATCGTCGACCATCACCTCCCCCATCCAGTTGGCCACGATGAGCAGGGCCTCGAAGGCCTCGGCCGGCAGGGCTTCGATCACGAACGACGGATCGTCACGCTGCACCCGCCCACCCGACCGGAACGGCCGCGGGTCCGGCGCCGGCGGCTCCGGCACGGACGCGCCAGGTCCGGTCGACGCGGGCTGGCCGGCCGCCGTCCGATCGGCGAGGACCAGCGTCATGGCCTCCTCGAACGCGACGTTGATGGCCTGCATGCGGACCTCGGATCCGCCCCGATCGGGGTGCTCCTCCATCGCCAGCCGCCGGCGGGCCGACCGGAGGGTGTCCGCGTCGACGGAACGCGGCACGCCCAGGATCGCGAAGGGGTCCGACGACTCGCGGCCGGCCACGCGCGGGTCAGCCCTCCCGGTCACGACGGGCGTGGTACGCGGCGCGGAGTTCGGCCGTGGCCGACGCCGCCGGTCCGGGCTCGACAACGTCGCCACCGCCGAGGCCCCATGCGGTCGCCACGTCCACCGCTTCCCGTTGCAGGAGCACCGACGCCGCCTGGACGCAGGCGCCCGTGGCAACCGCTTCGTCGACGTCGGCGATCGTGACCGCGCGACCCGAGAGGTCGGCGAGCAGCTGCCGGTACACCGCGGAGCGCGCCCCGCCACCGGTCAGCAGCAGTCGCCCGCTGGCAGGCACCAGGGCCACCAGCGCGTCGTAGGCGTCGAGCAGCCCGCAGACCACGCCTTCGAAGGCCGCCCGGGCCAAGTCGGCGCGGGTCACGTCCGAACGCAGGCCGGCCAGCACGCCCGTGGCGTCCGGGCGGTTGGGCGTCCGCTCACCGTCGAGGTACGGCAGGAAGGTGAGCCCACCGGCGCCAGGACCCGCCTGTTGGGCCAGCATGTCGAGCCCCTCGTGGTCGACCACCAACAGATTGCGCACGGCCTCGGTCACCTTCGTGGCGTTGAGCGTGCAGGCCAGTGGGAGGAAGCGACCGGTGGCGTCCGCGAAGCCGGCCACGGCTCCACTGGGATCGGCGGTCGGCTGGTCGCTCACGCCGTAGACGGTCCCGGAGGTCCCGAGCGAAACCACCACGTCGCCGGTCCGCACGCCGAGGCCGAGCGCGGCGGCCATGTTGTCGCCGGTCCCGGGAGCAACGACCGCGGCCCGCCACACGCCGGCGTCGTCCAGCGGGCCGAGCACCTCGGGCACGGTCGCGTACCAGTCGCGGTCCCGGTCGATGAGGCGGAGCAGGTCCCACCGGTAGACGCCCTCGGCGGGCGACCAGTATCCGGTGCCGGACGCGTCGCCCCGGTCGGTCGTGAGCCGGCCGGTGAGCCGGGACGTCAGCCAGTCGTGCGGCAGGAGCACCTTCGCCACTCGCGCCCAGTGCTCCGGCTCCTTGCGATGGAGCCACGAGAGCTTGGTGACGGTGAACGCGGCCACGGGCACGCTCCCGCACGCGTCCGCCCACGCCGCGGGTCCCCCACCCAGTTGCTCGAGCAACCACTCGGCGTCAGGGGCCGACTCGGTGTCGTTCCAGAGCTTGGCCGGCCGCACCACCTGTCCGGCCGAGTCGAGCGTCACCATCCCGTGCTGCTGGCCGGCGACGGCGATCGCCGCCACGGCCGGCTCCTCCAGCTCGGACCAGCAGCGGCGGAACGCGGTCCACCAGGACTCGGGATCCTGCTCCGAGCGGGGCGGCTGGGTCGACGGGTGCGGAGCCGTCGCCCGGCCGCGCAGGGCACCGGTCTCCGCGTCCCGGAGCTCGACCTTCGTGGACTGGGTCGAGGAGTCGACCCCCGCCACCAACGGCATGATGCTCAGGCCTCCCCGGTGATCCGTAGCGCGTCCCTGTTTCGCCGGCCGCCAATCGTAGGGGGACGGGACGCGCGGCGGCCGCTCGGCCGCCCGCGCGCGCCCCGACCCCGCTACGCTCGCCCCATGGGCGACACCTCCGGTCCAGAGACGTCCCGGCTCCGTGAGCAGCTGTGGCGGCTGCTCTTCATCTCGGCGGCCGCCCTGCTGGTCGTCGGCCTTGCCTTCGACGGGTTCTCCGAGGGTGGGAGCGAGCTCGCCCGCAGCATCGTGGTGGTCGGCGGCACGGTCATCGTGCTGGCCGCTCTGCTGCTCCTTCTGGCCCCTCTCCTGTACCGCCGCCCGAGCGCCGGTGGTGGCTGGCGGGCGTTGCAGGTGGCGGCTCCGGTCCTGGTGGTCGGCGTCGTCGGGCCGGCCATGGTGGCCGCAGCGTCGGCGACGACCCGCCCGGAGCGTGCGGTCAGCTCGCCCGCCACCGCCGCCGCGACCGGCGCAACTGGCGCGACAGCAGCGGCCGGCACGATCGACGAGTCGCAGCCGCACGAGCACGATGCGGCGACCGGCGGGAACGTGCCCGTCGGCCAGGGGGCCGAGAGCGCCGGGGGTCTGGCGTCGGAGATCACCGGCAACTCGAGCGACGACCATGATCACGGCCACGGCACCGCAGTGCCCGAGCAGCCGATCGACCGGCCCACGCGCAACGCGCTCGGCATGGAGTTGTCCATCGCGCGGGACACCGCGTTGAAGTACCCGACGGTGGCCGACGCCGAAGCGGCGGGCTACCGCATGGTCACCCCGTACGTCCCGCTCATCGGCGCCCACTACCTCAACTTCGGCATCGTGGACACCACGTTCGACGCGGCCAAGCCAGAGATGCTGCTGTACGACGGCACGAAGCCGGACGACCGCATCGTCGGCCTGTCGTATTTCGTCGCCGCGCCGGGCGGGAAGCCGCCCGCGGGCTTCATCGGCCCGAACGACCACTGGCACCAGCACATCGGCCTTTGCGTCAAGAACGGCGTGGTGGTGGGCGGCGAGAAGACCACCCCCGAGCAGTGCAAGAGCCGCGGGGGCAACAAGGTCGGCCTGAACGACATCTGGATGGTGCACGCCTGGGTCGTGCCGGGGTGGGACAGCCCGCAGGGCGTGTTCTCCCCGAGCATCTCGGCCTGGTGTAGTCAGGCGGGTTGCAGCACGAGCCTTGCCGTGGCAGTCGTGACGGCCGGGCTCTCCAGCGTCCAGAGCACGATGCACGTCTCGGCGTCATGGTGTGCCGAGCCGGCACTCACCTCGATCTGAACGCCGTCCGGGTAGTGCACGGCCGGGACGACCACCTCGGTCGGCCCCGCGGCGAGCGACGACGCGTCGAGCACCAGCTCGAAGCGGGCCGAGCCCGGCTCGAACTGCATGCGTACCGGTCGCCCCTGGCTGTGGCGCGGGTAGGGACGGCTGAACCCGGCAACCGCTCGCCCGCCGCCGTCCTCCGCACAGAAAACGGACAGGTCCTCGTGGTTCCACTGGTCCCCGTGGGCGTGGTCGTTGTCCGGCGTGTAGTTCCACTGCGTCCCGCTCATCGCCAGTTGGTCGAGGGTGCCGTACATGGCGTGCAGCAGCCGCTCGTGCAGAGCGAAGTCGCCGGTGCGGTACGCCTCGCCGCCGTTCATCTCGTACGGGATGCCGAACTCGCCGATCAGCATCGGCAACCCGCCCGACTTCTCTTCGTTGCTCCGTTGCAGGGCGCGGAGCTCGTCGACGTACACCTCCGTCAGCCCGGCGACATCCGTGGTCCCGCGGTACTCACCCCGCGACACCTTGCGCGTCCCGAGGGCGACGATGTCGTACCAGTGGCGGGCGTTGACGACGAGCGGATCGGGGTCATCCCAGGGCATGTCCCGATCCCAGGGTGAGCCCTCGATGAACAGCAGGCAGTCGGGATGCACCGCCCGCAGGCGCTCGCGGAAGCGGCGGATGAAGGGCGCGTGGAAGTCGGCGAAGGAGTCGATGCGGACGCCGTCGCGCTCGGCGAAGCGCACCGGGTCGGCCAGGGCAGGCCGGCCGCCGTCGTCCACGTCCCACACCCCGGCCCGTTGCCAGGGGCAACCGTCGCGCCAGACGGAGACGCCGTCAGGGTTGAGCACCTCGCCTCCGTCGCGCCGGACCGGCACGCCGGCCGCCGCGGCCAGGTACTCCAGCGGACTCCACGGTGCCGGGCCGTCCTGCTCGAAGATCCGCCAGCCAGTCGTCATCGACCGCGCGCTTCGCCCGATGTAGCCGTTGCCAGGCTCGTTGAGCGGGTCGTACCCGAGCACGTTGTCGAGGTGAGCGACGCGTTCGGCCAGCGCGGCCACCGCGCCGATGTACCGATCCTGCAGCTCCTGCTGCACGCCGCTCAGCTCGGGGCAGAACGTGTCGCCGCCGTAGAAGAGCGTCCACATCGTGGCCACCGGCGCCCGCTGGTAGTTCTCGGGCCAGTCCTGCGTGTCCAGGGCGACGGCCTCCGCCGCCACGAACCGCTCCGGCACCAGCCCCGCCAGCTCGAAGCACCAGAAGGGTGCGCCGTCACCACCGGTCCACCGGCTCCACACGTCCTGGTGGGGATCGACGAAGACCCACAGCCCGCGGGCACCGGCCCGCCGCACGACCTCCGCGTAGTAATCGAGGTAGGCGTCGTCGTACTCACCGGGCCCGGCGTGCTCGATGGCCTCCCACGTGGTCAGCAGCCGGAGGCAGTTCATGCCCCACCCGGCGATCCGGTCGAGGTGGGCATCGAGGTCGTCCAAGGGCGCGGGGCGACCCACGAAGGACACCTCGGCCCACCCATCGAACGACACCCCGAGGTGCGTCGCGCCCGGCGGGGTGACCGGCACCTTGGTGGCGCCACTCAGGTTCACGCCCCGCAGCAGCGTGGGCCGGCCGAGGCGGTCGATCAGCCAGCCTCTGTCGGTCGTGAACCCGTGCCCGGTCGCCGACCCGGTCACTGGCCGGTGAACCGAGCGGGCCGCTTCTCCATGAACGCGGCGACGCCCTCCTGGAAGTCCTTGGTGCCGAGCAACGGGAGGAGTTGGAGAAAGACGTGGTGCACGTTCTGCTCGAAGGTCTCGGTCTCGGCGGCCCGCATCATCCGCTTGATCGCCCGCACAGCCAGCGGGGCGTTTGCGGCGATCTCGCCCGCCAGCTCCGCGGTGGCCGACGGCAGGTCGGCGTCGGCCACGACCCGGTTGACCAGCCCCAGCTCCAGCGCCTCCTTGGCCAGGAGTGTCCGCCCGGTGAACGCGACCTCGGCCGCCTTGGCGTAGCCGACCATGCGCGGCAGCAGCCAGGTGCCACCGCTCTCCGGGAGGATCCCCCGCTTGGCGAAGCCGGGGTTGAGCTTGGCCGACTCTCCGGCGATGCGCAGGTCGCAGCCGAGCGCCAGGTCGAGCCCGTACCCGGCGGCGCCGCCGTTGAGCGAGCAGATCGTGGGCGTGTCGATGTTGTGCAATACCACCGGCGGGGCGTTGCGGAGGTCGATGTCACCGGGATTGGTGTCGACCGCTCCCAGGTTGCCGAGGCCGCCCTTCGGACCGGCCATCTGGGCCTGCAGGTCGAGGCCGGCGCAGAAGACGCGCCCGGCGCCCGTCAACACGATGACCCGCACGTCACCGGCGGCGTCGGCCTCCAGGAGCCGGGCCGACAGCGCCTCCAGCATGGCCCCCGAGATGGTGTTCATGCGCTCGGGGGCGTTGAGCGTGATCGTGGCCACGTGGTCCGTGACCTGGTAAAGGACCTCGCGGGGCCCTTCGTCCGGAGCGGTCGGCGCAGGCACGTCCTGAACCCTACGTGAAGCGGTTCTGGGGGTGCTTGCCCCCCGGCGACGAGACCTCCTAGCCTGTCGACCTTAAACCTCGGACGCCGAAGTCCGACTTCGAAGGGGGAGTAACACCTCTATGGCCAAGACCACCGTGCGCCGCGTAAGCGCGTTCGTCGTGGGCTTGTCGCTCTTCGCCGCTGCCTGTGGCAGCGACGACGACGGCGGCAGTGCCGACACGACGGCCGCAGCCGGCACCGAAGCACCTGCGACCGAGGCTCCCGCCTCGGAAGCGCCTGCCACCGAACCGCCCGCCAGTGACGCAGGGGCCGGCGGCACCGCTGGCGCTCTCGCCACGATGAAGGGCACCACGCCCCTGGTCGAGCTGTCCACGGAGTTCCAGGACAAGCTCCTGGCGATCGACCCGGAGCTCGGCACCACGTTCAACTACGCCGCCGAGACCTACGACGCCGTCAACATCATCGCGTTGGCCGCCGAGAAGGCCCAGACGGACGGCATCGACTACGCCAAGGAGATCAACGGCATCACCCGTGACGGTGAGAAGTGCACCGACTTCGCGACGTGCAAGGCGGTCATCGACGCCGGTGGCGACCCCGACTACGACGGCCAGTCCGGCCCGCTCGAGTTCGCCGGCAACGGCGAGCCGCTGCAGGCCAGCTACGGCGTGCTGGTCTTCGGTGACGACAACCGCATCGACAACGACGCAACGACCTTCATCGAGGCGTCCGCGGCGGCTGAGGCCGACGTGCCCCAGAGCCCTGTCGAGGGGACCCGGGCCGGCGACGGCAAGCTGGTGATCGGCTCGATCCTGCCCCAGACGGGCTCGCTGGCCTTCCTCGGCCCACCGGAGTTCGCAGGGTTCGACCTGGCCGTCCAGGAGATCAATGCCGCTGGTGGCGTCCTTGGCCAGCAGATCGAGGGCATCCCCGGCGACAGTGGTGACGCCACGACGGACACCGCCAACCAGACGGTGGACCGCCTGCTGTCGCAGAACGTCGACGCCATCATCGGTGCCGCCTCCTCCGGCGTGTCGCTGACCGTGATCGACAAGATCACCGGCGCCGGCGTGGTGCAGTTCTCGCCCGCCAACACCTCGGACGAGCTCACCGCCTACCCGGACAAGGGCCTGTACTTCCGCAGCGCCCCGCCGGACCTGCTGCAGGGCGGCGTGCTCGGCGGCCTCATCGCCGACGACGGACACGCCACGGTGGCCATCCTCGCCCGTAACGACTCCTACGGCACGGGCCTGGCCGGCACGGCACAGGCCGCTCTGGAGGAGGCTGGTGTCGAGGTCGTCTACAACAAGGTGTACGACGAGAAGGCTCAGACCTTCGACGCCGAGGTCGACGAGATGGTGGCGGCCGACGCCGATGCCATTCTTCTCATCGCCTTCGACGAGGCCTCCCGCATCCTGACCACCATGGTCGAGAAGGGCACCGGCCCGCTCGACAAGGCGGTCTACGGCACCGACGGCTTCGTCGGTGACCCGGTCGGCGAAGCCTTCGACGCCGGCACCTGAGCCGTCTGGCTCACTGAAGTAGGACGGAGCCCCGGCCCCCCGGCCGGGGCTCCATCGCGTCTGGCGGCCGGCCCAGCGAATCCACCCGGCTTCCGGTGGCGGCTCCTGCCACGCTGTCCGCCATGCCGTCGGTCATGTGGGGGAAGGACATCGCGGACGTCTACGACACGTCCGCGGCGGGCATGTTCGATCCCGCGGTGCTCGACCCAGCTGTCGACCGCCTGGTCGAGCTGGCTGGTGATGGGCCCGCGCTCGAGTTCGCGGTGGGCACAGGTCGGGTGGCGCTGGCTCTCAGCGCCCGCGGGGTCCGAGTGCACGGCATCGAGCTGTCGCCCCACATGGTCGAACGCCTGCGGGCCAAGCCGGGCGCCGATGCCGTCGAGGTCACCGTCGGTGACATGACCTCGACCCGCCTCGACCAGCCGTTCGCGCTGGTCTACCTGGTGTGGAACACCATCATGAACGTGACCTCCCAGGACGAGCAGGTGGCGGTGTTCGAGAACGCCGCGGTCCACCTGCGGCCCGGGGGCTGCTTCGTCGTGGAGGTGATCGTGCCCCAGCTCCGGCTCCTCCCCCCAGGCGAGGTGGGGAGGGTGTTCGCACTGGACCCCGACCACGTCGGCATCGAGACGTTCGACGACCTGGCCGGCCAGATCACGTGGTCCCACCACTGGACCGAGCTCGATGGCCGCCTCCTCCGGCACTCCGCCCCGTACCGCTACGTGTGGCCGTCGGAGCTCGACCTGATGGCCCGCCTGGCCGGACTCCGCCTCCGGAACCGCTGGGCGGGTTGGTCGAAGGAGCCGTTCACGTCGGCCAGCACCAACCAGGTCGCGGTGTTCGAGAACCCGCAGTAGCCCGGGCCAGGTCCCGTCGGCGGCGCTCTCGCGGCCGCTGGACGCAGCGGCGGCCACGGGATCCCGCGAGGACCCTGAGGCCGGGCCGGACGCGCTAGTCGACCTTGGCCAGCGTGCCGAGATAGAGCTCGATGACCTTGGGGTCAGCCAGCAGCTCCCGGCCGGTGCCGGTGTAGGCGTTGCGGCCCTGGTCGAGCACGTACCCGCGGTCGCAGACCTGCAGGCAGCGGCGGGCGTTCTGCTCGACCATGAGGATCGCCACGCCGGTCTCGTTGATCTGCCGGCACTGGATGAAGACCTGGTCCTGCAGCGCCGGCGACAGGCCGGCCGAGGGCTCGTCCAGCAGCAGGACCTTGGGATCCAGCATCAGGGCCCGCCCCATGGCCACCATCTGCCGCTCGCCGCCCGAGAGCGAGCCGCAGCGCTGATCGGCCCGCTCCCGCAGGCGCGGGAACAGCGTCGTGACGTACTCGAAGCGGTCGTCGTACACGCGAGGGATTGAGGAAGCACCCCATCTCCAGGTTCTCCGCCACGGTCAGGCTGGGGAACACGTTGTTGGTCTGGGGCACGAAGCCCACGCCACGGGCCACCAGCTCGTAAGGCTTGCGACCCGTGATGTCCTCGCCGTCCAGGCTGACGGTGCCGGAGCGGATGTGCACGAGGCCGAGGACGGACTTGAGCAGGGTGGACTTGCCGGCGCCGTTCGGGCCGATGATCCCGACGAACTCCCCGTTGGCCAGCGTCACGTTGCAGCCGTTGAGGATGTTGACCTCGGGGACGTACCCGGCGATGATCTCGGTCGCCTCGATGACGCTCTCAGCCATCGCCGTTCCCGAGGTCCATGTCGTGGTGGGCGCCCAGGTAGGCATCGATCACCTTGTGGTTCTCGGCCAATGACTCCGGTGGTCCCTCGGCGATGATGGCTCCCTCTGCCATCACCACCACCCAGTCGCTGATGTCCCGCACGACGTCCATGTCGTGCTCGACGAAGATCACCGTGCGGCCCTCGTCCCGGAGGGACTTCACGTGACCGAGCAGGCTCTGGGTGAGGGCGGGGTTCACGCCGGCCATTGGCTCGTCCAGCATGATCAGGTTGGGATCGGCCATCAGGGCCCGGGCCATCTCCAGCAGCTTGCGCTGGCCGCCCGACAGGTTTCCAGCGAACTCGTCCCTCATGTGGATGAGCTGGAACCGCTCGAGCAGGCCGTCCGCCTTGGCCTCGATCTCCTTCTCCTGCGAGCCCCAGATGGGCTTGAACAGCCCTCGGAAGACGCCTTCGCCCCGCTGATGGGTAGCGCCCAGCTTCATGTTCTCGATGACCGGGAGACGGGTGAGGCTCTTCGTGAGCTGGAACGTCCGCACCATGCCGAGGCGGGCCGTCTTGTGGGCGGGTGTCCCGTTCATCTCCGTGCCCTCGAACATCCAACGCCCCTGGTCCGGATCGTCGAAGCCGGTCAGCAGGTTGAAGAACGTGGTCTTCCCGGCGCCGTTGGGGCCGATGAGCGCAGTGATGCGGCTGCGCTGGAACTCGACGTGGTCGACGTCGACTGCGGTGAGGCCCCCGAAGTTCCGCCGGATGCCATCGGCCACCAGGATCGGGTCCGGCTTGGCCACCCCCGGCTCCCAGGCCAGGCCGGCGAACGGGGAGGGCGACGCGGTGTCAGCGGACATCGAAAACCTGCTCGCGCTTGTCCCCGAAGATCCCCTGCGGCCGGAACACCACCAGCAGCACCAGCCCGATGCCGACCAGGATGAACTTCACCTGCCCGAAGTTGTTGGCGTTCAGGATGATCCAGTTGGGCATGGTGTACTCACGGGTGACCTCGGACAGCACGTTGTCCACGAAGGCGATGAGGAACCAGAAGATCATCGCGCCGATGATCGGCCCCTTCACCCTCGCGACGCCGCCCAGGATCAGGATGGTGTAGGCGAAGAACGTCAGCGCGGTGCTGTAGTTGTTGGGCTGAGCCACACGATTGCCGACGGCGATCACCGCTCCGCCCAGGGCGCCGATGATGCCGCCGATGATCAGGCTCTGCATCTTGTAGGAGAAGATGTTCTTGCCCAGGCTGCGGGCGGCGTCCTCGTCCTCCCGGATGCTCTTGATGACACGGCCCCACGGGCTCCGCATCAGGTAGTAGACGTACGCCGAGGCCAAGGCCACGAGTATCCAGCCGGCGACGATGATGAAGAGGTCGTACTCGTTGAAGGTCTGGGTCCTGTTCCCGAAGATCTGTGGCAGGAGCCGGTACCGCTCGGGATCGAGTGGGTTCACACGCTCGACATCGCCCGTGAACCGCTGGAGACCGTCGTTGCCACCGGTCAACCACGTGAACCGCACGGAATTCAACCCGATGCGCACGATCTCGGATGCCGCGATGGTCACGATGGCCAGGTAGTCGGCGCGCAACCGCAGCGTCGGGATGCCGAGGAGCAACGCCAGCAGAATTGCAGCGGTGATCAACACCGGGATGCAGGCCCAGAACGACCAGCCATAGGTGCTGACTGGGATGGCGATGGCGTAGGCGCCGGCCGCCGCGAACGCGGCTTGGCCGAAGTTGAGCAGCCCTGTGTACCCGAAGTGCACGTTGAGGCCCTGGGCGATCAGGGCGTAGGCGATGGCGTTGATGCTGATGGCGGTGTAGATGGCGTTCGAGAAGATCAGCGACCAGTTCAGCACGCCCATCTAGCCCACCCGTTCCTTCCTGCCCAGGATGCCCTGCGGGCGGATGAGGAGGATCAGGATCAGCGCCAGCAGGGCGCCGATGTTCTTCAGCTCGATGACCCCTGGCAGGAGCCACGTCCACAGCTCGACGAAGACGCCGATGACGATGCCGCCGACCAGCGCGCCAAAGGGGTTCCCGAGGCCGCCCAGGGTGATGGCCGCGAACATGAGCAGCAGCAGGCTGAAGCCCATGTCCCAGCGGACCTGCTGCTCGAGGCCGAGCAGGATGCCACCCAGGCCGGCTAAGGCTCCGCCCACCACCCACACGATCAGGATGATGCGGTCGGTGTTGATGCCTGTCGAGGACGCCAGGTCCGGGTTGTCGGACACGGCCCGGATGGCCTTGCCGGTGCGGGTCCGCAGCAGCCACCACGCCACGCCGATGGCGGCGATCACGCTGATGGCCATGATCGTCATCGACCGTGGCGTCAGCGAGAACGGACCCAGGTCCTCCGCCTCCTGTACGACGAATTGCCGGTAGGCCCGGGAGCGCCCGCCGAAGATGAACTGGAACACGTAGCGGGCCGAGATGCCGACACCGATGGTGATGATCATCAACGAGGTCAGACCAACGCCCCTGCGACGCAGGGGCCTGAAGATCCCGCGTTCGAACGCCGCCGACGCCAAGGTGGCCGCGGCGATGCCGACGATGGCGGCGAGGAGCACGTGGAACCGGAACCAGTACTGGTTGGCGTACCAGGCCATGATGGCGCCGAGGGCCACGATCTCGCCGTGGGCGAAGTTCGACAGCCCCGTCGTGCCGTAGATGAGCGACAGACCCACGGCGCAGATGGCGATGATGAGACCGAACTTCACCCCGTTGGCGAGCGTCTGGGGCAGGATGCTCCACCGGCTGTCCTGCTGGCGCGTGTCCTCGCCGAGGAAAAAGTTGAGGGATTGCTGCTCGCCGGGACGGACGTTGACCGGCCGCTCACTGGGGCTGTCCTCGCGAGGCGTGACGCCGTCGGGCAACGTGGACTCGTCGAGCGCGACGACGTAGTTCCCGGGCCCGTCGAGCGGGATCTCGTAGCGGCCCTCGGCATCGGTCACGGCCTCGCCGGCGGCCTCCCCGCCCTCGGCGCCCACAACGGTGATCGTGACGCCTTCGACCGGGTCCCGCACGCGGTCGCCATCGACCTCCTGCTCATTGAACACCCGCCCCCGGACGACCTCCGTCGCCTGGGCCGACGCCTGGGGGGCAGCGAACGTCCAGAGGACGAGCAGACCGAAGGTCAGCAACAGCAGCCGGGCGGCTCTGCTCTGCACCAGCGCCTCCAACTCCGCGGTTCCCCCTGGGCTTCCCCCCTCCCGCCCCATGCGGAAGTCGGGCGCACCCTAGCCACTCGGCGGCCGGCCGGTGAGCCATGCTGTTCATCACCATAAGGTGCGGGCATGGACACCGGGCCGATGAAAATCAGGGCGGCGGTGCCGCAGCCCACACTCCTCGAGCCCGGCGGGCAGTCGTGCGAGTTGCTCCTCATCCGTCACGGCCGCTCCGCGGATGTCGTGCCGGGGACCGCGGAGGCCGCCGACCCGGGCCTGCACCCCGAAGGCCGTCGCCAGGTCGAGGCGCTCGCCGCCCGCCTCGCCCCGAAGAAGCTCGACGCCGTGTACGCCTCGCACCTGCGCCGCGCTGTCGAAACCGCGGCCGCGCTCGGCGGAGCCACGCGGGCTGGAGCTGCAGACCGATCCGGATCTCCAAGAGGTCCTCCTCGGCGACTGGGGACAGGGCGAGTTCCGGCGCCGGGCGGCCGAACGCGACCCCGAGTGGGTGGCCTGGTCGCGGACGCGGCGCTGGGACGGCATCCCCGGCGGCGAAGGTGACGACGCGCTCCGGGCCCGGGTGGTCCAGGCCGTGGACCGCGTGGCGGAGCGGCACCCCGGCGGCACCACCGCCGTCGTCGTCCATGGCGGGGTCATCAACGCATACCTGGCCGAGGTGTTCGGCGTGCACCACAGCCTGTGGCTCACGGTGGAGAACACGAGCATCACCGTGGTCCGCATCACCGTGGACGGGGGCGACGTCGCGCACCATGTCGTGGTCGCCAATGATTGCCACCACCTGTACGACCCGGTGCTCGGCCCGGGAGCGTCCGCGCCCGCCAACCAGTAGCGTCCGGCCGTGGCCACCGCGCACCAGAGCCCGACGCCGAACCCGGACGCGCTGAAGTTCACTCTCGACGTCACGCTCGGGACGATGATCAACGTGGCCAACGCGGACGAGGCGGACACACCCTTCGCTCGGGCGGTGTTCGCGGCACCCGGCGTGGCGAACGTGTTCGGCGTCAACGACTTCGTCACCGTGACCCGCGAGCCCGGCGCCAGCTGGGACCCCATCGTCGCCGCCGTCGAGGCTGCGGCCGCCGAACACCTGTGAGCGAGGCCGCGCCGGCGGACACGCCGCCGCCGATCCGCACACGCGTCAGCGAGCTGCTCGGCATCCGGTACCCGATCGTCCAGGCTCCGATGGGATGGATCGCGCGCGCCCAACTGGCGTCGGCGGTCTCCAACGCCGGCGGCCTGGGGATCATCGAGACGTCCTCCGGCGAGCTCGACGCCGTGCGGGAGGAGATCCGCAAGATGCGCGATCTCACCGACCGGCCCTTCGGCGTCAACATCGCGCAGCTCTTCGTGCGCGATCCGTCGATCGTCGAGTTCGTGGTCGAGCAGGGCGTGCGCTTCGTCACGACCTCCGCCGGTGACCCCAACCGATATACGCGCCAGCTCAAGGACGCTGGCCTCACCGTCTTTCACGTGGTCCCGACGCTGGCCGCGGCGCGCAAAGCGGTGGACGCCGGGGTCGACGGTCTCGTCGTGGAGGGAGGTGAGGGGGGCGGGTTCAAGAACCCTCGCGACGTGGCGTCCATGGTGCTGCTGCCGCTCGTCACGTCCCACCTCGACGTGCCCGTCATCGCGGCCGGCGGCATCTGCGACGGGCGGACGATGGCCGCCGCCATGGCGCTCGGGGCCGAGGGAGTCCAGATGGGCACCCGCATGGTCTCCGCGGCCGAATCGCCGGTCCACGACAACTGGAAGCAGGCGATCGTCGCCGCGTCGGAGACCGACACCGTGTTCCTCAACCGCTTCTCCCGTCCCGGCCTGCGCGCCCTCCGCACGGTCCGCACGACCGAGCTGGAGCGGGAGGAGCATGTCGGCTTCGAGGTGTTCGGCTCGGTGATGGATCTGTACTTCGGCGGTGACATGGAGGCCTCGATCGCGCTCGGCGGGCAGGTCATGGGGCGCATCGACGACGTGCGGCCGGTGGCCGACATCATCAACGACACGGTGCGGGAGCTGGTCGCCACCGCGAGGGCCTTGGCGGGGGTCGTTGCGGCGGAGCGAATCCCATCAGTAGGATTTGCCGCAAGCGGAGACGAACGGCCCCGTGCCACGCGGGAGGTCTCCAGATCATGTTCACCCTGAAGCGGATCCTGCTCTACTTGGTGATCGCGTTCGTGATCCTGTTCATCTGGAACGATCCTGCGGGCGCCGGCGACGCCATCGGCGAGTTCTTCAGCGACGTGGGCAGCTTCTTCTCCGATCTCTTCAGCAAGTTCGCCGACTTCGTCTCATCCTGGTCGGACGAGAGCAAGTAGGGACGGCGCCGCCATGGCCGCGCCCTACACGCCGCCACCGCCGCCGCCGGAGCGGGCGAAGTACGACCTGCTCTCGATGCTGCTGCCGACGCCCGATCAGATCGTCCGCTCGTACCTCACCACCGACGAGACGATCGTCTTGATGGACCAGCCCTCGACCAACGCCTTCGTGGTCGAGGCGGCCAAGGAGCTCGCCGGTATCGGGCTGCTCCTGCTCCTGTTGGTGGCGTGGGTCGGAGGCGGGGGCGACACCACGGTCGCCGCCATCGGGTTCGTCCTCCTCGACGTGCTGCTCATCTACCTCATCGTGAAGCGCATGCAGTTCTGGTACACGCGCTACGTCCTCACCAACTTCCGGGTCATCCGCTCATGGGGGATCCTCCGCCGGCAGATGGCGTGGATCCCGTGGGCCAAGGTCACCGACATCTCGATGACGCAGACGCTGATCGGACGGATGCTGGGGTACGCCACGGTGCGAATCGAGTCAGCCAACGAGGACTCGGGCTTCAAGGAAATCAAGGACCTGCGCCAGCCCCACCGCTTCCATCGCGTGATCGGCGAGATGGTCGAGGCCAAGCAGGGCAAGACGGTGCCGTTCTGGATGGCCGGCCCGGATGAGGTGCCGACGTCGACGACGAACGTGGCGCCGGATTCCGTCCTCAACGATTGAGCACGCGGTCAGCCGGGGTTGGCGCGGTCGAAGACCGCGGCACCGGTACGCGGGTGGCGAAGGTGAGGCGGCAGGCCAGCCACCAAACGACCACCGAGCCCGTGACGTGCAGGGCGACGAGCAGCACGGGGATGCCGTTGACGTACTGCACGTAGCCGATCGTTCCCTGGACGACGACGGCGACGAGCAGCGCGCCGAGCGGCTCGCCGACGACCGTCCAGGCCGGCCCCCGACGGGCCCGCCAGGCGACCCATAGGAGCGCGCCGGTCGCCACCAGCACCGTCACGCTGTGGATGCGGGCGACGTCGGTGATCGCGAACCCGAACCGTCTCGCCTCCTCGTCCCCCCCGTGTGGTCCGGTCCCCGTCACGACGGTGCCGGTCACGATCGCCAGGCCGACGAGGGCCGACGCGGCCAGCACCTCGCCGCGCAGCGGCCGGCCGGCCGCGGGCCGGTACGGACCCGGCTCCTCGGAAGCCCGCTGGTGGAGCACCAGCGCGTCGGTGAGGATCACGATCGACAGCACGAAGTGCGCCTGCACCGACGCCGGGTGCAGGTCCGTCAGCACGGTGATGCCGCCGAGGACGATCTGGCCGATCACCCCCGCCACCAGCCCGATCGACAGCCACAGCAGGTCCCGGCGCCGGGGCCGGCGCACCAGGGAGCCCAGGACGGCGAGCACGACGGCAACGGCGACCAGGCCCGTGAACAGCCGGTTGACCTGCTCGATGGCGCCGTGCGTGCTGGAGACGTCGACGAAGCGCGTCTCGTTGCATTGCGGCCAATCCGGGCAGCCGAGGCCGGAGCCGGTGAGGCGCACCAGGGCACCCGTCACGATGATGACGGCGAGGGCCAGAGCGGCCAGCAGCGTCAGCCGCCGGTAGGCGGACGGCGACAGAGACCAGCGCGTCGGTGCCCGTGGAGCTGGGGTCGAGCTCTCGTCCGCGCCGGGCATCGGCGTCGAGGGTATCCACCTACGCTCCGGCGGTGCTCAGTCCCGCCGACGACTTCCCGGTCCACCAGACCCCCGAGCCGCTGGCCCATCCCGCCACGTCCGACCCCAACCACTACGACCGCTACTTCTTCAACGGCGGCACGCCCGACGGATCCCTGTTCTTCGCCGTGGCCCTCGGCCTGTACCCAAACCGGGAGGTCATCGACGCCGCGTTCAGCGTGGTGAGCGACGGCCGGCAGGTAAGCGTGCACAGCTCAGGCCGCTGCCCCATCGACCGTTCGACGACGGTCGGGCCGGTGACGGTGGAGGTGGTCGTACCGCTCCGGTCCCTGCGGGTCGTCGTCGACGCCCGCGATGAGGGCCTCGCCGCGGACCTCCTCTTCACCGCGCGCACGGCCGCGGTCGAGGAGCCGCGGTTCACCCGGCGGCACGGGACACGTGTCGTGTTCGACTACACCCGGCTCACGCAGTGGGGTGAGTGGTCAGGCTGGGTGGAGGTCGACGGCCGCCGCATCGAGCTGCATCCCGGGCAGGTGCGGGGCTGCCGCGACCGCTCCTGGGGCGTCCGCCCCGTCGGCGAACGCAGTGGTGGCGTCCCCGGGCCCGCCCCCCAGTTCTTCTGGCTGTGGGCGCCGACCAACTTCGACGACATCTGCGTGCACTTCGGCTCCAACGAGGAGGCCGACGGGACGCCGTGGCACCGCAGCGGCTTCATCGTCCCGGTCGGCGCCGCCGCGCCGAAGGCGGTCGAGGCCGTCGCCCACCGGGTCGAGTGGCGCCCAGGGACCCGCCGGGCGGCCTACGCCGAGATCGATCTGGTCGGCAAAGGCGGCGACCCGCAGACGCTCCGCCTGGAGCCGCTGTGGGAGTTCCAGATGCTCGGCCTCGGCTACCTGCACCCGGAGTGGGGGCACGGGGTCTGGAAGGGGGAGTCGGCCGTGGCGGGCGAGCGCTGGGAGCTGCCGGTGCCCGATCCGCTGGCCCTCCACCACCTCCACGTGCAGGCCGTGTGCCGCGCGACCTTCGGCGATCGGACCGGCACCGGTGTGCTGGAGCAGCTCGTGATCGGGCCCTACGAGCCCGCCGGCTTCACCGACCTCTTCGACGGCGCCAGCCCGCCCTCCACCGGCGCACGCGCCGGCTCGCGGCCCGTGTAGCCCGAGGCCACCATCGTCACGAAGTGGTACACGGCATCCTCCGACCCGCTCAGGATGCCGGGGATGAACCGGGGCGAGGCCACGCCGCGCTGCACGGACTCCACCGCGGCCCAGTCCTGCCGGTTGGTGATGTCCCAGAAGTCCACGGCGTAGCTGGGGTCGAAGCCGGGCTGCTCCACCGCCTCGGGCGGGAACAGCCATTGGCACTCCACCCGGCTGGTCCCCGGGGTGACCGGCTCGATTCGGTGCGTCATCACGTAGTCGGGATGGAGGCTGACCAGCAGGTTAGGGAACAGGTTCAGGTACAGCACCTGACGGCGCTCGACGTCGTCGAGGCCGCGCAGCATCACACCACCCGACCGGCCATCGAGGCTCATGGTCTCCGCGCCGTCGGCGAGGTCCATGTCGCCGCCGACCCACGCGCCCGCTTCGTCCTGGAAGTTGTCACCGGAATCGCTGGGCGAGACCTCGCACAGCTGCGGGTGGATGAGCGGGCAGTGGTAGCACTCGTGGTAGTTCTCGATGGCGATCTTCCAGTTGGCCTGGAGGTCGTAGTCGTGACTGGCCGCCACGACGAGCCGCTCGCACTCCCAGCCTTCGGTCAGCACACCGAACGCGCCCAAGTGGTCCTCGAACGGACCTGCCCGCCCGTCGACGTTGACGAAGACCCACCCGCCCCACTCGGCATGAGCCAACTCCTGCAGCCCAAAGGCGGCGGACTCGAAGTTGGGGACCTCGCCGAAGTGCGGCGCCAGGCGCAGCGCGCCGTCGAGCTCGTAGCTCCAAGCGTGGTACGGGCACTGCACCACGCCCCGGACCGTCGACGCGCCACAGGCCAGGAGCTCGTGACCGCGATGACGGCAGATGTTGGCGAACACGTGCAGCGTCCCGTCGCCGTCCCGGGTCAGCAGCGCGCCGGTCGTGCCGATGCGCACGGCTTTCTGCGACCGCGGCTCGGCGACATCGGCGAGCCGGCCGGCACAGATCCAGCTCCCGTCGAAGAAGTTGGTCTCTTCCCAGGCCAGGACGTCGGGATCGGTGTACGCGCCACGCGGCAGCATCCGTGAGTGACCGAACGGGCGGAGGCAGGCCTCCAGCGCCTCGGTCGGCAGGGGTGCGGGGGTGCGAGCCATCTTCAGCGTCTCCTCCTCGTCGTCGTCTCAGCCCCGGGCCGGGCGGTTCGCCACGCGGCGCCGCCACGGGCCTCTCTCCGCCGCCAGGGGCGGTGCTCCCGGCGCTGGTCGGCCAGCACGGCCCGTGCCGCCTGCCAACCCGGGATGCCGCACACACCGCCGCCTCCGTGGGTGGCGGAGTGCGCCTGGTAGAGCCCAAGAATAGGCGAGCGGAAGTCGGCGAACCCGGCCGCCGGCCGGTTGTGGAAGAGCTGGTCGACCGAGAGCTCACCGTGGAAGATGTTCCCACCGATCAGGCCGTAGGTGTGCTCCATGTCGTACGGCCCGATGACCTGGCGGTGGATCACGGACCGGGCCAGGTTCGGAGCCAGTTCCGCATAGCCGGCCACGACACGGTCGGCGTAGGCGTCGAGCTCCTCCTGGTGGGGCTCGTCGCTCCATGACGACGGCACCCACTGCGTGAAGAGGCTCATCACGTGCGTGCCCTCAGGGCACAGCGTCGGGTCGAGCGTCGATGGGATGCAGCCGTCGCTGAAGGGCCGCGTGGCCGGTTGGCCGCTGCGGGCCTCCTGGAACGCCTGCTCGAGGTACTCCAGCGAGTGGGCGAGCTCGATGGCGCCCGTGTGGTGGGGCTGCAGATGGGTGCCAGCATGGGAGGTGAAGTCGGGCAGCTCGGACAGCGCGAGGTTGACCTTGACCGTGCCGCTGCGGCTCCGCCAGCGGCGGATGGCGGTGACGAAGTCGTCAGGGAGCTCCGCGGCGTCGAGATGGCGGAGGAAGCCGATCTGCGGGTGCACGGCGGTGATCACCGTGTCTGTGCTCAGCTCCTCGCCGTCCACGAGGGCGACACCCGTGACCCGGCCTCCCCGGGTGAGGACCCGCTCGACTGGCGCGTCGGTGCGGACCGTCACACCGAAGGACTCCGCCGACCGGCGGATGGCGTCGGCCACCGCACCCATGCCGCCGCGGGGGTAGCCCCACTGCCCCAGTGAGGACCCGGCACCCACGTCGCCGATCGAGTGGTGCAGCATCACGTACGCGGTGCCCGGTTCCTCGGGCCCGGCCCAGGTCCCGATCACACCATTGACGGCCATCATCGCCTGGACCGCATCGGACTCGAACCACTCGCGGAGCAGGTCGCCCACGCTCATCGTGAAGAGGCGGGTGACGTCGGCGGCCTTCGTCACGTCCAGACCCCGCAGTCGCCAGGCCACCTTGAGCTGGTCGAGCAGGTCGGCGGGCCGCTTCGACCCCAGCTTGGGCGGCACCTGCGTCAGCAGCGGCCCGAGGACGGCGGCGATGCCGTCCATCCAGGCGTCCCAACGCTCCAGCGCGACGGCGTCCCGCTTCGAGAACGCGGCCACGGTGCTGTAACGGTCGGGGGTCTCCTCCCCCATCACCAGGCCCCGGCCGTCGGGCAGGCCCAGGTAGGAGGGACCCATCGGGTACACGTGGTAGCCGTGGCGGGCCAGGTCCAGCCCGTGCACGATGGCGTCGGGCATGAGGCTCATCACATAGCTCAGGGCCGTCACCTTGAACTCCGGACCCCAGGGCTGCTCGGTCACCGCGGCCCCTCCGACCACGGGACGCGCCTCGAGCACCGCGACCCGCCGGCCCTCCTTGCCCAGCAGTGCCGCCGCGACCAATCCGTTGTGACCGCCACCGACCACCACCGCATCCCAGCGTTGCGCCATCCCGGCCTCCCCTGTCTCGTGGCCCGATCGCTCGCGTCACCGGGACCGCAGTGCGCTCCGCTATCGTTGACGCTTACTGACTCGTCAGTCAGTATAGCTACGGCCGGGTGCGTCCGCTCGTCATGGGCCCTCGGCCAGACTGGACCATTCGGTCCGTTGCGTGAAGGGGAGGAACGACGTGGCCAACGGAATATCCCGCCGTCAGTTCGTGGAGCGGTCGGCCCGCCTGGCGGTGCTGGCCGGGCTGAGCGGCTCCATCCTGTCGGCCTGCGGGAGCAGTGGCGACAGCGGCGGTGGGGGCGGAGGCAGCGGGGACACCATCCCCCTCGCCCGCCTCGACAACCCCGTCACCCTGCCCGACAACGGGATCGAGGCGGTGGCCAGCGGGCAGGAACCCGAGAGCGGCACGCTCCGGGTCCTGAACTACGCCGACTACATCAACCCGGAGACCCAGGCAGCCTTCGAGGCGGAGATGGGCACGACCCTCGAGATCACGGTCTACGACACCGAGGACAAGCTCCTCTCCAACCTCCGCAACGACTCGCTCACCTTCGACCTCGTCATGGGCGCGACGACGCTGCAGCTCCCGAAGTTCGTCGTCGGCGAGCTGATCCAGCCCCTCAATCAGGAGTACCTGCCGAACTTCAGCAACGTGCTGGCCACGCTGCAGAGCCCGTACTACGACGTCGGGTCGAAGTACACCGCGCCGTACGTCGTGTACACGACCGGCATCGCCTACCGGCGGGACAAAATCGACGACGCGGCCTTCGCCAGCGACGACGCGTGGAAGTTGCTGTGGGATCCCGCCAACAAGGGCTTCGCCGGTGTCCTGGATGACTCACGCGAGGCGCTCACGCTCGGCATGTATTACCGGGGCGTCACGGACACCAACACCGGGGACCCCGCGATCCTCGACGCCGCCGAGGCCGACATCAAGGCACTGGTGGCGGCCACGGATGCCCGTTTCGACATCCTCGCCTGGCAACAGATCCCGGAGGGTTCGTCGCACATCCACCAAGCATGGTCGGGTGACATGATCGCGGCGCAGTACTACCTGCCCGAAGGCACCGACGCCGAGGTGCTGGGCTACTGGAAGCCGTCGAGGACCACCGTCGCCAACGACTTCTTCGTCATCCCGGCCCGGTCCGAGCGGCCGGTGTTGGCTCACGCGCTCATCAACTACCTGCTCGATCCCGCCAACGCGCAGTTCAACTTCGAGTTCGTGGGGTACCAGCCCGCGCTGACCAGCCCGACCCTGGACGATCTCATCGCCGCCGAACTAGTGCCGCCGCACCTGCAGAGCACATTGGTCAGCGACGAGGACGTCGCCAACGGGTTCCGCCTGGACGCACTCGCGCTCGATGTCGAGAACCTCTGGACGGATGCCTACAGCCGTATCCGGTCGGGCTGAGCCGGACGGCGATGGCTCGGGGCGAGGGAAGCAGAGCAGACCCGCAGGGCCTCTGGGCCTCGTTCACGCTGCCCGGCACGGGCTGGCTCATCGCGCTGTTCCTCATCCCCTTCTACGCCATCGCTGCCATCGCCTTCGGCGGTGTCGACCCCATCTTCGGCTCCGCGCTCCCCCGCTGGAACCCGTTGACGTGGAACTTCACCGCCTTCAACGACGTGTTCAGCGAGGTCGTCAACGGGTCGTTGCGCAACGTCTTCGTGCGGACCTTCTCCTACGTCGGGATCTCGCTCGTCCTGTGCTTCGCCATCGGGTACCCGGTCGCCTACTACCTGGCCCGCTACGCCGGGCGCACCAAGGGGATCCTGCTCGCCTGCGTCGTGCTGCCGTTCTGGATGAGCTACCTGATGCGGATGCTGGCCTGGGTCAACCTCCTCAACCCCGAAGGGGGCTGGGCCGCGGACGCGCTCAACGCGCTGCACGCACCTCGGCTCTTCGAGGCGCTCGGGCTGGGTAATGGCGGCGAGGTGTGGTTCGGCCAGCCCATCACGGTGATCATGGGCCTCGTCTACGGGTACATCCCATTCTTCATCCTCCCGCTGTACGCCGCGCTCGACCGTATCGACGGCCGCTACCTCGAGGCCGCTCGTGACCTCGGCGCCAGTGCCAAAGCCACGTTCCTGAACGTGACGCTGCCGCTGTCCGTGCCCGGGATCCTCGCCGCGTCGGTCATCACCGCGCTGCCGATGTTCGGCGACTACTACACGAACACCATCCTCTCCGGATCGCCGGGCACGGAGATGATCGGCAACCAGATCGAGCTGTACATCACGCGCAGCCGCCAGCCGCAGAACGGCGCCGTGCTGGTGCTCATCCTCTCCGCCCTGCTACTCGTGCTGATGAGCTACTACCTCGTCATCACCACCCGCGCCCAGAGGTCAGCGGAGTGAGCCGCGCCGATCCCTGGACCAAGCCGCGGGTCCTGCCTCTCATCACCTGGCTGTACGTGGTCTGGTCGATCGTGCCGGTGCTCATCGCCATCGCCTTCTCTTTCAACAGCGGCCGTAGCCGTTCGACGTGGCAGGGCTTCTCCGTGCGCTGGTGGTGGACAGACGCCGGCTCGGTGGCCAAGGACGACAGCCTCCAGCTGGCCGTGCGCAACAGCCTCCTGCTGGGGCTCGTCACCATCGTCATCGTGGTGCCGCTCGGCGTGCTCCTCGCCATCGGCCTCGCCCGCTGGCGCTCCCGCCTCTCCCACGGGGCGAACCTGATCTCGCTCATCCCTCTCGTCACCCCCGAGATCGTGATGGGTGCCGCGCTGTTCATCGTGTTCAAGGAGCTCTACACCGGCGTGCCCCTCGGCCGGGGCGCGCAGATCCTGGGCCACGTGACGTTCACGCTCTCGTTCGTGGTGGTGATCGTGCGCGGCCGCCTGGTGGCCATCGGCCCCGTGTACGAGGAGGCCGCTCGCGACCTCGGAGCCAAGGCCCACCAGGCGCTGCGGCTCGTCATCCTGCCGCTGCTGTGGCCGGCCATCTTCGCCAGCGTCGTCATCGTGTTCGCCACGTCGCTCGACGACTTCGTGATCGCGTCGTTCCTCTCCTCGGGCGCGGGCACGGAGACGGTCCCGATCCGCATCTACAGCTCGGCACACGGTGGGGCCACGCCCGCCCTGAACGCCGTGGCCACCGTGATGCTGATCATCACCATGGGGGTCATCGGCCTCGGCTTCCTGGTGCTCAGCCGGGCCCGCAAGCGCCGCGGCGGCGAGGGCGACGCCGTGGGCGACCTGGCCGGCTTCAGCCTCTAACCCTTCAGCTGGACGCCGATGTCATCCCGTTCGGCGCGGATCGCCGATTCGGACGACAGCGGCGGTCTTGAGGGGAGGGGTGGCCGGCGACGTCGACGGTTGCGCGTGGCGACACCGGGGCCGAGACGAGCCGGAGTCACCCGCCCCCGGCGAGGAAGCTCAGAGCCCGGTCGAGAAGCTCGTCCGAGTCCGTGAACCAGAGTGAGTCGGTACCGGCTACGAGCTCGAGCCGAGCATCCGGGAGGTGGTCGGCGAGGTAGCGCGAATGGCCGAGGTCCACGTTGGTGCAGTTGCGCCGATGGAGCACAAGCGTGGGTGCGGCGACGGCCGGGAGCCGGCGGCGGAGGTCGGTCCGGGTGGCGATCGCCCGTATGGTCGCCGCCGTGCGAGGACCAGCCGCCCGCTGGCCGATGCGGTTCCACCACTGCCGGAACGCGGCATCGTGAGCGGCGCTCGGTGCGGCATGGACAACCGTGTCCAACCGCTCGGCGGGGGTGACCGGGTTGGTGGCATCCCGGATGAGTGAGTCGGCCGTGATCGGGTCGAGGCCGAACGGATAGTCGTCGCTGCGGAGGTACGTGGCGAAGCACTGGGCCAGGACGACCGACCGGACCCTGTCCCGATAGCGGGCCGCGAACTCCAGTGCGATCAGTCCGGTGTCGAAGTTTGCGAAGAGGTCCGCCTCGCTCGTGCCGCCGGCGTCGAGCACGAGCAGGACGTCGGCGACCCAATCGTCGAGCGGGGCCCGCTCCGCACTCAACGGATCCGACAGGCCGATCCCCCGCCGGTCGAAGCAGGTGACGCGGCGTTGCTCGCCGAGGCGGGCCAGCGCGCTCCGCGGGTGCGGGTCATCCAGCAGGCCGTCGATGGTGATCATGGCCGGGTTGAGCACCAGGAGATCGGGGCCGCCGCTGGAGAGGCGCACGAACGCGGTGTGCCCGTGCTGGCCTTCCGCGTACTCGACCGCGACCGGTGACCCGTCGGTCGAGCGGGCATTGCCCGTCGAGCGAGTGCTCGGCGGCGACGGCATCGGGTCGCCGTCGAAGACCTCGGCCTCACTCCGCGCAGCGCCGCGCCCGGCTCGAGGCCGACACCGGCCAGTGCCTCGCGCGCCGAGGCGACCGCCCGTAGCGCCTCCGTCTGGCGGCCCGTCCGGCGGAGCGCGCGGACGTAGTTGACCCAGAGGGCCTCGTCGAGCGGATCGGTTGCGGTGAGCCCGCCAGCTCGCCGAGACCGCTCCCGGGATCACTGCCCGTCGTCACGCACTCGAGGTGCTCCGCGGTCAACTGGCGACGCTCTCTCCGCCAGCCCTCGAGCACGGCGACGGCCGCCGTTGTGTCCGGCAGCTCGGGATCGCCGCGCCACAGGGGCCGGTCCCGCCGGTCAGGTGCGGCCCTCGGCTTCCTGAGCCTGGCGGAGGGCCCGGGTGCTCTCGGCCGTCCGGGCTTCCCAGTCGGCCACGAACACGGGATGTCCGGCCCGGCGTACGGCGTCCAGCACGGCTGGATCGTCGTCGACGACGATCCCGATCGGCTGCTGGCGGGCGAAGTCCTCCAGCAGCTCGAGCTTCATGACCGCGGCCGGACGCCGATCCCCACGCGGCCGCATCACCAGCCGATGCCCTCCGAGGTCGTGCCGATCCAGCCAGGCGACCGTGTCGTCGCGCAGGTGCTCGGGCCGGCCGGTCAGGAACAGGATCTCGTGGTCCTTCGTCAGCCTCTCGACGATCGCCAGGCCCTCCGGGTGCGCCTCGTCGTCGCGAGCGGCGGCGAAAAAGGCGTCCCAGTCCTTCGGCTTGGCCTTCAGGTGGTGCAGCCGATGACGGACGTCGGCGATCACACCGTCGAGATCGATGACGGCGAGCGGGGACGACCGGGAGGGCACCTCGGTCATGCTGCCACGGCACCTGGCGCGTCTTCGATGGTGGTCCCGTCTACGCGAGCACCTCGATCTCACACCTGGGGCCGGAGGCGCCCGCCAGGCGGGTATCTGCCGTGAGCAACAGGACCGCCATCGCCTCCGCCAACGCGACGTAGACGCCGTCGTACACAGTGAGGTTCTCGCGAAGCTCCCAGCAGCGCGCGACCAGACCGGCGTGCGAAACACGATCCAGGCGGAGCGACCGAAGGTCGTCGAGTGCGAGCTGTGCTCGCCGATCGTCGAGATCACCGGCCGCAACCAATCGCCGCCACGCCGAGGTCACTTCGACATCGATCAGATGTGGCGCGATCAGCCGCTCTCCTTGCAAGCGATCACGCGCGCGGTCGCCGTCGTCGCCGTCATCTCCCAGAGCTGTGACGACGATGCTCGCGTCCACGACGATCACCGCGAATCGCGATCGGAGCGAACCACCTTCGCGGCCGTTCGCAGAGACGCCTGGCCACCTGCTCGGCCGCCGGCGCGCGCCAGGACCTCCTCGAGCGTTGGCGTGTGCGCCTCATCGATGAGGTGAGCGAGCAAGTACTCCTGCAGCGACTGGCCCGCGGCTGCGGCCCGACTCCTGAGCGTCGCGTGCACGTCGTCGGGGACGTCCTTGACCTGGATCTTCGGCATGCCTGGACGATAGCGCCACACTGGCGTTCATAGCGCCATTATGGCGCCAGCTCCGAGACCTCAGAGCAGGGTTGCCGTGGTCAGGGTCACGACGAGTGGTCGAGTCACGATCCCGCCGAACTGGTCGTGGGCGAACGCCTCGATGTCGCCCAACAGCCCGTTGCGTGCGACCTCGTCCATCATCTGTGTCCCCGAGTAGGTGACCATCAACGTCCTGAAGTCAGCCGCCGAGTAGGTCTGGTCCCAGTCGTAGCGACGAAGCTGGACGTCCCGGAACCGCTGATCGGCAGCAAGGGCTCGTCGCATGGACGTATCTACGTTCTCCCGTGACGGCGCAGGGGACCCAGTGTGGCCCTCTCCGTACCGCTCATAGAACGGTTGGACCGCGGCAAAGAATCCCTCATCCTCGGGGGCATCGACCTGGATGAGCTCCGCGATCGCGATGGTCCCGCCGGACCTGAGGAGCGTGGCTGGTCGGTCGACCTGCGCCTTCGCCGACACCCAGTGGTACGCGGTGGCCGAGAACACCATGTCCGCGCTGCCCGCCGGGATGTCCAGCACATCGAAGTCGCCCACGCTGATGTCGAGCTCCTCCGTCGGGAGGTTCGCCCGCAGGATGCCGGCCATCGCCGGGCTGATCTCGATGGCGCGGACATGGGCCCCACGGTCGAGCAGGTCTCTCGTGGCCTGGCCGGTGCCGGGACCGACCTCGATGACCTGTGGGCGAGGCGGCAGTGGCCGGAAAAGCTCGTCGAACATCGGCGCCGGGTAGCTCGGACGGATGTCGTCGTAGAGCTGGGCGATGTCGTTGAAGGTGAGCCTTCGGTCCTTCGCGCCGGCCATCGCTCAGCCGGTCAGGACCTGGATGGCATCCGGTGGGAGAGACGCCGTGACGGGCTCCCCCGGCGCCGGCACGCTGCGGCCGTCGTTGGGGAGCACGACCTGGAGGAGTGCGCCGTCGGCCAGCACGACCTCGAGCTGGCTCTGCGCGCCCACGTACACCTGCTCCCGCACCACCCCTTCGACGGCGTTGACCTGGCCGTCGATCGGACCGTCGAGGAGGCGCACCCGCTCCGGACGCACGACGATGCGACCCAGGCCTGCGGGCTGGCCGGCGTCGACCCGGATCGCGTGCCCGGAGACCATGCAGATCCCACTCCCGTCGAACTCGACGTCGAAAAGGTTGGCCACGCCGAGGAACTCGGCCACGAACACGGTGGCCGGAGCCTCGTAGACCTCACGCGGCTCCCCGCACTGCACGATGCGGCCGTTGTACATGACCGCCAGGCGGTGGCTCATGGAGAGCGCCTCCTCCTGGTCGTGGGTGACGAACACGAACGTGATGCCGACGGTCCGCTGCAACGACGTGAGCTCGGCGCGCAGGTCTTTGCGCAACTTGGCGTCGAGCGCGCCGAGCGGCTCGTCGAGGAGCAGCACCCGGGGCCGCAGGACAAGTGCCCGGGCCAGGGCCACCCGCTGCTGCTGACCGCCCGAGAGCTGGCTGGGACGACGGCGGGCCAGGCGCGTGAGTCGGACGAGTTCCAGCGCTTCGCCCACCTGCCGCTTGGCCTCCTCCTTCGAGACCTTCGCGAACCGCAGCCCGAATCCCACGTTGTCCGCCACCGAGAGGTGAGGGAACAGCGCGTAGCTCTGGAAGACGGTGTTGACCGGGCGCTTCTCGGGCGGGATGGCGGAGACGTCCTCGCCGTCGATCAGGACCCGGCCGCTGGTCGGGCGCTCGAACCCGCCGATCATCCGCAGCGTGGTCGTCTTGCCACAGCCGGAGGGACCGAGCAGGGCGAAGAACTCCCCCGCGGCGATCTGCAGGTCCACGCCGTCGACCGCAACCTCGTCGTCGAAGCGCTTCCCGAGGTTCTCCAGCGTGACGGTGCCCCCGCCGGCCGATCGCTCCTGCACCGCGGGCTTTCCTAGCAGATCGTACTCCGGCGGGTCGTCTAGACTGACTGGCGAGTCAGTTTCGGCCAGGAGGAGGCGAGAGAGACGTGACGGTCATCGATCCCCGGGCGGTCGCGGTACCGGTGTCCTTGACCACGGCGACGACCCTGCCGGCAGCCTGGTACCACGACGGCGCCCACCACCGGCGGGAGCTGGACGCCGTCTTCCGTCACGGGTGGAGCTGCGTCGGCGTCACGGACGATGTGGCCCAGCCCGGCAGCTACCTGGCGACGAACAGCGCCACCGGCCTGCCGCTCCTCTTGACCCGTGACCAGGAAGGCGAACTGCGGGGGTTCGTCAACGTCTGCCGGCACCGGGGTGGCCCCGTGGCCGAGGGTTGCGGCGTGGCCCGCGCCCTGTCGTGCGCCTACCACGCGTGGGTGTACCGCCTCGACGGGTCCCTGGCCCGGGCAAGCGGAATGGAAGGCGCTGAGGGCTTCGGTCCTGCCGACCACAGCCTGTACCCGATCTCCGTGGCCACATGGGCCCGCTTCGTGTTCGTCCATCCCGAGCCCGAGGCGGCACCGCTCGACCTCGGCCCGCTGGCCGCCGCCATCGACCCCTACCCGCTCGACGACTACGAGCTCGCGGTACGGGAGAGCCACGAGCGTGAGTTCAACTGGAAGGTGCTGGTCGAGAACTACTCGGAGAACTTCCACACCCCGTTCGTGCACCCGAACCTCATCGTCGCCGACTGGGAGTACCCGATCACGACCGTGGGTCCCATCGCGCTGGCCTGGGACCGGCCCACCCGGCCCCGCAGCGCCACCGAGCACGCGCTGGCGGCGTCATCGCCGGGTGAACCGGGCTGGGCTGACGTGGCCGCCAACCAGATCGAAGACGTGTTCATCGCCGGGATCTACTTCACGATCTTCCCCAACCTCTTGGTCAGCACGTTCCCCCGCTATCTGTCCGCGCTGCACCTCACCCCGCTCTCCCCCACCCGCACCCGGGTCCAGGCCTACCGCTTCTGGACGTCTGACGTGCCCGAGGACCGCAGGGCCGCCGACCTGGCCGCCAGCCAGGAGGTGGCTGCGCAGGACCTCGACATCTGCGAGCGGGTGCAGCGGGGCTACACGGCCGGCGTGGACACGCACGGACGGCTCTCGGTCGTCCACGAGGCCGGCGTACACCACGTCCACCAGCTCGTACGCGCGGCCGTCCACTGACTGGCCGTCTCCCCCGGTGGTGGTGTCACCACGAACGGAGAGCGCGCGCCGGCCGCGCGCTCTGACCGGCAGATCCGGCGTCCCAGGTGCCCGGTCCGAGGGCGCTCCGGCGGAGTACAACGGCACTGGACATGTGCAGCAGGTAGCGGGGCGCGCAGGGGTCCTGACCGTCAGGTCGGGACCCCTGTGGCGCGTCTAGTGACGGATCGTCATGCCGCCGTCCACGACGACGATGGAGCCGGTGACGAAGCTGGCCGCCGGCAGCACGAGGCTGAGCGTCATGTGGGCCACCTCCTCCGGATCGCCGTAGCGGCGGAGCGGCACCCGGCGACGGGCGTAGACCTCCTTGACCTCGTCGGGGATCGACGCGGTCATGGCTGTGGTGATGGGTCCGGGGCAGACGCAGTTGACCGTCACCCCGGTCCGGCCCAATTCGACGGCCAGGCTCTTCGTCAGCCCGATGACGCCATGCTTGCTGGCCGTATAGGCCGTAATCCCGGCCGTGGCGATCAACCCCTCGGTGGAGGCGATGTTGACGACGCGCCCGCCTTCCGCGGCGGCGAGGAACGGCAGGACGGCGCGGACCATCCGTGCCTGCGCGGTCAGGTTGACGGCGAGCGTCGCCGCCCAGACCTCGTCGAACTGGGCATCGTCCGTCATGGCCCCCGCGGCACATGAGATCCCGGCGTTGTTGACGAGGATGTCGAGACCGCGGAACGCCTCCGCCACCTCGGCGACGAGATGGGCGACCTGCTCGGCGTCGCTGACGTCGACGGCCCAGCCCTGCGCGGCGTCGGGTCCGTGCACCGTCCGGATCTCCTCGACCACGGCCCCGACGCGGTCCTCACCGAGGTCCACGACGGCGACGCGAGCCCCCTCGTCGGCGAAGAGGTGAGCGGTCGCTCGGCCCATCCCCGAGGCGGCGCCCGTCACAATGGCCCGCTTCCCGGCGATAGACCGGGAGAGGTGGGTCAGCCGGCCTTCCACCGGTTGATCCCGCCCATGCCGTAGGCCTTGAGGTAGACGGCGCGGGACGGGGCGACGGCGATGAACGCGGTGCCAGGTGCTTCCGGTCCGCCAGCGGCGAAGTCGTCGAGGTTGTAGTCGAAGACGCCGGTCCAGAGCCGCCGCTTCGTGTCGACGTCGGTGTGCACGGAGGCCGTGCCCCACACCTCCAAGCCGTCACCGGCCTCGGTGACCTGCCAGTGCAACGCCACCTCGGGCTGGTGGGCGATGTTACGGCACTTGACCGAGTCCTCGGAGGCGAACACCCAGAGCGTTTGGGCCTCCCACCCGGGGTGCACCGGCACCACGTCGGGCTTGCCGTCGGCGCCCACGGTGGCCATGTGGGCCCAGGGGCTCAGGCGCTGGCCTTCGGCCTTGATCTCGTCCAGGTCCATCATCGGCTCCTCAAGTCTCGGCGGGGGCGTCCGGAATCGGGAAGTGCATGCCGGGGATCCCCATCTTCCATTGGTCGAACTCGTTCGGCACCAGGCCGGGGTAGGTCTCGCCGACCTGGGGTGCGTCCTTGTTCCAGGAGAAGTGCGACGGGGGGATCTGCCATGCGCCCCGGCTGGCCTCGAAGCCTCCATCGACGAACAGGTTGTGGCCGGTCACGTAGCTCGAAGCGTCGGAGGCCAGGAACAGGATGGGGCCCCGGAGATCCCGCTCGGGGTCACCGAGGCGGCGCATGGGCGTGCGGCTCTCGATCCAGGGTGCCATGCCCAGCATGTCGAAGATCGGGCGCGTCATCTCGGTCACGAAGTACCCCGGGGCGATGGCGTTGACCCGCACGTTGCGGTCGGCCCATTCCACGGCCAGCAGCTTGGTGAGCTGCACCACCGCGCCCTTGGCCGCGTAGTACCACGGGTTGACGAACTCGCTGCCGCCGCTGGCCAGGATCGAGGCGATGTTGATGATCGAGCCCGAGCCGCGCTCCAGCATGTGGCGCCCCGCGTCGCGGGTGAAGTACCAGAGCCCGAACAGGTCCACCTCGACGACCCGCCGGAACGTCTCGTGATCCGAATGCTCGCTCGGCAGGCCCCGCAGGTCGGAGATGCCCGCGTTGTTGACCAGCACGTCGATGCGGCCGTGCTCGGCGACCACCGACTCGATGACCCCGACGACGGCGGCGGCGTCCGTCACGTCGGCCGGGTGCACGCTGACCCGCCTGCCGTGGCGCTCCCGCAGGCCGGCGGCGTTCTGCTCCAGCAGGTCCTCGGTCCGGGCGGTCAGCGCGATGTCCGCGCCCGCCTCGGCCAGGGTGTCGGAGAACGTGAGGCCGAGCCCCATCGAACCGCCGGTGACCAACGCCACCTTCCCCGAGAGATCGAACATGGCCCCCAACCCCCTACCGGCGCACCTGCGCCCGGACCGGGGCAACCTAGCGCGCGACTCCTGCGTGAGTAGGGTGGCGCAACGGTGAAGAGGGCGACAGTCGCGCAGCGGCGGAACGAGATCCTGGAGACGACCTGCCAGGTGGTGATCGACCGTGGATTCGCCGCCACGCGGGTGTCCGACGTGGCCAACCGGCTGGGCGTCTCGACCGGGCTCATCCATTACCACTTCGACTCCAAAGAGCTGCTCCTGGCGGAGGCTCTGCGCTACGCCGCCGAGCAGGACATCGCCCGCCTCGAGTCGGAGCTCGAGCAGGCGCCGACCGCGGTGGCCAAGCTCGACACCATGTTCGCCTTCGACATGCCAGAGGCGGGAGAGCCGTCGTGGACACTGTGGATCGACGGCTGGAGCGAGGCGGTGCGCAACCCCACCATGCGCCGGATCAGCCAGGACCTCGACCTCGCCTGGAATGACCGCCTGCGCGACATCATCCAGGCCGGCGTGGCCGCCGGGGAGTTCAGCTGTCCTGATCCCGACGGCGCGGCCTGGCGGCTCTCGGCCCTCCTGGACGGGCTGGGTGTGCAGTTCACCGTGCACGAGGGCGTGCTCTCGCGCGCGCAGCTCGTGCGATACATGCGGGCCGCCGCAGCGCTCGAGCTCGGTCTCGAGGACGGCGCCTTCAAGCGCCTCCGCCGCCGCATCCCGACTCCCGCCTGACCGGGCCGAGCTCTGAGTCCGATGAGCCACGAATGGCGCGATCAGCTCAGAGTTCCCGATGGCGCGGCCCACTGATCAGGCGGGGGCCCGGCGACGAAGACCTAGAAAAACCCGTGGTGGCTGGGATCGGGGGTCCAGCAGTCGAGCTGGCTGAGCTCCTCCGTCATGCGCTCGACGTTGGCGACGAAGCGGTCGGCGTCCTCCATGCCGTGCTGCGCGGACAACGTCCACTGCTCGCTCTTGCCCCACGGCGGAAGGAACACGCCGCCGTTGTGCTGGATGAGCCAGTGGGCGTGCGAGAAATAGCCGTCGACGGCCAGGAACTCGCGGTAGTCCCGGACGGGCCGCGGGTTGAACACGAGGCAGCCCTTGGCCCCGAAGCGGTGCCCGTAGACCGGCGCCCCGATACGACCCAGCGCGGCCATCGCCCCGTCCAGCATCCGCCGCCCGAGCACCTCGAAGCGCTCGTAGGCCTCGGGCACCAGCACCTCCGTCAGCGCGGCGCGGGCGGCCGCCATCGTGAGCGGGTTGCCGTTGAACGTCCCCACCTGCTCGTACGTGCCGTTGGCGATGTTCTCCATCACCTCGGCCGTGCCGCCGATGGCGCCGCAGGGCACGCCGCCGCCCATCGCCTTGGCCAGGCACAGAATGTCGGGCTCCAGGCCCAGGAGGGCGGTCGCCCCGCCGGGGCCCACGGTGAGACCGGTCTTGACCTCGTCGTAGGCCAGCAGCACGCCGTGGCGGCGGGTCAGCTCCCGCACACCCTCCAGGTAGCCGGGGAGCGCCGGAACGATGCCGGCGTTCATCATGAGCGGCTCCATGATCATGCCGGCGATCTTCCCGGCATGGTCCTCCAATGCCCGCTCCAGGACGACCAGGTCGTTGAACGGGACGACCACGACGAGATCGACCATCGCCTGCGGGATGCCTCTGCCCGCAGCCACAGACCACGGGCGGTCGCGCGGGCCGAGCTCGTCCTCATCGCTGTACATCGACACCATGACGGCGTCGTGGTGACCGTGGTAGCTCCCCTCGATCTTGATGATGAGGTCACGCCCGGTGATGGCCCGCATGAGGTGGACGGCGTCCATCGTCGCCTCGGTGCCCGAGTTGCAGAATCGCCAGCTCGGCAGCCCGAAGCGGCGGGACAGTTCCTCGGCGACGACGATGGCGTCCTCGGTCGGCTGGGCGAAGTGGGTGCCCAGCCTGACGCGCCGCTCGACCGCCTCAACCACCGCCGGGTGGGCATGGCCGACGAGCATGGCGCCGTAGCCGGCGTGCAGGTCGACGTACTCGGTGCCGTCCACGTCGTAGACCTTGGAACCGCGGCCGTGGCTGATCCAGACCGTGCCGGGGCGGGCGATCATCCAACTGGACGTCGCTCCCCCGGCCAGGCAGGCGCGTGCCCGCTCCCCCATCTCCGTCGAGCGGGGCTGGCGCTCGAGGAATCGCACCTCCTCCCGGGCGATCAGGTCGGTGATCGTCGTCCGGGTACTCGCGGCGTCAGCGAGCGCTGCCATCGTGGTCAACTCCTTCGGTGCCGGCAGCGGCGTAGCCACGCGCCCGTCATCCGGCGTTCGTCCTCTGGACTGCCGTATGGAACCAGTGCGCCGGAGGTCGCCGACACTGGCTGACTGATGCGTCAGTTTACTGGCGGGCCGATACGTTGTCCACGATCACTGCGCCACGACGGGCCATCCGGACCGCCCGCGACCTCCCACCGTGAGCTAGGGCCGCACCTCGTAAAAGGCGTTGATCGGATGCTCGACGTCGAGGCGACGGAAGCGGGTGAAGCCGGCCTCTTCGGCCATCGCGCGGGCCCTGGACTCGGGGAGGCCCAGCGTGCCGAGCCCCGCACCGCCCGGCTCCGACAGGGACGACGACAGGCAGGAGAGGACCGACACGCCGTACATCAGCGCGGCCATGGGGTTCTTGGCCGCGTTCTCGGCAAAGGAGTCGCGGGCCTTCATGTCGACCAGCAGCCACACCCCGTCGTCGCGGAGCGCGGCTCTGATCGCTTCCATCACCTGCTGTGGATGGGTCATGTCGTGGACGCAGTCGAACGTGGTCACGAGATCGACCGAGCCGTCCGCAGGCAACGGCTCGTCGCGGGCGGCGTGGAAGTGCGCGTTGGTCAGGCCGCACTCCCCCCGTCGGCGGTCGGCCCGTTCCAACGCCAGGCGGGAGATGTCGTAGCCGTGGAACTCGCTGGTCGGGAAGGCCTCGGCCATCAGGCACACCGCCACCCCGGCTCCGCACCCGACGTCCGCCGCTGTCCCTCCGACCTCCAACCGCGTCACGACTCCCTCCAGCGCGGGCAGGGCCACCGGGATGAGGTAGTTGCGGTACCACGGCTCGAACGCCCGCTCGACACTCGCCGCGCCGTCCTCACCGTGGCTGTCATAGTCATGGCCGAGACCGGTCCTGAACGCCTCGGGCATGCTGTCCAGCGTCGCCATGAGCCCCGGGAGCCGCGTGAACTGGCCCATGCCGAAGGCCGGCGAGTCCTCGTCCGCCAGCACGGCCACCGCCTCCGGCGACAGCGAGAATTGCTCGTGCCCGTCCGGGCCCTCGACGTCGATGAGCTTGGCCGCGGCCTGGTTGTACGCCCACTCCCGGACCCAACGCTCGTCGAGGCCCGTGCGCTCGGCCAGCTCGACGCTGCTGAGCGGCCCGCCCGCCTCCGCCAGGGTGCGGTAGAGCCCGAGCCGGTCGCCGAGGTGGACCATGCCGCTCGTGACCGCGCCCTCCAGCTTCGTGAAGAGCGTGTAGGCATAGAGCCTGAGCCGGTCGGGGTCGGGCGGCGGCGATGGCAGTGGCGATGGTGGTGACGGCACGCAGCGCTCCAAGGCTCAGGCGAGGTTGATGTAGATCTGCTTGGACTCGAGGGTAGGCGTCCAGCGCGTACGGCCCGAGCTCGCGCCCGATGCCGCTCTGCTTGAACCCGCCCCACATCGATTCGCTCGGCGCCGGTTGGCTGTCGTTGATCCACACGACGCCGGCCCGCACGGCCTTGGCGGTCGTGAGGGCGAGCCCGATGTCCCGCGTCCAGACGGCCGCCGCCAGGCCGTACTCGGTGTCGTTGGCCAGGTCCACGACCTCGGACACGTCGCGGAACGGCAACACGGTCATCACGGGCCCGAAGATCTCCTCCCGGGCGATGCGCAGATCGTTCGACCGGGCCTCGAAGATCGTGGGCGCCACGTAGTACCCGCCGGCCAGCGCCGGATCCGTTGGCCGGGTGCCCTCGAAGGCCAGTGTGGCCTCGTCCCGGCCGACATCGACGTAGCCCTCCACTCGCTCCTGCTGCTCCTGCGAGACCAGCGGGCCCATCGTGGTGTCGGGGTGCAGCCCGCTGCCGAGCTTGATCCCGGCGGCGAAGCCGGCCATCGCCTCGAGGACGTCGTCGTACACCGCGGCCTCGACGAAGACCCGGCTGCCGGCAGAGCACACCTCGCCCTGGTTGCCGAACACACCGTTGCTCGCGCCGGGGACGGCGGCGGCCAGATCGGCGTCGGCGAACACGATGTTCGGGCTCTTGCCGCCGAGCTCCAGCGTGACGCGCTTCAACTGGTCGGCGCAGGTGCGCATGATGAGCTTCCCGATCTCCTTCGAGCCGGTGAAGCTGATCCTGTCGACGAGAGGATGGGTGAGGAGTGGACCGCCCGCCTCGGGGCCGAGGCCGGTCACGACGTTGAGGACGCCCGGCGGCAGGCCCGCCTCCTGGACGATGCGGGCCAGCTCGAGCGCGGAGAGCGGCGTCTGCTCGGCCGGCTTGAGCACGACGGTGCACCCGGCGGCCAGCGCGGGTGCCACCTTCTGGCTGGCCATCAGCATCGGGTAGTTCCACGGCACGATCAGGCCACACACACCGACGGGCTCGCGCACGACGAGGCTGAGCGCGTCCGGGCCGACCAGCGGGATGTCGCCGGTGATCTTGGTCGCCCAACCGCCGTAGTACTCGAACATGAACGCGACTTCGTCGATGTCGGCTCGCGCGTCCGCCAGCGGCTTCCCGCAGTCCCGCACCTCCAGCTCGGCCAGCCCGTCTCGCCGGCCCCGCACCAGCTCGGCCATGGTCAGGAGGACCCGGCTGCGTTCACGTTCGGCGACCGCCGCGCCCCATGACCCGTCGGCGAGAGCGCGGTGCGCGGCCCGGACGGCACGGTCGACATCGGCGGATGACGCCGCTGGCACGGTGTCCAGCACGGCCCCGGTGGCGGGGTCGAACGTCTCGAACGTGCGGCCGTCGAGCGCGTCGACCCAGTCACCGTCCACGAACATCTGCCGCACGTCGGTCTCCTCCGTCAGGCGAACAGGGCCGGGGCGAGCGTCTCGTAGCTGGGCGGTGACCACGCCGTGACCTGCAGCCGGTCGACCTCGGCCTCGGTGCCGATGCGCCGAAGCGTGTCGGCGACTGCGTCCGCCTCCCCGACGAGTTGGCCGTACAGCCCGTCGCCGAGGGCGGTGGCCATCTTGTCGATGTCGGGGCCCTGGCCGACGGCGACGAAGGCCAGCAGGGAGACCGCGATCCCCGGCGACGCCTCCCGCACCGTGCCCACCATCTCCTTGACCTCGTCGAGGGTGGCCGTGGCCATGATCGGCAGCTCGTTGACTCCTCCCCTGGTGGCGCGGCCGATGGCCAGCTCGACTCGGTCGACCAGGGGCGTGATGTGCTGCATGGTCCACGGGCCACCGACCGACGCCACGAGGGGAGGCGGGGACTCGCTGAGCGGTCCGAGGACCGGGACGTCGATGGTGTAGTGGTCGCCCTCGAACTGGCACGTTCCGCTCCGCAGGAGGTCCCGGACGATCTGCAGCGCCTCGCGGAACATCCGGGCCCGAGTCGGGCCGTCGGGGAAGTCCAGCCCGGCCGAGCGCACCTCCACCTCGGCCCACCCGGCGCCCAGCCCCGCTTCGGCCCGGCCCCCGGACAGCGATTGCAACATGAGCATGGCCTGGGCGAACTCGACCGGCGAGCGGAGGAGGTTGTTGCCGAAAGCCGGTTGGAGCCGTACCCGCGTGGTGACGGCCGCCATGGCACCGAGGCTGGTCCACACGTGCGGGAACCCGCGGACGGCGCGGCCGACCGAGAAGTAGTGGTCGGCGCAGGCCACACCGTCCCACCCTTCGCTCTCGCGCTCGCGCGCCCAGGCCGCGGGGTCGTTGCACGGTTGGGACAGGTTGGCGAAGAGCTCCACGAGCCGGTGAACCTAACCGGCCGGCACGGCCGCTGAGTAGGGTCCCGGCGGTGAACCGGCACCAGCCGCGCCGCGGGCCGGGCGACCGCTCCAGCGCGGTCGGGCTGGTCGTGATCGGGCTCTGCCTCGCGGCGTGCGCGGCGGTCGCGGTGGCGGCGGCGGGCGAGCCACTGCAGGATGCCGACGGCGCCATCGACCGCGTGACGCTCTCGCCCTGGCTCGTCGTGGTGCCCATCGTCGCCGTCTGCCTGCTCGGCATGCTCGGCTTCACCGCGGTTCGCGCCGCCGGGACCGCCCGCCGGGTCTCCAAGCGGTCGGCCTGGCTGACGATCCTGGGCTTCCTGGTGCTGGTCGCGGCCCTCAGCCGCCTCGATCTCGACCGTCCGACGACCGAGGACCCTGCGACGTTCGAGATCGCGCCGCCGGTCGCCGATGGCGGCGACCAGTCCACGTCCTGGCCGATCTGGCTGGTCGTGGCGGCCGGGGTGATCGCCGCCATCCTGCTCCTGGGCCGGCGCCGCCGCGCTCGAGGAGCCCGCGCCCGAGTCCGAGGACGATCTGGAGCAGGCCCGCCGGGCCATCGACGCCTCGCTGGCCGACCTGGCCGCGCCAGCGCGAGCCGCGGCAGGCCGTCATCGCCTGTTACGCGCGGCTGCTCGAGGGGTTCGAGGGGGTGGGCGCGGGGCGGCGCAGGTCGGAGGCGCCGTTCGAGCACATGGCACGCGTGCTGGGGACGCTGGGCGTGCGCCCGGAGCCGGTCGAGCGTCTGACGACGCTGTTCGCCGAGGCCCGTTTCTCCACCCATGACATCACCGAGGAACAGCGGGCCGAGGCCGAGCGGGCCCTCGCCGAAGCCCGGGCCGACCTCGACCGGATGGTGACGGCGTGAAGCTGACGATCCGGGTCCTCGCCGTAGCGCTCGTCGCCATCGCCGCCAGCGCCGTGGTGTGGCCGGATTCCGGAGAGGCCGTGATCCGGACCTCAGTGCTGGCCGCCGGGGCCGCGCTCGTCGCCGACCTGGTCCTGTTCGTGGTGAGGGCGCTGCCCGCCTCGACCCGGTCACCGTTCGCGCCACCTCGCCTGACCGAGGCCCCGGCCTGGTGCCCCCAGGGCATGACCGAGCTGGGACGCGACCTTGCGCTCTTGTCGGTACCGGGCGACGGCCGCCGCCTGCCGCTGGCGTCGCGGCTGCGCACGGCGGGCCGCGCCGGTGCGCAGGCCCGCCTCGCGCCGCTCGGCCTCGATCTGGACCGGCCCGAGGACGCCGCCGCGGTCGTGGCGGTGTTGGGCTCCGGCCCCTACGCATTCCTCACCGGGTCGGCGCGGATCGTCGATCCCGAGGAGCTCGTGGCCGCCGTCGCGTCGCCGCCCGAGGTCAGCGCACTGGACCGGTACGGGCCGTGACGACGAGCGCCGAGCTCCTGGCCGCGGCGGACGCCTCCCGCGCCGTCAGCGCCATCGTCGACGAGCTGGAGCGGGCCGTCATCGGCAAGCGCGCGGTGCTGGAGCTCGTCGTGCTCGGCCTCATCGCCGACGGCCACGTCCTGCTGGACGATCTGCCCGGCGTGGCGAAGACGCTCACCGCCCGCTCGCTGGCGCAGGTCACCGGGCTGACGTTCTCCCGGATCCAGTTCACCCCCGACCTGCTGCCGGCCGACCTCACGGGCGCCACGGTCTTCGACGGGGCAGGAGGGTTCACGTTCCGGCCAGGGCCCATCTTCGGCCAGCTCGTGCTGGGCGACGAGATCAACCGGGCGCCCGCCAAGACGCAGGCCGCGCTCCTGGAGGCCATGCAGGAGCGCCAGGTGACGGTCGACGGTTCCACCCACCCGCTCCGGCGGCCCTTCATGGTGGTCGCCACCCAGAACCCGATCGAGCACGAGGGCACCTACGCCCTGCCCGAGGCGCAGCTCGACCGCTTCCTGCTGCGCACCCGCGTCGGCTATCCGCAGCCCGACGACGAGACCGATCTTCTCGTCCGCCGGGCCGAGCGGGGTACCGACGAGGTGGCGCTGTCGCCGGTCTGCGACGCCGAGGGTGTCCTCGCGCTCCAGCAGGCCGTCGAGCGGGTGCACGTGGACCCGGTGGTGGCCCGCTATGTGGTCGACGTGGTCACCGGTACGAGAAACGATCCCGAGGTGGAGGTGGGGGCCAGCCCCCGCGGCTCGCTGGCACTGCTCAAGCTGGCCCGGGCCCGGGCGTTGAGCGCCGGGCGCGACTTCGTCGATCCCGACGACGTGAAGGCCGTGGCGCTCGCCGCGCTCGCCCACCGGCTGGTGCTGCGCAGCGAGGTCTGGATCCGCGGCATCCCACCCGAGTCGATCGTCGAGCGCGTCGTGGGCTCGGTGCCGGCGCCCTCGTGGCGATGAAGTGGCGATGAACAGCGGCCGGGGCGCCGGGGCGCCGGTGGAGGTCGCCGCCCCCGCTCCGCCCGCAGCCCCCGCGGTCGAGGTGGCGCCGTTCGTGCCTGTCATGGCGTCGTCACCCCGGCTGGCGGCGTACCTCGCGGTGGGGGCGGGCGCCCTCGTGGCCTCGCTGCTGACCGGGCGGGCCGCTCTGGCCGCCTTCGGCGCGCCGTTGCTGGCCATCGCTGCCGGCGCGGTGTGGCTGGCCCGCCCGCCGGCCCTCCCGCTGCGGGCCGCACGGTTGACGCCGGCCCAAGCTCTCGAGGGCGACGAGCTCCACGTCGAGCTCGACCTCGACGTCCCGGCCGGTCCGGCGCGCTCGGGGCGGGTCGACATCGCGCTCGGCATGGCCGGGCCAGTCGCCACGAGGGACGGTCACGGCGGTCCCCCGGCCTGGACGGTGGTCCCGGGCGGAGGGCACAGGCTCCTCGGTGACCTCCCGACGACCGGCTGGGGTCGGGTCACGATGGGCGGCGCCACGATCAGGGCGTACGGACCGCTCGACCTCGTCCATTGGACGTGGATGGTGCCCCTCGGCCCGACAGTACGGGTCCTGCCCCGTCCCGCGGCCCTGAGCGCGCTGCTCGACCCACCTCCGCGGGGCGCGGCCGGCCGGCACCCGAGCAGGGCGCGAGGCAGCGGCCTGGACTTCGCCGAGCTCCGGCCGCTGATGCCCGGCGACCGCGTGAGCGACGTCAACTGGCGGGCCAGCGCCCGGCGGGGACCACCCGGCCCGGGCCTGCTGGTCAACGTCCGCCATCCGGAGCGGTCCGGTGACGTCGTCCTGCTGCTCGACACGGCCGCCGACCTGACCGCCGACGGCGCTGAGCGGGCGCCATGGCTGCCCCGCGCCGCCCAGGCGGCGTGGGCCGTCGCGCAGGCCCACCTGGGGAGCCACGACCGAGTCGGGCTCGTGACCTTCGGGGGCTACACGAGCTGGATCAGCCGGGGCAGCGGCCGCCGTGCCGCGTACGCGCTGCTGGACAAGCTGCTGGCCGCGCGACCGGCGTCGACCGCCGCTCGCTCGCTCGCCTGGCTGCCCGTGCGGCTGCTGCCGGCCGATGCCGCCATCGTCGCCATCACCCCGCTCCACGCGCCACAGGTCGGCGAAGCGCTCGTGGATCTGCGCCGGCGCGGTCGACGAGTCGCGGCGCTGGTCGTCGACACGTCCGATCTGCTGCCCGAGGACACAGCCCTCGACGCGGCTCGCCGCCTGTGGACCGTGGAGCTCGCCCGCCGCACCGACCTCCTCGCCAAGGTCGGCATCGTCACGGCGACGTGGTCGGCCGGCACGCCGCTGGCGCAGGCCGTCGCCCTGCTCGCCCGGGTCTCCGCGCCGCTGCGGTCACCGGTCACGGCGGTGCGCCGGTGAGGCCACGGCGCCACCCTCGCCGGCCTGCCTACCGCGCGCTCCGCGTCTCCTCGGCTGCGGGCCGTTGTCGCGGTGACCTCGCTGCTGGTCGGCGTGCTGTTGGTGGCCCGCTCCGCCGTCGCCACGCCGGGCGGCACCCGCGCCATCATCCTGCTCGGCACGCTCGCCATCGGTCTGCAGCTGCTGTGGGTGACGCGAGGCCCGGGCGCGTCCACGCCGGCCGCCGCGCTGCTCGGCGTTCTCGCCGCGTTCGCGTTGTTCCCCGCGTCGAACAAGGGACTGGCCGTCGAGCTGGCCGTGCTGTACCTCGGTGCCTGCGAGCTGAGCGCCTGGGCGGCCAGGCTGCGCAGCGTGATCCCGGAGACGGGTTCGTCGATCCGCCACCAGCTCGGACTTCTGGCGGCGACGCTGGCCGGCGGGGGGCTGGTCGCCGCGCTCGTGCTGGCCGCGGAGCAGGCGCTCGAAGGCCCGGAGGGGCGCAGTGCCCTGGCACTGGGCGTCGCCGCGGCCACCATCCCCGTCGCCCTGCTCGCCGCCGGCCGGCTCACCGCCGGTCGGAATCCAGTTCGGCGACGGCTCGGCGGTCCCTCCGAGTCCCGACCGTGAAGGCCGGCCTTGTCACCGGGCGTGAGCGCTTCGAGCTCGTCGACGTGCCCGAGCCGGAACCGCGACCGGGCACGGCCGTGGCCGCGGTCGCGCTGTGCGGCATCTGCGGCACGGACGTCCACGGCTACCAGTCAGACCGCCCGTACAACCCGGCCATCTGCGGGCACGAGTGGGTGGGCACGGTGGCGGCCGTCGGCGCCGGCGTGGCCGGGCTCCGCGAGGGCGACCGCGTCGTCGCCGGCATCGCGCCGGCTTGCGGCGGCTGCACGGAGTGCGTGGCGGGGCGGCCCGACTACTGCGTGCCCGCCTTCCTCGGCATGGTCGGGCGCGATGCGCTGGCCCCGCCGCACGGAGGCTTCGCGCCCCGGGTCGCCGTCGACGCCCGCCGGCTGGTAACGGTCCACCGCGGGCTGTCGGACGTGCAAGCGGCAATGGTCGAGCCGGCCACCGTCGCGCTGCACGCGGTGCGGCGCACGCCTCCCCGCCCGAGCGAGACCGTGGTCGTCCAGGGTTGTGGGCCCATTGGGCTCTTCGTGCTCCAGTGCGCCCGAGCGGAGGGGGCAGAACGCCTCATCGCCGTCGAGCCCAACGCGGCGCGGCAGGGGCTTGCGGCCTCGCTGGGTGCGGACACCGTCTGGACGCCGGAGGAGGCTCAGGCCGCGCTGGGCGAGCGTCCGGCGGACCTGGTGTTCGAGTGCGCGGGCGCACCCGCGGCCGTTCAGGCGGCGGTGGACCTGGTCCGACGCGGCGGACGGGTCAACCTCGTGGGCGTGACGGCGACCGCGACTGTCCAACCGTCGGTGTGGGCCGTCAAGGAGGTCACCCTCACCGGCTCGCTCGGCTACCGCCACGACGAGTTCGCCCCGGTCATGGATCTCATGGCCGATGGTGCGGTGCAGGTCGAGCCGCTGCACGACGCGACCGTCGCGCTGGCACAGGCCGCGGACGCCTTCGCCTCCCTGGCCGCGGACTCGGCCTACGCCGTCAAGGTGTTGGTCGACCCGCGGTAGGAGCGGGTTTGTCCCGGACGACCCCTTCCACGGTTCTGGCCTGACGAGGCCGTGACGACGGAGCGCTGCCATCGGCCGAACGGTTGCGACGAGACGTCGTTAGTGTCCATCCCATGACTCAGGGACTTCGAACCTTCCTGACGTTCCAAGCCGGCGCCGCCACCGCAGCACTCGAGCTCTACCGCGAGGTCTTCGACGACTTCGAGCTCATCGAGATCGACCACTACGAGTCAGGGGACATCGGACCCGAGGGCACCGTCAAAGTCGCGAAGTTCCGTCTCGCCGGCAGCGACTTCAGCTGTGCCGACAGCCCAGTCCGTCATGAATGGGGGTTCACCCCCGCCGTGTCGCTCTGGATCGACTGCGACGACAACATCGAACTCCAGCGTCTCTTCGATCGGCTCAGTGATGGGGGCCAGGTGTTCATGCCTCTCGACGACTATGGGTTCAGTACTCGTTTCGGCTGGGTGGGTGATCGCTACGGAGTGACCTGGCAGCTCAACGTGCGGTGACGACGAACACCTCGGCGCCTCGCCCAGCCACGCGAGGTACTCCGGACCTTCCAACCTTCACCAGCCCGGCCAGCCCTCAGCGGCTCCGTAGCCATCGAGTGAGGTGATGAAGTCCACGAGCAGTTCAGGCATCGTCGTTCCTTTCACGGGTGGCGCTCCGCCGAATCGATATTCCCGGACGCGCCGGCCCGTCCGCTCCGATCGGCAGTCAGTGCGCTCGCGACTTCTCGTCGAACAAAGTCACTCGGGGGCATAGTCGAGCGTTCGGGTGGGCTCAGGGTTTCGGGTGCGCGAAGAGCCACTCGATGATGGCCGCCGACAACGGTCGCGTCCCGTCGGCGAACCGGATGTCCGGGTTGTGGCTGCCACCGTGCACTGTCCACAGCTCCAGCCCAATGCCGTCGGGGCAGCCATCGACACGCGTCAGCACAGTCTCCTCGCCGGGCAGCGCCGAGTCGAGGTCGAGAGTGCCCGCGGTGTCGAGCGAACGAGCGCGGCAGCCGTCGTAGTCCGCCCACGTGGCCACCGAGGTGGCGGCACTCGGATACGCGCCTGTGTCGGGTGGGGTCGCGCCCTCGTACTTGATGGCCACGTCGGCCGTGCCGTGGACCTGGAGCACGCTCACTGGTTCTGACGGGTTGCACTTCGACGTGTCGGCCCAGGTGGCCCCGGCCACGCTGGCGATCGCGGCGATGCGCTCGGCGGCGTCGCAGGCCATTCGGTACGACATGAAGCCGCCATTGGAATGGCCCATCACGTAGACGCGGGACTGGTCGATGTTCCTGGTGGCACCGACCTGGTCGATGACCGACGTGAGGTACGCCACGTCATCGGCGGTGCTGCCAAGTCCACAGCACGCGTCGGTGGCATCCCAGAACCGATCACCGGCCGGATGGGGAGTGCCGTCGGGGTGCACGTAGAGAAAGCCCCGCGACTCGGCGAGCGGTTGCAGCTGGAAGTACGCCTCCACGACCTCGCCACTCCGGCCGAGACCGTGAAGGAGAATGACCAGCGGCATCGGCGTGTCGTCGCTGTACGACGATGGCGTGAACACGGTAAACGGTCGGGAGGCGTCGCTCGCCACCATCGTCGCGAAGCTTGGTGTGTCGGCGGTGCTCGACGAGTTGGCGCAGGCAGTGATCGCCACGATGCCCACGAGGAGGATGAGGGGACGCCTCATTCGCTTGCACGCTATGCCGCGATGGGAGCCCATGCGCGGCGGATGCCCCCGACATCCTTGCCTGGCCGAGTGACGGGTAGCGGCCTCCCTGCACGACGGTGGGGTCGTCGTAGCGTCAGCCGAGCGGGACAGGCACCTCGTCGCCGGCGGCGGTGGCATCCAGCCAGCTCGCATACAACCCCGCGTAGACGCCGTCGAGGCGCAGCAGGTCGTCGTGGGAGCCCTGCTCGACCAGTCGGCCGCGGTCGAACACGAGGATCCACTGCGCTCTCGACGCGGTCGACAGCCGGTGGGCGATGGTGATCGAGGTCCGGCCGCGAGCCAGGCTGGCCAGCGCCTTGGCCAGGCGCGTCTCCGTGAGCGCGTCGACGGACGAGGTCGCTTCGTCCAGCACCAGGCACGGAGGGTTGGCGACGTACGCCCGGGCCAGGGCGACGAGCTGGCGCTCACCCGCCGACAGCGCGTCGCCGCGCTCGCCCACCTTCGTGCCGAGGCCCTCGGGCAGACCGGTGATCCACTCCTCCAGGCCGAGCTCGACGAAGGCCAGGGCGACGTCGTCGTCCGACGCGTTCGGACGTCCGAAGCGCACATTGTCGGCGATGCTGGCGTCGAACAGGAACGGCTCCTGGGGCACCATGAGCAGCGACCGGCGGAGCGATGCCATGTCGACCTCTCGGAGGTCAATGCCGGCGATGCGCACGGCTCCGTGCTCGGGGTCGGCCAGACGCGTGAGCAGGCGGGCCAGCGTGGTCTTGCCGGAGCCCGTGGCGCCGACTACGGCCACCGCCGTACCGGGCTCGACCGAGAAGCTCACGTCGCGCAGCGCGGGCTTGTTGTCCTCGTCGGCCTGCCCGGGCCGGGGCCGGTAACGGAACGTCACGTGGTCGAGCTCGATCGACGGCGCGTGCCGGGGCAACGCGAGCCCGTCGCCGGGGTCGGTGATCGTGATGGGTCGCTCCAGGATGCCGAGCACCCGGCGCCACCCGGCCACGGCCGTCTGGGTCTGGTCGAGGATCTCCGTGAACTCCGCGACCGGCTCCAGGAACCGATAGCAGAGGAAGATGAAGCCCACCATCGCGCCGGTGGTGAGGCCGGCGCCCGGACCCATGGCGGTGCCGGCGATCAGGACGGCGGCGATCGTCAGGACCGAGAACAGCTCGCCGGAGGGGAACAGGAACGCGGCGATGGTGCCGGCCCGGATCGAGGAGCGCCGGTGGTGGTCGATGCTCGTGCGCGTCTCGGCCGTCGTTCGAGGTCCGAGGCGGTAGGCGCGGATGACGGCGGCGCCGGTCACCAGCTCCGAGACGGATGTCAGCAGCTCGGCGTTGCGCTCCCGCACGTCGCTGTAGGCCTGTACGAGGTGGCGTTGGACCACCCGGAGCAGAAGCGCGAGCGGCGCGGCCGCGAAGAGGGCGATGAGGGCCAGGCGCCAGTCGTAGATCATCATCACGATCGCGGTGACGATGATCATCGTGCCGTCGAGCAGCCAGGCGATGCCGCCCCACGAGAAGAACTGGCTCAGCGTCTCGATGTCCGAGGTGACGCGGGCGACGAGCGAGCCGCGGCGCTCCTCCTCGTGGTCGGCGAGGTCCAGGCCGAGGATGTGGTCGAACACGTGGACGCGCAAGGCGTAGAGCGCCTCTTCGGCCCGGACGGCAAGCCGGATGATGGCCCCCCACATGGCGATCGACCCCAGGGTGATGACCAAGGCGCCGATGGCACAGAGCCTGACGATGCGACCCATGTCGACCTCGCCGTTGACGAAGCCCTTGTCGATGCCCTGCTGGATGAGGACGGGGATGGCGAGGCGCCCAGCGGTGCCGGCGAAGGCGAGGAGCACCGTGACCAGCGCCCCTCTCCGGAGCTCGGGGCTGGCCCGCCACCCGCGCCGGACCGTCTCCGCCGCGCCCCAGAGCGGGGTGCCGTCGGCCGCGACGTTCGTGTCGGTGGCCTGGAAGTCGGCGGGGGGTGAGCCGGTGCTCATGATCCCGCCCCGTCGCCGTCGGCACGGTCACGCTCGTACGCCTCGACCAGATGGCGGTACCCGGGCACGGCGACGAGGAGATCCTCGTGGCGACCCTGGGCGACGACGCGCCCACCAAGCAGGTACACGACCTCGTCGGCCAGTGCGATCGTCGCTGGCCGGCTGGCCACTGCGACCGTGGTGATCCCGGTGAGCCGGGAGCCGAGGCCGGTGAGGATGCGGGCCTCCGTGGTGGGGTCGAGGCTGGAGGTGGCGTCGTCCAGCAGCAGGACGCTGGGACGGTTGAGGAGCGCGCGGGCCAGGGCGACCCGCTGGCGCTGACCGCCCGACAGGCTGACCCCCCGCTCGCCCACGACCGTCTCCACCCCCGCCGGCAGCTCGGCCAGGAACGGGCTGACCTGCGCCAGGTCGAGAGCTTCCTGGAGCACGTCCTCGTCGGCGATGCCGCGGACGTCGATGTTGCGGCGCAGCGTGTCGGCGAACAGGAAGGGCTCCTGGAAGACGAGCGCCGGGTGGGGCGTCACCGCCCGCACGTCGCCCCGGTCGGGCACCAGGAGACCGGCGAGGACGGCCAGCAGCGTGGACTTCCCAGCCGCGGTCGGCCCGACGATGGCGACTGTGCTGCCGGCGGGGATCATGAGGTCGAGACCGCGTAGCACGTCCCGGCCCGGTTCGAAGGCGAAGTGGACCCCGCGGGCCTCGATGCCGACCGGAGCCGCCAAGTCGCCGGTCTGCTCGGGAGTGAGGGGTGCGAGGTCGGCGACCGAGGCCGGCGCGGTGCGGTGTGTCCCATCGGCCAGCACCCCCTGGACACGGTCCCAGCCGGCGAGGGAGTGCGGCAGGTCACCCAACGCGAAGCCGATGATCCGCAGCGGCCACACCAGCAGCGTGAAGAGGTACACGAAGCTGGTGATGTCGCCGAGGGTGGCTGCTCCGGCCTCCACGCGGGTTGCGCCGACAAGGATCAGCAAGACGTTGGCGTAGGACGGGACGGCGTCGAGGAACAGGTCGAAGGTGGCTCGCAGGCGGGCCAGGTGCACCTTCGACGTCCGTAGAGCGTGGGCCCGCTCGTGCAGGCGGTCGACCTCGCGCTGCTCGGCGCCGAAGGCCTTGATGACCGTGACCGCCTCGAGGCTCTCGTGAACCAGCGCCGACAGCTCCCCGAGTCGGGCCTGCGCCTCGTCGGCCGGGACGCCGCCCTTGCGCTGGAAGACCACGTTCTGGATGACGAGGAGCGGGAAGAGGGCGAGGGCCAGCAGGCCGAGCACGGCGTCCGTGGCCAGCATCCACAGCGCGGAGGTGGTGAGGAGAACGACGGTGCCCAGCGAGTACGGGATCGGGGCCAGCACCTCGGTGGCGGCCTCGGCATCCACGCCCGCGTGGGCGATGAGCTCGCCGGTCGGATGGGTGCGGTACCACCGGTACGGCTGGGCCTGGTAATGGTCGATGACGTCCTCTCGCAGGGTGCCGAGCACCCGGAACTGCGTACGACCAGCCCAGGTGCGGCGCACGACCACGCCGACTGATCGGATGACGCCGATCGCCACGATGAGCCCGGCGCCGGCGAGGACGGTGGCCGTCGCCACCGAGCCCTCCTCGAAGCGGGGGACGATGACCTCGTTGGTGACCCAGCGAACCGCCCACGACGAGGCCACGGTGGCCAACGCGAACACCGTCGCCCCGGCGACGGCGATGGCGAAGGAGCCTGGATGTAGGGAGACCTCGCGGCGGATCATCCGCAGGCCGCGCCACCGCTCGCGCCGCCCTCCACCCGTGGAGGCCGCCGTTTCGGTCTCGGTGGACCCGTCTCCGGGCGCGTCGACGACAGCGGTAGTGCGGGCCACGCATCGTTTCTACCAGCGGGGTCGCCGGTTGGCTCCGGGGTTAAGCCCAGGCCTGGGCCGGTGAGGGCAGACGTGTCATCCTGTCGCCGTGGAGCACGTTGACGCCGGGTTGCTCGTGTTGCGTTTGGCCCTCGGGTTGACTATCGCCTTCCACGGCTACAACAAGTTCTTCGGCGGTGGCCGCCTGCCCGGCACCGCGGCGTGGTTCGAGGGCATCGGCGTCCGGCCGGGCTTCGCCAACGCGGTGGTGGCCGCCGGCACCGAGGTCGTGGCAGGGCTGGGCCTGGCCGCCGGGCTGCTGACCCCGCTCTCGGCCGCAGGCGTCATCGCGCTGATGATCGTGGCCATCACCACCACCCACTGGAAGAACGGGTTCTTCATCTTTCGTCCGGGCGGCGGCTGGGAGTTCTGCGCGATCGTCGCCGTCGTCGCGTTTTCGATCGCCATGATCGGAGCCGGTGACTGGTCGCTCGATCACGCCCTCGGTCTCGACGTCGAGGGCTGGTGGGGCGCGGGGATCGCGTTGATCGTCGGGGTGGTGTCCGCCGCCGTCCACCTGACCGTCTGCTACCGGCCGCCGAAGCAGGCCCCGACCGCCACGGGCGGCCAGTGACCCGGTGACGAAACCAGTCGTCGAGGTGGGAGCCGGTGCGGAGGAGGCCGCGCCACGGGGGCGGCGGTGGGTCCGCGTCCTGTTGGCCGCCATCGTCCTCGCGCTCGGCGCCATGTGGGTCTACGTGCTGTTCATCGGCGAGCCGAAGACCCCCAACGTGCTGGACGACGAGACCTGGCCGCCGCAGGCCGAACAGATCTGCGGGACCGTCGCGGCCGACGTGGCCGCGCTGCCACCGGCCCACTCCTTCGTCGACGTCGAGCCTCTCGAGGAGGCCTTGCGGCAACGGGCCGAGGTCGCTGAGCAGGCGACGGAGCTGCTGGAGGGACAGGTCACGTCCCTGCGCGCCCTGCCGGCCCCGGCGGGCGAGCACGACGACGAGCTCCTCGCCGCCTGGCTCGCCGACTGGGACACCTACATTCAGGACCGGCGCGACCACATCGCCGAGTGGCGCGCCGGGCGGGACGGCCCGTTCGCGGAGACCGAGGCCGACACCGGCGGGCCGATCTCCAACCGCATGACCGCGCTCGCCAAGGAGAACCGCATGCCGACCTGCGTGGTGCCGGGCGACCTGGGCTGACCCGCCGCGGCTGATCCGTCTGGGCCGATCCGCCGGGCTGGCCCGACCGGGCTGACCGGCTGTGTCCGGCTCAGGTGGAGTCGGACGCCACCCAGCCCTTACCGTCGACGAAGCGGCGCACCACCCGGGCCGGCGCGCCGACTGCCACGCAGTTGTCCGGCAGCTCCCCGACCACGACCGAGTTCGCGCCGACGACCACGTGCCGGCCGATCCGGGCTCCTGGTAGCACGACTGTGCCATGGCCGAGCCACGAGCCGTCGCCGACGACGACCGGCAGCTCGGGCATCATCTGGCGCGAGATGGGCAGATCCAGGTCCTCGTAACCGTGGTTCTGGTCGGTGATGTAGACGTGGTGGCCCGTCCACACGTCGTTCCCGACCTCGATGGACAGGTGGCCGACGATGCCGCTCCCCCGGCCGATCAGGCACCGGTCGCCGATGCCGACCACGCGGTCGGACAGGCATCGCTGACCGGGCACCATTCCTGCCGAGAGGCTGACCTGCGGCCCGATCATCGTGCCGCTGCCGATGTGGATGTAGCCCTCGTTGACGATGGCGGTAGGAGGGAAGCAGATCACGCTGCGCTCGCCGAAGGTGCCGAAGCCCTGGCCCCTGCGGCTGTCGGGTCCGATGGCCCCGAGCTCCACCACCCCGTCCCATCCCCAGCGCACGACCTCGCCGGCCAGCCGCTTGGCCGCGCCCCGGAGGCGGTCGACGACCGAGGGGTCGGTCCACACCCGCTCGAGCACGGCCGCGGAGGGTACCGCCGCGCCGTCACGATCGTGGGGCGGGTCGACTGCGCGAGCATGCGGCATGGCTTCCCGCGCCCTGGTGCTGACCGGCGGTCACGGCTTCGACGAAGCCGCGTTCGCTGCCCTGCTGGACCAGCTGCCGAGCGTGACCGTGGAGCGGGTGGCCCACCCAGAGGCCGCGGATCGCCTCCACCCCGACCGGGTGGGCGCGGACGTGATCGTGCTTTACGACATGCCGGGGCTGCGAGTGCGGCGGGCGTCCCCGGTCGAGGTCATCGATCCGCCGCCCGGCGTGGTCGAGGGCTGGGAGGCACTGCTGGCCGCCGGCGTGCCGATCGTCGGGCTCCACCACAGCATCTGCTCCTGGCCCGGGTGGCCGCGCTTCGCCGAGATCGTGGGCGGGAGGTTCCACTACGCGCCGGGCCGCCTGGCCGGCCGGGACTGGCCCGACTCGGGCTACCGCCACGACGTCGAGCAGACCGTGACGGTGGTGGCGACCGACCACCCGGTCTGCGCCGGGCTTCCGCCGACCTTCGACCTGATCGACGAGACCTATGTCTGCCCGGTGTTCGAGGATGCCGTGACGCCGCTGCTCCTCACCGACGCGCCACGGACCGACGCCGACCACGAGTCGACGGCTCACGCGCTCCTGCCGGCGGGCGCGGAACGGCCGCCCTGGCACCACCCGCCCGGGTCGCCGTACGTGGCCTGGCACCACGTCGTGGAGCGCTCGACCGTCGTATACCTCCAGCCCGGGGACGGCCCGAGCGCGTTCGAGAACCCCGCGTACCAGCGGCTGCTGGACAACGCCATCGCCTGGGCGGCCACGACCGCTCCCTGAGCTCCTCCTGCCGATTCGATATCGAATCGGCGCACAGGCGCCAGCGGGCGGAACTGTGAGCTGAACGCGCCGTTGACGGCGCTTTCACATCGCACTTCCGGCGCGGCGAATCGACGGCGGTCAGGGCCCGGCGGGCATCCCGTACCATCGGGCAGGTGCCCCTTCGGGTCGTCCAGATCTCCGACACCCACCTCTCGCACCGTCGGGCCTATGCGGTCCCCAACGTCCGGGCGGTGCTGGCCTGGTTGCAGGCGGAACCTCCCGACCTGATCGTGCACACCGGCGACGTCACCGCCGACGATCCTGACGACGTCGACGAGGCAGACTTCGCGCACGAGCTCCTCACGGACTGCGGGCTGCCCATCTTGGCCATCCCCGGCAACCACGACGTCGGCGGCTTCAGCGGTGACCGGTTCAGGGCCGATCGGCTGGTGGCTTTCCGGCGGCGTTGGGGGCCTGATACCTGGAGCCGCGACCTGGGCGAGTGGCGTCTGATCGGCGCCAACGTCTACCGGCTCCTCGAGGACGAGCACGACTCCTGGTTGGAGTCCGAGCTGGCCACGGATCGCCCCATCGCCCTGTTCCTGCACCAGCCGATCTGTCTGGTCGATCCGGAGATCGCTGACCGGGGCGACTGGTCCGTGCCGTTGCCCCGGCGACGGCGCCTCCTGGACCTGATGGCGGGCCGGCCCGTCCGCGTCGTGGCGTCAGGCCATCTGCACCGGTACCGCAGCGGCGCCCTCCCCGACGGCATCTCCGCGGTGTGGGCCCCTTCGACCTCGTTCATCGGCACCGAACGACCCGACGGCAGCACCTATCGCGTCGGCGCCGTCGACCACCTTCTCGCCGCGGACGGCGGGGCGTCCCACCGGTTGGTCGTGCCGGCCGGGGTCACACTGCTCAAGCTCAAGGACCTAGTACCGCTGGGATCGGAGAGCCTGGGCGACGCCGAGGCCCTCCCGCTGACGGCCGTGTCATGAGCATGGACCACGGCGCGCTCGTCGAGGTCGTCCAGGCGCTGGTGCGCGTCCCCAGCGTGTACGAACCGTCGACCGGACGCAGCGAGGAGGGCGCGGCGCGCCTCGTGGCCCATCAGCTCCGCGACTTCGGTTGGACGCCCGAGATGGATCCCGTCGCCCCCGGCCGGCCCAACGTGTACGCCGTCGTGGAGGGCGGCCGGCCCGGCCCGACGCTCATGTTCGAGGGGCACACGGACGTGGTGACCGAAGGCGATCCTGACGCGTGGACCACCGATCCATTCGGCGCCGACATCCGCGACGGCCGCCTCTATGGGCGGGGTAGCGCCGACATGAAGTCGGGCCTGGTGGCGGCGCTCTTCGCCGCCAGAGCCGTGGCCGACGAAGGCCCGTTCCCCGGCCGCATCGTGCTGGCAGCGCTGGTGGACGAGGAGGGGATGATGGCCGGCGCCCGCCACTTCGTCTCCACCGGGCGGGCGGCCGGGATCGACGCCGCCATCTGCTGCGAGCCCGAGGACGGCGAGGTCTGCAACGTCTCCAAGGGCGCGCTGCGGCTCCGCGTGGACTTCACCGGTGCCATGGCCCACGGCGCCATGCCCTTCCAGGGCCGCAACCCGAACCCGGTGCTGGCCTCCTTCGTGAGCCGCCTGACCGCCGCCGAGCTCGACCTGCAGGCCCGGCATCCCGCGCACCCGCACCTCGGTCAAGTGCACCTGACCCCCACCGTGCTGCGGGCCGGCCAACCGGCCCAGATGAACGTCATCCCGGCCGATGCCAGCGTGTGGCTGGACGTGCGGACGATCCCGGACGTCGATCACGAGGGTGTGGTCTCCATGGTCGGCGCGCTGGCCCGGGCGGCGGGCCGGGACGCCGGGGTGGACACGTCGGTGGAGGTGATCGATGACCGCCCGGCCGTCTCGACACCGGAGAACTCCCCCGTGGTCCGAGCGCTCTGCGACGCGCACACCGCGGTCACGGGCGAACCGGCCCGACTCGGGGGCGTGCCCGGCGCCACCGACGGAACGGTGCTCACCGCGCGGACGGGCATGCCGACCGTCGTGTACGGCCCGGGCGGCAAGTGGATCGCGCACCAGGTGGACGAGTTCGTCGAAGTGGCCGCCATCGTCGAGGCGGCCGAGGTCTACCGGGAGACGGCTCTGCGCTTCCTCGCCAGCGCAGGCCGCTGATGGCGGCGGCCGACCCGTCCGCCCCGGCTGGGCCCCGCAACGACCTGACCGACGTGGAGGGACTGCGCGTCGGCCACGCGCAGCGCCTCGGTCGGGGGTGGCGGACCGGGACCACGGTGATCCTCACTCCCCCGGGCACCGTCGGAGGTGTCGACGTGCGCGGTGGCGGCCCCGGAACCCGCGAGACCGACGCGCTCGCCCCCTGGAACCTCGTGCCTCACCTCCACGCCGTGTGCCTGACCGGCGGGAGCGCGTACGGCCTCGCCGCGGCCGACGGCGTCATGCACTGGCTGGAGGAGCAGGGCACCGGCTACCGGATCGGCGACGACCCGGACCGCGTGGTGCCCATCGTCCCCGCCGCGGTGCTCTTCGACCTCGGCCGGGGTGGGGACTTCCGCCGTCGGCCGGACGCCGCGTTCGGTCGGGCCGCGGCCACGGCCGCCGGCCGGGGGCGGACGCCCCGCGCGGTCGTCGAGGGCACGGTCGGCGCCGGGACGGGGGCCGCCGCCGGTGGCGTCGCCGGCGGGATCGGATCGGCCAGCACGGTCCTGCCCGACGGCACCACGGTCGCCGCGCTCGTGGCTGTCAACGCCGCCGGTGCCGTGTTCGACGCCGCCACGGGCGTCCTCCACGCCGCACCCCTGCTGCACCCGACGGCCGACCCCGGCCTGCGGCGCCCCGTCCGAGGCGACGTCACCGCGGCGCGGCGCGCGCTGGCGCCACCCCCCGAGACGATGAACACCACGATCGGGGTGGTGGCGACGGACCTGACGCTCGACCGCGCCGAGGCCCACCGCCTGGCCGGCGCCGCCCACGACGGGCTGGCAAGGGCCGTGCGCCCCTCCCACCTCCTCACCGACGGCGACACCTTCTTCGGGCTCGCCACCGGCTCCAAGGCGCGGTCGGCCCCACCGTCCTCGGCCGAGGACGTACGCCATCTGAACATGCTCCTGGCGGCGGCGGCCGACGTAGTCGCCCGGGCCATCGCCCGGGGCATCCTCGCCGCCCGAAGCCACCCGGACCGGCCCTCCTACCGGGACCTGTTCCCGTCGTCGAAGCCCCGCGGGCACCCGTGACCCGCTGGCGGCGTCGCTAACGTGACCTGGTCGCACGACAGGAGGCGCCGATGGACGCGGAGAAGGTCACGGCACCGGGCCTGGCTCGGCGCAAGTCTCGGGGCGAGGTCGTCACCGACAAGATCGTGATGGTCACGGCCTACGACGCCACGTTCGCCGCGCTCGCCGACGAAGCGGGCGTCGACGTCGTCCTGGTCGGCGACTCGCTCGGCATGGTCGTGCAGGGCGTGGCCAACACGCTCCCCGTCACCCTCGACGAGGTTGTGTACCACACCCGCCTCGCCGCCCGCGGCGCCACCCGCGCCCTCGTCGTCGGCGATCTGCCGTTCGGCTCCTACCAGGTCAGCCCCCAGCAGGGAGTAGAGAGCAGCATCCGCCTCATCAAGGAGGGCGGAGCCGCCGCGGTCAAGCTGGAGGGCGGGGTGCCGATGGCCGACACGATCGAGGCCATCACCAGGGTCGACATCCCGGTCATGGCGCACATCGGCCTGACCCCCCAGTCCTTCCACCGCATGGGCGGGCACCGTGTGCAGGGCCGGTCGAGCGGCAGCCAGGCCGGCGGACGGGATCGGCTGCTGGCCGACGCCAAGGCCGTCGAGGCCGCGGGCGCGTTCAGCGTGGTGCTGGAGGGGATGCCGAGGGAGCTGGCGGCCGAGATCACCGCCAACCTCTCCATCCCGACCATCGGCATCGGCGCCGGGCCCGAGTGCGACGGCCAGGTCCTCGTGCTGCACGACGTGCTGGGGCTGACGCCCAACCTCTACAAGTTCGCCAAGGCCTATGCCGATCTGCGATCCGAGGTGGTCGGCGCGCTGGGGACCTACGCCCGGGACGTCCGGGACGGGACGTTCCCGGACGACGCCCACTCCTTCCACTGACGTCGCCGGTGGACGAGCTCGGTACGCCGGCGGCCGCTCAGCGGTGGTCGGGCCTGCACCGCAAGGCCGGTCAGCGCATCGGCTTCGTGCCGACGATGGGCGCGCTCCACCCCGGCCACCTGCACCTGGTCGAGGTGGCCAGGAAGCACGCCTCGGTGGTGGTCGTCTCGATCTTCGTCAACCCGATCCAGTTCAACCAGCGGGCCGACTTCGACCGGTACCCGCGAGCGATGGACGAGGACCGCCGCCTGTGCGCCGAGGCCGGCGTCGACGCCCTCTACCTCCCCACCGCCGAGGCGATGTACCCGCCGGGCTTCCAGACCCACGTCGACCCGGGACCGCTGGCCGAACCCATGGAGGGGACGTTCCGCCCCGGGCACTTCCGTGGTGTCGCCACGGTGGTGGCCAAGCTGTTCCTGGCCGTCCGGCCCGACGTCGCGGTCTTCGGCGAGAAGGATTACCAGCAGCTCGCCATCATCAGGCGCATGGCCACGGACTTGGACTTCGGCATCGAGGTGATCGGCGTGCCGACGGTCCGCGAGCCCGACGGCGTGGCGATGTCGAGCCGCAACCGCCGGCTGGGCGAGGACGAGCGGCTCGCCGCCCGGTGTGTGCCCGCGGCCCTTGACGCCGCCCGTGACGCAGTGAGCAGCGGAGCCCGCCGGTCGGCGCTGGTCGTGGCCGCGGCCCGCCAGGTCGTGGCCGCGGAGCCGCTGGCCCGCCTCGAGTACGCCGAGATCTGCCATCCGGTCAGCCTCGAGCGCGTGGATCTGGTGACCGAGCCCGCGGTGCTGGCGCTCGCCGTGTGGGTCGGTCAGGTGCGCCTGATCGACAACGTCACGCTGGTGCCGCCGGACCTGGTGGGCTGACGATCCGCCGGCTGACGGTCACGGGTCGATCAGGAGGACGATGGCCAGGACGGCCGCGTTGTAGAGCGCGTGCCCGGCGATGGCCGGACCCAGCCGCCGCAGCAGGTACGTGGCTCCACCGAACACGACACCCACCGCAGCCAGCACGAGCATGAGACCGAGGTTGCCCCAGCCGCGCACCGGATCGACGTGCGCGGCGCCGAAGAACACGCCCTGGCCGGCGACGGCCAGGCCGATCGGCGCCACCGACGCCAGACCGCGGAGAACGACGCCCCTGAAGATCATCTCCTCGGCCACGGGCGCCACCAGCACGGCGACGATGAGGAACGCGATCAGCACGCCCCGATCGCCCGCGTACTCGTCGATGCCCTCGGTGTTGGAGGTGATCGGCAGTCGGATCGCCAGCACGACGATGGCCGCCACGATGCCGCCGGCCCATGCCGACAGCCAGATGACCGGGGCCCAGGCCAGATCCTTCCACCGCAGGCGCAGCCCGAGGTCGGTGGCGAGGCTGCCGGTCCCCCACCGGCGGCTGGCGAACGAGCAGTACGCCACCATCGGGCCGTAGCCGAGGATGGCCGCCAGGGCGGCATACACGAGGATCGGCCAGTCGAAACGACCGAGCACCTCGAGGATCAGCCGCGCGCCGACGAGGGCGGCGACCGTGACCACCAGGCCCCACCAGGCGGCGACGACCGGGAGGGTACGGAACGGTTCACGACGTTCCGCGCCAGCGGGGCGCGCGATATGGAAGGTCCACTCCCGCCCGTCCCACCAGCGCACGGTCGCCTCTTGCCAGGGGTCCGGGTACCACGCCGGAGGCCAGGTGGGGGGCGGCGGCGGGGCACCACCGACCACAGGAGGGGGCCACACGGCGCAGAGGCTACCGGCGCGCTCGCGCCGTCCGCCGAGCCTGCGACGTCGGGCCGCCGGGTGTGAGCACCCGGTGCGCCTTCTACGCTCGCCGCGGTGACGGACCTCCGCGCCCTCTCCCTCTGGCACGACTCGCTCCCGCCCGAGGACATGCTCGTGCCACGCCCGTCCCTCGAGGGCGACACGGATGCCGACGTGGCCATCGTCGGCGCCGGCTACACCGGCCTGTGGACCGCGTACTACCTGCTCGGGCTGGATCCCAGCCTGCGTGTGGTCGTGCTGGAGGCCGAGGTGGCGGGCTTCGGCGCCAGCGGTCGCAACGGCGGCTGGTGCTCCGCCCTGCTTCCGATGCGCCTCCCGACCATGGTGGCGAGCGCCGGCCAGGCCGGAGCGATGGCCATGCAACGGGCGATGTTCGACACCGTCGACGAGGTCGGCCGCGCGGCCGAGGCGGAGGGCATCGACTGCCACTACGCCAAGGGCGGGTACGTCCATCTCGCCACCAACCCCGCCCACACCGTGCGACTCCGGGACGAACTGGCGGAGGCTCGCCAGTTCGGTCTCGGTGAGGACGATCTCCGCTGGCTCGACCGCGCCGAGGCCACCGAACGCCTCGATGCGGCCGGCGTGCTGGGTGCCCTCTACACGCCGCACTGCGCCGCCATCCACCCGGCCCGCCTCGCCCGCGGCCTGGCCGAGGCCGTCGAGCGGCGCGGCGGCACGATTCACGAGGGCACGCGGGCGACGGCCATCGAGTCCGGCCAGGTGGTGACCGACCACGGCGCCGTGCGGGCCGAGATCGTGGTGCGGGCCACGGAGGGCTTCACGTCCAGCCTCGACGGCGAGCAGCGGACGCTGGTGCCTCTCTACTCGCTCATGATCGCCACCGAGCCACTGCCCGACGTCACCTGGGAACAGATCGGACTTCGCCAGCGGGAGACCTTCAACGACGCCCGCCACCTCATCATCTACGGGCAGCGCACCGCCGACGGGCGCTTCGCCTTCGGCGGTCGGGGAGCGCCGTACCACTACGGGTCCGTGGTCCGCCCGGAGTTCGACCGCAACGCCGCGACACACGAGGCGATCGCCCGCACCCTTCGCACGCTGTTCCCCGCCATCGAGGACGCGGCCATCACCCACCGGTGGGGCGGTCCCCTCGGGGTGGCCCGCGACTGGACCTGCTCGGTCGGCCTCGACCGCGAGCGAGGCCTGGCGTGGGCCGGCGGCTACGTGGGCGACGGCGTGGCCACGACCAACCTGGCCGGCCGGACGCTGGCCGACCTGATCACCGGGCGTGACACCGACCTGACCCGCCTGCTCTGGGTGGGCCATCGCTCCCGCCGCTGGGAACCGGAGCCCCTCCGATGGCTGGGCATCCGGGGCGGTCTGCACCTCCCAGCGGGCGCCGACCGTGCCGAGGCCCGCACCGGCCGGCCGGCCCGCGTGCGCTCATGGGCGACCGGCCGCCTCCTCGGTCACTGACCGGGTTCAGGACGGGAAGGGCCCGGTGATCTCGAACGTGACTCCCGTGCCATTGGTCCCGCGCTGAGAGGAGACGTACAGACGGTTGCCCGCGGGGTTGAACGCGGCACCGGTCAGCTCGCTGGTGCGGTGGCCGACAGCGCGGAGGAACACGGTGGTGAGGCCATCGGGCTCGACCACGCACAGCTCCGGATCTGCGGGGAAGCGCAGCGTCGACATGTCCTCGCAGACGAACAGATCGCGGCCGCGGCGGCACAGATTGTCAACTCCCCGCAGGACCGGGAGCGGGTTCGTGGTCCAGTCGTAGAGGACGGTGAGTCGGCCGCTCACCACGTCGTAGGACCAGATCCGGTCGTCGAACTTGGTGGCCAGGTTGAGGACGTTGCCCTCGAACCAGATGCCCTCGCCCCCGCGGAACGGCGTCGCCCCGGCGACCTGGTACCGAGTCGGCCTCGTGGAAGCCGACGGATCAGGCACGGGCAGCCAGGACACCACCCCCCGGTCGACTCGGGCCGCCTCCAGCACTCCGCTCGACAGGTCACCGGCCTGGGCGTAGCGGTAGCGGTACAGGAGGCCGTCGATGGCGTCCTCCGACAGGTAGACGGTCCGCCGGGGCCCGTCGACCGCCGCGCCTTCGTGCATGAACCGACCCATGCCGGGGTGGGTGACCGGCGGTCGCACCCCGAGCGGGTCGACCTCGAAGACGCTGCCCGTCGCCACCTCCTCGCACGACAACCACGTCCCCCACGGCGTGTGGCCCCCCGCGCAGTTGCGGCGTGTGCCGTCGAGCAGGCGGCGGGCGTCGACGATCGCGCCGGCGTTGTCGAAGCGCACCATGCCGACGCCACCCACGACGTCCACCTCGCTGTTGGAGACATAGACCCAGCCGCCGGGCGCGGCGAAGCAGCGGCCGCCGTCGGGGGCCTGGTGCCAGACGTATGGCGTGGTCCCGACGCGCTGGCCGGTGCGGGCCACGACCCGGGACCGGTAGCCGGCGGGCAGTTGCAGCCCGTTGGCGTCCGGCGGCCCGAGCCGGCCGTAGCGGGTCGACAGCCGAGGCGGGCCACACGCGTGCAGGGCGGCGACGACACCGGCGAGAAGGCCGGCCCGCAGCACGTCGCGCCGGCCGGGCGAGCCGGCACGGTCCGCGACGGTCTGAGATGACGCCGGCGCCGGCTGGCTACGCCCCACTGGGAAACTCCGCCGGGACCTCGCTCGAGCTGAGCCACGTGAGGAAGAGGCCGGTCAGGTCCTCCCCCACCACGTCGGACGCGTGATCGATGAAGTCATCCGTCGTCGCGGACTTCCCGTGATGCTCGGCGACCCAGCGGCGCAGGATAGTGAAGAACTTGGTGTCGCCGACGGTCTCGCGCAGCGCGTGGAGGGCGACCGCGCCGCCGTCCGCCACCGAGGGACTGGACAGGTTGTCGGCCGTCGGATGGTCCGGCGTCCCGAACGCGGCCCGCATGCCGTTCGTGCGGGCCAGGGCGTTGGCGGCTGCGTCGTCGACCCGCTGGAGTCCGGCCTCCTCCATCCAGAGCCAGCGCGCGTACGTCGTGAAGCCTTCGCGCAACCAGACGTCCTGCCAGCGCGCCGGGGTGACCGCGGCACCGAACCACTGGTGGGCGAGCGCGGTGGCGAGGACACCGTGTTGGTGCGAACTGACGGGAGCGGCCATGTCGGCGGTGGACACGAGCGGGCGGCCCTGGGCGGCGACGGCCAGCCCGGCGGGTGCGTCGACCACCGTCAGGCCCGCGGTCGTGAACGGGTACGGACCGAACCGCCGACCGAAGTAGTCGATCATCTGGCCGGCCACCGCCAGCGCCGGCGCGGGGTCGGGCGCGCCGGCGGCCACGAAGTTGATGAGCGTGTGCCCACCGGGGCTCGTGGTGTCGAGACGGCCAAGCTGACCGATCGTCACCTGGAGCTCCGACGGCGCCATCGGCTCGGGCATCTCCCAGATCGTGGTCACCTGACCGGCCGCCTTCTCCCGGCTGACCAGAACGCCGTTGGCCACCGCCTCGAAGGGGTCCGACACCGTGAGGCGCAGGCGGAACACGGCCTTGTCACCGGGCGTGTCGTTGGTCGGGAGCCATGTGCCCGAACCGTTCGGCGCCAGGTTCGTGTAACTGCCCTTCGCCGTGCGGATCCAGCCGACGGGCGACCCGAGCGAGGGATCGGCCCGGACTTCCGGGATACCGCTGTACGCCACGGTGAGGACGAACGGCGCTCCCGGCGCCAGGGCCGCGGCCGGGGTCACGTGGAGCTTCCCACCCCGCTGCACCACGGCCGCCGCCGGCACCTCGTTGACGGTCACCCCGGCGATCTCCATCCGCCCGAAATCGAGCGAGATCCCGTCCAGCCGCTCGTTGGCCTTGCCCGTGATCCACACGTTGGCCTCCATGGTGCCGCTCTTCGGGTCGTACGCCAAGTCGACGTCGTAGCGGTCGACGTCGTAGGCGGTCGTCCCGGAGCGGGGGAAGAGCTGCTCCGGCTCCTCGGCGGGAGTCGGAGGCGGCGAACGCAGGGGCGCGGTCCTGACGACCGGATCCGCGCCACAGCCGGCGAGGGCGACCAGCATCACGGCCGCGCTGACCACCACCATCCTCACCCGCACGGACCAACGGTACTCCTCGTACGACGGGCCAGGGCGGCGGATCGACCCCGCTCGCCGGAGGTGCGGGCCTCGGTCCGGCAGGCTGATGTCCGTGGTGACCAGGCGAGACCCCGCGGCCACGCTCAGCCGTCGCGCCGGCATGGCGCGCACCCTCGGCCCGGACCCGTCGGCCCGCTCCTCGTCTTCCAGATATGCCGGCGAGGAGGGCTCTCCGAGGTCTGAGAAGCCAGCGGACGAGGGGGTCCGAGCCGGCCGACTGACTGGCACGACCGCGACCAGAGCTTCGGCCCGTTTGCAAGCATTCACCTCTGATGCCGGAAACCGCAACGTGGCGTGCACGCTTGCAGGTGCAACAACTGGTGGCGGGGGGCGGCAGGTCGGGGGCGGCTGGACGGCATGACGGACAGCACCTGTCTGCAGGTGCTCCGGTACTGGCGCGACGAAGCCATCCCGGTCTTGTTGATGCAGTGCGGCCCTGAGGTGCTCGAGGTCGATGGTCCTTCGGGTGTCGTGAGCGTCCACCTGGTCCCGGAAGGGCTCGACACGGGGGCAACTTGACCGATCGCAGGCCGGTTGCGCCTCGTCAGCCCTCGACGCCCGCCAGGTGGGTACGGTCGTGCGGGTGGTCGACGAGGGAGAAGCTGCGCGGGAGCCTGATGGAGAGCCGCTCCACGTCGAGCCGCGGTGGCCGATCGCGGCGGCGTGCTCGCTCTTCATCGTCGTGACCGTGGTGCTGCGGCTGGTGGAGCCCCACGGAGTGTTCGTGGGCGCCCGCTGGCTCGTGCCGGGACTCGAGATCGCACTCCTCGTGGTGTTGATCGCCGCCAATCCGACCCACCTCGCGCGACGCGTCAGGTGGCTGCGGCCGGTCTCGATCACCCTCATCGGCTCGCTCGCCGTCGTGGCCACGGTGGCGAGCATCCACCTGATCGTCGACCTGGTCAGAGGGAGCCCGGTGACCGAGTCGGCCAGCTCGTTGCTCGCTTCCGGCGCAACCATCTGGATCGGCAACGCCTTGGTCTTCGGGCTGCTGTACTGGGAGCTCGACAGCGGTGGGCCTCTCGCCCGCTACCGGGGGGAGCGGGAACATCCTGACTTCGCGTTCTCGCAGCAGATGAACTCCGAGCTGGCGCCAGCGGGCTGGCGGCCGCTCTACGTCGACTACCTCGTCCTCGGCATCACGACGAGCACCGCGTTCAGCCCCACGGATGTCATGCCGATGACGGCGTGGGCGAAGCTGACGATGGCATGGCAGTCGCTCATCTCGCTCACCGTGATCGGGCTCGTGATCGCAAGAGCCGTGAACGTCCTCTCGTAGAGCCTGCGGCAGTCCTTGACTCAGCCGTCATCAGCCGGCCCGGCGGGCCTGGTGTCCGCGTGGTGGTAGCTGGCGAGGAATGCCTCCTCCTCGTCCTTCCTGGAGAACATCAGGAACACGAGCGTCCCAGAGCGTCCTGGTCGTCGGGGTCGGCCCCGGCGCCGTGGACACGCCGATCAACGCCGCGACGGAGGCCGACCCGGAGGCCATGAGGCGGCTCGACGCTGCCATCCCGATCGGCCGGATGGCCGATCCGGGGGAGATCGGCAGCGTCGTGGCGTTCCTCGCCGGCGATGGTGCCAGCTATCTCGCTGCGACCACGATCTTCGCCGATGGCGGGATCATGCACTCCAGTCCCGGGCTCTGAACCACCTACTCAGAACTCGGGGCGCCATTCGGCCAGGATGAGCCGGCCAGCGGCTTCGATGAGTGCGAGATGCGAGAAGGCCTGCGGGAAGTTGCCGAGGTGGTAGCCGGTATCGACGTCGAACTCCTCGGCGTACAGGCCCAACGGTGACGCGATGCGCAGGAGTCGCTCGAACAGATCGCGTGCCCGTTGCAGCTCACCCACGAGGCACAGCGCCGAGACGAGCCAGTAGGAGCAGATGAGAAAGGTCCCTTCCTTGCCGGACAGCCCGTCGTCGGTCTCGTCGGTGCGGTAGCGCAGGACGTAGCCGTTCTCGGTCAGGTCATTGGCGATTGCCATCACGCTGGCGTGCATGCGCTCGTCCGTGCCGGGGAGGAAGCCGAAGATCGGCGCGAGGAGCGTCGAGGCGTCGAGGGCGTCGGTGTCGTAGTGCTGCCGAAGCACCCCGTCGCTGGTGAGCCCGTGCTCGATCACGTCGGCGTGGATCTCCTCGGCCGTGGCCTGCCAGGTTGCGCTGAGGTCGGCGTCGCCCCGCAGGTGGGCGAGCTTGGCCGCGCGGTCGAGCGCAACCCAGCCCATGAGCTTCGAGGACACGTAGTGCTGCGGTTTGCCCCTGGCCTCCCAAATGCCCTGATCAGGCTCGCGCCACACCGCCGTGGCACACGTCGCCTGTGCCTGGACGATGGGCCACAGGCGACGCGGCAAGCGCCGGCTCCGCCACGAGTGCAGGAGGATCGCATCGAGCACCGCCCCGAAGACATCGTTCTGGCGCTGGTCGAAGGCGCCGTTGCCAATCCTCACCGGGCGCGCGCCCGCGTATCCGCTCAGATGGTCGAGCGTCGACTCGGTCAGGTCGCGACGCCCGTCGATCCCGTACATGATCTGCATCCCGCCGTCATCGTTCCGTTCGAGATCAGCGACGAACTGCATGAACTCGTCTGCTTCCCAGTCGAGGTTCAACCAGTGCAGCGCCTGGAGCGTGAAAGTGGAATCACGCATCCAGCTGTACCGGTAGTCCCAGTTCCGCTCGCCCCCAGGCGTCTCCGGCAGCCCGGTCGTCAGCGCAGCGACCGTCGCGCCGGTCGGCATGTACGTCAGTCCCTTGATGGCGAGCGCGGACCGCTGGATCGGCTCCCGGTACCGGTGGTCAGGGACTCGCGCCCCGTCCAACCAATGCCGCCAGAAGGCCACGGTCGCGTCGATCCGCTGCTGGGCGTCATCGACGTCGGCCGGCGCCGCGAAACCCTCGGCCCATGACAGCACGCAGTAGACCCGCTCCCCGGCGTGGAGCACGTGACGACCTCTCACTCGGCCGCCCTCGACCCCTACCGACAAGTCGGTCTGCAACCGCAAGCCGCTGTCACCACCCTGCGCGTCAGCGATGTGCCCAGCCTCGTCCACGACCTTCCAGACGGCCGGCACCCGCCCGTACTCGAACACCGGCTCGCACACCACCTCCATCTCGACGCGACCTCCGAGGCACTCAGCGACCCGCACGAGGGTGTGCTCGGCGTCGTCGTCGGCTGGCGGCCGCGTATGAGGGGTCACGGTGTCGCGCCCCTTCGATGGGCCCATCGTCAGCGCGTCCCGCACGACGACCCAACCAGACGGCGTTCTCCACGTCGTCACCACCACGTTGGTACCTGGCTCGTAGGCGCGAGAGGTCGGCACGTTGATGCCGAACGGCCCGAACCGGAACACGCCCGCCTCCCGATCGAGCAGGCTGCCGAAAACGCTCGCGGAGTCGAAACGAGGAACACACAGCCAACCAACCCCACCGTCCGGCGCCACCAGGGCACCGGTGTGGCAGTCCGAGAGGAACGCATACTCGGCGATCGGCGGGAAGGGCGACGGCAAGGCGGCGCTTGGCGACTCGGTGCCTTCGGCACTCGCCGCATCGTCCCCTCCGTCGTGGACCGCGCGCTGCTTGCGAGTCGCCATCGTGAGCCTCCTCGTTCTGACCGCCTCGGTATTGGACCTCGACAACGCCGGCGGCAGCATCATCCGCGGCGGATGAAACCAGCCATTATCGAGGCTCTTGGCGGGCGAGGAACCTCAGCCGGGCCGCTCGTGCGTCCCAGCCATAGACCACCGCCGTCCCCGCCACGAGGTCGTGCAGCGCGCGGCGGTCTCGCTTGAGGAGAATGAGAAGGAAGCCGAACCCGAACAGCAGGAAGCTCAGCGGGAAGGCCAGCACCCGCAGGATGGCGCGGCGGGCACCCAGGGCGCCGCCGTCGGTCCGAACGGCGCGGAGGCCCACGGCCGCCATGCCCAGCGTGCGGCCTGCTACAGCGAGTGGATAGGCGCAGTAGAAGAAGGCCCAGGTCGCGAGCGCGAGTCCGGACGCGAGCGGAGCGTCCGAGAGCTTGAACGGCCGTCCGAGCAGGGCCGTCAGGATGTAGTCGAGCGCCTGGCCGGCGAGCGCGAACGCCACCGCAATGGCGGTCACGTCGATGAGGAACCCGCCCAGCCGCGTCACGAATCCGGCGTAGGTGCCCTGCAACCCGATTAGCCGCTCGGGGCTGGCTCGGGTGATCACGGAGGTTCCGTCGCGCGAGCTGCGGCCACGAGAAGGGGTGGGCCACGGGGCGTGTCGACGGGCCGCCGCAGAGCCCGGTCGACCCAGCGGTGCACGAAGCCATCCAGTCCGACACCGGCGCTGCGGGCCGCATCGACCGCCTCGCCGGCGACACCCGCACCGGTCCGGGTCAGGATCGCGCCCAGGTCCGTGCGCTCCACCAGTGCCTCGACATCCACCTGCGCCAGCACCGCGTTGAGATCGACCTTCGCCGCGAGCTCGTTCACGTCGAGCCGTGTGACCACAGCATTCACGTCGATCTGTGTCAACAGAGCATTGATGAGCGACACGATCACGGCGGGATCGAGCCGGGCCAAGACCCTTCCGACGTCGACTCGGTCGATGATGGGGCCGAGGTCGATCCGCTCCACGAGCGCGTCGAGATCGACCCGCTCGAGCACCGCTTGGATGTCGACCCGGTCGACGAGGGCTTGGATGTCGACCCGCTCGACGACGGCCTGAATATCCACTCGGTCGACGATCTCGTCGATATCCAGCACGTCGACGACACCGGGCGCCACCTCGTTGACGACCGACTGGAGAACGGCGGTGGCGTCATCCACGAGAGTGGCCAGCCGGCCACGGCGCGGTGCGGGACCCGGGTGAGACAGGCGGGGCGCGACGGCGGCGTTACGCACGGGCGGCGCGTGTGCGTGACGTGGCCGGGCGCTCCCGTGCGCCCTCGAAGGTCTTGAAGGCTGCCGACAGGCACTCGAGGAGAGCGTCCGGCTCGGTGACCGTGACGGGATCGAGAGAGACCCCGACGTCGAGCCGGTCCCCGTTGCCGAAGGCGGTGATGTTCATGAGGCAGCCGAGACGCGGCCCAAACGGGTAGCTCTCCTCCACTCGGCTCCCGCACAGCGCCTGTGACCCCCGGAGGCCGGAGAAGCACGTGGCAACGAAGTCGACCGAACGCGCCTGAGCCCGCAGCACAGGGAGGAGGGCGCGGGAAGGGAGCCACGCTGCCGCCGCAGCGACAGAGCCGCTCAGCGGCACCGCTGGTTCGTGCCGCGCTCGCGCCAGGCGCTCGGCCACCACCCCGAAGAACGGGCCTGAGTGCTCCCCGGCCGTCGGTACGACGAGCCTCGTGGGTGCGAACCAATTGCCACCCGGCCCACCGTTGCGGTGGCGGGCTGCGGGCATGGCCAGGCGAAGCTCCGGTGTCGGTAGCCCCAACCTCTCGTGATAAGCGCCCAGTCCCGCCGCCGCGGCCGCCACCAAGAGGTCGTTCCGGCTGCCACCGAGCGCCAGCGCACTGGCACGGGCTCCCCGCGCAGAGATCACCTCGAACCGGTTCACAGCAGAACGGGACTGCGGTAGCGGCGACAGAGGCCCGCCGACGACCACCGCTTGCTGTGATACCGAGTTCGCCGCGTCCAGCCCGCGCTGGAATGCCCGGACGACGGTCTGGAATGGATCAACGATCCGGGCCGACGTCGCAGCGTCACGGGCCCGCCCGGCAGCTTCGCGGGCAGCTCCGGCAGCGCGCGTGAGGTCGACGGTGACCGTGACCGTCCCTGGTCGCCGCCTCGTCGACATCCCGGCGACCACCGTCTCCGCGAGAGCCTCGGAAGAATCAGCAGGCGGCTCGTCAGTGGGCAGGTCGTCGGCACCGTCCTCCGGTGTCGACTCGTCCTGGGGATCGAGCAGGGCACTGACCAGGGCCAGCCCTCCCGGACCGTCGGCGATGGCGTGGTGAGCCCGCACGTACAGCGCCGCCTTCCCGCCCTCCAGGCCGTCGATGAGCGTGACGTCCCACGGCGGGCGGTCAGGATCGAACGGTTGGGGCTCCAACAGCGCGAGAAGGTCGAACACCTGTCGTTGGCTGCCAGGTGCGGGCGCCACCATCACCTTGAGGTGCGAAGAGCCGTGCACCTCAGAGTCCTCGATCCAGACCGGACGCGGGCGGGTCCCCGTGGAATCGTCGGGCCGCTGACGCAACCGCGGTACCGCAGCCGAGACCTCCGCCAGCCGCTCCTCGAGTGCCGCACGTGGCGGCGCCTGGTCGAGGATCATGAGGTTGCCGACGGTCATGCGGAGGGCAGCATCCTGCCCCGCTCGCCACATGATGGCCTCGACCGGACTCAGGCGTTCGTCCATGTTCCCTCCTCGGGGGGCGGAACGGTCCTTGGATGGCATGCCGCTGTGTTCCGCGACCAGCCCGGGTGGAGAGGCTCCGGGACCAGGCGGGCCCAACATTGTAGGCGAGTGTCGGCGACGCCTTGGCCCGACCCGAGCGAGAGCTACGTGACACCCGACCGTGACGGCGGGTCATCATCCACAGTGGATGATGACGCCTGGCGATCGTCCGACCTCCAATGAACGGGTCGTCGCGCCCGTCTGTGCTCTGCCGACCTTGTGCGGACGCACGAGCAACCGAGTGACGACTGCGGACGCGAACTCACGGTCGCCCCGAGGACGCGAGGTGATCAGAACTGATCGAAGCCGGAGGTGCATACGTGGGCGAAAGGTCGTTGGTTGAGCGGTGAGCCCGGAGTTCGGAGAGTCGATCCTTGCGGTCGATCCGGTGCCGTGGGCCCGGGCGCAGATGGCGTTCACCCTGGGCTTCCACATCATCCTCGTGCCGCTCGGGGTGTCGTGGGCGTTCATGGCGCTCATCGCCAACTACCGCGGCATCAAGCACGGCGATTCCGATGCGATGCAGTTGGCCCAGCGCTGGTCGAAGTACATGGCGGTGACGTTCGCCGTGGGCGCGGTCACCGGGACCGTGCTCACCTTCGAGTTCGGCCTGCTCTGGCCGCGCTTCATGGGCCAGTGGGGGGAGGCGTTCGGCGTCCCGTTCGCCTTTGAAGGGCTGTTCTTCTTCACCGAGGCGATCTTCGTCGCCATCTACATCTATGGATGGCGACGGCTGAAGCCTTGGACGCACTTCTGGACCGGGGTCCCGCTCGTCATAACGGGAATCCTCGGCAGCGTCTCGGTCGTCGCCGCCAACGCCTGGATGAACGATCCGTCGGGCTTCACGCTGAACTCTGACGGCGAGGTGGTGGACGTCGACGCACTGGCGGTGATCTTCAACGACGCCATGCCGCTGATGGCGGCCCACATGGTGATCGCGGCCTACGTGGTGGGAGGCTTCCTCGTCGCGTCCGTCTACGCGTTCGCCATGCTGCGCGGCCGCCGGGACCGCTACCACCGGGTGGGCTTCCTGATCGCGTTCAGCGTCGGCGCCGTGGCCATCCCGATCCAGATGGGCGTCGGGGACTCGCTCGCCCGCTGGGTCTACAACAACCAGCCGGTCAAGTTCGCCGCCATCGAGCTCGTGCCCGAGACCGCCAGCGACGTGCCCGAGACGCTGCTCGGTCGCCTGAAACTCCGACGGCACCGTCAGCGGTGGGATCCGGATCCCCGGTCTGGCCTCGTGGCTTTCGGACCCTGCCACTGGAACCGGCACCGTGATCCAGGGCCTCGACAGCGTGCCCGCCGATGAACGGCCGACCGACTCGGAGGTCAACACGGTCCACCTCGCGTGGGACGTCATGGTCGGGCTCGGCACCCTGCTGTTCCTCCTGTCGGTCTGGTACGGGTTGTGCTGGCTGTTCCGGCGGGACATGCCCAAGAGCCGGTGGTTCCTCCGTGTCGCCTCGTGCGCCGGCGTTGCCGCCATCATCTGCATGGAAGCGGGCTGGGTGGTCAGCGAGGTCGGCCGCCAGCCGTGGATCGTCTACAACCTCATGAAGGTCGAGGACGGGGCCACGGCCAACACCGGGGTCCGGATCACCTTCGTGCTGGTGACCCTGCTGTACCTCGCGCTCGGCGTGACCACGGTGCTCATCCTGCGGAAACATGAGCAGACGGTTCCGCACGCGCGGCGTGGCCGAGGAGGACGTGCCCTACGGCCCACGCGGTCCCATCGACGCGGAGGCATCGCGACATCAGGAGGCGACACTGCGATGAGCACGGCCGTCGCCGTGGTGTTGTTCTGTGCTGTCACCGCCTACGCCATCTTCGGTGGCGCCGACTTCGGCGCCGGGTTCTGGGACCTCGTCGCCGGCGGATCGGCCCGCGGCGAGCGTCCCCGCGAGGTGATCGACCACTCGATCGGCCCGGTCTGGGAGGCCAACCACGTGTGGTTGATCTTCGTCTTCGTCGTGTTGTGGACCGGCTTCTCCGAGGCATACGCCTCGATCACCCTCACGCTGTTCGTCCCGCTGACCCTGGCCGCGTTCGGGATCGTCCTGCGCGGCTCGAGCTTCGCGTTCCGCAAGACGGTGTTCCGCACCCGCTATCGCCGCAACTTCGGTGCGGTCTTCGCCTTGTCGTCCATCCTGGTCCCATACTGCATGGGCGCCGTCGCTGGGGGCGTCGCCTCCGGACGGATACCGCCCGGTGGCGAGCCCGGAGACCCATGGACCAGTTGGATGAACCCGACGTCGATCCTGGGCGGTGTCCTAGCCGTCGTCGTCGTCGCCTACCTCGCCGCCGTCTACCTCGTGTGGGACGCCCGCAGAGCGGCCGACGAAGCCATGCAGGACTACTTCCGCCGCCGGGCGATCGGCGCCGCCGTCGTCGCCGGCCTCACCGCGCTGATCGGCATCTTCGTTCTGCGGGCCGATGCCCGCTACCTCTTCGACGAGCTGGCCTCGCGGGCTTTGCCGCTCGTCATCCTCTCCGCCGCGTGTGGTGTCGCATCGCTCGTCCTCCTGGTGCGCCGAGCCGAACGCGGCGCACGCATCCTGGCGAGCGGAGCGGTGGCCAGCCTTGTCATCGGGTGGGGTGTCGCCCAGTGGCCCTACATCCTCCCTACGAGCCTGGAGGTCTCGGAAGCGGCCGCGCCCTCGGGCACCCTCGCCGCCCTTCTCGTCGCCACCGGGGGTTTCGCGCTCATCGTGCTTCCCGGCTTCATCCTCCTGTACGTGCTCGACCAGAAGAGCCTGTTGCCCGAGGAAGGTGCGACCTGAGCGCTGTGATCTGGCACGCTCAACAGGTGACGGAACCCCGGATCGACCGCTTCGTGGCCATCGCCGTCGCCGCCATCGTGATGGTCCTCGTCGGCCTCGTCGCCGCGCTCGGCTTCCTGGTCGGCTGGCTCCCGGCGGCGATCCTCTTCGCCGCGGTCGTCGTGGTCGTGTTCATGCTCCTCGTCGCGAACTAGCACAGAGCGTCCGCCTTGCGCGTGGTCAGATCCCGGTCTGGGCGGCGACGACGCCGGACGCGACCGCGTCTCGCAATGCCTTGTAGTCACGCTCGTTCTGGTCCGCGTAGGACTCGGCGAACGAGGCCATCGCCCGATCGAACGCATCACCCGACCCGAGATAGGCGGCAATCGCGGCCCGGTCCCCGGAGCGCGCGTGCGCCCGGGCAAGTGTCCACCCGCAGACCCGGCCGTACGCCCGCAGCCCCGCAGTGTCCATGTGCTCGATCTCCGCTGACGCCTTCGCATCCCAGAGCTGGCGGATGTAGAAGTCCTTCGTCTCGCCGTCGATCGTCACGACCCGCCCCCACCCGAGCATGATGTCGGACGCGGCCTGCATCATCCGCTGCCCCTCCACGACACGCTGCCCGTGCTGGTCGAACTCGCTCGCCCCGAGGAACGGCTCGAGCACCGACGGCTGCGCCTCCTTGAACTGGAGGAACAGGGGGTCCGACTCGTCTCGACCGAGGAGAAGGACGATCCAGGCCCGCGTCCCCACGCTCCCCACGCCGACCACCTTGCGTGCGGCATGTACGTAGCGGTAGCTCTCGAGCAGCGTCCGCCGGTCGTGCGGGAGCGAACGGCTGTACGCGCCGATCATGTGCCGGATCGTGTCCTCGAGATGTTCCTTCTCGGCACCGGGCAGCACATCCTCGATGGGCGTGACGAGCGGCGGACGACCAACGAGTCGGAACTCACCCCCGACCGAGCTGCAGAGCTTGGCGAGGGCACGCATGCTGTCCTTCGTCCGCGCAGTCGCGATCTCGCCCTGGAGCCGCTTCATCTTCTTCCGGGAGATTCGCGAACTGAAACGGGCGATGAGGCCCGCCACGTCGAGCCGCGCGTGACCAGACGTCGACGTTCCGCATCTTCGCGAAGCTCGCCATTGCCTCGCGGTACTCCCGGACGGTGTCGATCACCATGGCACGCCGTGTGCCCTCGCCGCGGCCGAACTCCCTACCGGCCACCGCGAAGCTCGCGGCGAGCCGCTTGACGTCCCACTCGAACGGGCCGCGAAGCGTCTCGTCGAAGTCGTTGATCGAGAAGACCAGGCGGCGGTCGGGGGCAGCGAACACACCGAAGTTCGACAGGTGGGCGTCGCCGCACAGCTGAGCGTGTAGACCGGTCCGCGGACCGGCGGCGAGATCCGCGGCCATGAGGTAGGCGCCGCCGCGATAGAAGGTGAACGGTGACTCCAGCATGCGGCCGTAGCGGATGGGGATGAGCTCAGAAAGCCGGGTCTGAGCCTGCTCCTCGAGCAGCTCGACCGGATGCCGTCGCCGCGGTGCCGCTTGCCAGCCAGCGTGAACCGACCGCGGCAGATCGGCCCTAGCGGCCCGTCCACGCGCCACCCGCTCGGTCGGCGCTACGTGTGGCACTGCGGGGAGGTCCGCCGAGAACGGTGAGACGACACCCGGCTCGACAGGACCGAGGACCATTGCCGTAGACGGTACTCGCCGCCGACACCACGAATGGCTGCCCGCGCAAGGACGCGGCGGCGCACTGTCGAAGGACTGGTCCGAGTCGAGGGCCTGCTGCAGCGGCTGGGCCCGGCGTGGACCGAGCTCCGGTCACTGCTGGAACGAGCTCGATGCGGTGCTGGTCGTGTCCTGACCGCAGGTTGTGCCCGCTGTCAGCGGCGGCCGGCAGAGTGCGGTCCGCGGCCTATTGCCGGGCCATGGCGACGCGGAGGCGTTCGTCGGGGTCGATGTAGTGGTCGTGGTCGTCGTTGCCGACGTCGAGCTGAACCCAGTTGATCTTGCCGGTGAATCGGCTGGTGTGGGCCGTGTAGTCGGGTGTGACTGTGGTGCCCGTCTCTTGGCCGATGTCGGTGGTTTCGTCGGCGGAGAAGATCATGGGCTCGGTCGCTTCGACGCGGCCGGTGCCGATCGCGGTGCCGTCGTAGTAAAGGGTGACGTCGCCGCCTTTGGCCAGGCCGCCCCCGTCGTAGGCGAACTCCATTCGCACCTGGTGGGTGCCGGCGGGGATGGGCGCGTCGGCTTCGGTGGTGAACTCCTGGATGCCGAGGACGTTGTAGACGAACTTGGCCCGTCCCTGCTTCGCGTAGACGGCCCAGCCACCGAATCGGCCGCCCTGGGCGATGATGACTCCGTCCGCGCCGGCTTCGGGCACGTCGAGCTCTGCGGTCACGGAGAACGACCTGTTCTTGATGCTGACGACGCTGTTCTCCGACAGGCGTCCCATGCCGGCGAAGAACAGCTGGGAGTTTCCGCGGATGAGCGTGGGTCGCCCGGCCATGGTCGGCTCGAGCCGTTCGGACGTGCGGTCGTCCATGGGCAGGACGTTGTGCTTGGTGGCTTCGATGAGCCAGAGCCGTTGCAGCTTGGCCAGCTTGTCGGGGTGTTCGGCTGCGAGGTTGTGGGCCTGGCTGTAGTCGCTGTTGCCGTCGTAGAGCTCCCACAGGTCGTCGTCGAAGGCGGGCACCTCGCCACCGACCATTACCCATGGGGTGCGGTGCTTGGTGACGGCGCTCCAGCCTCGGTGGTAGATACCGCGGTTGGCGAACATCTCGAAGTACTGGAGGTCGTGACGTTCCGGCGCGTCGGCGTCGTTGAACGTGTACAGCATGCTGGTGCCCTCCATGGGCGACTGCAGCACACCGTTGACCATCGTCGGTTCGGGCAGCCCGGCGGCTTCGAGGATGGTAGGAGCGACGTCGATGACGTGGGTGAACTGGGTGCGCAGACCCCCACGCTCGTCGATGCCGCGGGGCCAATGCACGATGGTGGCGTTGCGGGTGCCGCCCCAGTGAGAGGCGATCTGCTTGGTCCACTGGAAGGGGGTGTTCATCGCCCACGACCAGCCGACCGCGTAATGGTTGTACGAGCTCGGTGAGCCGAACTCGTCGAGCTTGCTCATCATGAACTCGGGGGTTTCCAGCGCGGCCATGCCATTGAAGTTGGCCATCTCGTTGAAGGCGCCGTTCAGGGTGCCCTCCGCCGAGGCGCCGTTGTCGCCGATGATGTAGTAGACGAGGGTGTCGTCGAGGATCTCGAGGTCGACGAGGGTGTCGACGAGACGACCGACGTGGTAGTCGGTGTGCTCCAAGAACCCCGCGTAGACCTCCATCTGACGGGCCAGCACCGGCTTGAGGGCGTCGGGCATGTCGTCCCACGCCGGGATCTCGGCGTGCCGGGCGGTCAGCTCGGCGTCCGCCGGGATGACGCCCAACTCCTTCTGACGGGCGAAGGTGCGCTCACGCTGGACGTCCCAGCCATCATCGAAAGTACCGACATAGCGGTCGGCCCAGTCCTTCGGGACGTGGTGGGGTGCGTGGGTCGCGCCTGGGGCGAAGTAGACGAAGAACGGCTTGTCCGGCATCAGGGCCTTCTGCTGGCGGATCCAGCTGACGGCCCGGTCGGTCAGGTCCTCGGTCAGGTGGTAGCCCTCCTCGGCCGTTGCTGGCGGCTCGACTGGCGTTGTGCCGTCGTAGAGGGCAGGTTCCCACTGGTTGTTCTCGCCGCCGATGAATCCGTAGAACGTCTCGAACCCGCCACCTCCTGATGGCCAGGCGTCGAACGGGCCCATCGGCGACGACTGCCAGACGGGCACTTCGTGGCACTTTCCGAACTGGGCCGTCGAGTACCCGTTCAACTTCAGGGTCACCGCCAACGGTGCCTTGGTGTTGGGCCGCAGCGAGCTGTTCCCCGGAGCCGAAGTCGCGGTCTCCGTGATGCTCCCCATCCCCACCGAGTGGTGGTTGCGGCCCGACAGCATCGCGGCACACGTCGGCGCGCACAACGCCGTCGTGTGGAAGCGGTTGTATCGCAACCCCCCCGCCGCGAGCCGGTCAGCCGTCGGCGTCCGGCACGACCCGCCGAACGTGCTCGCCGCACCAAATCCAACATCATCGAGCAGCACGATCAACACGTTCGGCGCGCCCTCGGGCGGCAGCAACGGCTCGATCGGAGGGAACGAAGTATCTGGATCCTTGGCGTCATACGTCGTCAACCCAGGGGCAGGGCGATCGGGAATCGGCAGCATTCCGCGTGCATGCCGGTCGGGGCGCATCAACAGTCCTCCGTTCGAGACGGCTAGCGGGCCCGGTGACAGTACCGGCATTCGCTCTTCGGCTCGTCACCCCGATGGGACGACAGCTGCATCGAGCAACCCGCCCAGGTCACCGCCTCGATTCGCCCGCACCCCGAGGTACCGCCCGACCCGATTTCGTCGACCCTGGGGCAACGTGCCGACTGTTTCTCACCCGATGCCAGGCTTTCACGGCGGCAACGGACGCGGCGTCGCGCAAGAAGAGGATCAATCGTCGGCGCCAGGCCGTCGGGCCATTGCCCGGCCTGGTGACTCGCCGCGCCAGCGGTTCCATGGCCAGGTCCCATCGATCTCGACGTCCAGCGAGAAGCTCAACACGATCCTGATCGCGACGATCAATCCGAGTATCGCGACACTCTCAAACGACTGGTCGACGACGATCGTTCGGATGATGTCGGCGATGATCAGCACCTCGAGGCCAAGCAGAATCGCTCGTCCAAGGTTCTCGCGCAACTCCCTGTAGGGCTCAGGAGCGTGCGCGATCGCCTGGCGCGCGTACCGTCCCAAGGCGAGCAGTCCGCCGACAACCATGATTCCGGCGCCGATGCCCTCGACCACCTTCACGACATCGCTGACGAATTCCTCGTAGCTCACCCCGCAACGGTACCCAGGGGCACGACCGGCGGGCGTGACCGCGCGGGCGAGGCGCACGGGGCAACTGCGACCTGGCGATCATGGACCTCCCATCCCGCGGCGACCCGGCCTACCGACACAGGCGGTCTGATGCTGTGAACGCGCATCCCTTCTTGAGCATGGGCACGGAAGGCTGAGCGAAGTCCCTGCTGGACCGCCCCGTCACTCGTCGGGCACCCAGTTGCCGTGGAAGCCGACGGGCACGCGCTGCGGTAGGTGGACCCGGACCACAGGCTCGCCGGAGAAGTCCTGCGCGTCGAGGATCACGAGATCGGAGCGGTCGGTAGCGCGGTCGTAGACGAGGGACATGACCCAGCCGTCGTCTTCGGTGGCGTCGTCCGAGCGCGGCACGAACACGCCCTCCCCGCTGCTCTGACCGTTGCCGAACGTCTGCGCTTCCGAGGTCCCCTGCTCGAGGTCGTACTTCAGCAGGGCGCCTTGCTCGACCCCCTTCTCGCCGGACCAGGCGGTGTAGCCGTAGCGGTGCGGCCGGCCGACCAGGCGCTCATCGACCCGGGGGAACTCCTGACCGCGGTCGTCGATCCGATCTTCGACCACCTTGCCCGCCTCGGCGTCCACGGTCCAGCGGTCGAGCGTGGGCGGACCCTCGGACGGCCCGTTGATGTCGGTGGCGAACATGCGCTGGTGGCGGGCCACATCCATCACGATCCGCCCGTCCGGAAGGTCGTAGGCGTTCATCGGGTGAAACACGTAACAGGGGTCGACCTCGGCCCACCGCACATCCCCCGCGCGGCCCTCACGGGGCAGAACTCCGACCCGGGGTTGGTAGTCGTCGTCCCAGCGGTACGGGAATGGGTAGCCCTCGGCGAGCGCGTCCAGCTGGAAGGTGACGGGCAAATCGAAGATCACGATGCTCGACTCCGTGATCGCCACGTCGTGCAGCATGATCGAGCCAGGGACCGGAACCTCGACCACCTTGCGGATGCTCCCGTCGGAACGGACGACGATGTACTTCACGTGGTCCCACTCCCAGTAGTACGCCATGGCGTGGAGCTCGCCCGTGACGGGATCTTTCTTGGGGTGGGCCGAGAAGGAGCCGGGGTACGCGCCGTCGAAGTCGAGGTAGCGGACCGAATCCAGCTCGTACGTGAGCTCGACGGGATAGCCACCGGATTCGACGATCGCCCAGGTGCTCCCGGCGTGGCCGATGACGTTGGTGTTCGGCGCGCCACCCCCGAACATCGGATGCCGCGGGCCGGGCAGGGGATCCAGCCCCTGCGCGGCAGCCACGTCGTCGCCGCGCACGAACCGGTTGCGGTACCACTCCGCCTTCCCATCCCGCAGCCGCACGCCGTGCACCATGCCCGTGCCGATGAACCAGTGGTGCGTGCGCACGTCGACAGGACCGACCGGGTTGGGACCGTTGCGCAGGTACCGGCCCTCGAGCTCGGCCGGGATGGCGCCCGTGACCGGCAGATCGAGGGCGACCACCTCCTCCGTGACGGGGGCGAAGTTGCCCATGAGGTAGCGGTTCTCGGCGGTCGTGGCCATGGCCGTCCCTTCGTCGGTCTTTTCGGGCCGATCATCGGGTTCGTCGGCGTCTCACAGCCTGTCAGATGACCCGCAGCACCATGCCCTTCAGGTAACCGGCCTCCGGGAACGTCAGCAGGACGGGATGGTCGGTCGCCTGCGTCAGCCGTCCGACCACCTGGGCCTCACGACCGGCGTCCAGCGCGGCTCCGAACAGCACCTTCTGGAAGAGGTCCTCGCTCATCAGCCCACTGCACGAGAACGTGACCAAGACGCCGCCCGGCGCCAGCAGCTTGAGCGCCAGCAGGTTCAGGTCCTTGTACGCCCGAGTGGCCCGGTTCAGCTGCGAGGCCGAGCGGGCCAGCTTCGGCGGATCGGCGACGATGAGGTCGAACCGCGCGCCTTGGTCCCGCAGCCGGCGCAGGTGCGTGAAAACATCCGCCTGGACGAACGAGATGTCATCGGCGACGTCGGGACCCCGGTTGCGCTCCACGTTCCTGGCCGCCAGCTCGAGCGCGGGCGCCGACGAGTCGACCGCCATCACCGAGGACGCTCCGCCCGCGGCGGCGGCCACGGTGAAGCCGCCCGTGTAACAGAACAGATCGAGCACCCGCCGCCCGGCCGCCAGCTCGGCGACGGTGAGCCGGTTCTCGCGCTGGTCGAGGTAGAAGCCGGTCTTGTGGCCCGCCGCCACGTCGGCCAGGAACGTCCAGCCCGGGCCCTCGGCCGGAGGACGCTCCGCGATGGTGACGGTCGGTGGCTGGGCGTCCCCGACGAGATGGCCGGTACGGGGCGGCAGACCCTCCCGCTGGCGGACGTCGAGATCAGAACGCTCCGACACCCCGCTCACACCGGGCAACGCGACGAGGGCCTCGGCCACGGCCGACCGCCAGTGGTCCGCGCCCGCCGACGACAGTTGGACCACGACCTGGTCGTCGTAGCGGTCGGCAACCACGCCCGGGAGACCATCGCTCTCCGCGAACACGGCTCGGAACGCATCCGTCCGGTCGACGAGATCAGACCGCGCTGCCGTCGACCGCTGGACCCTGCCGGCGATGAACGCCTCGTCGATCACTTCGTCCTCGTCCCACGACCAGACCCGGGCGACGATCTGCGAGGACGGGCTGTACGCGGCCCGGGCCACGAAGCGCCCGCGGTCGGTCCGTACCGCGACCGTCTCGCCCGCGGCCGGGCCACCCTCGACGCGCCCGACCGCGCCGGCGAAGACCCAGGGATGACGGCGCAGCAGCGAGCGCTCGCGTCCGGACCCCAGGAACAGCGACGGCTCGCCCACTGGCGGGACCGTAGTGGCCGGACGGTACGGTCCCGTCCTCATGAGTGGTCCGCCGACCGGCCCTCGCGACCGGCCGTTCCTCCTCGGCGTGGCCGGAGGCACCGGCTCCGGCAAGACGACAGTGGCCGAACGCCTGGCCGCCATGGTCGGGCAGCAGCAGCTCGCGCTGATGAAGCTCGACTCCTACTACTGCGATCGCGCCGACCTCTCCTTCGAGGAGAGAGCGGCCATCAACTACGACCACCCGGATGCCTTCGACTGGCCGCTCCTCATGGCCCACCTGGATGAGCTCGTCTCCGGGTCGGCGGCACAGGTGCCCGTCTACGACTTCGCCAACTACCTGCGCACCGACCAGGTCATCATGGTCGAGCCCGGACCGGTCGTCGTGATCGAGGGCATCCTCGTGCTCTTCGAACCGCGCTTGCGCGAGCTGCTCGACCTCAAGGTCTACGTCGACACCGATCCCGACGTGCGCTTCATCAGGCGACTCGAGCGCGACATCGCCGATCGAGGCCGCACTCCGGCCAGCGTCATCGACCAGTATCTGACGACCGTGCGCCCGATGCACCTGCAGTTCGTCGAGCCGTCGAAGCGCTATGCCGACGTCATCGTCCCGCACGGTGGCATGAACGCGCCCGCGTTCGACATGCTCGTCGCCCGTGTGCGGTCGTTGCTCTGAGCCGCGGCCGCGATTCGTGCGACCATCTCGGTCATGAGCGGTTCCGAGCTTCCTCCACCCGGTCCGATGGCTCTCGGCGTCGACATCGGGGGCAGCGGCATCAAGGCCGCGCCGGTGGACGTGCTGACCGGGCGGCTGATGACCAAACGGCAGCGCATCCCGACGCCGCGCCAGTCGACACCGGAGGCGGTGGGCGAGGTGGTGGCCGAGCTCGCGGCCCGGTTCCGATGGAGCGGCGCGGTCGGCTGCACGTTTCCCGCCGTCATCAAGAAGGGGGTGGCGCTCAGCGCCGCCAACGTGGACCGTTCGTGGATCGGGACGGACGTCGATGACGTGATGACGAAGGCGACCGGCTGTCCCGTCACGGTGATGAACGACGCCGACGCCGCCGGCGTGGCCGAGCTGCGCTGGGGCGCCGGGCGCGACCGGGAGGGCCTGGTGATGATGATCACGCTCGGGACCGGCATCGGCACCGCCCTCTTCATCGACGGGACGTTGGTGCCCAACACCGAGCTGGGCCACCTCGTCATCCGCGGCAAGGACGCCGAAGTCAGGGCGTCGGCCAACGCGCGCGAGGAGCGCAAGCTGCCATGGGCGGACTGGGCCAAGCTGGTCGACGAGTACCTCCTGTATCTCGAACGGCTCTTCAGCCCCGACCTCTTCATCATCGGCGGCGGGGTGAGCGAGCGCGCCGACCGGTTCGTGCCGCTGCTCACCGTGCAGGCACCCGTCGTGCCCGCGGCGATGGGCAACGACGCTGGCATCGCCGGCGCCGCCCTGCACGCCCTGGCCGCAACCAAGAGGCCGTGACCGAGCCGATCCACCGGCCGACGCCCGGGCTCACGCTACGCACGGAGCGGCTGCTCCTGCGGGCCTGGCGCGCCGAGGACGCGGCGCCCTTCGCGGCGCTCAACGGCGACCCCGTGGTCATGGAGCACTTTCCGTCGACGCTCACCCGTGAGGAGTCCGACCTCATGGTCGAACGGATCGGGGTCCGGTTCGCAGAGACCGGTCTGTACCTGTGGGCGGTCGAGGTGGTGGGCTCGGACCCGTTCATCGGCTTCGTGGGGCTCAGCGCGCCCACCTTCGAGGCGTCGTTCACGCCCTGTGTCGAGGTGGGGTGGCGCCTGGCCAAGGCGGCGTGGGGGCACGGCTACGCCACCGAGGCGGCCCGGACCGCGGTGGCGGACGGGTTCGAACGGCTCGGCCTGAGCGAGATCGTGTCGTTCACGGCCACGACCAACCTCGCGTCCCAAAGGGTGATGCAGCGCCTCGCGATGACCCATGACCCGGCGGACGACTTCGACCACCCGGGGATGCCCGACAGGCACCGGTTGCAACGCCACGTCCTGTACCGGCTTGCACGACCGGCCTTCACCAACGTGCCCGGCGGTCGAGGATGAGCGTGACCGCCCCGGTAGTTGGCTACTGTCCGACCCGGTAACACCACATGCCGGCGCGCCGCGACAGCGGCCAACGTCCGGCCACGAAAGGAACGGCACGTGTTTGCAGCAGACTGGGGCGTGGGTCAGGTCCTCTGGACCATGATCTACTTCTTCTTCCTCTTCGCGTTCATCTGGATCCTGATCACGGTCCTGATGGACCTGTTCCGGGACCACTCGCTCAGCGGCTTCGCCAAGGTGATCTGGGTCATCGTCCTGATCTTCCTCCCCCTTATCGGATGCCTCATCTACCTGATCGCCCGCGGCCACGGCATGCAGGAGCGGGCGTTGCAGCAGGCCAAGCAGCAGCAGAAGGCCATGAACGAGTACATCCGGGAGACGGCCGGCACGTCGGGCGGCAACGCGTCCGACCAGATCGCTCAGGCCCACAAGCTCCTCGAGTCCGGTGCCATCACCCAGCAGGAGTTCGACACCATCAAGGCGAAGGCCCTGGCCTGAGCCACGGCTCAACTCGTTCCCGGGCGCTCCGGGAGCTCTTTGCGCGGACCGGTCCCCGGGTTTCCGGGGCCCGGTCCGTGTCGCGTCCGGCCCGGTGAGGACTCGATCGGGCCCTCGGATGTGGACAGCGCTGTGCACATCCGGTGTATTTCGCGCCGCACCTGGGGATGAGTCGCGATAGTTGCGGATAACCCTGTGGACGAGGCAAAATGCCTATTGACCTGGTCTTTCACGGGGCGCATCATGCGCTCACCGAATGGTGCGAACGTCACCGGAAGGGATCGAGCCCGAAGGCCCACCAGCCCGAGGGGGAGGTTCGGACCGGCCGGTACGCAGCGCTCGGTTAGGAACGACGCGAAGCAGCCTGACCAGGGGAGACACGGACCGGCGACGGGACGTGAGGAAGCTGGAGCCGGAGGGGTCGCACCCGAAGGAAGGGCGAAAGGCGTCGAACCGACTTGGTGGCCCCGAGGCCCCCGTTCGACCCCGGTCGGGCGGGCAACTCGGGGCCACTGTCCGTTTTCGGTTCCGCCCCGCTCCTGATCGGCCGAGCGTCAGGTGACCATCGAGGTGGGATCGGTGGTGGGTTCGGACAACGGGCCGGCCGGGCGGCGCGAGCGCGCCCGCATCGTCGCTGCCGCGTCCTCGTCGCGGACGAGTAGCGCGATGGCGGCCGCCCCGAACGCCAAGAGCGACGCGGCCAGGAACACCTCGTGGTAGGCGCTCACCTGGGCGTCGACGGCGGCCGAGCTCCCCGGCAGCACGTCGGCCAGCCGGCGTGACGTCGCCGTGGTCAGGATGGTCGCCGCAGTGGCCACGCCGAACGCGGCGGCCACTTGGCGCTGGGTGCTGAAGATGGCAGTGGCGCGGCCCGTGTCGGCGGGGGTGATCGTGGAATAGGTGGCGGCCTGCAGCGGGATGAAGGCGAACGCCATGAAAATCCCACGGGTGAACATCAGGCCCCTGATCACCCAGAGGTCGGTCCCCAGGTCGACCTGTGTGAACGTCAGAGCCGTGCACGCCGCGCCGACCAGCCCGAACACCATGAGGCGACGGGGACCGACGAACGGGTACAGCCGCCCCGCCACCTGAGACGAGATCAGCACGCCGATGGCCTGTGGAAACGTCGTGAGGCCGGACTCGAGGGCCGTGAGCCCGCGGAGCTCCTGCAGGAACAGAGGCATGAGGAACAGCACGGCCGCGAAGCTGGAGTACGAGAGCGCCGACGAGAGGTTGGCGTTGCGGAACATCCGGTCCTTCAGCAGGCGCAGCGCCAGCATCGGGAACGGCTTGCGCAGCTCGATGCGGGCCAACAGCGCGAACGCCAGCACCCCGACGACGCCCGCGATGGCGATCTGCGGTGACCGCCATCCGTCGATCGGCCCCTCCGAAAGCGCATAGAGGAGCGCGGCCAACCCCACCGCGCTCAGCACGAAGCCGGCGGCGTCGAACGGGCCGGCCGACGGCTCGCGGTGCTCCCGCAGGGCCACGAGACCGAACACGAACGCCGCGATGCCGAGCGGGACGTTGACGTAGAACACCCAACGCCACGAGAACTGCGTCACCAGGAGGCCGCCGAGCACCGGCCCGAGCGCCGGGGCCATGACGGTCGGGATGATCAGGACGGTCGAGGCCTTGGCCCGCCGTTCGGGTGCGAACGCGCGGAACAGCATGGCCGTCCCCACCGGAGTCATCATCCCGCCGCCGACACCCTGCAAGACACGGAACCCCACCAGCTCCCACAGGCCGGAGGCCTGCCCGCAGAGCGCCGACGCCACGGTGAAGACCGCGATCGCGAACAGGAACGTCCGCTTGGTCCCGAATCGGTCCCCGATCCAGCCGGACGCCGGAATCCACACCGCCAGACTGAGCAGGTACGAGATGACGACCCACTCGACATCCGCCGTCCCCACCCCGAACTCCCGGGCCAGAGTGGGCAGCGCCACGTTGACGATGGTCGTGTCGAGGATCTCCATGAAGAGCCCCGTCACGAACACGATGGCGACGACGTATTCGTACCGGAGGCCGATCCGTCGCATCCCGGCCACGGTACCGGCTTCGTTGTGCTCTGCAAGTAGTCAGGAACGGACAGCCGACCGGGGTCCGCGCGTGGCATCCGCCCGCTGCCACGCGCCGACCGCTACCGTCCGCACGATGCCTGCCGGCGCCTCGCGGACGCGCCCCAAGCTGCCCCGCCGCCGTCCCGATCGTTACGGCGCGCTCCTCCTCCTCATCCTGGTGGACTGCGTCGCCATCTTCACGGCGTCGTCCAGCGGTGTCGGCCGGTGGCTTCCGGGTGTCCTGGTGGCGGCGACCGTGATCCTTGGGCTCGAGACGTCCGCGGTCGAGGGTCGGTGGGTGTCACCGGCACGGGTTCTGGCCGCGCTGGCCATCGTCGCCGCCATGGCCGATGGCGCCGCCGGAACCGACACCACACGGGCGTGGTTGGCCATCGGTCAGGCGCTTCTCCTGGTCATCCTGGTCCTGGCCATCGGCAGCCGTCTCGTGCGGCACCAGCACGTCAGCGCACAGACCGTCCTGGCCGTCGTGTGCGTCTACGTGCTCTTCGGCCTGATCTTCGCGCTCTGGCAATACGGGCTCAACGGCCTCACCGACCGACAGTTCTTCGTGCAGACGGACGATCCGACGGTCGCCGACTTCGTGTACTTCAGCTTCGTGGTGCTCACCACGCTCGGCTTCGGGGACTTCACACCCGCCACGGACGCCGGCAAGGCGATGGTCTCGTTCGAAGCGCTGCTCGGGCAGCTCTTCCTCGTCACGGTGGTCTCACGTCTGGTCAGCCTCTACAGCCGGGCCGGTGCTGCTCCGCGGGACGGCGGCGCGACAGGCAACTCCGGCCCCGCTGATCCGTTCGGCCCCACCGACCGCGGGCCGCCCTCGGGTTGATCAGCCGGCGCCAGTCAGGATCGTCCGAGCTCGGCCGCGACCGCCGGCCGAGCCGCGGCCAGCACCCGGGCCCGCGCCCGTGACGAAGCGGCCCGCACGAGCTGCACCCCGTACCCGTCGAGCAGAGCCACGATCCGCTGTGCGCTCACGTCAGGGTCGGCGACCACGAAATCCCCCGCGGCCCGGCCCTCCTCGACGATGGTGCCGATCGACCGCTGCCACCGCTCGTCGAGCTCGGCCAGGAGGCGGGCCATCACGGGCGACCGCAACCCCTCTCCCCAGGCGTCGATCCACATCCCCCAGTCCGGCACAGTGGCCGAGCCGAGCGACATGCGCAGGATGCGCTCGATCTTCGCCGGCGGACGGGCACTGCTGGACACGATGCGCTCCATCCGCTCGAGCTCGGCGGACGCTTCGGCCGCCAGGGTGGCCGCCATCAGCTCGTCCTTGGTGCCGAAGTGGTAGACGATGAGTGGTGCCGACAGCCCCAGCTCATCGGCCACGTCCGCCAGGCGCGTGCTGCTGAACCCCCGCTGGCGGACCAACCGCCCCGATGCGGCAAGGATCTGAGCTCGGCGGGCCTCGCCGGACTCTCGAGGCATCGGGCCACCCTACTCTGCTGAACAGCTGTTCAGTCATTTCACGTGCAACCTTTGAACGATCGTTCAGGATCTTGCTAGCGTCGTCTCATGGTCGCGATCGCAGACGCCCTCGGCGAAGTTGGCCTCCCAGCCCCGATGGCGGAGCTCACTGCCCGTCAATGGGACGCGGTGGTGGTCGGAGGCGGACACAACGGACTGGCCTGCGCGGCCTATCTGGCCCGCGCCGGCTGGTCGGTCCTGGTGCTGGAGCGACGCGAGCGGCTGGGGGGCGCATGCACCCTCGAACGCCCCTTCCCGGACGACCGCTACGTCGTGAGCCCATGCGCGTACGTCATCGGCCTGCTCGATCCCGTGGTCATCGACGAGCTCGACCTGCGCCGCCGCGGGCTCGAGGTGTTCGTGGCCGATCCCAACCTCTGGGCACCCTTCGAGGACGGGTCGTCGCTGGCCCAGTGGAACGACGACGCCCGCACGCAAGCGGGGCTGGAGGCGCTCGGCCTCTCCCCCGCCGACATCGACGGCTACTGGGCGTACGAGCAGGTCTTCGACGACATGCGCAAGCTGCTACGCACCGGGAGCCGGGACAGCTGGATCGGGGACTCGCCCACCCGCGACGAGCTCGAGGCCATGCTCGGCCACGACAAGTGGATGATCGACATCCTCTTCGAGGCGTCGATCTCGGACGTGCTCGACCACTACGTGAGCGACCAGCGCATCAAGGACGCGCTCTTCGGTCAGGGTGTGATCGGCGCCTACGCCGGCCCACGTGACTGGGGCACGGCGTCCGTGAAGCTGATGCACTACCAGGGCGACCTCGAGGGGCAGGGCCCGGTGTGGGGCTACGTGCGGGGCGGGATGGGCATGGTCAGCTTCGCCCTCGCCGAAGCCGCGGCCGAGGCGGGAGCCGCACTCGCCTGCGGAGTCGAGGTGGCGGAGATCCTGCCCGGTGAAGGCGTGCGTCTGGCTGGCGGGGAGTTGCTCCGCGCCCGCACTGTGGTGTGCAACGCCGACCCGAAGCGCGCGCTCGGCATGCTCGAGGGGTCGGGAGCCGTCCCGGCGCCGTACCAGGAGCGGTTGGAGGCCTGGCAGATCCGCAGCCCGGTCGTGAAGTTCAACGCCGCGCTCTCCCGGTTGCCCACGTTCACGGCGGCGGCCGGCGAGACGTGGCCGTTCCGCTCGATGATCTCGGTGACGCAGGGCCTCGAGGGCGCGCAGCGAGCCTTCGAGGACTGCCGGGCCGGCATCGCCAACGTGGGGTACGGCGAGGTGTACTTCCAGACCGGGTACGACCCCTCCCCCGCGCCCGAGGGCCGGCACCTCATGAGCGTGTTCGGGCAGTACGCGCCCTACGAGCTCGCCGGGACGACCTGGGACGAGCAGCGGGACGCCATCGGCCGGCAGTTCCTCGAGCTCATCGGCCGCTTCGCCCCCGACGTCAGTGACTGCATCGAGTACTCAGAGGTCCTGGGTCCACCCGACATCGAGGAGCGCGTCGGCCTCACCGGTGGGCACATCTTCCAGGGTGAGACCATGCCGGACCAGATGTGGGAGCACCGCCTCACCGCCCGCACCCCGATCCCGGGCTTCTACCTGTGCGGTGCGGCCACCCACCCGGCCGGGTCCGTCATCGCGCTCAACGGTCGGAACGCCGCCGACGCCATCATCCACGACCGCAGGGCGCGCTAGGACTCGGACCGAGCGGCCGGCTCCTGCGTCACCGTTGGCGTCACCGGGAGGCCGGCGGCTACCCAGGCCGAGAACCCGCCCTGCAGGTCCGCCACGCTGTGGAAGCCGTGGGACCGCAGCAGCGAGGCGCCGACCGATGACCGGTAGCCACCGGCGCAGTAGACGACGGTGGGGACGCCGGAGTCGAGCTCGCCCATGCGGTCCAGCAACCGGGCGAGGGGGATGCGGGTGGCGCCGGCGATGACGCCGTTCTCCTGCTCGCCCGGGTTGCGGATGTCCACGATCTGCAGCCCCTCGGCCCCGGTTCGTACCTCCGCCACTTCGACGGCGGAGAGGCGGCGCGAACGCTCGGCCAGCTCGGGGTGCTCGAGCAGCGCGCGCTCGACATCTTCGACCGCGCCGGCGACCCGATCGAAGCCGATGCGGGCCAGCCGGACCCTCGCCTCGGTGCCGCGCCCGCTGTCGGCGACGACCACGATCGGTTGGTCGGGACGGATCACGTCACCGGCGTACTCCGCGAAGCGGCCCTCCAGGCCGACGTTGACGGCGCCCCGGAGGTGTCCGGAGGCGAACTCGCCCGGGGACCGGGCATCCAGCAGGACTCCCCCTCCGTCCACGATCGCCAAGGCCTGCTCGACGGTGATGACCTCGGGCGGCTCGCGGTCGTCGAGGAGTTGATGGTCGTGGCGGTTGGCGTCCGCCGCGAAGGCGAAGTAGAGGGGCGCCACCGACTGGCCCTCGGTGACGGCGGCCACGAACTGCTCCTCGGTCATCGGCCGCAGCGCGTAGTTCGTCTCTCGTTGCTCACCGATGGTCGACGTGACCGCGTCCGACATGGCCTTGCCGCAGGCCGACCCGGCGCCGTGGGCCGGGTACACCCTCGTGGTGTCGGGCAGCGTCAGAAGTTGATCATGCAAGGAGTGGTACAGGCGGCCGGCGAGGTCGTCCGCCGTCCAACCCGCCGAGGACAGCAGGTCGGGCCGCCCGACATCGCCGATGAACAGCGTGTCGCCGGTGAGCACGCCCCACGGCTCGGGGTCGTCGGCGTGCTCCCAGATCACGATCGAGATCGACTCCGGGGTGTGGCCGGGCGTGGCGCGCGCCTCCAGCACGACATCTCCCAGCGACAGCCGCTCACCGTCGGCGAGGGGGTCCATCGGGAAGTCGGTGCGGGCCTCGCTGCCATAGGACACGGCGGCGCCGGTGGCGGCGGCGAGCTCGAGGTGACCAGAGAGGAAGTCGGCATGGAAGTGGGTCTCGATCACGCGCTCGATGCGCAGCCCGAGCTCCTCGGCGTCAGCCAGGTAGCCCGAGACGTCCCGCTGCGGGTCGACGACGACCGCCCGTCCCGTCTCCTCGTCGCCGATCAGGTAGCTGAAAAGCGAGAGGCAGCTGAGCTGGTACTGCCGGAAGATCATGCCGGGCTCCTCCTCGGTCGACGCTGACCGTGCCCCCAGGATGCGACCTCGTGCGGACGGACACAACCCGCCCGGGTGTGAGGCATCGCCTCACGGGTACCGTGTCACCCGTGGGCTCCTCGGGACCCGCCCCCGTCGGTTGGCGTCCACGCGCCGCGGTGGCCGCCGTCCTCCTCGCCCTCGTGCTGCCCTTCGTGCGCGACCACGACAGCTTCCCGCTCTCCATCTACCCGATGTACGCCGGCGCCCGCAGCGACGTGGAGACGCTGCCGGCCGTCTTCGGCACGAACGAGCACGGGGAGGTCGAGCGCCTCTCCACCAGGACCATCGCCCGCTCGGACGACCCGCTCATCACGACGTCGCTGCTGCGCCAGGCCATCCGGTCCGGGCGCGCCGACGCCCTGTGCGACGAGATCGCGGGGCGGGCGCCGTCGGGAACGGTGTCCGTCGAGATCGTCGAGGAGCAGTTCGACCTGGTGGCCAGTGCCGCCGGCGATGATGAGGTCCTGGACCGGACCGTGCACGCCCGATGCCCGGTGGCGGAATGAGCGAGCGGAGCGAGCTCAGGCCGGCCCGGCCAGCGAGCAGGAGCGAGCGGACGGGCAATGGGGTCCGGGGGCGCAGCCCCCGAGGGATACCGGAATGAGCGAGCGGAGCGAGCTCAGGCCGGCCCGGCCAGCGAGCAGGAGCGAGCGGACGGGCAATGGGGTCCGGGGGCGCAGCCCCCGAGGGATACCGGAATGAGCGAGCGGAGCGAGCTCAGGCCGGCCCGGCCAGCGAGCAGGAGCGAGCGGACGGGCAATGGGGTCCGGGGGCGCAGCCCCCGGAGAGACCGGAATGACCGGACGGACCACGCTCGGGGGCCGGGTGGACGGCTGGCTGTTCGCGGCGGCGCCGGCCGAACGGCTGGCGGTCCTGCGGATCCTCACCGGTGGCTTCGCGGTGGTCTACCTGGCCGTGCGCCTCCGGCCGTTCGCGAGCCTGGCCGACGCCGACCCCGGCCGGTTCGATCCGGTCGGCGCCCTCTGGTTCCTCGACGGGCCTCTGCCCGACGGCGCGCTCTTCGGCCTCCTGGTGGCCGCGGTAGCGGCCGGCGTCGCGTACACCGTCGGCGCCTGGTTCAGGATCAGCGGTCCGCTCTTCGCGATCACGCTGCTGCTCGCGACCACCTACCGCAGCTCGTGGGGCCAACTGCTGCACTTCGAGAACCTGATGGTGCTCCACGTGCTCGTGGTGGGCCTGACCCGCAGCGCCGACGTCCTCTCGTGGGACGCCCGGCGGCGCCGGCTGGGCACGAACCGCGAGCCCGCGCCCCAACAGCGGGCCCAGCCCGCGTACGGCTGGCCGGTGCGCCTGGCCGCGCTCATGACCGTCGTGACGTACGTGCTGGCCGGCCTGGCCAAGTTGCGGCTGGGCGGCATCGACTGGCTGGTGGGCGACACGCTGCGCAACCACGTGGCCTACTCGGCGGTCCGCCTGGAGGTGCTCGGTGCCCGGCCGTCACCGCTGGCTGGCCCCCTCGTGGGCCAGGGCTGGCTGTTCCCGCCGCTGGCTGTGCTCACAGTCGTCGTCGAGCTAGCGGCTCCGGTGGCGCTCCTCGGGGGCCGGGTACGCGACGTGTGGGTGGTCGCGGCCTGGCTCCTGCACGCTGGGATCGCCGCGCTCATGCTGGTCGTGTTCCCGTATCCGTTGCTCCTCGTCGCCTTCGCGCCGTTCTACCCTCTGGAAAAGGTGGCCCGATGGGTGTCAGGCTTCCTGACACGACGACAGGTGTTGCCGTCGGGGTGAGCGCGTACGATCCGCCCAGGAGGCACGACCATGAAGCGAAGCACCGACCGGATCCTCACCACGCACGTGGGCAGCCTGGCCCGTCCGCCCGAGCTCCTCGACACCATGAAGGAGAAGGAGAACGACCGGCCCTACGACGCCGAGCTGTTCGATCGGCAGGTGACCGACGCCGTGGCCGAACGGGTCAAGCAACAGGTCGCGTGCGGCATCGACATCGTCACCGACGGGGAGATGAGCAAGAGCAGCTTCCTCGGGTACGTGAAGGACCGCCTCGGCGGCTTCGAGGTCGACACGGGCACGCGCCGCATGGCGCCGTCGTGGCAGAAGGAGGTCGACGACTTCCCTGACTACTACGCCGACTACTTCAAGAAGTACTCCTCGACCGTCGTGCCGCTGCGCGGCCTCACCTGCACCGGGCCGATCAGCTACGTCGGCCAGGAGCTGGTTCAGAAGGACATCGCCAACCTGAAGGCGGCCGTCGAGGGGCTCGACGTCGAGGAGGTGTTCATGCCCTCGACAGGCCCGAGCGGCTTCGGGAGGAACTCCTACTTCGACACCCACGAGGAGTACCTCAGCAACGTGGCCGAGGCCATGCGGGAGGAGTACCACGCCATCGTGGATGCCGGGTTCGTGCTCCAGGTGGATGATCCGTTCCTCATCGACATGCTCAGCGATCCGACGAAGGAGCTGTCAGAGCGGCAGCAGGCCGCCGAGCTCCACGTCGAGGCCCTGAACCACGCCCTGCGCGACATCCCGACCGACCGCATCCGGCACCACACGTGCTACGGCCTCAACCACGGTCCGCGCATGAACGACATCCCGCTGTCGGACGCGCTCGCGTACACCCTGAAGATCAACGCCGGCGCCTACTCGTTCGAGGTGGCCAACCCGCGCCACATGCACGAGTGGCGGGTCTGGGAGACCATCAAGCTGCCCGACGACAAGATCATCATCCCGGGTCTGCTCGGCCACGCGAACAACTACGTCGAGCACCCGGACCTGATCGCCGAGTACATCGTCAAGTACGCGGGCCTGGTCGGGAAGGAGAACGTGATCGCCGGCGCCGACTGCGGCTTCTCGTCCCGCGCCTCGTACGCACCCGAGGTGCATCCGACCATCGTGTGGCCCAAGTTCGAGGCCCTCGCGGCCGGCGCCGCCATCGCCAGCAAGGAGCTCTGGGGGTAATCTCCCGAGCCGGGGCAGTCGCAGAGTTCTCAGGGGGGTTGACATGACGGCAACGACGAGTGACGACATCGTCTTTCCGGGTCCGGACGAGATCGAGGGCTTCTGGGCGCTCGACAAGATGCACGCGCCACGGCCGGTCACACCGCTGTCCTTCGACTTGGTCGTGCGCACCCTCTCGGAGGGGTTCACCAAGGCGCAGGCCGAATACGACTGCCCGATGATGGCGTCGTCCCGCGAGATCAACCACTACTTCTACATGGCGTTCCACCCCATCCCGGACGAGGCCGAGCTGGCGGACCGCATGACCCGCTACCACGACAAGCTCGCCGAGAAGGTGCCCGGCGTCGGCAAGACCTGGGAAGAGGAGTGGAAGCCTGCCGTGCGGGCCCGCAACGAGGGCGAGCGCACCGCGGACTACTCGGGCCTGAGCGACGAGGAGCTGGTGGCCAAGCTCGACGAGTACACCGACGAGATGCGGCACCAGTGGTGGATCCACGGCCACATCAACTTCGTCCTGCTGTCGAGCAGCGCGTTCTGCGACCTCTACGACGAACTCATGGAGCCCGAGGAGTCGACCGAGTCCTACCAGGCGCTCCAGGGCTTCCACACCCGCTCCGTCGACGCCCAGCGCGGGCTGTGGGACCTGAGCCGACGGGCCAAGGCCAGCTCCGCTCTCACCGAGCTGCTGCGCACGAAGGAGCCGGCGGACATCCTCGTCGCCCTTGAAGAGACCGACGAGGGTCGCGCCTTCAAGGCCGAGCTGGACGCCTTCCTGTTCGAGTTCGGTTGGCGCCACGACGCGGTGTACGACCTGGCCGACGTGCCGTGGCGGGAGGATCCGTCCATCCCGCTGGCCAGCATCGGCGGCCTGATGGAGCTGGGCGACGACGAGGACCCGGAGGCCCAATACCAGAAGAACGTCGCCACCCGTGAGACCCTCATGGCCAAGGCGCGCGAGAAGCTGGCCGACGACCCCGAGAAGCTCGCCCGGCTCGAGAAGCTCTACGAGGCCGCCGTCTACAGCTTCCCCCTCACCGAGGACCACGCCTTCTACATCGACCAGCTCGGGGTGAGCGTGTTCCGGCGCTTCGTGCTGATGCTGGGCGATCGGCTGGTCGCTAAGGGCGTGCTCGACGCCGCCGACGACGTGTTCTACCTGTACCGGGACGAGCTCGTCGACGCCCTGCGCGACGGCGGCGACCGTCGGGAGGTGGCGGCCGAGCGCCGGGCCAGCATGGAGAAGGCCGCCCAGGTCGTCCCGCCGGGCGCCCTGGGCAACCCGCCGCCACCACCGGAGGAGCCCGACCCCTTCATGGACGCCCTCGTGATCCGGCTGCTGGGTGTCGTGCCACCGGAGGACAATCCGGACCCCAACGTGATCAGGGCCGTCTCCGGATCCCCCGGCTCCTATACGGGGACAGCCCGGGTCGTGCGCTCGCTGGCGGAGGGCACGGACCTGGAGGACGGGGAGGTCATGGTCTGCGAGATGACCCTGCCGCCCTGGGTGCCCCTGTTCTCGATCGCCGGTGCGATCGTCTCCGACGTCGGCGGCGTGCTCTCGCACTGCGCCATCGTCGCCCGCGAGTTCGGCAAGCCGGCCGTCGTCGGCACGCAGGTCGGCACCAACGTGATCCAGAGCGGCCAGACCATCACCGTCGACGGCACGAACGGCGTCGTCTACCTCGACGGTCGCCCGGTCTGACGAACGGTCGCCCGGTCTGACGACGGCGCGTCCGCTGCGGCGGCGCAGTCGGTCTGCCTTTGGCGAGATGTGAAGCGCGCTGTCCGAGTCCCCGCCTGAGTCGGTGGTTCGTCGCCACGACGTAGCGCACGGGCCAACGCTCAGCGCAGGATGCGGGTTGTTCCATCTGCAAGCGTGCGCCGGTCGTCCCGGTTTCCGGCACAACCGGCGCATGCTTCCGTCGTCAAGCGCACATCGCTCGGGCGAGCTCGGCGACGCCGGTGTCGAGTTCGGGCTCGTCGGCGATCCCGAACCCGAGCTCGAGGAGTGGGCCGGCCGCGCCGAGCCAGGCCTGCGAGGTCATGTTGATGGCGACGCCCTGCTTCTCGAGCCGCTCGACGAGCAAGGGAATGGTGACGTCGGCGGGGACACGGACCGAGACGTGCAAGCCGGCCAGGCACGGGTCGTGGTCGACGATCACTCCCCTGGCGACGAGCTCGGCGAGCAGACCGAGGAGGTGCTGACGCCGAGCCCGATAGGTGCGACGGGCGCGGCGGAGGTGGCGATCGAGCTCACCCGAGGTGATGAAGGCGGCCAGGGCGGCCTGGGTGAGGTACGGCGGCTGGGTGTCGATGTCCGCCCGGGTGGTGAGAAGGGCGTCGGCGACCTCCGGCGGGCAGACGATGAAGCCAAGGCGCAGCGAGGGCGAGATGGTCTTGGAGAAGCTGCCGACGTAGACGACCCGCTCCGGGTCGAGCCGCTGCAACGGCTCGATGGGCCGATCGACATAGCGGTATTCGGTGTCGTAGTCGTCCTCGATCACGAGGACGTCGTCCCGCCGCGCGATGTCGAGCAGCTGCCGACGACGGGCGGTCGACATGATCGCCCCTGTCGGCGCCTGGTGGGACGGCGTCGTGTACACGGCCCGGGCCCGGCGCGGGATGTGTTCGACGACCAAACCCTCGGCGTCGACGTGAACCGGGGCCAGCCGGGCACCGGCCTTGCTGAACGCCCGCCAAGCCGGCGGGTACCCCGGATTTTCCACCGCGATGGCTGTGGCCGGCGCCAGGATCGTCCGCGCCAGGAGATCGAACGCGCCCTGCGCCCCGGCGGTCACGAGGACGTGTTCCGGTGCGGCGATGACGCCTCGCGACCGCCCGGCCCACGCCGCGAGCGCGGCGCGGAGCGACGGCAGCCCCGCGGGGGCGCCGTAGCCCGGCGGCGCCGCCTGCAAAGCGGGGAGCGCGCTGCGGCGCCATGCCACGACCGGGAACAGGCGAGGGTCGGGCCGTCCGGTGCGGAGGTCCGCCCGCCACGGCGGCGCCGCGAGGTTCGCCCGACGGGGCCACGGTCCGGGCTCGCCCATCTGGTGCTGCCCGGCGGCGACGAAGGTGCCGTCGCCAAAGCGGCCGGTCGTGTACCCCTCGGCGCCGAGCCGAGCGTAGGCGGTGGCGATCGTCGTGCGGGACAGGCCGATGTCAGCGGCGAGGTCGCGGCTGGTCGGCAGGCGGTCTCCGGAGACGAGCCGGCCTGACGTGATCGCGTCGCGCAGTTGTTGGTAGACCGCCGCGGCACGGCGGCGGGGCGGCACGTCGTCGAGGAACAGCTCTACGCTCATTGGACCGTTAACTCTTGCACTCATTGGATCAATACTCGGACATGGAAGCCGGCGTACCGTCGGCCCATGAGCGCAACCACGCTTGACGAAACCCTTACCACCGAGTGCTGGATCTGTGTCACGTGCGGCACCCAGTACGCAAGCTCGGTCGAGCCGCCCGCCGTGTGCCGGGTCTGCCTCGATGACCGCCAGTACGTCGGCCGCGACGGGCAGCGCTGGACGACCCACGCCGATCTCGCCGCCACGCTGCACCTCCGCGTGGAGGACGACGACGGGCTGCTCGGCATCGGCATCGCCGAGCCTTTCGCGATCCCCCAGCGCGCCCTCGTCGTCCGCCAGGGTGGCATGGCCGTGCTGTGGGATTGCGTCAGCGTCGTCACCCCCGAAGCGCTGGAGCAGGTCGGCGCGGTTGACGCGATCGCCATCTCCCACCCGCACTTCTACTCGGGGATGGTGGAGTGGAGCGATGCCCTGGGAGGGATCCCGATCCTGTTGCACGAAGCCGACCGCGAGTGGATCGCTCGCCCGTCGCCGGCGGTGGAGCTCTGGTCGGGGGACCGCCACGACGTCGCCAGCGGCATCACGCTCCTGCACCTGCCCGGTCACTTCCCGGGCAGCGCGGGGCTGCTCTGGCACGGTGACGAGCGGGCCGCACTCCTCGCCGGTGACTCCCTCCACGTGGTCGCCGACCGCCGTCATGTCACGGTGATGCACAGCGTGCCGAACTACATCCCTGTGGGAGCCAGCACGATCGTCGAGCTCCGGCGCCGCCTCTCCGGCATCGACTTCGACGACGTGTACGGGTTCACGTGGGGCCTCAACATCATCGGCGGCGCCCGAGACGCGGTCGACGCCTCATTCGACCGCTACCTCGACGCCATCCGCTGACCGAGACCCACGCGCCACGCCGGCCGAGTCTCAGGTCGGCTGACATATTTGAAACCGCAGGCCCGGCGGGCTACCGTCCGGTCGCCACGTCCACGTAGGGGATCGGACGGGGCCGTCCATCAGAGGGCGAAGCCGAGACGGGGCAATGATGCGTCGAACGGTGCGGGCCGGAGAAGCCGGTCGCGGCGCCACTCGCCGGTCGACCCAGGGGGAGGAACCATGAGGCGTTCGTTGTTGGGCATCGCCGCCGCCAGTGTGCTCGTGTTCGGAGCATGCGGGTCGGACGACGACGGTGGGTCGGCGGACACGACCGCCGCGCCGGCAGAGACCGAGGCTCCGGCCGAAACCGAAGCCCCCGCCGAGACGGAGGCGCCCGCTGACACGGAGGCTCCGGCCACCGACGCCCCGGCTGCCGCCGGAGAGGCGTCGAACATCCAGGCGACGGGCGAGTGCGGCATGGGCACGGGCGAACCGGCCAGCGGCGAGCCGATCAAGATCGGCGCCATGGCCACCAAGGCGCCGACGGCCGACTTCACCTGGATCACAAGTCTGACGAGGGCCTACTTCGACTGCGTGAACGACAATGGCGGTATCAACGGCCGGCCGATCGAGTACATCGCCGAGGAAGAGCAGGTCGATCCGCAGCAGATCGCCGGGCTGGCCCGCAAGCTCATCGAGCAGGACCAGGTGGTCGGCATCGTGGGCAGCACCAGCCTCATCGAGTGCGCGGTCAACAAGGACTACTACGCCGAGCAGGGGTACTACCTGATCATCGCCGGCGTGGCCCAGGCCTGCTTCGAGAGCCCGAACTTCTCCGCCGTCAACATGGGCCCGTACTACTCGAGCCTGGGCGGAGCGCAGGCCGCGCTCAGGGCCGGTGCCGAGGGCAAGATGGTGGTCGTCTCGCCAAACGTGGAGGGCTTCGACCTCGTCAACAGCGGCGTGGTCGAGTTCGCAAAGGAGAACGGTCTGGAGGGTGTGAGCATCCTCGAGGACGCACCCTTCGCCGACCCGGCCGGCCTGGCCCAGCGCCTCGTCCAGGAGGCCGGTGAGGGTGGCGGCGTCGTCCTCGACTTCACCGGTCCCGTCGTGACGCCCCTCCTGCAGGCCATCGAGCAGCAGGGTCTGGTGGACTCGGTGATCTGGGCCAGCTCCACGCCGCCGAACGACCCGTCGGTGGCCGAAGCGCTCGGGCCGGCATGGAACGACAAGTTCCTCATCAACGCCGAGTTCAACGTGCTCGACTCCGGGAACCCGGACCAGAACCACATGAACGAGATCCGGGAGCAGTACGCGCCCGACGTCAACAGCTCGAGCTTTGCCCAGATGGGCTACCTCGCCGGCCGTGTGGCTACCGACGCCCTGCTGAGCATCGAGGGCGAGATCACGAAGGAGAGCGTCAACGAGGCGTTCAAGAACGTGAAGAACTTCGTCAGCGACATCTGGTGCAAGGCCTGGTACTTCGACAGCACCACCGGCTTCAACGTCTCGAACAACACGGACCTCACGGTGGTCCCGCGGGACGGGAAGATGGTGCAGACGGAGGAGTGCTTCGACATCGCCGAGCTGCCGGGTAACCCGCTGGCGGACATCCGGGCCGCCGAGAAGGAGCTCGGCCTCAACACGGCAACCGCCTAGCACGAGCCGAGTCGGAATCACCTTGACGATCAGGGCGCCCGGAGCTGCCGATGCCTAGCCTGGAAGACCTCAAGCCGTTCCTCGTGCTCGGCTTGGCTCTGGGTGGGGTGTTCGCAATGTCCGGGGTGGGCCTCGTGGTCCTCTTCCGGGCCACGGGGGTCCTCAACCTGGCCTACGGAGCCGTCGGCGCCCTTTGCGCCCTGATCTCATGGTCCTTTCTCGGCGGGGTCAACCAGTGGATCGCGTACGCGGTCGGAATCGCCTGCGGCGGCGCGATCACCCTCATCTACGGGGTGCTGCTCGGGCCGCCCTTCGCAGCCCGCGATCCCCTCGTGAAGGCGACGGCCACCATCGGCCTCCTCCTCATACTCCTCGGCGTCCTGTTGTGGGTGTGGCCGCCGTCGACCACCCGCAGCTACATCCTCCCGACGAGGCTGTGGAGCTACGAGGTCGCCGGGGAACGGATCAACTGGACCCAGATCGTCGGCGTGCTCTTCCCCATCGTCGTCACCGCGGGGACGGCGATCTTCCTGCGCGTCAGCAAGGTCGGCACGGCCATGCGGGCGCTGGCCAACGACCGCGAGGCCACGGCCATGCTCGGCGTCCCCGTGCGCCGTGTGGAGGCCGCGGCCTGGCTCGGCTCCGGACTCGTCTGCGGCATGACCGGAGTACTGCTCGGCGATCTCGTCGGGCTGGACATCGTCACGTTGACGTTCCTGGTGATCCCCGCGCTGGCCGCGGCGCTCATCGGCCAGCTCCGCTCCCTCTGGGTGACGTTGGCCGGCGGCTTCGTGATCGGGATCGTCCAGTCCTCCCTGACCGCGTTCTCCGGGGTCAAGATCGGGGACACCAGCCTGGCCGAGTACCGCACGATGGCGCCGTTCGTCCTGGCGATCCTCGCCCTGTTGTGGTTCGCCCGCCGGCGTCCCGAGGTGAAGGTCTGACCGTGGACGCCGTGCAACCGCAGGACGTGACCGTGCCCGTCTCCGGCTGGGCCGCGTGGACCCGAGACATCGACGTCAGCCCGCGGCAGGCCGTGCTGTTCGGCGTGTTCATCCTCCTCGTTTTCTTCGTGCTGCCCGAGTGGCTGAACAGCTACTTCCTGCTCACCATGACCGGCGTCGTGATCTACAGCATCATCACGCTCGGGCTGGGGCTGCTCATCGGCCGGGTCGGCATGGTCTCGCTGTGCCAGTTCGTCCTGGCCGGCATCGGAGCCTGGGTCTCGCTCCGGCTCAGCTACGCCACGGACCTCCCGTTCCCCGTCCTCGTGCTGTGCGGAGGACTCGTGACGATGGCCATCGGCACCCTGATCGGACTGCCGGCCATCCGGCTGTCCGGGCTCTATCTGGCCCTCATCACGCTGATGGCGGCCGGTGCCCTCACCATCCTCCTGCGCACAGCCCAGTTCCCGAACGGCGGGAGTGGCTTCTTCGGAAACTCGTCCGCCGGAGGCGCATCGTCGCTGCTGCCCCGGCCCTCGATCGCCCGGTCCGATGTCGCCTACTACCGGTACTGCGTCATCGCCGCGCTCGTCATGTTCGCCGTCGCGACATGGCACGTCCGGGGCAAGCCCGGTCGGGCATGGGCGGCGATCCGCCAGAGCGAGGCCAGTGCGGTCGCGGCGGGCGTGCACACCACCCGGTACAAGATCTGGGCGTTCGCCCTGGCGTCGTTCACCGCGGGCATCGCCGGCGGGCTGCTGGCAGCCTCGGCCGGAGGGGTCGCCATTTCGCAGTTCCCGGTGTCGAACTCCATCACCCTCTTGGCCGTCGTGCTCCTGGGCGGGGTCTACAACCTGTGGGGCGCGGTCGTGGCCGCGGTGTTCATGCGCCTGGTGCCCGCGGCCCTCACCTACTACTGGGGCTGGTCCACCGAGATCCTCACCATTCTCTTCGGCGTGGGCGTCATCCAGGTGCTGCTGACCGCGCCCGGCGGCATCGTCGAGCAGATGCCGAAGGACCTCGGCCGCCTCGCCCGCAAGTTGACCGGCCGCGGAAAGAAGACCGAGGCCGCGCCGTGATCGCCGTCGACGAGCTCACCGTCCGCTTCGGTGGTGTGGTCCCGATCGACCGCATGACCCTCACGTTCGAAGCCGGGACCTGCGGACTGATCGGCCCCAATGGCGCCGGCAAGACGACGTTCTTCAACGTCATGAGCGGCTTCGTGCGACCCATGACCGGGAGGATCACGGCCTTCGGCGACGATCTGCTCTCCATGCACGACTTCCAGCGGGCCCGATGGGGCATCCGCCGGACGTTCCAGACCGAGCAGGCCATCGCGCAGCTCTCGGTGTTCGACAACGTGCTGATGGTCCAGGAGCACACGGGTGGGGAGCGAGCCTCCCGCCGCCAGGCCGTGATGGAGGCGATCGGCTTCGTGGGCCTCGACGCTCACGCCAACAAGCAAGTGGGCGGCCTGGGCGCGGCCCAGCGCCGGCTGGTCGAGGTGGCCCGGGCGGTGGTCGGCACGCCTCGTGTCGTGCTGTTGGACGAGCCGGCCGCCGGCCTGCCCGATGACGAGACCGAGCACCTCGCCAAGGTCATCCAGCGCATCCCGGCCGAGACGGGCGCGCTGGTCATCCTCGTCGACCACGACATGAGCCTGGTGTCGGCGTGCTGCGCCACCGCCGCCGTGCTCGACTTCGGGCGGCTCATCGCGTCAGGTACCACCTCGGAGGTGTTGCGCAACGAGCACGTCATCCGCGCGTACCTGGGCACGGAGACCGAGCTGTGACCGAACCCGTCGACGGCCCGGTGGACCCGCCCCGCACCGAACACCCGGACCGGCCCATGCTGCGGATCCAGAACCTCAGCGTGCCGCGGGCCGAGCGGCTGGTGCTGAGGGACGTCTCGCTCGAGATCACCCCCGGCGAGGTCACGACCCTCCTGGGGCCGAACGGTGCCGGCAAATCGACACTCGTGCTGACCGTCGCCGGTGTGCTGCGGGCCAGCGGCGGCCACGTCCTGCTCGGCGACGAGGAGCTCTCCAAGCGGCCACCCGAGAAGGTGCGAGCGGCGGGCGTGGCCGTCGTGCCCGAGGGCCGGCGGCTCCTCGGCGATCTGAGCGTGGCCGACAACCTGCGCATCGCCACCTACAGCTTGTCCCGCGCGGACGCCGAGACCGGCACGGAGCACGCACTCGAACTGTTTCCTGAGCTCCGGGAGCGGCTGGAGGTCCCGGCCCGGTCGCTGTCGGGCGGGCAGCAGCAGATGGTCGTGCTGGCCCAGGCCCTGGCCTCGCGGCCGTCGTTCCTGTTGGTCGACGAACTTTCGCTGGGGCTGGCGCCCATCATCGTCAAGCGCCTCGTCCCCACCCTCGCCGCCGTGGCGGAATCGGGGGTCGGCGTCCTCCTCATCGAGCAGTTCGCGCACGTCGCCCTCGGGCTTGCCCGGCGCGCCTACATCCTGGAAGGCGGGCGCATCCACTACGAGGGCACGGCCGAGGAGCTGAAGGCGAACCCGGATCTCCTCCACTCCGCCTACCTGCTCCGCACCTGATGGGGTCCCGTCGCATGCCGGCCGCCCAGTCGGCGTCCGCGCCCGGCCCTCCGGCGTGCGAGGAGCTCAACATGCTCTACCTCATCGGTCGGGTCGACCGGGTGGTGCGTCGCGAGATCGACCGTGTCGTGAAGGGCCACGGGCTGTCGGCGGCGCAGTACACGACGTTGAGCGTCCTGGCGCGGCGAAGCGGGCTGTCGAACGCGCAGCTCGCCCGCCGGGCACTGGTGTCCTCCCAGTCGATGAACGAGGTGCTGCTCGCGCTCGAGGGGCGGGGGCTCGTCAGCCGCCGGGCGCACCCGGCGCACGGGCGGATCCGCCAGACCCGCCTCACGGCCAAGGGCCGCAAGACCCTCGCCCTGTGCGATGCCGAGGTCGGGGAGGTGGAATCCACGATGGTCAGCGACCTGAGCCGGCAGGACCGGGCGGCGCTGCACCGCGGGCTCCTGAGCTGCGTGCGCTCGCTGCACGGCGGCCTGTCGGTCGACTGACCGGGTCCTGGATCGCGGCCCGCCACCGATAGGTTCGCTCCTCGATGTGCCAGGCCAGCCCGATGCTCCGCGCGATCGGCTCGACGGCGAGCTCGACGGCGGCCGACCCGTCGACCGCCGAGCGCGCCGAGCGCCCGACCCGGCGGACCACAGCCCGCCGCAAGGTGGTGCTCCTGGGCACGGCCGGAGGCTCGAACCCGAAAGCGAACCGGTTCGGCATCGCCAACGCGGTGGTGGTCGACGATCACGCCTACGTCATCGACTGTGGCGAGGGCGTACATCGGCAGCTCTGGCGAGCGGGCATCGCGATGCACCGGGGTCGCACCCCCAAGGGCGGGGCGACCGTGGGATCGATCTTCCTCACCCACCTGCACTCGGACCATGTGATCGACCTCTCCAATCTGCTCCTCGGGTTCTGGCCCGATCACCCGGTGCAGGTCTTCGGACCTGGCCCGTCTGTGCTCCCGGAGCCCGAGCCGGTCGACGGCGTCGCCCCCCGGCTGTTCCGGCCGGAGGAGCCGGCGCCGGGCACGGCGGCGATGGTGACGCACCAGCTCGCGGCGTACGCGTACAACATCAACATCCGCATCGCCACCGAGGGACGAAAGGACTTCACGGATCGCATCGCCGTCCGCGAGATCGGCGTGGCAGGACACGGTCGGGCACCCGACATCGACCTCGGGGTCTTCGCCAGCGGTGAGTCCCCGGCAACGGCCGCGCCCGCCATGGACCCCGTGGAGATCCTGCCGGAGGACGAGCGCGGGGTGCGGGTCACCGCCATTCTCGTGCAGCACGCTCCGGTCTTCCCGGCGCTCGCCTACCGATTCGACACGCCCGGTGGATCGGTGGTGCTGTCCGGCGACACCGGTCCCTGCGACAACGTGCGGCGGCTGGCGACCGGCGCGGATGTCCTGGTCCACGAGGCCATCGACCTCGAGTGGATGGCCGAGCAGGTTCGCCACCTCCCGAACCGCGACGCCGTGATGGGACATCTGGCCAGCTCGCACTGCCCCCCGGAGGACGCGGGAAGGATCGCCTCGCAGGCGGGTGTGCAGACGCTCGTGCTGTCGCACCTGGTGCCCGGCGACGACGATCTGCCGGCGGAGCACTGGGAGTCCCGGGTGCGGCCCCACTTCGACGGCGAGGTCCTCTGCGCGGCCGACCTCGACGAGATTCCACTCACTCGCTGAGTTTGTCCTCGGCCCATGGCTCGGGGAAGGAAGTGGAATAAGCGAAGCGATCGCTTGTTAAACTCGCGCGTAGACGAAAGGAGCAGTCCATGTCTGTGGCTTCCAAGTCGGTGGCGATCATCACCGGGGCGTCCATGGGGTTCGGTCGAGCGTTCGCCGAAGAGCTAGCGGGTGACGGCTGGGACCTGGTGATCGACGCCCGCCACCAGCACCCGCTCGAAGTTGCGGCGGCCCGTCTCCGGAAGCACGGCGGCACCGTCATGGCCGTCGCCGGCGATGTCACCGATCCCGACCACCGCCGGGCCGTGGTCGACGCGGCGACCGCGCTCGGCCCCCTGCGCCTCGTGGTCAACAACGCCAGCACGCTGGGAGCGAGCCCGCTCCCCCGGCTCTCCGAGGTCCCCCTCGACACGCTGACGGCCGTCTACGCCACCAATGTCGTGGCGCCGCTGGCACTCGTCCAGCTGGCGCTCCCGGCGCTGACGGAGGCCGGAGGCACGGTGGTCGACATCACCTCGGACGCCGCCGTCGAGGGATACGAGGGCTGGGGCGGGTACGGATCGTCCAAGGCGGCACTGGACCAGCTCGGGAACGTGCTGGCCGCCGAGCACCCGGACCTGCGGGTGTACTCGTTCGACCCCGGCGACATGCGGACCCAGATGCACCAGGACGCGTTCCCCGGTGAGGACATCTCGGACCGGCCGGAGCCGGAGGGGGTCGCTCCCGTCCTGCGTCGGCTCGTCGCCGACTCCCCGCCGAGCGGCCGCTACCGCGCCGCCGACCTGCGGTCGCCCGCATGACCGCCACCGGGGTGGACGACGGTCGCCTCGCCTTCGATCTCCCCCCGACGCTCGAGGCAGGGTCACCGCCGGAGGCGCGAGGCCTCACCCGGGACGCCGTGAAGATGCTCGTGGCACATCGCGACACCGGCGCCATCGAGCACAGCACCTTCACGGTCCTCCCGGCGTTCCTCGAGCCTGGGGATCTCGTCGTCGTCAACACCTCGGCCACCATCCCCGCCGCGATCGACGCCGTGGCCGCCGACGGCACGCCGCTCGTCGTGCACCTCTCGACCCAAGTATCGCCCGAGCGTTGGGTCATCGAGCCCCGTCGGCCCATCCCACGGGGCACGGCGCGCAGGGCCGGGCCGCCACCGGTGTCCCCCCTGCGGTTGGACGACGGGGCCACGGCGACGATCGAGGAGCCGTACGGCACGGGGAGCCGGCTCTGGCTGGCCCGGCTACGGCTGCCGCAGCGGCCGCTGGCATGGCTGGCCTCCCACGGCCGGCCCATCCAGTACGGCTACGCCGAGCGGCCGTGGCCGCTCAGCGCCTACCAGAACGTGTACGCACTGGAGCCGGGGAGCGCCGAGATGCCCAGCGCCGGCCGGCCGTTCACACCGGAGGTCATCACCCGCCTGGTGGCCAAGGGTGTTGGCGTTTCGCCCATCGTGCTGCACACCGGCGTGGCCTCGCTGGAGGCCGACGAGCTGCCGTACCCGGAGCGGGCCCGGGTGCCCGCCGACACGGCCGAGCGTGTCAACGCCGCGCACCGCCTCGGCCACCGGGTGATCGCCGTCGGGACCACCGTCGTGCGGGCGCTCGAGACCGCGGCCGACGCCGCCGGCGTGGTCGGCGCCTACGACGGCTGGACGGACCTGGTCATCACGCCCGCGCGGGGTGTGCGGACGATCGACGGGCTCCTGACCGGATGGCACGAGCCCGAGGCCTCGCACCTGCTGATGCTGGAGGCGGTGGCCGACCGTGCCCTGCTGCGTCGCTCGTACGAGGCCGGCCTGGCCGGCGGCTACCTCTGGCACGAGTTCGGTGACGTGCACCTGATCCTGCCGTAGCCGCCGGCCGACCGGCAGGTCAGGCCGATCCGTCCTCCGGCGGGTCACCGAAGAAGCCGGTGATGCTGACCAGGCGGCCGTCGTCTGCCACGACGCCGACGTCGACGCCGGCCACGGTCACCGCGCCGTCGGGAGTGGCCAGATCCCAGGCGAAGCGCACCTGGTCGTGGTGGCTGTCGACACCACTCTGGCGCCGGAACCGCTGACCCGGAAACTGCTCCTGGATGGCGTCCACCATGGCGCTGAGGGCGTCGTGGCCCTGCGCCTCCTGCAGCGGGTCGACGTAGCGGCCCTCCGTGGTCCATGCCCGCTCGATCAGGGCAAGGCGGGTGGCGCGGTCCGGCTCGTTCCACATCGCCAGGTAGGTGTCGATCGTCGTCGTGACATCCGTCGTGGTGACGTCCATGGGGGAACCTCCTCGGTTCGTTCGTGGTCTGACGAGCACGATGACGGTTACGGCGCGCCAGGACGATTACCTGACAGGTAAGGGACGGCCCGCGAGGGCAGCGGTACCGTCAGACCGATGACACCGCAGCAGGCTGAACGATGAGCGTCGCCGCTCCGGCCCGTGGCGTCGGGGACCTCCTACGGGACTGGCGGCAGCGGCGCCGGCTGAGCCAGCTCGACCTCGCCGTGGAGGCCGAGGTTTCCGCCCGCCACCTGAGCTTCGTCGAGACCGGCCGGTCCCGCCCCAGCCGGGAGCTCGTGGTGCATCTCGCCGAGCACCTCGAGGTGCCCTTGCGGGAGCGCAACGCTCTGCTGTTGGCGGCCGGCTACGCGCCCGTGTACCCCGAGACGCCACTCGACTCGCCGTCGATGGCGCCGGTCAAGGACGCGCTCGACACCATCCTCGCCGGGCACGAGCCCTTCCCCGCCGTCATCGTGGACCGGCGGTGGGACCTCGTCGCCGCCAACCGCCCCGCGCTGCGGCTCCTGGCGGACGGGGTCGCACCTACGCTGCTGGCACCGCCGGCCAACGCCATGCGCGTGTGCCTCCACCCGGACGGGTTGGCGCCCCGCATCACCAACCTCGCCGAGTACAGCGCGCACCTGCTCTCCCGCCTCCGCCGCCAGGTGGCGCTGTCACCGGACCCGGTGGTCGAGGAGCTCGTCGAGGAGCTCCGGCACTACTCCGGCGTCGAGGACGCCCCCACCACTGCCGTCGACCCGGCGTCCATGCTGTTCGTACCGTTCTGCCTCCGCACTAGGGCCGGCGACGACCTCACGTTCTTCAGTACGCTGGCCACGTTCGGCACAGCCCTCGACATCACGCTGGCCGAGCTCTCGATCGAGTCCTTCTTTCCCGCCGACTCGACGACCGAGGCCGCGTTGCGCGCCATGTTCGGCTGAACGACGGACCGCCGCCGCGCCGCTAACCGAGCAGCTCGTAGTCGGCCGGATCGGGCTGCTGCGTCCGCCGCCAGAACTCCAGCAGGGTGAAGGGCCAGTTCTGCGAAACCCGACCGGACGCGCTCTTGTACCAGCTGTTCACCGTCGACGCGCCCCAGGCCATGCGGGCGTTCTCGGCGTCCACGGCCCGGTTGTACGCGTCGTGCACCTCCGGGCGGCAGTCGAACGCCTGGTGGCCCGTCTGCAGCAGCAGGCCGAGGCAGCCGAGCACGTAGCGCACTTCGCACTCCGAGAAGTACACGATGCTGCCGTTGATGACGATGTTGGTGTTGGGGCCGTACAGGCAGAACAGGTTGGGGAACCCGGGAACAGTGATCCCGAGGTACGCGCGGGCGTCCGCGCCCCACACCTGGTGCAGGTCCTGACCGCCGCGACCGAGGAACTGCATCGGGGTGAGGAACTTCGACGCCTCGAAGCCGGTCCCGAAGATCAGCACATCGACGGTGTGCTCCTCGCCGTCACCCGTTACGAGCCCGGTCGGGCTGATCTCGGTGAGCTTTTCGGTCACGACACGGACGTTGTCCCGCTTCAGCGTGCGGGCCCAGATGCCGTTGTCGCGCAGGATCCGCTTCGCGCCGACCGGGTAGCCGGGGATTACCTTCGCCAGGAGGTCTGGCCGGTCGGCGAACTCGAGCTCCAGGTAGCCGGTCAGGAGCATGCGGGCCAGGTCGTTCAGCTCGCCGACGGCACGGTCGTGCGGCTGCCACTCGGGGTCGACGGTGACGGTGGGGATGACGCCGTCGCCGAGGCGCCACCACATCAGGAACCGGTGCCACTGGCTGTACGACGGCACGTGGGTGTAGAGCCACCGCTGCCCGTCGGACACCCGCTCGTGGTAGTCGGGCGTCGGGGCCAGCCAGTTCGGTGTTCGCTGGAAGACGACCACCTCGGCTGCCTCCTCGGCCACGATCGGGATGAACTGGGCCGCGCTCGCGCCCGTCCCGATGACCCCGACACGCCGCCCGCGCAGGTCGACCCCGTGATCCCAGCGGGCCGAGTGGAAGGCGGGGCCGGCGAACGTGTCCAGCCCGGCGATGTCGGGCATGAGCGGGCGGTTGAGCTGACCGACCGCGCTGATGACAGCGTCGGCCTCGATGCGCTCGAGCGTGCCGTCGGGGTTGCGCACCTCCAGCGTCCACCGCCCGCTGGCGTCGTCGTACACGGCCGAGCGGACCTCGGTGCCGAAGCGGATGGCGCGGCGCAGATCGAGCTCGTCGGCGCAGCCGCGGAAGTAGGTCAGCAGCTCCCCCTGGGTGGAGTAGTGCTGTGGCCAGTCGTGCTTCTGGGCGAAGGAGTAGCTGTACAGGTGGTTCGGGTTGTCGACCCGGCACCCCGGATAGGTGTTCTCCCACCAGGTCCCGCCGACCTCGTCGTTCTTCTCGAGCACGACGAAGGGCACGCCGGCCTGGGCCAGCCGGTGGGAGGCGAGGAGCCCGGACATGCCGGCCCCGATGACGACCACCGTGAACTCCCGGTCGGGCGCCAGGTCGTCCTTGTGCCAGCTGGGCGCGCGGCGGTCCTCCGGCGTGACACCGAGCTCCTCCTCCAGAAGCGGCAGGTAATCCTCCATGGCGCCGCCGCCGACGGCGAACTCCATGAGCTCGAGCAACAGGTCGTGCGACGGCGTGGGCGGCGGCGGACACCCACCGTCACGCCATCGGGCGAGCACCTCAGCAGCGACGGCCGTGACGCGCTCCTGCTGCTCGGGCGTGAGCCCGCCCTGGGGCTCGTTGAGGAGCAGAGGCTCGACGCGCAGCGCGGGGTCGAGCAAGGTGCGGTCGCCGGTCAGATGGGCCAGCGAGGGCAGCAGCGCCGGCAGCTCGGCCTCGGCCAGGGCAGCCACGATCTCATCGTCGGAGGCGGTCAGCGGCTCGGTTTCAGGGAGGGGCATGGGCGATCCTGGCTCGTGGTCGGCGGTGCGCCATTCTCACCGCGCGTCGTCCGCACGAGCGAGTCCGTCCGCCGCACACCCCGCAGCAACCCGGGCACGGGTACCCTCACCCCTTCGTGGGGCCGATGCCGACCGCAACGACCGCGGCCACGGGCCTGACGGCCGCTCAGGTCGCCGAGCGGGTGGCGGCGGGGAAGGTCAACCGGGTCGACCGGCAGACGAGCCGGCCGCTGTCCGCCATCATCCGTAGCAACGTCCTCACCCGCTTCAACGCCATCCTCGGCGCGCTGTTCGTCGCCGTGCTCGCCGTCGGTTCGCCGGCCGACGCGCTGTTCGGCCTGGTCATCGTCTGGAACGCGCTCATCGGCATCGTGCAGGAGGTGCGGGCCAAGCGGACACTCGACCGCCTCGCGGTGCTGAACGCCCCGACCGCGCGGGTCGTGCGGGATGGCGCGGTGGCGGAAATCGCCGTCGGCGATGTGGTGCTCGACGACGTGCTGCGGCTGCAGACCGGAGACCAGGTCCTGGCCGACGGCGCCGTCCTGGAGAGCGACGGTCTGGAGATCGACGAGTCGCTGCTGACCGGCGAGTCCGATCCGGTCGACAAGAGCACCAGCGACCAGGTGCTCTCCGGCTCCATCGTCGTCGCGGGGTCGGGCGCCTTCCAGGCCACTGCGGTGGGCGCTGAGGCGTATGCCCAACGGCTGGCTGCGGAGACCAAGAAGTTCACGCGGTCGAAGTCCGAGCTGATGGCGGGCATCAACACCCTGCTGCGCTACATCAGCTGGGCCCTCGTCATCATCGGCCCCATCCTGCTGGTGAGCCAGCTGACGCGGGGCAACGAGAGCACCGAGGACGCGGTGGTGGGCACGGTTGCCGCGCTGGTCGGGATGGTGCCGGAGGGCCTGGTGCTGCTCACCAGCATCGCCTTCCTCGTGGGCGCGCTCACCCTGGCCCGGCGCCAGGTGCTGGTCCAGGAGCTGCCCGCGGTGGAGGGTCTGGCCCGGGTCGACGTGGTGTGCCTCGACAAGACCGGGACGCTGACCGACGGCGCCATCAGCTTCGCCACGATGGAGGTGCTGGCGGGGCAGACCCGGTCGGAAGCGGAGCTCGCGCTCGGCGCGCTGGCCGACGATCCCCACCCGAACGCCACGCTGGGCGCGCTCGGTGCCGCCTTCCCGCCTTCCGCCGGATGGCAGCGGACGGTAACCGTCCCCTTCTCGTCGGCTCGCAAGTGGAGCGGCGCGACCTTCGACGGCGGCGGGGACGGCGGGACCAGCTGGGTCATGGGCGCGCCCGAGATCCTCCTCGCCGCCTGCCCGCCCGACGACGCGCTCCGCGCCCGGGTGGACGAGCTGTCGAGCTCTGGTCAGCGGGTCCTTCTGGTCGCCCGCTCCGGCACCGGGCTCCACGACGAGACGCTGCCCACCCCGCTCTCCCCCGCCGCGCTCCTCACGTTCGAGGAGCAGGTGCGCCCGGACGCCGCCGACACGATGAGCTACTTCCAGTCGCAGGGTGTCGGGCTCCGGGTGATCTCAGGCGACAACCCGCGCACGGTCGGAGCGGTGGCGGCCCGGGTGGGCGTTCCCCATGCCGGGCAGCCCGTCGACGCCCGCCGCTTGCCGGAGGACATTGCCGCGCTGGCGGAGGTGCTCGACACCAGCACCGTCTTCGGACGCGTGACGCCGAACCAGAAGCGCGCCTTCGTGCACGCCCTGCAGCAGCGGGCACACGTGGTGGCCATGACGGGAGACGGTGTGAACGACGCGCTGGCCCTCAAGGACGCCGACATCGGTGTCGCCATGGGGAACGGCGCACCGGCGACCCGGGCTGTCGCTCAGATCGTGCTCCTCGACAGCCGGTTCTCGCAGCTCCCCCGCGTGGTCGCCGCGGGACGGCAGGTCATCGCCAACATCGAGCGGGTGGCCAGCCTCTTCCTCATCAAGAACGTGTACTCCGCCGCACTGGCGGTGACCGTGGCGATCGTCGCCGTCCCCTACCCGTTCCTGCCCCGCCATCTGACGCTGGTCAGCATGCTCACCATCGGCCTGCCGGCGTTCGTGCTCTCGCTGGCCCCCAGCAACGAGCGCTACCGGCCGGGCTTCCTCCATCGTGTGCTGGCGGTGTCCGTACCGACCGGTCTCATCACGGCCGTCGCGGTGATGATCGCTTACGCGCTCGCCCGGGCCCAGGAGGTCCGGCCGGACGAGTCGCGCACTGCGGCCACGGTCGTCGCCATGGTCATCGGGCTCGTGGTGCTGTTCCTCGTCGCCCAACCGCTCGTGCCGTGGAAGGTCGCGCTCATCGCCTCGATGGGCGGGCTCTTCGCGCTCGCCATGGTGATCCCGTGGGCCCGCAAGTTCTTCGCGCTCTACATCCCGTGGACGACGTTGGTGGAGGCACTGGCCATCGGCGCTGTGGCCGGCGGCGCGGTGGTCGTTACCTGGCGGATGGCTCGCCACCGGCTCGACAGCGCGCCGCGCCGGGCCGGCGCGGTCAGTCCACCCTGACCTCCTCCGGGTACAGGGCGGCGAGCTGGCCGCCCAACCAGCCGAGCCGCTGACGCACCCCTGGCGGCTCGAGGATCTCCACGGAGGAACCGAACGCGCACAGCGAACGGGCGAGGGCCCATTCACTCTGCGCCTGCATCTCGATGGCTACCCGTCCGTCCTGCCCTGCCGGCCCGATGCGGACGCGGTGCCCGAAGACCCCACGGAGGTAGCCCACGACTCCCGGGTCGGCCGTGCCCCGGGCCCACGTGCTGAGCCGCTGCTGGTCGACGGCGTCCGTGATGAGGCGCCAGGCCTCCGCCAGGTCGAACCCGTCCGGTCGCACGACCGGCTCGTCGGTCACCTCGACCGACTGAACGCGCTCGACCCTGAACGTGCGCAGCCCGGCCTCGGTCGCCGCCACCAGGTACCAGACGGTGCCCTTGCTGGCCAGGCCGAGCGGGTGCACCTGGCGCTCGGTCTCGGCCCGGGCGCGGTCCACGTAGCCGAGCACCACCTGGCGACCCTCTATGACCGCGGCCTGCAGGACGTCCAGGTGTGGGGGCGGCGGGCGGGACGGCACGGTCTGGTCCCAACCGACCGGATCGACGACGATGGCGCTCGACGCCGCCTCGGCCTGCGTCCTGAACGATTCGGGCAGAGCCCTGATGAGCTTGCGCAGCGCGGCCCGCACCTCCGGGGTCGCCGCCGAGGAGGGTCCAGCCACGAGGAACAGGGCGCGGGCCTCGGGCTCGGTGAGCCCGCTCAGGTCCGTCCGGCCGCCGCCCGCCAGCCTCCAGCCGCCGTTGCGGCCCCGCAGCGAGTAGATCGGGACGCCGGCCATGCCCAGGGCGTCGAGGTCGCGACGAGCAGTCCGCTCCGACACCTCCAGCTCGGCCGCCACCTCGGCCGCCGTGACCTGGCCCCGGGTCTGGAGGAGCAGGAGGATGGCCACCAGGCGGTCGGCGCGCACGACAGCAGCCTGCCACGCCAAACCGGTCGTCCTCTGACCGGTTCAGCGGTGGGGAGAGGGCCCTATGCTGCCAGGGGTGACGACCACACCGAGCCCTACGGCCGTCGCCACCGCCACCCCCGCCGTGGTGGTCCTCCCCGGGGGTGATCTCGACACCACGCTGGCTTACTTCGTGGACCAGCTCGGCTTCCGGCTGCTGTCGATCTCACCCGCCGACGATCCGAAGGTGGCGACCATCGAGGGCCACGGGCTCCGTGTCCAGTTGGACCGCGGGATCGAGGGCGGACCGGGGCTGCTGCGGGTGCCGCTCTCCCCCACCGATGCCGTCACTCCCGGCGAGCGCACCCTGGTGGCGCCGAACGGAACGTTCATCGAGCTGGTGGTTGACGACCCGCCGCTGGACATCCCGCCGTTGCATCCGGCCCTCGTCGTCACCACCGCGACCGAGTCGGGAGGTTGGGTCACCGGCCGCGCCGGGATGCAGTACCGCGACCTGCTGCCGGACCGGCTGGGCGGGCGCTTCATCGCCTCCCACATCGCTATCCCGGACGGCGGGCCCGTGCCCGACTACGTCCACCACCACCGCATTCGCTTCCAGCTCATCTTCTGCCACCGGGGCTGGGTGCGCGTCGTCTACGAGGACCAGGGCCCGCCGTTCGTGCTCCAGGCCGGTGACTGCGTCCTGCAACCTCCTGGAATACGGCACCGCGTCCTCGAGGCCTCGCCCGGCCTTCAGGTCGTCGAGCTGAGCTGCCCGGCCGAACACGTCACGCTGCTCGACCACGAGCTGGCGCTGCCGACGTCGCAGGTCCGGGCCGACCGGGACTTCGGCGGGCAGCGCTTCGTCCGCCACGAGGCCGCTTCGGCGACTCGGCAGCCGAGCTGGCTCCCCGGGTTCAACGCCTGCGACACCGGGATCGGCCGCGCCACCGACGGCCTGGCCGGCGTGAGAGTCCTCCGGCCCGAGCCGTCCGCCGCCCAGACCTCCACCCCCGTGGCGCACGGCGGTGAGCTGCTCTTCCTGTTCGTGCTGGAGGGCGACGTCGTGCTGCGGCTGTCCGGATCGTCCGACGAGCCGACCGTCCACGACCTGCACGAGGCCGACGCCATCGCCATCCCGGCCGGGCTCCCCTTCGAGCTGGTCGGGTCGACGGGCGATCTCGAGCTGCTGGAGGTCGCGCTGCCGGCCGAGCCGGTGCCCGTCCGACCGCATGACAAGCACCGCTGACGGGTAGGTTCCGAACCACCGTCATGCTCGCCGCCACCTCTTCCTCGAGCAGCAACTTCGCCAGCTTCGACGTCCCTCTCTGGGTCTGGGGGGCGTTGATCGCTGCCATCGTGGTCCTTCTCGTCGCTGACCTGCTGATCGTCCACCGCACGCCGCACGACATCAGCTTCAAGGAGGCGGCCATCGAGTCCGCGGTGTGGATCACCCTCGGGCTGTGCTTCACGTTCGTGATCCTGGGCTGGCAGGGAGGGCAGGCGGCCGGCGAGTACCTGTCGGGTTACCTCATCGAGAAGTCGTTGTCGGTCGACAACGTCTTCGTGTGGGCCGTGATCTTCAGCTACTTCGGCGTGCCCCAGAAGTACCAGTTCCGGGTGCTGTTCTGGGGCATCTTCGGCGCCCTCGTGCTGCGGGCGATCTTCATCTTCGCCGGCGTCGCCCTGATCGAGGCGTTCGACTGGATCCTTTACGTGTTCGGCGCCTTCCTGCTCATCACCGCCTTCCGGGTGGCGCGACACAAGGAAGCCCAGGTCCACCCCGAGAACAACGCCGTCCTCAAGCTGGTGCGCCGCGTCGTGCCGTCGACCCCGGAGTACGACGGCCAGAAGATGTTCACCCGCCGCACCGGCAAGCTGCTGGCCACGCCGCTCTTCGCCGTGCTCATCCTGGTGGAGACCACGGACGTGGTGTTCGCGGTGGACTCGATCCCGGCCATCCTGGCCGTGTCCCGCGAGCCGTTCATCGTTTTCGCGTCGAACGCGTTCGCCATCCTCGGGTTGCGGGCCCTGTACTTCCTGCTGGCCGGCATGGCCGACCGGTTCCGCTACCTCAACCTCGGCCTCGGCGTCATCCTGGCCTTCGTCGGCATCAAGATGATCATGGTCGAGGTGTACCACATGCCCACGTACGTGAGCCTCGGGGTCATCGCGCTGGTGCTGACGATCACCATCGTCGCCTCCCTGCGGGCCGAGAAGCGCGACGCCCTCCGCGCCGCTGACGCCGACTCCGATCCCCCGTCGAGCGACCCGCCGGCACCTTCGGCTGACGGGCCGTCTGACGGCCAGACTGACGGCCAAGCCGACTCCGACCCCGCCGCCAGCAGCCAGCCGGCAGATGTCGACCCCTGAGGCCACTGAAACGGCCGGGGCCGTGCTCACCCGGCGGGTCGTCGCTCGCAACGACGCCCTGAAGTCAGAGAACCGGATCCACGACGATCGGGTCGCCGCCGAGTTCGGCTTCCGCGGAGGCCTCGTCCCCGGTGTCACCGTCTACACCTACCTGAGCGCGCTGCCGGCGGTGCACTGGGGCCGCGACTGGCTGGAGCGGGGGACGATGAGCGCCCGCTTCGTCCAGCCGGTCTACGACGGCGAGGAGATCGAGCTGCGCCTGGTGGCGTCCCCGGAGGGCAAGAGCGAGCTGGAGGCGCTCGGTCCCGGCGGCGACGTCCGCGCCCGAGGAACGGCGACCCTCCCCGCCCCAGATGCCGCCCCGCCGCCACCCGCGGTGCCGGCGGCCGTCGCACTGCCGGGGCCCGACGCTCGCCCACCGGCGGAGCCCGCCGTGCTGGAGACGATCACCATCGGCAGCTATGACCGCACGTGGACAGCCGAAGGGCAGGAGGAGCTGCTGGCTGCCGTCGGGGAGCCGTCGGGGAGCTGGCCCTTCCCGCAGCTCGCCCATCCGGGCTGGCTGATCCGGGGGGCCAACGACGTCCTGTCCCGCAGCGTGCGGCTAGGCCCGTGGATCCACGTGTCCAGCGACACCACCCATCATGGGACCGTGACTGAGGGCCAGCTCGTCTCGACCCGCGGGTCCGTGACCAGGGTGTTCGAGCGCAAGGGCCACGACTTCGTAGAGCTCGACGTGGTCGTCACCGCCGAGGGAGCGCCGGTCTGGTCGGTCCGGCACGTCGCCATCTACCGGCCCCGACCCGTATCGTCGGGCACCGATGCCCGCCCTGCCTGAGACCACCTCATGGGGCTCCTTCGCCACCGAGGCGCCTGAGCTCGCCGCGGCCGTCGAGGGCCGCCTCACCGCCACCAAGCACCACGTGCTGGCTTCGCTGCGCCTCGATGGCTCGCCGCGGGTGAGCGGGACCGAGGTCGTGCTGCGGCCGCCCGATCTGATGTTGGGCAGCATGCCTGCGGCCGTGAAGGCGAGGGACCTTCAGCGCGACCCCCGGTTCGCGCTGCACGCCAACCCCGGGGACGGATCGATGGAGGGGGGCGACGCCAAGCTGTCGGGCCTCGCGGTCGAGGTCACCGATCAGGACGAGCTGGCCGCGCTCATGGACGGTGTCGAGGCACCGCCGGGGCCCATGCACCTGTTCCGTCTGCAACTGTCGGAGGTCGTGCTCACTTCGCTGCATCCCGACGGGGACCGTCTGGTCATCGAGCTGTGGCGACCGGGCCAGGGGGTCGAGCGGACCGAGCGGGCCTGACCGCACGGCCATGCCCGACGACCCCACCACGGGTGATCCGCCCGAGCGCCCGGCGCCGGACGACGCGCCCGAGCACCCGGTACCGGACGACGCGCCCGAGCCTCGGTCCGGCCACGTGGCCGGGCTCCGCCGCATCGGCGTCTTCGTCGGCTGCGGTGTGGCGACGCTGGTGGCCGCGCTCGTGCTGTTGCTGCGGCCCGGCGCCGGCGACAACGCTCCGCCGGACGACGCCAGCGGCCTCGACGCCTGGGCTCCGTACTGGGCCCTGGAGAGCTCGCTCCCAGAGGTAGCGGCCCACTCCGAGGACCTGCGGGAGCTGTCGCCGTTCTGGTACGCGGCGGAGGGCGTGGACAGCATCGTCGTCGACGGCAACGCGCCAGCGGCCGAGGTCGAGGCTTTCCTGGTGGCGGCGCGAGATGCCGGGGCCACGATCGTGCCTTCCGTCGTCGACACGCTCGAGCCCGGCGAGATGGCCACGCTGCTGGCCGATCCGGCGCAGCGGACCCGGCATGCCCAGGCGCTGGCCGAGTTCGCGGCCAGTGGCGACTTCGCAGGGCTGGACATCGACTACGAACAGTTCGCCTTCGCCGACGACCGCTCGACCTGGATCACCACGCGCCCGAGCTGGGTGGCCTTCATCGAGGAGCTGGCCGAACAGCTCCACGCCGATGGGCGCACGCTCACCGTCAGCATCCCGCCCGTGTACGACACCGGCCGGACGCCGGACAGCGGTTACTGGGTCTACGACTACGCGGCCATCGCCCCGCTCGTCGACCGCATCCGGGTGATGGCATACGACTACTCGACGGCTTCCGCCGGGCCCATCGCACCGCTCGAGTGGGTGCAGCAGGCCATCGACGGGACGGTCGCCGCCAGTGGCGATCCGGGCAAGCTCGTCCTCGGCATCCCGGCGTACGGCTACAACTGGGTCGTCGCCACGACCGGCACGTGCCCGGACGGCGAGGACAGCGGGCGCACCGGCGTCACGGCCCGCTCGGCGCCCGAGCTGGCCCGCCGGCGCCGGGCCGAGCCGGTGTACGACGAGACGACCGGGGAGTGGGCCTTCACGTATCAGTTGGAGCTCTCGGACGGTGCTACGGCGTGCACACAGACCCGCCAGGTCCGCTACGTCGACGGCGAAGGGGCGCTGGCCCGGGCCGCGCTGGCCGAGGCCGCCGGCTTCGGCGGCAGCTCCCTCTGGGCCCTCGGCTACGAGGACGAAGCGTTCTGGAACGGGTTGACCGAGGTCGGCCCGCGCGGAGCGTGACGTTCGGGGTCAGGCTTCGCGTGATCCTGGCCCGAAACCCTTCCCCTCACATGACGAAAGGGTTACGTTCCCGCGCCTGAGGTCTCGACGAGGAGGCCCAGGAGCCATAGGGGGGTACGAATGGCACGGCACCGGAAATGGGGTGGGCCGGCAATCGTCGGGGCGCTGGTAGGAGCGCTCGTGGCGACGGTCCCGATCGGCGTGGCGCAGGTCGGCGCGGCGCAGCTGCGATAACGAGCAACAACAACACCATCAGAAGTTGACGAAGTGCGTGACGCTCGCAGGGGTCCGCGAGCACCAGCAGGCGTTCCAGGAGATCGCCGAACGCCAACGGCGGCAACCGGTATTCCGGATTGCCTGGGCATGACGCGTCGGTCGACTACGTGGTCGACCGACTCGAGGCCGCGGGCTACGACCCGACCGTCCAGCCCTTCGACTACCTGGCCTTCACCGAGGTCGGACCGTCGGCGCTCCAGCAGACGGCGCCCAATCAGGTCACCTACACCCAAGGCGTCGACTTCGGTGTGATCACCAATCCGATCCAGGCGACGTGACCGCCGCGGTCACGGCTGTCGACCTGCAACTGGGGATCGGCAACACCTCGACCAGCGGCTGCGAGGCGACGGACTTCGCGGGGTTCCCGGCTGGCAACATCGCCCTGCTGCAGCGGGGCACGTGCACCTTCGAGCTGAAGGCTGAAACGGCGGCCGCGGCTGGCGCCGTCGGCATCGTGATCTTCAACCAGGGGAACACCACGGCGGCCGACCGCAACAACATCCCAGCGGTCACGCTGACGGCGAACAACACCAGTGGCATCCCGGTCCTCGGCACCCCCTACACGCTCGGCGTGACCCTGTCGCAGACACCGGGGCTACGGATGCGGGTGTTCGCCAACACCCTGCGCGAGACCAAGACCACCTTCAACGTGCTGGCCGAGACCAACTCGGGCAACGACAACAACGTCGTCATGGTGGGAGCTCACCTGGACTCGGTGTTCGCCGGGCCCGGCATCAACGACAACGGTTCGGGCAGCGCGGCGATCCTCGAGGTGGCGGAGGCGATGCAGAAGGTGAAGCCCAACAACACGGTGCGCTTCGCCTGGTGGGGCGCCGAGGAGTCCGGCCTCGTCGGCTCGACCAACTACGTCGCCGGCCTGTCGCAGGCGCAGCGGGACAACATCGCGCTGTACCTGAACTTCGACATGATCGGCTCGCCGAACTTACGTCCGGTTCGTCTACGACGGCGACGAACACGTCGGGGTCCCGAACGTCAACATCCCGCCTGGTTCGGCGGCGATCGAGGACTTCTTCATCGACTTCTACACCGCGCGTGGGCTCGCAGTCCGAGCCGACGGCGTTCGACGGACGTTCTGACTACGGGCCGTTCATCGCTGCGGGTGTGGACATCCCCGCTGGTGGCCTGTTCACGGGGGCCGAGGGCATCAAGACGCCGGCCCAGCGAGGCGTCTACGGAGGCGTCGCCGGCCAGCAGTATCGACCCGTGCTACCACGCGGCGTGCGACACGTTCAGCAACAACAACAACGATCCATCCTCGACGTCAACGCCGATGCCGTCGCCGCAGCCACGCTCACTTATGCGATGAGCACCGCGACGGTCAACGGCGCGTAGGCGAAGACTTCGAAATCAACCACCAGTGTCGGACGAGGGGCGAGGCACGTAGCCTCGCCCCTCGTTCACGCGCCGCCCGGAGCGGGCGAGCGCGATCCGACGATCTCGTCGTGGGAAGACCGTCGCGGTGGTCGATGCCGCTGGCGGGGCACCACCGGATTGCAGGTGGATGCTCTGCGGGGGTCGGCTCCTGGCTGGGTCACTGACCCGAGTGGCTCGACGTCGGTGGCCTACGACCATTTGTTCCAGCCCATCGAGGTCGGGCCGATCACCGTGCCGAACCGCATCGTGCGGTCAGCGCACGGCACGATGCTGACCGGCGAGGAGCTCATCGCCTACCACGAGGCACGGGCCGCAGGCGGGGTCGGGCTGAGCACACTGGAGGCCACCGGCGTGCACGCCAACGCGCCGAGCGTCACCCCGCTCCACTCCGACGACGTCATCCCGCTGTACCGCGAGCTCATGGCCCGCATCCGCCCCTACGGCATGAGGATGCTCCAGCAGATCTACCACCCGGGCTCGGCCACTCGGCCCAAGAAGGCCGCCACCCAGGTGTCGTCGAGCCCCATCCCCAACCCGATGGTGGGCGGCATCCCGATGGAGATGACGCGGCCGATGATCGCCGAGATGGTCGACGCGTTCGCTGCCGCGGCGCGACGGTGCAGGGAGGGCGGGCTCGACGGGATCGACCTGCACGCGTCCAGCGGGTACCTGATCGAGCAGTTCCTCTCCCCCGCCAACAACACCCGCACCGATGAGTACGGGGGGTCACTCGCGAACCGGATGCGGTTCCTGGTGGAGATCCTCGGCGCCATCCGGGCCGAGGTGGGCTACGACTTCTGCGTCGGCATCCGCCTGCCCAACGAGGAGTACATCCCGGGCGGGCTGACGCCCCACGACGTGGCGGAGATCGCCTGCATCATCGAACCCGAGGTCGACTACGTCTCGTTGCACATGGGCTCGTACTGGCGCTTCCACAAGCTCCTGTCACCCATGGACGAGCCGCTCGGCAGCGAGATGCCGGCCAACGAGGTCATCACCCGGGTCGTCACGAAGCCGACCATGGTCGTCGGCCGCATCATGACGCTCGACCACGCCGAGCACATCGTCGCCAGCGGCGCCGCCGACCTGGTGTCGATGGTACGGGCGCTCATCGCCGATCCCGCGCTGGTCGCCAAAGCCCGGCGGGGCGAGGAGCACCTGATCCGGCCGTGCATCGGCTCCAACTTCGGCTGCGTCGGTCAGCTCATGAGCACCGGCCGGCTGTCGTGTGTGGTCAACGTCGCGGCGGCGCAGGAGTCCATTGTGAGCTACGAACCACCGGCCCCGGCCCCAGAGCGCCGGCGCGTGCTCATCGTGGGCGGCGGGCCCGCGGGACTGGAGGCCGCTCGGACCGCGGCGCTGCGCGGACACGAGGTCCATCTCCACGAGGCAACCCGGCAGCTCGGCGGCCAGGTGGCGATCGCCGCGAGCGTGCCGCACCGGTCCGACATCGGGGCCATCACCGACTTCCTGACCCGCGAGATCGAGCGCCTGGGCGTGACCATCCGGCTCCGCTCGACGGTCGATCCGGAGGTGGTGGCCGAGCTCGTCCCTGACGAGGTCGTCGTGGCCACCGGGAGCTCGCCGCGGCGCGACGGCTTCCAGGTGTCCACGCCGGTGACAGCCATTCCCGGCCACGAGCTGACCCACGTGTTCACCTCGTGGGACGTCTTCGGCTTCGGCGGCCGCGCCACGCTCGAGAGCCCGGCTGTCGTGTTCGACGACACCGGCACCTTCGAGGCCGTCTCCGTGGCCGACGCTCTCCTCGCCGCCGGCCTGAAGGTCACCATGGTCGGGCGGAACCAGGCCATCGGCGAGCGGCTGCCCTACCCGCCGGCCACGGTGGAGGCCGCTCGGGAGCGGCTCATGTCCGGCGACTTCGACTTCGTCGGCGGGCACTACCTCCAGGGCATCACCCCGGACGAGGTGATCATCGGGGTGCCGTTCACGGAGCGGGTGCGCGCCGTCCCCGCCCGCACGGTGGTCCTCGTCACCTACAACCACCCGAACCGGGAGCTGGCCGAGTACCTCGACGCGCTCGACACCCGGCCGTGGCGCGTGCACCTCGTCGGCGACGTCACAGGGACGAACGGCATCCTTCCCGCCATCCACCAGGCCGCCGCCACCACTCGCGCCATCTGATGTCCACACCGCCCGGCGTCCTGGCCGCGTACGCTCGGCGGCCGTGCGCGCCCTGCTCTGCCACCAGTTCGGTCCCCCGGAGTCCCTCGTCGTCGAGGAGATCGAGGCCCCCGAGCCGGCCCCGGGCCAGGTCCTGGTGGACGTCCGTGCCTGCTCGGCCACTTTCCCCGACGTGCTCATGATCCAGGGCCTCTACCAGGTCAAGCCGTCCTTCCCGTTCTCGCCCGGCGGCGAAGTCACCGGCGTGGTGTCCGCGGTCGGCGACGGCGTGAGCACCGTCTCCGTCGGCGACCGGGTGATCGCGCCGCTCGGCTACGGAGGCATGGCCGAGCAGGTGCGGGTCCCGGCGGCCGGCGTCGTACCCCTCCCAGACGGCGTCGGCTTCGAGGCCGCGGCCGGGTTCCTGTACGCCTACGGCACCTCGTTCCACGCCCTCCGGGACCGGGCTGTGATCCAACCGGGCGAGACCCTGCTCGTCCTCGGCGCCGCCGGCGGCGTGGGCTTGGCCGCGGTCGAGCTCGGCGTGACCATGGGCGCCACGGTGATCGCCGCCGCCTCCAGCGAAGCCAAGCTCGCCGTGTGCCGTGAGCGGGGCGCCGCCATGACGATCGACTACGAGCGCGAGGACCTGAAGGCCGCCGTGCGCGAGCTCACCGACGGCCGGGGCGCCGACGTCGTCTATGACCCGGTCGGTGGCCGGTTCAGCGAGCCCGCCCTGCGGTCGACGGCGTGGGGCGGCCGCTTCCTGGTCATCGGCTTCGCGTCTGGAGAGATCCCCAAGCTGCCCCTCAACCTGCCGCTGCTGAAGGGCTGCGCGGTCGTCGGCGTGTTCTGGGGCGCCTTCGTCCAGCACGAACCGGAACGGGCCGCCGCCAACGGACGGGAATTGGTCGCGATGCTCGGCGACGGCCGGCTGCAGCCCCACGTGTCCACGACGTTCCCGCTGGCCGAGGGCGGCCAGGCCATCCGCCACCTCGCCGACCGGAAGGCCGAAGGCCGGGTCGTCGTCACCGTCGACCCGTGATGGTCGCCTGATGGACGAACGCACCCGCCAGGCACTGGCCGACGACCTCACCGTCGACATCACGACGACCGGCGCCCTCACCGGGCAGCCCCGGCGCCTCGAGATCTGGATGCTCCACATCGACGGCCGCTACTTCATCACCGGGACCCCCGGGCCTCGTGACTGGCTGGCCAACCTCACCGTCCACCCGGACTTCATGGTGCACCTCAAGCAGCGTGTCCGTGCCGATCTGCCCGCCCGGGCGACCGTCGTCACCGACGACAAGACCCGCCGCGCCGTGCTCGCCCACGCCGCGGCGACGTGGTACCGGGGCGAGGTGCCCCTCGACGATCTCGTCGCCACGGCACCGATGGTCGAGGTCACGTTCGCCGATGGGTGACCCGGGCCGAGCTAGCCGAGGAGCTGGCGGACCGCCGGGATGACGTGAGCGGCGATGCTGTCCTGCCCCTGCGGGGTGGGATGGAACGGCGCCTGGCTCTCGAAGCTGTCGGGGTCGGTGACCTTGTAGATGGACAACCCGTACGCCCAGGGGGCGTCCGTGCACCAGATGTGGGAGACGCCCTGGGGCTCGTAGGCGGTCGAGATGTCGGCCAGCCCCACGTCGGGGCCGAGTCCCTCGACCGTCTCGCGGATGGTGCCGTTCAGGTCGTCGACGAGGCTGGCCAGGTATTCGGTCTGCTCCGGGTACAGCCAGCTCGTGTCGGGGCACTTGGCACCGTCGGCGGGGAGCGGGTTGGCGTAGTTGGTGATGACCACCTTCGGCGCCGCCACCCCGTTGGCCTTCGCCCGTGCCGCGATCCAGTCGACCAGCGTGGCGTAGTTGGCCCTCAGGGTGGGCAGGAAGTCGAAGTAGTCCGTCTGGATGGTGCTGCCGGGATTGGTGCTCGTGCACGCCAGGTCCGCGAGGTCGAAGGCGTACTCGTAGCCGTTCTCGATGCACGCCTCGACGATGGACACGAACTGCAGGTCGTCCGCGCCCAGCGTCACGAGCACCACGTCCGGCTCGGCCGCGTCGTACTCGGCGTTGAGGCCGGACTGCGTCGCCCAGTTGCCGAACTGCGCAGGACGCAGCACCGTGCCGTCGTCGGTCTCCGGTGCGGAGATGCCGGCCGCGAACGTCGCGCCGGTGCACGCGAACTGGGTGAACTCGGCGTCGAAGTACGCGGCGACGATGTTTCCGTAGGCGTCGGGCGAGTCGTGGCACAGCGGGTACGGCCCGGGCCACGTCACCGACAGGTTCCCGCCGGTCCACTCCCGGGTGTGGGTGTCGTACTCGTAGCCGTACAGGGTGCCCTCGCCGGAGGCGATGGAGTCCCCGAGCTGCACGATGGACAGGCCACCCGCGGCGGGCGCGCTCGTCGAGGTGGCTGTGCTGTCCGGTGTCGTGGGAGCCGCCGTGTCCGCCGGGGCGGTGTCGCCCGCCTGAGGATCGCCGCAACCCACGAGCCCGACCGCGAGCACCAGCGCGGCCAATGCCGCTCGCGACCTGGGCACGGCTCAGCCCATCCTGTCCAAGGACACCACGGCTCGCTCGTGGGTCCCGCGGCTGACGACGCCCTGCGGACCGGTCACCTCGACGTCGAACGTGAGCCGGCGACGGTTCACCGCCGTGAGACGGCCCACGATCTCGAACTCCTCACCGTCGAGCACGGCCGCCTCGTGGCTGACGCAGACGTGGGTACCGACCGTCGTCTCTCCGTCGTCGAGGTGCGCCTGCGCCGCCTGCAGGCAGGTCATCTCGATGAGCTGGATCATCGTCGGGGTCGACAGGACGACCCGAGGCAGGTGCGGCGGCGACATCTCGGCCGTCACGGTGTGCCGGGTGCGGCCCTCGACCCCGTCCGCGAGGCTGTCTTTCATCACGCCAGTTTCGCCTGCTTGGGTCGCCCGCGCCGCGGAGAGACCTCAGCCGAGCAGCTTGGCCTTTGCGGAGGCGAACTCCTCGTCGCTCAGGATGCCCTGCTCGTGCAGCCCGGCCAGCTCCTTGAGCTTGGTAATAGTCGGATCCTCCGCCGGTGCTGCTGGCGCCGCCGGTGCGGCCGCGGCCTGTGCGGCGGCGGCATTGGCGGCCGCTTGGTCGGCCATGGCCTGCTGCTGGGCCATGGCCTGCTGCTGCTGGTAGGCCTCGGCGTCGGCCTGTGTCTGGGCCTTGCCCTGCTGGTGCCGGGAGACGCCGCCGACCACCGCCGTCGCCGTCCCGGCGACCACCGCCGTGCGGGCCATCGTGCCCACCAGCCCCGGCCGACCGACTCGTCCGATCCCTCTGCCTCTCATTTGTCTCTCTCCTCGCTTCCTGATCAGCCGGCCGAGATGCCCTCGAACGCGGCTTCTACGATGTCGTGGGGAATGCGCTCCCCGCTGAGGATGACCCCGCCGGCGTCGCGTAGAGCCGCGGCCAGCCGGCTGGCCCAGAGGTCCTCCCATACGATCATGAGGCCGGAGGAGTTGGGCTCCAACACCTCGGCCACCATCTCCAGATCTTCTTCGCTGAGGAGGCCGTCGGCCTCCCCTTCGAGCTCGCTCACCCCTGGGAGATCCTCGTACTCGACCGAGGTCACGGTGCCGGCTGCGTCCTTCATGACGAAAACCAGGTCGAGGATGCGCACGGTGCCGCTCTCCACGAGGTCGGCCAGCGCGGGGACGATCTCGCCCTTGAACTGGTTCTCGGGGAACCCGATGATGATGTACTCCACAGGCCCCATGGCCATGTGCACCCCTCCTGGTCGACGACTGAGCCGGTGGCCACCCTAGCCCCACGCAAGCAGGCGGTCAGCAAGCGACGAGCCACGCGCGCGGGTCCGGGAGCGGGCGACGGTCGGGGGCGACGAAGGCGGCGGCCGCGCGCGGATCGGCGAGCGTGGCGGGCTCGTAGTAGACGTCGAGGAGCTGGCGGTCGAGAAGCTCGGGCTGCAGGGCGAGCAGGTGAGCGAACTCGAGGGCAGTGGGCACGGCCGCTCGGGCCGCACGAACGACGACGAGCCAGGCGGTCGTGCGCGTGCAGTGGATCCGGCCGTCCGTCACCCGGGCGCGGCGCCGCAATGCTGCGAACAGCTCCTGCTCCGCTGATCGGTCGTCCCGTTCGAGGAGCACCCAGGCCAGCCGCAGGTTGGCCACGTGGTCCCGCGGCTCCCGTCCTGCGGTCACTGCGGCGAGGAAGGCGTCGTCGGTCATCGCCCAGCTCTTCGCTCCGGCCGCGCCGGCGGATGGGTCCGCGGAGGGACGCGCCTCTACAGTCGCCGCCGATGGAGCTGGTGCTGGTTCGCCACGGTGAGCCCGAGTGGGTGCGGGACGGTTTCAACGTCGACGACCCGCCGCTGACCACGCGCGGGCACGAGCAGGCCCGCTGCGTGGCCGAACGCCTGGCCGACGAGCACTTCGACCAGATCTACGTGTCGCCCCTGACCCGCGCTCGGCAGACGGCGGCGCCGCTCCTGGCCCTCTTGGGCCAGGACGAGGTGATCGACGACTGGCTGGAGGAGATCCGCAACCCCGTCTGGCACGGCAGCCCGGCCGAGCGGGCCGCGGAGGCCTTCGCCGAGGAGCGGGCCCGGCCCGCCGACCTGCGCTGGGACGGGCTCGAGGGCGGTGAGCCGGTCCGCGACTTCGTGGCCCGCATCCGCCTCGGCGCCCAGCTCTTCCTGGCCGAACGGGGCATCGAGCCCGCCCACGAGACGCTGCCGGTGTGGCGGGTGTCCAACCCCGAGTTGCGCATCCTGCTCGTGGCTCATGCCGGCACGAACACGGTGACCATCTGCCACCTGCTCGGGCTGAACCCGGTGCCGTGGGAGTGGGACCGCTTCATCCTGGGGCACGCGTCGCTCACGCGCGTCGTGTCCATGCCGACCGGCGAGAGTTGGTGCTTCGGCCTCTCCCGCCTCTCCGACGTCGAGCACCTGTCCGCGGATCTTCGCACCGTCTGAGTCCTCGTCGCCGACCCTCGCATTGATCAGCAGGGGCCAGCTCCGACTCGCTTCAATCGGCAACGCGTCCAGCGTCGTTGCGGTGCGCTCGGCCCGCACTCATCAGCCGAGCCGGACGCACCGAGCTCCGTCCGAGACGGCTGGGTCAGCCCGCGGGTTCGTCGCAGGTGGACCGCAGCATCTCCAGGGCGCCCGTGAGCTGTTCGAGCTGGGCGTCGTCGAGGCGGTCGATGAGCAGCCGGCGCACCCCGGCCACGTGGTCCGGCGCCGCATCCTCCAGGCGCTGGAGACCGGCGGGCGTCAGACCGGCGTAGACAGCGCGGCGATCCGTGGGGCACGCCTCGCGGGTCACGAGGCCTTGCCGGCCCAGCCGGTCGAACCGCCTGGTCAGCCCGCTGGGCGACAGGTGCAGCCGGCCGGCGAGGTCGGTCATCCGCAGCCGCTGATCAGGCGCCTCGGACAGCTCGACCAGGACCGCGTACTCGCCCAGAGACAGCCCGTGGGTCGACTCCAGGTCGGCGTCGAGCTCGGCCATGACCACGGAGGAGACGGCGACGAACGCCCGCCAGGCCCGTTGCTCACGCTCGGACAACCAGCGTGGGGAGGAAGAAACCGTGGTCACAAACCCATGCTACGGCCGAGCCATATACTTGTGTCAACAAATATTTGTGCTACAATCATTGTCGAAGCAATCACTCTTCCCTGGAGTTTCCCATGAGCAACTCTGTCCGACCTCACCCCCGGCGTGTGGAACGTCGACCCGAGCCACAGCATCGTCGGCTTCACCGCGCGGCACCTGATGATCACGAAGGTCCGCGGCCGGTTCACCACCTTCACCGGGACCGTGACCGTCGCCGAGGACCCGCTCGACTCGAAGGTCGACGCCAGCGTCGACCTCGGTTCGGTGACCACCGGCGACGACCAGCGCGACGGCCATCTCAGGAGCGCCGACTTCTTCGACGTCGACAAGCACCCGACCATGACCTTCACCTCCACCGGCATCAAGCAGGACGGCGGCGACTACGTGCTCACCGGCGACCTGACGGTGGCGGGCACGACGCGTAGCGTCGACTTCGAGCTGTCGTTCGATGGTGTCCAGAAGGACCCGTGGGGCGGGACGCGGGCGGGCTTCACCGCCGAGACGGAGATCAGTCGCAAGGACTGGGAGCTGACGTGGAACGTCGCCCTGGAGACCGGCGGCGTGCTCGTGGGCGACAAGGTGAAGATCGAGCTCGACGTCGAGCTCGTCAAGGCCTGAGCGCGGAGCGGACCAACCTGGCCTTCACCCGATCGTTGAGCGGCGCGATGATCGCCCCATGGCTCTCGCCGAGCCCGCGGGTGGCTCGCTGCCGCTCTACGTCGTGGAACCCGGCGCGGGTCGGGACGAGCAGCCCGAGCCGACCCCTGCCGGCCCACGGCACCCGCACCTGTCTGATGCGGTACACGACGGTTGGGTGGCCCTGGGGCGCGCCGCCACCCAGCTCTCGGACCGGCTGGCGACGCCGCCGGCGCCGGCTGCCGGTGGCGGCTACGAGACGTCACGGGGTCTCGTCATCGCCATCGCCCGGCACCTCGTGATCGCACCGGGTGATGCCGTCCGTGCCTTCGACCTCCTGCTCCCCCGCCTGGCCGAACCGATCGTCACCTCGCGGGGCAGGCTGACCTTGCGCGTCGAGTCGGCCGGCCGGCGCCGGACGGAGGCCTCGCAGCTTCGAGCACTGACCGGATGCCTGCGCCTGTGGCTCTCACCGGTGCCGCTCCCCGTCGAGCTCGACCTGGTCCCGTGGGGGCGGTGGCGGACGATGGTCACCCTTCGCCCAGACCGCTGCGTGGGATGGAGCGTGGGCGCCCACCGCCGCTCGCGCTACTTCGCCAGCGGTCATGCCGTCATGGACGTCGTGGTCGCCGAGCTGTGCCTGCTCGCCGGCGGCGAGGCGCCGCCGGCCTCCTACGATGCGCCGCGATGCGGGCGCTCGTGGTCCATGCCCATCCCAGCCCCGACAGCCTGAGCGCCGCCCTCTTCGCGACCGCCACGGACACGCTGCGCCAGCGCGGCCACGAGGTCGCCACGCTCGACCTCTACGCCGAACGCTTCGCGCCGGCCATGTCGGCCGAGGAGCGTCGGGCGTACCACACCGACTCCCCCATCTGCTCTTCGCAGGTTGCCCGCCACGCCGAGCTCGTCCGCTGGGCCGACGCCCTCGTGTTCGTCTACCCGACGTGGTGGGTGGGACCGCCGGCCGCACTCAAGGGTTGGCTGGATCGGGTGCTCGTGCCCGGCGTGGCGTTCCACCTCGACGAGCGGACGAACAAGGTCGTCTCCGATCTGCGCCACGTCCGGACCGTGGTCGGGATCAGCACCTACCGCTCCTCGTGGGGCGCAGTCCGCCTCGTGCACGACAGCGGCCGCCGCATCATCCTCCGCGCGCTTCGCATGCTGTGCTCGCGGGCCTGCCGGACGAGGTGGATGGCGCTGTACTCGGCCGACGACGCGTCCGAGGCTCGGCGGGAGGCCTTCGTGACCCGGGTCGAGCGACGCCTGAGCGGGCTGTGAGGGCCCGGAGGTGAACGTGCTCCTGGTCTCGGCCCACCCTCTGGCCGACAGCTACATCGCCGCCGTCCGAGGTGCAGCGGTCCGCGGGCTCCAGGCCGCGGGGCACGTGGTCGACGTGGCGGATCTCGATGCCGAGGGCTTCGATCCGTGCCGGTCGCAGAGAGAGTGGGAGACCCGGGGCGAACCGGCCCGGCCCGACGACGTACAAGCACACGCCGCTCGTCTCGAATGGGCCGACGCCCTGGTGCTGGTGTACCCCACCTGGTGGGGGGCGCAGCCGGCCATCCTCTGGGGCTGGCTCGACCGGGTCTGGATCGACGGTGTCGCGTTCACCCGGCCGCCGCGCGTGCGGCGTGCCCGACCCAGCCTGCGCAACATCCGCCACCTGGTGGCGATCACGACACATGGCTCGCCGAAGCGGATCAACGCGGTCGAGGGCGAACCGGGCAAGCGGGTGGTGCTGCGCCGGATGCGGGCGTGCTGCCACCCGCGGGTCAGGACCCGCTGGATCGCCCACTACGGCGTGGACCGCTCGGACGACGCCGAGCGGCAGGCGTTCCTGCAACGGGTCGAGCGGTCGATGGCCTCGCTCGAGCAGATCACGGGACCTGGCGGTCGGTTTCGGCCAGGAGGCGGGCGCCGCGGTCGTACGTGACGTAGTTCCAGGCCCAGTTGACCAGCACGTTCAAGCGGTTGCGGAAGCCCATGAGCTCCACCAGGTGCAGGCCCAACCAGGACACCCAGCCCGGCCATCCCCACAGCCGGATGCCCCGCGGGAGCTCCGTCACCGCCTCGTTGCGCCCGATGGTGGCCATCGACCCCTTGTCGTGATAGCGGAAGGGCTCACCGGGCAGGTCCTGCAACCGGCGGCGGATCTGGCGGGCGGCGTGACGTCCGCCCTGGATGGCGGGTTGGGCCACCTGGGGCAGCGGCGTGCCGTCGAGGTCGGGGGCGGCCGCGATGTCGCCCACGGCGAACACCTCGGGACGGCTGGGCACCGACAGATCGGTGTCCACGATCAGCCGGCCACCTCGACCCAGGGGCAGGTCGAGCAACCCGGCCAGCGGGCTGGCCCGCACCCCGGCCGCCCACACCACGATCCGCGACGGCAGCAGCCGGTCGTCGGCAAGATGGACACCGCTTGCGTCGACCCCGGCCACCCCCGTGCCGAGGATCACCTCGACCCCCCGCCGGCGCAGGGTCCGCAGGGCCCGGTCGGAGGACAGCGTGGAGAAGGTGGCCAGCAACCGGTCCGCCGCCTCAACCAGCACCACCCGGGCCCGGCCGACCTCATCGCCCCGGAAGTCGCGGCTGATGACCTTGGTGAACAACTCTCGCACCGCGCCCGCCATCTCCACGCCCGTCGGGCCGCCGCCGCAGATCACCACGTCGAGGTCACCCTCCCGCGGTGGTTCGGGGCCGGCGGCCACCTGCTCGAAGCGATCGAGGATGGCACCGCGCAGTCGAACGGCGTCGTCCACGGACTTGAGGGGAAAGCAGTGCTCCGCTACACCGGGCACCCCGTAGTCGTTGCTCACCGCGCCGGCGGCAACCACCAGGTAGTCGTAAGAGAGCGGCGATCCGCGATCGACGTGGACGACGCGGCCGTCGAGGTCGATGCCGGTCACCCGGGCCATGCGAACGGTCACGTTGCGTTGGCGGCGGAAGATTCCCCGCACCGGATAGGCGACGTCGTCGACATCGAGGCCGGCCGTCGCCACCTGGTACAGCAGCGGCTGGAAGGTGTGGAAGTTGTTGGCGTCGACGAGGGTGACGGCGACCGGCGCGTCGCGGAGTCCCTTGACCGCCGCCAGCCCGCCGAATCCGGCTCCGACGACGACGACCCGTTCCGTCACGGGCGCCGGGTGGCGATGGCCGAGGCGACTTCGGCGGCCACCCGGCAGTTGTTCTCGGCCAGGGCCAGGTTGGCGGGGATGCTCGAGCCGGAGGTGACCTCGCCGATGCGGCCGAGCACGAACGGTGTCACCGCCGCGCCGGAGATGCTGCTGGCCTCGGCATCGCTCAGGGCGGCGACGAGGACCTGGTCGAGGTCGGCGGCGTCGAGCGCGTCGGCCTCGGGGATCGGTACCGTCAGCAGAATGCCCGTCGCCGCGCGGGCCCGGTGGGCCAGCACGTCGGCCACGACCGCGGCCGACTCCACCCGGTGGGGCACGGGCAGGCCGGACGAGCGGGTGTAGAAGGCCGGGAACCAGTCGTGCCGCCAGCCCAGCACCGGCACGCCGGCCATCTCGAGATGCTCCAGCGTGCGGGGCAGGTCGAGGAAGGCCTTGGCCCCGGCGCACACCGTGACGAGCGGGTGGTGGGCGATGGCGTCGAGGTCGGCAGAGATGTCGCCCGTGGACTCGGCGTTGCGGTGGACGCCGCCGATGCCCCCGGTCGAGAACACGCTGATCCCGGCCGAGGCGGCCAGGGCGAGCGCGCCGGACACGGTGGTGGCGCCGTACTCCCAGCCCGTCGCGACGGCCACGCCCAGGTCGCGCTCGGCCGCCTTGCGGGCCGGACCGCAGATCCGGGCGTGCTCGGCGGCGTCGACGCCCACCCGCGGCACGCCGTCCAGCACCGCGGTGACCGCGGGCACGGCGCCGCCGGCCCGGACGACGGCCAGGCACCGGTCGAGCGCCTCGCGGTTGGCCGGGGATGGCAGCCCCAGGTGCGAGAAGATCGTCGACTCCAGGGCCACGACCGGCTCAGCGGCGTCCAGCGCTTCCGCTACCTCGGGCGCGACGCGGGGCAAGAGCGGCACGGAGGTCATCCTGCCAGGTCAACGACCGGACAGGTTGGCCTGGGCCGCTGGTCAGGCGAGGGGGCCGGTGAGGAGCGCGGGCTGCTGCGACGACGTCACGCCGCCGGCCACCTCGTCCGTCACCACGAGGGCGCTGAGGTCGCCGTTGACGGTGAACGGCTCCACGCCGGGCCGCGCTCCCAGCACGCCGAGCGAGATCACCTCGTCGTCGATGACTCCCCAGAGCTGGTAGGTGCGGTCCGGACCGAGGTCGGGAAGATCGTGCAGCGAGATCATGCCGAGGCCACCGGGCTGCAGCATGGCGACGGCCCGCTGGGCGTCGTCCTCGCTGCGCAGCACCACCCTGGTGGCGTCCGGATCGGCCATGGCGCGGTCGAACACCTGGGCCATGCTGTCCAGCGCCGGCCGGGGCCGGCTCGGGCTCGCGGACCGCGGCCACCGTGATGGCGGCCGCCGCCACCGCCGCCGCGGCCGCCGCGCCCACGAGGACTGCGGTCGACCAGCGGCGCCGTCGCCGTGCCGGCAGCACCTTGGCCAGCTCGGGACCGGGCTCGGGCGCCCGCTCGTCGAGAGCGCCGGCGATCCGGTCCCACAGCCCCTCGGGCGCCGCCGCGCCGCTGAACGCCATCAGCGTGGCGACCTCCCGATGCATCTCGACCTCGGCACGGGCGCGGGGTTCGAGGGCAAGGTGCGCCTCGACCTCGCGCCGCTCGTCGTCGTCCAGCGCGTCGAGCGCATAGGCACCGAGGAGGGACTCGATCTCGTGTGGTGTCATCCCCGCCCCTCCCCCAGTGAGATCCCGACGGACACGAGCTCGCCCCGCAGCCGCTTCAGCCCGCTGCGGATGCGGCTCTTCACGGTGCCCTCCGGCTCGCCCAGCCGGGTCGCCACCTCCCGGTACGTGTACCCGCCGAAGTAGGCCAACTCGATGGCGGCCCGCTCGCTCTCCGGGAGGCGGTCCATCGACCGGCGGACCTGATCGGCCGTAGCCAGGTCCCACACCTCGTGCTCCACGTCGTACCCACCCTCGGCGGTGCGCCGGGCGTCCTTCTCCTCCCGGGCCGCGACGCGCCCCTTCCGAGCGCAGGAGATCGACGGCGCGCCCGTGGGCGTGGGCCAGCAGGTAGCTCCGCAGGCTGCCTCGCGAAGGATCGAAGCGGTCCGGATCGTTCCAGAGGCGGAGGAACACCTCTTGGACGATCTCCTCGGCCAGCGCCTGCGCGCCGAGCAACCGCCGGGCCAGCCCGAACACGGCGCCGGCGTGGCGGCGGTACGCCTCGGCCAGCGCCTCTTGGTGGTAGCGCGCGATGCCGAGGACGAGCGCCGCGTCGGACACGTCGGCAAACGAATCGCGCACACCTGTTCTACGGAGCCGCGGCGCGGGCGGATCATCGTGAGCGCTATGGGGCTCCGGAGTCCGGCGGGCCCGGTCGGCTACCGTCCGCCTCGGTGACCTCATCGCGTGATGTCCCGGCGCAGTCCGAGCGGACCCCGGCCATCCAGATCGCGCCATCCGTCCTTTCGGCGGACATGGCGCGACTGGGTGACGAGGTGGCGGCGCTCGAGGCGGCGGGGTGCGACCGGATCCAGTGGGACATCATGGACGGCCAGTTCGTCCCCAACCTCACGTTCGGGCCTGACGTGGTACGGGCAGCGAGGACACACACGACGCTCCCGTTCGAGGCCCACCTCATGATCCTGACACCGGACGTCCTCGCCGAGGACTTCGTATCGGCCGGGTGCGAGCGCCTGATCGTCCACGCCGAGTCCGTCGTCCACCTCCACCGGACGTTGGGGCACGTGCGGTCGTTGGGCGCGACCGCCGGGGTCGCGCTGAGTCCGGCGACGCCGGCGGTGGCCTGCGGCGACGTACTCGACCTGGTCGACCTGGTGCTGGTGATGACCGTCAATCCGGGCTTCGGGGGCCAGGAGTACCTGGTGTCGATGGAGGACAAGATCGCCCGGATCCGGGCCATGGTCGAGGCCTCTGGGCGCGCCATAGAGATCGAGGTGGACGGCGGGATCAGCGCGGAGACGATCGGTGGTGCGGCACGGGCCGGGGCCAACGTGTTCGTCGCCGGCACCGCGCTGTATCGCCATCCCGAGGGGCTCTCCGCGGCGGTGTCCGAACTGCGGGGCAAGGCCGAAGCGGCTTCCGCCGGCTGACCGCGGGAGCGGGATTCTCCGTCCCACCCCCTGCGTACCATCGACCCTCGTGGGCTTGGACCTCCTCACCGTCCCCTACGGCGCGGCCGCGGTGGACGCGCTGGCGGACGAGGTGGCGCGGGGCAAGGCGGGCGAGCCGCTCCGGCCGGTCACGGTCGTCGTCCCCTCGAACTACGCCGGCGTGGCCACCCGGCGGGCGCTGGCCCGGCGGAGTGGGGTGGCAGGGCTCACGGTGGTCACGCTGTACCGGCTGGCCGAGCTGCTGGCCGGGCCGGCACTGGCCCGGTCGGGCCGGGTCCCGGTCTCGTCGCCGCTCGTGTCGACCGCGGTGAGGGCGGCGCTGGCCGAGGAACCGGGTCTCTTCGGACCTGTCGCCGACCAGCCGTCCACGGTGGAGGCGTTGCGCCGTGCCCATCGCGAGCTGCGGGACCTCGGCCCCGAGGAGCGCGCGCTGCTCGGTCAGGACGCTCGGGCCGCCGCCGTGCTGGCCATCGACGCCCGAGTCACCGCGCTGCTGCAGGAGCAGTGGTTCGACGAGACGGACCTGATGGCCGCCGCCGCGGCCGCCGTGGGCCGTGACGCCGCGGACGTCGGACCGCTGGTGGTCTTCTTGCCCCAGGACGTGACCAGCCACGGCGCGCTCCTGCTGCGCGCCCTCGCCGAGCACGGACAGGTCACGGTCCTCCTGGGCGGGACCGGCGCCGCGAGCGGGCCCGGAGTCCGCATCGCGGAGCGGTTGGGCGTTCCGCTCCCGACGGTCGCCGCTCTACCGGAGTCCGGTGGGCGGCTGCGCCCCGGCCTGGAGCTGGTGGTCGCGGCCGACGAGGACGATGAGGTCCGGGCGGCCCTGCGGAGAGTGCTCCGCGCCGCTGCGGACGGCATCCCGCTGGAGCGCGTGGCCGTCGTGTACGCGCCTGGCGCGGTCTACGGCCGGCTGCTGGTCGAGCACCTGGAGGCCGCCCGCCTCCCCTGGAACGGGGTGACGGACGTGCCGCTGGCCGAGCGGGTCGCCGGCCGCACCCTGCTGGCACTGCTGGACACCGACCTCCCCGCCCTGCGCCGCCGCGACGTGTTCGCGCTCCTGGCCTCGGCCCCACCGGCTGCCGGCCGGCCGGTCGCCTCCTGGGAACGGCTCGCCCGCGAGGCCGGCGTCGTCGCCGGACGTGGCCAGTGGGAGCAGCGGCTCGCCACTCTCGCCCTCGCCGATCGTGACAGCGCGGCCGCGCCGCGCGGCGAAGACCCAGGCGGTCGGGCGAACTGGCGGGAGGCGCGGGCCGAGCGCGCCGACGACCTGGCCCGGTTCGTGGTGATGCTCGCCGACCTCCTGGAGCCGCCGGACAGCAGAGCTTGGTCGGCGTACGCCGCGTGGTCCCGGACGTTGCTGGACCACGTCCTGGGCTCGCCGTCGCGACACGTGCGGGCTGGCCGGCCGACGAGATCCGCGCTGCCGAGGAGGTCGAGCGCGTCCTGGCCCGCATCGCGCGGGCTGGATGCCGTGGCACCGCCCACCGTCGACCGTGCCGTGCTGCGCGCCGCGGTCGACGCGGAGCTGTCCGACGGGCTGCGCACCGTGGGGCGCCTCGGCGAAGGGCTCTTCGTCGGGCCCATCCCCCTGGCGGTGGGGATCGAGACCGACCTCGTGATCGTGCTGGGCCTCTTCGAAGGTGGCCTGCCGGGTGTCCTGACCGAGGATCCGCTCCTCGCCGAGGCCAGCCGCCGCCGCACCGGCGGGGCCCTGCGCACCGCGGCCGACCGGCGGGCACTCCTCCACCACCAGTTCCTGGGCGTCGCGGGGGCGGCCGGCGTCACCGTGGTGGCCAGCCGACCAGCAGCCGAGCTGCGGACGGGTCGGGCGCACCCGCCGTCGCGCTGGCTGGCCGACCTGCGGGCCGGGGAGTCGCCCGCCCGCTCGGTGCGCCACGGCTCGTTCCTCGACGGGTTGTGCCGCCCGGCGGGAGGGCCCGCGGGCGCGGGCGGGCCGGGGTCGACGGCGACCGCCACCGGACCGCCCGGCTCGGAGCAGGAGGTGTCGGTCGCCGAGCTCGCCGCGGTCTGGCGCTCCGGCGCGCCCCTCGAGACCCATCCTCTGGCCGGCAATGACGTCCCACTCCGCCAGGCGCTCACCCTCACCCGGGCGCGCCAGAGCGACCGCTTCACGCGATTCGATGGCAACCTGGCCGAGCTCGCCGCCGAAGGGGTCGACCTCGCCCCCCGCCGTCCCACGGCGCCGACCGCGCTCGAGGCCTGGGCCAGCTGCCCGTACGCGTACTTCGTCCGCTACATACTCGGCGTGCGGGAGCCCGACCGCCTCCACGATCTGCTGACCCTCCGGCCAACCGACCGCGGCGTCCTCGTCCATGAGGTGCTGGAGGCGGTCGTCACGGCCACCGTCGCCACCGGCGACGTTCCCGGCCCGGGCGAACCGTGGCCGGAGTCGGTCCACGCCGCACTGCTGGCCGAGTTGGACGCCCGCTGCCGCGCCGCCGAGCAGCGGGGCATCGTGGGCGCAGCCCTCCACTGGCGCCAGGAGCAACGTCGGTTGCGCCGCCGCCTGGCCAGCTTCCTGACCATGGACCTCGAGGCGCGCACCGCGCTCTCTGTCACCCCCAAGGAGGCCGAGCTGTCGTTCGGACGGGACACGCCGGTCGAGCTGGCGCTGCCCGGCGGGGAGGTGCTGGCCCTGACCGGCCAGGTCGACCGCGTGGACGTCGGCGAGGGGCGGGTGGCGGTCATCGATTACAAGACGGGGCGGTACCGCTCTGAGCCGGGCGAAGCCGAGGACCCGCTGCTCGGAGGGCGCCGGCTGCAGCTCCCGGTCTACGGCCTGGCCGCCAGCCGCCACCTCAACCTGGAGGACGCGGAGGTCGTGGCCGAGTACTGGTACCTCGACCACCAGCGGGCCCGCCGCTCCCGCCAGGCCGTCAGGCTGGACGAGGCCCTGCTGGAGCGCCTGGGTGAGGTGCTGGTCACCATCACCCGCGCCATCGCCGCCGGTCTGTTCGTACCCAACCCGGACCCTCCCGACCCCTGGCGATGGGCCCGCTGCCCGTACTGCGACCCCGACGGTGCCGACACAGCGACGCTCTGGAGCCAGCGGCAGCATAAGCAGGGCGACCCCGCGCTCGCGCCGTACCTGGCCCTGGTGCCGTGATGGGCGACGAGTGGGGCGACGACGCCCTGGCCGCTGACGCCCTCGCCGCTGACGCCCTCGCAGCTGACGCCCTGGCCGCTGACGCCCTCGCCGACGAAGCGGCCCGCCGCCGCATCGCCACCGACCTCGGCACGACGCTCTTCGTCGCGGCCGGGGCCGGTTCCGGCAAGACGACGCAGCTCGTCGAGCGGGTCGTGGCCCTGGTACTGGCGGGCACCCCGATGGAGGCGATCGCCGCTATCACCTTCACGGACAAGGCGGCCGATGAGCTGCGCCAGCGCGTGGCGGCTGCCCTCCAGGCCCGGGCCGACACGCCCGACTCCGCCGACGCCGCCGATCGCTGCCGCCGGGCCTTGGACCAGCTCGACCAGGCCGCTCTGTGCACGCTCCACGCGTTCGCTCAGCGGATCCTCACCGCCTACCCCGTCGAAGCCGGGCTCCCCCCTGCCGTCGCCGTCCTCGACGAGATCGAGTCCGACATCGACTTCGAGGAGCGGTTCCAGGGCTTCTACGCCGAGCTGATCGCCCGGCCGGAGCTGGAGCGCACGCTGATGTTGGCCCTGGAGCTGGACATCACCGCCGAGCAACTGCGCAGCGTGGCCGAGCGCCTCGACGACAACTGGGATCTCGTCCGGGTCCGCGCCGAGCCCGTCCCCGAGCCCCCACCGCTGGACCTGACCCCTGTGCTGACCGCCGGCCGCGACCTGCTGGACTGCTGCGGGGACGTCGGGCCCGGTGACAACCTGGCCGCCTACGTGCAGGACTGGCTGCCGGGTTGGCTCGAGCAGCTCGAGTCGGCGATCGACGGCGGCGCCGACGAGCTCGACCTCTTGGATCTCGTGCGTCACAGCGAACCACCCAAGCCCGGTTCGCTGGGCGGCAACGCGTGGAGCAGCACGACCTACGGCTCCTCGAAGGGGGCGCGCGACGCGCTCAAGGGCCTTGCCAGCACGGGCTACGACGGCAGCGCCCTCGGCCGGGTGATCGACGCTCTCGTCGAACCGATCCTCGCCCGCCTGGGCGATGAGCTGGCCCGCTTCACGCTGCACCAGGCCCAGACCCGCCGCCGCTCGGGACGGCTGACCTTCCACGACCTCCTGGTGCTGTGTCGCGCCGTCGTACACGAGCAGGAGCACGGCCCCCGCATCCGCCGCGAGCTGGCGCAGCGCTACCAGGCGCTGCTGCTGGACGAGTACCAGGACACCGATCCGCTGCAGCTCGACATCGTCCGGGCCATCGCCGTGCCCCCCGAGGCGGGCGACGAGGGGGCGCCGCGGCCCGGTCAGCTGTTCTTCGTGGGCGACCCCAAGCAGTCGCTGTACCGCTTCCGGCGGGCCGACATCGACCTGTTCCTCCGCACCCCGAGCCTGGTGGACGCGGAGCCGGTCTCGCTCACCAGCAACTTCCGATCCACCCCGCCGGTCATCGACTGGATCAACCACGTGTTCGACCAACTCATCGTCGGCGCGACGGCCGACGATGGCAGCCGGGCCCAACCGGACTTCGAAGCGCTCTCGGCCCGCCCCACTCCCGACCTGGCGGGGACCCCTGTGACGGTCCTCGGCGCGAACGCCCATCCGACGGGGACCCTGATCGGTGACCTGCGGCAGGCCGAGGCGGTCGACGTCGCCGCGCTGATCGAGCGGATCGTGCGGGAGGGCTGGGAGGTCCGGCCGCATCGTGATGGACCTCCGGTCCCCGCCCGGCGGCGTGACATCGCCGTCCTCATCCCCGCCCGCACGGTGCTCGGCCAGCTCGAGGCAGCTCTTCGCGACGCCGGCATTCCGTACCGCCTCGACACCGGCTCCCTCGTGTATGCGGCCGACGAGGTGCGGACGCTGCTCATGGCGCTCCGAGTGATCGATGACCCCACGGACGACCTCGCGGTGGTCAGCGTGCTGCGCAGCCCGCTCTACGGCTGCAGCGACGTCGACCTCTACCGCTGGCGGCGCCAGCGGGGAGGGACGTGGAGCGCGCTGGCCCCCCGTCCGGCGCGCTTCGAGGCGGACGATCCGGTGTGGGACGGGCTGGCCGATCTGCGCCAGCGCATCGAGTCCCGCTCGTGGCGGACGCCCAGCGAACAGCTCGACGGCCTCGTCCGGGACCGGCGGGTGCTGGAGACGGCGCTCGCCGGGCCGTCACCGCTCGACGCCTGGCATCGGATCCGTTTCGTCATCGAGCAGGCCCGGGCCTGGAGCGACGCCGGGGGCCGCTTCCTGCGGGACTATCTCGACTGGACGAAGCGCCAGACCGGACTCACGGGTCGCGTGGCCGAGGCCCTGCTCGACGAGGACGGGCTCGACGACGAGGACGGTGTCGACGGCGACAACACCGAGGCGCGGCCGGACCGTGTGCCCGCGGACGTCGAAGACTCGGTACGTGTGTTGACCGTCCACGGCGCCAAGGGGCTCGAGTTCCCGATCGCCATCGTGTGCGGGTTCAACAGCCAGGGCGGCAGCCGCCAGCGCGGCGTGCAGGTCGCGTTCCGCACCGACGGCCTGACGCTGCGGCTGCGGTCGGGCCTGGAACAGCAGGGCTTCGACGCCACGAGGGCCATCGACGAGCAGATGGATCATCACGAGCGCATCCGCCTGCTGTATGTGGCCTGCACCCGGGCCCGCGACCACCTGGCGGTGTCGGTCCACCGCGTCGATCCCGGCAAGGCGTCGGAGCGGCGCCGGTACACCGGCGCGCAGCTCCTCGCTCCGTGCGTGGTCCCTCCCGACCACCAGGAGGCGCTGGCCGGCAGCCAGGTCCTCCTCCCGGGGGCCACCGAGGGTCCGCCACCGCCCACCGCGGACGCGGCGACCGCGCCACCCCCACCGGTGGTGACAGACCTGACCGCCTGGCGTGCGGCGCGGGACGAGCTCATCGCCACCGCCCGTCTCCCCCGTTCGATCTCCGCCACCAGATTGGCCGCGGAGGCGCTCGGCCCGGACCCGACTGATGCCGCCGACGTCACGGCGGGCATGACGGTCGATGGCGACGACGACCGGTTCGAGGAGCTGGCCGGAGCGCCCGCGCCTGACGACGTCGAGCCCGGTCTGGCCAAACGCCCGGTGGACCTCGACCTGCCGGCCTGGCGCCGGGGCCGCTACGGCACCGCCATCGGCCGGGCCGTCCACGGCGTCTTGCAGGTGGTCGATCTCGCCAGCGGTGACGGCCTGGAGGCGCTGGCCCGGGCGCAGGCGGCGGCCGAGGGCGTCGACGACGAGTGGGAGCGCATCGCCCGCCTGGCCCGCTCCGCCCTGGCCACACCGTGCGTGGCTGAGGCCGCAGCCCTCCCCCACTGGCGGGAGGTCTACGTCGGGGTGCCCTTCGGCGACACGGTGCTCGAGGGGTACATCGACCTGCTGTACCGCCGGGCGGACGGCCTGGTCGTCGTGGACCACAAGACGGATCGCATCGTGGCGACCGATGGTGCCGGGCCCCTGCCGGCGGAGAAGCTGGCCGCCTACCGTCGCCAGCTTGCCGCCTACGCGGTGGCCGTCGAGCGGGCCACCGGCGAACAGGTCGTCGCCGCGCTCCTCGTGCTCTGCGCGCCGGCGGGCGGACAGGAGGTGGTCATCGCCGATCTGCGCGCCGCGATGGACGAGGTGCAGGTGCTCCTGGATCCGGGGCTGCCTCCGCCGGGCCGCGACGCCGGACGACTGTTCGACCCGGACGGTTACGGGGTGCCGGAGCCGCCGGTGTAGCGCCGGCCCGACAGCGGCTCGGTCCGGAGCACCTTGGCCACGAGGTGCTTGAGCGACACGATCAGCACCAGCCCGGCCATCACGGCGACCGCCGGCACGAGGAATGCCAGCAGCACCTTGTTCCACCGGCCCTTCATCCCCGAGAGCAGTCCGGTGTCGACCGGGCTGCCGTCGGCCAGGCGGGTGATGATCGGGTCGTCGCCCGGGCAGGTGCCCGGGCCCGGCTGGGTCCGGAACGAGGTCCGCAGCTTCGAGTGGAGCTTGCCCGTCGCGGGATCGACCTGCGCGGCTACCAGATAGGTGGGCCCGATCCGCATGAACCCGGCGTCGTCGACGAAGTCGACGTCGATGAGCGGACCGGCCCACGTGCCCGCGATGACCTTGTCGACTTTGAAGCGGAACGTGGGCACCTGGTACACGGTGATCCGCCCCTCGAACACGAGGTAGGGCGGCGGGATCTCGGTGCAGTTCAAGGGCAGCGTCGAGGTGGTGGGCAGCACCTGGGACGGCGGGGGTGCCGTGGGAGGCGCTGTCGGTGGTGCGGTGGCCGCCGGATCGACCGGAGGCACGGTGGGCGGCGGCTCCTGGGCGCCAGCCGTTCCGAGGGAGCCGGACAGGCAGACCACGACACCGGCCAGCCCGGCCGCCACCGCAGCTGCGATCCACGCACACGTTGGACCCGCACCGACCACGCGCTCACCGTAGTCGTGGGCCCCTTCCGAGCTCCGTCATCCCTGCTGCGTCATGCTCCCCAGGGCGGAGCAGGCGATCAGCGGCCCTCGAAGCGCGGATCGCGCTTCGCGACGAACGCCGCGATGGCCTCCGCGGTGTCCCGAGTGCCGAAGTTGACGGTCTGAGCAGCCCCTTCGTCGTCGAGAGCCTCCTCGAGGGTGACGGCCATGGCGTTGTTCAGCAGGCGCTTGGTCTGGGCCAGCGCGATGGGTGGTCCCGCGGCGAGCTTCGACGCCCAGTCGTCCACGAACGCGTCGAGCTCCCCCGCCGGCACGACCCGGTTGACCAGTCCGAAGGCCTCGGCCTCCTTGGCCGAGATGATGTCGGCGAAGAAGGCCAGCTCCTTGGCCTTGTGGAGCCCGATGAGGCGGGGGAGCAACCAGGAGCCCCCGAAGTCGATGGTGAGCCCGCGTCGGGCGAAGATCTCCGTGAACCGGGCGTCGTCGGAGGCGACAATGAGATCACATCCGAACGCCAAATTGGCGCCGGCGCCCGCGGCCACACCCCCGACCTTGGCGATGGTCGGCTGCGGGAGCCGATGCAGGGCGAGGGCCACATCCCCGACATGCCGCATGGACGCCAGCTGGTGCCGGTGCCCGACGACGTCGCCACTCCCCCCGGACAGGTCGGCACCGGAGCAGAACGCTCCGGCCGCCCCGGTGACGACGAGCACCCGATCCTCGCCGCTGCCCGAGATCTCACGCAGGGTGGCGAGCAGCTCATCCCACATGAGGAGGTTGATGGCGTTCTTCTTCTCCGGACGGTCGAGGGTGATGGTGACGACGCCGTCCGCCCTCGTGACCCTGATGGTCTCCATGGGACCGACCATAATCACCGCGATGGGCCTGAATCCCTACCGCCCGCAGCGCCGCCGGTCGTCGGACATCGTGTTCGTGGTCGCCGGCCTCGCGGTGGCCCTCGCCCTCGTACTCTGGGCGTTCCTCGGGTGAGGACACAGTGACGGGGTTCGCTGCCGACCTCGCGGACGTCGAGGTGCGCTCCATGCACCCGTACCAGGCGGCCAAGACCTACGTCTGCCCGGGCTGCCACCACGACATCCCCGCCGGGACCGGCCACCTCGTCGTCATCCCCCGCCGCGCGCCCGATCTCCGGCGGCACTGGCACCGGGCCTGCTGGACGCGCGAGATCAGAACGCGGCCTCGATGACGCCGGCGACGCGGCCCCGCACCACGCTCGCCACGTCGAAGCGCACCACCGGCCAGGACCGGCCGTCGACGGCCAGCCAGCGGGCGGCCAGCCGGCGCAGGCGGGTCTGCTTCGTCGGCGTCACCGCCTCGAACGGCTGCCCGAAGGCATCGCTCGACCGGCTCTTCACCTCGCAGAAGACGACCACGCCGTCCCTGGCCACGACCAGATCGAGCTCACCTTCACGGACCCGCCAGTTGCGGGCGAGCACCTCGTAGCCGCGGCTCTCGTACCAGCGCGCCACCTGATCCTCGCCCCATGCGCCGGTGGCCCGCCGCCCGGCTGTCAGGTCAGAGCTCCTGTTTCGGGAGCTCCTCGACGTTGACGTCTTTGAAGCTCAGCACCTTCACCGAGGGGACGAACCGGCTGCGGCGGTACATGTCCCAAACCCATGCGTCCTTGAGCTCCAGCTCCACCAGGGGGCGCGGCCCCTCGTCGACCACCCGCACGCTCACCTCGTTGGCCAGGTAGAAGCGGCGCTCGGTCTCCACGGCGTACCGGAAGAGGCCCGACACGTCTTGGTACTCCTGCGCCAGCTGCAACTCCCGCTCGGCCTCGTAGTTCTCGAGGTCTTCCGTACTCACGCGGCCCGCCCGACCGCGAACCGGGTGTCGGTGGCTCTGGCCGGCAAATCAGTACTCGCGCTTCTCGCGGATGCGAGCCGCCTTCCCTCGGCGGTTGCGCAGGTAGTAGAGCTTGGCCCGCCGCACGTCGCCCCGCTTCAGGACGACGAGCTTGGCGATGATCGGCGAGTGCAGGGGGAACGTCCGCTCGACGCCCACCTGGTAGCTGACCTTGCGGACAGTGAACGTCTCCTGCAGGCCCGAGCCCGACCGGCCGATGACGTTGCCGTGGAAGACCTGGACCCGCTCCCGGTTGCCCTCCTTGACCCGCACGTGCACTTCGACCTCGTCGCCGGCGGCGAAGTCAGGCAGGTCAGGACGGAGGCTGTCCTGGTCGATGAGATCGGTGGCTTTCATGGCGCGCTGGTCCTACGTCTCGCAAGAGGGTCGGTCAAGGATAGGCGACGGGGTCGAACTCTTCCAACAGGCCCTGCTCCTCGGCCGTCAGTCCGCCCCGGGCGGCGATCAGGTCGGGCCGGGCGGCCACGGTGCGGTGCAGGGCCTGGGCCCGGCGCCAGCGCTCGATGCGGGCGTGGTCGCCCGAGCGGAGCGGCGCCGGCACCTCCCAGCCCCGGAACGACGCCGGGCGCGTGTAGTGGGGCTCCTCCAGCAGCCCGGCCGGATCGACGGCGCCGCCGCGTCCGCCGCCGAACGACTCCCGCTCCGCGGACCGCTCGTTGCCCATCACCCCTGGAAGCAGCCGGCTGACCGCCTCGATCACCACGCAGGCCGCCACCTCGCCGCCGGCCAGTACGTAGTCGCCGATCGACAGCTCGCCGTCGACAAGGTGCTCCCGGACGCGGTGATCGACACCCTCGTACCGCCCGGCCAGGAGGCTGAACCCCTCGCCGGAGGCCAAGCCGCGGGCCGTGGCCTGGTCGAAGTGCCGCCCACCGGGCCCCAGGAGGAAGAGCGGTCGAGGGGGATCGGCGGCCTCGACGGATGCGAACACGGGCTCGGGCCGCAGCACCATGCCCGCGCCGCCGCCGAAGGGGCTGTCGTCCACGGTGCGGTGGACGTCGGTGGTGTGGTCCCGCAGGTCGTGGCAGCGCAGGTCGAGCCGGCCCGCCTCTCGGGCCCGGCCGAGAAGGCTCTCTCGGCAGAAGGCGTCCACCAGGCCGGGAAAGATCGTGAAGACGTCGATGCGCACGGGGCTCACGCCTCGGCCGGGGGCGCCTCGAACAGGCCTTCGGGGACGGCCACAACGGTCACGCCGTCCTCGCACGAGCGCACGAACACGATGGGCACCAGCGCGCCCGAGTCCAGCTCCAAGATCTCGTGGGCCGGGTTGGCCAGCACCGACACGACACGGCCCCGCTCGACCCCGGTCCCCTCCTCCACGACTGACGACCCGATCAGCTCGTGCACCCAGATGGCCTCCGGATCGTCGAGGGCCTCGCCGTGGAGGCTCCGCCCGGCCAGCGCCTCCGCGCCCGTCCGGTCGACGACGTCCTCGAACTGCACCAGCCATCGGCCCTGGTGCGGGCGCGCCGCCTGCACGAGGACCTCCCGGTCACCGGCCCACAGCCGGCTCCCCGGCGCCAGCCGCACCTCCGGGTAGTCCGACACGAGGCTCACCACGACCTCCCCCCGGAGGCCATGGGCTTTGACAACCCGCCCGACCTCCAGACGGGAGGTGGTCAATCTACGAAGTCGACGTCGATCTCGACGCCGTCGCGGCTGGCCGCGGCCCGCACGACGGTGCGGATGTTCTGGGCCGTCCGGCCCCTCCGTCCGATCACGCGGCCCAGCTCGCCGGGCGCCACGTGGACCTCGAGGATCGTGCGCCGGCCCCGTTGCTCGGTGTCGATGCGGACCGCGTCCGGGTCGTCGACGAGTGCCCGCACCAGATGGTCGAGCACGGCCGCCGCCGTCGGCGCCACGACCGTGTTGGGGTCGCTCACGACGCCGCCTCGGCGTCATCGCCAGCCGCGGTCGCAGCATCAGCCTCGGTCGCAGCCTTCTCGGCCTTCTTCTCGACCTTCTGGGCCTTCTTCTCGATCTTGTCGGCCTTGCCGCCCGGGCCGCCGACCTTCGCGGCCACCTTGGCCGGGAGCTCGACACCCGCGATCTGCAGCAGCTTGGCGACCCGCTCGGTCGGCTGCGCGCCGTCGGCCAGGTACTGCGCCGCTTTGTCGGCATCGAGGTTGACGACCGAGGGCTCCTGCCGAGGGTTGTACTGCCCGATGATCTCGATGAACCGCCCGTCACGCGGCGAGCGCGAGTCGGCGGCCACGATCCGGTACTGCGGCTGCTTGGTCTTCCCCACCCGGGTGAGGCGCAGCTTCACTGCCATGAGGTCGTCTTCTCTCCTAGTTCATGCCCGGGAACCCGGGCGGCAGGGCCGGCATGCGGCGCTTGCCCTTCTTGCTGCCGAGACCGCCCATGCGCTTCATGAGCTTCTGCATCTCCTGGAACTGCTTGACGAGGCGGTTGACCTCACCGGTCGTGGTGCCACTGCCGTTGGCGATGCGAAGGCGGCGGCTCCCGTTGATGAGCTCCGGCTGGCGTCGCTCGTCGGCGGTCATCGAGCAGATGATCGCTTCGACCCGTCTGAGCTCACCGTCGTCGATGTTGACGTTCTTGAGCTCCTTCGGGACCCCGGGCATCATAGCCATGAGGCTGGACAGGGACCCCATCTTCTGGACCTGGCGCATCTGGTCCAAGAAGTCGTCGAACGTGAACTGCCCCTCGAGGAGGCGGGCCGCGACCTCCTCGGCCTCGTCCTTCTCGAAGACCTCCTCGGCCTGCTCGATGAGGGAGAGCACGTCTCCCATGCCGAGGATCCGCCCCGCCATGCGGTCGGGGTGGAACTGGTCGAAGGCGTCCATCTTCTCGCCCGTGCTGGCGAAGGCGATGGGCCGGCCGATGACCTCCTTGACCGAGAGCGCGGCACCACCCCGGGCGTCACCGTCGAGCTTGGAGAGGATGACGCCGTCGAGCTCCAGCGTCTCGTGGAAGGCCTCGGCGACGGTGACGGCGTCCTGGCCGGTCATGGCGTCGACGACGAGGAAGGTGTAGTTGGGATCGACCGCCTCGGAGATGCGCCGGACCTGATCCATCATCTCGGCGTCGATGGCAAGGCGACCGGCAGTGTCGACGATGAGGACGTCCTTGCCGAGCCGCCGGGCCTCCTCCAGGCCCCGCTGCGCCACGGCGACGGGATCACCCGTGCCGGAGCGGGCGGCCTCGTCGTCGCTGAAGACGATGACGTCGACCTGGCGGCCGAGGGTGCGGAGCTGGTCCACGGCCGCGGGCCGCTGGAGGTCGGCACCGACCAGGAGCGGGTTGCGACCCTGCCGCTTGAACCAGCGGGCCAGCTTGGCCGAGCTGGTTGTCTTGCCCGAGCCCTGCAGGCCGGCCATCAGCACGACCGTCGGCGGGCGGGAGGCGTAGGTCAGCTTGAGGGTCTCGCCGCCGAGCAGGTTCGTGAGCTCGGCGTTGACGATCTTGACGATCTGCTGGCTGGGGCTGAGCGCCTTCGACAGCTCCAGGCCCACCGTCTGTTCCTTGATGCGGGCGACCACGTGGCGTACGACGCGTACGTTGACGTCGGCTTCCAGCAGGGCGGTGCGGATCTCGGCGAGGACCTCGTCGACGTCGGCCTCGGACAGTCGGCCCTTGCCGCGCAGGCGCTTGAGGATGCCGTCGAAGCGGTTGGACAGCGTGTCGAACATGCGGCGGGCCAGGCTACCGGACCACCCGCTCGGCCGGCTTGCCCCTGCTCCTGCGTCGATGTCACCCGGATCGGCGGCATTCGCCGATCGGCGCGACACCGACGAGTGCGGCAGGGGTGGTGTCCTAGGGTCAAGATCGTGGAGGCGTTCTCGCTGATCGACCGGACCGCCGTGGTGACCGGGGCGTCCAGGGGCATCGGCGCCGCGATCGCCACGGCCCTCGACGGCGCCGGCGCCCGCGTGGCCCTCGTGGCCCGCTCGGCCGAGGTGCTGGGCAAGGTGGCCAGCGGGCTGCGCAACGACCCTGTCGTGATCCCGGCCGATCTGGCCGGGCCGGACGCGCCGGCCACGGTCGCCGCCGCAGCCCTGGACGCACTCGGCCCGGTCGACGTCCTGGTCAACAACGCCGGGGCCGGCGTCCGGACGGATTCGACCGACCTCGACGCCGAGACCATCGACGGTCTCCTGACCCTCAACGTCCGCAACCTGCTGCTGCTGACCACGGCCCTGCTGCCGCCGATGCTGGAACGGGGCCGGGGTTCGGTCATCAACGTCTCGTCGGTGTCCTCGCAGGTGGGGACCCCGCGCCGGTCCGCGTACGCGGCCTCCAAGGGCGCTGTCGACGCCATGACCCGGTCGCTGGCCATGGAGTACGGCCCGCACGGCGTCCGGGTCAACGCGGTGGCGCCGGGGGTGATCATCACCTCGATGTGGGAGCGCAACCGGTCCATCCCCGGTGTGATCGAGCAGGTCGAGGCGCAGATCGCCCTTCGGCGTTGGGGCCTGCCCGACGACGTGGCGGACGTCGTCGTGTTCCTAGCGTCCGACGCAGCGCGCTACGTCACCGCCCAGACGATCGAGGTCGACGGCGGCATGGCCTCCACGCTCGACCTGTACGGCGGCGCGGTATGAGCCCGGCGCGCAGGACCAGCGCCAAGCAGCGGCAGGCGATGATCCGCTGCAAGGGCTTCGCGCTGTCGTTGCCCGGGGCATGGGAGGACCACCCGTGGGGCGACACCGTGGTCAAAGTGGGCAAGAAGATCTTCGTCTTCCTGGGGATGGACGGCGACGACTCGGTCGGGGCATCGGTGAAACTGCCCGACTCGAGAGACCAGGCCCTGAGCATGGCCGGCACGGAACCCACGGGCTACGGCCTCGGCAAGGCGGGGTGGGTCAGCGCGAGCTACGGCCCGGGCGAGGACGTCCCGGTCGACATCCTGTGCGACTGGATCGAGGAGAGCTACCGGGCCATAGCCGGCAAGAAGCTGATCGCCGAGCTCGACGGCCGCGACACCGGCTGACCGACGCGGCCGTCACTCCTCGAAGAGGGCGTCGACGAACTCGTCGGGATCGAACGGGATCAGGTCGCCGATGGCCTCGCCGAGCCCGACCAGCTTGACCGGGATGCCCAGATCGGTCTGCACCGCGAACACGATGCCGCCCTTCGCCGAGCCGTCGAGCTTGGTCAGCACCACGCCCGTGACGTCGGTGGCCTCAGCGAACTGACGGGCCTGGACGAGGCCGTTCTGGCCCGTGGTGGCGTCGATCACGAGGAGCACCTCGGTCACCCGGCCCGGCTCGCGGTCGGCCACTCGTCGTACCTTCCGCAGCTCCTCCATCAGGTTGGTCTTGGTGTGGAGGCGCCCGGCGGTGTCGGCCAGCACGAGGTCGTAGCCGCGCGCCGCGGCCCGCTGCACGGCGTCGTAGATGACCGAGCTCGGGTCACCGCCCTCACTTCCCCGCACGAAGTCAGCGCCGGCCCGCTCCGCCCATGTGGCGAGCTGCTCGGCCGCGGCGGCTCGGAACGTGTCGCCCGCGCCCATGACCACCCGATGGCCGTCGGCCTCCTGCTGGGCGCCGAGCTTGCCGATGGTCGTCGTCTTGCCCACGCCGTTCACGCCCACGAACAGCCAGACGTTCGGCGAGCCCTCCGGTCCGGGCTCTAGGTGGAGGTCGCGCTCGAGTCCCGCGAGCTGGGCCTTCATGTCCTCCTTGAGCGCCTCCAGGAGCGTGTCGGGCTCGGTGATCTCCTTGGCTTGCACCCGCGCCTTCAGGTCGTCGAGCAGGGCGTCGGTGACCGTCACCCCGACGTCTGCGCGGAGCAACGCCTCCTCGAGCTCGTCCCAGGTCTCGGTGTCGATGCCTGAGCGACTCCGCACGCCCAGCAGCGCCCCGGTGAGCGCGGCCCGGGCCTTGCCGACCCGGTCCCGCAGGCGCGGGCGCTCCTCGACCAGCACGGCGCCTGGTGGTTCCCCGGCGGGCTCCTCGCTGTCGGGGCCGGGCGCCGCCGGGCGCTCCTCCAGCGTGACGGACGGGGCGGCCGCAGCCTCACGATCCTCCCGGCGGACCCGGGAGCGGCTGACCAGCAGGACGCCGAAGCCGAAAACGAGTACGACGGCGATGAGAATGAGGAAGAGCAGCTCCGGACCCATGGCGGCGCCACCCTAAGTCAGTGGCTGGTCGTTCAGTGGCCGGTCGTCAGGCCGGGCGGCTCGCCCGTCAGGCGCTGGGCCAGCCAGGCCAGCGGGATCGACAACAGCATCACGACCGTGGCCACGACCGTCACCAGCGGCACGTTGTTCGGCCGAGCGAAGTTGTTGAGGATCCACTGCGGCAAGGTCTCGATCCCCGCCCCTGCGGTGAAGGTGGTGACGACGATCTCGTCGAAGCTCAGCGCGAAGGCCAGCAGCCCGCCGGCCAGCAGGGCGGAGCGGATGAGCGGGAACGTGACGTGGCGGAACGTCTGCCAGCCGCTCGCCCCCAGGTCGGCCGAGGCTTCCTGCACGTTGGGCGACAGGCGGCGCAGCCGGGCGACCACGTTGTTGAAGGCCAGCACGATACAGAACGTGCCGTGGCCGATGACCACCGTCGTGAAGCCGAGGTCCCAGCCCAGCCGGATGAACGTGTTGCGCAGCGCCACGCCGGTGACGATGCCCGGCAGCGCGATGGGCAGGACGATGAGGAAGGACAGGGAGCTGCGGCCGAAGAACTTGTAGCGGTGGAGCGCGAACGACAGGCACGTCCCCAGCACGAGCGCCACCGTGGTCGCCGCCAGCGCCAGCTTCACGGACGTCCAGAGCGCCTCCCGCGGGGCGTCTGCCTCGTAGGCGCGCCGCCACCACTCGAGCCAGAGCCCGTCGGGTGGCCAGCTCAGGGAGGTCGCCGTGTTGAAGCTGAGGATGACGATCAGGGCCAGCGGCAGGTAGAGGAGTCCGAGGACCACCCAGGAGAAGATCCGCAGGATCCACCGGGCCGGGGCAGAGAGGTTCATCGGCGCGTCACAGGCTCTCGAAGGCGCCCAACCGGCCCATGACGAACAGGTAGGCGACCATGATCACGATCGGCCACAGCGTGAATGCCGCCGCCAGGGGCACGTTGGGCGCCAGCAGCGTGCGCTCGATCAGGTTGCCGATGAGCTGCGTCTTGCTGCCGACGATCTTGACGGTGATGTAGTCACCGAGGGACAGGGAGAAGGTGAAGATCGAGCCGGCGGCGATGGCCGGCACCAGGAGGGGCAGGACCACCGACCGGAAGGTGCGGAAGGGACGACCACCGAGGTCACCCGAGGCGTCGAGCAGGGATGACGGCAACCGGTCCAACCCGGCGTAGATCGGGAGGATCATGAATGGGACCCACAGGTAGGTCAGGGTGAGGACGACCGCGGGCAGGCCGAAGCCGGGCGTCCACCCGATGGCGCCCCGGAGGAAACCGCCGCCCCCGCTCGAGCCTCCGGGCTCGAACACCGCTCGCATGGCATAGGCCTTCACGAGGTAGCCCGCCCACAGGGGAAGGGTGGCGGACACGATCAGTCCGCGCCGAGCCCATGGCTTGGCGAGCTTGGCGATGTAGAAGGCGAGCGGCAGGGCGATCAGCAGGCTGAGCACAGTCACGGCCGCCGCCACGCCGATGCTGCGGATGACCGTGTCCCAGTAGGCGCCTGTTCCGAGGACCTCCTCGACGTTCGCCATCGTGAGATCCGTCGTCGTCTGGTTCGTGAACTCGTCGATGGAGAAGAACGCGCTGGCCACGAGGACGGCCAGCGATCCGAGGTAGATCACGACCAGCCACAGGACGGGCCAGGTGATCAGGGCGGCCAGGGACGCCCACCGGTGGCGGCGGAAGAACCGGGACGCGCCGCGACCCAGGCCGCCGGACCGGGCCGGGGTCTGATCCCCCGGCCCGGCTGGCACGGCGACGGTCGGAACCGTCAGGCCCGGAGCTCGTTCCAGGCGTTCACCCACTCCGTGTACGGCACGCACTCGACGTCACGGCCGTCCAGGCAGGTCGACGTGGGCGTCGTCCAGTACCAGACGTCCGTCCAGTAGTCGGTCTCCTCGGCGTGGAACGTGGCGCAGTGCTCCGCGTCGGCGGTCAACGCGCACGACTTGGTGTTGCTCGGCGCCTCCCCGAACCACTCGGCCACGGCGGCGTTGGCTTCGGGCGAAATGATGTGGTTCATCCACATGTACATGCAGTTCGGGTGCTGTGCCTTGCTGGAGATCATCCAGGTGTCCGACCAGCCCGTGGCGCCCTCCGTGGGCTTCACGGCGTCGATCTTGGCGCCGTTGCCCTGCGCCAGGTTGACGATCACCTGCCAGGTCGTCCCCGCGGTCACGGAGCCGGCTTCGAGCGCAGCCTGCTGGTCGGTGTAGACGTTCCAGTACTGCCCGGCGAGGTCTTTCTGCTGGTTCAGCAGGTCGACCGCAGCAGCGAACTGGGTCTCGTCCAGCGCGTACGGGTTCTCGATGCCGAGGTCGGGCTGGGTGGCCTTCAGGTACAGCGCGGCGTCGGCGATGTAGATGGGCGAGTCGTACACGGACACGCCGCCCTTGGCCGGGCTGTCGGCCTCGAACATCACGCCCCAAGAGTCAGGCGCGGCGGTGAACTCGTCGGTGTTGTAGACGAGCAGGTTGGCACCGCGACCGTGAGGTACGCCGTAGGACACCCCGTCGACCGTGTTGTGGGCCTGGTCCTTGAGGTCCGGGAACACATCCGCGTAGTTGGGAATGAGGTCGGTGTTGACGGGCGATACCTCGCCGCCGGCGATGAGGCGCAGCGTGGCGTCACCGGACGCAGACACCCCGTCGTACTCGCCGCTCTGCATGAGCGACACCATTTCGTCGGACGTGTTACCGACCTTGACGTTGACGCTGCAACCGGTCTCCTCCTCGAAGCCGGTCACCCAGTCGACCTCGGGGTCCGTCGAGCCGTCCTCCACGTAGCCGGCCCAGGCGATGAGGTTGACCTCGCCTTCGCCCTCGCCCAGCTCGGTCATGGCCTCGCCCCCGGCCGCAGCCGAGGAGTCGGGCGCCTCGGAGCCGTCGGGCGCGGCGGTGGTGTCGGCGCCACCGCCGTCGTCGTCACTCCCGCACGCTCCGAGGAGCAGGGCGGACGCGGCCAGGCCGGCCAGCCATCGCTTGTGCTTCATGGATTCCCCCTTGTGGTTGCACTTGTGGTCGTGGGATCGGAGATCAGGCGAACGTCGTCCTCGCGCCACGACAGGACCACAGCGCTGCCCGGTGCGGCGTCCGTGTGGTCGCTCGTGTTGGGCCGGCTGACGAGGAGCCGGCCGCCGGCATCGAGGGCGACGACGAAGCGGGTCTCGGCGCCGAGGTAGAGCACCTCGAAGACGGTGCCGCGGCAGCGGATGGCGTCGGCGGCGACGGCGGCGCCCGGTGCGATCATGCGGATGCGCTCGGGCCGGATGGTGGCGACGACGTCTCGGCCGAGGACGGCACGCGCCGCGTCACCGCTCAGCAGGTTCGTGGTCCCGACGAAGCCGGCGACGAACACGGTGGCCGGGTGCTCATAGATCTCGAGGGGTGTGCCCACCTGCTCGATCGAGCCCGCGGTTGAACACGGCCACCCGGTCGCTCATCGAGAGTGCCTCGTGCTGGTCGTGGGTGACGAACACGAACGTGATGCCCACCTCGTGCTGGATGGCCTTGAGCTCGACCTGCATCTCCTCACGGAGCTTGAGGTCGAGCGCGCCGAGCGGCTCGTCGAGCAACAGGACCTTGGGCCGGTTGACGAGGGCCCGGGCCAGCGCGACCCGCTGGCGTTGACCGCCGGAGAGCTGGCTCGGCCGCCGACGCTGGAAGTCGGCCAGGCGCACGCTGGCCAGCGCCTCCGTGGCCCGCCGCCGGCGCTCGGCCCGCCCGACACCCTTGACCCGCAGCCCGTATTCGACGTTCTGGCCCACGTCCATGTGCGGGAAGAGGGCGTAGTCCTGGAACACGGTGTTGACGTCGCGGTCGTAGGGCGCGAGGTGCGATACGTCCCGACCCTCGAGGAGCACGGCGCCCGCCGTCGGCACTTCGAAGCCGGCGATCATGCGAAGGACCGTCGTCTTGCCGGAGCCGGACGGCCCCAGCATGGAGAAGAACTCCCCGTGGCGGATCACGAGGTCCACGGCGTCGACGGCCACCACCTCGCCGAACTCCTTGCGCAGGTGCACGAGCTCGACGGCGGCGCCATCTCCCGGGGCATGCCCGCGCTCGGCGCCGGCAGCGTCTCCGTCACTCGCCCCTACCCCCCGAACCCCGGCTGACCAGATCGGCCGGTCACGTTACACCGCCGTCCTGCGACCAGGCCCCACCGCCGGGGCCGCCACGGACGGCCGTCACACCTGGGTCGAGATCCGCTCGACGAGGACCTTGGACGAGCCTCCTGGCTGCATCGTCACGCCGATGAGGGAGTCGGCCGCCTCCATGGTGCGCTTCTGATGGCTGACGACGAGGAGCTGGGCGTCGGCCCGGAACTCGGCGAGGAGCCCGAGGAAGCGATGCAGGTTGACGTCGTCGAGCGCGGCCTCCACCTCGTCCATGACGTAGAAGGGCGACGGACGGCTGCGGAACACGGCGAACAGGAAAGCCAGCGCGGTGAGAGACCGCTCGCCGCCGGACAACAGCGACAGCTTCTTCACGTTCTTGCCCGACGGCTTGGCCTCGACCTCGATGCCGGTCGCGAGGAGGTCCTCGGGCTGGGTGAGGATCAGCCGCCCGATCCCGCCCGGAAAGAGCGTCGTGAACAGCGCGGTGAAGTTCTCGCTGACGTCGGCGAAGGCGGCGGCGAACACCGACTGGATCTCCGCATCCACCGAGCGGATGACGCGCTGCAGGTCGCGCCGGGTGGAGCGCACGTCCTCCAACTGCTGCTCGAGGAAGCCGTGGCGCTCCTGCAGGGCCGTGAACTCCTCCAGGGCCAGCGGGTTGATGGGACCCATGAGCCGGATCTCGCGCTCCAGATCCCGCACCCGCGCCGCCGCTGTGACGCCCTCGGGCAGGGGCGGCTGCTCGGTCGCCATGGCCACGGACGGCTCGGTGTCCAGCTCGTGGCGGACGTGCTCGACCGCGGCCTCCAGGCGCGTGCGCACCTCGGCGTCCGTGATCTCGCAGCGCCGCTGCCGTTCGCCGATCTCGGCCAGCTTCCGCTCGGCGTCGGCCCGTTCGACCCGCAGCTGCTCGAGCGCCTGGCTGGCCGCCCGCGCCGCCTCCAGCTGCCGCCTCCGCTGCTCGTGCAGTTCGGTGAGGCGCAACTCGACCGTGCGTCGGTGACGCTCGACCAGGTCGGCGAGGCGCCCGACGGCCAGGGAGGAGCGCTCGATGAGCTCGACCCGCGCGCCGGCATCTGCATGTGCCCGGCTGCCGGCCTCCAGGCGGCTCTCGACGTCGTGCAGACGCTGCTCCAAGAGGGCGGCTCGCTCGTCCACCCCGGCGGTCCGAACGGCCAGGTCCCGGCGGCGAGTGGCGAGCGCCTGGGCCCGCTCCTCCCGGCGGCGCCGCTGCTCGTACCGCAGTCGGGCTGCCTCCACCTCCGAGGCCTCGTCCGCCTCCAGGGCCTCGAGGGAGCGTTCCAGCTCGGCAACGACCGTCTCCTCTCGGGTCCCGGCGGCGACCAGCGCTTCGCGCTCGCTCCGGAACTGGTCGAGTGCCGTCCGCAGGTCGTCGCCGCGGCGGCGCGCGCCGTCCACGGCCTGCTCGGCCCCGGCGCGGTCAGCGACCAGGGAGTCCAGCCGGGCCCGGAGCGATCCGTGACCGGCGGCCAGTGCGTCCCGCTCGCGGCGGAGATCGGCCAGCCGCTGCCCGGCCGTCGTCACGTCGACGGCCACGGTGGCGCTCCTGGTCCGGGCCTCGTCGAGCGCGGCGGCGGTGGCCCCTGCACCGCCCAATCCGACGCGGAAGCCGGCCGGGGAGAAGCGGTCGCCCTCCCGGGTCACGACGGTCAGGTCCGGGTGGGCCAGGGCCAGATCGAGAGCGTCAGACCAACCCCCGTCGAGCACGACCGCGCCGGTCAGCAGATCGTCCAGCACGGTCGCCACCCGCGCATCGCCTGCGCGGACGAGCGCCCGCACCGATCGGCCGCCCGTCAGGTCCACGGCGGGGGCGGTCCGGCGCCCGGACGGCGCTGGACCTGGTGCGAGCACCCCACCGTGGACCCGGGCCGCGTGCAGGTGGCCGAGCGCACGGCGGGCCGCACCCGTGTCCGCCACGACGACCGACCCAAGTGCCTCACCGAGGGCAGCCTCGACGGCGGCCTCCCATCCATGCTCGATCTCGACGACGTCAAGCAAGGAACCCAGCACACCATCGACGTTGCCGAGGTGCTCGGCGCCCGCCTTCGCCCGGGCCGCGTCCAGCGCCTGGGCAAATGCTTCCACGCGGGCCGTCCACGCCGTGGCACGGGCCTCGGCCTCCCGGTGTGCCGCCTCTGCGGCGACGACCTCCGCATCGCCGTGTTCGAGTGCCGCGCCCGCGGCTTCGACCTCGGTCGCCAACCGACCTTCCGCCTCGACCAACTGTGCCACCTCTTGGTCGAGCTCGGTGATCCGGGCCACGAGCAGCCGCTGCTTCTCCTCGAGGGTGCTGATGCGCGTCCCGGAGTGAGTCAGTGCCTCGGACCCCTGCAGCCGGGCGGCCCGCCTCGCGTGGAGCTCGCCCCGCACCTCGGCGGCGGCCCGGGCGGCCCGCGTGCCGTCGGCGGCGTCCTCGTCCGCGGCGTCGCCGTCCGTCGCCGGTTCAGCCCCGCCCGCAGTCCACTCGTCGTCCTCCAGGGCCCGCACCTCGGGCTCCAGCGCCCGCCGGGCCTCGGCCACCGCCGCCAGCTCGGACCGCAGCCGGGCCGCGTCGGCCTCCAGGCTCACGGCCACGCTCTCGTCCATGAGCTGCACGCGGTCACGTTCCAGGCTGCGGCGCCGTTCCAACAGGACGGCCGAGAGTCCCCGCGCCCGTTCGCGGAGCTGCTCGACACGGACCAGCGCGTCGCCGACGTCGCCCGTGCCTCCCGCGCCGAGGCTCGCTTCGGCGGCGAGGACGGCAGTGTCCATGCGCGCCAGCTCCCGCCGGACCGCGCCCTCCTGCTCATCAAGCTGACGGCGCTCCTCGGCCAGCGTCTCGCCGCGGCGTTGCAACGCCGCGATCTCGCGACCCGTCACGTGGATGCGCAAGGTGGTCAGCTCCCCGACCACCTCGCCGTGGCGGCGCGCCGCCTCGGCCTGGCGCTCCAGCGGGCGGAGCTGGCGGCGGACCTCCCGCAGCAGATCCTGGACGCGGAGGAGGTTGCCCTCCGTGGCCTCCAGGCGGCGTTCGGCCCGCTCCTTGCGCTTGCGGTACTTGAGGACCCCGGCCGCTTCCTCGATGATCGCCCGGCGATCCTCGGGGCGGGCGTTGAGCACCCCGTCGATCTGACCCTGGCTGACGATGACGTGCTGCTGCCGTCCGACCCCCGAGTCGCTGAGCAACTCCTGCACGTCGAGGAGCCGGCAGGGCACCCCGTTGATGGCGTACTCGCTGTCGCCCGAACGCCAGAGCGTGCGGGTGATGGTGACCTCGCTGAACTCGATGGCGAGCAGCCCGGCCGAGTTGTCGATGGTGAGGCTGACCTCGGCCCGGCCCAGCGCCGGCCGGCGGGCCGTCCCGGCGAAGATGACGTCGTCCATCTTCTGGCTGCGCACGCTGCTGGGCGCCTGCGCACCGAGCACCCAGGCGATGGCGTCGACCACGTTCGACTTGCCGCTGCCGTTGGGACCGACGACGACCGTCACGCCCGGCTCCAGGTCGAGCGCGGTCGTCTCGGCGAAGGACTTGAACCCCTTGAGCGTGAGCTGGCGCAAGAACACGGCGAGCGTGGACGCTACCTGAGCGACCTGCCGCGAACGGGGAACCTCGCGCGACCCGGAGAGGCTGTGCGCACGGACGGGCGCGGGCCCGCGGCCGCCGTAGCCTACGCTGCGGCTGCCCGTGACCGTGGAGGCAACCGCATGGCCCGCAAGCAGGCCCAGAACGAGCCGCATCCCTTCGCCCAGAGCTTGCACGCCGTCGATCTGTTCGCCGACCTAGAGCCGCGCGAGCTGGACGTCCTGGCCAACGTGGCTCGGGACTACCACTACGGGCCCGGGGACGTCGTGGTGGCCGAGGGCGACGAGAGTGGGCGCTTCCACCTGATCGTCAGCGGTCGGGCCAACGCGTCCGTCGGGGGCACGGTCGTGGCCGAGTTCGGCCCGGGCAACTACTTCGGCGAGCTGGCCATGATCGACCGGCAACCCCGGTCGGCCACTGTCTCCGCCATCGACGATCTGGAAACCCTCTCGCTGGCCTCGATCTCCATCCGCCCAGTCCTCCGCGAGCACCCGGACATCGCCTTCAAGATGCTGGAGAAGCTGGCCGCGCGCCTGCGCGCGACGGACGCCAAGCTCCACTGAGCGTGCGGTTTCCGGTCGGGTTCGTCTGGGGCGCCGCGACGTCGGCGTTCCAGATCGAAGGGGCGAGTCGCGAGGACGGCAAGGGTCCGTCCATCTGGGACACGTTCTGCCGTCAGCCCGGTCGGGTGGCCGACGGCGCGACCGGCGACGTGGCCATCGACCACTACCACCGCCACCGCGAGGACCTCGCGCTGCTGGCCGAGCTCGGCTACGGCGCGTACCGGTTCTCCATCTCGTGGCCGCGCGTGCTGCCGCTGGGCCGCGGCACCGTCAGCCGCGCCGGCCTCGGCTTCTACGACCAGCTCGTCGACGAGGCGTTGGAGCTGGGGTTGGAGCCGTACCCGACGCTGTACCACTGGGACCTCCCCCAGGCCCTGCAGGACGAGGGGGGTTGGCCGACCCGGGGCACCGCGGCCTGGTTCTCGGACTACGCGGCGCTGATGATCGAGCGACTCGGCGATCGGGTGACCCGCTGGGCGACCCTCAACGAGCCGTGGTGCGCCGCGTTCCTCGGCCACTTCGCCGGCATCCACGCCCCGGGGGTGCAGGACGCCCGCGCCGCCGTCGCCTCGTCCCACCACCTGCTGCTGGGCCACGGCCTGGCGACCGCGGCGATGCGGGCCGCTCGCCCCGATGCCCAACTCGGAATCGTCGTGAATCCGGCGCCTGTGGTCGGCCTCGACGGCATCGGAGACGATGCTGTGCGGCGGGTCGACGGCCTCCGGAACCGCTGGTTCCTGGATCCGGTCCTCACCGGCTCGTACCCCAAGGACGTCCTCGACGATCTGGCTGCCGTCCTCGACGACCTGATCGAGCCCGGGGACCTCGACACCATCGCCGCGCCGCTCGACTGGCTGGGCGTGAACTACTACCACGACCTGCTGCTGGAGCCGCCGGTCGAGCCTGAGCCTTGGCCTTACCCATTCGCGCCGCCGGCCCACACGGCGGCGCGGACCGAGCTCGTCACCGACCTGTCCTGGCCGGTGACGCCGAACGGCCTGGCCGACCTCCTCCGTCACCTGCGCGACACCTACCCCGGCCTCCCCCCGCTGGCCGTCACCGAGAACGGCGCCGCGTTCACCGACCCGCTCGTCGACGGCCGGATCGCTGACGACCGCCGTATCACGTACCTGGCCGGCCACCTGGAGGCGCTGGCCTCAGCCATGGCCGACGGGGTGGACGTGTTCGGCTACTTCGTGTGGTCGGCCTTCGACAACCTCGAGTGGCACGACGGGTACCGCCCGCGCTTCGGCGTGATCCACGTGGACTACGAGACCATGGTGCGCACGCCGAAGGACAGCGCCCTGTGGCTGCGCGAGTTCATCGACAGCAGCCGCCCGCCCGCCGACGCCGACTGACGATTCCGGGGGCTTTGCCCTCCCCTCGCCACTACCGCTGGCAGCGGGGGCAGAAGAACGTCGAGCGGCCCGCGAACGGGACGCGCACGATCGTGGCCTTCCGGCACCGGGGGCACGGGGCGCCGGCCCGGCCGTACACGCGGTGTTGGTACTGGTAGCGGCCGGGCTCGCCCGACAGGCCGACGTACTGGTTGTCGGTGAGCGTCGAGCCGCCGGCGGCGATGGCCGCGGCGAGCACGTCGTCGATGGCCTGCCGCATCGCTCGGATCCGGCGGGCGTCGAGGGTGCCGGCGGGACGGTCGAAGCGCAGCCGGGCCGCGTGCAGGACCTCGTCCGTATAGATGTTGCCCAGCCCGGCCACCCGTTGCTGGTCCAGCAACCAGGCCTTGAGGGGCCGGGAGCGTCCCGCCAGCCGGGCCCGCAGCACGGCGGAGGTCAGGCCGTCCACCACCGGGTCCGGGCCCAGCCGCGCCAGCTCCGGGACCTCGATGTCGGCGCGGTCGGGGTCGAACACCACGATCTCACCGAACGTCCGGGGGTCCACGAAACGCAGCTCCTCACCGTCCAGGGTCATGACGACGTGGCTGTGGGGCGGCCGGGGTGTGCCCGCGGGTGCCAGCAGCAGCTTGCCGGTCATCCGGAGGTGGATCATGACGGCATCGCCGGAGTCCAACGCGGACACGAGGTACTTGCCCCGCCGTGCCGCCGCCGTCACGGTCGTCCCGGTCAGGCCGTCGATGACCGCCTGGCGCGACGTGCGCCGCACCGTGCGCTCGCGCCCGACCTCCACCCGCTCGATGCGGCGGCCGACGACCCGGGCTTCGAGCCCGCGCCGGACGGTCTCGACCTCGGGCAGCTCGGGCATGGCCGTCCGTTCAGGCGTCGGTCGGCAGCGCGGCGGTCTCCTCCGCACTGGTGACCAGCGCCTCGAACGCCTCCCGGGCCGCCGCCTGCTCGGCCTGCTTCTTGCTCCGTCCCTCGCCCTGCCCCCACACACGGCCCGCCACCTCGGCCTGGGCGAAGAAGCGCTTGGCGTGGTCAGGCCCCTCGTCCCGGAGCCGGTACACCGGCGGGGCCTCGAACAGGCGCACCGCCAGCTCCTGGAGCGCCGTCTTGTGATCGAGCGCGCCGAGGGCGTGGACGGTGTCGACGATCCGCTGACCGAGCAGACGCTGGACGAAGTCGTAGCCGACCTCGGCCCCGCCGTCGAGGTAGACGGCACCGATGATGGCCTCGAAGGCGTCCGAGAGGATCGAGCGCTTCTGCCGGCCGCCCGCCGCGGCCTCACCCTTGCCGAGCAGCAGGGCATGGCCGACCCCGAGCTCCTCGGCCACCTTGGCCAGCGCGTCGGCGTTGACGACGGCTTTGCGCAGGTCCGTGAGCTTGCCCTCGTCCAGGCCGTCCTCCTGGCGGTAGGCCAGGTCGGCGACGACCCAGCCCAGGACGGCGTCGCCCAGGAACTCCAGCCGTTCGTTGGAGGCCTGCCCGGCGACCTCCGCGCACCACGAGCGATGGGCGAGGGCTTGGCGTAGCAGGGCCACGTCACCGAAGACGTAGCCGAGCCGCCCGCTCAGCTCATGGATCTCTTGGTCCGTGTCAGCTCCCCTTGACCCGGTCGTTCACGTAGTCGACGGCGTCCCGCACGCTCTTCAGATCGGCCAGGTCCTCATCCTCGATGCGAAAGCCCACGCTCCGCTCGCCCAACTCCTCCTCGAGGGCTTCGACGAGCTCGATGAGCGCCAGTGAGTCGGCATCGAGGTCGTCGGCGAACGATTGGCCCTCGGTGATGGTGGCCGGGTCGATCTCGAGGATGTCCGCCAGCCGATCGCGCACGATCTCGAAGATGGCGTTGCGGTCGAGCGGCCCCTGCTCGACATGGGTCTCGGCCGGCACGTCTGACCTCCTGGGTTGGGCGACTGTCGATCGTAGCGGTCGGGGAACGCCCTCAGTCGTCTGTGACCGCCGCCCGAAGCTCGGCCACCACGTCCTCGACGACCATCTCCTGGGCCATCTTGATGGCGTTGAACATGGCCTTCGCGCTCGATGAGCCGTGGCTGATGATGCAGACCCCACGGACCCCGAGGAGCATGGCGCCGCCGAAGCTCTCGGGCTCCAGGCTCTCGTACAGGTCGGCGAGCACCGGACGCAGCGGCTCGAACCGGGCCGCCCGCTCGTCGGTGGACGTCAGGGCCTGCTCGACGGCGTTCATGATGGCCGGCAGCGCCCCCTCCAGGGACTTGAGCACGACGTTGCCGCTGAACCCGTCGGTGACCACGATGTCGACGTCGTCGGTGAGGATGTCGCGGCCCTCGACGTTCCCGATGAAGGTCACGCCGGGCGCGTCCTCCAGCAGCGCGTGCGCCTCCTTGACGAGGGTGTTGCCCTTGGTGTTCTCCTCGCCGATCGAGAGCAGGCCCACCTTTGGCGCGTCGAGGCCGAAGCGGTGGCGGGCGAAGACCGAGCCCATCTGCGCGAACTGCACCAGCCACTCGGGCTGGCACTCGGCGTTGGCGCCGGCGTCCAGCAGGACGGTCGCCCGGGTGCTCCCGGGGACGGGCAGGACGGTGGCGATGGCCGGCCTGCTCACGCCCTTGATCCTCCCCATGCGCAGCAGCGCAGAGGCCATGGCGGCGCCGGTGTTGCCGGCCGAGACCATGGCCGACGCCGCGCCGTCACGCACCGCCTCGGCCGCCCGCACGAGCGTGGCGTCCTTCTTGCGGCGCACACCCCCGGCCGGGTCCTCCCCCATCCCGATCACCTCGGAGGCGGTGAGACGCGCGAGGCCCGCGGTGTCGAGGCCCTCGGGGCCGACCAGCACGACGTCGATGCCCAACTCGTCGGCGGCGCGCCGCGCACCGGCGACGATCTCGCTGGGGGCATTGTCGCCCCCCATGGCGTCGACGGCGATGGGGAGCATCAGCGGCGACGACGGGGACAGGGCCGCTTCGGCGCGGGCTGGAGGGTCAGACGTCGACTGCGACGCGGTTCTTGTACCAACCGCACGTCGGGCAGACCACGTGGGGCAGCTTGGCCGAGCCGCAGCGGGGGCACAGCGAGCGCGCCGGCTCGGACAGCCGCCACGCGCCGGCCCGGTGGCTGCGCGCCTTCGACTTCGACCGCTTCTTCTTGGGGACTGCCATCGTGGGAAAACCTCTCGTGGGGACCGGTCCGAGCCCGTGCCGCGGGCGTCTCGGACGGCTATCCGAAGCCGGGCGATCCTACCGGGCGATGGACCGCATCAGCGACCCCGGGCACCCTGGCGACGGCGGCCGGCCGGCGGTCAAGGCTCGCTCTCGAGCTGCTCGCGGAGCGCTTCGAGGCCGGCCCACCGCGGATCGACCGGGTCCGGCTGGCACTCACACGGGACGAGGTTGCGGTCGGCGCCGCAGCGCGCGCAGATCCCGGCACAGTCAGACCGGCACAGGGGCGCCGAGGGCAGCTCCATGAGGACCAACTCCCGCACCATCGGCCCGAGATCGAGCTGCTCGCCGTCGAAGGTGAAGGCGTCCTCGCTGGTCGGGTGCACCTGGTAGAGCTCCGAGACCTCGGCCACGAGCTCGCCGGAGGCCGGGCCCAGGCAACGGCGGCAGGTGCCCTGCCACCCGGTCCGGACCTCGCCGTTCACCGTCAGCCCGTCGGACAGGCTCTCCACGACGACGTCGACAACGACCGGCGTGCCGTCCTCCACCCGTGCCCCATCCCCTGTTGGTCCACCCAGCGCCAACCCCTCAGCGGGCACCACCAGCTCGTACGCCTTGCGGGTGGCCGGCCGGCGGGTCAGCTCGGCCACGTTCAGCACGAGGGCGTCCGTCAATACTCGTCCTGGTCGAAGAAGTTGGAGACGGGCTCGGGCTCCGGCGGCGCAGGAGGCCGGGTGTCGTTCATCCGCCCGTTCAGCTTCTCCCGGCCGACGACGACCGTCTTCAGGGTGCGCTCCAAGAGGATCTCGAAGCTGGCCAGGCGCTGGTCGCAGAAGTCCTCGATCTCCAGCTTCATGCGCCGGGCCTCGTTCTCGGCCGCTTCGACGATCTTGCGGGCCCGCATCTCCGCGGCCCGTACGACCTCGGTGCGCTGGACCATGCGCTCGGCCTGAGCCCGGCCCGCGTCGAGGATGTCCTCGGCTTCCCGCTTGGTCTTGTCGATGAAGTCCTGCCGTTCCTTGAGCATCCACCGGGCCTGGCGCAGCTCGTCCGGCATGCGATGAACGGCCTCCTCCAGCAGCTCGATGATCTCCTCGCGGTTGATCATCGGCGACGACGACAGCGGCATTGTGCGGGCCGTGGCGATGATGTCGACAGCACGGCGCAGCAGGCTCTCGGAGTCGTGGAGGGGCGACGCGGGCTGGTCGTCCTCGTCGAGGTCGTCCTCGTCGTCGTAGTCGTCGTAGGAGGTCATGGGTCGGTGCGGTCCTTGAGGCGCCGGGCCACGGCGTCCGGAACGAGGTGGCTGACGTCACCACGGTAGTGGGCGATCTCCCGGATGAAGCGGGATGACAGGAAGGACAGGTCGGGCCGGCAAGGCACGTACACGGTGCGGACACCACTGACGGAGTAGTTCGTGTGCGCCATCTGCTGCTCGATCTCGAAGTCGGCCGCGCTGCGCAGCCCCTTCACGATGAAGTCGGCGCCGACGGCTCGGGCGGCGTCGACGGCCAGGCCCTCGAACGACCGCACCTCGACCTCGGGCAGGTGCCCGAGGGCCTCCTCGAGCATGGCCTGGCGCTCGTCGAGCGAGAAGAAGCCGCCGGTCTTGCCCGGGTTCACCATGGTCGCCACGACGACGCGCCCGAAGAGCGTGCTCGCCTGCTCGACCACGTCAACGTGGCCGTTGTGGAGGGGATCGAAGCTCCCCGGGTAGACGACGGTCGACACGTAGCAACCCCTGTCCGCCTGACGGCGTACAAGGTTACTCCGGCCCGGCGCCGCCTCCCCGTCATGCTCTCATCGCCCCATCATCCCGAGGGGAGGTCTCAGCGTCCCGTGGCCCGGTCGGCGCGGCGGAGGAACGTGACGTGGGTGGTGCCGTAGCGCTTGGCCCGGACGACCTCCCAGCCGGGTGCCGGCTCGACGGGCCGGTCGGACTCGGCCACGAGCAACCCAGTCACGCGCAGCCCGGTGTCGAGACCGCCCATGAGGCCCTCCCAGCGGTCGAACGAATACGGGGGGTCGGCCAGCACCAGATCGGCGGCCGGGGCCGATGCGAGGAAGCGTTGGACGTCCAGCGGCGCGACGGTCGCCCTGTCCCTCAGCCCGAGGCCGTCGAGGTTGGCACGGAGCGCGGTCAGCGCGGGGCGAGCCGACTCGACGAAGGTGCAGTGTGCGGCCCCCCGGGACAGCGCTTCGATGCCGAGCGCGCCCGAGCCGGCAAAGAGGTCGAGCACGACCGCGTCGGTGACCCCGTCGAGGCTGGCGAGCGCATTGAACATCGCTTCCCGCACGCGGTCACTCGTGGGCCGGGTGGCCGCTACCTCCGGCGCCTGCAGCCGTCGCCCCCGGAGCGAGCCGGCCACCACGCGCACCGTCCCACCCTAGGAGGGCAGACTGGACGGCGATGGATCCCGAGGCGACCATCACCTGCATCGACTGCGGCGGTCGGGCCCACCGGCTGACCTACCGCCGCGAGGACGGCACGTGGCTGCCCGGGGACATCATCGCCTACCGGTGCGAGGACTGCCTGGACCGCTGGGACGTCGTCCTTCCCGACGACTGGGGCGAGGAGGACGACGTCTAGGCGGGCTGACCGTGGACCGCTAGGCCAGCCGGCGGAGCAGCATCGTCGCCGCACCGGGCTGGTAGCAGGTGCTGGCCCTGTTCATCAGGTCCTGCCAGTCGGCGTCGCCGGCCATGGCCCCGTTGTCGGCTTCGAGGGCGCCCAGGTCCGGGAAGCTCGTGATCCAGCCGACGCCGGCGAACGGGCCCGTCAACGAGCGCCCGAAAAGGGGACTCCGCCCGGTGAGGCTCGTGAAGGTGTCGACGATCTCGACCCCCACGGCCATCGCCTCGCCCGCCTTGCCAGGAGCCCATTGGGCCTGGACGATGGACACCCACGGCCCGGGCTCGCCCGACGGCGCGCCGTGGAGGACCTCCGTCAGCGTGTCGTTGGTCGGGCCCTCGTAGAGGTGGTTGTTCTGCTCCGTCCACTCCATCGTCGCCTCGTCCGCCCCGTACTTGTCCGCCGCTGTCTCCAGCTCGGCGAGGCTGGAGACCCGGGCGGACCACAACACGGTGCCGACGCCAGGGGAGAACATCGTTGTCCACGTGTACACCGGCAGCCCGATCAACTGAGCGGCGCGAGAGCCGGCCTCCACCGCGGAGGCCATCGCCTCTCGGGCGTGCCCGGGCGCGATCGAACGACTACGTCCAAAGAGATACATCTGCCCCTCCCTTTCCGAGCGCCCGTACCCGGACGCTGGTCAACGGTCGCGCCAGCACCCCGCCAGGTCAACCGTCACCGGGTTTGCTACGCCACCGCCACGCTCGGCTCGGCGATGGGGATCGGCCTGAAGCCCTTCCACGCGCAGTAGATGGCGAGCGACGCTTCCCACGCGATCTCCGGTAGGGCCAAGAAGAACGAAGGTCCGGACCCGTTGTCGTAGGCGCCGAACAGGATCAGCACGAACGAGAGGATCAGCAGCGGGCCACCGATGAGACCCAGCATCGCCATGCCCCGAGGCACGAGGCCGGACCGGTACATCAGGTAGCCCAGCATCAGGCCGTTCCCGAAGCCGACAACGAGTCCGGGCCCGAACTGGAAGGCCCAGTCGTAGACGGACACCAGGGTGTTGCCTTGTACTTCGAGCGCGGTGGCCTCGGCCCCACTTGCGGTCATCCACGCATCGTTCACATCCACAACGGTGATGATGCTGATGAGGCCGATGGCGATGAACACCGACTCCATGATGCGGGCGGTGACGTACCCGAGCGAGATGGTCTCGCTCACTCGCCTCACGAGTGGGTAGATGACGACCGCGGTTGCGATGTTGGTGGCGATCACGCCGAACTCGAGGATCGAGCCGAGCTGCAGGCTCGTGTCGGAAACCTCTCCAGGGTTGAAGAACGTGTCGGTCCACGTGGCGCCCAGCCCGTCGACGAAGAGGATCCGCGCTGGGATGCTGGTGATGAAGGTGCCGATGAAGAACCAGCCGAAGATCCGTCCGATTCTCTGCGTGTCCATTCTCGACTCCATGGCTACGACCGCGCCGGCACAGGCTACGCGGAAAGAAAATCGACCGTGACCGTCGGGCCACAGGAATGCCCATCTGTGCCGGAGTGTGACGCCTGACTGCCGGCGCCGGCTCGTCCTTTGGTCGCCTCGGAGTCCGCCGGCGGTCCAGAACGAAGCAATGTGGTCGATCTACCGAGGGAGGAACGATGGCCAGCAACGGGATTGCCAAGTTCTGGAAGCCAGTCATCAACGTGACGGATCTCGACGCCGGGGAGAGCTTCTGGTCTGCCGTGTCGGGCTTGTCGCCGCAGGGACGGCATGGCCAGTTCTCCGTCCTCGACGCCGACAACGCGTCTGATCGCGACAACTGGATCCTGCTGCAGCTGGTGCCGGTCGGCCAGGTCAGCACAAAGAGCGGCACGCATCTCGACTTCCGAGTCGACGATGTCGCCGACGCCGCTCAGGCGATCGTCGAGATCGGAGGTGCTGTCATCAAGCCACCCGACATGTACATCATCGACGGTGAGGCGATGTTGGAGTGGGCGGTGATGCAGGATCCGTTCGGCAACGAGTTCTGCATCATCAGGTGGCCGCTCGACGAAAGGTGACCGCATCGCCGCAGGCAAAGGAAGGCCTGCGACGACTTGAAGAGGAACTCCACCGGAGCGCGTGGAACCGCACGGGCGCTACCTAGGGTGTGGGCGTTCGCGTGGGTCAGCGCGCCGCGCGAGTCGACAGGACGCGCCTCGCCCGGCACCAGCGGGATCAGTTGTTGGGCTCGGCTGCGCTGATGTCAGCAAGTGCCGCTTCACCGTCAGCTTCGATCGCCAGATCGCCGAGGCTGACGATGCCAACGGCCTTGCCATCCTCCAACACAGGTACACGGCGTAGTGCCTGGTCTCGCATCAGCCTGATGACGTCCTCGACACGCGTCGACGGCGAGGTGGTAACCAGGTCGCGACTGCAGATGTCACCGATGCGGGTCGAGTTTGGGTCCTTCCCGTCAGCCACGCCCCGCACAACGAGGTCTCGGTCAGTCACGAGGCCGTAAAACGTCCCATCGCGCTCGACCAGTACGTCACCGATGTCCCGATCCCGCATGAGCGCGGCCGCCTCGGTGAGGACAGTCGTTGCATCGCACACCACGGGCTTTTTCGTCATCACGTCTTGAATCGTGCTCGCCATCAGAAACCTCCTCATCGACGGTCCGTCGCGACCGCCGCAATCGGGATGCTGCCCACCGGCCTCACGGCACAAACGCATCCGCGGGGCTTCTGCCACCGCTCATGCTCATCGCGGGCCGGGAGGCCCACCCGCGTCTCACCCGCCTAGGCCCTTCCGCCCCTCCATGCCATGAGGATGCGGACGCTGGGGCCCTTGGAGAGTCGACTCGCCCGACGAAACGCGAAGGCGCGGGCTCCCGTCGAGCGGGCGCCAGTCCGCCACCCGAAAGGGTATTCACCCGACTACCGAGGCCGTTGTCGATTGAACATCCGAGGTGAGGGGTAGAGCGGCTCGAGCCGTGCCCTCTACAGCGGCGCTCCCTCGACAACTCTTGGAGGAGTTTCAATGACAGCCCTCTTCGCCGATGTCCAGTGGAGCCAAGGCATCGAGGATGCCTGGTCCGATGTGGCATCGTTCGTTCCGAAGTTCATCGGCTTCCTGATCATCCTGATCGTCGGGTACCTGATCGCCAAGGCCATCGGGAAGGCCGCGGACGCCATCCTCGAGCGTGTCGGGTTCGACAGGGCCGTCGAACGAGGCGGCGTGAAGCGGGCGTTGGCGCACACGAAATATGACGCCAGCGACATTCTCTCCAAGGTGATCTTCTACGCCCTTTTCCTCATCGTGTTGCAGATGGCGTTTGGCGTGTTTGGCCCCAACCCGATAAGCGAGCTGCTCGAGGGCGTGATCGCCTATCTACCGAAGGTCATCGCCGCCATCATCATCATCATCGTGGTGAGTGCCATTGCCTCGGCCGTTCGGGAGATCATCGAAGCAAGTCTGGGCGGCCTCAGCTATGGCACCCTGCTCGCCAACCTGGCCGCGGGGGCGATCCTCGTGATCGGCGTGTTCGCCGCCCTGAACCAGCTCCAGATCGCACCAGCCATCGTCACTGGCCTCTTCTATGCCCTGCTTGCCGTCGTCGTGGGATCGGCCATCGTCGCGGTGGGGGGCGGCGGGATCCTGCCGATGCGTCAGAGGTGGGAACGCGCTCTCGCCCGGTACGACGCGGAGAAGCCCAAGGTTCAGGAAGCGGCTCGAACATCGAGATCACTGGCGAGCGACGGACAGCCTCGTGGGCCGGAGGCCACGACCACCGACGCCCTCATCCCGCCGCCACCACCACCGACTCAAGCGTGACGTAGGGCGCCTGTGGGAACGGTCGTCCGTGAACACGCGGGCTGCGCCCGTGTTGCCGGGTGACCCTGCCGCCGCCGCCAGCGGGCGACTCGTGCCCGAGGATGGCGTCCCCGCCACGGTCACCCGAACCGACGTCCTCATCGCCGGATCGCAGGTCGTCAGGTGCCTAGCGGCCCCGGCCCGATCCCTGGAGCTGGGGACGCGGGCCTTCATGGTGTCCCTTGGCGTTGGTGCCCAACGTCGGCGGGCGCGTGGCCGGACGCGGCGAGGCCAGCGCCGGAGGCGACGCTGCCTCCGGCGCTGGCCTCGTCTCGCTGGCTACGACCAGTATGAGCCGTAGTAGGTGCCGTACTTGTCGTAGTAGGCGTCGTCGTCGGCGGTCATCGCCTCGTCGTAGTCCGGGGCGTTCTTGATCTGGTCCTTGGTCATCGACATGTAGACCCGGCGGTCGGTGGGGTCGACACGGGTGACCATGCCGGCGGGAATGAGCCGCTTCTTGCCGAAGATCCAGAACCCGGTGTCCACCACGAGGTACTGGCGATTGACCTCGGTCGAGCTCTGGTCGATCTTGCCGATGCTTCCGTCGCTGGCCTCGACGTCGAAGCCGACGAGGTCGTTGGCCGCGGTATCGATGCCACCCCGGTAGGTCCACACGGTCTTGCTTGCCATCTTGCATCCTCCTTCGTCCACCTCGCCCACTGGTCGGTCCGCCGACAAAGGTCGGCGACAGCGAAGTGCTGCCTCGTCCGATACCTCGAGGCCTCGGACGGCAAACGATGACTGAACCATCGGTGACCCGGGTATGAGACGAAGCATCAAGTAGCGCCGGCGTGTCAGTGATCGTCGACGGCTCCTTGGGAAACGGTTCTCCTCGCGGGCGGGCGGGGAGGACCGCCACGGGTTCAGCCGTCTAGTTCCGAGACCTCTGCACCGTGCTCAATCTCCTATTCCGCCAGGCCGCCGAGTTCGCCTCAGAGCGACCGCGAGCTCCCCGGGCACGAGCCGCTACAGCGGGCCTCGCCCGGACGCGGTGGCGTGGGCAGGCGCCAGGTTGGGTAGACGTACGCGCCGTATGTCGCGCTTCCGTTCCAAGTTGGCGTCCAGTTTGTGGTTCCTGCCCGTGCTGTGTGTGCTGGGCGGCCTTCTTCTCTCGGTCGCCACGATCGTCGTCGACCGCTGGTTCGACTACACGCTGATCCCGCGCTGGATCACCGGAGGCCCGGACGCGGCGTCGAGCATCTTGGAGACGGTCGCGGTCTCGATGGTTTCGTTGGCCGCGCTGGTGCTGACGATCACGATGGTGGTCGTTCAGCTGGCCATGGGACAGTTCTCGCCGCGGATCGTGCAGACATTCCTGAAGGACCGTCCGAGTCAGCTGGCGATCGGCCTGTTCGTCGGCACCTTCGCCTTCGCCATGCTGGCGATCCGCGAGGTCCGGTTCGACGGCGATGGTCAGGTGCCCGGGGTCGCCGTCGTCGTCTCATATGTGCTTGTCATCACGAGCATCGCAATGCTCGTCATCTACGTGAATCACATCGGACGGTCGCTGCGGGTCTCGGCGCTGATCGAGCTGGTCGGCAAGGACACACGAGAGATCCTCGAACGGCAATGCCCTGACCGGATCCAACCTGACTACACGGCGGCGGATGTGCTGCCCGCACCCAACTCCGGGGTCTTGGTCGGGATCGATCGGGCCCGGCTCGTCGAGCTCGCCGGTCAAGCCGATTGTGTGCTCCACGTCGTGCCTGGTATCGGCGAGTTCGTACCGGCCAAAGCGCCATTGGTGCGCGTCGAAGGCCCGACTACAGCGCTCGACCGGAAGGCGGTCCTCGACGCCTTGCGGTCCGGGATGGAGCGCACCCTCGACGAGGACCTCGCCTACGGCTTTCGGATGCTCGTCGACATGGCCGAACGATCCCTGTCCGACTCGCCATTCCTCGATCCGACGACGGCTGTGCAATGTCTCGATCGACTCCACGACGGGCTCCGCCAACTGGCGACTCGGGTCATCCCGGACGGCCGGCTGTACGACGAGGCCCGTCACTTGCGGGTGACCATCCCGACGATGGACTGGGCTGCTTATGTCCATCTCGCCTTCGACGAGATCCGCCTCGCCAGCACCGGATCTCCTCAGGTGACGCGCCGGATGGCCGCTGCACTCGACGATCTGCTCGTCGTTGCGCCCGCCGACCGGCGCCCGCCACTCGAGCAGCAGCGGGAACTACTCCGGGAGATGGTTGGCGCCGCCGGGCTGGCCCGGGCGGACGTGGACTTCGCGAGCATCCCAGACAATCAAGGGATCGGCGTCGCGGCGTCCACGAGCACGATTTCCACACCTGCTGGCGACATCGCGAGCGCGAGGTCCCGTAGGCCGGCCTTCCAAACGTCATCCACGACACTGACCGATACCAGCCGACCGTGAAGGAGGAGCGCGTGTTCGCTCGCGTAAGGGGTCGGCGCAATCCCGGTGTAGCCCCCACCGGGGCTGCACCCCTCAGCCAGCTCTGGCTGCCGGCCGGCGGACGCTGCTCAGCCGACGCGGCTCCGGCGTCCGCGCCGGCGGGTGCAGTGCTCGTTCAGGGTCCGCCGCGCCAGTGGTCGATGCGATGGAAGTCGGGTTGGAACCCGTGGGCGATACCCCACAACAGAGCGGCTGAGCGCCGCGTCACACCGATCTTGCGATAGGCGGAGCGGATGTAGGACTTGACGGTGTTGATGCTGATGTACATCACCTGAGCGATCTCGATGTTCGACTTGCCTTGCGTGATAAGCGCGAGAACCTCCGCCTCGCGATCGGTGAGGCCCTCGGTTCGCCCGGGCCAGTCGAGGCCCGCTGTCGATCGCGACCGCGGCGGCGGGTCACTGACGACGATCTTCCCGTCGGCGATCGCTTCTACGGCGATCACGAGCTCGTTCGCCGGAAGCGTCTTGGAGAGGTAGCCGCTGGCACCCTTGGCCATCGCGCTGTCGACGAGTGCCGGGTGGAAGTTCCAGGTGTAGACCGCGACGTGGCGGGCGTGCGGGTTGCCGACAAGGACGGCGATGTCGTCATGGTCGGCTTCGGGTTGCGCGAAGGAGTCGTACAGCACGACGTCGACCTCGTCCTTCACGGGCCGGTTGGTGGCCAGCTCGGCAACGACGATCCGATCCCTGTACCCGTCGAACAGATGGGCCAGCCCGATCACGACGACGTCGTAATCGTCGACCAGCGCGACCCGCACGGGCGCGGCCTTCGGCATCACCTCGCCGACTGTAATCACCCCTAGGGGTGTACCGGACAGCCCGAGCAGGTGGTTACTTGATCATGGTCGCCACCGTCGGCGATGTCATCGCTCTTGGAGGGCTCATGCTCACTCTCCTCTGGATTCTCGCCGTGATCCTGGTCGTCGCCGGCGTCATCACCGCGATTCGAGGGCAGGTTCTGCTCGGCATCGTCCTCATCGTCGTCGGCTTCCTGGTCGGTCCCGGCGGCGCCAGCGTCTTCACATGACCCGACGTGGGCGGCGAAGCCGAGGGGCCCCACACCGTCCAAGGTGTTCAAACCACGCCCGCCTGCTCCTCGTTGTCGGCGAGCTGGACACCATCACCGCGTCGCGTCTGGCCGGGCGACTCGCCAACCATCCGTCGATCCGCGTCTTGGACTTGTCCCGGGTCACCTTCATCGACGCCGCCGGCCTCAGGGCCATTCTCGAGGCCACGCACTCCGATCCGAACCTCGCCGTTCGTGCGCCGTCAGCCTGCGTCCGCCGGCTCTGCATGATCGCCGGTCTCGCTGACATCGCAGGCATTGCACCTGAGCGGACGGCCTCGCCTAGAGCCATGCCGCGTCACCACAGGCGTCGCACGAGTGCCAGGCCGATGCCGAGGGCCTGCCCCTCATCGCGCGGTCCATCATCACCCGGGCCTCTGCCGGCATCGCCGATGAGACGCCGCGATACAGCAGGTCGCCGGGTTGTTCTGGTGCCGCGGGGAGCACGTTCAGTGATCAGCACAGAAGGTGCTTGATGACCTGCGACATGATCGGACGGCACCAACGGACGAGAAACGCTGAGCAAGCGGGCGGTGGGGTGGTATTGCTAGATCGTGCGCGACAATCTCAGCGAGACCATTCTTCGGCTTTGCGTCTTGGACGATCCGGTTCGACGGGCGGCCTACCTCGCCGTGCGGACCGCGGGCCGCGCACTCACCCGCGCCGAGGTCGCCGATGAGGTGGGAATCTCGGTGAGGCTGGCCGCCTTCCACTTGGAGAAGCTTCTCTCTGAGGGCTTCCTCGAGGCGACCTACGAAGGCTCGGTTGGTGTCGGTCATCCGGCGAAGCGGTACCTCCCGACCGGTCTCGAGCTCGAGGTATCGATCCCCCCGCGACGGTACGACCTCGCCGCCGAGATCCTGGCCGACGTCCTGGAAGCAGACTCTCTTGATCCGCCGCTGGAGTCGCTCGCCGCCACTGCCGCTGAGTACGGCCGTCAGATTGGAAGGCAGGCGCGGGCACGCAAGGGCGGTAGTCGCGTGCTGACCGCCCTCAACGTCATCGGCTACGAGCCCGCCACGTCGGGTGATGATGTGGTCCTTCGCAACTGCCCCTTCCGACACGTCGCCCAAGCACGACCTGACATCATTTGCCAGATGAACCTGGCATTCGTCGCCGGTGTCCTGGCCGGCACGCAGTCACGGTCCCTCCACGCGGTTCTGTCGCCGTCGACGGGGCGGTGCTGCGTCGTCGTCACTGCATAGCGTCGAACGCCGACACGGCCGGTTCGCCACGTCGATTCCGTTCGACGGTCGGGCGAGTCTTGCCTCGAGATAACACCAACGAGTACTGTCGTTACTGACAGGTCCGGGCGTCGGGGTGCCCGCATCGACACGTGCCACCAGATCGGGCCGACGGTGCGGAGCGACGGCCCAACGGCCGCCGTTGTTGTCCCGGGGGACCTCACACAACACACGAAGGTGAGGACGAGATGGACAGACGAATGGACCGACGGACATTGGCCAAGGGCGCGGCGGCCGTCGCGAGTGCGGCGGCGCTAGGACTCTTTCAGACGAGCGCCGAGGCAAGTGGAGCGCCGGAGACGACTCGCACGGGACCGAGTCTGTACGACCGTTTGGGCGGCTACTTCGGGATCGCCTTGGTGGTCAACCGCTTCAGCGACCAGATCCTGAAGAACCCGATACTGAGGAAGAACCCCGCGCTCAAGGCGTGGAACAAGACGCAGGCGGAAGCGCGGCTGCCGGGTCTCAAGTTCGGTCGCACGCTGTGGATTGCAGCAGCGGCCGGCGGACCCTTTGTGTACACCGGCTTGCCGCTGACCGAAGCTCACGCGGAGTTCAATCTCACCGCCGAAGAGTTCGCCGAGGTTGGGGCGGAGATCGTCCGCGCCCTCGACTTCTACAAGGTGCCGAAACGAGAGCAGGAGGAACTGATGGCCGCCTACAGAGCCAGCATGTCCGACGTCGTGACGGAGTAACGCAACTACTACCCGAGGCGGCGCTACATTCCGAGCACCTCTGACCGGCTGGGGTCTTCGGTTTGGGATCCGCGTACACGTCGCGGGGCACCGCTCCGAATGCGCGATCTGACGCTTCGCTTCGGACGCGCAGCGGCCTCAGGCCGGTGGTCGACCGGGCGCCGCTGCTGGCCGGACCTCTTGTGCTTGCCTGAGGCCAGCTGGCGCGAGCAGGGCTGCCGCTGCGAGGCGACCATCGCTTCGTGGCGACCGCTGGAGGTCGTGCACGGCGCGAGGTGTCCGCTGCTCGGGCTGCTCGACGCCGAGGCCGAACGCGGGCGGGCCGTGCATGACGGGAACGGGCCCGTGCCTGCGGGTGCCCGGTCGCGGATCCTCGCCCGGTTCCGCTAGAAACCTGAACCTACGCGACGAGCAGGGGTCGTACGATCGCGCAGAACGATTCCTCGTCGAGGATCGGATGGGGTCCGGCCACCATGAGACCGAGCTGCTCGAGGTACAACCCTCCCGGGGTCTCGTCGCCGAGCGTATCGAATAGGTAGGTCTCCTGGAAGACGCCCCGGTTTCGCGAAACGAGTTGCCCGGTCATGTCGCGGATGATGAACGCCTGACCGGCGTCAATCGTCGTGAACTTGAAGATGGTCCCCGAGACCAGCGTTCCCCTGGTGTCGTGGAAGACCCCGTTTGCTTCGATCACGACGAAGTTGCCGTTGTCCTCGTTCGTCAAGGTCGATGTTGACTCGTAGTTGTCGATCCCGAAAAACGCCGACTCCAATCGATTCTTGCCGACCCTCGCGTGGAAGACACCGCTGCCGGATATGTCCTGGCGCAGCGTGAGGCCACAGACCTCGGTCTCGAAACTCACTGAGAAGGAGTAGTGCTCCCGCTCGATCACCGTTGCCTGGGCCGGGGTCGCCCAAGCCATGACCAGCCCAGCGAGGATGCCCACCGTCACTAGTCGCGAACGCAGCGTCATGATCCCGTCCTCTCAATGACCGGCGAACCTGTCGGCGCGCAGGCGGCAGATGGGATCACCCTGACACGGCGGACCTACGTGGGACTTACGTATCGCCTACGCCGCGTCGATCAGCCAGCGGCCGCGGTGATCATTGACGGCGGCGAGCTGGCTGCGTTCGGCCCGTGACCGCAACGTGCGGGCCGGTACACCGAGCCGGGCTGACGCCTCGGCGATCGGCACGAGCGTCGCCCGCCATGCCTGCTCGGTGCGTCGGCGGCGTTCGTCGAGGGCGCAGGCGTTCACGTCGCGCAGCCGACCTGCTCGACGACCTCGGCGCGATCGTGACGCCCGAGGGCTGATCCTCGACTGACCGACGCTCGACGAAAACGCCGCGGGATGCGTCACGGCGGGCGCGCACGGCCGTCAGATAGGTATGACGAAAACGATGCTGACCGAAGCGCTGACCGACTGGCTGACCGGCCGCGACGTCAACGAGGCCGACGTTCTGGCCGCGCTGGGAGCCTGCGACCGGGCGAGCCTGGAATGGGCCATCGACGAGATCGCGCCGCTCGTCGCTGCGTGAGGTGGACCATGCCGACCTATGACTTCGTTCCGTGGGACCCTGAGGGCCACTCGTTCACCGCGACCTTCGATGACGATGGGCAAATCCTCAGCCTTGAAGGACCAGGAGCCGAAGGCATGATCGATGCCGTCAATGAATCGCCTGAGTTCTTCCCGTTTCCGTGGTGGCGTACGGGTTTCGGCACGTCGTACGAAATCATTCTGACGGAAGACGGGGAGCAAGACGACGTCTGCCACGTTGCCGAGCCGGTGCGCAGGGTCCGACCGGCTGCCGAGCCGGTGCGCAGGGTCCGACCGGTGCGCAGGGCGTCGCCGGTCTGGTCGGTCCGCACGCACGTCGCCAACGCCGCCCGCGTCGCCGAGCTCGAGCGCCAGGTCGCCGAGCTCGTCGCCACCGTCGAGGAACTACGCCAGCAGACCGACAACGAGGGCGACGACGGCGAGCGCTGAGCGCTAATCCTTGCTGAGCCACTCACCCTTAGCCAGGAACCCGACTCTTCCTGAATTAATATCAGCCCCGTCCTCGGCGTCGAAGAAGAGGGTGAGCTCGTCCCGTAGGTCGTCGTGGCGGGCTAGGCCGGGGTCGTCGTCCACGATGGCGAAGGCAGCCTCCCGGGCTTGGGCGACCAGCTCGCGGTCCCGACGGAGCGACGCCAACTTGAGGTCGTTGCGTCCCTTCTGGGCCGTGTTCATGATCGTGCCTTCGCCCCGCAGCTCGAGGTCGACCTCGGCCAGCAGGAAGCCATCGGTGGACTCCACGAGCGCCTGGACACGCGGGGACGGTTCGCCGTCGCCCGTCGTCACCAGCCAGCATGTCGAGGCCTCGCTCCCGCGCCCGACACGACCTCGGAGCTGGTGGAGCTGGGCGATCCCGAAGCGGTCGGCGTCGAGGATCACCATGGTCGTTGCATTCGGAACGTCGACACCGACCTCGATGACCGTCGTGGCCACCAGCACGTCGAGGTCGCCTGTGCGGAAGCGCCCCATGACCGCGTCCTTCGCCGACGGCGGGAGCCGGCCGTGCAGCAGCCCGAGCCGCAGCCCGGCCAGGTCTCCAGAGCGCAGCCGCTCGTACGTCTCCTCCGCGGACGCCACCTCGAGCTTGTCGCTCTCTTCGATGAGGGGGCACACGACGTACGCCTGGCGGCCGGCCGCTACCTCCGAGCGCACGTGGGCCCACACCGATTCCTCCATGAGCGGCCCGTTGGCCCACGTCGTCGCGATCTCCTGGCGCCCCGCGGGCTTGCTGGTGATGGTGCTGACGTCGAGGTCGCCGTAGACGGTCATGGCCGCCGTCCGTGGGATCGGGGTGGCCGTCATCACGAGCACGTCCGGCACCGCTCCCGCCGACCCCTCCTCGCCCTTGGCCCGGAGTGCCGCCCGCTGCTCGACGCCGAAGCGGTGCTGCTCGTCGATGACCACGACGCCGAGGCTGGCGAAGCGCACGCCTTCCTGGATGAGGGCGTGCGTGCCGATGACCACGTCGACCGTGCCGTCGGCAAGGCCGGCCAGCAGGTCGCGCCGCTCGGCTCCGGTGACCCGGTTCGTCAGCAACGCCACCTTCAACGGCCGGTCTTGGAAGAGGCTCTCGGGGGCAGGGACCGTCACCCCCTCGAGCAGGGCCATCACCGTCGCCGCGTGCTGCTCCGCCAGCACCTCCGTCGGCGCCATGAACGCACCCTGGTGACCTCCCTGGACGGCGGCCAGCAGCGCGCTCACGGCGACCACCGTCTTGCCCGAGCCCACGTCGCCCTGCAGCAGCCGGTGCATCGGATGCGGGCCGGCGAGATCGCGCTCGATCTCCTCGATGACCGCCCTTTGATCGTCCGTGAGCGTGAACGGCAGCTGTCCGTGGAAGCGGGCGACGAGCGCACCGGAGACGTCGTGGCGGATCCCCCTCGCGTCGCGCTCCAGCGCCTGCTTCCTCAGCACCAACACCAGTTGCACCCGCAACAACTCGTCGAACGCCAGGCGGCGGCGGGCCTCCTCCTTCTCCAGCATCGTCTCCGGCTCGTGGATGCCGAACAGGGCCTGCTGGCGACCGATGAGCCGGCGGCGGGTGAGGACGTCCTCGGGCACCGGATCGGCGATGCCCCGCGCCCGGCAGCGCTGCAGCGCGCTCTCCACCCAGCCCGCGATCTCCCAGGTGCTGAGCTCGGCCTTCTCGCTCTGCGGATAGATGGGGACGATCCGTCCCGTGCGATCGCCGATGAGATCGACCACCGGGTTCGTCATCTGGAGGCTGCCGCGGTACATGTCGGCCTTCCCGAACAGCGCCACCGTGATGCCCGGCTGCAGCTGCCGCTCCCGCCACGGCTGGTTGAAGAAGACCGCGCTCATGCGTCCCGAGCCGTCACCCACCTGCGCGGTCACCATCATGCGGCGGTTGCGGGTGGGCCGCTTCGTGACCGAGCGCACGGTCACGAGCACCAGCGCGTCGCGCCCGGGCACCAGGTCGATGACGCGGGCCTCCTCGGTCCGGTCGACCCAGCGACGGGGGTAGGTGGTGAGGAGATCCAGGACGGACGTGACACCGACCGACTCGAGAGCCGCCACCTTCTTCGGCCCCACCCCCTTCAGCTCGGCCACGGACCGCTCGTCGAGCTGGCGCAGCGTGATGGGCGTCATCGCGCCCCGTTCACTCGACACCGAACAGGAACGGGTAGAGCGCCTGGCCGCCGTCGTGGACCTCGACGTCGACAGCTGGTCGCGCGGTGCCCAGCCAGTCCCGCAGCGCGCCGAGCTCCTCGGGGCCGGCGTCTTCGCCGTGGATGATCGTGACCAGTTCGCGGTCGGCGGTGACGAGGAGGTCGAGCGTGGCGATGCCGGCGGCCACGGCCGACGACGCCACGGCCACGATCCCGTCACCCTGGATCAAGCCGATCCAGTCACCTGCGTCCACGGCACCGGCCGGGCTCGTCACGGCGCGGACGGCCCGCGTGACCTCGCCCACCGCCACGCCGGCCATGGCCTCCGCCATGCGCTCGGCGTTCTCCCCCGCCCCTCGATCGGGCTCGTAGGCGACGAGCGCGACCAGTGCTTCCGGGATCGAGCAGGCGGGCACCACCCGGGCCACCTTGCCGGTGAGCGCGGCCGCCTGCTCGGCCACGGGGAGGATGTTGCCGTTGGCCGGTAGCAGGACCACCTGCCCAGCAGCCGCCCGCTCGACGGCCTCGAGCAGCTCGGCCGTCGACGGGTTCATGGTCTGGCCTCCGACCACCACCTCCTGGACGCCCAGGCGTCCCAGCAGAGCGAGGAGTCCGGCACCATCGGCCACGGCGACCACGCCGCACGTGCGGGGACGCCGCATGGCCTCCTCCCGGACGTCGTGCTCCGCCGCGGCCTCGTCGCGCAGATCGGTGACCCTGATCTTCCAGGGCCTCCCGCCCGCGGTGAGCGCAGCCTCGACGGCGGCGCCGATGTCGTCGGTGTGCACGTGGCAGTTCCAGAGCCCGTCGCCGCCGACGACGACGATGGAGTCGCCGATGCGACCCCAGGCCTCCTTGAACCGCCCGATCTCGGTGTCGCCCAGGTCGAGGAAAAACATCACCTCGTAGCGCAGGTCCTCGACCCGGGTGCCCCGCGGCGCGGCACGGGGCAGGTCGGGAGCGATCTCGTCGAGGGTCGGCGCGGATGGGAGGGGACGGCCGTCCACGACGTGGAGCGCGGCGTCGAGCAGCAGCACGAACCCGGCACCGCCGGCGTCCACCACGCCCGCCTCCTTGAGAACCGGCAGCAGCTCCGGCGTGTGCTGCAGGGCCTCGTGCGCCCGCCGGCTGGCCGCGGCCAGCACGTCGCCGAGCGTGGCGCCCGCAGCGGCGGCCGTCGAAGCCGCGTCCGCCGCTTCGCACGCGACGGTCAGGATCGTCCCCTCGACGGGGCGGAGCACGGCTTCGTACGCGGCGGCCGACGCCGAGCTCAGCGCCGCGGCCACCGCCCGGGGACCGACATCAATCGCCTGCTCGAACGCCGTGGTCAACCCCCGCAGGATCTGGCTGAGGATGACGCCCGAGTTCCCGCGCGCCCCCATGAGCGAGCCATGGGCGACGGCCCGGCAGGTGGCGACGAGCTCGGCGGGCACCGCCTCCATCTCGGTGACGACGGCGTCGAGGGTGCGGGCCATGTTGGTACCGGTGTCGCCATCGGGCACCGGATAGACGTTGAGGCGGTCGAGCTCGCGGGCATGCTCCCGCACCGCGTCGCGGAAGCAGGTGATCGTCGCCCGGAGGGCGTCGGCGCCCAGGCGCTCCACCGCCGCTGCCCTCAGCCCAGCGCGCGAGCGAGGCGGGCGGCGGCCTCCCCCAGCTCCTCGGGAGACAGGGTGGCGAAGGACAGGCGGATGCGGTCGGTGCCGGTGCCGTCGACGTGGAAGGCGTCCCCGGGCACGAACGCCACGCCCGCCTCGACGGCCCGCACCAGCAGGTCCCGGGCTGTCGGAGCAGGGCCCTCCAGCCGCAGCCAGAGGAACATGCCGCCGTCGGGCAGGTCGAAGCTGACGCGGTCGTCGAGTTGGGTCTGCAGGGCGGCGACGAGCGCGTCGCACCGCGCCCCGTAGAACGGCCCGAGCCCGGCCAGGTGCGCAGCCATGAACGGCTCGTCCGACAGGACGTCCACGGCGATCCGCTGGCAGAGCGTCGAGGTGTGGAGGTCGGCGGCCTGCTTGAGGCGCACCAACGGGCCGTGCAGCCACTCGGGCGCGGCCAGCCACCCGACCCGCAGGCCCGGCGCCAGCAGCTTCGACACGGTGCCCAGCGTGACCGCCAGGTCGGTGAAGGTCCGGACCGGGAGCACGGGGCTGCCGCGGAAGCGCAGCGCGCCGTACGGGTCGTCCTCGACGATCACGAAGCCGTAGCGGTCCGCCAGCTCCGCCAGATGGCGGCGCCGGTCCAGGGCCAGGGTCCCGCCGGACGGGTTCTGGAAGTTGGCCACCACGTAGCACAGGCGCGGCCGCAAGCCCGCGGCGAGCTCCTCCTCCAGCAGATCTGTCCGGAGCCCGTCACGGTCGGCGGGCACCGGCACGAGCCTCGGCTCGCTGCCGCGCAGCGCCTGCAGCGCGCCCACGTAGGAGGGCGCCTCGACGACCACGTCGTCACCGGGGTCGACGAGCGCCCGCGTCAACAGATCCAGCCCCTGCTGCGAGCCCGTGGTGATGAGCACCTCAGCGGGCGCGCAGTCCCGGCCACGCCGCGGTGTACTCCCCGGCGACCCACTCCCGGAGCGCCGGGACGCCCTCGGTCGGGCCGTACTGGATGGCCTCGGGTCCGTACCGACCAGCGCCGGAGAGCACCGCGTCGGAGGCCGCCCGCAGGCGGTCGACGGGGAAGCTCTGAGGCGCGGGGAGGCCACCGGCCATCGACAGGATGTCCGGCCGGTGGGTGAGCTGGAGCAGGTCGCGGATGACGGAAGAGGTGGCGTCGCGGCCGCGCCGGGACAGCAGCTCCGTCCGGGCTGCTCCCGGGATGTCGGTGGCGGGCAGGGGCATTGCGCCAGCGTTCACCCTGCACGTGGTCGTCGGCAAGGACCCATCGCAGGCGGGCTCCAGGGGCGGCGGTCGATCGCTGCGGTGTTGGTGAGCCCGGGCTACCCGCTGGTAGCGTGGTCGGACGTTTCGATCTCCCTGAGAAGGCGAAGGACCATGGCAGCAGTCTGCGATCTGTGCGGGAAGGGCCCCTCGTGGGGCATGAGCGTCTCGCACTCGCACCGGCGTACCAAGCGGCGCTGGAACCCGAACATCCAGCGTGTCCGGGCCCTCGTGGACGGCACCCCGAAGCGCCTCTACGTCTGCACCTCGTGCATCAAGGCCGGAAAGGTCGTCAAGCCCACCCGGACCGCTCGCGTCGACTGAACATGAGGGGCGGGCCGATCCCATGCAAGGCGTGATCAAGAGCTACGACCCGCTCTCGGGCGGTGGCCTGGTGATCACCGACAGCGCGGGCCTGCCCGAGTACGAACTGGCCAGCAACGCCCTCGAGGGCTCCGTCTTCCGCATGCTGCGCCAGGGTCAGCGAGTCGTGTTCGACCTCGACGAAGACGGCCGCGCCACGAGGCTGCGGCTTGGGAGTGAGGTCGACATGGGTACGCCCGGTTACCGTCCCACCGCATTCGAGTAGACGCCCTCCCACCTCTCCGTTGCCTCCCCCCGAGCACAAGGAGTCACCATGCCAGCCACGACCACCAACGAGCGCTTAAAGGCCTGGGTGGACGAGTGGGCGGCTGTGCTCGAGCCGGATGACATCCACTGGTGCGACGGCTCTGCGGAGGAGTACGACCGGCTCGCCGCCGAACTGGTGGCCGCTGGCACGTTCACCCGGCTCGACGAGGCCAAGCGCCCGAACAGCTACTGGGCCCACTCCGACCCCGGCGACGTCGCCCGGGTCGAGGACCGGACGTTCATCTGCTCCGCGACGGAACAGGCGGCCGGACCGAACAACAACTGGCGCCAGCCGGACGAGATGCGCGCCGAGCTCACCGAGTTCTACCGGGGGTCGATGAAGGGCCGCACCATGTACGTGGTGCCATTCTCGATGGGCCCGCTCGGTTCGCCGATCGCCCACATCGGCGTGCAGCTCACCGATTCCGCCTACGTGGCAGTCAGCATGCGGATCATGACCCGCATGGGGCAGGCGGCCCTGGACGTGCTCGGCGACGGGGAGTGGGTCCCGTGCCTGCACTCGGTCGGCGCGCCGCTCACCGAGGGCGAGGCCGACGTGCCGTGGCCGTGCAACCCGGACAACAAGTACATCGTCCACTTCCCCGAGACCCGCGAGATCTGGAGCTACGGCTCCGGCTACGGGGGCAACGCCCTGCTCGGCAAGAAGTGCTTCGCCCTCCGCATCGCCTCGGTGATGGCTCGCGACGACGGCTGGCTGGCCGAGCACATGCTCATCCTCAAGCTGACCAGCCCGGAGAACGACGTGCGGTACGTGGCGGCGGCATTCCCGTCGGCCTGCGGCAAGACCAACCTGGCCATGCTGGTCCCGACCATCCCAGGCTGGAAGGTCGAGACCGTCGGTGACGACATCTGTTGGATGAAGTTCGGCGACGACGGCCGGCTCCACGCCATCAACCCCGAGGCCGGCTTCTTCGGCGTGGCTCCCGGCACCGGCATGGACACCAACCCGAACGCGATGCACACGCTGTGGGGCAACTCGCTCTTCACCAACACCGCGCTCACGTCCGAGGGGGACGTGTGGTGGGAGGGCATGACGGGCGAGCCGCCGGCCCGGGCCACCGACTGGCGGGGCGACCCGTGGACACCCGAGTCCGAGTCGCCCGCCGCCCATCCCAACGCCCGCTTCACCGCCCCGGCCAGCCAGTGCCCGGCGATCGCGGCCGAATGGGAGGATCCGGCCGGCGTGCCCATCTCGGCCATCCTGTTCGGCGGCCGGCGGCGCACGACCATGCCGCTCGTCAGCCAGGCCTACAACTGGGACCACGGCGTGTTCCTGGGCTCGATCATGGCCTCCGAGACCACGGCGGCGGCCGGCGGAACGGTCGGCAACCTCCGCTTCGACCCCATGGCCATGCTGCCGTTCTGCGGGTACAACATGGGTGACTACTTCGCCCACTGGCTGGAGGTCGGCGCCAGCGCGAAGGCCGAGAACCTGCCGAAGATCTTCCTCGTCAACTGGTTCCGGCGGGACGAGAAGGGGCGATTCCTCTGGCCGGGTTTCGGTGACAACAGCCGGGTGCTCAAGTGGGTGTTCGAGCGGGTGTCCGGCACGGGCGAAGCCGTGGAGACGGCCATCGGCTTCCTGCCCGCCCGGGGGGCGCTCGACGTGGACGGTCTCGACATGACCGAGGAGGATCTCGAAGAGATCCTTTCCGTGGACGTCGATGGGTGGCGCACCGCCATCCCGCAGGTCGAAGAGCACTACGCCCGCTTCGGCGACCACCTGCCGGCCCAGCTGCGCGACGAGCTGGCTTCGCTCGAGAAGCGGTTGGCGGCCACCGGCTGACGCCTGCCGACCACGGCAGGGGCCCGACGGCGGCCGTCAGCGCAGCACCTGGTACGTCGTCAGGTCGGCCCCGTCGTCTCCGGCCTCGGTGCACAGCAGCGCTCCATCGGGTCGTGCGAACAAAGGCTCGGCGCCGTCTGGCAGCCGCAGCCAGGTCCCTCCGCCGCCCGCGCGCAGGCCGGCCACGATGGGGGTGTCGGGCAGCCGTTCGCCGGCGACTCGCATCGTCACGATCACGCCGCCCTCGACGGCCCAGCTCTGGACCATGTCGGGTTGAGCGGCGTTGTCCCGGCGCACCTGACCGGTGATGCTGATCAACCAGACCTCGCTGGTGCCGTCGGACTCCACCCGGCGAACCACCACCCGGCTGTTGTTGGCCCACACGCGAACGGAGACGGCGACGTCGGCCAGCTTCGGTGGTGGCTCGTCCAAGACGGAGTCGCCCAGTGGCTGCACGAGGTCGGCGGAGTGCGGCGTGGCCGCATCCGGAACGACCACCAGATCGGGCAAGGCCGGCGGTTGGAGGCCGCGTGAGCCGGCGCCCGTGACGGGGGTCACAGAGTCGGGCGGTGGCTCGACCACGGGCGGTACGGCCGGCACGACCGACCCGGCCAGGGTCGATGCGGCGACCACGTTCGAGCCCTCCGGCTCGGTGCCCCCGTCGTCTTCCCCCGGCGCAGTGAGCGCGGCGACGGCCAGCAGGGCGGCGAGCGCGCCGGCGCCCACAACCAGGGTCGTGCCCACACGCCTCGCCTCCCGGACGGGTGGGATGTGGTGCTCGTCGACGGGGACGGCGTTGAAGCCCTCCCAGCCGAGTGGGTCATCGCCGTCGCCGCTGTCGGGCACTCGCCACGTGTCCTCGTCGGCGTAGTCGGGCACGAGCGCGGCCTCGACCGAGATCCACACGCGGTCGGCCAGCGCGTCCGGCGGCCCAGGGACCGCGCGCACGAGCCGGGCATAGGGATCGGCACCGGTGCCGTCGTCGAACACGCCGATCATCGGCGTCAGGCGCTCGCGCGTGGAGCGGAGGATGATCTCGGCCTCGGGATAGTTCACCCCGAGCGCGGCGGCGATGTCGGGCAGCAGCAATCCGTCATGGTGACGCAGCACGAGGGCGATCCGTTGCTCGGCGTCGAGAGCCGTCAGCGCGGCGAGCGGCGAGGCCTCCGCCGCTATCTCCGCTCCCCCAGCGGTGGGACGGCGACGACGACGGCGAGGCAGACCGTCCAGCACCTCACGGCGCACGACGAGGTTCAGCCGGGTTGTCGACACCGGGGCGGCCCCGACGGCGTCGACGTGCCGAGCGAGGCGGAGCGCGGCGGCCGCCGACAGCTGCTCGGCCCGGGTCGTGGAGACAGTGAGGGCGAGCGCGTAGCGATAGACATCGCCCACCGCTTCCCGGACGAATCCCCGCAGCTCGGTCGTGCTGGCGACCACGCGGCCGTACACACCACCACGGTCCCACACTCGGGCACCCCGGGGGAAGCCTTCGAGGGCACGGGCAACGACCGGTACAGTCGATCCTTCAGCGAAACGAGGAGGACGACATGTCGGTTTCCGCCTACATCCTCATCCAGACCGAGGTCGGCAAGGCCGGTGACGTGGCGCACCAGATCCGGGAGCTGTCCGGTGTCACGGAGGCCGACGACGTCACCGGGCCTTACGACGTGGTGGCCAAGGCCGAAGCAGAGACCATGGACGAGCTCGGCAAGATGGTCCTGTCGAAGGTGCAGATGATCGCCGGGATCACCCGCACCCTGACCTGCCCAGTGGTCAACCTGTAGCAGATCCACCGCTGCAGGCGGAGAACAAGTCCAGCGCGAGCGCCGCCGACACCCGCCTCCGACCACTGCGCATGGCCCCTCCCGAAGGTCTGCGGCGACGCTCACGCGCCAGCGATGGCGTAGCTCGTACTACGTAGTACTCACTACGGCACCGACACGAGTGTGCGCGCACCCGACAGAACCCGTCAAGCGACCAGGGCGTGGCGTCTCCCGTCCCACTACGGTCAGCCACGCGATGGTGTCGACACGCAGGCCCGCAAGGAGCGTCACGCAGACCCGTGACGACCTGCTCGCGGCCGGTGCCCACCTGCTCGCCACCGACCCGTCCCATGCCTTCGGTGTGCTCCGGGCGTCGCACGTCGCCCGGCAGGCGGGACGCACGACTGGTGCGTTCTTCAACATCTGGCCGACGCAGGAGGCGTACCTCCACGACCTGGTCGACTACGTGCTGTCGCCCGAACGGGGGACGACGGGCGTGGCTGTCGGCAAGGTCGTGTCCGAGGTCCTGCGCGCGGGCGGGGACGAGGACGCCCTTCTGCTCGCCATCGCCCGGGCGGTGCTCGAGGAGGTCCCGAAGGACCCCCAGACCGTGCTCGAGCTCCTGCTGTGGAGCCGCGCGCACGGCGACCTCGCGTTCCGGCGGCACCTGGCGGAGCGCTACCACCTGCTGGACGAGGCCGGCGCCGACTTCTTCACGTCGTACCTGCAGCGCACCGGCCGGCGGATGCGGCGCGGGTTCGACGCCGCGCTTCTCTCGGCGACCATGCAGGACGTGAGCCAGATCATCTCGCTGCGCGAGGCCGTCGGGCGCGGGACGTACTCCGCCGAGCACCTGGCCGCGCTGTACCGCTTGATCCTCGAGTACATGACGTGCGACGCGGCCGACCGGCGCACCCCGGCGGGGTTCCTGCGGTCGATCAGCGGGAGGGCGCGCCGCCGCTGATCAGGTCTGGCCGACCAGCATCGCCCTGATGCCGAGGCCCATGAGGAAAAGGCCGCCCACGCCGTACAGCAGGTACAGGCGGTGGCGCATCTGCGCCCGGTAGCTGTAGATGATGGCGACGGCGATGATGGCGACGAAGCCGTAGAACATGTGGAACTTCGGGGCTACGAAGCCCTGGCCCGACACGAGGCCGACGCCGAGGCCGACCTGGACGAAGATCGTCAGCTCGGCCAGTCCCGTGAACCACCAAAGCGCCCTCGTCCGCAGCGACGGCAGCCAGTTGGCGGCCAGGGCCCATGCGCCGGCCAGGCCATTGCCGATGATGACGAACCAGGCCCAGCCAGTGTGGAACTCGAGCAGGGTGGCGGCGAACGCCGGACCGGCGGTCGCGGCGACGGTGGCGTCGGGTGTCAATCGTTGGTCGCGGCCAGCGCCGCTTCCTGCCCGGCCGCGGCCTCGGCGTACGCCTCGGCGGCGATGTCGACGAGGTCGGTGATCTCCTCGTCGGAGAACCCGGCCAGGCGACGGAAGTTCCGGGCCAGGTGCACCGGGTTCTCGTCCTGCTCGCCCCGGAAGCCCCCGAAGCTGAACACCTTGTCGACCGCTCGCTGGAACTCCAGCGCCTGCTGCTGGCGCTCGGGGTCGCTGGCCGTGAGCCGCCGCAGCCAGTCCGAGCCCATCTTCACGTGGGTGACCTCGTCGGCCAGCATCCAGTCCTCGGCGAAGGCGAGGACCGGATCGGTCAGGGTCTGCCCGAAGTCCCGCATCGTCTTGAACACGTCGATGGCCAGCCCCTCGAGCGCCCGGTTGACGCCGGTGAGCCGGAGCACGGGATCCGGGTTGCAGGCCGCCTCGTAGAGCAGCGTCTGCTCGGCGAACTCCCCGATGGTGGAGCCCATGTGGTCCGACAGCTTGCAGGAGATCTCGACGTGACGGGCCTCGTCCCAGCACTGGCGGGCCATGTCGAGCTTGAGGGCAAACGGGGCGTCGTCCCGTCCGTCACCGGTCTCGAAGTCCCAACAGGTCCGGCCGGCGCCCTCTAGCGCCTGGATCTCACCGACGAAGATGCCGTGCATGAGCGACCGGGCGTTCTCGCTGGCGTTCTCGAAGGTCGGCGCCAGCGTGTTGATGCGCGCCTTGGGGCTGGCGTTGCGAGGGTCCAGGATGACCTCTTCCACGCTCATGTGGACGAAGCGCTCGTCCCTGGCCAGCTCGGTCACCGGCAGCATCCGCTTCACGTCGAGCTCCCTCTCTCCCCGTTTGCGTCGAATGGGCCTGGACGGCGTCGACCGTGTCCGGGCGCTGAGACTACCGGGGCGGTGCCTGGTGCGCGGGTTCGTACGACCACAGCTCCGACGTCATCGCCAGCGGTTTGGGCCGCTCCTCGGCCTCGCCCTCTGGCGCTGCCCTCGGCCGGCGGGTGCGCGGCCGGGCCTTGGTGGCCGTGACCGAATGCCGGTGAGGCAACCCACGCATCGAAAGCGGCCTCGTCCCGCCAGCGGGTGACGACCAGCCAGGTGGTGCGGTCGTCGGTGGGGCGGAGGAGCTCGAAGCCCTCGAACCCGTCCTGCGTGTCGACGGCCCCGGCCCGGGCTGCGAACCGCCGGCCGAGCTCGTCGCCCGATTCGGGGGGAACGGTGATGGCGTTGATCTTGATGATCGTCACGCCTGCGACCGTAGCGAGACCACCCCACCCGGAGCACACTCGAAAGTCGCAGTTCCCCGGTCGTGTGCGCGCCCGCCGAGGGAAGTCGGAGGAATTTCGCGCTGTTCGCAGCGCGATCGGCTCAGAACTCTCACTCGAGGCGACAAACCGGGACAGCCGCCGGGCTCACAGCGCGGCCGACAGGACCTCCGCGACGGTGTCCTCGTCCCAGGAGATGGCGGGTTGGAGGGCCTGGGAGAGGCGGGCGACGGCGTCGATGTCGGACTGCTCGACGCCGAGCGTGGCCAGGCGCGACGGCAGGCCCAGGCGCTCCACCAGCTCCGAGACCGTCGCCGCGAGGTCGTCCGCGCCCATGGCCCCGATCGCCTGGGCCAGTTGGTCCATCCCCGGCCCGCCGGTCCGGGCCACGGTGTGGGGCAGGAGCATCGCCGAGATCACCCCGTGAGGCGCGCCCGTCCGACCCCCGACCAGTTGGGTCACGATCTGGTGCGGGCCGGGCCCGGTTCGCTGCAGCACCCGGGCGGCCAGCGCCGCGCTCTCCATCAGGTCCGCCCGCAGGACGTCATCGTCGGGCGCGTCCACGACGAGTGGTAGGACGCCGGCGATGCGGGGAGCGGCCGTCATGGCCAGCACCTCGGCCTCGGCGCCAACGGGACGCCGGACCCCCTCGATGGCTGCGGCGAGCGCGTCCATACCGGTCCCGGCGACCGTGGCCGGCCCGAGGTCGGCCGTCAGATCAGGATCGAACACGACGGCGCTCGGCGCGCAGGTGGGGCTGCCGGCCCGACCCTTCGTGCGGGTGTGGAGGTCCGTCATGGTGAACTCGCCCGACAGCACGCTCGGCGAGTACGTCGTCGGCAACGGCGACATGGACGAGCGCGGGCCGGTCGAGCACGCTGCGCCCCGGCACACCCGCCTGCTGTTCGGTGAAGAAGGCGACGGCCTTGCCGCAGTCGACCACCGCGCCGCCGCCGAAGGTCACGATCCCGTCGGCACCCCCTCCCTGGACGGCCGTGTGGGCGGAACGAACGGAGTCGACGGGCAGGTGCGGTTCCACACCGGCGAACGTGGACGCCAGGGCCCGCCCGGCGAGACGGACCAGGCGCGCGCCGTCGTCAGCACGCGGCGCGGCCGGAGCTCGTGATGAGCACCACCCGTCGCAGGCCGAGCTCTCGCAGCAGCGTCGGCAGGTCGGCCAGCGCGCCCGAACCGAACCGCAGTCGCTGGGCGACGTCGTCCTGGCTCCACGCTCGGGCGCTCACGCCCCCATCCTGGCCGTCAGCGGATGAGCGTGTCGGCTTCGTGCCCGCCTTCGACCACGTGCAGCCGACCGTCGACGACGTCGACGATCGTGATCGAGCAGTTGTCGAGGGCGCGCAGCAGCAGCCGGTCGTCGCCCGTCGCCGCCCCGATGGCGGCGTTGATGGCGACGAAGTGGGACACCACGACCGTCGTCGCCGTGCGACCCAGGAGGAAGCCGACCACGCCGTCGCGGTAGGCCACGTAGCGCGGACCCAGGTCGGCCCAACGCCCGGCCATGGCCTCCCGGAGCCAGGGCACCCGCTCCCCCATCGGCACGCCTTCCGGCGACGGGATCTCGGCCACGCCGGCCTCGATCCGCACCTCGGTGCCCCAGCGGGCGGCGAGCGGCGCCGCCGTCTCGCGGCAACGGCGCAGCGGGCTCGACACGACCGGCGCGCCGCCGGGGACCGCGCGTCGAGCTCGTCCGCGACCTGCTCGGCCTGCTGCCGGCCCCAGTCGTCGAGCGGCGGATCGGGATCGTCGTCCCAGCCCGCGGCGGCGCGGCCGTGGCGGACGAGGTACAGCCGGACGCCGGACTCGGCCGACTCGGCCGGCTCAGCGGGCGGGGCGCTCAGGAGAACGGCCCGCCCGGCCGGGGACCGGTCGCCTCTACGCCCGGCTCGATGTACCACTCGGTGCCGAAGGTCATGGCGAACACCTCCTCGGGCATCTCCAGGAAGAAGCCGATGTCGGTGACCTGGCTGCGGTGGGCCGCCATGGCGGCGCGCTTCTGGGCGAGGTAGGGCGAGACGTCGACCGACCACGTGATCTCGGCCTCGGTCATGCCCAACGGGTTGCCGTCGTCCGCCGGGGCCGCCGGGATCGAACTCCTCGCCGTCGACGTCCATCGACATGCCCTGCTCCTTGGCCATGGCGATGAGCCGGACGAAGTGATCCCGGTTCATGGTCGCTTCCAGCACGCGCGGCGTCGCCGCCAGCTCGGCCGCCCGGTGGCCGACGTGGTGCACCTTGATGTGGTCGGGATGGCCGTAGTTGCCGTGCCAGTCGTAGGTGGTGAGCACGTCGGCCTGCTCTTCGCCGGAGGACCTCGGCCAGCCGGCCCGCGGCCTCGTCGACATCGGCCTGCATGAACGAGTCCGGGTCGGCGTTCTGGTCCCAGCCCGTCATGCCCGAGTCCGCGTACCCCAGCCAGACGATCCGGTCGATGCCGAGCACGGCGGCCGACGCCGCCGTCTCCGTCGCGGCGCCGCTCGACCAGCGTCTCGTCCGGGAGCCAGATCGTCCGGGACCTCGCCGTGGTCGCCGTTCGTGGCCACCACGAGCACGACCCGGTGACCTTCGGCCTTCGCCTTGGCGATGGTGCCCGCCGGTCGAGGTGGTCTCGTCGTCCGGATGCGCGTGGAAGCAGACCAGGGTGCCCACGGCTAGCGCGCCGCTCCGGACTCGAGGAGGTGGTCGACGCGCGCCTCGTCCAACCCCCAGTCGAGCAGGACCTCGCGGGTGTGCTGACCGGGATGCGCGGGCGGGCCGCCGATCTCGGGGACGGTCCGGCTGAAGCGTGGGGCAGGTGCGGGCTGCGCCACTCCCCGCGACCTCGACGAACGTCTTGCGCTCCACGTTGTGCGGGTGCTCGGCGGCCTCGCTCATGGTCAGGACCGGCGCGAAGCACACGTCGGTCCCCTCCATGAGCTCGCACCACTCGTCACGTGTCTTCGTCCGGAACACCTGCGTCGAGCCGGGACTTGAGCACGGGCCAGAGCGCCCGATCCATCTGCGGCGCGAACTCGGGATCGCCCGTCGAGCCCGGTGAGCCGCAGCAGCTCGGCGTAGAACTGCGGCTCGATCGAGCCGATCGAGACGTAGCCGCCGTCCTTGCAGCGGTACACGTCGTAGAAGTGGGCGCCGGTGTCCAGCAGGTTCTCCCCCCGCCGGTCCTCGTCGAACAGCCCGATGCTCCGCATGGCCCAGAACATGGTCATCAGCACGGCCGAGCCGTCGACCATGGCGGCGTCGACCACCTGACCCTGACCGCTGCGCTGCGCCTCCAGGAGGGCGCACACCACGCCGTAGGCGAGCAGCATGCCGCCCCCGCCGAAGTCGCCGACCATGTTGAGCGGTGGCGTCGGCGGCTCGCCATGGCGACCGAAGTGGGCGAGGGCGCCCGCCAGCGAGATGTAGTTGATGTCGTGACCGGCGGCCGAGCGCGTACGGCCCCTCCTGCCCCCACCCGGTCATGCGCCCGAACACCAGCCGGGGGTTGCGGGCCAGGCAGACGTCCGGACCCAGCCCGAGCCGCTCCATCACGCCCGGCCGGAAGCCCTCGAGCAGGGCGTCGGCCTTCTCGACCAGGGCGAGCACGGTCTCGACGGCGTCGGGGTTCTTCAGGTCGAGGGCCAGGTTGCGACGACCCCGCTGGAGGACGTCCCACGCCGGCCGCTCGGGCGGGGCGGCGGGCACGGCCTGCGCCCGCTCGACCCGGATGACCTCGGCTCCCATGTCGGCGAGCATCATGGCGGCGAAGGGCCCGGGGCCGATGCCGGCCAACTCGATGATGCGGACGCCCTGCAGTGGCCCTGCCATCGTGCCCGCCGTTCAGTCGACGCCGGCGACCATGGCCGACTCGTCCCCGGCCCGGCCGCCGCCGCCGGTCGCAGTGGCGGTGGCCGGTGAAGCCGAGGATGGCGCCGGTCAGCAGCGGCCACAGCGGCACCGGCAGGTCATGACCCATGTCGGCCACCATGAGCAGGCTGGCGCCCGGGACGAGCTCGGCGGTGCGCTCGCCGCCGCCGGGGGTGATCAGGGTGTCGTCGAGACCGTGGATGACCAGGGTCGGCGCGGTGATGGTCGGGAGGGTGTCGGTCCGAGGGCCGGACGCGTAGATGGCGGCGAGCTGCCGCGGCGCGCCCTCCGGGTAGAAGCGGCGGTCGTAGCTGCGGCCGTAGCTTCTCCTGGGCCCGCGCCAGGTCGAACCACCGGCGCGACGACCACACCGCGCTCCCGGCGGCCGAGGCGACGACGCCGTCGCGGTCGGGCGGCGGCGGGGTCACGAGCACGGTCATGGCCTCGGGCGTCGCCTGGCCGTACTCCAGCTCGCCGGTCATCGACATGACCGAGATGAGCGAGGCGACGCGGGTCGGGTGCTCGATGGCCACCGTCTGGGCGATCATCCCGCCCATCGACGCGCCGACTACGTGGGCGCGCTCGATGCCGAGGTGGTCGAGCAGTCCCACGGCGTCCGCCGCCATGTCGGACAGCGTGTAGGGCACCTCGGGCAAGGGTTGATCGGCCATCGCTGCCGTCATGACCTGGCCGAGGTCGACCTCCACGCCGTCGAGCGTGGTCGACAGCCCGCTGTCCCGGTTGTCGAAGCGGATGACGTAGCGCCCACCGTCGGCCAGAAGCCGGCAGAACCCCTCGTCCCAGCTGATCATCTGAGCGGTGAACCCCATGACGAGGAGGAGGGCAGGATCGTCGGCGGACCCGAAGGTGTCGTACTCGATCTCGATCCCGTTCGGGAGTGCTGCTCTGGGCATGGGCCAGAGTGTCACCGCCCGTCCGGCGGGCCGTCAATCCAGCCCGTGTACGGTCCCGCGTCATGACGGCATACGGGGTGCACGCCGGCCTGCAGAACACCACCACGGAGGAGCTGCGCGGCCTGTGGCGGCACATCGAGAGCCTGGGCTTCGACTGGATCTCGATCTGGGACCACTTCTATTCGGCCACCCTCGGCGACGGGGCCAACAGCCTGGAAGCGGTGGCGATGCACGCCGCGCTGGCGTGCGACACCGAGCGCGTCCGCTGCGGCTCGCTCGTCTACAGCGTCGGCTACCGCCATCCCGCCGTGCTGGCCAACGCCATCTGCACCATCGATCACCTCTCGGGCGGCCGGGCCGACCTCGGTCTCGGCGCCGGGTGGAGCCAGATCGAGTACGACGCCTACGGCATCCCGTTCCCGCCGGTACGGGTCCGGATGGACCAACTGGAGGAGGCGATCCAGTGCGTTCGGGGGCTGTTGCGCGACGAGGTCACCACGTTCGAGGGCCAGTGGTTCCAGCTTCACGAGGCCCGTTGCGAGCCGAAGCCCGTGCAGGCCGAGCTGCCGATCTGGATCGGCGGCTCGGGTGAGCGGCGGACGCTCCGCATCGCCGCCCAGTGGGCCGACGGGTGGAACGTCCCCTTCGTGGGGCCGGACACCTTCGCCCGCAAACGCGACGTGCTCCACGCCCACTGCGCCGACGTCGGCCGGGACCCGGCCGAGATCCGGGTGGCGGTCAACCTGGGCCTGGCGTGGGACGACGACAGCCTGCGCCAGCAGTTCGGCGGGCTGGCCGAATTCGTGCGTCCCGGCGTCCTCATGGGGTCCGACGAGCAGGTGCTGGAACGGGTCTCGGAGTACGTCGACGCGGGCGCCGATCAGGTCAACCTGGCGCTGCGGACGCCCTTCGACAGGGACGCCTTGACCCGGTTCGCGACCGCCCTCGGGCGCAGCTGACCGTCGCTGCCGGTGGTCGGCGCGGCATCGAGCGTGCTCGCCGACCTGGGCAAACGTCCGCGGCCCGGCTCGGGACTGGTCCCTGTGACCTCCGGCGGGGCCGGAGTTCGCTACCGTCCGGTCTGCAGGGTGCGCGGACACCCGGCAGCAGCGTCGAGGGGCGGCCGGCGGACATGGCCCTCCTCGCACAACACGGCGGAAGGAGTGCCATCACCATGGCTCTCGCACTCATGCTCGGCGCGGCGCTCGCGCTCGTGGTCGTCCTGGCCTGGCTGGCCAGCGGCCTCAGGGTCGTGCGCGCGGAGCACCGGGCGGTCATCGAGCGGTTCGGGCGCTACCGCCGGACCGCCGGGCCGGGACTCACACTCACGTGGCGCTTCCTGGACGTCGTCCACATCGTCGACCAGCGGGAGATCGTCCAGGACGTCACCGTCGACGCGATGACCGCCGACGACATCGCGATCACCCTCGAGGTGGCGGTGTTCTATGCCTGCACGGATCCCCGGCGCTACCTGTACGACATCTCGGACTTCCCGGTGGCGCTGAGCCGGCTGGTGGAGACCCACCTGCGGGGCCTCATCCGGGAGCAGACCCTCGAGGCTGCGCTGGCCGGGATCGACCGCATCGGTCAGGTCCTGCTTCGCAGCGTGGCCGAGGTGGCCGAGACGTGGGGAGCGTGCGCGACACGGGTGGACCTCGTGCGGGTCGAGCTGCCCCGCGAGCTGAACGAGGCCATGGCGGCACGCGCCGCGGCCGAGCAGCGGACGGAGGCGCGCCTGGCCGAGGAGCGCGGCGTCATCCTCGCCGACGCCCTGCGGGCCGAGGCGGAGCACCAGGCCCGCCTGCGCCGCGCCGAGCTCCGTCAGACCTTGCTGCTCATGGAGGCCGAGCGGGAGGCGGAGGCGTTGCGGATGGCCGCCGACGCCGAGCGATACCACCAGGAGACGATGGCCCGGGCCCAGGCCACGGCGATCCGCATCGTCAGCGCGGCAATCCCCCCGCCCGCTCTCGGCCCCGCCACGGGCTGTGATGTCGGAGGCGAGATCGAGGCCGAGTCCGAGGAGATGCCGGTCCGCTCGTCCTGAGCGGGGCCCGCTACGGCTCCGGGGTGAAGCGCAGCGGCAGGTGCTGCGGGCCCCAGATGCCGAAGGTGTCCGGCTTCCACGTGACCTCGCCGTCGACGGCCAGATCACGGAGGCGCCGGGCCAGGATGGGCAGTGCCTCCTGCAGCTCGGCCCGGGCCAGGGAAGCGCCGAGGCAGTAGTGGATGCCGCTGCCGAACGTGAGCTGCGGCGCCCCGGCCGACGGCTTCGTGATGTCGAAGGTTTCTGGTTCGTCGAACACGCCGGGGTCGAAGTTGGCCGCCGCGAAGCTCGGGAACACGAACGTGCCCGCCGGGAAGAGCACGTCCCGGTACACGATGTCCTCCGACGCGTAGCGCGCCGTCCCGCGGATGGCGCCCATGTAGCGCATCGACTCCTCGACCGCCCGCGTCGCCAGGTCCGGCTTCTCCCCCAGGAGCGCCCACTGGTCCGGATGGCGGGCGAACAGCGCGACCGTGCACCCCAGTTGATTGCGGGTGGTGTCGGTGCCACCGACGATCACCGCCTCGACCATCGACACCAGCTCGGCGTGGTTCAGCCGGTCGCCTTCCTCCTCGGCCGCGATGAGGGCGGTGAGCAGGTCGTCGGCCGGGCGGTGGCGCCGTTCCTCGATCAGCGCGCTGACGTACTCGTCCAGCTCGTCCTGGGTCCTCATGATGATGGGGGCGTCCTCGCGGAGGTTGCCGTTGAAGACCCGCAACAGATCGGAGGCCCACACGCTGAAGCGCTTCCAGTCCTCCTTGGGCGCGCCCAGGAGCTCGCAGATGATCGGGATGGGGTACGGCTCGCAGACGTCGGCCACCAGGTCGCAGTGGCCCTGCGCTGCGAAGGCGTCGACCAGCTCGTTGACGACCTCGCGCATGAACGGCCGCAACCGGTCGGCGGCCTTCGGGGTGAACGCCGGAGCGACCAGGCGCCGGAGCCGGCTGTGGTCCTCGCCCTCCGTGCTGAGGATGGACGGCCGCTCGTTGCCGCGGCGCATGAACTCGGGATCAGTGATCCCCTCGAGCTGGGCCACCAGGCCGGCGGCGGAGAAGAACCGGCGCTCGCGCAGCACGGCCACGCAGTCCTCGTAGCGCGTGAGGACGAAGCCGAACTCGTTGCGCACGACCCAGGTGGTGGCCCGGTGCTCGTTGAGAAAGGCCCGGGCCGCCTCCCGGTCGGACGTGTCCGAGATGGACGGGAGATCGAGCTCGAGGACGCTGGTGGTCACGTCCGCACAGTACCGCCGGTGGTCATACAGTTGCCGGGGCACGACCTGGGGGTTCCATGGCCGACCGCATGCAGTCCTACGCGCACGGGGCGTCCGATGTCAGCCTGATCGGCCAGACTGTCGGCGACAACCTCGCCGCGACGGCTGCCCGCTTCCCGGACCGGGAGGCGCTCGTCGTCCCTTTCCAGGGCGTCCGGCTCACCTACGCGCGGCTCGATTCCGCGGTCGACGAGCTGGCACGGGCGCTCATGGCCGCTGGGATCGAGACCGGGGACCGGGTGGGCATCTGGAGCCCGAACAACGCCGAGTGGGTCGCGGTGCAGTACGCGACGGCGCGGATGGGCGCCATCCTCGTCAACCTCAACCCCGCCTACCGGACGCACGAGGTGGCCTACGCGCTGCGGCAGTCGGGATGCCGGCTCCTCGTCGCCGCCACCGACTTCAGGACCAGCGACTACAGGGCGATGGTGGCTGAGGTAGGTCCGGACCTGCCGGCGCTGCAGCACGTGGTGTTCCTCGACACCCCGGACTGGGACGAGCTGCTGGCCGGCGCGGCGACCGTCGGCGACGAAGAGCTCCGCGACCGGTCGGCCGGCCTGCAGTTCGACGACCCCATCAACATCCAGTACACGAGCGGCACCACCGGCTTCCCGAAGGGCGCCACGCTCTCCCACCACAACATCCTCAACAACGGGTGGTTCATCGGCGAGGGCTGCCGCTACGACGAGCGGGACCGCGTCTGCATCCCCGTGCCCTTCTACCACTGCTTCGGCATGGTTCTTGGGAACCTGGCCTGCACGACGCACGGCGCGGCGATGGTCATCCCGGCGCCCGCGTTCGATCCCGAGGCCACGCTCCGCACGGTCGAGGAGGAGCGCTGCACGTCGCTGTACGGCGTGCCGACGATGTTCATCGCCGAGCTGGCCCATCCGGACTTCACCCGATTCGATCTGTCCAGCCTCCGCACGGGGATCATGGCCGGCTCGCCCTGCCCCGTCGAGGTCATGAAGCAGTGCGTGTCCGCTATGCACATGGAGGAGGTCACCATCTGCTACGGCATGACGGAGACCTCGCCCGTGTCCACCCAGACCGACGCGGACGATGCCCTGGACAAGCGGGTCGGAAGCGTCGGTCGGGTCCACCCGCACGTCGAGATCAAGGTCGTCGATCCGCTGACCGGTCGCATCGTCGATCGCGGTGAGTCCGGCGAGCTGTGCACTCGCGGCTACTCCGTGATGCTCGGCTACTGGGAGGATCCCGAGCGCACGACGGAGTCCATCGACCGCGCCGGCTGGATGCACACCGGTGATCTGGCGACCATGGACGACGAGGGCTATCTCAACATCGTCGGCCGCATCAAGGACATGATCATCAGGGGCGGCGAGAACGTCTACCCCGCGAGATCGAAGAGTTCCTCTACACGCACCCGGACATCGTCGACGTCCAGGTGATCGGCGTGCCCGACGCCAAGTACGGCGAGGAGATCATGGCCTGGGTCAAGGTGCGCGACGGTACGACCGCGCTCTCGGCGGACGACGTCGCGCGCGTTCTGCCAGGGTCGCATCGCCCACTTCAAGGTGCCGCGGTACGTGCACGTGACGGACGAGTTCCCGATGACGGTGACCGGCAAGGTTCAGAAGTTCAAAATGCGCGAGTCGGCGATCGAGTTGCTCGGGTTGGAGGCGGCCGCCGGCATCGAGACCGCCTGACCGTCGCACGTTGAGCGGGTCAGGCGGTCAGGCGGCGCGCTCGACCATGTACGGGATGAGCTGACGGATGAACCGGCGCGCCGGCCCGTCGGAGAGCCCCGCGAACGCACGCTCGAACGTGCGCTCGGCATCAGCGGCCATGCCCACGCGCGAACTCGGCCGCGAACGGAATGCTCCCGTGCCCGAGCATGAGCCGGTGGAGCCGCGCCGCGTCGTCCATCGTCCGCGCCTCGAGCGGCTGGGCCAGGTAGTCCTCGATCCACGCCCGTTCCGCTGGTTCCGCGGCGGCCAGCAGGTGGATGAGCACGAGCGTGCGCTTGCCCTCCCGCAGATCCCCCAGCTCCTCCTTGCCGTAGTGGCCGGCGTCAGGCAGCAGGTTGAGGATGTCGTCGCGGATCTGGAAGGCCGCGCCCAGGTTGAAGCCGAAGTCGATCATGACCTGCAGGTCGGCCGTGCCCCACGACCCGATCAGCGCCCCGACCCGCAGCGGCAGGATCGTCGTGTACCAGCAGGTCTTCTTCATGATGAGCTCGAGGTAGTCGGTCGGACCGAGGTCGAGGCGGTTGTCCTGGCGCCAGCCGAGCTCGAGGGCCTGGCCGTCGACGGTCTGGGCGCCCATGAACTCGAACTCCGCCATCACCCGCTCGGCCATTCGCGGGCCCAGCCGGCCGATGTTGTCGCGCAACGCGGCGAGTGCCAGCAGCGTCAGGCCGTCCCCGGCGTTGAGCACGAGCGCGGTGCCGTACCGGCGGTGCAGCGTGGGCTGCCCGCGGCGCAACTCGCTGGCGTCCTCGATGTCGTCGTGGACGAGGAAGGCGTTGTGCAGCGCCTCCAGGGCGACGGCGGACGCCAATGCGTCCTCGACCGCCCCGCCGAACGCCTCGCAGGCGGCCAGGCAGAGCGCGGGGCGCAGGGACTTGCCGCCCCGGCTGGGGTACTCGACCATCGGCTCGACCAGGTAGGCCGGCGATGCACCCTCGGGCACCAGCGCCGCCAGACGGGGCGCCACGAGTGCGCCGTCAGCGCGCCAGCGCCTCCTCGACCACAGACGGGGCGTCAACGACCATCGGGGGCTGCCGCAGCCGGCCGGACCTCGGCGATCACGTGGAGGGCCAGCGCCGGCAGGTGCTCGACGAGAAGGAGACCGTGGTATGTGCCCGGGGTGGCGTCCGCCGGGACGCGGAGCGTGGCCAGGAGCTGCCGGCTGCCACCGGCGTCGAGCTGGTCGACGGCACCGGGGTCGAAGCTCAGGGCCTCGCCTGGCAGCTGGTGGCCCTGGTGATCGACCAGGACGGCAGCACGGGGCACGAGGGTCGAGACGGCCGCCGGCGTGGTGTTGTGCAGCCACACGTACACGCTCGTCGTACCGCCCGGTGACGCCGGCGGGAGCCGGAGGGGTTCGGAACCCACGCCGACCGTGGTGGTCCCCGGCGGGCCCGTCAACCCGGCGACTACGTCGTACAGCCGCCGCACCACGTTGAGGTAGGCATCGACCGCCCGCTCGGCGTCGGCCTGCAGCTGGCGCTGCGGACCCGGGGCCAGGGCCGGTGCCATCGCGACCCCGGCGGACGCTGCCGGCGATGTCGGCGACCCCGGCGGTGTCGGCGCTGCCGTCGATGCCGTCGATCCCGATGGTCCCGACGGCCAGCGCCCGGCCATCTCGCTGAAGCGGTCGATCACGACCTTGGCGGTGTCGAGGCCGAGCCGTTGCACCTCGGCCACCATCCGCGACGCGGCCGCGGTGTCGAGGCCGGGGAACATCGCGGCGAGGTCATCGATCGGTGAGCGGCGGTCATCATCCATAGCTAGGCACCATCCTCGCCGCTATCGCCTGCGCCGCCTGCACGCCCGAGCGCGCCGCCGCCTCGACGCAGCCCGCGTTCAGCCCGCAGTCGGTCCAGTCGCCGGCCAGGTACAGGTTGCCGACGCCGCTGTCACCGGGGGCGAGGCGGTAGCGGTCCGTGCCGGGCAGCGACTGCACGTAGCGGTCGGAAGGATCGGTGTTGGCCCGCCAGTACTGGGACGCGAACGCGTGGGGTCCGGCCGCCTCTCCGGACGGCGGCGTACCGTCGCAGAGGAGGCCCCAGCGGAAGTCACCGGAGCTCGGATCCCGCGTGCCGGGGAGGAGCACGGGCAGGTCGCGCCGGAGGAACGTGACGGCCCGGTCCGCGACCTCGCGCTCGTGCCCCGCCGCCTCCGTCCGATCCGTCACCGGCGCTCCGGCCAGCGCATTGCAGAAGTAGGCGATCGCGCCCGGGCGCCCGGTGACCGGCCAGTCCTCCCGGTCGACCAGGTGGCCCATCGAGGCCCACGTGTCGAAGGGCTCGACGTAGCCGCTGACCGTCACCCGGTCCGGTCCCCGCCAGCCAAGCGCCCGCTGGTCCTCCCGCAGCCAGACTTGGAAGGACTGGGTGGACACGGTCCCCAGCGCCTCGGCCATGGCGCGCCAGCGCGGGAGCCGGGCCATCAGGTCGCCGGCCACCAGCGGCACCATGCCCACGGAGAGCCCGAACACGACGGCGTCGAAGTCGCGGCCTTCGCGCAGCGTTATGGCCGCACCTGAACTGCCGCCATGGGACTCCAGTGTCGCGGCCGGCTCCCGCAAGTGACCGAGCTGCGCGGCCAACGGGGCCACCGGCCAGCAGGGAAGGCCCTTCACCCTCACCAGCGGCTCGTAGTCCTCGCCGCCGTCCGAGAGGTCGGCCTGCCGCGTCAGGTGGACGTTGTCGATCCGCCGGCCGTCCTCGCTGAGACCGAGGCGATCGACGCGATGGAAGAAGCGGAAGCGCACCCCTCGGCGCTGCAGCACCTCGTAGATCGGAGCGAAGATCACCTCTCCCATCCCGGCCTGCATGTGCCAGAAGATGGCGCCCTTGTAGTCGAGGAACATGCGGGTCGCGAGCTGCAGGCCGATGCCCGCGCTGAAACGCGGCCGTTGCGCATCGCCGTCCTCGTAGGCGAACACGAGGTCATAGAGACCGCGGATCAGCGGGGACTCGAGCGTCTCGGGTGCTGCGCCGTGGGCGGCCAGCCAGTCGCGGTAGTCCTGGTCGTCGATGGCCGACAGCCCGCCCTCGGCGGTGAGGAGGCCGTCAGCGGCGATGCCCCGCAGGTTGGTGAGCACGAGATCGACGAGCGCGAACGTGCGCCGGCCGTCGGCGCGGCGGCGCAGCGCGTCGAGCGCACCGTCGCGGACGGCCCGCACGACCGGCCCGAGCGCGCCCTGCGCCTGGGCGGCGGCGGCACCGGGCACGTCCGTCACTTTCACGAGGGCGGCGAGCGCGGCGAGGCTGGCGCCGCGGAGCGCGGTGGTCAGCCCGTCCAGACCGCCGGCCGCAGGCGCCGGACGGGGCCGGGAAGAAGCGGAGAGCTCCACCAGCCCGGCCGGCGCCGCGTCATCGAGGGACCGGTTGAAGTCGATGAGGAGCTGCAGCGAGCGGGCCACGAGTTCGGGCACCGAGAGCGGCCCGGGGGCGACCAGGTCACCGGGACGGGCCGCGTTGGGCGCGAAGGTGGCGACCCAGGGCTCCCACGTCCCTCCGTTCCGGTCCATCACGCCCACGTCGTGCGACGGGCGTACGGCGTCGTCCCACGTCCGGATGGGGCACGACGGGTCCGTGCGGGCGCGGTCGAGCTCGTCGTAGCAGCCGCGCATGAGACGGAAGGTCTGATCGTAGTAGCCGAGCAGAACGTGCAAGCCGTGCTCCTCGATGCGCCCATGGACGCCGCGGCTGCTCGCGCCCTTCCCACCGAGGCGCCACCCGCGCTGGTAGACGGTGACGGAGTCGAGGCGCGACCGCCAGTCTCCGTCGGTCAGCTCCAGCGCGGCAGCCAGCGCTCCCATGCCACCCCCGAGGATGACCACCCGGGGGCGCCCGCCGTGCGGACTCACCCTGATGCCAGCAGCTCGTCCGCCCGCACGACGTCCGGGTAGGTGGATGCCGCCGGGATCCTCGACCAGCGCGGTCACCAACCGCTCACGCCAGCCGGCTGGGCGTAGATCCTCGGGCAGCTCGGCGAGTCCGACGGCAGCGCGCAAGGCGTAGAGGTGCGCACCCTGTTCCACGGCCACCCCGTAGGCGCGCTCGAGCGCAGGGGCCGCCTGGTCGACCCCGGCAGTCGGGTTGAGCGCCGCGACCTCGGCCCGGGCCAGCAGCACCCAGGGAAGGCTGACGTTCTCGCAGGATCGCTCGATGCACTCCTCCGCGGCGTCGAACCCCGCCATGGCCTCCTCGACCCGGCCGTGGTGGCCGTTGGCGCGGGCCTGGCTCGCCTCCATGATCGCCCACATCGAGCGGTGGCCCATGGCCTGCAGCAGGGCGAGACGCTCGTTCGCGCGGTCGCGATCAGCCGGCGCGGCCGGGGTCGACGGGTCCATGTAGACCCCGCCGAGCCCGATGAAGTACGGGAAGCCGTGGGCCTGCCCCACCTCGGCCGTCGCCTGGCCAAGGCGGTGCGCGCCCTCCGGATCTGCGGTCACCGTGCGCATCCACGCGCCGTACACCCGGGCGAAGCCCAGGCTCCAGGCGCCCCGCGGGAACGGTTGCGCCTCGGCCCGTTCGATGGCCGTGCGCTCCCAGCGCTCGGCCTGCTCTCGGTCGCCCTCGAGAGCGGACACGCAGGCCAGGCCGATCATCGAGGCGACGAGCGGGTCGTTGGGCAGCGGCCACGTGGGCAGGGGGTCGCCCTGTGCCGCGATCGCCTCTTCGAGCAGTTCCCTGGCCTCGACCAGACGGCCCTCGTAGAAGGCCTGGTAGCCCGCCATCGAGGCGACGTCCGGCCGGAGGGCGGCCAGCTCGGGCTCGGCGACCAGTTGCGTGATCACCTCCACGAGGGCGGCGGCCCGCGGGAGCTCGCCCTTCGTGAACGCGAAGCTCCACACGACGATGAGTGCGGTGACGGTCAGCGCGCTGGGCGGGATCGACCGGCACAGCTCCTCGACGGCGAGCGTGTCCTCGCCCACCTCCTCGGCCCCGTAGCCCTTGAGCGAACTGGCACACAGCACCCGCAGGAGCCGCAGCCCGAGTTCGGTGACATCGCGATCGAGACCGGCCGGGAGGGCCAGGCAGAGCTCCAACGCCCGCCCCACCAGCTCCAGGGCCTCGGCGTTGGCGCCCGACTTGTTGGCCTGGTCGGCGGCCACGAAGTACTGGCCGATGGCCTCGCGGTGAGCGCCCGACCGGTCGAGGTGGTGGGCGATGACCGCGGGTGGCGCCTCGGTGGCCGACGGTCGGCTGGCCATCGCGGCTGCGACCCGGGCATGGTTGTCCCGCCGGGTGTCGAGCACCTGGGTCTCGTAGGCGGCGTCCCGCAGGAGCATGTGCCGGAACCGCAGCACCGACTCGTCCTCGTCGATGGCGGGCTCGACCAGGCCGACCTTCTGCATGCGGCGCAAGCCCCCTTCGACGTCATACCCCTCGCCGGCCACCAGCCCCAGGAGATCGACCTCGAACGAGGCGCCGATCGTCGCCGCCATCTGCGCCAGGCGCAGGTCCACGCCGGGAGCCTTGAGCCGGCTGGTGAAGAGCTCGTTCAGCCGGATCGGCAGGGTGCCACCCGCGGCGGTGAGCGCGGCGACCGTCAGCTCCTCGAGGAACAGCGGCATGCCCTCGCCCCGACCGACGATGGCGTCGCGCTGCTCGGTGGTCACCGTGCCGTCGGACAGGCTGTCGACGAGCAGGCGCGCGTCCTCATCGGTCAGGCGTCCGAGCGGGATGTCGACCAAGGCGTGGCGCCACTCCTCGGCCGGCTCGCTCCGCGAGGTGAGGACGACCAACGCCCCCGGCGGCGGATCGGCTGCGATGCGGCCCAGCAGCTCGGCCGTCGACGGGTCCGACCACTGGAGGTCCTCGACCAGCAGCAGGCGCGGCTGCGCGGCGGCCAGCCGGCGGAGCCACTCGAGCATGAGCTCGATCTGCTGGTGCCGCAGCGCCGGCGCGCTGATCTCGGGCAGGGGCAACTCGTCGACGGGCCCGATCCCGAGGAGCGGCGCCAGCAACGCCAGCACGGAATCGTCGAGGTTGCGGAGGCTGAGCGATTCGCGCAGGGCGTCGAGACGCGCTGTCTTGTCGTCGTCTTGGGTCAGCTCGAGCTCCCGCTCGATCATGCGCGCCGCCGGCCAGAAGACGACACGGCTGTGGTAGGCGGAGCAGCCCGTCTCCAGGATGCCGCCCCCCGCCTCCTCGACCCGCCGGCGCAGGTCGGCCACCAGGCGCGACTTGCCGACACCGGCGTCACCGCGCACGAGGAACCCGGGCGTGGCGACATCAGGCTGCTCCGTCACGGACGCCCAAGCGGCGACCAGCCGTGCCCTCACCTCGTCCCGCCCGACGAGCGGGGTGCGGTGGAAGCGGGCGGCCTCGAGGCGGGACGTCGGGTGGCGCGACACCCCGACGGTGAAGACCTCGATCGGCCGCGCGATGCCCTTGAGCTCCCGCAGGCCGAGCGACGTCGTCTCGAAGTCGGCCTCGATGATGTGGTGGGTGACGTCGCTGACGACGAGCGTGCCTGGCGCCGCGACGGTCTGCAGACGGGCGGCCACGTTGGGCGGGGTGCCGACGATGGTGCCGCGCTCCCCCACCGACGCGGGGCCGAAGTTGGCGACCACGGCCATGCCGGTGTGGACACCCACGCGGACCTGCACGTCGAGGTGCTGCTGCCGGGCGACGACGGGAGTGGCGCGGCACAGGGCGAGGCCGGCCAGGACGGCCCTCCGGGCGTCGTCCTCGTGAGCCTCGGGATGCCCGAAGCAGGCGACGATCCCATCGCCCTGGAACTGGATGACCTGCCCGCCGTAGCGCTCGACGGCGTTGTGGGCCACCTCGCGGTAGGCCCGGTAGAGGTCGCGCATCGTCTCGGGCTCGACGGCATCGGCCAGCGGCGTGGAGCCGACGAGATCGGAGAACACGAGTGTGATGAGGGCCCGCTGCCCGGCCAGTGGCTGCTGCTCTCGCGCGCTGTCGACGATCCGCTGGGCGCGCGCGTTGGTCGGGTCGACGGCGAGGACGTCGAGTGCGGTCTCGGTCGCCCGGTCCCATTCGCCGGCCGCCGCCGCGCTCTCACCCGAGTCCAGCAGCCGCTCGATCAAGCGATCCAGGCGCTGCAGGCTGGTGGTGTCAGCCACCGGAGCCACGTCGGGAGGGTCGGCGATGCTCATGGTCAGACGGCGGCACCCGACCGGACGGCGTCCGACACATACAGCAGAACAGGCTCGGTGAGAGCCCCGGCGTACAGCTCACCGACGTAGAGGCCCGGCGGCACGCCAGTGATACGAGCGGTCACCGTGACCTTGGTGCCGGGAGCTCCGGTGGTTTGGAGTGTCGCGCCCGGCTCGACTTCCTGAGGATTCACCTCGAGGGCCGACGCCGGGATGATGCGCCGGCTGCCGCCGATCCCCGCCAGGTCGGCCACGGTGATCGTTGCCTTCTCGTCCACGCCACCGAGAATCACGGTCGCCATGAGCGGGGGCAACGAGCCGGGTCTTCCGGAGGGGTCGCCCCGGTCGAACCGGGCGACCTCCTCGGCCACCCCGAGCATCCCCACCCAGGCCCGTGACCAGTCCCGGGCCAGGTTGGTCCACAGCCACATGCCGTGCCGGCGGTAGTCGTCCATGTCGTAGCTGCCCGCGACGAGCTCCTGGGCGACGTCGACGGCGAAGTTGGTGTAGGCCGGCGTCGCGTCGGACATACACTCTGTCCAGCGCCGGCCGAGCTCTGCGGGATCCAGCGACCCCGGGGCGCCCACCGACGGAGGTGGCGCCTTGACCGCTCGGCCGGGGTCGAGCGGGCTCTCGGCCGCCTGTTGGACGCAGTCCGTCCAGATGGGGCACATGATGTACTCGTAGACGGCCTCGTCGCCGTCCGTGAACGACACCAGCTTGAGCGCGCGCACCTGATGGCCGCCGCCGTCCGGGCTGGGGTTGATGGAGAGGTAGCCACGGTCGACGGTCAGCTCGCTGCCCACGCTCTCGTGCAGCTCGTAGGTCAGCGCGGCGACCTCGCCCCGCTCCCAGTAGGAGCAGTTGAGGTAGGTCTCGAGTGGGCGGCCGATCAGCTCCACCTTCTCGAGGTACGTGCCTCGCCAGCCCTTTGCCCCCTTCTCGGGCACGTCTGTGCGCCCCGGTGGGTCGACCACCGTGACCGACTTGAACAGCAGCGGACCGCGAGCGGGCCACGACGTCGGGTCGAGCCAGCCGACGAGCGTCTCGAAGCCTGCGGCCGAGTCGAACTGGCTGTACAGGCACAGCGTGTTCTCGACCGTCCCGCTGGTGGTGTGCGCGGTGACGACATCGGCGGTACAGACCCGCTTGTCGTCGAGAACGATCCGCGCCGCCGGCGACAACAGCCGTTCGAGCACCGTACGGTCGACTTCGCCCTCGGTCTCGTGGATATGCGCGACGAGGTCGTCCTGCTGGTCGGCGACGGCGAACGTCGCCGCGTAGGCCTGATAGCGCTGGACGCGCCCTGGTACGAGGGACTCGCCGAAGCCGGGGAGGCCGCGCTTGCCCGCGAGTCCCTCGTCCTCGAGCGGCTGGACGAGTTGGTGCAGCGCGTGGTAGCGCGCGGCCGGGCTGATCGTCTTGCTGTCGTCCTCGGCCAGGATCCGCAGCGCCTCGTCCAGGGGGACCTTCGTGAAGTGCTGCTTCTCCTCGGGGAGATCTTTGAAGTGCAACCCTGCGGCGAGCAGCGAGTAATACGCGTCGATGACGGTCGGCGTGACCTCATCGTCGGGATACCCGGTCGCCGTTCCTCCGACCTGTGACATGCTCGCCCTCCCACGGCCCGCCGCGCCTGACCGCGGCAGCCGACCGCGGAGTGTAGGGGGCGGTCACCCTGGGTCAGTGAGAGTTCGCTCCGCGCGCCACCTGTAGGGTCCAGGACGGGGGACGAACGCGACACGAGCGCTTGGGGGTGCCGGGATGGCGACCGCAGAAGCAGGCAAGCCGACCTTGCTGCTGGAGGGTCTGTACTTCGGGGAGGGTCCGCGATGGCACGACGGGCGGCTCTACTTCTCGGACTTCTTCGACTACGCCGTGAAGGCCGTGGACCTCGACGGAAACGTGGAGAAGGTCGTCGAGGTGCAGCAGATCCCGTCGGGCCTCGGGTGGTTGCCCGACGGGCGCATGCTGGTCGTCTCCATGCGGGATCGGAAGGTCCTGCGCCTCGACGCGGACGGTCTCGTCGAGCACGCCGATCTGTCGGGCATCGCCACGTTCGACTGCAACGACATGGTGGTCGACGCGTCAGGCCGCGCGTACGTGGGAAACTTCGGGTTCGACCTCCACACGTTCATCCACGAGGAGGGGGTCGAGGGCGCGCTCGCCGACCCCGGGCCCCCGAAGGCCACGCTGGCCCGCATCGACCCCGACGGCATGGTGCACGCGGCGGCACCTGACCTGAAGTTCCCGAACGGGTCGGTGATCACGCCCGACGGCTCGACGCTGATCGTCGCCGAGACGCTCGGGCTGCGATTGACCGCCTTCGACATCGCCGCCGACGGGACTCTGTCGAACCGGCGGCTGTGGGCGGACCTCGGGGCGCGGCCTCCCGACGGGATCTGCCTCGATGCCGAGGGCCACATCTGGGTCGCCAACCCGCTGGCGCCGGAGTGCTTCCTGGTCGCCGAGGAAGGTCACGTCCTCGACGTCGTCGAGACCGACCAGCCCTGCTTCGCCTGCATGCTCGGCGGCCCGGAACGCCGTCACCTCTTCATGATGACGTGCCCGTCGTCCGATCCGGCGGTCGCTTCGGGGCAACGCGAGGGTCACGTGATGGTGGCCGAGGTGGGCGTGCCGGGCGCCGGCCTGCCGTGATCCTTCACCTCCTCCCGCGGCGAGCGTGGGAGGAGGTGAAGGGTGACGACCTGTACCTGCCCGACACGTTCGCGGCCGACGGCTTCGTCCACTGCAGCGGGGACGATGACGTGCTGCTGGCGGTGGCCAACCGCTTCTATGCCGCAGTTGACAACGAACTGGTGGTCCTCACGCTCGATGAGGGGCTGCTGAGCGCCGAGGTCCGCTGGGAGGCGGCCGACCCCGCGCCGCCCCCGGGCCTCGACGAGGCGACGCGGTTCCCCCATGTGCTCGGGCCGCTCGAGCTCGGCGCCGTCGCCGACGTGCGCGTGCTGCGGCGCGATGCGGGCGGTCGCTTCGTCGGCTACGAACCGATCGACTGACGCAGGCGGCCGAGAGCCCCGGCCGTGCGGACCCCCCACCAGAAGAGATCCTGACCGTCCACGAGCCTGACGTCCGCGCCCAACCCGGCCACCTGCTCGACGTGACGGGTCGTGAACGGGTAGGGCTCGGACGGGAGCAGGACGAGGTCGGGCCAGCGACCGGCGACCTCGTCGAGCTCGACGGTCGGGTACCGATCGCCCGCATCGGCGAAGACGTTGACCAGGCCGAGGTGGTCGAGGACCGACGCCCCGTACGTGTCGGCGTTGAGGGTCATCCACGGCCGCCGCCAGATGGGGACGAACACCCGGCGCTCGGCGCCCGGGCGCTCGTCCGGCGATTCGGCGGCGATTCGCCGGAGCTCGTCCCGCTCCGCCGCCGGGCGGGTCGCCCCCACGGCGGAGGCCAGGGCGTCGAGCGTGGGGTCGACGTCCGCCACCGACACCACGTGCGTGACGTGGACGCGGAGGCCGGCCGCTTCGAGCACATCGGCGTCCTCCCGCCGATTCTCCTCGTCGTTCACCACGACGAGGTCCGGCGCGAGCTCGACGATGGCGGCCACGTCGGGGTCCTTCGTGCCGCCGACGGCCCGGAAGGCGGGTTGCTCGCAGAAGCGGGTCACCGCGACCGGCCGGACGCCCCAGGCGAGGAGGGATTCGGTGACCGACGGGACGAGGCTGACGACCCGCGGCCCGGGAGCGAGGCGACGCCCGGTGTCAGCCACCCAGCAGCTTGCGCTTCTGGTCCTCGAACTGGGCCTGGGTGATGGTGCCCCGCTGCAGGAGGCCTTCGAGCTTCTCGAGTTCCCCGGCGACGCCGACGCCGGAGTCGGCAGCGGCCGGTGTGGCGACAGAAGGCGGCGGTGGGGGCATCGGCGTCGATTCGACGTAGCCGCCGGCCGGGCGATTGCGGTTCCGCTCGATCTGCTGGTGGATGGTCCGCTGCACGTTCTGGGGGTCGTGGATGTCGGTGAAGTGGGACTGGCCCGTCTCACCACCGGACTCGATCATCAGGTTCCCGGCGCCGACCATGCGCTCGAGGATCCCCTGGCTGAAGTTCACGTTGTTCACCCGGTTGAGCGGGATCTCGATGCCGCGCTTGGCGAACACGCCCGAGCGGTAGATGACGCGGTCGGAGGTGATGACGAAGTCGATCGAGCGCCAGGTGACCAGCCGGTACAGCGCCCACAGGCCGGCGCCGAGCAGGACCAGGAGACCGAGGGTGGTGACGAAGCCCGCGGGTTCGATGAGGATCCACAGCAGGATCAGCACGCCGATGGTGACGGCCCCCAAGATGATCGGCTGGAGGAAGTAGAGCCAGTGCGGGTGGTCCTCGATGACGATTTCCTCATGATCGTTGAGAAGGTCCCTCGGGTACGGCATGGCGTGAGCGTAGTGACGCCGCGGGACGCAGCCGTGCGATCCAGCGGCCCACGGCGATCAGTACCGTGAGCGGGTGGACGTGGAGGCGCTGCTGGCGGACCTCGACCCGGACCAGCGGCGGGCGGTGGTGTCCGACGGCGCGCCGCTGTGCATCGTCGCGCCGGCCGGGAGCGGCAAGACGCGTGTCCTCACGCGGCGCATCGCCCGGCGCATCGCCGATGGCTCGGCCGACGCCGGCCACGTCCTCGTCATCACGTTCACCCGCCGCGCGGCCGGGGAGCTGGTGCGGCGGTTGCGGGTGCTGGGGCCCCGCGTCACAGTGACGGCAGGGACGTTCCACGGCATTGCCTACCGGTTGGCCCGGCAGCGGTGGGAGGACATCGGCCGCCGTCCACCTGAGCTGGCGCCCGACCGGCGCCGGCTGGTGCAGGACGTGTTGAGCGGCTCGCGCCGCCCGCCCCGGCCTGAGGTCGTGCGCGAGATGACGGCGGAGATCGACTGGGCCCGGTCCCAGCGGCTGGCGCCGGCGGCGTACGTGGGGGCAGCCGCGGCGCGGCGCACCGCGCTCCCGGCCGCCGAGGTGGCCGAGCACTACGCGGCCTACGAAGAGCTCAAGCACCAGCGCCGCTTGGTCGACTTCGACGATCTGCTCTCGCACGGCATCGCCGAGCTGCAGCGCGATCCGTCCTATGCCGCCGCCGTCCGCTGGCGCTTCCGCCACCTGTTCGTGGACGAGTTCCAGGACGTCAACCCGCTGCAGCACGCGCTGCTCGACGCGTGGCTCGGGGCCCGAGACGACCTGTGCGTGGTCGGCGATCCGCAGCAGGCCATCTACGGCTGGACCGGTGCCGACGGCCGCTGGCTGGAGCACTTCTCGGAGCACCATCCCGGCGCCACGGTCGTCCACCTCGGGCAGAGCCACCGATCCAGTCCCCAGATCGTGAGCTTCGGACACGCCGTGCTGACGGGCGGGACCGACGGCGCGCCCGTCGCCACCCGTCCCGACGGCACGCCGCCCCGCGCCCATCGCTTTCGCGACGCGCAGGCCGAAGCGGCCGGCGTCCCGGTCCTCGCCCGCGACGCCCGACCACCCGGCGGGCGGTGGGGCGCCATCGCCGTCCTCGCCCGCACGAACGCGCAGCTGGAGCCGGTGGCCGCGTCGCTGCGGGGGGCCGGCATCCCTTCCCGCAGCCGGGTGTCCGGAGACGGCGACGGCACGGCGTCACTCCTGTTGAGCTCGGTCGGCCGCATGACCGCCCGGGGCTCGTTGCGAGAGTGGCTGGACGAGCAGGCGGACCCCCTGCCGATGGCCGTTGGCGAGACCGTCGAGGATCTGCTGCTGCAGGATCCGGACGCGTCCGGCGCGGACCTGCGGGTGTGGCTGACGACGGGCGGGCGCGGTGACGGGCCGCTCGGCGAGCGCGCCAGACGACGCGGTGACCCTCTCCACGTTCCACGCCGCCAAAGGCCTCGAGTGGCCGACGGTGATCGTCATCGGCGCCCGGCCCGGCCTGGTCCCCCACGTCAGCGCCCGTACACCGCAGGCCCTCGAGGAGGAGCGCCGGCTCTTCCACGTGGCCGTGACGCGTGCCCAACGCGAGCTGATCATCACGTGGTACGGGGACGAGGGCTCACCCTGGCTGGCCGCCCTCGACCAGTCGTCCGCGACGCCCGGCCCGCCACCGGCCGAGGTCGCGCGCCCAGCGGCGAGCCATGTCCCCGATCCGGCACTCGAGGCCCTGCGGGAGTGGCGGCGCCACGCCGCCCGCGCGGCGCGGGTGGAGGAGGCGGCCGTCCTCGACGACCGGACGCTGGCTGCGGTCGTCGCCGCCGCTCCGTCCACGCTCGACGAGCTGGCCGCCGTCCCCGGGTTCGGGCCGCTGATGGCTCGCCGGCACGGGGAGCGTGTGCTCGGGGCCCTCGGTGCCGGACGCGGGTCCGCCGCCGACCAGGACGCCCCGCCTACCCCCTGAGGCGTCGCATCGGGCCGCCCCTCCGGACGTTCCCATGCCCACAATCGTCAAGATCCCTTGACGCCGCCGAATCGACGTCGATTCGCCGCGGACGAACTTCGACCAAGACGCGCCGAAAACGGCGCGATTGGCTCACACTTCCGGGAGCGAGCCGGTCAGGGCCAGTCGAGGTCGACGACGACTGGCGCGTGGTCCGACGGCTGTTGCCCCTTGCGCGCGTTCCGGTCGATGATGCACCAGCGGGACGCCGCGGCCACCGGGGCGGACGCCAGCACCAGGTCGATGCGCATGCCCCGGCCCTGATGGAAGTCGCCCGCCCGGTAGTCCCACCACGAGTAGCACGACTTCGCCGACACGTGCCGGCGGAACACGTCCTCCAGGCCCCACGCCTCGATGTCGGCCAGCGCGGCTCGTTCCGGCGGGCTGGTGTGCGTGGCGTCGACGAACTTGGCCGCGTCGTACACGTCGTCGTCGGTCGGGCGCGATGTTGAAGTCGCCCGCCACGACCACGGGCTGGTCCGCGGTCACGGTGGTGGCGAGGTGGCGGCGGAGCCGGGCCAGCCAGTCGAGCTTGTACCGGTAGTGCTCGTGGTCGAGGGCCCGCCCGTTGGGCACGTACACCGAGCTGATCCGCATCCCGGCGCAGGTCACGGACAGCAGGCGAGCGTCCTGATCCGGCGGATCGTCGTCGGCGAAGCCGGCCACGACGTCCTCGATGCCGACGCGTGACAGCACCGCGACGCCGTTCCACTGCCCTTGCCCGTGGTGGGCCGTGCGATAGCCGAGCGCCTCGAAGGCGAGCGCGGGGAAGCTGCCGTCGGCCAACTTCGTCTCCTGCATGCAGACGATGTCGGGCTGCACCTCGGCCAGCCAGGCCTCCACCCGGGGCTGCCGGACCCGCAGGGAGTTGACGTTCCAGGTGGCCAGCCGCACCGCGGCGACTGTACCGGTCAGGACGCGACGGCCTTCTTACGCGTCCGCTTGACCGGCTTGACCGGCTTGACCGGCTTGACCGGCGGCTCCGGCGGTGGGGGCGGTTCCGACGCCGGGGCGGCGGCGGCCTTCTTGCGCGTCCGCTTCACGGGCCCCGGGCTCGCCGGCGCGGCGTCAACCGGCCCGGCCGCGGCGATCACCGGCTCGGCCGACTTCTTCTTGCGCGTCCGCTTGGCCGGCGCCGGCCCGGTTGCCTGCTCGTCGACGGCGGTCGGCGGGGGCAGCTCGGGCTCCGGCGCGGGGCTGGCGGCCTTCTTGCGCGTCCGCTTCACGGGCGCGGCCTCGGGCGCCGCCGCGATCTCAGGCTCCACCGCCGGCGCCGCCTTCTTGCGGCTGCGCTTGGCCGGGCGGGCCGGAGCCGACGCCAGCACCTTGACCTCCGGCGGCTCCATGCCGGGGACGCAGAGATCGATGCTGCGGCGCGTGGCGTTGAAGCTCACGACGACGAGGTCGACGGTGTCGCCGAGCTTCATCATCGACCGGGCGCTGCGGGGCGTCGGCTGCGCCATCAACCGCAGAGGCACGTAGCCCCGGGCATCGTCGATCGTCACGTAGGCGCCATGGCTGGAGTACGACTCGACGACGGCGGGAACGGTCGACCCCACGGGATGCTGCTCGACGAACCCGAGGAACGGCAGCAGCTCGTTGACCATGTGGGGACGGGTGCCCGCCGGGGCGTCGGTCTGCTTGGCCGGGCGAGGGGTTGCGGCTGCGGCCGCAACCTTCTCCGCCGGCGGAGCGGCCGCCCGGGACGAGGCCCGCGCCCCCGGCGGGGGCGCCGACGGCACCGGCATCGGCTGCGAGGCCTCCTTCGTCGCCCGGCCCACTGCCCGCCCGGTCTTCGTCGTCTTCGCGGGCTTCTTCGAGTCCTTGACGGCCCGCCGGCTGATCGGTCCCCGCACGGGGACCCGGGGCACGAACACCCAGCCCACGTTGGGCACGGGCTTCCCACCGACGAGGCGGCCCTCGTCGAACAACCAGTCGTACTGGCCGTGGAACTCCTGGTAGGAGTCGTTCGAGATGATCGTGGCCTTGACCTTGTTGGCGATGGTCAGCACGAAGGCGTCACCGCGGCCGATTGCGCCCGCCGGCGGCGCAACGAGCTCGTTGTTCTCGACCGCGGCGTCGAACTCGGGCACTTCGCGAGGATCGATCCGGTGGCCGAACGTGGCGTCGACCACGACGGTCACCACATCGTCCGGGTGCTCCTCCATGTAGGCCAGCACCGCCTCGTTGAGCTGCTTGAGGCTGGGGAGGGATCGCCCCTCCGTCGCGAGGTTGGAACCGTCGACGACGACGTGCTGGGGCTGGGTGCGGCTGGGCATACCGGCCAGTCAGTCAACCACCTCGGACCCGCGACGGACGGGATCCGCCCGGACGGCCGGCTCCGCCGTACGCTCCCCGGCCATGGCGACCCCGACGATCGAGGCCGTGCTGTGGGACTTCGGTGGGGTCATCCTGACCAGCCCGTTCGACGCCTTCGCCGCCTACGAGGCGGAACACGGCCTGCCCAACGGCTTCATCCGCCACGTCAACGCCGCCAACCACCACACCAACGCCTGGGCCCGGCTGGAGCGGGGCGAGCTCGATCCTGACGGGTTCGCGGCGGAGTTCGAGGTCGAGGCCCGGGAGCTGGGCGGCGAGGTCTCCGGCGCGCGCATCCTGGAGCTGCTGGCCGGCGAGATCCGCCCGGAGATGGTCACCGCGCTGGACCGCTGCCGGGCCGCCGGGCTGCGCACGGCCTGCCTGACCAACAACATCGTGTCGTGGGAGGCGGACGTCGACCACGACCCGGTCCTCGCCTCCCGGGCGGTCCAGATCGCGGCGATCATGTCCCGGTTCGATGTCATCGTGGAGTCGAGCGTGATCGGCGTGCGCAAGCCCGAGCCCCACTTCTACGAGGTGGCGTGCGAGCTGCTGGCCGTCTCGCCCGAGGCGTGCGTGTTCCTCGACGACCTGGGCATCAACCTCAAGCCAGCCCGGGCGATGGGGATGACCACCATCAAGGTCACCGAGCCCGACGCCGCGCTGGCGGAGCTGGAGGCGGTGCTCGGGCTCGACCTGCGCTGACCCCTCCGTTGGTGCCGCACCGGCTGGGCTCACGGGGCGGCCGAGGGCCGCCGCATAGTGTGAGCGGCCATGCACCCGGCCGCCGGACGCAACACCCCCGACCGCAACACCCCCGACCGCAACGTCCTCGGCGGGGAGCTCGAGAGCTGCTCGCTGTCCCCGCTCACGGGCTTCTACCGCACCGGCTGCTGCGAGACCGGTCCCGAGGACATCGGCGTCCACACGGTCTGCGCGCAGGTCACGGAGGAGTTCCTGGAGTTCTCGCGATTCGCGCGGGAACGACCTGTCGACCCCCAACCCCGCGTTCGGGTTCGCGGGGCTGACCCCGGGTGACCGCTGGTGCCTGTGCGCCAGCCGCTGGCTGGAGGCCTGGGAGGCCGGGAGCGGCGCCGCCGGTGTTCCTGGCGGCGACGCACGAGGCGACGCTGACCGTCATGCCCATCGAGCTGCTCCTCGACCACGCCCTCGACGCCCCCGCCCGCTGAGCGTGGACCAGGCCCACGTCTGGATCGTCATGGCCGACGGCGTGCGACTCGCGGCCGATCTCTACCTGCCCGACGGCGCCGGGCCGTTCGCCGCGCTGCTCGAGGCCCTCCCCTACCGCAAGGACGACCTGACCGCTTCGTACCGCCCCGAGTACCGGCGCCTCGTCGCCGAGGGTCGCTTCGCCGTCTGCAGGGTCGACCTCCGTGGCACCGGCTCGTCCGAAGGCGACGCCACCGACGAGTACCCGACGTCCGAGCAGCGCGACCTGGCCGAGGTCATCGCCTGGCTGGCGTCCCAGCCGTGGTCCAACGGGCGGGTCGGGATGTTCGGCACCAGCTACTCGGGCTTCAACTCCATCCAGATGGCCTGCGAGCGACCGCCGGCGCTCGGCGCCATCTGCGCCATCTACGCCACCGACGACCGCTACACCGACGACGTCCACTACATGGGCGGCGCGCTGCGGGCAGTCGACCTCGTCGACTACTGCCACTACATGACGCCGATGAACGCGCTGCCCGCCGGTCCCCGCCGTGTTCGGCGAGGGCTGGCGCGACGAGTGGCGACGGCGGGTCGAGCAGATGGAGCCATGGATGCTGACATGGCTGCGGCACCAGCGCGACGGCGCGTACTGGCGGCACGGCTCATTGCGTCCCGGACTACGAGCGCATCACCTGCGCCACGATGCTGGTCGGCGGCTGGGCCGACGGCTACCGGAACAACTCGTTCCGCACCTTCGCCGCGCTGCGGTGCCCCAAGTCGCTGTTGATGGGGCCGTGGAGCCACATGAGCACGGCGAGCTCGCTCCCCGGCCCTCACATCGACCTCGTCCCCGAGATGATCCGCTGGTTCGGTCGCTGGCTTCGCGAGGACGACACAGGCGTCGACCGCGAACCGCCGATCCGCCTGTTCGTCCGCCACGCCACCCGACCGGAGCCCGACCTGGCGCACCACGAGGGCGTGTGGCGCTACGAACCGGTCTGGCCACTCGAACGCTCGCGCCCGCTGGTGCTGAACGTGAACGGGACGGGCACAGACGGGGCGGTCACGGACACGCTGACCGTCCGGCCCGATGTGGGCGTGCGGGCGTGGATCTCCTGCGCCGGCTCGCTCCCGTGGGGCCAGTCGCAGGACCTGCGCGAGGACGACGCGTGGTCGCTGACCTACGACTGGCCGGTCGACAGACGAGCCGCTCGAGATCCTCGGCCATCCGTCCGTCCGCCTGCGGTTGCGCGCCGACGCCGCGGTCGCGTCGCTGTCCGCCAAGCTCGAGGACGTCTTCCCCGACGGGACGTCGGCCCTCGTCACCCGGGGGTTCCTCAACCTGACCCACCGGACGGGCTCCGAGGACGCCGACCCCGATCCCGATCGACGAGGACGTCGAGGTGGCCGTCGAGCTGGAGGCGGCGTCCTACGTGTTCCCGCCTGGGCACCGAGTGCGCCTGGCGCTGGCCGGGACGGACTGGCCCAACACCTGGCCGCCGCCGACGCCCGTCACGCTCGCCGTCGACCGGAGCCGCGTCCAGCTCGAGCTGCCGAGCGTGGACGGTCCCGGTCCGGTGGCGGAGCCGCCGCCGTTCTCGGCGCCACCCGCACGCGGTGGCGCCGAGGACGAGGACGACTCCGACGGCGATGACATCGGCACGCCGATCTGGAGGCTGGAGCACGACGTCCTCGCCCGGCGCAGCCGGGCCGTCGTCGACCACGGCGGAACATCCCGAGGTCCGCACGAGGCCCGGGTGACCGACTGGTACCAGGGGCAGGTCGAGGTCTCGTTGCTCGATCCGGGCCGGAGCTCGGCGACGGCCCGGTGCCGTTTCGAGCTGGCCTGGCCCGACGTCACCTGTGCCGCGGACGCCCGACTGGAGATGGTCAGCGACGCCGATGCCTTCCATGTGACCATCGACCTGGAGGTCACCGAAGACGGCGTTCCGTTCGCCCAGCGGCGCTGGACGGAGTCGATCGGCCGCGATCTGCTCTGACCGCGCCACGGTCGGTGGTCA
>CAWHKS010000002.1:0-211525 GCA_963829955.1 uncultured Acidimicrobiales bacterium
AGATACCGCGGGCCGTGAGCACGCTCACGATTCGCTCACCACCGCAGCGCCCGCCGCCGGGGTCCGCCTCCGGACCTACGTCCTGTTCGCGGTCGGCTTCGGCCTCGCGGATCGCCTGCGCCTCGGCCGTTGCCACTTCCTTCGCCCGTTTCGCCGCCTGCTTCTTGCGGTAGGTGGTACCCGCAATGCCTTCGGGGTTCTGGATCAGGGTGACGATGAGGATCAACCCGCCGACGAGCAGCGTCCAGTTGCCGGAGATGCCGAGGAGCTCCTCGAAGAAGTACGGCACGAGACCCTCGGTCGCACGAGGCCGCCGATCACGGCACCCGAGACCATCGTGATGCCGCCGATGTAGGCGAAGGCGACGAAGCCCAGCGCGATGAGGAACCCGAAGCGGGCGGCGCTCACCGAGCCGAAGTTGTACGCGTACATCCACCCTGCGGTGCCAGCGATGAACGAGGAGATCGCGTACGCCGTGACCTTGACCCGGGCGACGTTGATGCCCGCCGCGGCGGCGGCGCGCTCGTTGGCCCGCACGGCGAGCATCTGCTGGCCGAGAACGCTCCTGCGCAGCTGAGCGACGAGAAGGCAGAGCGCGATCACGACGCCGAGGTACACGAAGCCGAGCACCGGGCTCGGAACCTTGTCGTCGAGCCCCCGGAACCCAGCACTCGTTCCGAGGTCGACCCCGAAGAGGCCGGGCTGCGCGACGGGCGAGCCCGATGGGCCGGCGCCCCACCGCGAGTTGGCGAAGCCGAACTGCTCGATGGCGACGACGCCGGCGAGGGTGACGACGGCGAGGCTGACGCCGCGGACCCGCAGGGCGGAGGCACCGACGATCAGGCCGACGACCACACCGGCGATGGAGCCGAGCAGCGGTCCCCACGGGAAGCCGATGCCGGCGTCGACGACCATGTGCGAGACGACGAACCCGGACACGCCGGCCAGCGTGACCTGGACGAGCGAGACCTGGCCGACGAACCCCGTGATCACGACCAACGACAGGCACACCGCCATGCCGATGAGTGACACCATCAGCGCCTGCCGGTAGCCGAACGGCAGCACGACGAGCGCCGCGGCACCGACGATCGCCAGAACGACGGCCGGGCGAGCCAGGTGGCGCGGTCGCGGCGCGGCGGGAAGGCGCTTCTCGACGAGCTCGCCGCGCGTCGGCAGGCTGGCCCCGCGCAGCGAGAGGGCCAGGACGAGCAGCAGGAAGGTGAGCAGCGCCTGGGTTCCGGGGAGGGGGTTGCCGCGGTCGGTCGGGAACCACGACAGCGTCGTGGCGTACGACATGAGGGACTGGCCGATCCCGATGCCGAACCCTGCGAGGAGGGCGATCCACAGCGACGTGAACCCGGCGAACAGAGCAGCGGCGAGCGCGGGCACGATGAAGAGCACCAGGGTGGTCGAGTTGGCCTGTGCGAGGGGAGCAGCGACGATGCCCATCGCGCCGGCGAGCGCCGACGCCAGCAACGTATTGGCCATCGACAGCTGGTTCGGTGAGAGGCCGGCCAGCATGGCGAAGACCTCGTTCTCGGACGCTGCTCGTGTCGCCAGGCCGAACCGGGTCCAGCGGAAGAGGGCGGCGAGCGCGAGCGCGAGCACGACCACGACTCCTGCGATCCAGAACCGGTTCACCGGGATGGACGCGTCGAGCACCCGGATAATGTCCGTGGGGAAGATGCTCGGGATCTGCTTCGACGCCGAGCCGAACCACAGCAGCACCGTCGCCTGGAGGATGAGCAGGATCCCGAGTGAGGCGACGAGCTTGGCGAGCGGCGACGACGTTCGCAGTGGTCGGAACACGAGCAGCTCGCTCAGGACGCCGACCAGGATCGCCGCCAGCAGCGTCACGACGATCGCCGGACCGGTCGCCAACGTGAAGCCGAACTCGTCCGTCCGCAAGGCCCAGAACGCGTACGCCGCCACCATCGACACGGCGCCCGTGGCGAGGTTGATGATCCCCGACCCACGGAAGGTGATCACCACGGCCATTGCGATGCCCGCGATCACTGCGCCCGCCCCGAGGCCGAGCAGGACGAAGAGCAGGACGTCCTTCACCGTATGCTCAGCCTCGCGGCGGCACGTGTGGCGATCGGGGGGTGTGGAAGATTCCTATCCGGTCCACCCCTCGGGCGGTCCCACGAAGTCACCGGCCTGTTCCCACCCATCCTCCGCGCCGTTGTACTTGTAGAACTGCGTGTAGTCGTTGCACACGCCTGGCGCCTCCGGGTACTTGCCGCACTGGAGCACCGGAGAGCCGAGGATCAGTGGGCCCTCGAACGCCTTCATCTCCGACACGATCCCGTCGGGAGTGATGTCGTCGCCGACGGCGTTCATGAACCTCGCCAGCGTCATCGCCTGTCCGAAGCCGACCAACACCCAGGGATCGCCGATGTGCTGGTCCTGGCCCTGCGCGGTGAGGATGTCGGTGTAGGGCGGCACGGAGGGATCGCTCGGGTCGATGCTCAACGACGAGGCGACGGCATAGAGCCAGAGCGGGAGGTCCCCGAGTGCGGCGCCGACTTCTGCATTGATGCAGATCGGGCTGGCAAGCACCTTCTCGTCAGGTATGCCGAGCTGCTGGATCGCCTGCTCGAACTTGACGCATTCGTTCGGGTTGATCACCGGCATCACGAGGTCGACGTCCTGCGCACCCGCGGCGATCAGCGGGGCCGTGAGATCCGGCGTGTCAGCCGGGTACGACACCACCTCGATGGGGATGCCGGCGGCCTCGAACGCGGACGCCTGGCCGGCCGCGGCCTCGTCCTGGCCGGCGCCTTCCGGATACACGAGCGCCGCCGACTCCACGCCCAGCGTGTCGCGGGCGAAGGTCGCGTACGGCGCCAGGATGTACTTCGCGCCTCCGTAGAGGACGGCCGCGGTGTCCTGGACGGTGTCCGCCGCGCTGACGGACACGCCGTGCACGACCGGCTTGGAGCCACCCAGCGCGGCGTAGAAGGACTCGGTGCCGATGAACGTCGGCCCGGAGAGGACAGCGACGATCGAGTCGTCGTTCGCGAACTGCTGCCCGCACTGCTGGCCCTCCTCCTCGGCGTTGGCGACGTAGCACGTCACGATCTCGAGCGGGCGACCGCCGATGCCGCCGGCTTCCTCGTTGATGTACTTGGCGGCGATCTCGACGCCGGTGACGTTCGTGTTGGAGACCTCGACCTGCCCGCCCTGCTGGTTGAAGTAGCCGATCTTCACCGGTTCCAGGCTGGTGTCGGCGGCACCGGAGCCACCTACGTACCCGGCGAAGTCGGTGACCTTGCCCTCAGTGCCCTCCGGCGCGGTCGTGTCCCCGGTGGTCGTCGCCGTGTCTCCGGCGGTGGTCGTCGCTTCCTCGGCCACGGTCGTCGCGGTGTCCTCGGCTGGTGCCGCCGTGGTCTCGGCGGCGTCGCCTCCTCCATCGTCGTCGCTGCCGCAGCCGGCAGCGACCAGTGCGGCGACCAGCAGCAGAGCTCCCAGCTTCTTCTGTGGCCGACTGGCGCCAGAAACGCGGTTGTTCACCATTGCTTCCCCCATCTCGCAATGCGGAGCGCCCTGTCCGGATGCTCCCGTGCGGCGTACGTTACACGGACACAAGCCCGCTAGATGGACGCGAGTTCTCGCAGGCACGAACCCCACGGGTGCGCGTCATTCGAATGCCCGGGCCTCGTTCACGGCCTGCCAGTGGATCGACTCCTCGAGCCCGACGTCGGGGCCGTCGCGCCCGTCGTGGTCGACGTTCTCGGCGGGACGATCGACGAGGGCGCCCTGCTTCACGAGCTGCGTCTGCAACGCGTCGATGTCGACGTCGCGCAACTCGGCGCCGCTGTCCACCGCGAGCACGGCCGCCACGCCGGCCGCTTCACCCATCGCCCAGCACTCCGGGATCTCGCGTAGCGCGGCGTGCGACTTGGTGTCCGCGGAGAGGTTGCGTCCGGCGGCGAGGAGGCCGTTCGCATCCGCTGGGACCAGGCTGCGGTACGGGATCTGCAGCGTGGGGAAGCTCGGGGTCATGCCCGGGCAGAGGCCGATGCTGTCGAGGCACGAGCCGTCGTTGCGCCAGTGGTCGATGGTTATCCGCTCCTCACCGACGAGACGCCTGGCGTGGCGGGTGCCCACCTGCGATGCGGTGTCGAGGATCCACCGCGCTCGAAGCCGGGCACGTTCTCGCGGAAGAAGGTCAAGCCCTTGCGCGCCATGTCCCGCGAGACGAACTCCACTTCCGTCAGGTCGGCGACGTTGAGCGCGGAGTACCCCGCCATCTTCGGCGTGAGAAAGAGCGCGACCGAGTCGTAGGGTGTCGGGTGGGCCAGCAGCGTGATCCCCGCCTGGCTGGCGCGGCCCATGGTCTCGCTGAACTCGGACTGACGGAGCATCCGGAAGTCCAGGTAGCGGCGCATGTCGACGTTGCCGAAGCGGAAGCTCGTCGTGAGGCGGGCGTGCGCGCTCTCGCCGTCGAAGTCATCGTCGAACGCCGCGCCGGCCAGCGCGAACACGTCCCCGTCGCCCGTGCAGTCGATGACGACGGGCGCCGTGAGAGCGAACCGTCCTTGCTTGCTCTCGAAGATGACTCCCTCGACGGCCTTGTCGCGCACGATGGTCGCGACCACCCAGCAGTGCAAGAGCGTGTGCACGTTCGACTCGCGGACGATGTCGTGGGTGGCGAGCTTCAGGACCTCGGGGTCCAAGGTGGGCGCCCAATGGACGGTGTCGCGCAGGGCCGAGGTGCGGACGCGCCAGTACGCCGCCTCGACGGCGTTCGTCGAACCCCAGATCCCGGGGCTCGGTCCGAGGCAGGCGTCCGGACCGCAGCGGTCGATGAGCTCGGCGCCGATCCCGGCCACCAGGAGGTTCCCGTTCCAATCCGTCATCCGGTCGATCCACGACACGAGACCCCCGGTCGACAGTCCGCCCAGGTGGTTGTACCGCTCGACCAGAACGGTGTCGGCCCCGAGGCGACCGGCCGCGGCCGCGGCCGCGGTGCCGGCGGGCCCACCTCCGACGACCAGCACGTCGCAGCTCTTGTAGACGGGGGTCGAGCGGGCAGGCTCCTCCAGCGAGCCGCGTGGTTGAGGATTCACGAGCCGCTCCTCGACGGTGTGGTCACCGGCCACGAGTCTGCCCCATCGGGTTGGAGCGCGCGGGCGGCCGCACGGCGCGCTGTCACTCCTGCGCCAACTCGGTCACGTGGTCGATGGATCGCAGGATGTCGTCGATCGGGACGGGGTGGTAGCGGCGTTCCGTCGGCACGTCGAGGCCCGGGAGCACGATCAACCGGTCGACGCCGAGGTCGGCGTAGCCCTCGACTAGCGCGCGGTCGAGCCGGTTCTCGGGTGAGATGACGGAGAAGTCGAAGGGCCCGAGCGAAGCCGGCCGTTCGTACTCCTGCAGGTCCCGGTCCAGGGCACGGCGCGCGTCACGGGTTGCGTCGAGGTCGAAGTCGGCGGGGATCCAACCGCGAGCGCTCGTAATCGCGCGGCGCCGGGCCATCGCACTGTTGCCGCCGATCATGATCGGTGGGCCGCCGGGGAGGATCGGGCGGGGATGGGCATCCACACCGGCGATGTCCACATGCCGGCCGTGGAACTCCGGTGCCGTCATGGTCCACAGCGCCTGCATCGCGCGGAGATGCTCGTCGGTACGGGTGGCGCGCTCGTCCAGCGGAACACCCAATGCGGCGAACTCTGCCGCGAGATAGCCCACGCCGATGCCGACCACCAACCGCCCGCGTGCGATCTGATCGACGCTCGCCAATTGCTTGGCGAGCAGGACGGGCTGGTGCAGCGGCAACTCGAGGACGGCCGTGCCGACGGTGATCGACGTGGTGTTGGCGGCCGCCAGGGCGAGCGCGACGACCGCGTCGAGGAACGGGATCCCGGGAGCGATCGCGTAGTCGGGCGGCTGGGGGCTGGGGAGCACGATGTGCTCACCGGCCCACACCGAATCGAGTCCGGCCGTCTCGGCATGCTGAGCGACCCGCACCAGCGACTCGGGGTCGGCGCAGGTCCCGTAGTTGATCGCGTAGAGCCCGAACTTCATGTGCCGCACCGTATTGCCGGTCTCCGGCCCGCGGGGCAACGGACTACCGGGCGCCTCCGACGACGGTGCGCACGATCTGCACCAGCAGCTCGTCGGTCACCGGCTCGTTCGTGACGAACCGGCGGAAGTGGATGGGCGCCACCACGAGCTCGACGACGAGGCGCTCATCAGTTTCCGGCGCGAGCTCACCACCGGCGATCGCCCGCCGGACGATCTCGCCCGCGCCCTCCCAGCGTTGGGCCCAGAACGCCGCGCTCACCGCGCCCAGCTCGGTCCGGTCGCCGCCGTCGGCCACCACGGCCCGGGTGAGCGCGCCCACGATCGGGTCCGCGGTCGCCCTGCGGACGTCGCGCGCGAAGGCGAGGAGGTCGCCGGCCAGACCACCGGTGTCGGGGACGGGGACCCGCTCGCGGGCCAGGGTCGTCATCAGGTGCGCCACCAGCTCGCCCCGGGTCGGGAAGCGGCGATGCACGGTGCTGCGGTGCACGCCCGCCCGCTCGGCGACCTCCTCCGCGCTCAGCCAGCGCGTAGCCCTTCTCGACCAGCAGCTCGCCCGTGGCGGCCACGATGCGGGCCAGGTTGTCGGCTGAGCGACCACCCGGTCGCGTGGACCCTACGCGCATGTGACCGATTATAACGCGACAAGTGTTGCATTTGTGGATGGGATGGCGCACACTCGGGCCATGGCTTCGGATCTCACCACCAGCATCGACATCGACGCTCCGCCCGCCGTCGTGTGGGCCGTGCTCACGGACACGGCCGCCTACCCCGAGTGGAACCCCTTCGTCCGGGACCTCGGCGGTGAGCTGGTCCAGGGCGGCCGCCTCCGGGTGCGGATCGGCCCGCCTGGGCGCCGGGCCGTCACCCTGCGCCCGCACGTCGTGCACCTCGAGCCGGAGCGCCAGCTCACCTGGCTGGGCCGGCTCCTGATCCCCCGGCTGTTCGACGGGCAGCACTCGTTCGTGCTCGAACCCCGGGCCGACGGCGGGACCCGCTTCACGCAGTCGGAACACTTCCGGGGAGTCCTCGTGCCGTTCATGGGCCGCCTCCTGGCGTCCACCGCTACCGGGTTCGACGCCATGAACGAGGCCCTGCGGCTCCGCAGCGAGGCGCAGGTATCCTCGATGTCATGACGGCCACCGGGATCGACGCCGCCGCCGGCTCCACGACCGAGCGGGTCCTGACCATCACGCCCGCCGCGTTGGACACCATCAACGAGCTACGCGTCGCCGAGCCGGACGGTGAGCACCTGGGCCTGAAGGTCGAGATCGTGGACCGCACGGGACCGGAGTTCCGCTACGACCTGTTCTTCGAGACGGTCACCAAGGCCGCCATCACCGACGTCATCCGCAACCACGACGGGCTCAAGGTCATCGTGCCCGCCCTCGATGTCGACGACCTCGAGGGCGCCGTCCTCGACCACGAGCTCGGCCAGCTCGTCATGCGCAACCCCAAGCGCCCGGCACCGCTCCAGCTGGGCACGCTGAACACCACCGACGACATCGCCATCGCGGTCCGGGCAGTCGTGGACGAGGAGGTCAACCCCGCCCTCGCTTCCCACGGTGGCTACGTCACGTTCATGGGGCACGACGGCGAGGGCAAGGCGTTCCTCACGATGGGCGGGGGCTGCCACGGGTGCTCCATGAGCCGCATGACGATGCTGGAAGGCGTCCAGACGATGATCGTCGAGGCCGTCCCCACCATCACCAAGGTGGTCGACGCCACCGACCACTCGACCGGCGAGAACCCGTACTACAGCTGAGCGAGACCGGGCCCCCAGGGATGGCGGCTCGTAGACTGCTGGCCGTCGACCAGCGTCAGGGGATGCCATGCCGGGGATCGTGAGCTACGGCGCGTACCTGCCGTACTGGCGTCTGTCGCGCTCGGCCATCCCGGAGACGTTGGGGAGCGGCGGCGGGCGCGGCACCCGCAGCGTGGCCAGCTTCGACGAGGACACCACGTCGCTCGGTGTCGAGGCGGCGCGGGTGGCGCTGCGCCGGGCGCCCGAGGGTCGGAACGTGCCCTACTTGGTCTTCTCCACCACCGCTCCGGCCTACCTCGACAAGACGAACGCCACCGCCATCCACGCCGCGCTGGCCTTGCCGTCGTCCGCCGGTGCCTACGACGCGGTGGGATCGCTGCGGTCCAACGTGGCCGCTTGCACGCTGGCCGGCGCCGGAGGTGGCATGGCGGTGCTCAGCGACATCCGGACCGGCCTGCCCGGTGGGCCGGACGAGGCGGCGGGCGGCGACGGAGCGGCCGCCATCGTGCTGGGCGAGGGACCTGACGTGATCGCCGACACCGTCGGCGGCGGGACGGCCACGGGCGAGTTCCTCGACCGCTGGCGCACGCCCGGCGACGCGTTCTCGCGCCAGTGGGAGGAGCGCTTCGGCGAGCACGCCTACGTGCCCCTGGCCGAGGAGGCGGTGGCGGCGACGCTCAAGTCGGCAGGCCTGGCCATCGAGGACCTCGACCACGTGATCGTGACGGGGCTGGCGTCGCGGGCCGTGGCGTCGGTGCGCCGCGGCCTGGGCGCCAGGCCCGAGGCCTTGGTGGACGACCTGACCTCGACCATCGGCCACACCGGTTCGGCCCACGCCTGCCTGCTGCTGTGCGACGTGCTCGACCGCGCCGAGCCCGGTCAGACCATCGCGATGATCCAGCTCGCCGACGGCTGCGACGTGTGGCTGCTGCGTACCACCGACGCGCTGGCATCGGCCGTCCGCACCCCGACGGTCCGCGACCAGATCGCCTCCAGCCGTGACGACCTGCGCTACGCCTCGTTCCTCACCTGGCGGGGGTTCCTGCCCCGCGAGCCACCGCGCCGTCCGGAGCCCGACCGCCCCGCGGCGCCGCCCAGCCTGCGGGCCAACGCCTGGAAGTTCGGCCTGGTCGGGAGCCGGGACGAGGGCGGCTTCGTCCACCTCCCACCGAGCCGCGTGAGCATGGAGAGCGGTGCCATCGACCACATGGCCATGGTCCGCATGGCCGACGTGCCCGCGACCATCGCCACGTACACCGTCGACCGCCTCGCCTATTCGCTCAGCCCGCCGGTGGTGGCTGCCGTCATCGATTTCGACGGTGGCGGGCGCTTCCAGTGCGAGCTCACGGACGTCGATCCGGCCACCGTGGCCATCGGCAACCGCGTCGAGATGACCTTCCGCCGCCTGTACACGCAGGACGGCATCCACAACTACTTCTGGAAAGCCCGCCCGCTCCGTTCGGGTGGCCCCGGCAAGGGAGCGTGACATGGCATCGCACGGCATCAAGGACAAGGTGGCCATCGTCGGCATGGGATGCACGCCCTTCGGCGAACACTGGGACCGCAGCACGGACGACCTGCTGCTCCAGGCCTCGTCGGAGTCGCTCACGTCGGCCGGGGTGACCCTGCCCGACGTCGACGCGTTCTGGCTGGGCACGATGGGCTCCGGGCTGTCGGGCCTGACCCTCAGCCGGCCGCTCAAGATCCAGCACAAGCCGGTCACCCACGTCGAGAACTACTGCGCCACCGGCTCGGAGGCGTTCCGCAACGCGTGCTACGCCGTGGCGTCGGGTGCCTACGACGTCGTGATGGCGATCGGCGTAGAGAAACTGAAGGACTCCGGCTACTCCGGCCTCGTGGGCTCGGCGCCCGCCCACGACGGCACTGCCGTCACCGTCACGGCGCCGGCGTCGTTCTCGTTCCTCGCCCCCGCCTACGCCAGGAAGTACGGCGTCGACGAGGCGGAGATGAAGGACGTCCTCACCCGCATCGCCTGGAAGAACCACCGCAACGGCGCGCTCAACCCGCGGGCGCAGTTCCGCAAGGAGGTCCCGAAGGACACGATCGCCTGCTCGCCGCTGGTGGCAGGGCCGCTCGGGATCTTCGACTGCTCCGGCGTGAGCGATGGCTCGGCCGCCGCCATCATCGTGCGGGCGGAGGACGCCCACCGCTACACCGGCAACCCGATCTACGTGAAGGCACTGTCCTTCGTGGCCGGGCCGGCGGCGGGCCCGATCGACCCCGCCTACGACTACACGACCTTCGACGAGGTGGTCCGCAGCGCCGAGGACGCGTACCAGCAAGCCGGCATCACCAACCCGCGGGACGAGCTGGCCATGGCGGAGGTCCACGACTGCTTCACGCCGACGGAGCTGGTGCTGATGGAGGACCTCGGCTTCGCCGAGCGGGGCATGGGGTGGAAGGAGGTCCTGGCCGGCACGTTCGACCTGGACGGCGAGCTCCCGGTCAACCCCGATGGTGGCCTCAAGAGCTTCGGGCACCCGATCGGGGCCAGCGGGCTGCGCATGCTGTTCGAGTGCTGGCTGCAGCTTCGGGGCGAAGCGGGCGACCGCCAGATCGGCAGCATCGCGGCCGGCAAGTCCCGGGCGCTCACGCACAACCTCGGCGGCGCGCCGGGCGCGTGCGTCAGCTTCGTCTCCGTCGTCGGCTCCGAGCCCGGCTGACCCCCCGTCATGGGCGAGGTGGGGGGCCACTACCGGACCACCCGCGAGCGGGTGACCACGCTGCTCGATGGCCTCGACCAGGGGGACGGGACGCGTGCGGTGCCGGCCTGTCCGGGATGGACCGTGCACGACCTCGTGGCGCACATGACCGGCGTGCCCGACGACGCGCTGAACGGTCGCCTGGACGGCATCGCCACCGACCCGTGGACGGCCGCGCAGGTGGAGCGGGGCCGGGCACTGTCGGTCGCGGATCTCGTCACCCGCTGGAGCGAGCAGGGGCCGGTGTTCGAGGGTCTCCCGCTCCCTCCGGAGGCCGTGGTCGACCTCACCACACACGAGCAGGACCTGCGCGGCGCGCTGGACCGCCCGGGGGCCCGCGACAGCGACGAGCTGCTGTGGGCTTTCGCGCTCGTGGCCGATCGAACGGCAACGGCGCTCCCGGGCCTGCGGATCGAGGCCGGCGGCGCGGCCTACGGGCCGGCGGACGCGGCGTCGGTGCTTCGGGGCGAGCCCTTCGAGCTCTTCCGGGCGTTGCTCGGCCGTCGCTCCGAGACCCAGCTCCGGGCCCTGGACTGGGACGGCGGGCCGCCCACGGACCTGGACGGACTTACCCGCTTCGGTCCGGCGGCGGCGCCCGTCATCGAGTAGCGCCGGGCGAGCCCGCGGGGTCAGCCCGGGCAGGCCCGGAGGATGGCGTCGTTGCCGTTGCTGGTCAGCACGTAGAGGCAGCCGTCGGGTCCCTGCTGCGCGGTGCGGAGCCGGCCGTGGGTGTCGTTGAACTGGCTCGGGATCTGCTCGCCGGCCAGCGCCCGGCCCGCATAGAACTGGATGCGCAGGCGGGAGTCCTTGAGCGTGGTCAACGCCAGCGCGCCCTGCCAAGAGCCCCACTGGGCGCCGCTCAGGAACGTCATGCCGCCGGTGGCCACCGTCGGCGCACCCGACCGCCAGCTCGGCCCGACCGCGGCGGGGAACTTCGTGAAGTTCGTCATCGGGACGGCCTCGTTGTAGCCGGGTATCGGATCCCAGCCGTAGTTGCCGCCCACGTTGAGGACGTTGACCTCGTCGTCACGGTCAGATCCGTGCTCCGCGGTCCAGACTGTGCCGTCGCTGCGGAACGCGATTCCCTGCACGTTGCGGTGCCCGTACGTGTACACGAGGGAGGCGGGCCCGAACACCTGGAACGGGTTGCCGGGCCAGGCCGTGTTGGTCTGGTCGGGGTTGACCCGCAGCACCTTGCCGCCCAACGACGACAGGTTCTGGGGGTTGGTGCCGAAGGCGGCGTCACCGGTGGTCACCCACAACGCCCGGTTGGACTGGAACTCCAGTCGGCAGCCTCCGTGGCGGCCGGACGTGGCGTCGATGCCGGTCACCACGTCGAACTGCTTCGTGGCCGCAGTGGCCGTGGGGTTGAGCTGCCACGCCACCACCTTGACGCTGTTGGTGTGTCCGCCGATCGGTGAGTCGTCGGTGCTGCCCTGGCACGTGTAGACCCGCCGGTTCGTCGCGTACTGCGGGTCGACAGCGAGGCCCATCATGCCGGTCTCCCCGCTGGCCCAGAAGTCGGCGCCGCCGTTGGTGAGTAGCGACGCCACCCCGTTGCGCAGCACGAACAGCCCGCCCCCGCGCTGGGTGAGGATCGGTGTGCGGTCGGGGAGCCAGGCGATGTCCCACGGGATGCTGAGCCCGGTGGCCACGGCGCCGACGGTCAACCTCGGGGCCGCCGGCGGTGGGGGCGGAGGAGGTGGCGGTGGGGGACCGCAGGCCGCAACCGTGACGGCCGCGACCGCAGCCGCCAGTGCGACACCGGCCCTGCGGGTGGTGGCGCGGCTGGTCGCGCCGCTCTTGGCGCGGGCGATGGAGCGGCGGAATGGCAGGGGGCGCAGGAGGGGCATGGCGACTCCAGAATTCATCGATTTCATCGATTCGTCGATGTCCCGTCGAGCAGCGTCGTTGGTCCACCGTTGTCTCGTCGATGCCCGCTTCTCGACTGTAGGTCGCTCGGCGGCGGAACGTCACGGCACGGGCATCATCCTCGCTTCAGCCGACCACGTAGCGCAGCGAAGGCCAGCGGCATGCTGACGGCGCCCATCACCGCGATGGCGACGACCGACTGTCCGATGGCCGTCCAGTCCCAGCCCACGAGGATGAGCGACCGGAGCGCGGCGAGCATGTAGGTGACCGGGTTGACGGTGGCGATGGCGGCGAGCCACCCCGTCAGCGCCTCCTTGGGGAGGAAGGCGGTGGTGAGGAAGACGAAGGGGAAGAACAGGAGGAAGCTGGAGTTGACGGCGGCCGGGTTGCCGGTCTTCAGCGCGATGGCGTACGGGAACCCGGTGAACACCAGGCCCCAGAAGCCGGAGAGAAGGATGAACACCAGGACCCCGAGCGGCCCGGTCTCGAACCGCACGCCGAGGACGAACCCGAGGATGAGGACCGGGATGGTGAGCACCACGACGAGCACGAAGTCGGCCACCATCAGCCCGAGCAGGAGCGAAATGCGCCTGATGGGAGTGAGCAGCAGGCGGTCGAAGTAGCCGTCCTGGATGTCCACCACGAGCGAGCTGGCCCGCGACACCCCGGTGACCGCGGTGATGATGGCCAGCGGAAGTTGGAACGCCTTGTAGCTGAAGCCGGGCGGCGCCGACGCCTCGACGAACTGCTGCAGCGCGCCGACGTTCACCACGAAGAAGAACAGCGGGATGATGAGGGCCGGAAGCACCGCTTCGGGCTCCCGCATCGTCAGGCGCAGGGCCCGCAGCGCGACAGAGCGGAGGTCGGTGAGGAGCCCACCTGGCCGGGCCAGGTTGGTGTGGGTAGGTGCGGTGGGCGCGGCGGCGGTCATCGGTCCTCCCCTTGCAGGTGGCCGCCGGTGAGCTCCAGGAACACGTCGTCGAGTGTGGGGGTCCGCAGGCTCAGGTTGGCCACCGTCACCCCGCAGCCGTCGATCGCCACCGCCACCGGGCTCACGGCCTTTGCCCCGTCGGTCACCGAGATGACGACGGTGTCGCCGCGGACGTCGACTCGCTCGACGTCGGGGAGCGCGCGCGAGCGCGTCCGGCACCGCCGCCGGGTCGCCCACCACTTTGACCAGTACGACGTCGGACCCGATCGACCGCTTGAGCACCTCCGGCGGGCCTTCGGCGACGAGACGGCCGTCGGCGATGATCCCCACACGGTTGGCCAGCTCGTCGGCCTCCTCGAGGTACTGGGTGGTGAGGAAGATGGTGACGCCCTGGGCGTTCAGGCGGCGGACCTCCTCCCACACCATCTGCCGGGACAGCGGATCGAGGCCGGTCGTCGGTTCGTCGAGGAAGAGCACCGAGGGTTCGTGGATGAGCGCAGCGGCGAGGTCCAGCCGGCGCTTCATCCCGCCCGAGTAGGTGGCGATGCGGTCGTCCAGCGCGTCGCCGATGTCGACCAGCTCTGCCAGCTGCTCCAGCCGCGTCCGGCGGACGCTCTCCGCCATGCCGTACAGCCGGCCCTGGAGGTCGAGCAGCTCCCGACCGGTCTGCTTGGGGTCCAGCGCGGCATCCTGGAGGGCGACTCCAATCCGCAGGCGCACCTGGCCCGGCTGGGTCACCACGTCGTAGCCGGCCACCTCGGCCCGGCCCTCGGACGGCGCGATGAGGGTGACCAACATGCGCACAGTGGTCGACTTCCCGGCGCCGTTGGGGCCGAGGAAGCCGTAGATCTCACCGGGCGCGACCTTCAGGTCGACACCGGCGACGGCCACCTTGTCCCCGAAGCGTCGCACCAGGCCGTCGGCCTTGATCGCAAGGTCGGTCAGGGTTTCGGTCATGCGGGCGACGCTACGCGAGGGGTGTCACAACGCTCCGAATCAGCCCGAGAGGGCGCGCAGGACCTCCTCGTGCAGCAGCCCGTTCGTGGAGCAGGCGCTGCCGGCGTCCGCCCGGGCCGCGCCGTCGAGTGACGTGAACCTCCCGCCGGCCTCCTCCACGATGACCTGGACCGCGGCCAGGTCCCAGAGGCTGACGACCGGTTCGACGGCGACGTCGAAGCCACCCTCGGCCACCAGTACGTGCATCCAGAAGTCCCCCAGCCCGCGCGCCCGCCAGACGCGGCGGGAGAGCGCGACCAGCCCGTCACCTCCGCCGTGCTCGTAGAAGGACCCCACGTCGCTGTAGGCGAGGTGGGCATCGGCCAGCTCGGTCACGGCCGAGACCCGGATCCGCTCTCCGTCGGCGAACGCCCCGAGGCCCTTGGCCGCCCACCAGCGGCGACCCAAGGCCGGGGCCGAGGCCACGCCCAACACCAGGTCGCCGTCGATCTCGAGGGCGATGAGCGTCGCCCAGATGGGGATGCCCCGCACGTAGTTGGAAGTGCCGTCGATGGGGTCGATGATCCAGCGGGCGGTCGCTCCTGGCGGACCGATGAGCCCTTCCTCCTCGCCGAGCACGGCGTGAGCGGGCCGCTCCGCCGTCAGCCGGGCGCGGATGGCCGCCTCGCTGCTGCGGTCGGCGACGGTGACCTCGGTGTCGTCGGCCTTGTGCTCCACCCGCAGCGACGAGGAGCGGAAGTGCGGGAGCGTGATGGCGTCCGCGATGTCGGCCAGGTCGAGCGCCAGCGCCAGCTCGCCGGCCAACTCGCCAGACAGGTCGGCGCCCGCCACCTCAGTCGAGCAGGCGGCGCACGGTGGCGGCGATCCCGTCACCGTCGAGACCGAGCCCGGCCAGGATACGGTCCGGCTTGGCGGTCGGGATGAAGCGGGTCGGCACGCCGAGGATCTCGACGTGCGGCAGCGGGTCCGTGCCGCAGGCGTGGTGCACGGCATCGGCCATGGTCATGCCGACACCTCCGTCACGGATGCCGTCCTCGCAGGTGACGACGACGCCATGCCGTGCCGCGTCGGCGATCATCTCGGGGTCGAGCGGGCGGCAGCAGCGCACGTCCCACACGGTCACCTCGACACCCTCGCCGGCCAGCGTCTGTGCGGCCTTCTCGGCGTTGGCCACCAACTTGCCGACGGCCAGCACGCACACCCGCCCGTCGCCCGGGCGGACGCGGCGGGCGGACAGCCCCGAGCCCACTTCGGCGTCGGGCACCTGGCGGGCCTGGCCCTTCGGGTAGCGGATGGCCACCGGGCCCTGGTCGAGCAGGGCCACGCCGTCGTGCAGCATCTGCTGGAGCTCCTGCGCCGACGAGGGCGCCAGCACGGTCATGCCCGGGACACGGGTCAGCAGCGCCATGTCGTACACGCCGTGATGGCTGGCGCCGTCGTCCCCGGTGATGCCGGCGCGGTCGAGCGCGAACAGCACGGGCAGCCGGTGGAGGGCAACGTCGTACACGACCTGGTCCCAGGCGCGGTTGAGGAACGTCGAGTAGAGGGCCACCACCGGGCGCAGACCGCCCATGGCCATGCCGGCCGCGGCCGTCACCGCGTGCTGCTCGGCGATGCCGACGTCGAAGCAGCGGTCGGGGAAGTGGGCCTGGAACGGCAGCAGGCCGGTCGGCCCCGGCATCGCCGCGGTGATGGCGACGAGGCGCGGACTCCTGTTCCGCCTCCTTGATGACCGCCTCGGCGAAGGCCTGGGTGTAGCCGGTCGGCACCGCCTTGGGCGGGCCCACCGCCAGGTCGAACACCGGGGCATCGTGCAGGTGCTTCTCGTCGTCGTCCTCCGCGGGCGGGTAGCCGCGGCCCTTCTGCGTGAGGGCGTGGATGACGATGGGGCCGTCGAACTCGGTGGCGTTGCGCATCGCCACCTCCAGCGCGGCGATGTCGTGCCCGTCGACGGGACCGACGTAGCGGACACCGAGCGTCTCGAAGAAGGCCGGCGGCTGGAAGTACTCGCGCACTGCGGCCTTGAACGCCTCCATGCCCTTTTCGGCCTGGGTGCCGACGAGCGGCAGGTCGCGGAGGAAGGTCTCCATGCGGCGCTGCCGGCGCATGTAAACCGGGTTCAGGCGGATCGTGGTGAGGCTGTTGGAGAGCTTGGAGACCGTCGGCGCGTAGGAACGACCGTTGTCGTTGAGGACGATGATGACGTTGCGGTTGCCGTGGCCCAGGTTGTTGAGCGCCTCGTAGGCCATGCCCCCGGTCAGCGAGCCGTCGCCGATAACGGCGACGATGTGGCGCCGGGGGGATCCGCCCCGCTGTCGCGCGCCACGGCGAGGCCGTAGGCGTAGGAGAGGATCGTCGAGGCGTGGCTGTTCTCGACGAAGTCGTGCTCCGACTCCTCACGCGAGGGATAGCCGGACAGTCCGCCGGCCTGCCGGAGCTGCGTGAAACCGGCCGAGCGACCGGTGACGATCTTGTGCACGTAGGCCTGGTGGCCGGTGTCCCACAGGATGGCGTCGCGAGGCGAGTCGAAGACCCGGTGCAGGGCCAGCGTGAGCTCGACGGCACCGAGGTTCGACCCCAGATGCCCGCTGTTCTCGGCCACGGCCGCGACGATGAAGTCGCGGATCTCTCCGGCCAGCTCCTCCAGCTCGTCGGGTCCCAGGGCCCGGAGGTCCTGCGGCTGGTGGATGGTGTCGAGCAACATGGCTGGTCGGACGTTACCGCTGCGCTGCTGCGGCTACTGCGTCGGCGCCGCATCGAGCCCGGACGGCACCGGCGTGCGCCCATGACGGCGCTCGTTCCACTCGTAGATCCCGCGGCCGAAGAGGTAGCCCACACCCAGGATCGCCAGCCCGCCGACGGCATCGAGGAAGAAGTGGTTGGCGGTGACCACGATGCCGAACAACGTCAGGACCGGATACGAGACGATGAGCGCCCGCGCCCAGCGGCGGCGGGTGAGCTGCCACATCACGAGGGCGCTCCAGACGGACCAGGCGACGTGGAGGCTGGGCATGGCCGCGTACTGGTTCGACACCTTCTGCATGGCGCCGGAGTCGAAGGACCACGGCCCGCCGTTGACCTCGAGCGTGTCGACGAAGCCGAAGGGCTCGATGCCCTGCTCGGCTTCGAGGCGGGCGCCGCCGTAGAGGTCACCGGCGTCGAGCAGGCGGGGCGGCATCAGCGGGAACAGCGAGAAGCCGATGATGGCGAGCGCAGTGGTGGCGCCGAGCACGTTGCGCCAGAGTGGGAACAGGCGGGGTCGGGCCCGGTACAGCCAGATGAACGCGGCGGCCGTCACGACGAAGTGGGCCGTTCCGTAGAACGTGTTCCAGAACTGCAGGAAGATCGAGAAGTCCAGGAACCAGGCCTGGATCTGCTGCTCGTGGAAGATCCCGATGGCCTTCTCCCAGTCGATGATCCGCAGGGCGTTGTTGAACGCGTGCAGCGGCTCCTCGCCGATCTCGACGCGGTGGGAGCCGAAGCGGTTCCGGGCGAACGAGTAGACCAGGTAGAAGACGGCGACCAGCGCCGCTTCCTTCCACCAGTAGAGCTTGGTGGGACGCTCGACGGTCTGCACGGCCACGGCGCCCCAGGCTAGGGGAACGAGGTCCGGACTTCGGTGAGGCGTGCGACACGCCGGTCGACGCGCTGTTCGACGCTCCGGGCCGTGGCCTGCAAGGCTTCGCTCGTGCGCACGATGACCGGTCACGCCGGCGACCAGACCTTGGCCGCACTGGCCCCGTTCGGCGTGGACACGATGTTCACCCTCAACGGCGGGCACGTCTGGCCGTTCTACGAGGCGGCTCTCCACAGCGACGTCCGGATCGTCGACACCCGGCACGAGCAGACGGCCACCTTCGCCGCCGAGGGGTACGCCAAGCTCACCCGGACCCCGGGTCTGGCCGTGCTCACCGCCGGCCCCGGGATCACCAACGGCGTCTCCGCCATCACGACGGCCTGGTTCAACGGCTCGCCACTCGTCGTGCTCGGCGGTCGGGCGCCGCAGGGCCGGTGGGGCTCGGGATCGTTGCAGGAGCTCGATCACGTGCCGATCGTCTCCTCGATCACGAAGCGGGCGGTGACCGTCACCGACGCGTCCAAGGCCGGGCTGATGGTGCATGAGGCGGCAACCGCGGCGCTCACGCCGCACCGCGGGCCGGTCTTCCTCGATTTCCCGCTCGACGTCTTCGCGTCAGCCCAGGCAGAGTTGCCCGATCCCGTGACCGTGGTCGGCGCCGAGCCCGATCCGGCGTCGGTGGCCGCCGTCGGCGCGCTGATCGCTGAGGCAGTGCGGCCGGCCTTCATCGTGGGCAGCGACGTGTACTGGGACGGCGCGTGGGCGGCGCTCGAGCAGGCGGTCGAGGTGTTGCGCGTCCCTTGCTTCTTCAACGGTCTCGGCCGGGGCTGTCTGCCGGCCGATCACGAGCTGGCGTTCCTGCGCACCCGCGGGTTGTTGAAGAAGGAAGCCGACCTCGTCGTCGTGATCGGGACACCGCTCGACTTCCGCCTGGGATTTGGCCGCTTCGGCTCGGCCCGCGTGGCCCACGTCGTCGACTCGGCCGGTCAGCAGGCCGGACACGTCGACGTGCCGACGGTGGCCGGCGAAATCAGCGCTGTGCTCAGCGCGCTGGCCGACCACGGTCGGGACCACCGGGACCGCGAGGACTGGATCGTCCGTCTGCGGGACGCGGAGTCCGCAGCCGCGGCGGCCGACGAGGCCTCGCTGTCGGCCACGGACGATCCGATCCGCCCGTCGAGGATCTACGGCGAGCTCCGCCGCCGGCTCGAGCGCGACGCCGTGGTCATCTGCGACGGCGGCGACTTCGCGAGCTATGCCGGGAAGTTCATCGAGGTGTTCCAGCCCGGCTGCTGGCTCGACACCGGCCCCTACGGGTGCCTCGGAAACGGCCCGGGGTACGCCATCGCGGCCCGCGTGGCGCGGCCGTCCAGCCAGATCGTGCTGCTCCTCGGTGACGGGGCGGCCGGCTTCAGCCTCATGGACGCCGACACGCTCGTCCGCCACGACCTCCCCGTCGTGATGATCGTGGGCAACAACGGCATGTGGGGCCTGGAGAAGCATCCGATGCGGGCGATCTACGGCTGGGACGTCGCCTGCGACCTGCAGCCCGGTTGCCGCTACGACGAGGTCGTGCGGGCGTTGGGCGGCGCGGGCGAGACGGTGGTCGATCCCGAGGAGATCGGGCCTGCCCTCGACCGAGCCTTCTCGGCCGGCGTGCCGTACCTCGTCAACGTCGTGACCGATCCGGACGACGTCTATCCCCGCTCGTCGAACCTGGCGTAGGCCGGCCGGCGACGGGCGCTAGGCGTCCGGAGGCTGGCTGAAGGTGAGGAAGTAGCCGTTGGGGTCCTGCAGGGTCAGCTCGCGGGCGCCCCAGGCCCGGTCCTCCACCACCCATTCACAGGTGACGCGGTCCTTCACCTGCTCGTAGACCTCGTCGACGCTCGGCGGGTGGACGTAGAGGCAACCCGTGAGCGCGGGCGGCCCGTCCCACGGTGTCTCACCGGCGAGGAACTGCACGACCAGGTCGTCCCGCCCGAGCTCACACCACGTCGGGTTCTCGTCGGGGAAGGTGCCGCGCTTTTCGAAGCCGACACGTCCGTACCAGTCGATGGTGGCCGGCAGGTCCCCGGCCTTCAGGATGATCGCAGCCCGAGGTTCCATGCGCGAAGACTACGACCGACTGTCGAGGCCGGTGCCGAGCGGTCTGACACCACTCTCCGCGTCCACCGGCAACGAGAACCTTCGTCGGCCGTTTGACCGAGGGCCGAACGAGCCTACGGTCGACATGTGAAGCTCCGCATCGCCGCCGTCGTTGCTGTGGCCGGCGTGCTGCTGTCGTGCGGCCCACCTCCTCCGGTCACGGATCCTCCTCCCGGCCCTCCCCGCACCGTGCCTGGCGGCGGCTCGCTCACGACCACCTGGAAGCAGGTCGGCACAGGGAGCACGGGCGGGGTCAGCGGGCTGGCACCCGGACCAACCGGCTGGCTGATCGCGCGTGACAGCAAGACGGGAGGCCAGAACCGGATCTCGAGGCTCAGCGGCTCGGGTCAGGTCGATCCGTTGACGTGGCCGGGCGTCCCCCCGGAGGATTTGGAGTCGCTCGCACCGGTGCCCGGCGTCGCAGGTCGGTGGGCCACGCTCACGAGCGCCGGTGCCGGGACGATCTTCTCGATCAGCGGCTCCAGCGTGGTCGTCGAGGGGACGTTCACCGTTCCGAAGGGAACCAATGGTGTCGAAGGGCTGGCGTTGAACCGGTCCGGCGCGACGACCATCGCCGTCTGGGCGACTCGCGGTTCGTCGACAGCGCCCGCCACCATCCACGCGGCGACGTTCGTCCCCCCCACGGGTGAGTTCGGCCAGGTGACCTCGGCCAAGGTCACGGTGCCGTACCCGACTGCGAATGTCCGCCAGATCAGTGACCTCGCCCTGGTCGGGACGCGGCTCATCGCCTCGTCCGCGTCGGATCCAGGCGCCAACGGACCGTTCGATTCCGCCATGTACCGCATCGGGTCCCTGGGCTTCGACGGTGTGCGGGCCGTGCTCACGATGCACACCCCTCAGTCCCTCGGCACCTTCCCGGGTCACAAGATGGAAGGCATCGCCTGCTCCGGCACGACCGGCCTCGTCGGTTCCGACGACGAGAATCAGGGCGGCTGGGTGCGGACCGCTTCCTTCTGCAGTCTCTGACCACGTCCGCGCCGGTGCGCAGCCCGCGGTCATCTCGGTGACTCGCGCACCTCGATCGTGACCTCTCCTGCTCCAGTGCGCCGGATGCCGCGAGCCCACAGTTTGGCGACCCGGAGGGCCAGTCCTTCGTGGGCCACCAGTCCATCATGAAGAGGCGCTTCGAGCGCCCCTCTATCCACCAACCGAAGTGGCGGCCGTGCCGGATCACGAGATGCTGGTCCTCCATGCGACCTCCATCGGTCCGCCGCGGACGGTAGCGGCAGCGCGCCGGGAGGAGGGCACGGTCCCGCACGGCGGCAGCGGCGGTGGACTAGGACTGTACGGGTGCGTGGTGCGAGAGTCGCGCTCGTCGGCGGTGTCGTCGCTGCCGTGGCCGCGGTGCTGCTCGCTGTGTCGAGCAGTTCACCGGTGGGAGCCGACTACCCGACGGATTGTGCGAACCCGACCGCCACCTACCCCGACGCCAGTGGCATGCCGACCAATCTGAATCTCGGCCCCACCGACGTCGTGGTGTTCGTTTCCGGCACCTTCGTCGGATCGGTGAACTCCAACCTGGCCACGGTCTGTGTGGCCGCCGGCGCCGCCCTCAATCCCGCGAGCGTCAACGGTGCCACTCGGCTGTTCGTGCGCGGGACCGCCCTCATGCCAGCACTTGCCGCCGGCACAGGGGCGCTGCTCGACAACGAGGGTTCGGTCAGGTTCCTGCCCCAGCCGAACACCAACGGGGTCGCCACCATCATCAATCGCGCGGGCGCCACGATCGTCGTGGACTCACCCGGCCTCGCCCTCGGCCCCGGCGTCACGGTCACTAACGACGGCATGATCGACGTGCAGGGCTCCGCCAACCTGAACGGCAGCACCGTCACCAGCAGCGGCACGATGCTCGTCGCGGGCGAGTTCATCGTCGGGTCGTTCACCAACACGGGCACTGCCTCTGTCGGGGGGGTCCTGACGGTCAACAGCGGTGGCAGCCTGCGGAACGACTGCCGGCTGACGGCTGGTTCCATCATCAACAACCAGACCGCCGTGAACAACGGTGCGGTCGAGCTCGGTGGCGAGCTGCGCAACAACGGGAGCGCTGTCTACACCCAGGACGCCTTGGCCTTCACCAGCGGCACCGACTTCGTCAACACCGGGACCGTCAACGGTTCCGGCCAGTACCTGTTCACCGGGAACACCTCGACGCAAGGCACCGTGGCCGGTGCCAGCGCGGCGTCACCGATCGTGTTCTTCGACACCACGCCGACCGGTTCGCAGATCTTCGACACCCAACTCGGCACCATCACGAACACCGTTCGCGAGCCGGTGTCAGTGCCGGATCCCGCCAGCTGCAACACAGCCCCGCCGACCACGACGACGACCACCTCCACGACGTCGACTTCGACCACCACCACGACCACGACCACGACATCGACCACGACGACGACCACCACGACGACGACGACCACGAAACCACGACGACGACGACCACCACGGCACCACGACGACAACCACGACGACAACGACCGCTCCGACGACGACGACCGCGCCGACGACGACGACCGCTCCGACGACGACGACCGCTCCGACGACGACGACCGCTCCGACGACCACCGCTACGACGACAACAACAACGACTGCACCGACGACGACGACGGCGCCGACCACCACGACCGCGCCGACCACCACCACGACGACGACCACGACTGCGCCGACCACGACGACGACCACGACTGCGCCGACCACCACGACGACGACGACTGCGCCGACCACCACGACGACAGCGCCGACGACGAGCTCGACGACGTCCACCACCACGACGACTTCGACCGTCGATCCCGCCACCACGGCGACGACCGCCGCGTCGGTGGCGCCGACCCAGGCGAGCACCATCCCGACCACCGGCCTCGGTGGCAGCAGGCCCTTCTACGTCGCGGGCCTCATCCTCATCGCAGCCGGTTGCTTCGCGTTCGCCGCCGGTCGCACCATGCAGACCAACCGCTGATCCCCTCCACCTGCGCAGCCCACGCTCACCGAGATACGCTGGCCGCGGGCGAAAGCAAGCTCCACGTTGTCCCGGGCGCGGCGGAACGGGACGGGTGGTATCCAAATGCGGGCGAATCGAAGCGGCCAGCGCTGGACGGGGTGCGCGTTCAGTCAGTCCCACGTTCCAATCCAGCGGGCTCGTTAGGAGATGGCTATGAAGATTCGACTCGCAGCAGCAGGGATCACCCTGCTGGCACTGCTCGGGTGCGCACCGCCGCAGCAGCCGCCGCCGTCAGGTCCGCCGTCCCAGACGTGCACCAACGGGGAGACCATTGGCGAGGGTGCTGGCCGGTCGTTCTTCGAGGCGAGCGGCGAGGAGTACTTCGTCCACAACAACAACTGGAACGACAACGCCGGTGGCAACTCGGTCATCAAGGCCTGCAACTACAACAACTGGTACGCGGACTCGAACACGCCGAATCACTCGGACTTGTCGGTGCAGACGTACCTGAACGTCCACCGCGACTACAACAACCGGGCGCTGTCCACCATCTCGTCGGCCCGGTTCGCGGGCAGCGGGCCACGGTGTGCCGGCTGCATCTGGAACATCGCCTTCGACATCTGGATCGGGAACGACTTCAGCCACGAGTTGATGATCTGGACCGAGAACTGGAACCAGCGTCCCGCCGGGGACATGGTCGGTACGACCACCATCGGTGGCAAGCAGTACCAGGTGTGGCGTTCGGGTTCTGGTGACGGCGGAATCCTCACCTACGTCTCGGTGACACCGCAGCTGTCCGGCACCATGCCGCTGGCCGCGTTCTTCGCCGATGTCCGGGCCCGGGGCTGGACCCCGACCACGACGTGGCAGGTCGACTACGGGGTGGAGATCGTGGATACCAACGGCACCTCGCAGCGGTTCACCTTCACCGACTTCCACATCAACGACTAGAGGTCAAGAAGCAGCGGATGGCGCCTCGCTGAAGGTCAGCGAGGTGCCATCCGAACCACCGTGCCGCCCCCGCCGGCAGCGCACGTGTCGTAACCTGCGAGCGGCTCTGCACAGCGGCGAGCAATGGGAGGGCGGGCCATGTCTCAGATCTACTGGACCTTCCTCTACTTCGCGGTCCTCGCGTTGTGGATCGGCGGGGCGGTCGTCGCGATCCTGCGCCTGTCCAAACGTGATCACACGCCGGTCTGGGCGATCGTGCTGATCGGCGTGGCGATGTTCGTTCTGCCCGTGGTCACCGCCGTCTACTGGCTGGTGGTTGCGATCCTCCGTCTCAGCCGTGGCGGCCGGCCGCCCGCTGCGTCACCCGCGTTCACCGCCCCCGCGGCGTGGCCTCCCCCGAACGCTGGTGCTTCAGCACTGCCTGACTGACCCGGACGGGCACCTCGCCGTGGAGCGAGGTGGCGTCACAACAACTTGTCGAGGAAGCGCTCCCACACCGCGTATTCCCTGCTCAGAGGCCCTGTACGGCATCGTCGTGACACACTCCGGACACAGGCGACCACGCGGCCGCCATCGCTGAGCGGATGCGGTCGTTGTCGTCGGCCCACAGGTGGGCGTAGGTCCTGAGAGTGGTGCTCGGGTTGTCGTGGCCGAGGAACCGCGCAACGGCGACGACACTGAGCCCGCTGGCGATGAGGCGCGACGCGGCGTGATGGCGCAGGTCGTGGTACCGCACGCCGCTGAGCTCGGCTGCCTTCACCGCCGCTCGCATGGCATGACCCCAAGGGTTGTGCCCCATCGGCCCGCCCTCCCGACCAGCCCATCGCCAGTGAACGAGCGCACCGTCCTCGCCCGGGCCGAACCGCTCGAGATGCTGCGCCAGGAGCTCGATGACCGGCACCGCGACCGGAACCGTCCGCGACGAGGCAGGCGTCTTCGGTGGCCCCCAGCCGAAGTGCGAGAACTGCCGATCGACGCGCATCTCTCGCCGCAGGAAGTCCACCCGATCGACTGTCACGGCCGACGCCTCGGATTGGCGCAGGCCGAGGGCGGCACCGAGTAGCACACCGGCCCGGAACACCGGCGCGGCAGCCTCGTACAGCCGCGTCACCTCGTCGTCGGTCAGCGGCACGACGGCACCGGGGACGTCCTGCACCAGACCCAGGCGGCCGCGTTCCGAGGCGTTTCCCATTTTCGTGATGCACCCTGGTGGCTGGCGTCCCGCACCGGTACCGACCGCCCCTTCCTGCAGGTTGACGGCGCCGGCGATCAGGGCGGCGAGATCGGCGGCACCCAGTACTTCGCCACCGACCGCCAGATTCTCGGTGTCCCGGTCGTCGTCGACGGAAGCATCCCGACGAACATCTCGTCCACCCAGGATGTGATCCTGGTCGTGACCGCCCCCGAGCTGCATTACTGGGATGAGGGTGGCCCGCGGTTCATTCGGGCCGAGCAGCCAGGCGCCGGCAGCTTGACGATCAAGTTCGTGCTGTACGGCTATTCGGCGTTCACGGCCGGCCGGTACCCGGCGGCGCAGGGCACCTTCTCCGGTACCGGTCTGACCACCCCGACGTTCTGATCGCACGATGTCACCGGCATGGACGCGCAGCGACCCCTGGCCGCTGGTTGACCGAGGGCGGTTCGTCGAATGACATAACACAAGAGGCCCGGGAGGGGGATTCAGCCTCCCCGGTCGGCATCCCTACGCGTCACACTGTGCGTTCGACGCCGCCGGTAGTGATTCGAAGGATGCGGGCCGTTGTCACCGTGCCAGAGAAGGTCGCCGTCCATGTGCCGGATGCACCGCCGCGCAGGTCGTGGACCACGCCCCACGACCCCTGGCCGTTGTTCGCCTGGAGCTCGATGATGAAGGTGCCCGGGGTTGTACCGGTGTTGGTCAGCGTTCCCTTCACCGCGGTGGCCGCCCCGATATCAGGCACTTGCGTGGGCTCCACCGACGTGATCGTGGCGGCGGCTGGGATCGCCGGAGCGAGGTGACTGAAGGGCTCCGGCGTCACCCGGACGTTGGCGACCGTGACATCCCCGACGAACGTTGACATCCAGAGCGCGGTCTCCCCTGGGAAGACGGTGTACACGCGCACGGCGTGGTCGTGACCCGAGGACGCCACCACCCGCAGGTAGTAGAAAGTCGGGCAGGGGCCGGTGTTGGTGATCGTGCCGAAGACCCTGGTGTGGGGACCCGGGTAACCAGGCAGTGAAACTGGCTCCACGTAGGACACCGCGATCTTGTACGTGGCGGCGACCGGCGGCGCTGTGCAGGGGACATTCGGCGGTGGAGGCGGCGGTGGCACGCACACGCTGGCCACAAGCAACGCGGCGCCCCCCGCTAGAAACCTCCACTTCATGACCGCCTCCTCGCCTGGCAAAGATCCTGCGCCCTCCGCCCTGCACGGTCAACAGGCCACGCCGCCCAGGATGCCGGGATCAGCACGACTCGATCCTTGATCACCGTCCGCGGCGCGACGGCCGATACGCGCAACGACTCCCGGCCGGTTGGTTGACCGCGCTGCTGGTCCCCGGAAGGCAAGTGCCCGTCCTTGCTCGGGCCTACGGGTGCGGCGGGGCGGTGGTGGTGCGGAGGATCCGTGCCGTGACGGCCCCGCGGAAGAGTGCCCCCCACTGCGCCGTCTGCCCGGGGGGCACCACCAGCGCTGTCCCGATGCCCGTTTCACCGGTGTTGGCTTGGAGCTCGACGGCGAAGCTGCCGGTCGTGGTGCCGGTGTTCGTCAGGGTTCCGTCGACCACGGTGTTGAGGCGGGCATCAGAGTCCATCAGGGCCGCCGTCCGCTGAGATGTGATCATGGCAAGGGCTGCGACCGGACTGACGTTCTTCGCAGACGAGGTCACCCCGGCCTGGGCGACAGTGACGTCCCCTTCCAATGTGACCCTCCACACCGCCGTCTGTCCGACGAGCACATTGGTGGCGGCTCCCGATGTCGTCTCACCGGACGATGACACCAGTTGAACGGCATAATCGGCGGCGGTCACACCGGTGTTCGTGATGGTGCCTTGGACCGTCGTTCTGACCCCCGGGACAAAGGGGCTTGCCGTCCGTGCTCGGTACGACACGACGAAGTTGTGTGACAGGCCAGTAGGCGGCGGTGGCACGCACGCGCTGGCCACAACCAACGCGGCGCCCCCGACCACAACCCTCCATTTCATGACCCCTCCTCGCCTCCGGTTGGTCTTTCAGATCCGATCGAGTCGCGGGCTACGGGGGTGGGGGTGGAGGTGGATGGAACGTGGTGATCCGGACGATCCGCGCCGTCGCTGTCGGGCTGATGAAGAGTCCTGACCACCCCACGGTTTGGCCGGGCTGCACGTCGTGAGCCGAGGCGATAGCCACGCCACCTGAGTTCGCTTGCAGTTCGATGTCGAAGCTCGCCGCGGAGCCGCCGGTATTGGTCACCGTTCCGTCGACCACGGTGACCAGGCCCCCGTTTCGGAGCCGCGTGATCGTCGCCACGGCGGGGACCGGGCTGGCGGTCGTCGCCGACGACGTCACCGTGGTCTGGGCGACCGTGACGTCTCCCTCAACGCCGATGAACCAGATAGCGGTCTGTCCCGCCAGGACGTCCAAGGCGTCGTAGGACGCGGTCTGGCCCGAGGACGCCACCACCTCCACCGAGTAGTCAGCCGAAGTCACGCCTGTGTTCGTGACCGTGCCCTGGACAGCTCGCACGGTCATGAAGTCGCTGGGAGCGGGTCCGGCGTACGACACGACGAAGTTGTTCGACAGGTCCTTGGGCGGCGGCGGAACGCACGCACTGCTCACAACGAACGCCGCGCCCACCAACGCGAGCTGCAACCTCATCGATTCCTCCTGACCCGGCCGTGATCCTGGGCCGCCGCTTCTCTACCGTCAACGAGTCGTGGCGGTCGAACACGCTGCCACCAGCACGATCGGATCCCTGGCCACGGTGCGCGGCGACACCACCAATGCCCGTCACGGCCGCACCGTCCGCCGGGCCCCGAGGCGGCGCATGCCGGCGCCAGTTCAGAGGCACGTCGGCAACGCGCAACGGCCCTCGGCCGGTGGTTGACCGAGGGCCGCTCCGCGTTGCCGCCCGCGTCCGCCCGCGGGTGGCGACGTTCCTGTGCCGGACTCAGGTAGTGCGCCGGCTCCAGCGGGTGACGCCGACCGGGCCGTCCTCCCGGTGGTCCAGCCCGGCCCTCTGCGCCATCTCCCGGCCTTCGGACCCGGCGCCTTCATGGGCCTGCTGCGAACCGTCGCCGTACTCGATCACGAGCTGCTCGAGGCCGGTGACGGGGTTCGTGCCGGCGGTGATGGCGACGACCTTGCTGGGTGGCTGCGTGGCGGACATCGGACCCCACCGTCCTCTGTGAGTACGTTCTTACTCAGGGGGAAGGTACGCCTCGCGAGTAAGATCGTCAACAGGGAGCGCGGACATAGGGTCCGACGCCATGGGCCGGAGGGTCGACGTGGACGACCTTGTAGGAGCGCAGGAGATCGCTGACCGGCTCGGTGTCTCCCGGCCGCAGGTCGTGCACGAGTGGCGGCGCCGTCACGCTGATTTCCCCCAGCCCGTCGTCACCCTCACGATGGGCTTGCTGTGGGAGTGGCCCGACGTCGAGAAGTGGGCCAAGGCAACCGGGCGGCTCCCGTGACACGGCCGTGACACAAGAGGACACGAAACGGTGTGAAACGGCGAGAAGCACCGAGACGAGGAATCCCTGCTAGATCGGCCAATCGATGAGTTGCCGCAGGTCAGCGAAGTGCCGCTACAACTTGTCGAGGAAGCGCTCGCCGTCGACCATCACGCGGGTGACCTTGCCGCAGGCCACCAGGCCGCGGTGATCGCGCACGGCCACGGTGAAGTGGAGCCGCCGGCCCTCCACCTTGTCGAGGATGGCCTCGGCAGCAACGGTCGAGCCGACGGCGTTGGGCTGCAGGTGGTCGAGCTGGATGCGCATCCCGACCGTCGTCTGGCCCGCAGGCAGGTGACCGTCGACAGCGGCGACCGACGCCTCTTCGCACAGCGCCACGACCCGCGGTGTGGCGAGGACGGGAACGTCGCCGGAGCCGAACGCCACGGCGGTGTCGTCATCGCCCACGGTCAACTTGACCTCTGCTCGCGCGCCCGGCTCGACCGCCACGGAACCCAGGATAGGAGCACGGGACCGCGGATCCGCGGTCTGTGGAGCAGACTCGTGGCACATGCACGTCGGCTACTCGGTCACCTTCCAGAACCCGCAGGGCGCGCGGAGCGATGCGGAGGTGTACCACCGCGAGCTCGGCTTCGCGCTGCAGGCCGAGATGTGGGGGTTCGACTCGGTGTGGACGGTCGAGCACCACTTCACCGAGTACACGATGTGTCCGGACCCCCTGCAGCTCCTGACCTACCTGGCCGGCCAGACGCGGCGCATCCAACTCGGCACTGGGGTCATCGTGCTGCCCTGGCACGATCCCATCCGCCTCGCCGAGCAGATCACGCTGCTCGACAACCTGTCCGGTGGGCGGGTGCTGCTCGGCATCGGGCGGGGCATCGCCAAGGTCGAGTACGACGGCTTCCGGGTGCCGATGGACACCTCGCGGGAGCGGTTCATCGAGTACGCGGGCGTGCTCCTGCGCGGCCTGGAGGACGGCCACATCGAGCACGACGGCGAGTTCGTCTCGCAACCTCGCCGTGAGCTCAGACCCCGGCCGCAGCACTCCTTCCGCGGGCGGACCTACGCCGCCGCGGTCTCGCCGGACTCCATGCCGATCATGGCCGCGCTGGGTGTCGGGCTGCTCGTCATCGTCCAGAAGCCGTGGGAGATGGTCCGCGAGGACTTCGCCGTGTACCGGACGGCGTGGGGCGAGGTGAACGAGGGCGAGCCACCGCCGCCCATCTGCAGCGGCTTTCTCTTCGTCGACGAGGACGCCGACCGGGCCGAGGAGCTGGCACACGAGTACATCGGCGAGTACTACCGCTCCGTCCTGCGCCACTATGCGTTCGACCAAGCGCCCCACGAGGGGGTGGCGGGCTACGAGTTCTACGCGTCGATCGCCCACTACATCGACCGTCACGGCACCGACGGCGCGGTCAACGACTTCGTGGCGCTCATGCCGTGGGGCACGCCCGAGCAGGTGCTGGCGAAGCTGGAGGTGATCCGCGAGACGATCGGCATGGCCGCCTTCACTCCCAACTTCTGCTTCGGCGGCATGCCGTACGAGGAGGCCGAGCGCAACATCGCCTGCTTCGTGGACAAGGTGCTGCCGACCCTGAAGGAGTGGGAAGCCCCGCCAATCGGCGTGCCGACGTGATCGGGCTCGCGCTGTGACCCGTCCGGGTGACCGGCCCGTCTTCCGGGAACCGGGAGGGGGCGGCGGGCGTTGATCCCCTGGTGACGTGGGATGTTCCCCGCATCAGGAGATCAGCATGCGCATCCTCGTGGTCGAGGACGAGGAGGATCTGGCGGGCGCGGTAGCGGCCGGCCTACGTCGGGAGGGCTACGCCGTGGACGTGGCGGGCGATGGGCGCTCGGCGCTCGACCGCCTCGGCGTGCACGACTACGACATGGTCTGCCTGGATCTCAACCTGCCTGATGCCGACGGCCTCGACATCTGCCGACACGTCGTGGAGACGCCCAGGGACGGTCATCCGCAGGCCCCGGACACGCCCCGCATCCTCGTGCTGTCGGCCCGGGACCGGGTGGAGGACCGCATCGCCGGACTCGACCACGGTGCCGACGATTACCTGGTCAAGCCCTTCGCCCTGGGTGAGCTGACGGCCCGGGTGCGGGCGCTGCTCCGCCGGGACGTCCCCGGGACCGGAGCCGTCCTGCGCTGGGACGACGTCGAGCTGGACGCCGCCCGCCACCTGGCCCGCGTCGGCGGCACCGAGCTCGATCTCACGCCCAAGGAGTTCGCGCTCCTGCGGTTCTTCCTGTTGCACGCCGACGAGGTCCACAGCGCCGAGCGCCTGCTCGAGCACGTCTGGGACGAGTTCGCCGACCCCTTCACCAACACGGTGCGGGTGACCATCAGCAACCTGCGCCGGAAGCTGGCCGAGGCGGGCGGCCGCCAGCCCATCGAGACCGTGACCGGGCGGGGCTACCGACTGGTGCCTCGGGCGTGATGCGGACCGGTCGACGACGGCTCGCGCTGGCCGCCGGCCTGACCGTCGGGCTGGCCGCCGTCGCCTTGGTGGCCGTCCTCGTCGGCTCGTGGCTGTCGGAGCGCGCCGCGCCCGAACCTCCGGCCCTGGTCACCAAGGTCGACCAGGTCGGCGATCAGGTCGCGATCATCCAGATCGATGGCGCCGGCGCCCAGGTCGCGGCCGAGGCCACGCGGCAGTCTGCCTTGCGCTGGACGCTGGCTGCCCTTGCTGGCGCGATCGTCCCGCTGGCCGCGCTGTCGTGGGTCGCCAGCGGCCGCTTGACCCGCGGGGGCGGCGATGCGGGCGCCGGGCAGCCGGACGAGCCGAGCACCGCGGGGCCCGAGGAGCGGCCAGACCTCCAGGCCGTCCAGGAGCAGCGTGAGCACGATCGCCGGCACCTGCAGGAGGTCGTGCACGAGTTGCGCACCCCGCTGGCCGTCGCCGCCACCAACCTGGACCTGGCCACTTCCACCCTCGGCCTCGACGACGAGCTCGAGCGGCAGCTGGCCGCGGCGCGGCGGGGCCTGGAGCGCCTGGCCCGCACGGTCGATGATCTGGCTGTCCACGGCCGGCTGGCGGTGGAGGGCGACGGGTTCGTCGACCTGGCCCACGAGCTCCGCGCCCTCGCCGCTGAGCACGCGGCCATGGCGGTTGCGCAGCGTCTGACCCTCGACGTCGACGCCCCCGAGCGCCTGGTCGTCGGCGCCGATCGGGCGGCCGTGCGCACAGCCGTCGGGAACGTGCTGACCAACGCGCTGCGGCTGGCGCCGGTGGGCTCGATCGTGCGTCTCGCCGCCGGGCAACACGCGGACTGGGCCTGGATCGCGGTGCGGGACGAGGGGCCAGGCCTGGCCGAGGCCGACCACGAGCGGGCTTTCCACCGCTATTGGCGGGGCCGGTACGACCTCGACCGGGAGGGTGAGGGCGGCGAGGCGCGCGGCCTCGGCCTCACGATCGCCCGCCAGCTCACGGAGGCGCAGGGAGGCCACGTCACCGTGCGGTCGGCGGTCGGGATCGGCTCGACGTTCGTCGTCTGGCTGCCGGCCTCGCCCGACGCTCGAAGCCAGGAGGTCATGGCCGGCGACGGCGTGCACCACCGGGTCGACCCGCTTCCCCTGGTGGCGTTGGCCGCTCCCGCCTCGGCGACGCCCATGTCGTCCGGATCGGCGTCAGACGCCGAATCGGACGACATCGATGCGGTCGCGGCCGGGCAGGCGCCGGTCACAGCGGGTTCACAGCGCCCTTAACCCGGCCTTTAACCCCGTGTCCGTACCTTCGCCGTCATGCCTGTCGACACGACGCCGACCCCCGTGCTGCCCCCGAGGCGGACGTGGCGGGACCTGCCGGCGACCCCTCCGGTGGCCGACTTCCTCCCGCCGCCGGACCCCGACCAACTGATCGCGCCCCCCGGGGAGCACGGCGAGGAGCCTCCCGCCGACGATCCGGGCACCTCTGTCGAAGCCCCGGCCGACAAGCCCCGGGGCCGTAAGCGCGTGTGGTTGGCGGTCGGGGCGGTGGCCGCGGTGGCCGCCACGGTCGCCGCGGTGGCGTGGAGCCAGGATGAGTCCTCCGGGACGCCCACCACCCCGACCGTCGCCGCGCCCTCCGAGCCGGGCTCGACCTCGAGCGTGCAGGATGTGGCCAAGGCCCTCGGCCCGGCCGTCGTGCAGATCGAGATCGGCCAAGGCCTGGGTTCGGGCGTCATCTACGACAGCTCGGGACTCATCCTCACGGCCCACCACGTCGTGGCCGGCGCCGACGAGGTGACGGTGCGGACCGCGGACGAGCAGGAGCTGCCCGGCCGCGTCGTCGGCCGAGCGCCCGAGCGGGACCTGGCCATCGTCGCGGTGACGCCGTCGGCCGAGCTCGTGGCGGCGCCGCTGGCCGAGGCCGGCAGCGTCGAGGTCGGCGAGACGGCCATCGCGCTCGGCAGCCCCTTCGGATTCCAGCAAACCGTGACCTCGGGCATCGTGAGCGGTCTCGACCGTGAGCTCGAGTCGCCCGTCGGCACGCTCAGCGGTCTCATCCAGACCGACGCCCCGATCAACCCGGGCAACTCCGGCGGGCCGCTGGCCGACGCCAGCGCCGAGGTCATCGGCATCAACACCGCCATCGCCTCGGCGTCCGGCGGGAGCGACGGCGTCGGCTTCGCCGTGCCGGTCGAGGACGCCACGGAACTGATGGACCAGGTGGCGCAGGCCGGCGGCACAGAGGCGCCGACCGTTCCGGATCCGAGCGGTTCGGGTGGCCTCGACGACCTTGGCATCCCCGGCCTCGACGGCCTCGACGGCCTCGAGGACCTCCTCCCCGAGGGCGTCCCGGGCCTCGAGGACCTGCAGGACCTGCTCCCGGGCCTGGGCCTGGACGGCCTTCTGCCCGAGCTGGGCAACGGCTCGATGGACCAGATGCTGCAGGAGATGCTCAACGAGCTCTTCCCCGGCCTCGGCGATCTGTTCGGCGAGCCAGGCTCCGAGCCGGCCCAGCCGGCGCCGGGCCAGGAGCCCGCGACGCCGGGAGCCCCGAGCGCGCTGTCGCTCGTCGAGGTGCCCGAGCCGCCGGCCGGCTACGAGCAGCTCCGCTCGACCACCCGGACCGAGGACAACGCAGGCATGGTCGAAGGGACGCAACTCATCGTGCTCGAGGGACCTGACGGGCAGGTGAGCGTGGCTGCTGAGCGCAGCGCCGACAGCGAGGACCAGTTCGCCGAGCTCGAGGGCGAGGAGACGACGGTGAACGGCCAGCGGGCCGTCGCCATGGACAACGGCATCGCCTTCCTCACCGACGACGGCCTGCTGGTCATTGTGCGGGGCGGCGGACAGGTGCCGCAGGACGACGTAGCGGCCATCGCCGAGGCCGTGGAGGTGCAGTGATGAGCCTGGACACAGACACCACCCGGGAAGCGTCGATGCTCTGGACAGAGGAGAAGGACGCGCCGACCAACGGCAGCACGCCGATGTCGGTCTCGCAGGCGGGCGCCGCGCTCGAGCAGGTGCTGTTCGAGATGCGCCGCGTCATCGTCGGCCAGGACCGCGTGCTCGAGCGCGTGCTGGTGGCGTTGCTGGCCAACGGACACTGCCTGCTCGAAGGGGTGCCCGGGTTGGGCAAGACGCTGACGGTGGCCACCCTGGCCAAGACCCTCAGCGGGACGTTCACCCGCATCCAGTTCACGCCGGACCTGATCCCCTCCGACCTCGTCGGCACCCGTATCTACCGCCCGTCGACCGAGCGCTTCGACGTCGAGCTCGGGCCGGTGTTCGCCAACTTCGTGCTGGCCGACGAGATCAACCGCGCGCCGGCCAAGGTGCAGTCCGCCCTCCTCGAGGTCATGGCCGAGCGCCAGGTGTCGCTCGGTGGGCGCACCTACCCGGTGCCGTCGCCGTTCCTGGTGCTGGCCACTCAGAACCCGATCGAGTCCGAGGGCGTCTACGCGCTGCCCGAGGCGCAGCGGGACCGGTTCCTGATGCGCATCCCCGTCGACTATCCGACGGCGACCGAGGAGCACGAGATCGTCGACCGTTCGGCCCGTCCCGAGGCCGAGCCGGCCCGCCTGTTGAGCCCCGAGGACGTGTCCCGGCTGCAGCGCTCCGCGGCGGCGGTGACCGTCGACCCGGCCGTGTCCGACTACGCCGTGCGCATCGTGCTGGCCACCCGCAAGCCGACCGAGCACGGGCTCTCCAGCATCGACGGCCTCCTGGCCTACGGCGCGAGCCCTCGCGCGAGCATCGGACTCGTCCGCGCCGCACGCGCGCTGGCGCTCCTGCGGGGCCGCGCCCACGCGCTGCCTCAGGACGTCTACGACGTGGCGTTCGACGTGCTCAACCATCGGCTGGTGCCGTCGTTCGACGCGGTGGCCGACGGCGTGACCGTCGACGACATCGTCGTCGAGGTGCTCAGCACGGTGAAGGCTCCCCGGCGCCTGACCTCCGGCCGGGCGGGAACCACACACTCGTCCTCATGACCTCGCTCACGGCGGCGTCGCGCGCGGCGGCGGCCGGTCTGGAACTGACCGTCCTCCGCCGCCTTGACGGCCTGCTGCAGGGCGACCACGCCGGCCTCCTGCCGGCCCACGGCAGCGAGACTGGCGAGGCCCGGCTCTACGAGCCCGGCGACGACACCCGCCGCATCGACTGGGCGCTCACCGCCCGCACCACCACACCTCACGTCCGCGACACGATCGCCGATCACGAGCTGGAGCTGTGGCTGGTGGTGGACGACTCGGCCAGCCTGGCCTTCGGCACGGCGCGCTACGAGAAGCACGACGTTGCCTGGGCCGCGGCCGGTGCGTTCGCGCTGCTGGCCTCTCGCGGGGGCAACCGCGTGGGCGCGATGACGACCACCGGCCGCAACGGCGCCTTCCCGGCCCGGAGCGGACGCCACCACGTCGGTGCTGTCCTGGCGTCCCTGCGGCGCAGTCCCGAGGACGGCTCGGTGGGCGATCTCGCCGCGGCACTCACGACTCTGCGACGGCACGCCCGCCGCCGCGGCCTGGTGGTCGTGGTGTCCGATTTCCTCGTGCCCGGCGGGTGGGAGAACCCGCTGCGGGCGCTCGCCACCAGGCAGGACGTCGTCGCCATCGAGGTGATCGACCCTCGCGAGCTGGACCTGCCCGACGTCGGCCCGCTGGCGGTGGCCGACCCCGAGACCGGGCGCCGGCGGATCATCGATACCGGTGACGCCACCCTGCCGCGTCCGCTATGCCGATGCCGCACAGGCCGGCAGGGCGGACGTGGCCCGCCGGATCGCCGCCGCCGGCGCCCACCACCTGGTCCTGCGTACGGACCGGGACTGGGTGGTCGACCTGGTGCGCTTCGTCGGTGGCCGCCGGCGGAATCGCTACAACGCCGCCGCCGCGGCCCATGGGAGTCGACGCTGATGCTCGCCCTTTCGTTCCTCCAACCGTCCCGGCTGTGGCTGCTCGCCCTGCCGGTCGTGCTGCTGGCCGCCTACGTCGTGTCGCAGTTGCGCCGGCGCGGCTACGTCGTGCGCTTCACGACCATGGAGCTCCTGGACTCGGTGGCGCCCAAGCGTCCCCGCTGGCGTCGTCACCTGCCGGCGATCGGCCTGCTGCTCGGACTCGTGGCCCTCTCGCTGTCGCTGGCCAAGCCGGCCGTGGCCAGCCAGGTCGCCGACGAGCAGGCCGTGGTCGTGCTGGCCATGGACACCTCGCTGTCGATGGAGGCCGACGACGTCGCGCCCTCCCGCCTGGCTGCGGCCCAAGAGGCCGCGCAGGCCTTCGTCGAGAACGTGCCGGACGGCGTCCGCGTGGGCCTCGTCGGCTTCGACAACGGCGCCCGGCTGCTGGTCCCGCCCACCGACAAGACCGAGGTCATCGAGCGGGCGGTGGACCGCCTGACCCTCGGTGAAGGCACGGCGATCGGCGAGGCGGTGTTCACGTCCCTCGACGCGATCACCGAGGCCCTCGAGATCGGTGCGGAGGCGGAGGACGAGCCGGACACGGCGCCCGCCACGGCCGACGACGGTCAGCAGCCAGCCGTGGTCGTGCTGCTGTCCGACGGCGAGAACACGGTCGGGCGCACGAACGAGGAGGCCGCGGCCGCCGCCGCCGCCCAGGGACGGCCGGTGTACACGGTGGCCGTGGGCACCGACAGCGGCGAGATCACGCTGCCCGACGGCAGCTCGCAGCCCGTGCCGGTCAACCGGCCCGCGTTGGCGGACCTCGCCGATCAGACGGGCGCCCGGTCCTTCACCGCCTACAGCTCGGACGAGCTGCGCCAGGTCTACGAGGACCTCGGCCGGACGCTGACCGAGGAGCCGGTCCAGAAGGACATCAGCGGCTGGTTCGTCGCCGGCGCCATGGTCCTCCTCGCCCTGGCCGCCCTCGGCTCGCTCCTCTGGTTCTCCCGCCTCCCCTGACCCCCGGCGGTCACAATCTCCGCACAAATCGCGCTCCGTGACCGTGCAGCGGTCGTTTGGCGTGATTTGTGCGCCTGAAGTGACCGTGGTAGCCGGCCGGGATCGCCCGCCGCCTCGTCGGTAGGCTCGGCCGCATGGCTGACGAGATGATCGACCAGGACGTCGTACAGCGCGTGCTCGCCGCGGGCCTGCGCACCGGAGCCGAGTTCTCCGAGGTGTACGTGGAGGACAAGCGCTCGTCGTCGGCCAACTTGGACGACGGCAGGGTCGAGCAGGTGACCTCCGGTCGCGACCGGGGCGCGGGGATCCGGGTCGTCAGAGGCGAGACGACCGGCTACGCCCACACGGCCGACCTCAGCGAGGCCGGCCTGCTGGCGGCGGCGGAAGCGGCCGCCGCGGCGGCCAGCCAGGGCGGGGGAGGAGCGCGCATCGTGGCGCTCACCCGGCAGCCCGCGCACCGCGTCAGCGACGTGGCGATCCCGCCCGACACCATCGGCAAGGCGGCCAAGGTGCAGCTCCTGCTGCGGGCCGACGAGGCCGCCCGCGACGCCGGTCCCGCGGTCGTGCAGGTGTCCGCCGGGTACGGCGACAGCCGCAAGCGCATTCTCGTGGCCAACTCGGACGGCGTGCTGGCCGACGACGAGCAGGTGCGCACCCTGTTCCGCATCAGCGTGGTGGCCAGCGGCGACACGGGCCTGCAGACCGGGTACGAGTCGCTCGGACACACCATCGGCTTCGAGCTCTTCGACCAGCACGACGTGGAGGAGATGGCCCGCCGCGCCGCCCAGCAGGCGCTGACCAAGCTCAATGCCCGCCCGGCGCCCAGCGGCAGTCTCCCGGTCGTCATCCAGCGGGGCAGCGGCGGTGTGCTGTTCCACGAGGCCTGCGGGCACGGGCTGGAAGCCGATCTGGTCGGCAAGGGCGCGTCGGTCTTCAAGGGTCGGATGGGTGAGCAGGTCGCGGCCCCGATGGTGACGCTGATCGACGACGGCACGATGGCCGGCGAATGGGGCGCCATCGGCTACGACGACGAGGGCCACGTCTCGCAGCGCAACGTCCTCATCCAGGACGGCGTGCTCACGGACTACATGTGGGACTTCCTCCGTGCCCGCAAGGATGGCCGCGCGCCCAGCGGCAATGGGCGCCGGCAGAGCTACATGCACCTGCCCATGGTCCGGATGACCAACACCTTCGTGCTCGATGGCACCGACGAGCCGGACGACATCGTGCGGGCCACCGACCACGGCGTGTACATCGCGCAGCTTGGTGGAGGTCAGGTCAACACCGCCAGCGGCGACTTCGTCTTCGGGATGACCGAGGCCTACCTCATCGAGAACGGCGAGATCACCGATCCCATCCGCGAGGGCAACCTCATCGGCAACGGGCCCCAGGTGCTGAAGGACATCGACCTTCTCGGTAACGACTTCGCCATGGGCATGCCCGGTACCTGCGGCAAGGACGGCCAGGGCGTGCCCGTGGGCGACGGCCAGCCGACGCTCCGGGTCAAGGCCCTCACCATCGGTGGCACGGCGGCCTGAGCGGCCGGCGAGCGAGGCAGAGCCATGGAAGACCTGTTGGAGCTGGCCACCGGCATCGCCGGCCAGGCCGGCAAGGGTGAGCAGATCGAGGCCTTCGTAGCCCGGGCCAACGACACCGCGGTTCGCGTCTACGAGGGCGAGGTCGAGCACTTCACCTCGGCCCAGTCCGAGGGCATCGGCATCCGGGTGGTGAAGGACGGTCGCGTCGGCTTCGCGTACGCGGGCACGCTGGACCCGGCGGGGGTCGACGAGGTGCTGGCCGAGGCCAGGGACAACGTGGGCTTCGGCACGCCCGACGAGTGGGCCGGCCTGGCCGAACCCGACGGCGTGGCCCTCGTCGAGCAGGACCTGTGGCGCGAAGAGCTGCTCTCGCTGCCGACCGCCGACAAGATCACCCTCGCCAAGGAGCTCGAACGCCTCACCCTGGCTGCCGACAGCCGGGTGCGGGTGGACGAGGCCGACTACGCCGACGTCCGCGCCGAGGGCGCGGTCGCCACCAGCACCGGCATCGCCACCGCGGGACGGGAGACCGGCGCCTACCTGTCCGTGAGCACGCTGGCCGATGACGGCGATGTGACCCACACCGGCTTCGGGTTCACGGTCGGGCGCTCACCGGCCGACTTCGACCCCGAGCGGGCGGCCCGGGAGGCGGCCGAGCGCGCCACCCGGCTGCTCGGCGCCACCAAGCCGAGCACGGGGAAGGTGACAGTCGTCCTCGATCCCTTCGTGTCCGCCCAGTTCCTCGGCATCATCGGCTCCACTCTCAACGGCGAGGCGGTGCTCAAGGGGCGCTCGATCTTCGCCGGCCGGGTTGGCGAGGACGTGGCGGCCACCAACCTCACGCTGATCGACGACCCCACCAACCCGCTCGCGTACACGGCCAGCGAGATCGACGGTGAGGGTCTCGCCACCCGCCGCAACGTCCTCATCGACGGCGGCGTGCTCCAGATGTTCGTCGAGTCGAGCTACAGCGCCCGGCGTAGCGGTGCCGCACCGACCGGCAACGCCACGCGAGGCGGGTTCAAGACGACCCCCGGCTGCGGCTGCCTCGCCCTGTCGCTCGTGCCCGGCACCCGCAGCCAGGCCGAGCTGGTGGCCGACGTCGACGAAGGCGTGCTCGTCCAGATGGTCCAGGGGCTCCACTCGGGTGTCAACCCCGTCTCGGGCGACTTTTCGACCGGAGCGTCTGGGCTGATGATCCGGGGCGGCCAGCTGGCCGAGCCCGTGCGGGAGTTCACCATTGCCTCCACGCTCCAGAAGATGCTGAAGGACGTGGTCGAGGTCGGTGGCGACATCGAGTGGCTGCCGATGAGTGCCGCGGGTGTGTCGCTGGTGATCCGGGACGTCACCATGAGCGGGGCCTGAGCGGGCCGTGCCGTCTCCGGCCGCGGCCGCCGTCGAGCGCCACCCGCACCTGGCCGAGCCGCTGGCTCCAGGCTGGGTCCGTGTCGACCTCCACTCGCACACCATGTGGTCGGGCGATTCGACCACGACCGCGGAGGAGCTGGAGGAGGCGGTCGTCGCCAGCGGGCTCGACGTGCTCTGCGTCACGGACCACAACGCGGTCAAGGGCGCCGAGGAGCTGGCCCGCCGGCTGCCGTGCCGCGTGGTCGTCGGGGAGGAGCTGCGGACGCACGCGGGCGAGATCATCGGGCTGTTCCTCACCGATCGCGTGCCCTTCGGCGTCGCGCCGTTCGAGGCGGCGCGGCTCATCAGGGAGCAGGGTGGCGTGGTCTACGTGCCCCACCCGTTCGACCCGCTGCGGTGCAACCTGGCCGAAGCGGCGCTGGTCGAGCTGACGCAGGCGGGCATGATCGACGCCATCGAGGTGCTCAACGCCAAGACCGCGCTGTCCCACCTGAACGAGCGGGCCGCCGCATTCGCGGCCGAGCACGGGCTGCCCGGCGGTGCGGGCAGTGACGCCCACGTCCCGGAGGCGCTCGGGGCGGCCTACGTGGAGATGCCGGACTTCGACGGGCCGGCCGATTTCCTGGCCAAACTGCCCGAGGGACGTGTCGTCGGCCACCACGCCGATCCCCACCGAGCGTGGCGGCCTCGCATCGTGCCGAGCACGTCGGCCTGAACCGCCGCGCGATCCGCCGCCTGCGGTGCCCACCGTCCGGCGCCGCGCCGGTGCCAGCCCCTAGCGTGCCGCCGGCCCTTGCCCTTCCCTTCGCCCCTTCCCCCTGAGAGCGTCCGTGCCGATCTACCACGCCATCATCCTCGGCATCGTCCAGGGGCTGACGGAGTTCCTGCCCATCTCCTCCTCGGGCCACCTACTGCTCGTCCCGTGGCTGTTCGAGTGGAACGACTTCGACGACAACTCGGTAGAGAAGGCCTTCGACGTGGCGCTCCACATCGGCACGCTGATCGCCGTCGTCGCCTACTTCCGCAAGGACTTGGCCGTGTACGCCCGCGACGGTCTGCGGGCGGTGTTCCGGCGCAGTGAGCCGGTGACGAGGGAGGGCCGTCTGGCCTGGCTGCTGGTGCTGTCGTCGATCCCGGCCTTCATCGTGGGTGGGCTCTTCGGCGACACGATCGACGAGGAGCTGGGAACGATCCCGCTCATCGCGGTCTCGCTCATCCTCTTCGGCCTCTTGCTCGGTTGGGCCGACCAGCGGTCGCGCAGCGACCGCAACATCGACGGGTTCACGCGTCGCGATGCCCTGCTGGTGGGCGCCGCGCAGGTCGTCGCGCTGAACCCCGGGACGTCGCGCTCGGGCATCACCATCACAGCCAGCCGCTTCCTCTCGTTCAGCCGGGACTCGGCCGCCCGGATCAGCTTCCTCATGGCCATCCCGGTGACGGGAGGCGCGGTCGCCTTCAAGATGGCGCAGCTCATCAGCGACGGCATCCCGGAGGGCCTGCTCACGCCCATGATCGTCGGGATCATCACGTCCGGCCTGGCAGGCTGGCTGGCCGTGTGGGGGACCATCAAGTACGTGCGCACGCACAGCTTCACGCCCTTCGTGATCTACCGGGTGGCGCTCGGGGTGCTCGTCCTCGTCATCTACGCCGCCCGCTGAAGGTCACGGCGCGCGGGGCGGGTCGCCGCTCACCGCCGCCACGACGGTGCCGTTCACCAGCGCCCCCGCCACCGCCTCCAGCTCCGCCGCTTCCACGGCCACGACGACGGCCCGCTCCTGGGTCTGGACGACCTGGGCATCGCGGGCCACGACCTGCGCGTCGAGGGCGAGGCCGGCGGCCACGAGATCCACACGATCGCCGGGCTCGACTGCGAGCGGCGTGTCGCCGACCGGCACCGTCACCGCCCGGCGTCCGGCGGCCAGGACCGCGGCGACGGGCCCTCCCTCGGGCCGTCCGAGACGGCCGGGCACGAACGGCTCGCCGGCCCCGATGGCCGCGGCGACCACCGTCCCCGGCGCGACCGCGCCGAGCGCGTCCGGCGGGCCGATGGCGAGCGGCCAGCGCTCGATCTGGACGTCGGCCGGCCGGACCGTCCTCCCCGCCGGTAGGTCGACCGTGGCGACGGCAACGGGACGGTCGTGGCCCCAGCGCCGACGCGCCGCCTCGGCCTCCGCGGCCCGGTCGAGCACGAGACCGGCCGAGAGCGCGGCCGCCGCCGCCACGAGCGCCCAGTAGAGGAGGGGATGGCGGGCGATGGCCAGCCGCGCCCGGTGGACCGGTCGGACGGTGACCCAACGGGCCAGGAGAGGGGATCGGAGGGATCGAAGGGCTCGCACAGGCGCCTCCCAGGTTGCGGACGAACCTCGGGGGAAGCCGGCGAGCGGGCGAGCCTAGGGCAGGAGGGGCACCGCCCGCTCGATGAGCTCGCGGACCCGAGAGACGTTCTCGGCCATGCGGGCGAAGACCGCGTCCATCGTGACCGGCTCCTGGCCGTCGACGCCGGCGTCGTAGTCGGTGATCAGCGCCACGGCGCCGTAGGCGAGCCCGGACTCCTTGGCCAGCACCGCCTCTGGGTAGTTCGTCATGTTGACCACGTGCCAGCCCATCTGGCGGAACCAGCGCGACTCCGCCCGTGTGCTGAACCGGGGACCCTGGATGACGACCACCGTGCCCCCGTCGTGAACGGGGATTCCAGCGGCTCGGCCCGCGGTCAAGAGCGCCTGCCGGACGCGGTCGTCATACGGATCGGCGAAGGCCTCGTGGTGGACGGCCGGGCCGTCGTGGTAGGTGTCGGCGCGACCCCACGTGCGGTCGACGAGCTGGTCGACCACCACGAACTCGCCCGGATGGAGATCGGGCTGGAGCGAGCCGGCGGAACACGGCGCGAGGAGGCTGCGCACGCCCAGCTCCTTCATCGCCCAGACGTTGGCCCGGTACGGCACCGCGGCAGGTGGGAACTGGTGCCGTTCGCCGTGGCGGGGGAGGAAGGCGACCCGGCGCCCGGCCACGGTGCCGATGGTGGGCGTGGCCGCCGGCGGGCCGTACGGCGTGTCGATCTCCACCGACTCGGTGTCGGTGAGGAACTCGTAGAAACCCGACCCGCCGAAGACCCCGATCTCGGCCGCCGGGGCCCCGCTCACGAGGAGAGGCTCACGAGGTGGAGCTGGTGCTCGTGCTGCTGGTATTGCTGGCGGCCTTGTCCGAAGACTTGGACGAGCTGGAGGAGCTGGACGAGTCCGAGGAGCTCGAGGACGTCGACGAGCCCGACGAGTCCGAGGAGCCGGACGAGTCCGACGTCGAATCCTTCGAGGAGCCGCTCGCGGATGACGTCGCCGTAGAACCGTTCTTCGATCCCCGGCTGTCGGTCTTGTAGAAGCCGTTGCCCTTGAACGTGATGCCCACCGGCGTGAAGACCTTCTTGACCGGGCGGGGCACGCCGTCGGTCGGGTGCGGCGCCTCGGTGAGCGTGGGCTCGTCGAAGGACTGCTGCACCTCGATGGTCTCGCCGGTGTCGAGGAACTTGTAGACGTAGGTGGGCATCGGTGGCTCCGTTAGCACTCTCGGCACGCGAGTGCCAATGCTAGCCAGTTGCGGCGGCCGGCACCACGTTCGACCTGCAGCTTTCGAGCCGTCACGGTCCGTGGGCGCCCGGCCTGTCCGTGTGCCGTCCTGCCAGGCTCGGGCCGCCGGAGCACGCCTGTCCAGTCATGCGCCGGGGCCACTCCGCGTGGCGTGCGTACAGTCGCCGGCATGCGTGTCCGCAAGGCAGTCATCCCGGCCGCTGGCCTCGGCACCCGCTTCCTGCCGGCCACCAAGGCGACCCCCAAGGAGATGATCCCCCTCGTCGACAAGCCGGGGATCCAGTACGTGGTCGAAGAAGCGGTGGCGGCGGGCATCGAGGACGTCCTCATCGTGACCGGCCGGTCCAAGAAGACCGTGGAGGACCATTTCGACCGCTCGCCCGAGCTCGAGGCGACGCTCGCCGCCGGTGGCAAGGAAGAGGCCCTGGCCGAGATCCTGGCCATCAGCCAGATGGCGCATGTCCACTTCGTCCGCCAGGACGAGCCACGCGGGCTGGGCCACGCCGTCGGCATGGCCCGCTTCCACGTCGGCGACGAACCCTTCGCCGTGCTCCTCCCTGACGACCTCATGGCCGAGGGCTCGACGCTCCTGTCGGACATGATCACCGCCTGCGAGGACACCGGAGGATCGGTCGTCGCGCTGAAGCGCTTCGGTCCGGATCAGATCAGCTCGTACGGCGTGGTCGCGCCGTCGGGCCCGGCCACAGCCGAGGGGTACATCCCCATCGGTGGCATGGTCGAGAAGCCGCCGGCCACCGACGCTCCGAGCGACCTCGCCATCATGGGCCGCTACGTGCTGACGCCGGCCGTGTTCGACCGCATCGCCGCGCTGCGTCCGGGCGCGGGCGGCGAGCTGCAGCTGACCGACGCCATGCTCGCCCTCTGCGAGATCGAGCCCTTCCACGGCCTGGTGTTCGACGGCGGCCGCTTCGACACCGGCAACAAGCTCGACTGGCTCCGCGCCACGGTCGAAGTGGCGCTGCACCACGACGAGCTCGGCAAGGACTTCCGCGACGTGCTGGCGCAGATCGTCCGCCGGGAGGGCATCGGCTGACCCAGCCGGAGACACAGCCGGGGGCGCCGCGCGGACGCCGGCGGCGTACCCTCGATCCGTGATCCCACTCGAGGAGGCCCGCCGTCACGTCCTCGGCGCCTGCCCGCGCCTGCCGGCGACGACCGTCGCGCTCGGGGAGGCCCTCGGGCACGTGACCGCGGCCGATCTGGCGGCGGCCGAGGATGTCCCGCCGTTCGACAACTCCGCCGTCGACGGGTACGCGGTGCGCGTCGCCGATGTCGCCGATCCCCCGGTCGAGCTCGACGTGGCCGGGACCATCGCCGCCGGAGCGCCACCGTCCATCCCGGTCGAGCCGGGGCAAGCAGTGCGCATCATGACGGGAGCGCCGCTGCCGCCGGGCACAGAGGCGGTCGTCATGGTCGAGGACACGGAGGCGCTGAACGGCGGGCACCGCGTGCGGATCGCGCGCAGCGTCTCGGCCGGCGATGCCGTTCGCCGCGCCGGCGACGACGTGCACCGCGGCGACGCCCTCTTCCCTGCGGGTACGGAGATCCGTCCGGCCGTGCTCGGCGTCCTGGCCAGTGTCGGCATCGTCTCGGTGCCTGTCGTGACGCGGGCGCGCGTGGGCGCGCTGTCGACCGGCGACGAGCTCATCGAGGACGGCGCGCCGCTGGCGCCCGGGCAGATCCGCGAGAGCAACCGGACGATGCTGCTCGGCGCGTTGGACCAGGCCGGCTGCCTCCCGGTCGATCTTGGCTTGGTCCGGGACGACGAAGCCGCGCTGGAAGCGGCGCTGCTCGACGCTGCGACCCGCTGCGACGCCATCGTCACGTCGGGCGGCGTGAGCATGGGTGACTTCGACATCGTCAAGGCGGTGCTCGACCGCATGGCCGCCATGCGCTGGATGCAGATCGCCATCCGGCCCGCCAAGCCATTCGCGTTCGGTGTGCTGGAAGGCTCCGGGCGGTCTGTTCCGGTGTTCGGACTGCCCGGCAACCCGGTCTCGTCGCTGGTCAGCTTCGAGCTGCTGGCCCGCCCCGCGCTGCGGCAGATGATGGGCCACCCGGTCATCGACCGGCCGAGGGTGCGGGCGGTGGCCGACGAGGGGCTGCGCCGCCGCCCCGACGGGAAGGTCCACTGGAACCGCGTGGTCGGCGAGTTCCAGGACGACGGCCGTCTCCACGTTCGCTCGACGGGAGCGCAGGGCAGCCACCAGCTGGCCTCGACGGCCGCCGCCAACGCTCTGGCCGTCGTCCCGGACGGTCCGGGCGTGGAACCCGGCGGCGAGGTCGACGTCCTGCTCCTGGCCTGACCCAGCCCGATCCTCCGTCCCCACCAACGCTTGTGTCACGTCTGGGCGCGGTGGCCGGCCACGAGCTGTGACACAAGCGCCTGAGGGCGGCCAGCGCGAGTGCTGCGACCGGCCCGTAGCATGCGGGCATGCAGCCGTGGGACGGGGATCTGGTCGATCCGTTCGGCAGGACAGTGCGCGACCTGCGCATCTCGGTCACCGACCGTTGCAACTTCCGCTGCACCTACTGCATGCCCGAGGAGGGGATGCAGTGGCTCCCTCGCGAGGACATCCTCACCTTCGAGGAGATCGAGCGCCTGGCCCGCGTCTGCGTCGAGCGCTTCGGGGTCGACGGGATCCGCCTCACCGGCGGTGAGCCCACGGTCCGGGCCCACCTGCCGGTTCTGGTCGAGATGCTGTCCCACCTGCGGGTCAACCCCCAAGCCGATTCGCCCTACGCCGGCCGCAAGCCTGATCTGTCGGTCACCACGAACGGCGCGACCCTGCGGCTCCTCGCCCCCGAGCTCCGGCGCGCCGGGTTGGACCGGATCAACATCTCCCTCGACACGCTCGATCCCGACCGCTTCCTCCAGATGACCCGCCGCAAGGAGCTGCACCGCGTCCTCGACGGCATCATCGCCGCCCAGGAGGCCGGCTTCGACCCCGTGAAGTTGAACGCCGTCGTCGAACGGGGCGTCAACGACGACGAGATCCTGGCCCTGGCCGAGTTCGGCCGCGACCACGGGCTGCAGGTCCGGTTCATCGAGTTCATGCCGCTCGACGCGTCCGGCCACTGGGTGTCGACCTCGGTCGTCAGCCAGGACGAGATCGTCGCCGCCATCGCCGCTGTCCATCCGCTGGAGCCCGTGCCCGCTCGCGGCTCGGCGCCGGCCGACCGTTGGCGCTACCTCGACGGCCGCGGTGAGGTCGGCGTGATCCCGACCGTCACCAAGCCCTTCTGCGGCGACTGCGACCGTGTGCGGATCACCGCCGAGGGTGACTTCCGGACGTGCCTCTTCGCCACCCGGGAGTTCGACCTCCGAGCCCTGCTCAGAGGTGGTGCAAGCGACGATGAGTTGGCCGCCGAGATCGCGCGGGCGGTGGGCACGAAGTGGGCCGGGCACGCCATCGGCCAGGTGGCCTTCGTGCGTCCGAACCGCTCCATGAGCCAGATCGGCGGCTGACCTCGCCCCGCCCACCAGGCGAGACAGCCCGCTGGTTGGTGGCCCCTAGACTCGCGCCGTGTCCGATCAGCGCTTCACCCACCTCGATCCGCTCGGCCGGGCGCGCATGGTCGATGTCACGCCGAAAGAGCCCACGCACCGGCGCGCCGTGGCCCGCTGCAAGGTGATGATGAGCCCGGACACGACCATCGCCATCGCCAACCGCGAGGTGAAGAAGGGCGATGTGCTGGCCGTGGCCAGGGTGGCGGGCATCCAGGCGGCCAAGCGGACGTCGGACACCATCCCGCTGTGCCACCCACTCCTCGTGGGCTCGGTGTACGTGAACTTCGAGATCGAGGACGACCACATCGGCGTGGAGGCCCAGGTCGACACCGTCGACCGGACGGGGGTGGAGATGGAGGCTCTGCACGCCTGCGCCGTGGCCGCCCTGACCATCTACGACATGTGCAAGTCGGCCGATCGGGCGATGGTGATCGGGGAGCTCACCCTCTGGGAGAAGACCGGTGGACGGACCGGCAGCTACCGCCGCGAGACCACGGACGGCGTTGCATCGGGCGGCCTCTCGTCGTAGGATCGTAACGTTCTGTCGTCCAGACGGCGCGTCTTGCAATGGCGCTGTGCGAGTCGGTTGGAGGCAGGACCGGCGTGCGACCGCTGTATGACCGCTGGAGCCTCGAGCGTGCATCCACCGCGGTACTCAGAAAGATGATTACTCTCTGATGACGAGCGTGAGCACATCACATTCATGAAGTACCCCACATGAAGCCCATCGTTCTCCTGATCCTCGTCCTCGTCTGGGGCGTCGCGCTGATCCCACCGCTCCTACGGTCGAGGTCAGACCTGCGGCCCGGCTCTTCGGTGGCCTCGTTCCGTCGGACGCTCTCGGACATGTCTCGCATCCCCGGTCGCGCTGAGCGCCCCTACGGCGGGCAGCACATGGCCAACCCGGCCAGCCCCGTCCGGGCGTTCCGTGCTTCGGGCGGCCCCCCGCCCGGGCCGCGGCAGGCCCAGAGGGTCACGCCCAGTGGTTACGCCGTGTCCAGTGTCGGCTACACGCCGGGCCTGGCGCGGGCCCGGGCGAACCGTGCGGCGATGATCCGCCGCCGCCAGAACGTCCTCTTCACCCTCGTGACGGCCGTCGTCGTCTCCGGCATCGTGGGCTTCGCGCTCGCCGTGCCGATCGCCCGCACGGCGTTCTTCGTCTGCCTGGTGTTCCTGGCCGTGTACATCTGGATGCTGGCCACGCTCCGTCGCAACGAAGAGCTGCGGTCAGCCCATCGGTACGTCTACTCCGACGCCGCCTGACGCCCGCCGGACCCGCCGCCAGTTCCTGGTCGTTCCGGTCAGAGCAATGCGCGCTCGGGGGGTGCCCTCCGCTGACCAGAACGATCGGGGTGCCGTGTCGTGTGGCCGCTATCCTGAGCGATCCCTGCGGGGGTGTAGCTCAGTTGGCAGAGCGCAACAATCGCACTGTTGAGGCCAGGGGTTCGATTCCCCTCACCTCCACCCGCTCAAGTCCTGCTACGGCCGTCGGCCCGCTCGCGATGCGGGTCACGGCTCGGCCCCTTCCATGGCACATTCGTGCACGGTTCGTGCCACGGCGCGCCGTGCATTTGATGGACGTGGCCTCCGACTCCTTCTGCCCCACCCTGCACATCGAACACATCGACGGCCACCTGCACATCACCCGCGACCGTGCCGGCTTCGACCAGTTCATCGCGCGCTGCACCGCAAGCTGACCGAGCCGCTGCGCGCGGTCCGTACCGTGTGCGCTGTGAGCGACGCCATCGACATCAAGGGACTGGTGAAGACCTTCGGGACAACGCGGGCTCTTGACGGCCTCAGTCTCCAGGTGGCGACCGGCGAGGTCCACGGCTTCCTCGGGCCCAACGGGGCCGGCAAGTCGACCACCATCCGCATTCTGCTGGGCTTGCTCCGGGCCGATTCGGGCGAGGCCCGCCTGCTCGGCGGCGACCCGTGGAGCGACGCCGTCGAGCTGCACCGCCGGCTCGCGTATGTGCCGGGCGACGTGGCCCTGTGGCCGAACCTCACTGGTGGCGAGGTGATCGACATCCTGGGCCGGTTGCGGGGTGGGATCGGCCGGGCCCGGCGTGAGGAGCTGCTCGAGCGGTTCGAGCTCGACCCGACGAAGAAGGGTCGGGCCTACTCGAAGGGGAACCGGCAGAAGGTGGCGCTGGTGGCGGGGCTGGCGTCGGACGTGGAGTTGCTCCTGCTCGACGAGCCCACCGCGGGACTCGACCCTCTCATGGAGGCCGTGTTCCAGGAGGTGATCCGGGAGCGTGCGGACGACGGGCGAACCGTCCTGCTGTCCAGCCACATCCTCGCCGAGGTCGAGGCGTTGTGCGACCGGGTCAGCATCATCCGGCAGGGCTGCATGGTCGAGACGGGCACGCTGGCCGAGCTGCGTCATCTCACCCGCACGGCGATCACGGTGGAGACGACGCTTCCGATCGAGGGGCTCAGCGATCTGGCCGGCGTCCACAACGTCATCGTGGAGGGCGTGCGGGCCCGTTTCGACGTGGACACGGCGCGTCTCGAGGAGGCCCTTCGGCACCTGCTGCCCCTCGGCATCCGCAGCCTGACCAGCCAGCCGCCGACCCTCGAAGAGCTGTTCCTCAGACACTACGGCGACGAGCCCGCCGGCGGTGAGGACCAGGCGACGGCCGCGCGATGAGCCGGCGCCCCACGACCACCGGCGTCGTGCCGCTGGTTCGGCTCGTGCTGCGCCGTGACCGGGTGCGCCTTCCGATCTGGATCGTCAGCATCACGCTCCTCGTGCTGTTCACCGCGGCCAGCGTGAAGGGGCTGTACAAGACCGACGCCGAGCTCGTCGCCGGCGTCGCGCCCATGTACGGCAACGCCGCCGTCATCGCGCTCAACGGCCCGACGTACGCGATCGACACCTACGGCGGCCAAATGGTGTTCCAAGTCGGCAGCTTCGGCTACGTCGTGGTGGCGCTGATGGGGATGTTCCTGGTTGGTCGCCACACGCGGGCGGACGAGGAGGATGGCCGCACCGAGCTCATCCGGGCCACCGTCGTGGGCCGCAATGCGCCGGTCACCGCCGTGCTGGTGGTCGCCGCTCTGGCGTACACCCTGCTCGGGGCGCTGATCACGTTCTCGATGCTGAGCCAGGATGTTCCGGTCGAGGGGTCGATCCTCTTCGGTGCGGCGATCGGCGGCTTCGGGATGCTCTTCGCATGCCTCACCGCGGTGACCGCCCAGGTGACCGAGCACAACCGCGCCGCCCTCGGCCTGGCCGGCTTCGCACTCGGTGTCTCGTACGTGCTGCGCGCCATCGGCGACGTGAGCGGGGGCGGGCTGTCGTGGCTGTCGCCCATGGGGTGGGCGCAGTACACCAAGCCGTACGCCGGGGACAGGTGGTGGCCGTTGTTGCTCCTCGGCTTCGGGTCGGCGGCGCTGGTCCTTCTTGCCTACCGTCTGCAGGCCAGCCGGGATCTTGGCGCCGGTCTGCGGCAGACACGGCCTGGTCCGCCGATTGCCGCGCCGAACCTCGGCCGGCCGGGTGGTTTGGCGATCCGCCTGCAACGGGCCAGCTTCATCGGGTGGGCGCTGGCTCTCGCTCTCACGGGCGTGGCCTACGGATCGGTCGCGCAGGACGTGGCCGACCTGGTGGGTGACAACGACGCGCTCGAAGAGCTGATCGCCCAAGGCGGCGGGAACCTCGTCGACTCGTTCTTCGCCACGTCGCTGCTGATCCTCGCCCTCATCACCGGGGGCTTCGCCGTCGCCGCCACCACGCGGCTACGCAGCGAGGAGACGACGGGCCGGGCCGAGCCCTTGCTGGCCACGGCCCTGCCCCGTACCCGGTGGGCGCTGTCGCACCTGCTCGTGGCCCTCGTCGGCTCCGCGCTCATCGCCTTGGCTGCCGGCCTGGGGATGGGCCTCACCGACGCCGTCATCGCGGGGAGCATCAGCAACGTGCCGTCGCTGATCGTGGGTTCGCTCGCCTTCGCGCCAGCGCTGTGGGTGCTGGCCGGCATCGCCTTCGCGCTGTTCGGCGTCCTGCCGAAGGCCATGGTCGCAGGCTGGGGCGCGCTGGGCGCCTTCTTCGTGATCGGCATGTTCGGCGTGCTCTTCAAGCTGCCGACCTGGCTCATCGACCTGTCACCGTTCCAGCACGTCCCCGCCATCCCCGCGCAGGACTTCTCGGCCCAACCGCTGATCATCCTCACCGCCATCGCCGCCGGGCTCGTCTGCATCGGCCTGATCGGCTTCCGCCGTCGCGATGTGTCGTAAGAGTTGTCGAACCCCTGATTCCGGGCACCCGGTCGACGTCGACGTGATCATTCGAGCTGGTCATCCTCGACGCCAGCGCTGCCCGCCAGCCAAGCCGCCTCCGAGCAGTCGATCGACCGCTTCAGTTGCCGGCATCTCCATCATTCTCTCGATGACGGCGAGTTGGCTGCGGCGGGGTCAGAGCCGGAGACGGTCGAGCGATGCGCGCATCTGCTGTTGCACCGACGCCATGCCGGCGCGGCCGGCGACGTTCTGGAGCTCGAACGGATCGGTCTGCAGGTCGTACAGCTCACGAAACCCGTCGGTGTATTCGATGTACTTGTAGCGGGCCTTCCTCACGCCTTCCCACGTGAGGCGGTCCGGCGGGGTGATGTAGGAACCCTCCCGCACCATCTGGGCCTGGGTCAGCAGTGGCACGAGGCTGACACCATCGGTCCCCGGAGCTGTGGTGCCGGCGATGGCACACGCGGTGGCCGGCACGTCGACCAGGCTGATCGGACGCCACTCGGCGCGCCGGGCGACCCCCGGATAGCGGACGACGAACGGCACGCGCACCGACTCCTCGTAGGGGAAGCCCTTGTTGAAGAGACGGTGCTCGCCGAGCGTCAAGGCGTTGTCACTCGCGAAGATCACAACGGTCGAGTTCAACCGCCCGGTATCGGTCAGCGCGCTCATGATGCTCTTCATGCCGTCATTGATCGCCAGCATGTCCCGGGCCACCAGCAGCCGGTCCCGGTTGTACGTGGCGATCTGCGCCGAGGTCAGTCGGGGCTTCCTCCGGACGAACGGCGGCTTGTCCGAGACGTCGGCCTCGTCGAAGCTGGGCGGTCTGGGCGGCACCGTCGGGGAGGCGTTCGTGTATCGGTTGGGCGGGATGAACGGCTCGTGCGGGAGCTTCGGTGCCACCCACAAGAACAGCGGCGCCGCGGTCCCGACTGATCGCAGGTAGTCGGACGCCCACTTGAAGCAGTAGTCGGTCTCGTGCAGTGCCCCGGGTCGCCAGTTGGTGCTCTGGTTCGACGCCCAATCGACCCACCCCGCCGGCACGTAGCCCGCCCCGAGACCCCACGGGTACGCGTTCATGTACTTGCCGACCAACGCCGTGCGGTATCCCGCCGCGAGCATGCGCGTCGCGACCGTGTTGGATTCGATCTGTGGCGTGTTCGGGGCCGTGGGGTTGCTCACCACCGGCGTCCGCCACGAGTACGAGCCCGTGAGCATCGACGCCCGGGACGGCGCGCACATCGGCGTCTGGGAGGCGGCCGATGTGCAGTCGATCCACGGTCCCGTGGCGAACACGTTGAGGAGACCGCGGTAGTCGAACCGCATGTCGTCGACCAAGACGAGGACGATCGAGTACGGCGGCGCCGCCCAGGCCCGCGGCAGCCGACTCGTGACCGCGCTCGTCGCCGCCAATCCGGCGCCCACCGCCGCACCCTGAAGCACTTGCCGTCGTGAGACCACAGCACCACCCCTCTCCGGGACAGGCGTGCCGGGCCAAAATCTAGCGCAGCGCGACCACCTGCCCGCGCCGTCGAGGCTGCCTCAACGGGATCGTCGTCGGGCGGGATCAGGTGCTGGTTGATCATCGTCCACAGCGCGCGCTCTCTCTCCATCTGTCCTTTGGTCCGATCAAGGCACCCCGACGGCACTTCTGGCACCCGCCCACGGCGGTCGTCGGGACCCACCGTGGCCGGCCGCGGACCGACGCCAGGTCTGCCGGCGCCCACCGCCGTCCCGGAGGCTCGTTGGCGATCAGCGGCGGGTGAGCACGACCTTCAGGGCGCCGGTCTCGCCGGCGCGGCTGAACACGTCGTAAGCCTCCTCGAACTGGTCCAGGGCGAAGTGGTGGGTCACGAACCGGTCGATGTTCACCTGCTGGCTCTGTGCGAGGCGGAGCAGGGTGGGCGTGGAATACGTATCGACCAGGCCGGTCGTGATCGTGACGTTCTTGATCCACAGCTCCTCGAGGTGCAACGCGGCCGGCTCGCCGTGCACACCAACATTCGCGATGTGGCCGCCTGGTCGGGCCAGGGCGGCGGCGAGCTCGAACGTCGCCGGCACGCCGACCGCCTCGACGCTGACGTCGGCGCCGAGCCCGTCGGTCAGGTCACGCACGACGGCCAGCGCGTCCTCGCGTCCGTTGTTCACGGTGACGTCGGCCCCGAACTGCTTCGCCGCATCAAGGCGGCTGTCGGCCAGATCGATGGCCACGACGTGGCTCGGGCTGTACAGGCGGGCGCCGGTCATCACGGCCAACCCGATCGGTCCGGCGCCCACCACGGCGACTACATCGCCCGGCCGGACGCGCCCGTTGAGCACGCCGACCTCGTAGCCGGTCGGCAGGATGTCGGCCAGCATCAACAGCTGCTCGTCGCTGACGCCGTCCGGCTGCAGGTGCGTGGACGTGTCGGCGAACGGCACGCGCACGTACTCGGCCTGCGTGCCATCGATCTTGTGACCGAGTATCCAACCGCCACCACCGAGGCACTGCCCATAGCTGCCTTCCCGGCAGTAGCGGCACGCGCCGCAGGCCGTGATGCACGAGACCAGCGCGCGGTCTCCCGGTTTGCGAGTCTTCACCCCGGAGCCGACCGACTCGATCGTGCCGACCGCTTCGTGGCCGAGGATGCGGCCCGGAGTCACCGCCGGCACATCGCCCTTGAGGATGTGCAGATCGGTCCCACAGATCGTCACCGCGTCGACCCGCACGATGGCGTCGGTGTCGTCGATGAGCTCCGGCTTCGGCACCTCCTCCCATGACTTGTCACCAGGCCCGTGGTACACGACAGCCTTCATCTCAGCACCTCCGCATCGTCGGGATCACTCCACGTCGACGTTACGGAAAGGCGTTCCGTGCGAGATAGGGCCATTGGGCCCGACCTTCGCCAAGCACGACCCCCTGAGCAGGCAGCGCCACTCCCCTGGACCAAGCGGAGGACCACTTCCACCTCAGCGCAGTCCCTCGGGGCCTCGCTACGTTGAGTCAGCCGGCAGTCGGAGCGTAGACATAGAACACGGCGCATCCTTCGGTCTCGCGGGCGTCGATGTCGTGCTCGATACCGCTCGGGACGTGAACGAACGATCCCGGGCCGAGGTCGCTGCCGAGGATCGTCGCTCTGCCGTCGAGCACCCAGAGATGGTGGTGGTTGAAGCGGTGGGTGTGCGCGCCGAGGTGGTGACCGGCGAGGACCACCAGGACGCCGGCCTCAGCGCTCTCATCGCGCCAGAGGATCTTGCGTTCCACACCTTCGATGGTTCCGATGGGGGAGACCGGGAGCCCGGCGATGACGTCGGCGCTGAGGATCTGTGGCCGAGGAGTGACGTTGGCGCTCATGATGGCACCATGCGACCTCAGCATCGGTCCCACAAGGGCCCAAGGGCCCTGATCGGCTCTCGTTGGCCGCTGACGGCCGCGAAGGTGAGCTCTCGGCACGTCGCGGCGCTCGCGGTCACGCTCGGGCTGCTCCTCGCAGCGTGCCAGAGGAAAGAGAGCGCGTCGCCGAGGCCGTCCGACGCAGACCGACCAGCGGTGCAGGTCAGTACGCAGGAGTACCTGCCTGCTCGCGAGGAAGACCTGTACGTCCCTTCCTCGGCCGGGTCATCTCGGACCGTGCCGCTGGTCGTGATGATCCCTGGCGGAGCGTGGGTGACCGCGGACCGGTCGGGTCTGGCGCCATTGGCGTCATACCTGTCGGACCGTGGCATCGCGGTGGCCAACGCGACGATCCGAGGGGCGGCCGCTGACTTTCGCTTCCCCGGGCCGGTGCAGGATGTCATGTGTGCGGTGGACGCCGGGGTGGAGCGGATTCGCCGACTTGGGCTGACTCCGGCGCCGGTGGTCGTCATGGGTCACTCCTCGGGTGCCCACCTCAGCGCGCTGGCTGTCCTCGGCGCGGTCGGCGCTCGAGGCGACTGCCCTCACCCGGTGTCCCGGATCGACGCAGCACTGCTCCTGTCGGGGATCTACGACCCTGCCCTTGCCGCAGACGTCGCGCAGCCCCTCATGGGTGCGACGCCAGCAGACGATCCGGCCGGGTGGCGGAGTGCCAGCGCGCTCACGTGGGTCGCCAACCGGCCCGACGTCCCCGTGTTCCTCGCTCACGGCACTGGTGATCAACTCGTACCCGTGAGCTTCACGACACGCTTCGCCATGGCGCTCGAACGAGCCGGCCACGCGGTGCGCGTGGACATCGTCGCCGACGCCGACCACCACGAGATCTACACACCCGACTCGCTCGGGCCGGACGTGGTCGACTGGATCACCACGCTGGCCTGACGTGCATGGTCAGCGGTCTTGCCGGCGGGGGCGGGGTGAGTCGAGCGCCAACCGGGGCTTCGGAGGAAGAGCTCACGCCAAGTAACGAGTCCGCCGGAGCGTCCGGCCAGACCCGAACGTCGCGAGGACGCCGTCGACCCCTCACGACCGCTCGGAGCGAGCCGGCGGTGGTCGTGGTCCCCTGACGCCACTCTCGCAGTCAGCCCCGCCGTGCGGCTGCGACACCCCGAGCACCAAGCGGGCCACCAGGTCGGCAGCCGGCTCGACTGCCGCCGCGACCGGCCCGGACAGGGTGTCGCCGAACCGATGGTCGTGCCCTTCGATGCCCACGATGACCAGCCAGCGCGGAAGTCGGCCGAGGGCTCGGCCGAGCGCTGCGGCCTGCCCGACACCGAGCGCGTGGGTGCCGAGGCGGGCGGCGGACCGCGCTCCTTCGGCTGCGCTCGGGCTCAGCAGCTGGATGGCGCCCGGTTCGGCGGCGCCATAGGTCGCGTCGATGACCACGGCGAGGTCGGCGTCGGCCCACGCGTCGAGCAAGCGGCCGGGTTCGCCGTCGCACCAGCACACGTCGACTACCTGACCCAGGCGACGTCCGGCGGCCGTGGCAACCGCCCAGCCGATGCCGTCGTCCCGTCGTGACGGGTTGCCGACGCCGATCACGACGGGCCGGCTCGTCACACCCGATCCACGGTCAGGTCGAGGAAGTGGGTCGCGGATGAGATGCACGGGTCGTAGCTCCGGATGACCTGCTCGGCTCGCCGCCCCAGCTCCTCATCGGGGAGGTCGAGGTGGCGCTCGACGAAGTGGAACAGGTCGCGCTCGATGGCCGCTTGGTTCTGCGAGGTCGGCGGCACGATGCGGGCGTCGACGATCGATCCCTCCGCGTCGCATTCGTAGCGGTGCCACAACATGCCGCGCGGCGCCTCGGTCCAGCCGCAACCGACCCCGGCGCGAGCGACGACCTCGACCGCCGGACGGTCCGGCTCCCTGTACCGGTCGATGATCCTGAGCGCCTCGTCACATGCATACAGCACCTCTACGGCGCGGACCACGATCGAGCGAAACACGTTGCGTTCGTCCGGCGACAGCCCGGCACTCACGGCCGCCGCCTTTGCCACCGGTGAGAGCTCATCGGCGTTGAGCGCGAAGCGGGCCAGCGGACCGAGGAGGTACTCACCCCGGTCGACGATGCGGGCATGGAGGGCGGTCGAGTGCTCCACCTGCTCCTCCACGACGGTCTGCTCGAACTCCTCCGGCCCGATGTCGAGGCCCTCCGTCGAGACGAGCCGTCCGCGGGTGATCGGGTACTCGCCCGGATGCCGCAGTGCCACCAGCTCGCCGGGCCACTCGTGGTCGGGGAAGTCGAACGCCGCGACCCACCGCACCGTCTCGAGGGCCAGGTCGCGTGCGCTCTCGAGGCTGGGTGCGAACTTGGCCAGCTCCTGTTCGGTCGGCACGCGGTAGAAGCCACCGACGCGAAGGTTGACGGGGTGGATGGCCCGGCCGCCAATCAGCTCGACGAGCTGGTTGCCGACCTTCTTGAGATCGAGGCCGCGCTGGACGATGGCCCGGTGGTGGGTTGCGAGCTCGATGGCTCCGTCGTAGCCGAGGAAGTCGGGTGCGTGGAGCAGGTAGATGTGCAGCGTGTGGCTCTCGATCCACTCGCCGCAGTAGAGGAGGCGGCGGAGGTCGGCGAGAGGGCCATCCACGGTGACCCCGCAGAGCGACTCGATCGCATTGCTGGCGCTCATCTGGTAGGCGATGGGGCAGATGCCGCAGATCCGAGCGGTGATGTCGAGGGGTTCGCTGAACGCGCGACCACGCAGCATCGCCTCGAAGAACCGCGGGGGCTCGTAGATCCTCAGCTGGACTGCATGCACCCGACCATCTCGGATCGAGACGTGCATGGCTCCCTCGCCCTCGACCCGAGCGAGCGCCTCGACCGCCAGTGTCCGTTCCCCGTCCGAGGTCATCTCAGGTCTCAGCTCCATCCAGGCGGTCGCTCTCGTCGCTGAACGGCTCGGCTCCCACGTTGAACGTCCGCAACATGCGGACGAGGTCCGGGCGCCGAACGTCGAGCCGGGCGAGCTGGGCCGAGAGCGCCGGCGGGTTGGGATCCTCGGCCGGGCCGAAGCAGCCGTAGCAGCCGCGGTGGTAGGTCGGGCACAGCGCACCGCACCCTGCGTGGGTGATAGGCCCGAGGCACGGCGTCCCGTGGGCGACCATGACGCACACGTTGCCGCGGAGCTTGCACTCGACGCAGACGCTGTGGCCGGCCACGTTGGGGCGCCGCTCGTGGAGGAACGCCGCGAGGACGTCGAGGAGCTGCCGGCGGTCGATGGGGCAACCCCGCAACTCGAAGTCGACGGTCACGTGGGCGCTGATGGGCGTCGACGTGGCCAACGTCGATATGTACCCGGGGGACGCGTAGACGATGCGTGCGTACTCCTCCACGTCGACGTGGTTCCGGAGGGCCTGGATCCCTCCCGAGGTGGCGCAGGCACCGATGGTCACGAGCCGGCGCGATGCGGCCCGGATGTGCTCGATCCGTTCGACGTCGCCGGCGGTGGTCACGGAGCCCTCGACCAGGGACAGGTCGTACGGGCCGGCGACGGTGGCTCGCGTCGCCTCGAGGAAGTACGCGATCTGCACCTGGTCGGCCACGGCCAGGAGCTCGTCCTCGCAGTCGAGCAGGGAGAGCTGGCAGCCGTCGCACGACGCGAACTTCCAGACCGCGAGGGTGGGACGCGTCCGCTGGGCATCCATGCCGCTCACCACCTCCTGACCGCGAGGAGTGGCCATGCATCTGCCCAGCTGAGCACCGGCCCTTCGCTACAGAGGAACCTCGGACCGAGCTGGCAGTGGCCGCACAGGCGCACGGCGCAGTGCATGTTGCGCTCGAGCGAGACCATGACCGCCGCCGGGTCGGCTCCGCGATCGATCAGGGTTCGGGCGACGTTCCGCATCATGATCTCCGGCCCGCACAGGAACGAGGTGACGCCGTCGTAGCGGATCGGACGGTGGTCGAGCAGCTTCGTCACCAGGCCGACGCTCCCGGTCCATCGCCGGTCCGCCGCGTCGACCGTCACCCCGACGTCGATGTCGTTGCTCCGCCAGTGGTCGAGCTCCTCCCGGTACAGGACGTCCGCCGGCGTCCGAGCGCCGACGAGGACGGCGACCTGCCCGAATCGCGACCGCCCGGCGATCACCTGGTGCACCACCGGCCGCAAGGGCGCCAGGCCGATGCCACCGCCGACGACGAGGACGTCACCGCCCTCGGCCTGCGCGACGGGCCAGCCGGCACCGAACGGACCTCGGACCCCGAGCATCGCCCCCGGCTGCAGGCGGCCGAGGGCCCGGGTGGTCGCGCCGACGGTGCGGATCGTGTGCCGCACGTCGGCGTCGGCGATCGGGCATGCGCTCACGGAGATGGGCACCTCGCCGGCCCCGAACGCGTAGAGCATCGAGAACTGACCGGGCTTCAGGTCCTCGATGGGCTCGTCCACGGCGGCGAGACCGAGCGTGACGGTGTCCTCGGTCTCGACCACCCGACTCGTGACGCGATAGCGCGTAGGCACCATCGGTCCGACGGGCGGTGCCCCGTCGGTCGGGAGGAGCTCGGTGTCAGCCGGCAACGCTGTTCCCGTAGAGATCGAGGAGCCTGAGCCGGGTGGCGGCCAGCCGCTCGGCGACGACCTGGGCGAAGCGCTTCATGACCCGGTAGCCGAACTCCGGGTCTGCGTCGCACTTCTGCCTCAGGCAGCCGGCGTCGATGACGACGAGGTGCGCGCGCTCGACGATCTCGACGTCGTAGATCCAGCGGTGAGGCGGGAAGATCCACGACCATCCGACGATGTCACCTGCCTCCAGCGTCTCGACGACGACCGGTCCGGTCGGCGACTCGATCTCCAGGGCCACGCGACCCGCTCGGACGACGAAGAACTGCTCGGACGGTTCGCCCTCCCGCGCCAGCAGCCGACCCGGCTCCACAACCGCCAGACGTCCACAGCCGGCCATCAGGTCGAGGTCACCGGGCTCCAGGCCGGCCAGCACGGGCTGCGCGGCCAGCAGGTCGCGGATCGTCCGCGCTCTCATCCGCTGTCCCGCGCGTCCATCGCGGCCACCTCCTCGGTCAGGTCGATGCCGGCCGGGCACCACGAGATGCAGCGACCGCAGCCCACACAGCCCGACTCGTCGAACTGGTCCCACCAGGTCGAGAGCTTGTGCGTGAGCCACTGCCGGTAGCGGGACCGTGTGTCAGCGCGCACGCTCCCGGCACCGTGGAGGGCCGAGTGCCCGAGGGTGAAGCACGAGTCCCAGCGCTGCACACGCTCGGCCCGATCGCCGCTCAACGACGTCACGTCCTCCACGGCGCTGCAGAAGCAGGTCGGGCACACCAGAGTGCAGTTCGTGCACGACAGGCAGCGCGATGCGACGTCGTCCCACCGAGCGTGTTCGAGGTTGCTCCGCAGGACGTCACGGGCGCTCGTCAGGTCGAGGTGACGGGTCATCGTGGCGACGCTCGTCGCCACGATGGCCTCCTCGCGTTCGATGTCGGTGTTCACCGCGGGCCGCCACGACAACGTGGTCTTCAGCTCCTCCACGACGTCCGCGCCCCGCTCGGTGGCCGCGGCGACCAGGACTTCGTGGCGCTCGTCGTCGAGCACCTCGGTCAGCGCGAGGTCCTGGCCGGCCTCGATGGCCGGTCCGGTGCCGGCCGACGCACAGAAGCAGGTCGAGGCCGGGCGCGCGCACGTGACGCCGACGAAGAACGCTTGGTTCCGGGCCAGGGTGTAGGCCGGATCGGGATGAGGTCCGTCCCGCAGGACGTGATCCTGCACCGCCACGGCGGCGAGCTCGCATGCCCGCACGCCGACGAAGGCATAGGGCGGGGACGGTGGCGCCTCGTCTGCTACCTCGAAGCCGTCGTCGGTCCGCCCAGCCGACCAGAGGGTCCGCCTCGGCGGCGACAGGTAACGACGCGGCGAGGTCGGGCCGACCGCGTAGTGGAACAGAGATCGACCGCTGCTCTTGTGCACCCGGTAGGTGGCGGCCTCCTGCTCGTCGCTCCAGCCGATCGGGAGATCGGTGATGCTGCGGACCTCCGCGAGGACGATGGCTCCGTCGCGCACCGTAGGCGCGATGACGACGTAGCCGCGCCGAACCAGCGCGGTGAGCAACGCGTCGACCGCGCGGTCAGCAGGCGTCAGGACGACCGCCGACATGTGGTGGAGCCTTACCCATGCCGGCGCACGCGTCCAGCGCCGAACGTCCTCGGCGGGCTGCCCTCGTCGCGGGTCCCCGTCAAGCAACGGTCATCGGCGGTTGTGGTTCAGGGTGGCCGAACAGGAGCTGTGCCGTCACTCCTGTCGTCACGTTGTGCAGCTCGTTCGCCAGCCGCACGATGAGATCGTCCAACGTCACCATGCCGACCACACGGTCACGCTCGACCACTGGCACACGCCGGATCGGGCGCGTGGCGAGGATCGACGCAACGTGTGACAGCTCGGCGTCCGCATCGACGCAGACCACCCCACTGCTCATGACCCCGTCGATCCGCGAATCGGGAGGATGCCGCCGGGCGAGCGCCCTGGTCACTAGATCCCGATCGGTCACGATCCCGACCGGACGTTCGCCCTCGACAATCACGACCGCGCCCACCGCGGACCGATCCATCGCGATCGCCGCATCGCAGATGGTCGCGCCGACGTCCATTGTCACCGGTGCCTTCACCATCACATCGCGGACCTTCATGGCTCCTCCAACTGTCATGCCGGATCCAGGCCTATTGCGCCTGAGCAGCCAGCACCTCCAATGCAAGCGTGGGCCCTCGTCCAGTGGGCAGGTAGGGGCGGACGTCACCGATCGCCAAGACCGAACGTCCCGGTGCCTGTGTCATCGCATCCCGTCGTGACGGTCCCGGCAGGACGAATCGGGAGTACTGGCCGCTGGTCGCGACCCGTATCGCGAAGCTCTGGCGAGTCATGGCCGCGATCGAGACGGGCCCGATCGACACATCCTCGGCACGCATGAGATCGCAGAGGATGGCGCCGGCGCTGCCGCCGGCAGGGAAGATGGCGATCGAATTCCCTCCGAGCCGGTGGATCGCTCGAGCGACGTTGAGCCCTCCGCCTCGCTGCCGTCAGCTCGGATCCGGCTCATCGATGTGCTCGATGACCGCATCGGGGCCTGGGAAGAACAGCACCTCGTGTCCGGCGTCGTCCCATCGAACCACGAACGGCGGCGTGCCGTCGGGACCTCGCACCTCGACGACCAGCCCACACCGGTCCGGTTCGCCGTGGTGATGGCCCCGCACTCTGATCTGCTCACCGGGTTGCGCGCGCATCCGCTGACCTCCTTGCTCCTGCCGACGCACCGTCCACAGCGCACCGGACATGCCAGTTGTCGCGCCGCCCGGCGCCGATGGCCAGGGACGAACGTCCGAGGTCCGGCGACTCGTCAGGAAGTGCTGGAGGGACGTTCGACTCTCGTCGACACAGCCGTCGCGGGCGCATCCTCTGAGGAGAAAGAGGAGGATGGCGATGATCAACAGCCTCATCCTCGGTACGGCGTTGGCGGCAGCTGTCACGCTGACAGCGTGCGCCCCGCCTTCGGCGCGCCTGATCCCTCCGATCGCAGTGCGCGTCGACGCCTCGTACGCATGCACGGACGCCGACGCGACGACCGCGACGGATCCTGACCGGTGTGTCTTCTGGCGGACTGCTGCCGGGCGGGTGTACTACGGGCCGGCTCGAATGGTGCACCTGCCTCCAGGCGGCACCGACGAGATCATCCCGCCGCCATACGTGCCGTGAAGGCGAATGGCGACGCGGTGGCTTCGGAAGGGGACATTGGTCCCTGGAGATCGGCGGGTTAGCCGTCTGGCCCAGCCGGACCAGGTCGCCCCGACGTGCTCGGCGTGGCAGCGGGTCCTGCCGCTCGCCAGGTCGCGCAGTGCGCGGGGTGTGGACCGCAGCCACGCACCCACGCCCACCGTCGAGAAGAGACGGCGGGGACCTGTCTTGGTCATGCGGATCAGGTCGCGTTCCGGCGGGCGAGCCGGGAGACGATGACCGCGGCGGCGCCGACGGCGAGCATGCCGGCCGCCCAGGGCCATGGCACAGCAGGTCGCGGCCCGGTGGGCGGCAAGGGTGCTGCAGGCACGGTCGCCGGTGCGACGCGGACCGGTGGCGCCGAGGTCGTCGAAGCGACCGCGGTCGTCGGGGGCACCGTGCAGTTCTGGCCCCACGAGAGCACCGGACCGGCGATGCGGCCCGCAGCCTCGCCTGGCGCCGTGTGCACGGCCTTCATGTCGAACTGGCCGCACTTCACCTCGACGAACAGTTGGCTCGGCCCCTGCTCACGGTCCCGAAGTTCCTCGCCGTAGCCGCTTGTCCGCGGCGTCCGCGGCCAGCACGGCGGGGATGCCGAGGAGCGCCACAGCGAGGCCCCAGGTACTGGGCGGTGCCTGCCCGAGCAGGTCCGCGATGGCCGGCACCCAGAGGAACGCCACCAGCAAGGCCAGCTCCACAGCGACGGCGACGAGCAGGAGGCGGTTCGTGGTCCAGCCCAGAGCGCCCGGCCAACGCCTCTCGCTCCGGCAGGCGAACGCATTGGCGAGCTGGCCGAGCACCACAGCTGCGAACGCGGCCCCAGATGCCGCCATCAAGGTGGCGCCGGAAGGAAACGCTTGGCCCGGTCGCCAGCCGACAGCGAGGAAGGTGGCGAAGAAGGCCGCCATCTCGATCACTGCCTCGGCCGGCCCGAGTACGCCGAACGCCCGACGCAGCACTCCACTGTCGAGCAGGTGCCCCCGCAGCGGTGAGCGCTCGAGCATGTCCGCACGGGGCCGCTCGGCGCCGAGCGCCAGTGCCGGCAGCAGGTCCGTCCCGATGTCGAGCGCCAGGATCTGCAGTACACCGAGCGCGAGGGGGATGCGGCCGCCCGACAGTGCCCAGACGACGAAGGGTGTCAACTCGGCCACGTTGTCCGTCAGGTGGTAGGTGAGGAATCGGCGGATGTTGACGAATGTCGCTCGCCCGCACTCGATGGCGGCGACGATGGTGGCGAAGTTGTCGTCCAACAGGACGAGATCGGCTGCCTCGCGGGCGACGTCGGTGCCCGACCGACCCATCGCGATACCGATGTCCGCTTGTTGGAGCGCGGGTCCGTCGTTCACGCCGTCCCCGGTCATCGCGACGACGTGGCCCCGATCCTGGAGCGCGCGGGCGATGCGCAGCTTGTCGGCCGGTGACACCCTGCTGACCACGACGCCGTCGTGGTCGAGCATGGCACCGAGCACCTTGTCGTCGTCCGGCAGCGAGCTGCCGTCGATCGCCGGCGCACCGGGCACCGCCAGCCCGACCTCCCGGGCGACCGCAGCAGCCGTGCCGGGGTGGTCCCCGGTCACCATCGCCACACGGACGCCGGCCACGCGGCACGACGCCAGCATCGCAGCGGCCTCCGCGCGCGGCGGGTCCTCGAGGCCGACGAGGCCGACGAGCTCGAGGTCGGTCTCGGCCTCGAGGGCGGTGGTCTCCTGATGAATGCCCTTGGCGGGGCGGACGGCGATGGCGAGGACACGCAGTCCTCGGGCCGACAGCTCCCGCACAACGCCGAGGGCGTTGCTGCTTCCCCGGCACTGCGGCACGACGGTCTCGGGGGCCCCCTTGACGACGAGCTCGTCGCCCACGACGACCGACATCCGCCGCCGTCTGGCGTCGAAGGGAAAGCGTCTGGTCACCGGCACGTCGGACGCTGCACCGAGGCGGCGTGCGAAGGTGTCGAGCGCTGCTTCCATGGGATCGCCACGAGCGACCCACCGGTCGCCCTCGAGCTCGGCTCGGCCGACGGAGCAGGCGCGGGCTGCAGCGGCCAGGCGGTCGAGCGGGCCTCGCGCCGTGACGTCGACGTCGCACGAGCCGATCGGCTGGTAGCCAGTGCCGGCGATCGTTGCGGCACCCGCAGGGGTCCAGGCCGCGACCACCGCCATCTCGTTCCTCGTCAACGTGCCCGTCTTGTCCGTGCAGATGAACGTGGTGGAGCCGAGCGTCTCGACGGCCTCCAGCCGTCTCACGAGGGCGTTGCGACGTCCCATGCGCTGCGCGCCGACGGCGAGCGAGAGCGTCACGGTGGGCAGCAGACCCTCGGGCACCAGCGCAACCGTCACCCCGATGGCGAACAGGAAGCTGTCCGAAGCCGGGGTGCCGACCAGCGCAGCGACGCCGAAGAAGCCCGCACCGACGCCGAGCGCGATGAGCGCGATGAGCCGGACCAGGCGCGCCAGCTCCTGGGCGATCGGGGTGTGGGGGCGGTGGCTCGCCTCTGTCAGCCTCGCGATGTGGCCGAGCTGCGTGCGGTCGCCGGTCGCTCGGATGATGGCGAGACCCTCGCCTTCGACCACGAAGGTGCCTGCTCGCACGAGATCGCGAACTTCGAGGTCGATGAGCGCGCTCTCGCCGGTGAGCGTCGAGGTGTCCATCCGCAGGCCGATGGCCTCGACGAGCTCGCCATCGGCAGAGAGGCGATCGCCCGACATCAACAGCACGACGTCGTCCACGACGAGCTCAGCGGCGTCGACCTCCACGATCACGCCATCGCGGAGGACCTTTGCTCGGCGAGGGAGGAGGTCGAGGAGCTGTTCTGCCGTGCGCTCGGCCCGGTACTCCTGGAGGAAGGCGAAGACGCCGTTTACCACGATGACGACGAAGATGGCGACGGCAAGCTGCGGCAGCCCGGCGACGAAAGCGAGCGCGCCGGCGATCCAGAGCATGAGCGCGAAGAAGTGCACCATCTGCGCCACGAGGCGCCGCCAGGCGGGGACGGGCTGCGGCCTCGGCAGCAGGTTGGGGCCGTCGCGCTGCAGACGTTGTCGCGCCTCGGCCGCCGTGAGCCCGTTCGTCGGAAGGGGCGCCGGCGACGGCTGGAGCAGGGTGCCGCTCACGACCTCATGACGACGGCTCCTGAGCAGGCAGCTCCCGTCACGTCGCGCATCGTGCCGTCTCCATCGCCGTCAGCGAGTGGTGATCGGGATCTTCCGGACGGGGTCCAGGGACCGCGGGATCCGAATCTCGAGCACCCCGTCCTGGTAGGTGGCGACGATGTCATCGGGCCGAGCGTCGGGCGGGAGCGGGACCGACTGCTGGATCGCTCCGACGCGAACCTCGTGCCGTACGTACCCGTCGGCCTCGGTATGGCGCTCGCGGCGCTGCTCGGCCTCGACCCGGAGCACGCCGTCGGCCACGGTGACGGTGATCTCGCTCTCCGGGTCCAACCCCGGGAGCTCGGCCCGCAGGACCAGGGCCCCATCGTGGTCCTGTTGCGAGAGGGGTGCGGACGGGGACGGCTGCGTAGGCACGTCCGAGGTCGGCTTCTCGTTCGCCGGCACCGCGGCCGGTGACGTCGCCTCGGTAGCAGGAGCCGGGTCAGTGGCCGGCTGGCGGCTTCGGTGGAAGAGCTTCATCGGATGCCTCCTTGCCTTTCGTCGGGTCCTCGATGCTCCACCACCAACGGTGGGTGAGAACCGCCGGGTCGGGAACGACGCAACGTCACCGTCGTCGAGGACGAAGGTCCCTGCCTCCGCGACCCGAGGATCGGATCGTCAGTCCATCGGCGTGCAGGGCGAGCGCGAGCTCCTGACGACCCGGCTGGCAGGGCAGCTGCCCTGGCTGGACGTGATCATGTGGGCGTTGCCGTCCTGCGCCCGTGCTTCGGCGGCGGCCAGGGTCTTCGGGAGCGAGCCGCCGTACGTCACGAGCCTGATGCCGACGCGCCGCCCGTGGTGCTCGAGGAGGATTTCCGCGAGCCCTAGTGGGTCAGATGAATCGAATGTCCTTCGCGCGCCTCGATGCGATGGGCGGCCTCGTCGAGCAGGTGGTGCGACAGATCGGCGAGCGCCCGGGCTGCGGCGATCTCCTCGCCGACGGCCGGCACGTCTGGATCGACGGGGTTGCGGCGGGCACGGCCCCATCCGTGGAGCTCCACAGGAGCGCCAGCGAGGACCGCGTCGGCCCGGGTCTTGTCCTCGTCCTCGGTGAAGCAGATCTCGATCGTCCACGTTGTGGGCATGGTCATGGCTCAACCTCCCCTTCCTCACCATTATCGACTCGATGGCCGACGATGGGCAGGGGAGAAAGTCCTCCCGCTCACTTTGCCGGTCCGACTCGTGCGCGCCTCCCGTTCCGGCGCGGAGTCGACTGCCATAGGCCCGTTCACCCGCAGGTCTGCACTGGCGGCACGACCACCACCGGGCAGTGAGCATGGGTTACGCACTGTTGGCTGACCGAACCCAGAAGGAGGCCCGCGACAGCTCCCCGCCCACGTGCGCCGACGACGAGCAGATCGGCTCCCTTGGCCGATTCGAGGAGGGCGTGTGCAGGTGCGTCGGGAACGGAGACCAACTCGACGGCCGGAGGTCGATCGCCGATCGCGTTCAATGCAGTGTCGGTCATTCGCTCGAGAAGCTGATTACTCGCCTCGTCCACATCGTGTTCCAGGACGATCGTCGGCGCATGGGTCGTGACATATACGTGGTACATGAAGGCGTTGACGACAACGAGCCGCACGCCTCGGCGGGTGGCTTGGCGCACCGCCCAGATCAAGGCGCGATGCGACTCCTCCGAGCCATCGACACCAACGACGATCCGACCGTCCCCGGTACCGGGCCAATCCGCAGGCACGACCGCGATCGGGCACGAGGCCCGCTGGACGCATCGTTGGCTGACCGAGCCGAGCAGCAGGCCCACGAAGCCTCCGCGCCCTCGCGAGCCGACGACGAGAAGATCGGCGTTCTCGCTCGCGTCGAGCAAGGCATCAACGCTGCTCCGAGCGATGAGCCGAGGTCGGATTTCCGGCAGGTCCTCCCCTGAGGACCTGAGCCAATCGATCGCGCCCTTCAGGGTCGCCTCGGCGTCCCGGAGGAACGGAGCCTCGTCGACGTGCGCACCATCGGCGTGCACCGGCGGCGGGACGGTCCATGCGTGCAGCACCTCCAACGGAAGTTGGAGGTCGCGCGCTTGACGTGCCGCCCACCGCAGCGCCAGACGGGATGAGTGAGAGTCGTCGACGCCCACGACGACTCGTGGCTCCATGTCTTCCACACCTGCATCCTGAGGTGGCCACGATCGGCCGGCCAGAGCCAGAGGTCCTTCGCGCCCGCACCTGTAGCGCTCCCACCAGCCGAGTCAGAGGAGCTTCGACGGGCTCGGCTCGTGCTCCTCGGCATCCCGCTCCTGGCGTTCCTCGCCGTGTTGGAGCCGGTGACGGATCACCTGGGCAACATCCGGAGCGAGTCGCACGGCGTTGCGCACTACGTGGTCACGACCGAGGTGTCGGTGCTCTGGTTCGCCGCCGACGCTGAACGCGACGCTCGGAGGTGTGGCCATGGTGGAGACAACGTTGCTCGGGACGAAGGTCTCTTCACAAGTCGGCACCAACGGCGCTAGCTGGAGTCATGCCGGAGAGGCGTGGACCATCGCGGAAACGCTTCGTGCGCCGTGCTCTGTTGGTGTTCGTTGCCATGCTCATCGTGGCGATGGTGGCGATCGCGTCGTCCTACCGGCGTCAAATCGTCTCCTTCGCTACCCACCGGAAGGGCAGTCCGACTCACACGTCAGAGCTCGAGGCGCTGTCTCCTGGCTACGACCTCCATCTTGCGGTAGCCGGCGATGTCGGTGACTCCGGAAGGCGCTTCAAGCTCACTGCAGAGGCCATGGCCACGCTCGGTGCCACCGAACCCTTCGATGACGTGCTCTTGCTCGGCGACAACGTCTACCCCGACGGCGATCCAGCCCGGCTCGACTCCGCGGTCTTTCAACCCTTGGCCCCCGTCTTGGCTGAAGGGCAGGGGCTGCTCGCCATCTTGGGCAACCACGATGTCAAGAAGGGTCACGGTGGCGCGCAGATGAAGGCACTGGGCATGCCCGGCCGCTGGTGGTCGCAATCCGTCGGCGACGTGCTGCTCATCGGCCTGGACTCGAACGACCCATGGAACGCGGAACAGCGAGCATGGCTCGAGCAGACCCTCTCGGCGACCGGCGCCTCGTGGAAGATCGTCGCACTGCATCATCCGCCGTACTCGGCGGGCTACCAGGGCTCGGACAAGGATGCTCGCGCCAGCTTTTCTCCCCTGTTCGAGCGCTACGGCGTCCAGCTCGTGTTGTCGGGCCACGACCACGACTACCAGCGCAGCGTGCCCCAGAACGGGGTCACCTACGTGGTTTCGGGTGCCGCCGCCGGTACCAGGCGCACAGGCGAGGCGAGCTTCACCGCGACCTCGTTCTCCTGGCATCACTTCGTCGACATCGCCGTGTATCCAGATCACCTCCTGCTGCGGGCGATCAATCAGGATCTCCGAGTCGCGGACCTGGCCACGATCACACTTCCGGGTGGTCTATATGACAGCGGCGGCTGATCTGATGGATACCGGGTCTCGACTCGATGAGGTGCGCGAAGTAGGTCCCGCTGTCGTCGGCCTCGACGATCCCGCGGCGGAGAAGGCGTCGCTTTCGGGGGCCAAGGCCGCCAACCTGGCGCGTGCCCGGGCTGCGGGACTGCCCGTGCTGCCGGGCTTCGTGCTGACCACAGCGGCTCCCCGCGTGGCGACCTCCCGCTCGACGTTTGAGGCGACGACCCACGCTGCGTGGAACGAGCTCAGCGAAGGCGGGCGACTCGGATTGGTCGTCAGGTCGTCCTCCACCATCGAGGACACGTCCGCGTCGTCGATGGCGGGTCGTTTCGTGTCCAAGGTCGGGATCGTCGGCTGGGAGCCCTTCATTCAAGCGGTTGACGAGGTCCAGGCCTCGTCGGAGCGCGTCGTCTCAACAGCACCGGCCGCGATGGCCGTGCTGGTGCAGCCCGCATTGACCACTCCCATCGGCGGAGTGCTGTTCGGGGTCGATCCGGTGACCGGTGACGGCAGCCGGATCGTGGTCGAAGCCACGCCGGGCGGACCAAAGGCACTGGTCGACGGAACGGCGGCCAGCGACCATCTGTTGCTCAGCAAACACGGGCATCGCCGACGCGCACGAGGTCAGCGAATGCTGATGCTCGACCGGAAGACATGTCGGGAGCTGGCACGTCTGAGCCGACGCGTCGACCGGCTCTTCGAGTCACCCCAGGACGTCGAGTGGAGCATCGACACATCGGGACGGTTGTGGCTGCTCCAGAGCAGGCCTGTGACGGCCACCAGTGACCAACCCGCGAAAGACTCGGTGTTGCTCGGCCCGGGGCCGGTCGGCGAGACGCTGCCCGACTCGCTCAGCCCGCTCGAAACCGACCTCTGGGTCGAGCCGCTCCGCGTCGCCGTCGTGCACGCGCTTCGGCTGACGCGGTCGGCGCCCGAGCGTCGCATCGCCTCATCGCCCCAGGTGACTGTCGTCAGCGGCCGAGTGGCGTGCGACCTCGAGCTCCTGGGTGTGGTCCCTGGGCGTCGTCCGGCAATGGTGTTCCTGAGTCCCCGCCGCGGGTTCCGGCACCTCGTGAGTGCGTGGCGGGTCGGACGCCTGCGGGCCATGCTCCCCGAACTCGCGCACGACTTGGTGGCGACGGCGGACGACGAGCTGCGCAGCATCGGGCCGCTCGACTCGTATGACGATCTGGAGCTCGTGCAGATCCTCACTCGGGCTCGCGAATGGCTGGTGGCGTTGCACGGTCACCAGGTCTTGGCGGGCATGGTGCTGCCATCCGGCACTTCGGCCACTGCGGCTGGCATTGCCCTCCAGGCGGTGTCCGCGGGGCGCGCCCTGGGAAGGACCGACAGCCAGCTCGTCGAACAGCAGCCGATCGTGCTCGCGCTCTCAGCGCCTCGCATCGGTCCGCCGAAGCCGGTCCACCCGCAGAGAGCCCTTCCGTCGTCGGCGGATGAGCCTGACCTCTCGGCCCTCGACGAGCGGGAGGAGCTCCGGTTGCGGGCCAGGTGGGTGCAGGAGCTCACCGCCCGTGCCGCGTGGTGCCTCGGCCGACGGCTCACAGCGAGCGGTCGTCTGGGGCGGGCTGACGATGTGCGCCTGCTGCGGCTCGACGAGCTGGCGGCGGTCGTCGATGGCCTGTCGGTGCCGCCCGACCTCTGGCAACGAGTGCAGGTCGCGGTCTCCCCACCGCTGCCAGCGGCGTTCCGGCTTTCGCCACGCGGCGCCATCGTGCCCGCCCGGCTCGTCCGGTCACATCCTGGGACGGCAGGGTTGCCCGTGGGAGGCGGCCGTGGTGTCGGACGCGTCCGCGGGGCCCACGAAGAGGGCTCGACCGGGCCCGAGGTGCTCGTCGTCAGGACGCTCGATCCGGCACTGGCTCCTGCCCTTCCCGGCCTGGCCGGCCTCGTGAGTGAGACGGGTGGTGCGCTGTCGCACTTGGCGATCCTTGCTCGTGAGCAGCACGTACCGGCTGTCGTAGGTGTCACTGACGCGGTGCGCCGGTTCCCGCCCGGCACCTTGCTCTTGGTGGACGGCGATGTTGGCGACGTCGTCGAGCTGCCCCACGAGGGAGACGACCGATGACCGTTCGACTGATCAAGATCCTCGGACTCGTCTTCGTGCTCGTCGTGGCCGTCGCCGCTGGCTCGTACACGATCATCTACCTCTATCGGTGGGAGTGGATGCGGGCGATCGTGGCCGGCGTCTTCTTGCTTGCTGGCGAGATCGCGCTCGTCGCCTGGTTGGTGATATCGCGGCTCGAACGGTTGGAGCGACGCATCGTGGACGACCAGGCCCAGCGTCGTGCGGCGTTGGCCGTCGAGCGATCACGGCCAGCTCATGAGCCGGCGTTCGCGTGGCTCAGCGAGGGTGAGCATGTCGGCGTGTTCGTACCGGTGCTTCTCGGGGCCGGCCTCATCCTGTCGGCGTTGGCGTACGTCGTTCAGCGCATCGCTGAGGCAACCGCGCGAGCGACTGCTGAACCCGCGCTCGCTGCCGACCTGGCCCGGCTGGCCCCGCCCGCCGACGGTCTGGCGCCGAAGCAGACCGACACCGCGTGGCCGCGTGTGAGGCTCGACGACTTCGGTCCGGTCCGCTCCTCGTCCGTCGGCCGGCGGGTCCGGCTGTTGGGCGTCGTGACGTTGGCGCTCGGTCTCGGCTTCATGGCCGTCGACCGGATCGCGGACGCCACGCAATCGCGACCCCAGACGGCGGAAGGCGTGGACTCGGTGATCCTGTTTGATGTCACGGCGCGCAACGGTTCGGCGATCGCCGCCGCCGAAGCGCTCTGGGACCTCTGCTCGACCGACACCCGAATCGATGCCGAGCTCGTGTCGGCCACTGCGATCGACGACGAGCGTGTTGTGATAGTTGTCCGGCCCGGCCTCGGCGATCGGGCGTGGCGTCGTCTCGAGGGCTGCGTCGAGGACATGACGATGCTCGACATGACAGCGGCCGCGGACCGCCTCTGGCGCCAAGGAGGCCAGCGCGGCTGATCGGTGGTCCAGGCGATGAGCACGCTGCTCCCCGAGATGGCGCCGTGTCGGAGGACCTTGGCCTCTATGAAGCCTGGATGGTGCCGGGTCGAATGACCCCAAGAGGTGACGCGAGGCCAACGCGCCGACGCGGAGGAGCCGGTTGTGCGGATGAGGACAAACCGCCGTCAGGGCGCCACGGAGCTCCCGGCTGCGGCGGAGGGAGCGGCCCGCTCGGGAGCGCTGGCCGTCGCCCAGTGGAGCACCTGGCGGGGCCTGCGGCGCATCGTTGTCGCCCCTATCGTCCGGAACCGGTCCCTGTGAACGCGAGCGCCGCGCGCGGGCGTGGCCAGCTCGAAACGATGCTCCTGCTCGCCGCCGTCGCGCTCCTGGCGGTCGGTGGCGGGTTGTACCTGGCCGGTTTCCATTCCGCAGCCCACGCAGTGTGGGCCGCCGACACGCTCGTCGGGATCGTGCCGGCCGGCTGGTGGGTGATCGACGCCGCCCGACACCGTCGATTGGGCGTCGACGTCCTCGCCGTCCTCGCGCTCGTCGGCACGCTGGTTGTCGGCGAATACCTGGCGGGCGCCGTCATCACGGTCATGGTGGCAAGCGGCCGGACCCTCGAAGCACGCGCCGCGGCACGCGCCCAACGTGAGCTGCACGCCCTCCTGGCGCACGCGCCGCGCATGGTGCACCGTTACGACAACGGTGTTCTCACGTCGCCAGCCATCGACGACATCGTGCGCGGCGACCTGCTGCTCGTCCAGCCTGGCGAGGTCGTCCCCGTCGACGGACGCCTGGAGTCCGAGGCGGCGCTGCTCGACGAGAGCGCGCTGACCGGGGAACCGCTGCCGGCCGAACATGCGGGGGGAGACGCGGTCAGAAGCGGGGTCGTGAACGCGGGCGGGCCGTTTGATCTGCGGGCGGCCACGAGCGCGGCCGACAGCACCTACGCGGGCATCGTCCGGCTCGTGTCCGAAGCCGAAGCGTCGAGCGCGCCGTTCGTGCGGCTCGCCGACCGCTACGCCGGGGTGTTCCTCGGGGTCGCGGTCGCGCTCGCCGGTGCGGCGTGGGCGCTCTCGAGTGACCTCGAGCGCGCCGTCGCGGTCCTCGTCGTCGCCACACCCTGTCCGCTCATCCTCGCCGCGCCGGTCGCGATCGTGTCGGGCCTGTCCCGGGCGGCTCGGCGCGGTGTCGTCGTGAAGGGCGGTGCCGCGTTGGAACAACTCGCGTGGGGCGAGATCCTGCTGTTCGACAAGACCGGCACCATCACCGCCGGCACACCGCACGTCTTCGACATCCTCACCGCAACCGACATGACCGCCGACGACGTCCTGCGCTATGCCGCGAGCCTCGACCAGGTCTCCCCGCACGTCCTCGCCGCCGCGGTCGTGCGCGCTGCCCGCGCCCGCGGACTGACCTTGGCCTTGCCCGAAGACGTCGAGGAGGTGCCCGGCCAAGGCGTCCTTGGTCGCGTCGGCGGCCACCGCGTCAAGGTCGGTAAGGCCGGCTGGGCCTCCGCGGCATCCCCGTCCACCTGGACACGCAGTGTCCGCCGACGCGCCGCGCTCGACGGGGCTCTCACGATCTTCGTCGACGTCGACGGCTCGCCCGTCGGCGCGCTGCTTCTCGACGACCCAATCCGTCCCGATGCAGCACGCACGATCCGCCAGCTGCGCCGCGACGGCATACACCGCATCGTCATGGTCACCGGCGACCGGGACGAGAACGCGCAGACGGTGGGCGCCATCATCGGCGTCGATGACGTCTTCGCCGAACGGACCCCGGCCGACAAGGTCGATACGGTCCGCCTCGAGAAGCGGGCCGGCAACACGATCATGGTCGGTGACGGCATCAACGACGCCCCCGCGCTGGCGCTGGCCGACGTCGGCGTCGCCATCGGTGCCCGCGGCGCCACCGCCTCATCGGAAGCCGCCGACGTCGTACTCACCGTCGACCGTCTCGACCGGCTCGGCGAAGCGGTCGTCATCGCCCGCCGCAGTCGCCGCATCGCCCTCGAGAGCGTCGTCGTCGGCATGGGTCTATCGCTGGGTGCGATGGCCCTCGCCGCGTTCGGCTACCTACCGCCCGTATGGGGTGCACTCCTCCAAGAGCTCATCGACGTCGCCGTCATCTTGAACGCATTACGGGCGCTGCGGGACACCACCTCGGCGAACCGGCTCAGCGGCGAGGAAGCCGCCCTCGCGCGCCGCTTCAGCGCTGAACACCGCACCCTGCGGCCGGACCTCGCCCGCATCCGCGACGTCGCCGACCATCTCGACGTGGGCCGCCCCGCCGAGTCGCTCGCCAGCCTTCGGGACGTTCAACGGTTCCTGGTCGAAGAACTCGACCCACACGAACAAGCCGAGGACCACGATCTGTACCCGGTTCTCGCCCGCGTCCTCGGCGGCAACGACCCCACCGCGACGATGAGCCGCGCCCACATCGAGATCGGCCACCTCATCCGGCGAATCAGCCGCGTCATCAACGAGCTCGATCCCACCGAACCCGACAACGACGACATCATCGAGCTGCGCCGGCTCCTCTACGGCCTCCACGCGATCCTGCAGCTCCACTTCGCGCAAGAAGACGAGGGCTACCTGTCGCTCGCCGACGACGACAACGTTCTCGAGCGGAGCATCCCATAGGGGCGAACGTCCCTTCCTGCGCGGAGATCAGCCCGAGACGGCTCGTCGACCGGTCATCGCGGCCGTCATGATTGGCGGGCCATGTCGAGCACCAGCCTCCGCTCGGCGGCGGCCACCGCTCGCCGGGCGGCACTGACGGCATCGGGGTTGACCGAGATGGAATCGATGCCGAAACGCACGAGCTGCTCGGCGAACTCGGGCCGGTTGGACGGCGCCTGCCCGCAGAGTGACGACGTGATGCCTGCCTCGCGGCAGGCGGTGATGATGCGGGCGATGGCGTCGAGCACGGCGGCGTCGGCCTCGTCGAAGAGGTCGGCGCAGATCAGCGAGTCGCGGTCGACTCCCAGCATCAATTGGGTCAGGTCGTTCGAGCCGATGGATACACCGTCGATACCCATCGCCGCGTACTCGGGGATGCGGAAGACGACCGACGGCACTTCCGCCATCACCCAACGGTGCAACCCGCGCTGGCGGCCCAGCGGGCTGGAATCGACGGCCTCCAGACACGCCTCCAACTCCCACCTGGTCCGCACGAACGGAATCATCAGGTGCAGGTTCGGCGTCTCGTCGCGGACGCGGGCGAGAAGCTCGAGCTCCAGCGCGAACAGCTCCGGCTCGCGTACGTACCGGTAGCAGCCCCGATAGCCGATCATGGGGTTCTCCTCGAGCGGCTCGAACGCCTCGCCACCTTCGAGGCCTCGGAACTCGTTCGTGCGGAAGTCGATCGTGCGGTACACCACCGGCCGCGGTGCGAACGCCCTCGTGATCTGCAGCAGCGACGCCGACATCCGGCTGAGGAATTCCTCCCGACCGCCCCGTGCCAGGAGCTCCCGAGGGTGCACACCGCTCAGCGCGTCGGTCAGCATGAACTCGGCGCGTAACAGCCCGACACCGTCGACGGGTAGGGCGGCGACTTCCTCGGCGTGGTCCGCGATGGCCAGGTTGACGTAGATCCGCGTCGCCAGCGGAGCGACCACCTCGGCGGTGGGTGCTGGCGCAACAGTCGCTGTGACCGTGCTGCGACGAAGAGCATCGCCCTCGAAGACCTGACCGCGGCTGCCATCGACCGTGACGACCTGGCCGTCGCGAAGGGTGGTTGTGGCGGTTCGGGTGCCGACAACACAGGGCACGCCGAGCTCGCGAGCGACGATGGCGGCGTGACAGGTCATGCCGCCGCCGTCCGTGACCAGCGCCGCGGCGCGTCGGATGGTCGGTACCCAGTCGGGATTGGTCATCGGGGCGACGAGGACCTCACCGCGCAGCAGGTGCTTGCCTTCGGCCGGTGAGGTGAGGATGCGGACAGCTCCCGACGCTGTGCCGGACGAGGCGGCCAGCCCCTGAAGGAGCGCGTTCCCGGCATCTGCCGTTGGCCGCGGCCTCGTCGGGGTCAGGGTCGTGATCGGTCGGGCCTGGAGAAGGGAGACCTCGCCGTCGGCGATGGCCCACTCGATGTCTTGCGGCTCGCCGCCATAGTGCTCCTCGACCCGCTGCGCCAGGCGGGCGAGCTGCAACGCCTCCTCATCGCCCAGGACACGGTCCATCGCCTCGCCCGCGCCGAGCTCGACGCGGACGACACCAGTCGTGCCCGGCACGACCTGGTGGCTCTGGCGGCCGACGCGAACCTGCAGCAGGCGCGGGCCGTCCTTGGCCAGGACGTAGGTATCCGGCTCGACCTCGCCTCCGACGACCACCTCACCCAGTCCGAGGGCGCCTTCGATGACGATTCGGCTGCGGTCGCCCGTGGATGGGTCGGTCGTGAACATCACTCCCGCCCTGTGGGCGGCCACCAGCCGCTGGACGACGACCGCGATCGCCGGTTCGTCGGTCAGCCCCTGGCTGACGCGGTAGCTGATCACGCGCTCGCCGTAGAGAGATGCCCAGCAATCGGCGAGACGATCGAGGACCTCGGCGTCGCCGATCACGTTGGCGAAGGTCTCGTGCATACCGGCGAACGACGTGCCGGCGGTGTCCTCGCCGGTGGCCGACGAGCGGACGGCGACCGGGACGTCGGTTCCGAGCCGGTGGTAGGCGGCGAGCACCTGCTCGGCGAGCCCCTCCGGTACCCCCGCCTTGCCGACCAACGCCTGCAACCGCCGGGAGTCCTCGGCCAAGGCGACCGGATCGTCCGCCCGGGTGCAAGCCTCGCCGAACACCTCCGCCAGTTCCGCACGGACGCCCGCGGCATCCATGGCCCGCAGGAAGCCGTCGGCGGTGATGACGTATCCGGGGGGAACCGGGAACCCGCCGCGCGTGAGCTCACCGAGATTGGCGCCCTTCCCACCAACCGTCGCCACGTCGTCCTTCCCGATGTCGCCAAACCAAACCACGGCGCCAGCCCAGGTGTCCGCTGCCGGTGGCCTCGGCGAGTTCGTCGGGTCGCTCGAAAGCCGGTGGTACTGCTCCATGAGGTCCTCCTTCACGATTCGTCGACCTCGTGCACATCGATGTCGGGCGTCATCCGATGCGGACGTCGCACCAAGAGCCGTGGTCATCGTCCATAACGCCTCCCATCTCGGGGGGCTTGTCCATGTCCACACTGCGCGCGCGCCGCGACCGTTGGAAGGGCCGAACGTCCTCACCGTCCCGGCCGTGATCGTCCTCGCCGGCGGTGCGTGGGCTGAGGGCGCGGGTACTCGGCCCGCCCAGTCCGGGCCGCGGCTCGGCCCATCCCGATGGCTTCCATGGCACATCCATGGTGTGCTCTCCCGGTTCATAGTGGACACGTCGCCTCCGGTTGCTGTGTTCCAGTTCGGGGACTGGCTCCGGTAGCTGGGTGGCACTGGCCCGGTAGCTGCGTTACACCCGGACGATCGCTTCGCCGGTGTTGAGCCTCTTCGATGATGACGACCAATCGTCGCCGGACCGCGGGGAGGTCGTCATCGTGTTGGTGGAGCCGACGGGGGTCGCGTTCTCATCAGCTACCACGCACCCGAGGACCTCGCCCACCGATACGCCTTGACCGAGGAGGCGACCGACGCGTTGCGGGTCGTCGACACGATCGCGCGACAGACACGCAACAGCGGGAACGGTTGAGCTCTAGTTTGCGGCTACAGCATCGTCACCAGCGTGCATCATCGATCGGAGAACGTGCTGCACGACGTCTGCTCTCATCTGGGCGCGCCGTCCTTCTCCCATCCCTGACGAGGAATCCTCGGGGATCCACCAGCTCGGTGAACAGCCCACGCCTACGCGTGATCGTCCTGCGACGGCGGCTCGCCCCACTCGTCAGCGCGAAGAAAGCGGCTGACGGCGAAGAACCACAGGACCGAGAGGATGAGGACGAGCGAGAGCGCGAACAGCAATGGTGCCGGTCGAGCCCAGCCGGTGCCCACGGCTGCGCCGGCACCGATGACCAGGGCCAGGTTCACGGGTCGATAGACGCTGGCAAGTCGCTGAGCATCGGCGAGGGACCGGGTGGTGTAGATCAGCGCGAGCAGGCCCGCCCCCACCGCGCACGCCAGTAACCATGCCGTGGTCGCTGGAGTGCGCGCGTCGTGAGCATGTCTGATCAGGCTGACCATGGCCGCTCCTGCGGCCGTGATCGACAGCGTGATCGGAAGATGGCTCAGCATCCAATTCGCGAGCGAGCGACTGTCGGGACGGGGGGGCGACGACCGACGAGGTCGAAGTAGAGCCACCAGAAGCCGAAGCCGATCACAAGGGCGACCATCCCGGTGGTGATCGTCTTGACGTTGTGCACCGAATCCGAGAGCCCGCCCACCACGCCGAACACCACTTCACCGAGGACGATGATCGTGAAGAGCCCGAAGCGCTCGATCAACGAATGCGTCGGCCGCAGCCCACGGCTCAGGCCCACTGCCGGATGCCCGAGGGCCAGCATGCCCCCGATCCAGCCGATCACCACGCAGGCCCACACGACGAGTCGCGGCCCGTCGGGCAGGAAGGCACTCGCGAGAACGACGATCGCCGAAACGGCGATCCCGGTCACGTACCGCCTCGTCGCGTCCAGGAACTCGGGATGGTCGTGGCGATCCTCTCGACGCACCCCGTACCACAACCACGTCAGGAGCGCCTGGAACGTGGCGTACACGAGCGCGAAGCCGCGACCACCGCCACCGGCCGCCTCTGCTGTGAAAGCTGCCAGGAGGACGAGGACACCCATCTGTACGAGCACGACGGTGCGCGTCCGCCCGTCATCGCGCCCGTGCGACTCGAGGTAGAGGGTGCCGTTGATCCAGCCGATCCAGATGAGAGCGAACACGACCGCGAACTCGCTGACGCCGCGAAGTGGGAGGTGATCGGCGAGATGGTGGGCCGCCTGTGACACGACGGCCACGTAGACGAGGTCGTAGAACAGTTCGAGGAAGCTGACGGTCCGTCCCACGATCGGTTCGCCATGTGGTCGCGGTGGGCGCCACAACCAGCGTTTGAAACGACCGGCGAGCCTCTCATCGCTCACAGCGTCAACGTAGCCATCAGCGATCCGGCACCCGGCTCGGTGGGTCAGCGACTTCGGGCGATGGTCGCGGCCCGCAGGGTTTCATGGTCATCACGGCTGGCGGTGTGTGGTGTCACGTGTTGACGACACCACATCGTGGGCACCTGGGGTCGAGGTCTCGATTCAACTCCAACGGGCCGTGGCACCGCTCGCACACGATCGGCATGCGATACCACCCTTCCATCCACACCGAGTAGAACCGCATCCGCTCTTCGGCTTCGTCCGGCACCTACACGCGATGAACAGTCTCGTGGAGCTCTCGGACGTTGCGGTTGAAGCGCCATCTCACCAGCAGCACGGAGATGACGACGAGAACCTTGACCGCGAGGATGATGTGGACGATGTTCGCGTCAACGGACACGGCGGGCGACCAGGCGCGCGAGCCCAAAGCCGAGCCCGGCGACGGTGTCGCAACCGCCGGCCCTTGTCACCGCCGAAACGAAGTACAACCCCGACCACCTTGTCCCGCCTGCCGGTCGTAATGGATTCCTGAGGTCTTCTCGTGCTTGCTGACGGTGACGAGAATCACCTCGCCATCACGAGCCGACGAGTCGAAGCTAGTCGCCATCGCGTCGCGTTTGCCGGCGAATAGGAACGCGCTGAGTCGTACGTCATTGCCTCATCTGTAACCCTCGGCGCAGGGTCGGACGACTACCGTGCATGACGGTGTTGGGTCCGATCCCCGAGCGGGGGGTTGGAGAGATCGGTGGTGGCGAGCCACGCGACGCATCGTTCGTCGCCTTCGCTCGCGAACAGCATCGGTCGCTGCTCGCGCTGGCGTGGACGCTCACCGGCGACCTGGGTGCGGCCGAGGAGGTGGCCCAGGACGTGCTGCACGCGACGTGGCAGGCGTGGAGCAGCGGCGACATCAACCGTCTCGACTCGTGGGCTCGGTCGCCAACCGGGCGATCGACCGGGGTACGGAGGGCCGGGCGAGAACGACGGGCGCTCGAGCGCCTGGCGGCTGAGCCCGGTGCGATCGCGGCCCTGCCCACCACCGACCACGAGTTCTGGGGCGCGGTCCGTGCCTGCCGGCGGCCGTGCCGCGCCTGGCGGCTCGGCCTCTTGTTGCTCGCGTTCGCCGGCGCCCGCCGCGTGGGCTCGATCCGCTAGCCGCGACGCGGCGAACGCGGCTGATGAAGGGTCAGGCCTCGTCGCCGGTGTCGAGCGAGCCCTCGCCGCCGGCGTCCAGGTTCTCGTTGGCCTCGGTCGGCTCGTCACCCGTGTCCTGACCGGCGGCGCCGCCCTGGTCGCGATCTTCCTGCTCTTCGGTCGGCTCGGAGCTCATGTCGTCGTCGTTGATGAATGTCATGGCGCTCCCATGCCCACCGTGGACGTTTGGCAACCCTCCTCCCCGGCCACAATCGCGGGGTGCACGACGAGTCGGACGAGTCCGATGCCCTGGCGCGCTGCGTCGCCGACGTCGAGACGTTCCGGGACGGCATCTGGGGCAGGCGCCCTCAGGTCTGGCGGCAACGCGGGCCGTTCTCGGACCTGCTGACCGTGGACGTCATAGAGCAATTGCTCGGCACGACCCTGCGGCGTCCGGCGTTCAGGCTGGTGCGCGACGGGACGACGCTGCCGGTGGCGGACGTGACCCGCTCGGTCCGCCTGGGCGCGGGTGTGGTCGAGGATGCTGCCGATCTCTCCCGCATCATCGGCCTCGCCGCGGACGGGGCGACAATCGTGTTGCAGGGGCTCCAGCACCTGTGGCCGCCCCTGCAGCGCTTCACCAGCGAACTCGAGGAGACCACCAGCCATCGCGTCCAGGCCAACGCCTACCTCAGCCCGCCCGGAGCGACCGCGTTGCGCCACCACGCCGACACCCACGAGGTGCTGGTGATGCAGGTCGAAGGCGTGAAGGCCTGGCAGGTCGACGGCCTGGGTGAGCTCACCCTGCAGGCGGGCGACGTCCTGTACCTCCCGGCCGGGACCGGTCACAGCGCGGCGGCGCAGGAGCAGCACAGCCTGCACATCACCATCGGGCTGCTGGCCAGGAGCTACCGGCAGGTGCTGCAGCTGCTCCTCGACGACGATGAGGCGCTGCGGCGACCGTTGCCGCTGGGTTTCGCCGGGCCCGGCCGGACCGAGGAGCTGAGCGCGGAGCTGGCCCGGGTGCTCAAGGAGAGCGCGGAGTGGCTGGCCGCCGAGGACCCCGCACCGATCGCGGCACGGGAGGTACAGCGCGCGCGTCGTCGGCCCCGGCCCAGTCCGCGGGGGACGCTGCGCGCTGTGCTCGACGCCCAGGCCGTGAGCGATGAGACCAGCCTGCGCCGGGTGAGCGAGGAGCCGTTGCGGCTCGTGGACGACGACGACACGGTCGTGCTGGAGCGGCCCGGCCGCCGGCTCCATGGGCCGGCGGCGCTGCGTCCCGCGCTCGAGGTGGTCGTCGAGCGGGACGAGCTGCGGGTCGCCGACTTGTCCGGCCTCGACGAGGCCTCGCGTGCGGTGCTCGCTCGGAGACTGCTGCGCGACGGCTTCCTCGAGCTCGACACCGATTGACGAGACCTTGGACGCGGCGGTCAGGTTTGGATCGCGCGCACCCGGGAAGAGTCGGCGGACCGGACGATCGGAGAGAGCCATGGCTGTACCGCGCAAACCCGCCGCGAAGCCGAAGACACGACGCGGACGGCAGCCGGCCCGCCCAGCGGCCGCCAAGTCTCGTCCGACGGTCACCGACACCGGGAACGGGGGAGAGACCCATCAGGTCGCCACGGGCGTCTCGGATCGGTTGACGACGCAACAGGGTGTGCCGGTCGCCGACGACCAGAACACGCTGCGCGTCGGCGAGCGCGGGCCCGCACTCCTCGAGGACTTCCACTTCCGAGAGAAGATCTTCCACTTCGACCACGAGCGCATCCCCGAGCGGGTGGTCCACGCCCGCGGGTACGCGGCGCATGGCTTCTTCGAGAACTACGAATCCCTGTCGGACATCACCCGCGCCGACATCTTCCAGCGACGGGGAGAGCGGACACAGGCCTTCGTGCGGTTCTCGACTGTGGCGGGCAGCAAGGGATCCGTCGACCTGGCCCGCGACGTGCGCGGCTTCGCGGTGAAGCTCTACACGAAGGAGGGCAACTGGGATCTCGTCGGCAACAACATCCCGGTCTTCTTCATCCAGGACGCCATCAAGTTCCCCGACATCATCCATGCCGTGAAGCCGGAGCCCGACCGCGGGTTCCCGCAGGCGCAGTCGGCCCACGACAACTTCTGGGACTTCGTGTCGTTGATGCCTGAGTCGACGCACATGCTGATGTGGGTGATGTCTGACCGCGCCATCCCGCGGTCGTTCCGCTTCATGGAGGGCTTCGCCGTCCACACCTTCCGGTTCGTCAACGCGGCGGGCGAGTCTCGGTTCGTCAAGTTCCACTGGAAGCCCAAGCAGGGCATGCAGTCGGTGCTGTGGGATGAGGCCGTCAAGATCAACGGCGCTGATCCCGACTTTCACCGCCGCGACCTCTGGAACGCCATCACGAGTGGCGACTTCCCGGAGTGGGAACTCGGCCTGCAGGTGTTCGACGATGCGTTCGCCGACTCGTTCGAGTTCGACGTCCTCGACCCGACCAAGATCATCCCGGAGGAGGTCCTGCCGGTGCGTCCGGTCGGTCGCCTCGTGCTCGACCGGATGGTCGACAACTTCTTTGCCGAGACCGAACAGGTGGCCTTCTGCACCCAGAACATCGTGCCTGGCGTCGACTTCACCAACGACCCGTTGCTCCAGGGCCGGAACTTCTCGTACCTCGACACGCAGATCAAGCGGCTCGGCGGCCCGAACTTCACCCAGCTGCCGATCAATGCGCCGAAGTGCCCCTTCGCGCACTTCCAGCAGGACGGCCACATGGCGATGATGAACCCGGTCGGGCGCGTGAACTTCGAGCCGAACTCGTACACCGGCGACGAGCGGGGGCCGCGCGAGGACCCCGACGGTGGCTTCCCGTCGTTCCCGGCCCCGGAGGGTGGCGACAAGCGACGCCTGCGGGCCTCGAGCTTCGCCGACCATTACAGCCAGGCCGGCCTCTTCTACCGGAGCCAGACGGCCGTCGAGCAGCAACACATCGCCGACGCGTTCACCTTCGAGCTGAGCAAGGTCGAGCGGACCGAGATCCGGGAGCGCATGGTGGCGAACCTGCGCAATGCCGACGACGACCTGGCCCATCGGGTGGCCGCCGGGCTCGGGATGGCGACGGTGCCTCGGCCGTCCGAGCCCGCGGTGACGCCGGACCACTCGCTGCCGGCATCGCCCGCCCTCAGCATCCTGCTGCGCGAACTCGACTCCTTCGCCGGCCGGAAGTTCGGCCTGCTCGTCACCGACGGGGCGCCCGCCGCCGTCGTCAAGGCGTTGACCGCTGCCGTTCGCGCCGAGAAGGCCGTGCTCGAAGTGATCGCACCCACGATCGACGGCGTCGACCTCGACGACGGCACCCATCTGCCTGCGCAGCAGATGCTGGGTGGTGGTCCTTCGGTTGTGTACGACGCGGTGGCCGTGGTGGCGTCCGCCGAGGGCGCAGCGACGCTGGCGGAGACGCCCGCCGCGAAGGACTTCGTCACCGACGCTCACAACCACAAGAAGTTCGTCGGGCACGTGCCTGCTATTTCCGCGTTGTTCGCCGCAACCGGCCTCGCCGACAAGATCGACGACGGCTACGTCGACCTGTCCGGCCGAGGCGCCGGCAAGCGGTTCGTGGAGGCGTGCCGCGCGGTGCGCCTCTGGGAGCGGCTGTAGCCCAACCGCCGAACGTGCGGCATCATCGACCGGTGCCAGTCGACCCACGGAGCGGCGGAGGAATCGCCGCTGCACCGGTGTCGCCCTCGGGCGGCCTCGTCCTGCGATCGTTCCGCGGGCGGGTCGCTCTCACGGCGACGGTCGCGGCGAGCGGCATGGCGATGCTCGACGCCACCGTGGTCAACGTGGCCCTGCCCCACATCGGGGAGGACTTCGGCGTCGACGTCAGCTCGCTGCAGTGGGTGCTGACCGGCTACCTGCTGGCGCTGGCCTCCCTCATCCTCCTGGGGGGCGCGCTCGGCGACCGCTACGGACGGCGGAAGGTCTTCGTAGTGGGGACGGTCTGGTTCGCGGGCGCGTCGCTGCTCTGTGGTGCGGCGCCTGGCGTGGTCGTGCTCGTGGCCGCTCGCGTGCTGCAGGGGGTCGGCGCGGCCCTGCTCACGCCGGGGAGCCTCGCCATCCTGCAGGCGAGCTTCCGGGAGCAGGACCGCGCCCGGGCGGTGGGCGCGTGGTCGGGGCTCGGCGGGGTGGCGGGAGCGATCGGCCCGTTCGTGGGCGGTTGGCTCGTCGATGGGCCCGGGTGGCGGTGGGCCTTCCTCATCAACGTGCCTGTCGCCGGGCTGGCCATCGCGTGTGCGGCCGTGGCCGTGCCGGAGACCCGTGATCCGCACGCCGCCCGGAACCTGGACGTGCTCGGGGCCGGTCTGGCGGTGGCCGGGCTCGCCGCCGCGACGTGGGCGTTCACCGAGGCGGGCGTACGAGGCTGGACCGACGCTGCGGTGCTCGCTGCGGGTGCCCTCGCCGCGCTCGCCATCGCAGCCTTCGTCCACCGCATGTTGCATGCGCACGATCCACTCGTCCCGCCGAGCCTGTTCCGCAGCCGCGAGTTCACGGTCGCCAACCTCGCGACCGTGGTCCTGTACGCAGCCATCGGTGTCGCCTTCTTCCTCGTCGCCTACGAGCTGCAGGTGGGCGCCGGATGGTCGGCGCTGGCGGCGGGCACCGCGCTCCTACCGGCGACGGTGCTCATGCTGTTGTTGTCGGCCCGGTCGGGCGATGTGGCCCAGCGCATCGGCCCCCGATTCCAGCTGACGGCCGGGCCACTCGTGCTCTCCGCCGGTCTGCTGTTGCTGGCCCGGATCGGTCCCGACGCAGCCTGGCTGCCCGATGTGCTGCCCGGGGCAGTGTTGGTCGGCGTCGGTCTCGTGACGTTCGTGGCTCCGCTCTCGGCCACGGTGATGGGCTCGGTCAGCCCCGACCACGTGAGCGTGGCGTCGGGGGTCAACAACGCCATCGCCCGCACCGCCAGCCTGGCGTCCCTCGCGCTGATCCCGGTCGTCTCCGGCCTGACGTCGGCCGTCGGTCCCGACGAGGTCACCGACGCTGTCCGGACGTCTCTTCTCATCACGGCCGCGGTCGCCGCCGCGGCCGCGCCGATCAGCTTCGTGGGCCTCCGTCGGGGCGTCAGCCCGGCCCGATCGGCGAGGCGCCGGTACTGCCCGGTCGACGGGCCGCCGTTGCAGCCGGACCCATCGCAGTGCCCCATCGTCGGCGGCGACCGACCAACGACTAAGCAGGTGGCATGACCGAAGGGATGCTGGCCGGTATCGGGAACACGCCGGCTGTACGGCTCGAGCGCCTCGTCGAGCCGGGGATGGCCGAGGTGTGGGTGAAGCTCGAAGCGGCCAACCCGACCGGGTCGTACAAGGACCGCATGGCGTTGGCGATGATCGACGGGGCGGAGCGGGACGGGCGCCTGAGTCCCGGGCAGTGGGTGGTCGAGTACACCGGCGGCAGCACGGGAAGCTCGCTGGCCTTCGTGTGCGCGGTGAAGGGCTACCCCCTGCAGATCGTCACCTCGGACGCCTTCGCCGACGAGAAGCTGCGCACCATGGAGGCCTTCGGCGCCCGGCTTGAGGTGCTTCCCAGCCCCGAAGGCATCACGCCCGAGCTCATTCCGAGGATGCGGGCGCGCGCCGCCGAGCTGGCGGCGTCGCTCGGCGCGTACCAGACCGACCAGTTCAGGAACACGGACATGGTGGACGGCTACCGGCGCCTCGGCGAGGAGGTGGTCGAGCAGGTGCCGGGCACGATCGACGCGATGTGCCTGTACGTCGGGACGTCCGGGTGCTTCCTCGGCGTCGGCCGTGCGCTGCGCGAGCGCTATCCGGCCATGGCCAGGATCGCCGTCGAACCCGGCGAGTCAGCCGTGCTGTCGGGCGGACCCCCGGGCACGCACCGCATCGAGGGCGGCGGCGTCGGGTTCCGACCGGAGCTGCTGTCGACCGACGAGATCGACGACGTGATCGCGGTGCCGACGGCCGACGCCTTCGCCATGGCTCGCCTGGCGACTCGCCGCGAGGGGCTCTTCTCCGGACCCTCCACGGGGGCGAACCTCGTTGCCGCGCTGGCCACGGCTCGCAAGCTGGGGATGGGGCATCGGGTGCTCACGGCCCAGGTCGACTCCGGTCTCAAGTACCTCGCCGGCTCGCTGTTCCACGACGAGCACGTGTGACGGGACACACAGAACCAGTGTGGGGGGCCGGCCGTACCGGGGACCATGCATCGCTACCACGGCCCCATCCGCACCGCCCAGGCCGGCCCCCAGGCCAGCCCCGTCATGCCCAGCTACTACCTCGGCCGCCCCAGCCGCGTGTACGTCGCTCGCTACCGCCGGCAGAGCACCGCCGCGGTGAACGAACGTTTCTGACCTCTCCGCCCTTCAGTTGACCCGCTCGCCGTCCGGGCGGGTCAGCCGCCCGAGATGGCGGGGATGATCGACAGCTCCTGACCCGCCGCGACGGGCGTGGCCAGGCCATCCAGGTCGCGGATGTTGTCCGGACCGACGAACAGGTTGACGTGGATCCGGGTCCGCCCGAGTTCGTCCCGTACGCGGCGCTCGAGGGCGGCATACTCGACGGCCAGCGCGTCGAGGACATGTGCGACCGTCACCGTTCCCGTGTCGTCGGAGCCCTCGATGTCGACCAGGACCGTGCGTTCGCCGCCGACGAGCTCGCGCAACGTGTTCGGGACGCGAACCGGCACCTGCGTGGTCCCGGCAGGGGCGGTCACCGGAGCGGGGCCGCCCGGACCGAGAGCACGGGGGGCAGGTGATCGGCCAGCAGGCGCCAGCTGTCGCCGTCGTCCACCGATCCCCACACCTCGCCACTCCTGGTGCCGAAGTACAAGCCGGCTGGCTCTTGTCCGTCGGTGGTGAAGGCGTCCCTGAGCACGGTGAGGTGCGCGTCAGGCTGCGGGAGCCCGTCGGTCAGCGGCTCCCAGCTCGCACCGCCGTCCGACGTGCGCCACACCGTGCACCGGCCGTTCGGGGTGCAGCGGAAGCCGTCGCTCTCGAGCGGCAGGAGGTACGCGGTGCCGGAGCGCGTCGGGTGGGCAACCACGGGGAAGCCGAAGTCCATCCCTGCGATGCCCGTCATCGGCTGCCAGGACCCTCCCCCGTCGTCGCTGCGGTAGATCCCTCCGTGGTGCTGGAGGTAGAGCCGCTCGGGGTCGCCTGCGTCGCGAGCAACCTTGTGGACGCACTGGCCGAACTCCGGCTCGGGGTCGTCGGGGAAGAACCCGGCCACGATGCCGCGGTTGCTGGCCCGCCACGTCCTCCCTCCGTCGTCGGTCAGGTACACGCCGGCCGCCGAGATGGCGACGAGCAGCCGCTCGGGATCGTCGGGATGCAGCAGCACCGTGTGGAGGCAGAGCCCGCCGCCCCCGGGTACCCACTCCGGCCGGTGGGGATGGTTCCAGAGACCTTCGACGAGGGAGAAGTGACGGCCACCGTCCTCGCTACGGAACAGTGCCGCAGGCTCGACGCCCGCGTAGACGACGTCCGGTTCGTCGGCCGGGCCCGGGGTGAGCTGCCAGATCTTCGCCAGGGCCGCATCGCTGCCGGGCGGGAAGATCAACGCCGCCGTCTCGTCCTCGGTCCAGGAGCCACCCAGGTCGTCCGACCGGCGCAGCACCGGTCCCCAGTGCATGCTGACGGAACCGACGAACAGGCGGGCGGGCGAGCTGCGGGTGTCGATGCAGGTGGCGTAGACCTCCTCGCCGGGGAACGACGGGCCGTCCAGCTCGAAGCGCTCCCCGCCGTCGTGAGCCCGAAGCGAGAACAGCCCCTTGGTCGTGCCGACGAGCAGCATCGTGTCGACGTCACGGCGGGCGGTGACTGTCCCGGCCCCTTCGGTCGCTTCCAAGGTCGCCGTCGTGCTCCCAGAGCTCTCCATGCCTGTGCTCCCCATGTCTCTCGGCGGATGAAACCTCTTGAATGTACGTAGGTGACGACGGGGGCCGGTGCAACTCATCGGTGGTCCTGAACCCACACGCCCCGTCCCGCCGCCCGGCTGGGTCGCCGGGTGACATCATCCCGCCATGCGCATCGTGGTGTTGGGGGCCGGGTCCTGGGGCACGACCGTGGCGTCGTTGGTCGTGGGCAGGCACCCGACCGTCCTGTGGGCCCGCAAACCCGAGGTGGCGGACGAGATCAACGGGGAGCACACGAACTCGACCTACCTCGCAGGATGCGCGCTGCCGCCGAAGCTCACCGCGACCGACGACATCGAGAAGGCCGTCGCGCAGGCCGAGCTGCTGATCGTGGGTGTGCCGTCACACGGGTTCCGGGAGACGTTGATCGCGGCCAAGACGACCATCCACCCATGGATCCCGGTCGTCAGCCTGACCAAGGGACTGGAGCGGGACTCGTTGCTGCGGATGACAGAGGTCATCAAGGACGTGCTCCCCGGCCATCCGGCTGCGGCGCTCACCGGCCCGAACATCGCCCGCGAGATCATGAGTGGGCAGGCGGCGGCCAGCGTCATCGCCACCGAGGACCTCGCCGTGGCCGGAGCGCTCCAGCGCATCCTCCGCCGCGGGCTGCTGCGCATCTACACGAACCACGACGTCATCGGCTGTGAGCTCGGCGGGGCATTGAAGAACGTCGTCGCCCTGGCGTGCGGCATGGCCCAGGGCCTGTCGGTGGGGGACAACACGCGTGCCGCGGTGATGACGCGCGGACTGGCCGAGCTCACCCGCCTCGGCGTCGCCATGGGTGGCGAGCCGGCGACGTTCGCCGGGCTGGCCGGCATGGGGGACCTCATCGCCACGTGCATCAGCCCGCACAGCCGCAATCGCCACGTCGGCGAGCAGTTGGGCGCCGGAAGGCCGCTCGACGAGATCCTGGGAGAGATGTCGATGGTGGCCGAAGGCGTGAAGTCGGCGGTCACCGTCCACGAGCTGGCCGAGCGCCTGGATGTCGCCATGCCCGTGTGCGACCAGATGTACAAGGTGGTGACCGGCGCCATCAGCGCCGCCGACGCGTACAAGGGGCTCCGAACGCCCGCCGGTCACGAAGCCGACCCGGGCTGATCCGAGCTGAGCGGGCGACGCACAGCGTGACTGTGCTCGCTCAGCGTGCGGCCGGCTGGCCGACACCAGCCTTCCCGCCCACCTGATCGGCGCCCGACAGGTTCGTCACGCTGCGGAAACACGGCGTTGGCTACGATTCGGGTGTCGCATCGGCACACACAGACAAGAAGACCCGCGGGCCGGCGCCCCGGAACGGAGCCGGCGGCGGGTCGTGAGGGGGCAGGAGGGCGTCTTGTGACGATCATCGATCCGGTGGCCATCGGCGGCCGGGACCAGGAAGATCCCGTCGGTGCGACTCCGGCGATCGGCCCGGCACGACTGCTCGAGGTGGTGTCCTCCGTGGCGGCGCAGCCCGATCTGTGGCGGCCCCGGGTTCATCACCAACTCCACCGCCGCTTCTACGAGCGGGTGGTCTCCGCGGAGGACTACGAGGTCTGGCTGATCTGCTGGGACGTCGGACAGATGACGCTGCTGCACGATCACGGCTCGTCGGCGGGCGCGTTCGTCGTGGTCGACGGTGCGCTGCTCGAGGACCACGGCAAGGCCGGGACGGGTCGGCTCCGCCAGCGACGGATCTCGCGGGGCCGCATCATGTCGTTCGGCCCGAAGTACGTGCACAACCTGACCAATCCCGGGCCGGGCCTCGTCACCAGCATCCACGCCTACTCCCCGAGGCTCACGACCATGACGTACTACGCCGTGCTGCCCGGCGGCGCGGTCCCCGTCCGGACGCTGCCCGTGGAGTCGCCCGAGCCCGCGGCGGCGTGAGCCGGTCATGAGCGCGGCCGACGACCTGTACGAGGCGGCCGCCGCCCGCGTCCGCAGGCTGTCGCCGGCGGAGACGGTCGCCGCCGTCCGCCGTGGCGCGCTGCTGATCGACCTTCGTCCGACGGAGTACCGCTGGCGGGAGGGTGAGGTGTCCGGCGCGATCCCGGTGCCGCGCCACGTCCTCGAGTGGCGGCTCGACCCGAACAGCGACCATCGGCTGTCCGAGCTCACCAGCCCCGACCAGGAGGTGGTACTCATGTGCTCTGAGGGTTATTCCTCCGCCCTGTCGGCCGATCTCGCCCAGCGGGAGTTGGGGCTGCGGAACGTGGCCGACCTGGAGGGCGGCTTCGCGGCGTGGAAGGAAGCCGGCCTGCCCTGGATCAGCCACGCTCCCACGCAGCTCCGTCGTTCCTGAACCCGGACCGGCTGAGCGTCGGTCAGGCCGGAGAGCGGGACTGTTCCGCGTTGCGGGACAACGAGGGGCGCGGCGGCGTAGCCTGAGGCGGTGAGCACGGGGGTCCAGTCGGTGGAGCGGGCGCTCGGCATCCTGCGCGCCCTCTCGACGGGTCCGGCCCGCGTGACCGACATCGCGATCCGCACCAGCCTGCCCAAGAGCACCGTGTCCCGGCTGCTCTCGACGCTCGAAGGGCTCGACGCCGTCGAGCAGGACGGCGCCGGCGGCCCGTATCGCCTCGGGCCGCTGGTCCTCGAGATCGCCGGCACAGTGGGGCCGGCGCGGGCCCTGCCGGACGTGGCCCGGCCGTTCCTCGTCGAGTTGTCCCTTCTCACGGGGGAGGCCGCCGGGCTCAGCGTCCTGGAGGGCGCGATGGTCCGCTACCTGGACCAGACCACGCCCGTGGACGAGGTGCAGGTGCGCGACTGGACGGGTGAGGCGGTGCCGGTCCACGTCACGCCGTCGGGCCTGGTGATGCTGGCCTTCGCTGCGGAACCCGACGTGGAGAAGGTGCTGGCCGAGGACCTGGCCACGTTCACGAACAGCACGGTCATCGAACCGGAGGTCATCCGGCGGCGCCTGGCCGAGATCCGCACGACCGGCAGCGTGTGGTTGGTGGGGGAGTTCTCGGCTGATGCCACCTCGGTGGCGGCCCCGGTCTTCGGCGCCGACGGCACGGTGGTGGCGGCCATCCACTCCCACGGTCCGTCGTTCCGGTTCCCGGGCGAGCGGTCGCCCGTCGTCCTGGCCGGCCACGTCCGTGCCGTGGCTGACCGCCTCAGCGAGCGCCTGCGGTCCTGATCCCCGGCTCCTCCAGGCCGAGGGCCCCGATCATGTGAACCCCGATCACGTGAAGCTTGCCTGCCCGGAGCGGGTCGCGGCCAGGCGTTCCTCGTCCAGGTGGATGCCGAGTCCCGGCTCGTCGGTCAGCTCCAGCCAGCCCTCGCCGTCCGGCTCGAGCGGGCCGGCGAGGGGATAGTCCCGGCGGGCCGGGGTCCACTCGGGCGGATCGTAGGGGTACTCGATGAACGGGGCGTCGACCGTGCCCGCCGTCAGGTGGAGGTTGGCGAGGAGCCCGATGCCGTTGCCCCAGGTGTGCGGGGTGAACGTGCGGCCCGCGGCATCGACCTCTGCCGCCAGCCTGGCCAGGCCGGTGATGCCACCCGTGCAGACGCAGTCGGGCTGGAACACGTCCAGGCAGTCCCGAGCCAGCAGCTCGCGCAGCTCGTAGGGCTCGCGGGTCATCTCTCCGCCGGCGACGCGGATGTCCACCCGCCGGCGCAGCTCGGAGTACCCGGCGTAGTCCCCCCGGTGGAGGGGTTCCTCCATCCAGTACACCGATTCAGCGGCGAGGGCCTCCGCGACTCCGGTGGCGTGGTCCACCGTCCACGGCGGCGCGGTGTCCCACGGCATCCGCCAGCCCTGGTTGCAGTCGACCATCAGCTCGAGCCCGTCGCCGACGGCATCCCGCACGGCGTGAACCACGGCCAGGTCCTCCGCCGGGTCCGGGCGCCCGAACCGCACCTTGAGGGCCGGGAACCCCGCCGACTGCACGCGCTGCGCCAGCTCGATCATGGCGGCGACCGGCCGGTGCACGCCGCTCGACGCGTAGGCCCGCACCCGACGGCCCCGTCCGCCCAGCAGATCCCAAACCGGCCGCTCGTGGATCTGGCCGACCAGATCCCACAGCGCCACATCCATGGGCCACGGGCGCCCGGCGTGGAAGTCGATGTTGGAGAGCACCGCGTGGTGGCGCTCCAGGTCGAGCGGGTCCCGGCCGAGGAACAGGTCGCCGTAGTCCTCGAAGCCGTACATGGCGTCACCCGAGCCGACGCCGACGCGGCCGTCGGAGTCCGTCACCCGCACGATGGTGGCCGGGAAGTGCGTGCGAGGCCTGGTGTCCCACGAGGCTGGGAACGGCGGGTCGAGCGGCAGCCGGTGGTGTGAGATGTCGATCCGGGCGATGACGCTCACGCCGCGGTCACGGTCGTACGGCCGTCCAGACGGCGACGGTGCGTTCGGCGAGATTCCGAACGTCGTCGGCCGTGGGTGGGCGGCAGTTGTTGCGGACCATGGGCAGGTTCTCCTCCGTCACTATGGTCGCGGCGACGGCCGAGGGATCGAGGCCGACCTCAGGGAGCGTCGCGACGGCGGCCGGCAGCCAACTGCTCGTCCACAATGCCCGGTAGGACGCGGCCAGACCGTGAGGACCGTCGAGATCGACGCCGAGGGCCGTGGCCACCGGCCCCAACGTGGACGGCGCGCCCTCGATGTTCCAGGTCAGGGCAGCCTCCAGCCCGACGGCAACGGCCACGCCGTGAGGGACGTGGTACAGGCTGCCCAGTGCGTGCCCGATGGCGTGCGCCATGCCGGTCCCGCAGCCGTCGATGGCCGTCCCGGCCAGGTAGGCGGCCTCCTGCAGAGCGGCTCGCGCCCGCAGGTCGCTCCCGTCAGCGACGGCGGCCGGCAGGTGGTCGCGCACCAGCTCCGCGGCTCGCAGCGCGGGCTCAGCCGGACGTTCATCCCGGCGTTGGCCCGTGGCGGCCTCGACGGCGTGGACGAACGCGTCGAGCCCGGTCCCCGTCGTGACCACGGCCGGCATCGTCGCCGTCGCCTCGGGATCGAGGACGATGACGTCGGGCAGGAGGGCGTCGCCCCACGTCCACACCTTCCGGCCCTGCTCGTCGGCCAGGACGCACGTCCGCGTGGCCTCGGCGCCCGTGCCGGACGTAGTCGGGATGGCCACGAGGGGTCGGCGGCCGGGCAGGGGGTGGCGGGCCAGCACGTAGCGGCCGATGCCCTCGTGCGACGGGTCCTCCAGCAACACTGCGACCTGCTTGGCGGTGTCCAGCGCGGAACCGCCGCCGAGGCCGATGACGAGCGGGGCGTCGAGGTGCGCGAGCGCCACTGCGCCCGCGTCCACCGACGCCACGGTCGGCTCACCCGGCGGCACGACGTGGACGGCCGTCGCCCCGTCGACAGCCGGATCGACGCAGAGCCGGACGCGGTCGCTGTACCCGTTGGCGGCGACGGCACCGTCAGCGACGATCGCCACCGATCGGCAGCCGGCGCTCTCGCGGACCGCGCCGAGCTGCCCGAGCGAGGACCCGCCCCGCAGGACGATCGGTGGCCCGGACGACGACCCGAACGATGAGGCTCCGCCCGCAGCGTCCACGTCCGGCACCGTACAGGTGCGCTGCCGCCGGTCGTCTCCGGGCGTCTCCGGGCGGCGCCCGGGTGTCTATAGTCGGCTCGGGAGGCTCAATCGTGAGGCTCGCCGCGAACTCCAGGGGGAGTAAGGAACATGGACTTTCGAGTATTCGATCGTGCCCGGCGCCAGGTGGGACCTCTGGAGCTCGATCTGGTCGAGTCGTACGCCAAGGGCATCCTGCCTCGCCGGGAGTTCGTGCGCCGTGGGACCCTGATCGGCCTGTCGCTGCCCGTCATCAGCGCCATCATCTCGGCCTGCGGGAGCGATGACGACGGCGGTAGCGGTGGTAGCGCCGGCACCAGCGGCGGCACGGGCACCGCGCCGGCCGGCACCGGCACCGGCGCAGCAGGCGGCACCATCAAGGTCGCCAGCCAGAAGCCGGCCGGTCCGCTCGACCCGGTCGCCATGCAGGACCTCGGCAGCTACGGGATCATCGCCCAGTGCTTCGAGTTCCTGTGCACGCTCGGCGACGACGACATCGCGCCCGGGCTGGCCGAGAGCTGGAGCCCCAACGAGGACGGCAGCGGTGTGGACGTTCAATTTGCGCCAGGGCGTCAAGTGGCAGGACGGCTCGGACTTCACGTCCGCAGACGTCGCCGCCACCATGGACCGCCTCGTGGCAGCCGGCAACTCCGGGCTCAAGGGGGTCATCGAGGCGGGCGCGGTCGACTCGTCCGATCCCAACGTCGCTGTCTTCACCCTGGCCGGGGCGAACGGCAACTTCCCGTATCTCGTCTCGGTCTACAACGCGCAGTCGGTCATCACCCCGGTCTCCTACGAGACGGGCACCACGCTCGACGGCACGCCCAACGGGACCGGCGCGTTCAAGCTGGAGCGTTACGACGCCGCCACCGGGGCCACTTTCGTCCGCAACGACACCTGGTGGGGCGGCCAGACGCCGCTGGACGGCTCGGAATGGCTGTTCTTCGACGACCTGGGCGCCATGGTGACCACGACGACTGCCGGCGAGGCCGACGCCATCGTGCAGTTCCAGGTCATCGGCGGAGACGCCCTGTTCAGCGACAGCAACTTCAACGTGCTGGCCTTCCAGGCCGCCACCCATCGGCAGATCTGGATGCGCTGCGACACCGGCCAGTTCGCGGACAAGCGGGTCCGCCAGGCGCTGGCCCTGACCTTCGACCGGCGAGCAGATGATCACGACGCTCTTCCGGGACAAGGCCGACATCGCGCAACGATCACGTCATCGCCCCGTTCTACCCGTTCTTCTTCGACGGCACCCCACAGCGGACGAGGGACATCGACGCGGCCAAGGCCCTTCTGGCCGAGGTCGGCACGCCCAACATCAGCGCTGTGCTCCACGCCGGCGACCTGCAGGAGATCCCGCAGCTGGCCCAGATCATCCAGGTCGGTGCCAAGGAAGCCGGGTTCGACCTGCAGATCGAGGTGGAGAGCCTGGACACCTTCTACGGTGCCCAGTGGTGCCCGGAGTACCCGGCCGACCCGCCCTGCTCCGGCGCCGCCGAGCTGGGCATCGTGGACTACGGCCACCGGGCCACGCCGGACGTGTACCTCAACGCCGCGCTGGCGACCAACGGCATCTGGAACTCGTCGCAGTACTCGTCGCAGGAGTTCGACGACGCCTTCAAGGAGTACCAGGGCGCCGTCGGGGTCGAGGCCCAGATCGCCGCCTGCGAGAAGATCCAGACCGATCCTCAACGAGGACGTACCGGTCGGTCTGCCGTACTTCTACAACTACCTTGTCCGGCCACTCGAACAAGTTCCAGGGCGTGCGGGTCAGCGCCCTCGGGCAGATGTTCCTCGATCAGGCCAGCCAGGTCTGATCTCTCGGACGCCCGGGCCCGAGGGGAGCAAAGGGGGCCCATGGCGCGCTACGTCACACGGCGGGTGATGCTGTCGATCATCACGCTCTGGTTGATCTGCACGATCGTGTTCGTGATCGTCAACGTGCTGCCCAGCGATGTCGGTCGCAGCCTGGCCGGGCCTTTCGCCCCACAGGAGACGGTCGACCAGATCAACGAGCGCCTGGGCACCGACGACCCGCTGTTCACCCAGTACGTCAGGCTGCTCAAGAACACGGTCACGTTCGACTTCGGTGACTCGTTCCAGCAGTCCCGGCCGGTGTCCGAGGTGATCGGTGATGCGTTCTGGCGCTCCGCGAAGCTGGTCGTGCTGGCACTCGTCATGACCATCCCGCTCGCCGTGGCCGCGGGTGTGTTCGCGGCCCGACGAAAGGACAAGCTGGCCGATCGGTCGATCGTCACCCTCGGGCTGGCCAGCTCGTCCATCCCCGATTTCGTGTCGGGCGTGGTGCTCGCCTACATCTTCGGCGTGCTCCTGGGATGGTTCCCGGTCCGGGCGCTGGCGCCTGACGGCTCGAGCCTCCTGACCCAACTCCACCATCTCTTCCTGCCCGCGCTGGCGCTCGTCGATCGTGTACTTCGGCTACATCGCCCGCATCACCCGGGCGGGGATGATCAAGGCCCTCGACTCCGACTACACCCGCACCGCGGCGATGAAGGGGCTGTCCAACCGCCAGATCCTCCACCGCCACGTCCTGCGCAACGGGCTGCAACCGACGGTGGCGGTGGTCGGCATCCAGATCGGCTACCTGTTCGGCAGCCTGGTGGCCTTGGAGATCATCTTCAGCTACCCGGGCATCGGCTCGACGATCTACAACGCCGCCTCCCGCAAGGACCTTCCGGTGCTCCAGGCGGCCGTGATCCTTGGTGGGCATCATCTACATGCTGACGACGCTGGCCGCCGATCTGACCATCGCTTGGATGAACCCCCGGGCCAGAGTCGTGGCGGCCGAGCAGTGACGACTTTCCACTCCGGCGTCGGCGGCGTGCCGGACGAGCCGGCCGACCTCCCGCAGGACCAGCCCGCCCTCCCCACCTCGCTGGAGCAGGCGCGGGCCGAACGGCGCCTCGCCCGCAAGGAGCAATGGCGGCTGCTCCGCCGGCGGCCCGGGTTCATCATCGGCTGCGTCATCTTCCTCTTCTGGCTCGTGTGCGCCATCGGGGGAGACCGCATCACCCCGTTCGACCCCATCAACGACCTCGGCATCCCCCTCCAGCGCCCCGATAGCGAGCACTGGTTCGGTACCGACGATCTGGGCCGTGATGTGTTCTCGAGGGTCATGGCCGGCGCCCGCGACGTGCTGATCATCTCGTTCATCGCGGCGTCGATCGCCGTCATCGTCGGTTCCATGCTGGGCCTGATCATGGGCTACGTCCGGGGTATTGCCGACGAGGCCATCGGGCGTGTCATCGAGGCGCTGCTCTCGATCCCGGTCGTGCTCATCGGCCTTCTGATCATCTCCGTGCTGGGGGCCTCCAAGCCGGTCGTCATCTTCACCGTTGCTGCTCTCTTCACGCCGATCGTGGCCCGCACCGTGCGAGCGGCGGTGCTGACGGAGGCCCAACTCGACTACGTGGAGGCCGCGAAGCTGCGAGGCGAGTCCGGGCTCTTCATCATGACGAGGGAGATCCTGCCGAACGTGCTGCCGGTGATCGTGGTGGAGTTCACGGTGCGCGTCGGGTATGCCATCTTCACCGTGGCAACGCTCTCATTTCTCGGTGCCGGCATCCAGGTCCCGTCGCCGGACTGGGGTTTGACGATCTCTCAGACCTACACCCTCATCCCGGCCGGCCAGTGGTGGCCGACGTTGTTCCCGGCGCTCGCCATAGCCTCTCTGGTCATCGCCGTGAACCTCATCGCCGACTCGATCCACGCGGTGTCCGACGCATGAGCCGAGATCATGAGCACTGCCCCGCCCGCCACCACGACCGCGGCGCTCGAGGTCGATCGACCTCGAGGTGGCGTACATGGTCCGCGGCATCCCCCGCCTCGTCCTGCGGGGCGTCAGCTTCCAGGTCGCCCCCGGGGAGGCCTACGGCCTGGTCGGCGAGTCCGGCTGTGGCAAGTCCACGACCGCTTTCGCCGCCCTTCGCTATCTGCCGTCCAACGGCCGGATCGTCAAAGGCCACATCAAGGTGGCGGGTGACGACGTGACCGAGATGAACGACGCACGAGTTGCGGTCGTTCCGCTCCCACCACGCGTCGATGGTGTACCAGGACCCCGGGTCGGCGCTGAACCCGACCTTGCGCGTCGGGCCGCAGGTCATCGAGTGCTTCACCCTGCTCGGTCACAAGGGCGAGCAGGCCGAGCGGCGGGCCGAGGAGGCGCTGCGCATGGTCCGCATCGCCGACCCCGCGTCCGTGATGGGCCGCTACCCGTACCAGCTCTCGGGCGGCATGCAGCAGCGGGTCGTCATCGCCATGGCGCTGGCCTGCGATCCGCAGCTCCTCGTGCTCGACGAGCCGACCACCGGCCTCGACGCGACGGTCGAAGCCGAGGTGCTGGACCTGGTCAAGACCCTCCGCCACGAGACCTCGGCGGCGATCCTGCTCATCGCCCACAACCTGGGCGTCATCCGCTCGATGTGCGACCGCGTCGGCGTGATGTACGCCGGGAAGCTCGTCGAGGAGGGACCGGCGCAGGAGGTGTTCGACGACCCGAAGCACCCCTACACCGTGGGTCTGCTGCGCTGCCTGCCCCGCCACGGCCTCCGCAAGGACGAGCGGGCGCTGTTCACCATCCCGGGCACGCTGCCCCAGATCGGTGCCGATCTGCCGGCCTGCGTCTACGAGGAGCGCTGCGCCATCTCGACGGACATCTGCCGTGACCCAGCCGCCACCCCGCGTGGCGGTGACCGGTGGCCACTTCACCCTCTGCCACCACCCGGACCGTCTCGACGAGATCCCCGACCCGGCCGCCTCGGCCGGGACGGCCAGCGGACTCGGGACAGCGGGTGGTGCTGACGATGAACCACGTCTCGAAGACGTTCAAGCAGGGTGGCAAGTCGATCCCCGCGCTGGTCGGCGTGGACCTCGGCATCGACGACGGCGAGACGCTCGGCCTGGTCGGCGAGTCGGGCTCGGGCAAGTCGACGCTGGCCAAGGCCATGCTCGGCATCCACGCGCCCGACAGCGGTGGCGAGGTCACGCTGGACGGCGCGGCCATCGCCGGCAAGAGCTCGGAGCGGCCGGCGGAGACGAAGCGGGCCATCCAGATGGTCTTCCAGAACCCCGACTCGGCCCTCAACCGCAACTGGACCGTGCGCCGGATCCTGAAGCGCTCGATCGTCAAGCTCACCGGGGTGAAGGGCAAGAAGGCCGACGACCGGGTGGCCGAACTGGCCGAGGCGCTGCGCCTCAGCCCCCGCCACCTCGACCTCAAGCCCCGCCAGCTCTCGGGCGGGCTGAAGCAGCGCGTCGCCATCGCCCGGGCCTTCGCCGGGGACCCGCGGGTCGTCGTGTGCGACGAGCCGACCAGCGCCCTCGACGTCAGCGTCCAGGCCGCCATCTTGAACCTCCTGGCCGAGCTGCAGGTCGGGGATCCACCAGCTACCTCTTCATCTCCCACGACCTCGGCGTGGTCCGCTACCTGGCCGATCGCATCGCCGTCATGTATCTCGGCCGCATCATGGAGCTGGGACCGACGGACGCCGTGTTCAAGGGTCCGCACCACCCGTACACCGAGGCGTTGCTGTCGGCGGTGCCGAGTGTGGACGGTGAGCCGAGCACTCGCATCCGCCTCGACGGCGAGATCCCGTCACCCGCTGATCCTCCGAGCGGCTGCGTGTTCCACACCCGCTGCCACCGCTTCATCGAGGGCCTGTGCGAGGTGACCGAGCCACCGGAGAACGTGGTCGAGCCCGGTCACACGATCCGGTGCCACATCCCGGTCGAGGAGTTGCGGCGGCTCCAGTCCCTGGACCCGCTCCCGTGACACGGCGATGACCGGCCGCCCGACGAACCCGTGAGCACCATCGGGCGCACTCGGGCTGGTGGGCGGGCCGGCCGCATCCAGACCCGCGCCGCCCATACCGGCGAGTCCCACGCGCCGGCCTTCATCCGCCGGCAGATCCCCTGCTACGAGCTGGTGGGCGAAGAGGGCCTGGCGCTCATCGAAGCCAACGCCGACCGCATCCTGGCCGAGGTCGGGATCGAGGTCCGCGGCGACGAGGTGGCGCTGGCGCTGTTCCGCGACGCGGGCGCGACGGTCGACGGCGAGCGGGTGCGGTTCGACGCCGGCCACGTCCGGGCGCTGTGTTCCACGGCGCCGAGGAGCTTCACGCAGCGGGCCCGGAACCCCGACCGTTCCGTGGAGATCGGTGGCGACGCCGTCGTGTTCGCGCCCGCCTACGGATCGCCCTTCGTGCGGGATCTGCCCGGCGGCCGCCGCTATGCCTCGCTGACGGACTTCGAGAACTTCGTGAAGCTCGCCTACGTCACGCCGTGGCTGCACCACTCGGGCGGCACCGTCTGCGAACCGGTCGACGTGCCGGTCAACAAGCGGCACCTCGACATGGTCTACGCGGACCTGCGCTACAGCGACAAGGGGCTCATGGGCTCGGTCACCCAGCCGTCGCGCGCCGAGGACTCCATCGAGATGGCTCGCCTTGTCTTCGGCACCGACGTCGTCGACGAGGAGTGCGTCATCCTCGGCAACGTCAACGTGAACTCGCCCCTCGTGTGGGATGCGGCGATGACCGGCGCGCTCAGGGCGTACGCGTCCGCCAACCAGGCGCCGGTGGTCGTCCCGTTCATCCTCGGCGGGGCCATGGGCCCGGTGACCCTGGCCGGCGCCATCGCCCAGGCCCATGCGGAGACGCTCGTCGGGGTGGCGTTGGGGCAGCTCACCCGGCCCGGCTCGCCGGTGATCTACGGCAACTTCCTGTCGTCGATGGCGCTGCGCTCGGGCTCGCCGACGTTCGGGACGCCCGAGCCGGCCCTCGGCTCGTTGGTGGTCGGCCAGCTCGCCCGGCGGGTGGGGTTGCCGCTGCGCTGCTCGGGCGCGTTCACCTCCTCCAAGGTCCCGGACGGGCAGGCCATGCTGGAGTCCGCGGTGTCCATGCAGGCCGCCGTGCTCTGCGGGGCCAACTTCATCCTCCACTCGGCCGGCTGGCTGGAGGGCGGGCTGGCCATGGGCTACGAGAAGTTCGTGATGGACGCCGACTTCTGCGGCGCGCTGCACACCTACCTCCGCGGCATGGACCTCTCCGAGGACCAGTTCGCGCTGGACGGCTTCCTCGAGCTCGGTCCCGGCAAGCACTTCTTCTCCGCGCAGCACACCTTGCGGCACTACGAGACGGCGTTCTGGGACAGTTGGGTGGCCGACAACAACTCGTTCGAGCAGTGGCGCGACGCCGGCGAGCGGCGCGTCGAGGATCGGGCCGCGGAGCGGGTGGCGGCGATGCTGGCCGCGTACGAGCCACCGCCGATCGATCCCGCGGTGGACGAGGCGCTGCTCGACTTCATGGCCCGGCGCAAGGCCGACACGCCGGACATGTGGCACTAGGGGTGCGACGTGGTTGGAACGACGTGGCTGAGCCGCTGACCGACGATCCGCTGCTGCAGTCCTTCACGCTGCGCCACCTCACGCTGCGCAACCGGGTGTTCTCGTCCTCGCACGAGCCCGCGTACTCCGAGAACGGTCTCCCCACCGACCGGTACCGGCTGTACCACGTGGAGAAGGCCAAGGGCGGCATCGGCATGACGATGACCGCGGGCTCGGCCGTGGTGGCCGAGGACAGCCCGCCGGCCTTCGGCAACCTGCACGCGTACCGCGACGAGATCGTGCCCTGGCTGCGGCGGATCACCGACGAGGTCCACGAGCACGGCGCGGCGTGCATGATCCAGCTCACGCACCTCGGCCGGCGGACGGGATGGGCGCAGGACGACTGGTTGCCGGTCGTGGCGCCTTCGCCCCTGCGGGAGCCCGCCCACCGGGCCATCCCGAAGGAGGCCGAAGACTGGGACATCGAGCGCATCGTGGCCAAGTACGCGGACGCCGCCGAACGGATGCAGGCCGCCGGCATGGACGGCATCGAGATCGAGTCCTACGGCCACTTGTTCGACCAGTTCTGGTCCCCTTTGACCAACCGGCGGACTGACGCGTACGGCGGCTCGATCGAAGGCCGGCTGCGGTTCGGCTGGGAGGTCCTGGGCGCCATCCGGGAGCGCGTCGGGCGCGACTACATCGTCGGTCTGCGAATGGCTGTCGACGAGCGGGTCCCCGGCGGGATCGATGCCGAGGCCGGGTTGTCCATCCTGCGACGACTCGAGGCCGACGGGTTGATCGACTTCGTCAACGTCATCCGGGGCTACATCGCCAGCGACGCCGAGCTCATCGACGTCATCCCCATCCACGGCATGCCGTCGGCGCCCCACCTGGACTTCGCCGGGATGGTCCGCCAGTCGACCGGACTCCCCGTGTTGCACGCATCGAAGGTGGACGACGTGGCCACGGCCCGCCACGCCATCCGCGAAGGCAAGGTCGACCTGGTGGGCATGACCCGCGCCCACCTGGCCGATCCGCACATCGTGCGCAAGCTGCTGGACGGCCGGGAGGCGGAGATCCGGCCGTGTGTCGGCGCCACCTACTGCCTCGACCGCATCTACCAGTCGGGCGAGGCGCTGTGCATCCACAACGCCGCCACCAGCCGGGAGGGCACGATGCCCCACGAGATCCCGCGGGCATCCGTGGCGCGGCGGGTCGTGGTCGTCGGCGCCGGCCCCGGCGGGCTGGAGGCGGCCCGGGTGGCGGGGGAGCGCGGGCACGACGTCACCGTGCTCGAGGCCATGCCGTGGGCGGGCGGCCAGATCCGCCTCGCCGCCCGCAACCCCCGCCGGCGGGACCTGATGGGCATCGTCGAGTGGCGGGAGGCCGAGCTGGCCCGTCTGGGGGTGGACGTCCGCTACGACACGCTGGCCTCCGCGGAGGACGTGCTGGACCTCGCTCCCGAGGTCGTCATCGTGGCCACCGGCGGCCTGCCCCAGGTCCCCGCGTTGGAGGCCGGCGACGATCTGGTTGTCACCAGCTGGGACGTGCTCGGCGGCGATGTCCGCCCCGCCGGTGACGTGCTGTTCTTCGACGACAACGGCTCGCACTCGGCCCTCTCCGCGGCCGAGCTGATCGCCCGCTCGGGTGCCCGTCTGGAGCTCGTGACGCCGGAGCGCATGCTGGGGGTCGAGGTCGGCGGCCTGAACCACGTGCCGTACGCCAAGGCGTTCAACGAGACGGACACGAGGATCACCCTCAACCAGAAGGTCCTGGCCGTGCGCCCTGAGGGCGGACGCCTGTGCGTCGACCTGGGCAGCGAGCACACAACGTATCGGGTGCCCCGTCACGTCGACCAGGTCGTCGTCGACTTCGGCACCGCGGCGTCCGACGAGCTGTACTTCGAGCTGAAGCCGCAGTCGTCGAACCTCGGCGCGGTCGACTACGGGGCACTGATCGAAGGCCGCGCGCAGACCGTGGTCCGGAACCCCGGCGGCGGCTTCCAGCTCTTCCGCGTCGGGGACTGCGTGGCGTCGCGCAACATCCACGCCGCCATTTACGACGCGCTCCGTCTCGTCAAGGACGTCTAGGTCGAGGGAGAGGACGCGGCGTGAGCGACGAACGGATCGCCCGCGCCCGCTCGATCGCGAGCGCGGGCGAGGCCGCGGCCGTCTATCGGGACTGGGCCGCCGGGTACGACGACGACGTGTTCGGCCGGCTCGGCTTCACCGGCAGCGCTCGCATAGCCGAGCTGCTGGTGGCGCACCTGGCCGACCGGTCGGCGCCGGTGCTCGACCTCGGCTGTGGGACGGGTGCCGTGGGAGTGCGTCTCGCGGAGCTCGGTCTGACCGCGATCGACGGTGTGGACCTGTCGCCCGAGATGCTGGCCATCGCCGAGGGGACCGCGGCGTACCGGACGCTGTCGGTGGCGGACCTGACGGCGGGCGACCTCGAGCTCGCCGGGGGCTACGGCGCGACCATCTCCGCGGGAACGTTCACGAGTGGCCACGTCGGTCCGGATGCCGTGCCCCGGCTGCTGCGCGCGCTCGAGCCCGCCGGTCTGATCGCGTGGGTGATCGGGGACGGCATGTGGCCCTCGTTCGAGCCCGTGCTGTCGGCCTCGGCCCTCGACGTGCTGTACGCCGCGCACGAAGCCATCCGCCGGGGCGCCGGCCCCGAGGCCATGATGTTCGTCGCCCGCTCGACCTGACCGCCGCTTGCCTCATCGATGTCGTGCGGATCGGCGGGGAGCGCCGAACACGACATCGATGCCTCTAGCCGTCGAGGAGCTCGTCCGTCCGCGTGTCGCGCTGGACCGTGTGCCAGCGGCGGCAACCGGCCTCGTGGAACCAACGCTCGACCGAACGACCGTCGACGTTGTCGAGCATCCAGACGTAGTCGAGGTCGCGCTCGTCCGGGTCGGTGATGCGGTCGGGGACGCCCGGCAGCTCCCCACCGAAGCGGAACTCCTCGACGGGCCGGGCGCCGCAGTTCGGGCAGGTCAGCCAGAGCATCAGCGTGTCCCCGCGGAGCTGGGATCGCCCATGGCCGCCTCCCGGGCGAAGCGGTCGAGGCCGAAGGGAGCGATGAGCTCGGGAACCGTGCCGGTGGCGATCAGCGAGGCGAGCGCCTCGCCGGCTGCCGGGATGGCCTTGAAGCCCCACGTGCCCCAGCCCGTCGAGAGCATGAACCCGTCCACGCCGGACTGCCCGAGGATGGGGGAGAAGTCGAGCGACACGTCGCACACGCCGGACCACTGGCGCAGCACCCGCAGCCGGGACAGGAACGGCAGGACGGTGGTGGCTTTGCGGGCGCAGGCCTGCAGGTAGGAGAACGTCGTGCCCGTGCGGTAGCTCGGCGGCCGGTCGAACTCGGCCCCGATCAGCATCTGCCCGCGGGCCGTCTGCGACGCGTAGAAGACCAGATCGTTCGAGCTGACGATCGGACCGAGCACCGGCGCGAACGCGTTGGTGACGAAGGCCTGGAGCGTGTGGGTCCTGATGGGCAGCCGTACTCCTGCCCACTCCGCGACGCGGGTGACGTGCCCGCCCACGGCGCTCAGCACCACCCCAGCGGCGATCGGGCCCTGGGGCGTGACGACGCCGGTGACGCGGTCGCCGTCCCGCAGCAGGCCAGTGACCTCCGTGCCCGGGATGACGTCGACGCCCTTCCGCATCGCACCCTGCGCGTAGGCCCATACCACGCGGTCGTGGCGGGCGGTGGCGCCCTCCTCGTGGTACGAGGCACCGACGATCGGGTAGCGGCCGCCACCACCGAGGTCGATCAGCGGGCAGAGGCGACCGATCTCCTCGGGCTCCACGTACCGCGTGCGGGCCCCGCAGGCCGTGTTCAGCAGGGCTCGGCCCTGCTCGGTGCGGGCTGTCGTGACGGAGTGCGCCAGCCAGAAGATCCCCTTGGTGGCGTGCATCACATCGCAGCCGGTCTCGCCCTCGAGCCGCTGGTACAGCTCGAGGCTGTGCTGGTAGAAGCGCACGGCTTCCGGCAGGCCGTAGTTGGCGCGGATGATGGTGGTGTTGCGTCCGGAGTTGCCGGCACCGATGTAGTCGCGCTCGAGGACGGCGACGTTCGTGATGCCATGGCGCGCCGCCAGGTGGTAGGCGGTCGACAGGCCGTGGCCGCCGCCCCCGATGATGACGACGTCGTAGGAGCGCTTCGGCTCGGCCCAGCGCAGATCGACGAGCGTCTCGACGAACTCGTTCACGCCAGCCGCTCCTGCAGATCGGCGGACAGCGCGGCCGCGCACACCAGGAGAGCGGTGCCGTCGTCCCTCAGCCAGAGCTTGGCCGGGACCTGCGCGACCAGACCCTGAGCCAGGCTGGATTGCGCGGCCGGCCGGGTCGCCGGCAGCTCCCACTCGATGTGACCGCGGGCCAGCGCGTCAAGCTGGTCCGGCCCGAGCTCCCAGCCGACGAAGCCTCGCTCGGCCACGACGATGGCGTGCGGGTCGTGGACCGCAGGCTCGGCGTCGTCGAGCACCAGGGCGTCGTCCGGCGCGATGCGGAGCACGACCCTCGCGTCGAGCGTGTCGACCGCGACGGGATCGGCGACGACCCGCCACGCGTGGAGGGGCTCAGGTCCGCGCACGAGCACCCTCGGGATCGAAGAACGGTGTGGCCGCGACCACTGCGGCGCGGCCGTCGATCTCCACCTCGGTCGGGAACGGGCGTCGCCGGAGCCAGCCCAGCATCACGGTCTGCCCGAGCGTGGGCGAGTCGAAGCTGGAGGTCACCTGACCCACGACCGACCCGCCGTCGCGGATGACGCTGCCCTCTGGTGGCGCCGGGCCGGGCATGGTGAAGCCGTGGAGGCGGCGGTCGTCCGGGAGCGGGGCGGTGCGCTCGAGGGCCCGCCGGCCGAGGAAGTCCGGCTTGTCCATCTTCACCGCCCAGTCCATGCCCACTCGGCGGGGCGAGCTGTCGAGTTCGGTGTCCTGACCCACGATGATGTGGCCCTTCTCCAGACGGAGCCCGAAGAGCGCCTGGAGCCCGTGGGGCCGCACGTCGAGATCGGCGCCCGCCTCCAGCAGCGCCCGCCACAGCGTCACCGAGCCGTTGAGCGGGTGGTGGAGCTCGAAGCTGGCCTCACCGGTGAACGAGAGGCGCATGACGTGACAGTCGACCCCCGCCACGCTCCGGTGGTCGTGGCGCAGGAAGCGGGGCGGGTCGGACAGGCCGAGCCGGCCGAGCAGTTCGGCGGCGCGGGGCCCGGTCACGTTGATGGCGCTCAGCGACATCGTGCGGTCGAGCACGTGGACCCGCAGCCCCCACGTCTCGATCCAGTCCCGCACCCACATCTCCGCCGCCGCCGCCCCGCCCGAGGTGAAGGTCAGCGTGAAGCGGGTGTCGCCGTCCCGGCAGATCATCCCGTCGTCGATGAGGTGGCCGCGCTCGTTGAGGACGAGGGCGTAGCGCGACCGGCCCGGCGCGATGTCGTGGACGTGGCATGGGTAGAGGCGTTCGAGGGCCTCGACGACGTCCGGGCCGGACACCACCATCTTCCCGAGGGTCGACACGTCGCCGACGCTGACGGCGTCACGAACCGCCGCGTACTCCGCGCCCACGTCGCCGTACGACCAGGGCCGCCACCACCCGCCGAAGCGGTCCATGCGGGCGCCCAGGCGGAGGTGCTCGTCGTGCAGCGCGGTACGGCGGGTGGGATCCAGGTGGTAGCCCGCGGCGGCCTCGCCGAGGGTGAGCTGGCGGGCGGCGGGCCGGGCGGTGAAGGGCTCGGCCGGCTGCTGCGACCGGTGGGCCACGAACGCCCGCAGATGGGGCAGGCACACCGACCCCTGACAGGTGCCTGTGCCGCACAGGCTGGCCCGCTTGACCAGCTCCAGTTCGGTGAAGCCTCGGCTCCATACGGCCTCGAGCTCCTCCACCGTCGTCCCCGAGCAGGGGCACACGACGCCCTCGATGGGTGGAGCGGGCAGTGGGTGTTCGGCGGCCGCGGGGCCGATGACGGTCACGGGCACGCCGGGGGCCATGCGAGCCAGGACGTCGCGGGGCGCGGACCCGAGACCGACGATGGCCGTCCGGCAGGCATGGGTCCGCTCGAGCCGTCCGTCGTCGGCTCCTTCCTCCTCGACGACGACCGCGGTCACCCACCCGCTCTCGCCTTCGAAGCGCACCAGCCGTCCGGGCACGGCTCGGCACGGCACGCCGTCCGGAGGTGTGCCGACGGCCACCGCGTCGGGCAGGTCGATGCCGGCCTCGTGAACGATGCGCGCCGCGCGTGCCGTGAGCAGCCCCCGCAGCTGGCTGCCCGGGCAGACGGGATGGAGCTCCGCGGCGCCGGTGGCGAGGATCACCTCGTCGGCGTGCAGATGGACGAGCTCGACGCCATGGTCGCCGCCCACCCGCCGGACGACGAGGGTGGGGCCGTCATCGATGGTGACGACCTCCTGGCCGGCGCCGGCGTCGAGGACGAGCGCGCCCGGTCGCTCCCGGACCGCGTCGAGCCCGCCGTTCCCTGCCCCCACGATGACCACGTCGGCGTGCTCGTGCACGGGGCGGGCCGCCGCCGCTGGGTCGGCATCGACGAGCGCCTCCGGCGGGCTGGCAGCCGGGTGGCGGCGCACGACGCCGTCCGCCCGCGCCGGTACCTGGCAGGTCCGGACCCAGGCGACACCGTCCACCTCGGCCACGCAGTTGCCGCAGTCGCCGGCCAGGCACAGCGGGCCGCCGTGGCCGGGGTGCCGCCCGGCCCGCACAGCGGCCAGCGCCACAGTGTCTCCCGCCGCGGCCGTGACGGGCACGCCGTCCACCGTCAGTGACGCTCGCTGCTCCACGGGCCAGTCGGTCACGTCCGCATCCGCAGGCCCTCGGGATCGAAGACCGGCTCGGGCTGCAGGCGGGCCGGGCAGCGGTGGCCGATGATCTCGATCTCGAAGTCGCCCGTGCCGGCCGTGCCGCCCGTGCCGACTTCGGCCAGCGCAGCCGGGACGTAGCCGAGGGCCAGCGAGACGCCGCTGTGGTGGGCGTAGCCCCCGGAGGTCACCCAGCCCACGACCGCGCCGTCGTGCCAGATGGGCTCGTCTCCGATGACGTCCGCGGGCTCCTCGGCGTGGGGCTCGACCACCAGGGTGACGAGGCGGCGTGCGGGGCCCCGCGCCATCTCCGCCTCCAGCGCGGTCCGCCCGATGAAGTCGTGGTCGAACTTGAGGTAGCGCTCCATGCCGGCCTCCAGCGGCGTGTAGATCGGGCGGTACTCGCGGAACCAGGTGCCGAAGCTCTTCTCCATCCGCAGCGCCATCAGGGCCCGGAACCCGAACAGCCGCATGCCGTGGGGCTGGCCGGCCGACCACAGCAGGTCGAACAGCGCACACTGCTCCTCCGGACGCACCCACAGCTCGTACCCGAGGTCGCCGCTGTAGGTCATGCGCCCGACCCACGCCGGGATCATGCCGATGTCGATGCGGCGGAAGGCCATGAACGGGAAGTCCTCGGTGGCCAGCGAGGCCGTGGTCACCGACTGGAGCACGTCGCGTGCACGCGGGCCGGCGACCGACAACCCGACGAGCGACAACGCGAGCACCCGGAAATCAACGCCTCCGGCTGCTCCTCCGCTGGGCAGGTGGTCGATGAACCAGCGGCTGTGGTGGGACTCGGCGGCCTGGGACCCGAACAGGAAGAAGTCGTCGTCGCCGACTCGCGCCACCGAGAACTCGCCCACGATGCGGCCCTGGGGGTTGAGCATCGGCGTGAGCGCGATGCGCCCCACCTTGGGCAGCCGGTTCGTGAAGAGACCCTGCAGCCACTCGGCGGCGCCCGGCCCGGTCACGCGGTACTTGGCGAAGTTCGACGTCTCCGTCAGGCCGACCCGCTCCCGCACCGCCGCGCACTCCTCGGCCACCAGCGGGAAGGCGTTGGACCGGCGGAACGTCACCTCCTCCACCGGCTCCTCGCCCGGGTGCTGGAACCACAGCGCGTGCTCCAGCCCGAACGACGCACCCCACACGGCGTTGTGCTCGGTGAGCCGGTCGTGCACCGGCGTCGTGTGCAGTGGCCGGGCCGCCGGCAGCTCCTCGTTCGGGAACGTGATGCGGAACCGGCGGCTGTAGTTCTCCCGGACCTTGGCGTTGGTGTAGGCGAGCGTGGCGTAGTCGCCGTAGCGGGCGACGTCCATCCCCCAGATGTCCAGGCCGGGATCGCCCTCGGTCATCCACGTGGCCAGCGCCAGGCCGACCCCGCCGCCCTGCGACAGCCCCGCCATCACCGCGCAGGCGACCCAGCAGTTGCGGATGCCCCGCACGGGACCGACGAGCGGGTTGCCGTCGGGGGAGAACGTGAACGGCCCGTTGACGATCGACTTGATCCCCGCCGTGCCCATCGCCGGGTAGTGCTTGAAAGCGATCTCCAGCGACGGCGCGATGCGGTCCAGGTCGGGCTCGAGGAGTTGCATCTCGAAGTCCCACGGTGTGTCCTGCGGGGACCACGGCACGCAGGCCTGCTCGTAGGTCCCGAGGAGCATCCCACCCTGCTCCTGCCGGATGTAGATCTCGCCGGCGAAGTCAAGTGCCATGGGCATCTCGCGGCCGGTCCGGGTGTTGTGCTCCGCGACCTCGGCCATCGGCTCGGTGACGAGGTACATGTGCTCCATGGCCAGCACCGGCAGCTCGATGCCGACCATGCGCCCGACCTCGCGGGCCCACAGCCCGCCGGCGTTGACGATGTGCTCGGCGTGGATCTCCCCGCGGTCGGTGATGACGTCCCAGGTCCCGTCGGCGCGCTGGCGCAGGTCCGTCACCATCGTGTGGCGCGCCACCTCGGCCCCCGCCTTGCGGGCGCACATGGCGTAGGCGTTGGTGACGCCGGTGGGGTCCACGTGGCCCTCGACGGGATCGAAAAGGGCGCCCACGAAGTACTGGTCCTCCATGAGCGGGAACACGTCCTTGGCTTCAGCCGCGGTGATGATCTCCAGGTCCATGCCGAGGTACCGCCCGCGGGCCTGCGCCATGCGCAGCCAGTCGAGGCGCTCGCGGGTGTCGGCCAGCATCAGCCCGCCGGGGAGGTGGATGGAGCAGTCCTGTCCCGAGGCGGCCTCGATCTCCTTGTAGAGCTCGATCGTGTACTGCTGCAGCTTCGACACGTTGGGATCGCCGTTCAACGTGTGCATCCCGCCGGCCGCGTGCCACGTCGACCCGGACGTGAGCTCCCGCCGCTCGACCAGCACCACGTCCGTCCACCCGGCCTTGGTGAGGTGGTAGAGGACGCTGGCGCCGACCACGCCGCCGCCGATGACCACGACCTGCGCCGAGGACTTCACCCTTCCTCCTTCACACGTCCGTGCGGTTCACCGCATCAGTAGTCCGTCGGGACGCCGCCCTCGGCGACGCGGCGGGCAACGTAGCTCTCGAGCTCCTCCCGCACGGCCGTCTCCATGGGCGGCGGCTCGTAGGAGTCGAGGAAGCGGCGGGCCAGCGAGGCGGCCCGGCCGGCCGCCTCTGGCCGCCCGGCCTCGGCCCAGGTCTCGTAGTTCCGCCAGTCGGAGATCATCGGCCGGAAGAACGCGGTGCGGAAGCGCTCCTGGGTGTGGCCGACGCCGAAGAAGTGACCGCCAGGCCCGACCTCGTCGATGGCGGCCAGCGCCAAGGTGTCGTCGTCGACCACGATCGGCTCGAGGAGCGAGGCCACCATAGCCAGCAGGTCTGCGTCGAGCACGAGCTTCGCCGCCGACGCGTGCAGCCCTCCCTCCATCCAGCCGGCGCCGTGCATGAGGAAGTTCACCCCGCCCATCACCGCGCCCCACAGCGAGAAGACGCTCTCGTAGGCGGCCTGGGCGTCGAGCGCGTTGGCGGCGCAGACGTTCGACGAGCGGTACGGCACCCGGTACCGCCGGGCCAACTGGCCGCCGAGCATCGCCGTGCGGACGTACTCGGGTGTGCCGAAGGCCGGGGAGCCCGATTGCATGTCCACGTTGCTGGTGAACCCGCCGTAGACCACCGGCGCGCCGGGTCGGACCACCTGCGTGAACACCATGCCCGCCAGGGCCTCTGCGTTCTGCAGGGTCACCGCCCCGGCCAGCGTCACGGGTGCCATGGCGCCGGCCAGCGTGAACGGTGTCATCACGACGACCTGGTTGTGGGACGCCAGCTCGATGATGCCCTGGAGCATCGGATGGTCGATGCGCAGCGGGGACGACGAGTTCACGACCGTGAACACCGAGGGCTCACGCTCCAGGGTGGCGTCGTCGACGCCGCGGGCGATGCGCGCCATCTCCAGGACGTCCCGGTTCCGCTGGCGTCCGAGGCTGTACGTGTGGAGGGACTTGTCGGTGAGCGTGAGCACGTCGAACGCGGCGTGCAGGTGGCGCACGGAGGGGTGCGCGTCGATCGGCTCGACGGGGTAGCCGCCGACGAAGTGCACGCTGTTCATCACCTGGCACAGCTTCAGCAGGTCCTGGAAGGCGGCCCGGTCTCCGGGACGGCGGTTCCCGTCCAGGTCGACGTAGTTGGGTGGCGAGCCGACCGAGCCGAAGGCCAGGTGGTCGCCGCCGATGGTGAGCCTGCGGTCCGGGTTCCAGGAGTGGAGCTGGAAGGACTCCGGCGCGGTGGCGATCAACTCGGTGACGAGGTCGGGATCGAAGCGGACGCGGGCGCTGTCCGGGTCGACATCCGCGCCCGCGGCCTGCAGCAGGTCGCGGGACTCCGGATCGAGGAAGTCGATCCCGGTGTCGCGCAGGATGCGCAGCGAGGCGAGGTGAATGGCTTCGAGCTCGTCCTCGGAGACGACCTCCGTCGGACGCAGGCGCATCGTGGGCTGACCCCAGGGACGCTGCTGCGGCAGGTCGTGGACGGTGCCGTGCGCCCCGCCCCGCCGGCCGCCCCGGCGCCTGGCCGTGGGCGCTTCCTGCCCGGTGGGCTCGCTCGCCGTGCCCTGGAGCTCGCTCCGCTCGCTCACCAGCCCCCTTTCGCCTGCTCTACCCGTCTGTCGACGTCCGTCGGCTTCCGACGCGCCACCCTAGAGGCCACGCCAATCGTTCCGCATTCTGGTACCATTCCGCCTACCGGTCCGTCTTGATGTGCTCTCGGGGGTCCCGACATGGCAGACGAAGGCTCCACCGACGATCTCGGGCAAGGCCATGAGCAGGACATCGACCTGTCCAGCCTGGGCGACGCCGAGCTCGTGGCGCAGATGCACGACGATCTCTATGACGGCCTGGCCGACGAGATCCACGACGGCACCACGATCCTGCTCGAGCGGGGCTGGTCGGCCCAGAAGGTGCTCGACGAGGCTCTGGTCGAGGGCATGCGGATCGTCGGCATCGACTTCCGGGACGGCATCCTGTTCGTGCCAGAGGTCCTTCTGGCCGCCAACTCCATGAAGGCCGGCATGGCCATCCTCCGACCGCTCCTGGCCGAAACCGGGGCGGAGCCGATCGGCAAGGTCGTGATCGGCACCGTGAAGGGCGACATCCACGACATCGGCAAGAACCTGGTGGCGATGATGCTCGAGGGAGCCGGCTTCGAGGTGATCGACCTCGGCATCAATACCGACGCCGACGCCTTCGTGGCCGCGCTGGACGAGCACAAGCCCGACATCCTCGGCATGTCCGCCCTCCTCACCACGACGATGCCGTACATGAAGGTCGTCATCGAGACCCTCAAGGACAAGGGCCTGCGCGAGGAGTACATCGTGCTCGTCGGTGGAGCCCCGCTCAACGAGGAGTTCGGCACGGCCATCGGGGCCGACGCCTACTGCCGTGACGCGGCCGTCGCCGCGGAGACGGCCAAGACGCTGGTCGCGGCCCGCCGCGCCGCCTGAGCGCATGACGGCGGGTCGGCGCGTGCTGGTGGTGGCGTGCGGCGCGCTCGTTCGCGAGCTGCGAGCGGTGCTGGCGCAGCTCCCGGCGGTCGAGGTGGACGTCGAGTACCTGCCCGCGAACCTCCACAACCGGCCCGAGCGGATCCCGGACGCCGTGTGCGCGGTGCTCGACGGCCCTCGCGCCCAGGAGTACGACCTGCTGGCCGTGGCCTACGGCGACTGCGGCACGGGTGGCCGGCTCGACGCGGCGCTGGCCGAGCGGGGGGTCGCCCGCCTGGAGGGTGCCCACTGCTACGAGTTCCTGGCCTCCGGCCCGGTCTTCGAGGCCCTGCAGGACGCTGAACCCGGCACCTTCTATCTGACGGATTACCTGGCCCGGCACTTCGACACGCTCGTCATGGGTGGTCTCGGCCTGGATCGGCATCCCGAGCTGCGAGACGCTTACTTCGGTCACTACCGCCGGGTGGTCCACCTCGCCCAGACAGATGCGCCGGAGGTGGCCGACGCCGCCCGGCGGGCCGCCGAGCAGCTCGGGCTGGCGTACGAGAGCCGCCCGACCGGCCTGGGTCCGTTCCGTGGACAGCTCGTCCGCCTGCTGGAGGTGGCGTGACGCACACCGTCGTGTCGTCGGCGACACACGAGGTGACGATCGGCTTCGATCGTCCCTTCGTGATGATCGGTGAGCGCATCAACCCCACCGGCCGCAAGCTCCTGGCCGAGGAGATGAAGGCGGGTGACTTCAGCCGGCGTCGAGGCGGACGCCGTCGCGCAGGTGGCGGCGGGCGCGCACATGCTGGACGTCAATGCCGGCATCCCGCTCGCCGACGAGCCGGCGCTGCTCGCCCGGGCGGTGCAGCTCGTGCAGGGTGTGGTCGACGTCCCGCTGTCGATCGACTCGTCCATCATCGATGCGCTCGAGGCCGGGCTGGCCGTGTACCAGGGCAAGCCCCTCGTCAACTCCGTGACCGGCGAGGACGAGGTGATGGAGCGCGTGCTGCCCCTGGTGGCCAGGTACGGCGCCGCCGTCGTCGCCATCTCCAACGACGAGACCGGCATCAGCGAGGACCCCGACGTCCGCTTCTCGGTGGCGCAGCGCATCGTGAACAGGGCGGCCGACCACGGCATCGCGGCCGCCGACATCGTGGTCGACCCCCTCGTCATGCCCATCGGCGCGATGGGCACCGCGGGCCAGCAGGTCTTCCGTCTGGTCCGGCGGCTGCGGGACGAGCTCGGGGTCAACACCACCTGCGGCGCCTCCAACGTCAGCTTCGGCCTGCCGAACCGCAACCACATCACGGGCACATTCCTGGCCATGGCCATCGGTGCGGGCATGACGTCGGCGATCATGAACCCGCTCCACCCCGAGGTGAAGCAGATGGTGATGGCGGCGGACGTGCTGGCCGGCAACGACGAGCATTGCGCGGCGTGGATCCGGGTCAACCGCGAGCCCGGCCCCGACGGGGAGGCTGCCCCCACGGGCCGTCGTCGCGGCGGGCGGGCCGCCAGGACGGGGGCCTGAGATGGACGGGTCCCTTCGCGATGAGAGCGCTGGCGACTCGTTCAGCCCCGGCATCAGCTTCGAGCTCATCCCCATCAAGAACCTGGAACACCAGCTCCCGCTGTTGCCCCCAGGATCCAAGGTGTCCGTCACCTGCTCGCCGGCCAAGGGCGTCGACGTCACGATGGCGTTGGCCGCCCGGCTCCAGGGGCTCGGCCTGCGGGCCACCCCGCACGTGGCGGCCCGCATGGTGCGCGACCCGAGCCATCTCGCCGAGCTCGTCGCCGTGTCGGTGGCGGCCGGCCTGCGCGAGTGGTTCGTCGTGGGCGGCGACGCCGAACGTCCGGTCGGGGCGTATTCCGACGGCCTCGCGCTGCTGCAGGACCTGGTAGCGCTGCCGCACGGGCTGGACGCCGTCGGCGTTCCCGCCTACCCGGACGGCCACGTCTTCATCAACCACGCCACCGTGACGGCCAGCCTCCACGCCAAGCAGGCCGTGCTGGCCGACGCTGGTCTGGCCGGTTGGGTCTCCACCCAGCTCTGCTTCGACCCCGACGTCATCAGGCGTTGGTTGCAGACGGAACGAGCTGCCGGACTGACGCTGCCTGTGCACCTCGGTCTGTCCGGGCCGGTGGAGCGCACCAAGCTGCTGACCCTCGGAATGCGCGTCGGTGTCGGCCAGTCGCTCCGTTACCTCCGCAAGAACCGCCGCGGCGTCGGTAGGCTGCTCGGCGGCGAGGGCTACGACCCCGATCATCTGCTGGAGGCCCTGCGGCCGGATCTGGAGACGCTCGGGGTGAACGGCACCCACCTCTTCACGTTCAACCAGCTCGGCGCGGCCGTGGACTGGCAGCGCTCGCTGGCTGCCTGAGCGCCGCCTGTCTAACCGCCGCCCGTCCGGCCAGGTCCGCGGTCACTTCCGGCGCACAAATCGCGCCCAGTGGCACCGCTGCGGTCCCAGGCCGCGATTTGTGCGGGATAGGTGACCGAGCCGGCGGCTGGAGCCGGGGGCCCGTGCCGGGACTGGAGCCGGGCGCCCGTGCCGGGGGATGGAGCCGGGGCGGGCGGGCCGGGCGGCTGGGCACGGCGCGGTGACCGCAGTCGCCTCAGAGCGAGAGGGCGAGGCGGCGGCCCTCGTAGATGGCGAGGCTCGCTCGGCGGGGCGCAACGCAGTCCCCGATGCGGTGGTGTTCGGTGCCCGCCGCTTCGAGCGCCGTGCTCAGCTCGGCTCGTGGCGTCGACGTCTCGGCCACGATCAACCAGTCGAACATCGCGGTCTGCTCCGCGCCGGTGAGCGTCGATCGGATCAGCGCCGAGCCGTCCGTCCAGGACAGCACGACCGAGTGGGTGGCGGTCTCGCCGCCGGCCAGCGCGAAGCGGCGCCGGGCGGGCACATCGGCAGCGCTGTGGAACAGCCCGAATGCGACGGCGGCCGCCGAGCTCAACAGCGTCACCAGGCAGCCCGACTCCTGGAGGAACAGCGCGGTGCCGATGCCGCGCCAGTCGCCCTGGTCGTCGACCAGCAGCACCCGCCCACTCGGCGTGACGTGGCCGCCCAGCACCTCTTCGATGCTGGCGACGCTCGGGTGGTCGACGCCGGGAAGCCGGTCGACCATCGGCAGGGCTCGCTGGAAGCCGGACCGTGCCGGCCTGGCGCCCGTGGCCACCACGATCTCGTCGGCCCGGGCGGCCGCGATGGCCGCGACGTCCATCAGCTCGCCGACGCGTACCTCGACGTCCAGGCGGGCCAGCTCGCGCTCGTACCAGGCCAGGTGGTCGAGCACCTGCGATCGGGTGGGCTGGCGCCCGGCCAACCGCCACTGCCCGCCGAGCTCGTCGGCGGCCTCCCGTACGGTGACGTGGTGGCCGCGCTCGGCCGCCACCCGCGCCGCCTCCAGCCCGGCGGGGCCGCCCCCGATCACGAGCACCCGTTTCGCCTGAGTGGCCGGCGAGAAGCGGTCCCCGCCCCATTCGTCCTCGCGTCCCGTGGACGGGTTCACCAGGCAGGAGATCCAGTAGTCGCGCGAGCGCCGACCCCAGCAAAGCTGGTTGCAGGAGATGCACGGCCGCACCTCGTCCTCCCGGCCCGTGCGGGCCTTGGCCACGAGGTGCGGATCGGCGATCTGGCCCCGCACGATGGACACCATGTCGGCGTGGCCGGCGGCCAGCACCTCCTCCGCCGCGGGCGCCGTGCGGATGTGGCTCTCGGCCTGGACGACGGCGTGCCTGGTGACGGCCTTGAGCGCGGCGGCGAAGGGCTCCCCGAGGCGGGCCGGATAGAGGGACGTCGGCATGAGCTTGTAGAAGTCGAAGTAGCTGCCCGTGCCGCACGTGACGTAGTCCATGAGCGTGCGCTCGTCGTGCCAGACGACCACCTCCTGGACCTCCTCGAGGTCCAGCGACGGCGCGGACTCCGGATCGATGTTGACCGCCAGGCCGACGATGAAGTCGTCGCCGCAGGAGCGACGGATGCGTTCGAGCAGTTCGGTGGAGAACCTCATCCGGTTCTCGAAGCTTCCGCCCCAGCGATCCGTCCGGCGGTTCGACCAGGGCGTCCAGAACTGGTCGATCACGGCGTGGTAGGCGGCGAACAGCTCGACGCCGTCGAAGCCGGCCTGCTGCGCCCGCCCGGCGGCGCTCACGAAGCCCTCGAGCAGCTCCTCGATCTCGGCTTCGGTCATGGCGTGGCTCCCGTCGGCGTCGTGGTACGACGGCAGGCCGGACGGGGACCAGTTGGGGGCGAAGGAGTTGTCGGCGTCGCCGTGCTGACCGACGTGGTACAGCTGGTGGATCATCACCACCCCGCCGTCGGCGGAGGCCGCCTCGTGGCAGCTCTCCGTCAGGCGCCGGAAGGCGGGGATCACCGAGTCGTCACCGGGACGGAAGTTCCCGCGCGTCAGCACCGCGGTGGCGTGCACCGGCATCGGCTCGACGACGATCATCCCCGCGCCGCCCAGGGCCCGTTCGCGGTAGTACGCGAGGTGGCGGTCGCCGGGCAGCCCACCTTCGGCCATGTTGGTCGTGTGCGCGCCGACGTTGATCCGGGCCCGCAGGGTCCGGTGGCGCAGCCGCAGTGGCGTGAAGACGTGGGGGAACCGCGGGTGCGGTGCGTGACCGGTATCGGTGGTCGTCACGATGCGTGCTGCCACCGCTGCCACAAGAACTCGGCGCACATCAGGTCCAGGTGGCCGCCGCCCCCGTTCTCGAACAGGGTGATCGTGTCCGAACGGCGGTCGACCGCGACCTCCCCGCGGCAGAGCTGGTACAGGTCGGCCCGGATGTCGTCGAGGGTGATGGTGCCGGCGGCCAGAGGGATGGCCAGGTCGCCGTCCTCGACCGTGGTGACCTCCCGGGTGTCGACGTACAGCTCGGCCCGCAGGACGGCCTCGTCGTCGACCTCGCGGCGATCGGGCAGGAACGCGCCAACGAGATCGAGATGGGTGCCCGGACGCAGCCACCTCCCCTCGACCAGCGGCTCGGCTGTCATCGTCGCCGTGCACACGATGTCTGCCTGCGGCACCGCCGCGGCCAGATCGACGACTGCCTCCGCGCCCAGGACGGTCGCGAAGGCCTCGGCCCGCGCCCGGGTGCGGTTCCACAGCAGCACGCGCTCGATCGAGGGCCGGACGGCCCGGTGGGCGGCGACCAGGTGGGGCGCGAGACCGCCGGCACCGACCATCAGCAGCGTGCGGGCGTCGGGACGGGACAGGAGCCGTGAGCCGAGGGCGGAGTCGGCGGCCGTCTTGCGGTAGGTCAGCTCGGTGCCGTCGATGACGGCGAGCGGCGAGCCATCCGGTCCGTCGAAGAGGACGTAGACGGCCTGCACGCTCGGCAGGGGCTCGGGGAGCGCGGTGTTGCCGGGGAAGACGGTCACGAGCTTCACGCCGAGCTGGCGGCCAGGGCTCCACGCCGGCAGGCCGAGGAAGGACTCGCCACCGCCTTCGGGCCCGAAGACGGTGCGGCGGACCAGCGCCGGGGGCCGCCGGTGGCCGGCCTCCAGCGCGTCGACGAGCTCGAGGTACGGGAGCAGCCGGGCGACGTCGGGGCCGTCGATGATCGCCAAGTCCTTCAAGCCGTGTGACCCCGTCACGGGACGGAGCCTGGCAGATCGTCGACGGCTGGACGGCCGCTGCGAGCAGAACTGGTGACCGTGACAAGTAACCGGGCTAGGGTGGCCGCACGCCGCCCGGCGTGACCGGGTGGGCGCCGGGAGGCAGAGATGAGCTTCGAGGGCAAGGTGCTGTTCGCCACCGGTGGGGGATCGGGGATCGCTGCGGCCACCGCCCGGCGGTTCACCGCCGGAGGGGGACGGGTGGCGGTGGTCGATCTCGTCGCCGATCGGGCGGAGGCGGTGGCTGCCGAGCTCGACGGCGCCATCGGGCTGGCCGCCGACGTCGCCGACGAGGTTTCGGTCCAGGCCGCGGTAGAGACGGCCCGGACGGAGCTGGGCCGCATCGACTGCCTGCTCAACGCCGCCGGCCACGCGGAGTTCGGGCCGATCGGCGAGTGGCCGATCGAACGCTGGAACCGGATGTTCGCCGCGCACGCCGGCGGGACGTTCCTCGTCTGCAAGTACGCCGCTCCCATCATCCAGGACGGTGGCGGTGGTTCCATCGTCAACATCGCGTCCACGGCGGCGCTGACCGCCAACCAGCACAACGCGCCGTACGGCGCCGCCAAGGGCGCCATCATCGCCTTCTCCCGGCAGCTGGCCCGGGAGCTCGCCCCTGACGTCCGGGTCAACGTGGTCGCACCCGGTCGTGTGCGCACGGGGATGACGGAGCCGCTGATGGAGCAGCGGGGCGGCGGCGACGTCGAGGCGGGCGCGAAGGTCTTCGGCCAGGGCAACCTGCAGCAGCGGGTGGGCGTCCCGGACGAGATCGCCGCCCCCATCTGCTTCCTGCTGTCCGACGACGCCAGCTTCGTCACCGGCACCCTGCTCGTTGCCGACGGTGGCGAGACCGCGATCTGAGCGACTCCGAGCAAGGAGGTTCCTCCTCATGAGCACCTACGACACCGCCCACCTGGCCGATCTGCAGCCTGTCATCGACCGCTGGGCCGACGTGCCCGATCCGGCTGACGCGATCGCCGTCCAGAACCTCGTGCAGGCGTATGCGGTGTACGCCGACGCGGGACGGACTGACGCGGTGGCGCAGCTGTTCACCGCGGACGCCGTGTGGGACGGGTCAGCGTTGAACTACGGCACCGCCGAAGGCCCGGCCGACATCGGCGTGATCGTCACCAGCCACTTCCGCCCCGACGAGCCCATGATGCACGTCCCCGGTCCGCCTCTGGTGGCCTCGGCGGGCCCGGACGAGATCCACAGCGTGTGCTGGTGCCTCGCCACGAGATGGACGGCGGGCACCACCGGCCCGCTCATCCGCTTCTACTACGACGACGTCGTCCGTCGCGGCGACGACGGCCGGTGGCTCTTTGCGCGGCGCCGGCTGCGCCCGGCATTCCCGGCGATCACCTGAGCGAGGGGACCTGATCGCAGGGCCTGATCGCGGCCGGGCTACCGGCTGCCGTTGCCGACCAGTTTGTCGATCCAGGTGTGCAGGTTCTGGTTGCCGCGCTCGTTGCGACCGAAACGGATGTGATCGTCACCCATCGCAGAGAGCGACCGGTTGATCTTGAAACCGGTCACGAAGTCCTCCTGACCGGTGACCTGCGCGTACAACAGGCGCCGCGCCTCGGCGGTGGCGACGGCCTCGTCCCCCTCCACCGGCTGGCGGTAGAAGTGGTACTGCACGGTGGTGGAGCGGTCCGGGGTTGGGCCCGGGAGCAGGCGGCTCACCATCAACGGTCGATCCGGCTGCCCGGAGATCGACACGTTCGGGAAGATGTAGTGCACCATGCTCATGACCTCCCACATGGGAGGCCATTCCGACTCCGGCCGGTCGCGGATCTCGTTGATCGGCTTGTTGGCGAAGCCGATGCGGACGTGCGGGCCGAACAGGTCGTACGTGTTGCGGTTGGTGATCGCCTTCTCACCGATGGTGGAGCTGTGCAGGTAGCCGATGTGGTACCCGTCGACGTAGCCGTCCGCGGTGAGCTTCCAGTTCGGGCTGTCCAGCTCGGTGACGACCGGGTACCGGTGCAGCTCGTCCAGGCGGAGCAGCTCCAGCGCGCCGTCCATCCCGGCCATCCATTCGGCGGGGTCGAACTCCATGCCGGGCGTGAGCACGGCGAGGATCACTCCGGCCACTTCGTGCGTCGTGAGCTCGATGAGCCCGCTGACGTCGAGCTCGCCGAACGTGTCCCGACCGGGGACACCGACCAACTTGCCTCGCGTGTCGTAGACCCACGAGTGGTACGGGCAGGTGAAACGGCGGGTGTGGCCGCAGCCCTCGGCGACCTGAGCACCGCGATGGCGGCAGATGTTGAGAAAGGCGCGGGCCACGCCGTCGTCACCCCTCGCGACGAGCACCGGCCGGCCGACGATCTCCATAGTGTCGTAGTCGCCTGGCTCGCGCAGGTCGCACGAGAAGCCGACGACGAGAGGGGAGCGGCGGAACACCTGCTCCATCTCCTCGTCCCAGCGCTTCGCGTCGCGGTACGCGGACGCGGGCACCTTCATCTGCACCGGGCTCTGATCGCTGGTCCCGGCATCGACGTTCGCCAGCAGACGCCGGGCGATGTCGGTGTGCGACAGGTTGATGTCCTGCGACGTGACGCTCATGCGATGGCCTCCTCGTCGGGCTTTGCTAGATACTTTACACTCACTCCACCTGGTCAGGGAATGCCGCCGACCAGGTCCCGGAACTGGGCCAGCGCGTCCAGGTGCTCGTCGATGGTGGTGTATCCGAGAACGGGAACGCCGATCCGGGCGGCCAGCGTGTCGAAGGTGCGCAGAGCCAGGTGCGTGCCACCCGCGTCCCGCCACGCCGTCGCGGACTCTGCGCAGGCGTCCGGGCCGTGGGCCCAGTCGAGCATCCCGGCCACCGCGAACTCCCCTTCGCGGCCCTGCTCGTCGCGGAAGGCCAGCAGCTGCTCCACCTGCCCCCGCGCCCGCTCGTCGGCCCGGGAGGCGAGGAAGCCGTCGCCGAGGCGCGCCGCCCGGCGGAGCTGGGGCTCGGCGCCGCCGCCGAACCAGATCGGGATCGGTCCATCGGGCATCGGGAGGATGCCGGCCCGCTCGATGTCGTGGTGCTTGCCGTGGATGGTGACGAGCGGTTCGGCCCACAGCCGCCGCAGGACGTCGACCTGCTCCTCCAGGCGCCCGGCGCGCGAGCGGTAGGGCACGCCGAGGGAGTCGTACTCCACCCAGTTCCAGCCGGTCCCGATGCCCAACCGGAGACGGCCGCCGGAGAGGAGCGCGACCTCGGCGGCCTGCTTGGCGACCAGCGCAGTCTGCCGTTGTGGAAGGACGAGGACGCCGACCACGAGCTCGAGCCGGGTCGTCACCGCGGCGAGGTACCCGAACAGCACGAACGGCTCGTGGAACGCGTCGTGCTCCGTGTACGGACCGGTCAGCGGCGGATCGCGGTCGGCGTGATCGGCGCCGAGCACGTGGTCGTAGGTGATGAGGTGATCGAGGCCCAGTTCCTCCACGCCCTGTGCGAAGTCCCGGATGGCGACTGGGTCGGTGCCGATGTCCGACGTCGGGAACACCGCGCCGAGGCGGAGGCCGGAGCTCACGAACACGGACACTACGTGAGCCGCCAGCCGCCGCTTACGCTGCCCAGGTGGCCCGTACGGTGGATCACAACCTGCGCAGGGACGAGGTGGCGACGCTGGCCACAGCCCTCATCGCCCGGGGCGGCATCGACGCCGCGACCGTCCGCGACATCGCCGCGGCCGGTGGCTACAGCACCAAGGTCGTGAGCCGCTACTTCTCCGACAAGCGCGAGCTGCTCGTCCTCGTCTACCGCGCCGCGGCCGAGCGGGCCCGGCACCGGCTCATGGACGGCGCGGTCGGCGCGGGGCGACGACGTGCTGGCCTGCACCGACGCCCTGCTCCCGCTGGACGAGGAACGCCGCACGGACTGGGCGGTCTGGCTGGCCTTCTGGGGCATGGCGGTGTCGGATCAGGGCTTCAGCCGCGAGCAGCGGCGCCGCGTGCGCTCGACCCGCCAGTTCCTGAGCGCGGTCATCGAGAACGCGGCCGCCGCGGGCGAGCTGCCGGAGGAGACCGACGCGCAGTGGCTGGCCGCCGAGCTGCTCACCGCGGTCAACGGTGTAGCCGTGCAGGCGATGTTCGACCCGGCCGACTGGCCGGCGGAGCGGCAGCAGGAGATGGTGCAGGCCCACTACTCCCGCGCGCTGCGGGCCTGATCAGGCGAGCGGGCCGCCTGCCCACCATCGCTCGAACATGGGGCGGACGGCCGTGCTGACCAACTCCACCACGAAGCCCGACGGCGACACCACGTAGGTCATGGCGCCGTAGCCCTCCTCAGGCGGGAGCTGCGCGCCGAGCATCGACCAGCCGTCGGCCACGAGCGCGTCGGTCTCGCCCTTTACGTCGTCGGACCAGATGCCGGAGTGGTGCAAACCGGCACCGTCGCCGGCGTCCCAAATGGTGCCGGGCTGGCCCTGGAGCAGCTCGAGGTGCACCGGTCCCTCGGCCGAGTAGGTGAAGCGGAGCGGTGTCTGCCGGGCGCCGCCCTCCGGCGTCCATACCCGCTGATCGCGCTCCTGCACCTGGCACCAGGTGGCACCGAGGGCCGGACCGAGGTCGGCCATGGCCGCTTCGAGATCGACCACCCGGATGCCGACGTGGAACGCGTTGGTCGGTGGCCAGGACACAGGCACGGGAGCCTCCGATCGCCGGGATCGCCCGGACGGTACCAACCTGGCAACATCTGTTGCCACCAGGCGAGCACCGGGGAGGCCGGATGGCCATCGAGCTGCGGTTGGGCCGCATCGTCCAGATCGCCTACGACGTGAACGACGTACACGAGGCCGCAGCACGCCACGCGGCACGGTTCGGCTCCGGGCCGTTCTTCGTGAACGACCACATCCCCCTGGCCTCGGTGACCCACGATGGCGAGCCGGGCGTGTTCGACCACTCGTCGGCTTACGGCCAGTCTGGGGGCGTCATGGTCGAGCTGGTGTGCCAGCACCAGGTCGAGCCGGTGTCGTTGCAGCAGCAACTGTCTCAGCGGGGCGCGGGCATCCATCACGTGGCGTATTTCGTGGAGGATCTCGATCGGGAGGGGGCCCGGTTGGACTCGCTCGGCTACCCACAGGCGATGCTCGCCGCGACGGCCAGCGGCCGGCGATTCGCCTTCCACGACGCGGTGTCCGACCTGGGCCACCTGCTCGAGATCTACGAGCTCGACGACGGCCTGGGCGGCTTCTACCGCATGGTGGCCGAGGCCGCCGAGGACTGGGACGGGCGCGACCCGGTTCGCTCGCGCTGAGCGTTGTGCCATCCTGAGCCGCCATGGAGCTGCTGCTCGTTCGCCACGCGCTCCCGATCCGGGTAGAGGACGTGGAGGGGCCGGCCGATCCGGAGCTGTCGGAGGCCGGCCAGCATCAGGCCCGCTACCTGGCCGACTACCTGGCGTTCGAGCGCGTGCACGCCATCTACGCCAGCCCGTTGCGCCGGGCCATGCAGACGGCGGAGCCCGTGGCCGAGCGCCAGGGCGTCAAGGTCAGGTTGGCGGAGGGAATCGCCGAGTACGACCGGGAGGCCTCGGAGTACATCCCGGTCGAGCAGATGAAGGCCGAAGGCCACCAGGGCTGGCAGGACATCCTCATGGGCGGAGTGCACCAGAGCATGGGTGTCGATCCGCACGAGTTCCGCGGGAGCGTGGTCGCGGCCGTGGAGCGCATCATCGCCGACCACCCGGGGGAGAAGGCCGCCGCGGTGTGCCACGGGGGCGTGATCAACGCCTACCTGACCCACATCCTGGGCATCGAGGACCCGAGCGGGTTCTTCTACCCCAACTACACCTCGATCCACCGGGTGGCGGCCGCCCGCAGCGGCGAGCGCAGCGTGCTCACCATCAACGAGACCGCGCACCTCCGGGGGACCGGGCTTCCCATCGGCCTGTTCGGAGGTTCCTGACGGCTGATAGTTTCTCCAGTTGGCGTAAAGAAAGGCTAGGTCGACGATGACGATGACGACGAGGACCGCAGAGACGATCGACCGGGAGCTGCTGCTGCGGATCTACGAGACCGCAGCCCGGATCCGGGCCTTCGACGACAAGGCGCAGTCGCTCATCGGCAGCGCCCAGGCGTTCTTCGTGCACTACCCCGTGCGGGGCCACGAGATCATCTCCGCCGCCGTCTCCGCCGCCATCAACCCCGACGACTACATGACAGCCACGTACCGCGGGCTCGGCGACGAAGTGGCGAAGGGTGTGCCCCTGCGGGAAATGTGGGGCGAGATGCTGGGCAAGGCGACCGGCACGTCCAAGGGGCGTGGCGGCCCGATGCACATCGCCGATCCCGACCACGGGCTGATGCTGTGCACCGGCATCGTCGGTGGTGGCATCCCGGTGTCGATCGGGTTGGCCCTCGCCTCCCAACTGCAGGGCGACGGGCGGGTCACGATCTGCAACTTCGGTGACGGCGCCACCAACATCGGCGCCTTCCACGAATCGCTCAACATGGCCTCGGTCTGGTCGCTGCCGGTGGTGTTCGTCTGCCAGAACAACCAGTACGGCGAGCACACGAAGTTCGCCGACACGCAGAAGACGGCATTCGTGGTCGATCGGGCGCCCGCGTACGCCATGAAGGGGATCAAGGTCGACGGCATGGACGCCGCGGCCACCTACGCCGCGGCGAAGGAAGCGGTGGACCACGCGCGGCGCGGCGACGGGCCGGTGCTGCTGGAGTGCGTCACCTTCCGCACCCTCGGCCACGTCCTCAGCGACAAGAACGAGTACATGGATCCCGATGAGCTGGCCACGCAGAAGGAGGCCGATCCGCTGCCCCGGTTCCGCGCCGCGCTCATCGAGCAGGGCCAGGCCGACGAGGCGACGTTGGCCGACATCGATGCCCGCGCGGCCGCAGAGGTCGATGCCGCGTACGAGCAGGCCGCCGCCGACCCGCTGGCCGACCCGGAGCTGGTGACCGGTGACGTCTACGCGGACGCCGGCCCGGTGGTCGCCGAGCCCGGTGAGGACGCGACGCCGTCGGAGAAGCTGACGTTCCGAGCTGCCATCACCCAGGCCCTCGACCAGGCCATGGCCGCCGACGAACGCGTCATCGTCATGGGCGAGGACGTTGCCGACTCGGCCGGGGGCGGGGTGTTCCACGTCACCGAGGGCCTGTCGACCAAGCACGGTGACGACCGCGTGCGCAACACGCCCATCGCCGAGGAAGGGATCATGGGCGCCGCGGTCGGGTCGGCCATCGCCGGCCAGCGGCCGGTCGCCGAGATCATGTTCATGGACTTCCTCGGGGTCTGCTTCGACCAGCTCTCGAACCACGCCGCCAAGCTCCGTTACATGTCCGGCGGCCGCACCCCAGTCCCCCTGACGGTGCGCGTGAACATGGTCGGCGGGACCCCGATCGGGGCCCAACACAGCCAGTCCCTCGAGGCCATCCTCATGCACACCCCCGGCCTCAAGGCCGTGTTCCCCTCGACCCCGTACGACGCCAAGGGCCTGCTCCTGGCCTGCATCGAGGACGAGGACCCCTGCGTCTTCATCGAGGCCACGTCGCTGATGATGAAGCGGGGGCCCGTGCCCACCGAGCCGTACACGATCCCCATCGGCAAGGCCGCCATCCGCCGGGCTGGCGACGACGTCACCATCATCAGCTACGGGCGGATGATGAACGAGGTCACCAAGGCGGCCGAGGAGCTGGCCGGGGAAGGAACGTCGGCCGAGGTCATCGACCTGCGCTCCGTGGCCCCGATCGACTGGGACGCCCTCCTGACGTCCGTGGCCCGCACGAAGCGGGCCCTCGTGGTGCACGAGGCCGTGCGGACCTGCGGGGCGGCAGCCGAGATCGCCACCCGCATCCACGAGGAGCTGCACGGCGAGCTCCAGGGCCCGGTGCGCCGGCTGACCGCGCCGGACTCCTCCGTGCCCGCGGCACCTGGCCTGGTGGCCGTGTTCTACCCGAACGCGGCCGACGTCGTGGCGGCCGTCCGCGGCATGTCCTGACGCGCCGCCGAGCGCAGCGTCAGCCCGAGCGACAGCGTCAGCCGGCGGGACCGTGCGAGTTGTCCACCGCGCTCAGGCGGTGATGCTTCGTCGGGCGGCGGGCCGAGACCCAGAGGCAGAGCTCGGGATCGGCCTCCCGCAGGTCGCCTTCGATCCACTGGCCGTCGCGCCCGAAGCGGCCCTCCAGGCCGTCGCGCGTGACCAGCACCCCGCCCGAGCCGTCGGGCTCGTAGAGCGCCCGCGTGAACGGGTGGCGGATCCCGCCGGTCACAGCGACCGCTCCAGCCACTCGTCGAGCAGGTCCTGCCGCCAGCGCACGATGGCCTCCTGGTACATCGACACCGTGATCCCGTCGCGGCGGAGGATCTTGAGCCCGCGCTGAACCTCCTCCATGTTGAAGGTGTCCTGGTCCAGCACCATCCCGAGGCTGTCGAGCCCGGGTGCGTCGGTCCAGCGGTCGTCGGGGCCGAGTTGGAGCAACGGAGCCGGCGGGGGTCGCGGGCCGGCGAACGGCGCGACGAACATGACCTCGAAGATGCTGCTCTCGTGGTCGTCGCCGTTGGGGCGGAAGCGGTAGACGATGCGGTTGAAGCCGCCCCACGGGTGGATGTTCGGGAACACCGTGTAGTTGAAGTGGTCGACGAGCTCGGCGTCGCAGTGCTCCTCGATCCGGTCACCGAGCGCCGGCCGCCAGCGGGCCCGGGCGGCGAGCGCCATGGCGGCGCGGGCGGTCTGGCCGTCGAGCAGCTGCACAGGGAGCGGCTCGCCCTCCCGCACGTCGAGCATGGCCCTCAGGATCTGCTCCTCCGAGGCCTCCCACGGGAGCAGTGGCGACGGCACGCCCGACGGGCTGATCTGGCGGGCGAAGTTGCCGTAGACGTCGATCTGACTGCCCGGGTCCATGACGTAGGCGACGCCCTGCGGGTGCGTGGCCGACACGTGGTAGCCCTCCGCGAAGGCCTCCATGGCGATCTTCCAGTTGCAGCGGACGATCTTGGCCACGTGCGCCTGCACGTAGCGGTCCTCCAGGTGCCAGCGCTCGAAGTGGCCGGGCAGCTCGCCCAGGAAGTCCTCGAGCTGGTCGGCGCCGGGATCGGGGTTGATGAACACGAAGCCGGCCCACGAGCCGACGCGGACCTCGGGCAGGTTCAGCTCGTCCCGGCGATCGTCCAGGTGAGGGAAGTCCCAGGCGGCCGGGATGTTCTTGAGCTTGCCGTCGAGGTGCCAGGCGAAGCCGTGGAACGGGCACCGCAGCTCGCTGCAACGACCGTCGTAGGACTTGAGCCGGCGGCCCCGGTGGAGGCAGGCGTTCGGGTAGGCCTTGATCTCGCCGCCGGCCGCGCGCAGCAGGATGTAGGACTGGTCCGCGATGTCGTAGACGACATAGTCGCCGACCTCGGGCAGGTGCTCCTCCCGGCAGGCGAGCTGCCACACACGGCTCCAGAGCCGCTCCTTCTCGAGCTCGTGCCAGGCTCTGGACAGGTAGCGGTCCTTGCCGATGTCCGCGGTGCCGTTCAGGTAAGGACGCTGCTCGCGGAGGAAGTCGGGCACAGGATGGCTGTCCCTGTCCAGCAGGTCCTGCCAGGTGAGGGCCAGGCCGGTCAGCTCTCCGGCCGGCGGTGGACTGAGGGTGCGATCCTCGATCCCCGTCATGGGTCGACGGTACCAGAGGGTGCTCCGGCGGGGAATGGGCGCGGAGGGAGTTTCTTGAGATGAGGACCTGATTGGACGCCGCCGGCAATCCCTGCTCTCAGACGACCGGCGTTAGTAGGGTGCGGGGCACGGGAAGCCCTCGCCGGACGCACCGGCGCAGGCGGGATGCGGTCCCGGCCGCCTCTCCGGGAGGACCTCGTGGCAATCCTGATCGACGAGTCGCGCTCAGAGCACCGGCGTCGTTCACGCCGCAACGACATCGTGGTCGCCGCCATCCGGGTCTTCGCCCGCCAGGGGTACGCCGACGCCAGCATCCAGGAGGTGGCCGCTGAGGCCGGCGTGGCGCCGACCGCGGTCTACTACCACTTCTCGGGCAAGGAGGATCTGTTCGACGTCGCCCTCGGGCGGATCCTCGAGATGATCACCACGGTGGTCCGATCGACCAGGCCCGACACCGACCCCGCCGACGCCGAGAGCCTGCGTGAGGTGATCTTCGCGGTCTGGGACTGGCTGGACGAGCATCCCGACGAGTGCCAGCTCCTGCACCACCACCTGCCGGGAGCGACGCCCCGCGCCCGCCTGCTCCAGCAGCAGTTCGAGGAGCTCCACCTGCAGCGGGCCTTCGACTACGTCGACCCGCACGCCGGGCCACCGGCGACCACGACACCCCAGGGACGAGAAACGCCCATCGCGCGGCACGCCACCGCCGCGCTCGCCGTCCGCACGCTGCTCAACCTGACCCTCCTCATCCACCCGCTGCGGACGCCCGACGGGCCGTTCCGGAACGTCTCGCAGCAGGCGATGCGGGAGGCCTTGACCGAGGTGTCGCTGCGGCTGGTCATCGGGGGCTGAGACCGGTGACTCGGTGCGACGTGTTCAAGAAACTGCGCGGATGGCCGACGTGGTAGACCGCTGCCATGGCTGATCTGCTCCCGCTCGATCCCGACCAGCTCCTCACGACCACACGGGCGGTCCGCAAGCGCCTCGACCTGACCCGACCGGTCGACCGGAAGGTGGTCGAGGAGTGCATCGAGATCGCCATGCAGGCGCCTTCGGGTTCCAACCGCCAGACGTGGCAGTTCGTGCTGGTGGACGATCCCGACACCAAGTCGGCCCTGGCCGAGATCTACCGCAGCGTCTTCGACGCGTTCTCCTCGTCCACGCCGTCGGCCAGCTTCGGCGAGGACGACACCCGGGCGCAGCGCAAGGAGGCGGTCAACGCATCAGCGCTCCATCTGCGGGATCACTACCACGAGGTGCCGGTCCTGCTCGTGGCCTTCCAGCTCGGCCTGCCGGACGAGCTGCCCGCCGGCTCGCGGCCGGGCTGGTGGGGATCGGTGATCCCGGCGGTGTGGAGCTTCATGCTCGCCCTGCGGGCCAGGGGTATGGGGTCGGTCTGGACGACCATGACCTGCCGGAAGGCGGACGAGGTCGCCAGCGTGCTCGGGGTACCGCCCGAGTACACCCACATCGGGATGTTCCCTGTCGCCTACACCATCGGCACGGACTTCAAGCCCGCGCCGCGGGTGGATCCCGCAGGGGTCATCCACTGGAACCGCTGGTAGGGATCGCCGGGACGGCCGGTCGGTCCGCCATCACGGACTTACTTGTCACGGGCTGTAGGTTCGCTACGCTACCCGCCGCCGGCCGGGGGCCCGGGCCGACGGGGACAGCCAGGGGGTGTGCATGACCGACATCGCAGAGGTGACCTCGCAGCTCGAGGCGTTCTTCCAGAAGCGCTGCCCGGGTGGGGACAGCCTGAAGATCGCCGGCTACGAGCCGATCACGGGCGGCTACAGCCGAGCTATGGCACGGGTGTGGGTGGAGGACTCGGACGGCCGCCGCGGCTACATCGTCCGTGCTGATCCGCCGCCCGGCCAGGCCATCATCGAGACCGACCGGACCGAGGAATGGGAGCTGCTCACGGCCTTGAGCAGCGCCGGCACGATCCCGTTGCCCGAGCCGCTGTGGTTCGACCAGGAGGGCGACGAGCTCGGGACGCCGTCGATCGTCATGGAGATGATCAACGGCCAGTCGCTGGTGAGCGTCGCACGCCAGCGTGACGAGTCGGAGCACCTGGGTATGGCGCTCAACATGTGTGAGGTCGGGGCCAGCATCCACGGCTACGACGTGTCCGCGTTGCCAGACCACATCGAGGTCCCTGGGTCGTGGGATGACTACATCGACAGCCGCATCGAGGAGTGGACGGTCGCCGAGAAGGCGTACGCGGACTCGAACCCGTTCATGCGGCTGATCGCCAGCTACCTGCGGGCCAACAAGCCGCCGCCGGCCCCGTTGACGTTGGTGCACGGCGACTTCCAGATCGCCAACATCCTCATCGCCGACGACGGCTACTACATGGTCGACTGGGAGTTGGCCCACGTGGGCGACCCTCGTGAGGACCTCGGGTGGATGATGTTCGCCAGCGTGACGCAGCCCCCGGACGTCATCGCCGAGGACCCGGAGGCCTTCTACGCCCGGTACCGCGAACTCACGGGGCTGTCGGAGGACGTCATCAACGCGGCGACGATCGACTACTTCGTCATGCTCGCCGCCGCCACCGTCTTCATCCCCGTCGTCCAGCAGTTCGAAGCGGTGGTCAAGGGCGACGCCACCGGGATCATGGTGACCTACATGTCGAACGCCATCGCCGGCATGCACAACGTGCTGATGAGCGCCATGAACCGCCACCGTGCCGCCACCGGAGGTGCCGCATGATCGCCAAGCCCAGCACGGCGCAGCTCATCGAGGCCGTCAACTCCGAGCTCGCCTCCAAGGTGAGCCCGGAGCTGGACGCCGGGACGACCAGGGTGGTGCTCGACATGGCCATGGCGGTCCTGCAGGGCGCCGCCACCCGCAGCGCCAACGAGCTGGCCTGGATGCGCGAGGAGGAGCACACGGTCGCCGCCGTCGCGGAGCGGCTGGTCGGGGAGCTCCCGTCGGCGACCGGGCTGGCCGAGGCCTACCGGGCCTACACCGACAACCGCTCCGACAGCCTCTACCTGGCCGACGCGCTGGCCGACTACGAGCGGATCAGCGAGGTGCTGTCCTGCTCCGCCGAGGCGGCGTACGCCGACGGCGATCCGGGCCGCATCGTTGCCGTGCAGGAGCTGTTCGAGCAGCGCCTCGCCAACGAGAACGCCGTCATCGGATCGTTCCAGGCCGTCGGCCGGACGTAACGCGGCCCTTACCGGCCGACGACGGCCGGGTTGCCGTCGGTCCAGTGGATGGTCAGCGTGCGGTGGACGATGCGCCAGCCGTCGGCCGTGCGGGCCAGCTCGTCCTCGTAGACGCCGGCCATGATGAAGGTGTCCCCACCCTCGGTGCCCTTCTTGACGTGCTGGCCGACGAGGTAGCACCGGCATCCGGCGGTGTCGCCGTCGACGCGCACCTGGTGGTTGGTCACGACGTGCTGCGTGACGTCGAGCTTGCTGAGCGGCTCCTGGATGCGGGCGATGATGGCGTCGATGCCCTCGCAGTGTCGCCCGCCGAGGTCCCCCACAGCGTCGGGCGCGAAGACCTGCCGTAGATCGTCGAAGGAGCGGGTGTCCAGGGCCCAGGTGTAGGCGATGGTGACGTCGATGATGGCCTTCTCGTCGGCCCAGGAGTTGTTCATGCGTCCTCCTCGAAGCCGAATCAGACCAGCGTCCAGCCGCCGTCGACGACCAGCGTCTGGCCGGTGACGTACGAGGCGGCGTCGCTGCACAGGAACAGGACGGCGTGGGAGATCTCCTCGGGCAATCCCTTGCGGCCCAGCGGGATGTTGGCCGAGCGGGCTTTGGCCATCGGGCCCATCAGCCCGGTCGGCACGGACGGCTCGTCCCACAGCTTCGGTAGCTCGCCCGCCTTCATCCGCCGGATCGTTTCGACTGGAACGTTCCCGGGGGCGATGCAGTTGGCGCGGATCCCGAACGGGGCGAGGTCGACGGCGAGGCTCCGGGTGAACTGGAACAGCGCGGCCTTGGCCGAGTCGTAGCCCGTGCCGAGGCAGGGCACGATGCCGTCGACGGAGGAGATCGAGACGATGGCGCCGCCCGCTCCTCTGGACACCATGTGCTCGGCGGCCGGCTTCGAGCAGAGGAAAACGCCCTCGTAGTTGATGGCGATGGCCCGCCTCCAGGACTCGTACGTCTGGTCGACGATGCTGCCCGAGTCGTGGTAGGAGCCGGCGTTGTTGACCAGGATGTCCAGCCCGCCACCGCGCTCGACGGCCTCGCCGATGCCGGAACGCGCCGAGGCCTCGTCGGTGACGTCGAGGTGGACCGCGTCGGCGCGGTGGCCGCTCTCGCCGATGGCCGCCGCCACCTTCGCGGCGCCATCCGCATCGATGTCGGTCACGACGACGTGGGCGCCCGCGGCCGCAAGCACTTTGGCGATGCTCTCCCCGATCCCGGTTGCCGCTCCGGTGACGAGAGCGACCTTGCCGTCGAGGGAGAGGAGTTGCGCGATCGAGTCGTCCATCGCACGACGGTACCTCCCACTGCCTGTAGGGCGACAGCCGTTGCCCGTCGGGCGTATCGTCCCGCGCATGACCGATCACGCCAAGCGCATCGAGGTCGCCCGACAGCTCTTCGCCGGTTGGAGCTCGGGCGACCCGGACGCCCCCGAGCCCTTCATGACCCCGGACGCCGTGCTCAACGACGTGGCCAGCGGCCGGTTCGAGGGCTGGCCGGCCATCCGGGCCTTCTTGGCCAAGGGCCTGGCCAAGTGGGACGACCTGGTGCTGGCGCCGGACGAGTTCTGGGTGAACGACGACGGCCTCGCTCTGCACTACCTGATGAGCGCCACCGTGAAGGATGCGGCCAGTTTCGGCGAGGAGCATGTGGGCAAGAAGTGGGAGGTGGAGGTGATGTCGTTCCTACGCTTCGACGGCGACCGCGTCTGCTACGAGGCCGACTTCCACGCGCCCGGCGCCCGGAACCGCTCCCTCGGGATCACGTAGCTGCTGGCGCGTGTGGCATTGCTCACACCGCCCGCACGTCGTCCCTGCTCAGGGCGGTCCCCGGCTGAGCGCGTTGCCATCTGACCGCTAACTTTCGCGAGCACTGCGGTAGGAAGGGGGCATGAGCAGCCCCACCGCGATGACCCTCTGGCGCACGGTCGACCTGCCCGGGCGCGGGAGCACGTTCGCCTGCGACCTCCCCGGTCCATCGCCCGATTCGCCGACGGTCGTCATGCTGCACGGGCTCAGCGCGACGGGCGCACTCAACTGGGGGCCGAGCCTGCAGGTGCTCAACGAGCACTTCCGCGTCGTCGCCCTGGACCACCGTGGCCACGGACGGGGTATGGGGACCGACGTGTCATTCACGCTCGAGGACTGCGCCGACGATGCCGTCGCGCTCATCGAGGTCCTCGGCGTGAGGAAGGCGATCTTCGTCGGTTACTCCATGGGTGGCCCGATCGCGCAGCTCGTGTGGCGCCGCCATCCCGACCGCGTCCTCGGACTCGTCCTGTGCGCGACCTCTGCCGACTTCCGCCCGGGCGCCGACCGGTGGGCCATCGTGCGCGCCCTCGAGGAGATGCACCGGAGCACCCGCCTGATCCCGAGGTCGCTCCGGGTGCAAGGGGCCCGCGCGCTCCTCGCCGGCTTCGTCGTCGATCGCTCGCTGGAGCAGGAGCTGCTGGATGCGCTCGATCGCCACGACCCGGCCGCCGTGCAGCAGGCAGCCCGTGCCGTCCTGCGGTTCTCCTCGACGGAGTGGATCGGCGACGTCTCCGTCCCCACGGCCGTCGTCGTCACCGAGCGTGACGGGCTCGTCCCCGCGTCCCGCCAGCTCGACCTGGCCGCCCGCATCCCTGCCGCCGAGGTCGTGCGCGTCGACGGCAACCACATGGTCTTCCTCTCGCGGCCGGACGTGCTCGCCGCCGCGGTGGGCGAGGCTTGCCGGCTGGTCAGTCCCGACCTCCCGGCCGAGAGTCCGGTCCCCACGCCGCGCTGGTGGCGCCGGTCCCGAACCCCGCGGGCTACCAGGTCCGGCGGTGCTCGGGGATGGCGTCGCCGCCGGCGAGCTCGGGCGTGAGCAACCAGCGGGCAGTGCACGCCCGCCGGGCGAAGCGCCAGCCGCCGGGCGCGCGGGCGACGATGTCCTCGTAGTCACCGCCGTACCACCGGCGAGGATCGTGCGAGGGTCTGGTGTACGGCGCCAGGAACTTGCTGTGCACGCGCACCTCTCCGTCCTGCTCCGTGACGACGATGTTCGTCACGTGATGGGCGGAAGGGTGGTTGGCGTCGCGGAAGTAGGCCTTGATGGCCTCCAGCCCGTGCAGCGGCGCCGGTGCCCGCACCCCCGTGTAGTCGAGGACTGCGTCGGCCAGGAACAGCTCGTCGAAGCGATCCCACTCCTGAGCATCGACGATGTGGCCGTACTGGTTGAGGAGCTGGTGGATCTCGATCAGGTCCAGGGCGTCCACGATGGAGTCGCCGTCAACTGGGGGCGTGGGCCGGCGCGGTGGCGGCCTCGCAGCCGGCGATGAAGCCGTACGTGAGCGCCAGCCCGATGGTGCCGCCCGCGCCCCAGTAGGCCTGGCCGGCCGGAGAAGCGATGCAGTTGCCGGCGCCGTACAGTCCGACGATCGGCTCGCCCGATGGTGCCAGCACCCGCGCCGACGCGTCGATCACCGGTCCGCCCTTCGTGTCGAGCGCGCCGGCCCCGAGGATCACGCAGTGGTACGGACCCTGCGGGGCGAAGCGGTGCAGGGCGGCCGTGGCCGCGCCCGGGCGGGGTGCTCCGGCCCAGACCTCCTCGATCGGGGTCTCACCGCGACGGAAGTCGAGATCGCGGCCGTCGTCGGCCATGGTGTCGAACCGCTCGACGGTCGCGGCGAGGCCGGACGCGAACGACGCATCGAGCTGGAAACCGCCCGTCCACGGCGCCAGCTTCTCGAGCCGCTGAGCCAGTTCGTCGGCCAGGGCCTCGAACGTCGGCGCAATGATGACGAAGTCGTAGCGCTCGCCGGGCGGCGGGACGGGGAAACGGAACCGGGTCGGGTCGGGGTTAGTGGCCACGGCCTCGTCCCAGACCATGAAGAGCAGCAGGTTCGGGTACTCCCGGCGCACCGGGTCCCAGGCGAAGTGGACCTGCGCCCGCTCGTTGTACGGGATCTTCTCGTTGACCACGCGCTGGCCTCGCCGGTCCACGATCAGCATGCTGTCGCCGAAGGGCTCGTACACGTCCTTCACCGTCTCGGGGACACGGACCGCCAGCTCCGCCACGACCTGGTCCCACCAGGCGTGGCTCATGTTGCCGAGCTGGGCGCCGGCTTCGATGCCGATGTCGACGAAGTCACCCCGGCTGCCCTCGGCGGCGGCGCCGCCCAGCACGGGGCCCCGGAGGAACTCCAGGGCGTGCCGCTTGTTGTGGAGGAAACCACCTGAGCAGAAGATGACACCTTGGCGGGCTCCGAACAGCTCGGTGCGCCGCCCGACTTGGACCTCGAGCCCGATGACGTCCAGCTCGTCGTTGCGCACGAGGTGGGCGGCCCGGTGCTCCAGGAGGACGATCGCGCCGAGCCGCTCGGCCGCGGCCTGGAGCTGGTCGACCAGGAGCTGGCCGCCCGTGGGATCGATCCCTCGCCGCCAGCCGGCCGGGAACACGGGCTGGATGGCCCGACCGTTGGGCGCTGTGTCCTCGGGGAGGTCTGCGTAGTAGTCGGGGTAGTCGACGCTCTCGACCGACAGCGCGCCGAGGGCGACGAGCTCCTCGACGGCGCCCGAGCCACGGTCGTAGAAGGCCGTCAGGAGAGCGTGCTTGTCCGCCGGCAGCCCGAGCGTCTCGTGCCCCGGGTTGTAGAGCGTGGGGTAGGCCGTCCGGGCCAGGTAGCGGAGGGCGTCCGCCCGGTCGTCGATGAGACCGCGCTCGCGCATCAGCTGGTTGTTCGGGATCCACAGGACCCCTCCGGACTTCGCCGTCGTGCCCCCGGTGAACGCGCCCCGTTCCAGCACGACCACCGACGCGCCCCGACTGGCGGCGGCGACGGCCGCGGTCATCCCCGCCACGCCGGTGCCCACGACGACGACGTCGACGACGGTGTCCCATTCGTCGCCCCAGCCCGCGCCGGGCCCGGTCACGGGTGCTCGACCCAGGCGGCGAGGAGATCAGGGACCTGCAGGTGTTCGGGGATCCGCTCCCGACCGATGATCTTGTCGATCCACGCCTGGACGTGCCAGATGCGCCGCTCCTGGTAGTTGATGGCCTGGCCGCCGTGCGCGGCCGACTCCATCGAGCGCTGGATGGGCCCGAGGTTCTCGTAGTCCTCGTCCATGACGGCGTCGAAGCGGGTCAGGCGCTGCGCCCAGATGGCCTTGTGATCCTCGGGCTGCTCGCCATCGCCCCAGTCGGTGGCGAACCAGATGATGTCCAGGCGGGTCCGGTCGATGGCCAGCGGCCAGAACACGAGGAACGGGAAGCCTCTGGCGTCCAGGGGGGTGATGAGGTTGGGGAAGATGCCGTGGGCGGGCTGGATGTCGTCGAGGAACACGCTGGTCGCGCCCTCCCAGACCGGGAGTTGTTCCCGATTGTCGTTCCGGGTACCGCGGTTGACGGGCGACAGCATGCTCTGGTGCCCGTGGTCGTAGAGGGTGATGACGGTGCCCCGGGTGTCGAGCGACGGGCCCACCGTCTTCGGGTGGATCGTGCGGGCGTGGTACACCTCGAGGAAGGCCTCGGCGAGGATCTTCCAGTTGCAATCGAGCTCGACGCGCTTGGTGTCGATCATCCGCAGCGGCGCGGCGGCGACCTCGGGCAGGAGGTCGGGCAGCGGGGCGAGCCATTCGAGCAACGCCATCGCGTCGGGGTCGAGGTTCACGAACCACCAGCCACCCCATTGCTCGCAGCGGACGGAGGGCAGCGCCCGCTCCTCCTTCTGGAGCCCGACGAAGTCGCGCTCGTCAGGCACCCGCACGAGGTTGCCGCGCAGGTCGTAGCTCCACGAGTGGAACTGGCAGACCAGCATGCGGGCCTGCCCGCACTCGCCGCGGACAACAGGTGCCCCGCGGTGCCGGCAAGCGTTGTAGAACGCGTGGACCTGGCCGTCGTCGTCGCGCGCCAAGAGGATCGGCGCGCCGACGATGTCGCAGAGCTTGTAGCTGCCGGGAACCGGGAGCTCGGAGTCGTGGCCCGCGTAGAGCCAGACCCGCTTGAACAGGTGCTCGTGCTCGAGCTCCTGGAACGCAGGATCGGTGTATCGCCCAAGCGGGAGGTCCGGCAGCTTCGGAAAGCCGTCGGGAGGCCCCTCGCGAGCGGTCTCGTAGGCCGAGCGCTCCCTGAATCGGGCGAGGAAATCATCGTCCATCGGTCACCTCCGACGTGGTGCTCGACCCCCGGTTGCCACCGCTCGACGGCAGCGGTGCCATGCTATGCGAGCAAAGTAGACGGCGCCTAAAGAAAGCGCCGGAGCAGGCGCAGAGAAAGGGGTGGTCGCGGATGAGGGCGTACCGCATGGTGGCATGGAAGACGGCGCCGGAGTACCAGGAGGTGCCGCAGCCTGAGCCCGGTCCCGGCCAGGTGCTGGTGAAGGTCGGTGCCGCGGGGATCTGCCACTCGGACGTGCACGTCATCCACGAGTTCGACGAGGGCGTGTTCAACGCCTCCCTACCGTTCACCCTGGGCCACGAGAACGCGGGCTGGGTCGAGGCGCTGGGGCCGGGCGCCACGGGCTTCGAGGTGGGCGAGGCGGTGGCCGTCTACGGCCCGCTCGGCTGCGGGAGCTGCGCGCGCTGCCAGGTCGGCGACGAGAACCTCTGCGACCGGTTGGCCGATCTGCCCGGCGCCGGCTGGGGGCTGGGCGTCGACGGCGGCATGGCGCAGTACATGCTCGTGGACAGCCCCCGGCAGCTCGCCGCTCTGGGCGATCTCGATCCTGTGCTGGCGGCGCCCCTCACGGACGCCGCCGTGACGCCGTATCGGGCCGTCAAGCGCTCGCAACGTGTGCTCGGTCCCGGCTCGGTGGTCGCGGTGATCGGTATCGGGGGCCTGGGCCACCTGGCCGTGCAGATCCTGCGGGCGATGTCACCGTCCACCGTGATCGCGGTCGACTCGCGGCCGGAGGCGCTGGCCCATGCCACGGCGGTCGGCGCGCATCACGCCGTGCCGGCCGGTGACGGAGCGGCCGAGGCGATCTTGGACCTCACGCACGGCCTCGGGCCGGACCTCACGCTGGACCTGGTGGGCAACGAGGCGACCATGACCCTCGCCATGGCGACGACCCGGAGCGCGGGCCGGATCATGCTGGTGGGCGTGGCCGGTGGCGCCGTGCCCTGGAGCTTCTGGTCCACGAAGTTCGAGGTCGAGCTGTCGGCGTCCACGTGGGGCAGCATCTCTGACCTGACCGAGGTCATCGCCCTGGCGCGGTCCGGCCATCTCAAGCCGACCGTCACCACCTACGGGTTCGACGAGATCCCCGCCGCGTTCGAAGCCCTCGAGTCCGGATCCCTGGAGGGACGGGCCGTCATCCTGCCCAACGGCTGAAGGCCGCGCCGGAGAGGAGCGCAACCGTGTTCAAGAACGTCTTCCAGATCGCCTACGTGACCAACGATCTCGAGCGGGCGGTGTCGCTGTTCCAGGAGGAGCAGGGTGTCGCCGAGATCGCCACCTTCGACGACTTCACGCTCGTCACGCCGGACGGCGGCAACGCGGTGATCAACGTGGGCCTCGCGTACGTCGGCGACGTCCAACTCGAGATCATCGAACCCGTCGAGGGCGCGGTCGACCTCTACCGGACGTGGCTGCCCGAGGGTTTCGCCGTCCGCCACCACCACTTCTGCAGCCTGCTGGACTCCGTGGAGGAGCTCCAGCGGGTGCGAGCCGACTACGTGGCGCGCGGCTACGCCATCGCGCTCGACGCCAGCCTCGGCGGCAGCCAGATCTTCTACGCGGACACGACCGCGCTGCTGGACCACTACCAGGAGTACGCCTGGGTCGACGAGGATTCGATCGCGTTCATGGCCACCCTGCCGAGGAACTGAACGAGCGAAGGCCCACCCGCTGCTTCACGGTTGACCCGTTCATCGCGCCGCTTCCGGCGCCGGACGCCCGCTCGTACGGCAAGAACGGTCGAGCGTCCGTCCGTCCGTGCGCCAGGATCGGTTCGTGGATTGGGTGATGGAGCGACTGGCCGGTGCCGAGGTCGGACGGTTGGCGACGGCCGATGCCGCCGGAACCCTCCACCTCGTACCGGTGTGCTTCGCGGTAGTGCCCGGCCGGGTGGTCAGTGCGGTGGACCACAAGCCCAAGCGGACCACGCGGCTCGGCCGGCTCCGGGATATCCGTGAGACCGGCCGAGCCGTGCTGTTGGTCGACCACTACGAGGACGACTGGTCCCGGCTGTGGTGGATCCGCGGAGCGGCTCGGCCGTGGTCCACGCTGCCGACGATCCGATCGACGGTGCGGCCAGAGCGGCCTTGGCCGCGAAGTACCACCAGTACCGGGAGCGGCCGCCGGCGGGGTTGGTGTGGTCCGTCGCGCTCGACGAGGTGCGGTGGTGGTCGGCGGCGCCGGATCGAGGTTCGTGACGACCGGGTGCACCCGAGCGCCACCTCTCATACGGTCACGCCCAGGCCGGTCAACCAGACCCGGATCAGCGTCGTGTGGTCCTTGTCGCACTGCCAGTAGCCGAGCTCCTCGTGTTCGGCGGCGGGCACCAGCGCGGCTCGCCCGGTCTCCGTGTAGCCGTAGTCGAACTGGCCTCGGCCGAGGACCGCGGCAGCGACGCACTGTGCCTTGCGCTCCTCCTGGGCGCCCTCCCCCCAGATCGCCGGGAGCACGTGACCGACCTCGTGCCAGACCACCCACTCGGGATCGGAGTCCCATTGCCAGCAGATCCCGACGGCCGACTCCTCACAGAAGGTGTCGAGGTGGACGACGCCGTTCTCGACGAAGCCCTCCACGCCCTCGCCGGCGACGGCGCTCGCGTCGGGCAGGCCCTGCCAGCGCACGTTCGCGGCCACCCACGGAGCGGCCGGCCGGGCGTTCACGTAGCCGGCGAGCTGCGACCAGGACGAGAGATCGAAGCCCGCCGGCGGCGCCGTCCGATCGAGCCATTGGACGATGGTCGTCGTCGGGCGAGGCACCGTCGTGCTGGGTGCCGTCATCGTCGTAGTCGGCGCCGTGGTCGTGGTTGGCGTTGTCGTGAGCGGCGCGGAGCTCAGGGTCGGGCTGGCGGTCGCCACGGGGCTGGCCACGGAAGCCGACTCGACCTCGACCGCCGCCGTCGCTCCACACGCGCTGACCAGCGACGCGATGGCCGGGACGGACATCCGGCTCCACCGTGTCCACCCGCGATCACTGTGCGATGCCCCGCGCTGCGTCCCCACACCAGGCTCCCGTCACCGTTTCGAACTCGGCTCATGGTCGCATCTGCAGGCCCGCCCGACCATGGCCCTCGAGCCAGGATCTCCTGACCGACAGGACGTCCGGTCCTGGCCAGGATGACGCGTGGGCGGCGGGGTCAGACCCCGCCGACCGCCGACTCGGCGCCGGGTCAGCTCGCCAACGGTGCGAGCACGGAGGCCACCGGCTCCAGCAGCCCGGGGTCGTAGGGCCGAGGGAAGCCGACCAGCAGCCGCTGCGCACCCGCGGCCTCGAAGGCCGACGCCTGGTCGACCACCGATCCCGGGCCACCGGCGTCCGGACGGACCATCGCTGACAGCTCGATATCGGCCAGCGTCCGCCCCTCGGCCTCGCACAGCTCGCCCAACCGTTCCCGCAAGCGCCCGAACTCGTCGGGATCCATGCCCGAGTAGTTCCAATGATCGGCGAACCGGGCCACCAGCGGGAGCGTCCGCCGCTCGCCCTTGCCCCCGATGACGATGGGCGGGTGCGGCTGCTGCTGCGCCTTGGGCTCGCACCAGGCGTCCCGCAGCTGGTACGAGCGGCCCTCGAAGGTTGTGGTGCGCTCTGTCAAGAGCGAACGGATGACGGTCAGTGCCTCCTCGAACCGGTCGAAGCGCTCGGTCAGGGTTCCCAGCTCGATGCCGTAGGCCTCGCACTCCGCTTCGAACCATCCGGCGCCGAGCCCCAGCTCGAGGCGCCCGCCCGACGCGATGTCGACGGTCACCGCCATGTTGGCCAGCACGGCCGGGTGACGGTAGGGGATCCCGGTGACCAGGACCCCGCCCCGTAGCCGGCGGGTGCGGGCCAGGAGCATGGCCAGGCAGATCCAGCCCTCGAGCGTCGGCTCCTCCGGCCCGGTCCGGAGCGGATAGAAGTGGTCGTAGGTCCAGCCGGCCCCGAAGAGCTCGATGTCCTCCGCCACCTCCCACATCGCCCAGATCTCGTCCCAGCTGCAGTTGGACTGGGCGGTGACGAAGTCGAAGCGCATAGCGGTGGAGTGTCAACTTACTGAACGTGGAGACTAGTTTCTAGTGCCAGGAGGCCGGTCGACGCCGACCCCGAGGTCTGGAGGCAGCGATGGCTGGGAGTGCCCGTGATCTGGCATGGCCGGACCTGATCTGGTCCCACTTCAGCCGCTCCCGCTTCGGGGAGTTCGACGAGCGGGTAGCCGCGGCCTCGAAGGCAGGCTTCGCCGGGATCGGCCTGTACGCGCCCGAGTACGAGCGCCTGCGGGACCAGGAGGGGCGTTCGCCCGCCGACATTCGTGCGCAGGTCGAGGACCACGGCATGGTGGTTGCGGAGATCGAGGCGCTGAAGGGATGGTCCAGCACTTCAGGCCCGGAGGCGGATGCCTGCCGGAAGATGGAGGACCTGGCCTACGAGATGGCGGACGAGTTCGGCTGCCGCTACTTCCAGGCCGTCGCCCCGGCCGAGGGCGACCCGGCCGAACTGGGGCCCGCCTTCGCCGCCCTGTGTGACCGGGGCGCGGCGCACGGCCTGCTGGTGGGCATCGAGTTCCTCCCCTTCACCTGTGTCGAGGACGCAGCCGACGCCAAGGCGCTCATCGACGCCGCCGACCGCCCGAACGCCGGCTGCTGCGTCGACATCTGGCACCACACCCGCGGCGCCGCCGACGAGGAGATGATCCGGGCGCTGACCGCCGAACGGATCATGGCCGTGCAGATGAACGACGGGCCGCTCACCCCGACGATCGACGACTACTACACCGACTGCCTGGCCTCCCGGGTGCCGCCGGGCGAGGGTGAGTTCGACTGCGCCGGCTTCGCCCGCCTGCTCACCGAGATCGGCGTGCGGGCGCCGATCTCGATCGAGGTCTGCTCGACCGAGCTGTGGGCCGGACCGGCCGACGAGGCGGCGCGGCGAGCGGCTGACGGCATGCGCGCGGTGCTGGCCGAGGCGGCCGCCGGCGCGTGACCTTCCCGGTGACGTCAGGTCTGTCGTTCGCCGGTGATACCGTCGTAGATGGGGTCCGCAGGGCCCCGGACGCCGTGCGCGAACCGCTCCGGCGGGAAGGCGAGCGTGACCGGCTCCACCATGTTCCACTCGTGGACGACCAGCCGGCGGGCGATCTTCCATGCTCCGTCCCGGCGTTCGAAGCGGTCCACGTAGCGACCGCCGAACGTTTCCAGCATGAGCCCCTCGTCTCCGCGGGGCGGTCGAACGTGGCACGCGCACACATGACTCTCGACGTTCGCGACGTCGTCGCCCACGAAGTCGATCATCGTGTTGGCGATGGTGTGCTGCGTCGCCTGGTACCGCTCGGGCAGCCGCGTGGTCACGTAGATGGCGAAGTCGCTCCCGAGGCCCTTGAAGGAGCCGTGGTCGTCGGTGCCGTCGGCGTGGTACACGGACGCCACGAGCTCGGGGTCGCCGCGGTCCACGCCTCGGCAGTAGTCGAGCAGGCACCGGTGGATGGCGCGCTCGTCGAACACGCGCTGCATCTGGTCGTCGATTCCCGAAGTCTCCCACGGCGGGCTGGGGCATGAGCAGGAGGGGAGGCTCCTTGCACCTCGACATCGATGGTTGCTTCAACGTCCGCGATGCCGGCGGCTGGCCGACCAGCGACGGTCGGTGGATGCGCACTGGCGGCCTCTACCGGGCCGATGATCCTGTGCGGATCACCACCGACGGGCGGGAGGCCATCTCGGCCCTCGGGCTCAGCGCCGTGGTCGACCTGCGCCAGCAGAGCCAGTTCGACCGCGGGCCAGGGTTCGCAGATCGCGCCATCACACATCACATCCCTCTCGTCGACCGCGTGATCAACACCGACGATCCGCCCCGCATCGAGGAGCCCCACCACATCGCCGGTCTTTACGACGACATGGCCGACCGCGGGGGTGATCAGCTCGTGCTGGCCGTCGAGACCGTCGCCGAGCACATCGGTGATGGTCCCGTGATGGTGCACTCCGCGGCGGGCAAGGACCGCACCGGGATGCTCGTGGCGCTCATCCAGGCGGCCATCGGGGTCGGGCTGGAGGAGATCGTCGAGGAGTACGCGCTGTCCGATGTCCCCAGCCGCACGCGGCGGCGGGCGATGATCGACGACCCGTTGCCCGACGACCCACCCGTCGCCCGCGCGCCCGAGTACCTGTGGGCCGCGCCGGCCGAGGCCATGGACCTGTTCGCCCGCGGCGCCATCGAGACCTTTGGCTCGCTGCCGGCCTGGCCGCGGGCGCTCGGCGTGAGCGAGGACGCGGTCGAGCGCCTGATCTCAGCGTTGGTCGTCGAGGCCCCCTGATCAGACGGCCTGATCAGACCTTCGTGCGGCTCGGACCGGCGGGGGAGTCGCGGAACATCTCCTCGGCGTCGAAGCCGATGCGGGTGTCCGGAACGATCTCGATGACCACACGCCCGTCCGTGGCCAGGTGGCTCACGAACGCGGCCTGCCGGTCGGCGCTCTCGGGCCGCACACGCGCGGCGAGGGCGGGATAGAACCAGGACTTCGTCTCCTCATCGTCGTGGACGATGGCCGTCCCCTTGTAGGTGACGGCCTGGCTGGTGCCGATGTCCGTGCCGCGGCTGGTGATGGCGATGGCCACGCGCGGACGGGCCTCGACCGCGGCCACCCGCTTCCGACGCCTGGTGCACGTCACCCAGAACCGGTCGTTCTCGACGGCGTAGTTCATGATCACGCCGACCGGGTCGCCGTCCTTCGTGGTCCACATGAAGCAGCACTCTGTCTGCGCCTCCAGGAGCGCCCGCTCCCGGTCCTCGTTCAGCGAGAACATGGAGACATCCTCGTAGCTGTCGGCGTAGTCGGGCATGGCGGTACCCCCGTTGTTCACTCGGCTCGTGGTTCGTACTGGTAGCTGCGTTGCGTGCGGCCTCCGGCGACGAGGATGTTCTGCCCTGTGACCCAGCCCGCGGCCGGGGAGGCCAGGTAGAGCACAGCGGCGGCGATGTCGTCGGGCTGGCCCAATCGCCCCAGCGGGATGGTCGCCTCGAGCTCCTGGAGCTTGTTCGAGACGCCGAGCACCTCGATGAACGCCTCTGTAATGACCGGCCCGGGCGACACGGCGTTCACGCGGATCCCCTTCGGTCCCAGCTCCAGCGCCAGGGTCTCGGTGAGGTTCAGCATCCCCGCCTTTGCCGCCGCGTACGGCCCGGTGCGGGGCGACCCGCGCGTCCCCGCCCCGGAAGCGATGTTGACGATCGCGCTCCCCGACGGCATGCGGGCGGCCGCGGCCTTCGCGCCCTGGAATGCGGTGGTGAGGTTGAGTTCCAGCTGCGAGCGGAAGATCTCGTCGGGTGTGTCCACCAGCTCGCGCACCGTCTTCTCGTCCGAGCCGCCGACGTTGTTGACCCACACGTCCAGCCCGCCGAGCTCGGCCACGGTCCGGTCCGCCAGGTCCTCGGAGTGGTCGCGGATGTCGGCGTCGTCGATGTGCGCCCGGCGGCCCCGCTCGACGATGCCGGCGGCCGTCTCCTCGAGGTCTTCCCGGCGGCGGGCGTTGATGGCCACGTCGCAACCGGCGTCGGCGAGCGCCCAGGCGATGGCCCGCCCGATGCCTCGTCCCGCCCCCGTCACCACTGCCACCTTCCCGTCGAGGCGGAACTGCTCCAACAGGCTCATACTTGACGGACACTACAGCTCGGCGTCGCGGGCCCGGTCGGGCGACGCTACGTTGCGCATGCCGCCGGCGAGCGTCCGGCGCCCGCCGAAGTCACAGTCGAAGTCAAGGGGGGACGATGCAGGATCGCTGGTTCACCGACCGCCGGGTGGGGGAGCGGTTCCCGTACTACACCCGGGGCAACGCGGCCGACGTCCTCGCTGATCCCGTCAGTCCGCTCGGCTGGACCTTCCTCTGGGAGGGCGCCATCTCCCGCGGCGCCCGCGACGGGTTCATCGTGTTCGGCTTGGTCGACTGGGACGAGTTCGAGACCCCGGACGATCCCGAGTGCTTCGGCTTGTTCGGTGGCTACTTCTACAACCCGCTGTCGATCGTCCGCCTGATGGGCGCTCGCCTGCCCGGCGCGTCGCCCGAGCAGATCGACCACGCGTACTTCGATCCCAATCCCGAGATCCCCCCGTACATCGCTGAGCCCTGGCACGAGAGCGAGCGGCACGCGGCGAAGCTCGGCGAGAGCCTCGGCTGGGTGATGTCCACCGACGCGCTGCGCGAGGTTGACGAGGAAAAGGTGCTCGCCGACCGCCTGCGCGAGGACCGGCCCGATCTCGCTGCAGCCGGGGACGGCGCGCTGCTGGCCCGGGCGCGTTCGTTGCGGCCGTACCTGCAGCAGATGTTCGAGACGTCGATTTGGGCCTCGCTCGGCGCGTCCGTCGGCCCGGGCGCGCTCGGCGCCATCGCGGAGGGCTTGGGCGATCCGACGCTGACCATCCGGCTCCTCGGTGGCATCGAGGTGGACTCGGCCAAGCCGACGTTCGCCATGTGGGAGCTCTCCCGCCAGGTGCGCTCCTCGGAGCAGCTCTCCCGGGAATTCGACGCGGGCGTCGCCGGCTTGCCCGAGCGCCTCGCTGCGCTGACCAGTGCCGACGGCACCGCGTTCAACGAGGCCTTCGCCCGATTCGTCCGCAACTTCGGCTCCCGCGGGCCGAACGAGTGGGATCTGCGCTGCCGCTCCTGGGAGACTCATCCCCAGATGGCGTTCGCCGCCATCGACCGCATGCGGGCTGCCGACCACAGCGCCTCGCCCACGACCCGGCACGACGAGGCGGTGGCGGACCGCGAACGAGCTGCGGCTGACGTGCGGGAACGCCTCCGCGAAGCGGGTGCCGACGGGGCCGAGGCCCTCGGGACCTTCGAGGCCGCCATGCGGTCCTCCGGCGTGTTCCTCCCCGCGTGGGAGCGGTACAAGACCAACTGCATCAAGGTCATCGGCGAGATCCGTGTCTGCTTCCTGGAGCTCGGCCGCCGCATGGTCGAGAAGGGCGCGCTCGACACGGCTGACCAGGTCTGGTTCCTGGTCGAGGGCGAGCTCGACCACTTCCGCCACGAGCCCGGCGCGTTCACCGACACCCTGCGCCGGCGGGAGTCGGAGCACCGGGAGCTCTACGAGTTGGAGCCGCCGTTCATGGTCACCAACGCGGCCAAGCCGCTCGACGAGTGGACCCGGCGCGGCGGCACGACGGTGGCGCTGGCGGAGGTCGGGACCGTGCTGTCCGGCACCGCGGGTTCCGGCGGCCATGCCCGCGGCCGGGCGCGCGTGCTGCTCGACCCGTCGGACCCCTTCGCTCTCGAGCCTGGCGACATCCTCGTCACGCTCAACACCGACCCGTCGTGGACGCCGCTGTTCGTTCCCGCGGCCGGCGTGGTGACGGAGATCGGCGCCCTTGGCAGCCACGCCATGATCATCAGCCGTGAGCTGGGGATCCCCTGTGTGGTGTCAGTGAAGGACGCCACCAAGGTCATCCCCGACGGCGCGGAGGTCACCGTCGACGGCACCCTCGGCACGGTGACGATCGGCGCGTCGGAATAGGGCTGAGGGCGTCCGTCGGGTCGATCCGCGAAGCTGCGTCGGGCGCCGTGGCGAACGGCCGCAGGTTGCACTCGTTGGACGGGCCATCACCATCAGACCCGCGCACCGTTCCCCCCGCCGGGGATCGTGGATGTCTGCGATGCCGCCCGGCGGCTGAGGCTCCGCGGCGACAAGTACCTCGCTGGCCGATTCGGCGCCTGCGTGCTGCTCGCCGTCGCCTCGGGGGTGACCCTCAGCCCGATCGTCGCCGTCGTGGCGATCGGCTGTCTGCCTCTCGTCTGGGCGCTCTCGGCGCTTCACGAACAGAAGTACCGACCTGCCCCGGTCGTCCCGGTGGGATCGAGCGTCGTTCGGCCGAAGCCGAGCGCCGGTAGCCGGCTTCTCCTGTGGACCGCGGCGGCGTTGTTCCAGGTCACCGGAGTCTTCCTCATCGTCCTGGGCTGGATGATCGTCGTCTTGATGGTGTCACTCGCGCCGCTTGCCGTACTCCTCGGCCTTGACAAGCTCCGACCGAGTAGCGATCCGGCTTCCGCGGCACACGCAGCGGCGTCATGTCGGTCGCCGACCCCAGGTCGAGATCAGCACCGGGCTCCCGACCAGCGTCTCGGGCTCGTCGAGGATGCGCAGGAAGCGATCGAGCTCGGCGGGTGTGAACCCGTCCGCTTCGAGCTGGTCACGGACCTGGCGCGTGTTGGCGGCGATGGCGCGGGCGAAGCCTTCACCTCCGGACGCGATCGAGACATGCCCGCTGGAGCCAGTGTTGACGAGGCCTCGATTCATCAGCTCCCGCCGCGCGTTGCCGGCGAAGCTGCTGACCCCACCCCGGGCCGCCAACAGCTTGTTGAAGGCGACCGCGACACGGCTGATCAACTCGTGGTCCGGTCCGTCGCGATCGGTGGTGCGGACCTCGGCCGTGTCGAAGTCCTCGAGCACGATCCACCCGCCCGGCGCGAGGGCTCCCACCATCCGATCGAGAACCTGCAGACGGGCCGGCACGTGCTGAAGCACGAGGCGCTCGTGGATGAGATCCCACGGGCCCGCTGGCAGCTCATCGGTCACGAGGTCGAGGCGCTGCACCTCCAGCTGGTCGAACGAGTGAGGTCGGAACCGCGAGACATCCAGGTCTGTGGCGACAACCTCACCCGCTGGCCCCACCTGATTCGCCATCCACGCGGCGACCGAACCGCCGCCGGCTCCCAGTTCGAGGCACCGCCACCCTGGTGCTACCCCGATCCGGCGGAGATGTCCCGTGGTCAGCTCGTCGAACGCCTCCTCCAACGCGTCGAAACGCACGACCGTTTCCTCCCGGGCGTTCGTGAGGAGGTACTCCGACTCATCCATGCCGTCACGGTACGTCGGCGCTCGACCGAGGAAGTCCTCGCTGGAGCGGCCGTGGGTTGACGTCAGGTCGTCTGCAGGAGGATTCGGCAGACCCTTGACCAAGCGAATCTACGGGCACACCAAGTCAGGCGAGCGCATTGACGACGGCCTGATCGAGAGACCGGCCGACGACGCCGAGGCCGTTCCTCAGGGGCAACGGGATCAACCCGCGACGAGGTAGGGGCCGACGACGGAGGCGGTCCGGCCGAGGGAGTCCGTCAACTTGTCGGCTCCCATCATCCGGACGACGCCGGCGTGGCCCAGACCGAACTCCACGGGCATGACGACGTAGCCGCGGCGGTCGACGAACGTGGCGATCGCCTCTGGCGCCGCGACCTCGAACGATCCATCGGGCCGTTCGGTCACGCGGAGCCGCACCATCATTCCGTCTTGGCCACGCACTCCACAGCATGGGCTCGCCGCCCCCATTCCGGTCAGGAAGTTCCCCAAGCCGAACACGACCCAGCGCCCGTTGACCTGCTCGATCGGCTGGACGACGTGGGAGTGGTGGCCGACGATCACGTCGACGGCGCCGCTGGCCGTGACGGCCTCGGCCACCTGTCGCTGCGCGGAGGTGACGGCGTTGGAGCCCTCGTTGCCCCAGTGCAGGGAGACGATGACGAACCGGGCACCGTCGGCGCGCGCCTGCTGGGCGTCGGCCACGATGCGGGCCGGATCGATGAGGTTCGATCGCCACGGCCGCTCGGCGGGGAGACGCCGGCCGTTGAACCCGAACGTGTACGACAGGTGGGCCATGGTCGTGCCCCGGACGTCGAACACCACCGGCCCGGCCTCCGCCGGTACCCGCGCCATCCCGGCGTGGCCGACGCCGGCCGCGTCGAGGGCGTTGAGTGTGGAGTCGATGCCCGCCTCGCCCTTGTCGAGCGAATGGTTGGACGCCACCGAGCACCGGTCGAAGCCGGAGGCGGCGAGTGCCGGTGCGATCTGCGCCGGCACGCCATAGGTCGGATAGGTCCCGTCCGGTGCGGTGCCGGCCGGCGCCACCGGGGTCTCGAGGTGGCACACGGCGACATCGACGGCGTCGACGATGGGCTTGACCGCCCAGAACATCGGTGCGAAGTCGTAGTTCCCGCCGCCGGCGTACCACCGGGCCATCTCGATCACCGAGGTGTGGGGGAGCAGGTCGCCGGACACCAGGATCGTGAATGTGTTGCTGACGGGCGTGGCTGTGGTGGTCGTGGTCGTCGCTGCCGCTGTCGGTGGTGGACTCGGCGGCGGGGCGGGCTGCGGCGGGGCTGTGGTGGTCCCCGGCGGAGCTGCCGAGGCTGTCGCGTCCGTCCCGGCCGGAACGACCGACGCCGGTGGTCCGACCGTCGGCGCGGAGGCGGCGCTACAGCCGCACACCGCGAGGCCGAGCGACACGGTGACACCGGAGAGCACGGACTTCCGCCGCACGCCCATCACCCCAGCGTATGGCCCTCCGCTGGCGCGGGCAGGGATCCCTGCTAGCTCTCTCGCACCTTCCAGCGCACGGGCAGGTTGGTCAGGCCGTGCAACACGTACGAGTCGTTGCGGCGCGGCTCGCCGGCCAGCTCGATCTCGTCGACGCGGGCGAGCAGCCGTTCGAACGTGATGCGAGTCTCCTGACGCCGCGAGCGGCGCTCCGATGCAGAAGTGGATGCCCCACCCGAAGGCCACGTGCCGGCGCAGCTCGTTCGGTTCCCGGTCGATCCTGAACTCGTCTGGTGTCTCGAAGCGGTCCGGATCACGGTTCGCCGAGCCGTAGAGGATCTGCAGCTTGCTGCGCTCGGGGATGGTCTCGCCGGCGAGCTCGCACTCGGAGGCGTTCGTGCGGAAGAGTCCTGACACCGGCGAATCGAACCGGAGGGCCTCCTCCATGGCGGTGGGTATCAGGCTGGGATCGTCCCGCAGCGCCGCCATCAGCTCGGGGCGTTCGATCAGGCGGAGGAGCATCAGCCCGATGAGGCTGGTCGTCGTCTCGTGACCGGCGACCAGGAGCTGGTAGCCGAGGTGGCGCACCTCCGCCCGCGAGAGGAGGCCCTCTCGCTCGGCCAGCATCAAGCGACTGCTCACGTCGGCCGGGACGACCGTGCCGAGGGGATCGACATCAGGCGCGACGTCGGCCTCGTCCAGTAGCCGGGCGCGCTTGTCGACCTCCGCCTCGATGCAGTCGGCAATGGCGTCGCGGGCCTTCTCGTAGGACTCCAGGTCGCCGCCGGTCAACGCCGACACCGAAGCCAGGCTCCAGTGGTGGAAGTCGTCGCGGTGCTCCTCGCCGACGCCGAGCAGCTCACTGATCACGACGGCCGGGAACGGTGCCGCGTATAGCTCGACGAAGTCGCCCTCGCCGGTGGGCAAGATGCGGTCGAGCAGCTCGTCGGCCAGCGCGGTGACGCGCGGCTCCAGCCGGCCGATGGCGGTGGGGAGGAAGGCAGGCTGCAGGATGCGGCGGTGCCGGGCGTGGTCAGGATTGTCCGAAGAACCGAGGACACCGGCCTCCTGGTAGAAGACGCCCGGCCCGTCCCTGTTGCCCCACAGGTCCGGCTGCTTGAGGACGCCCACGACATCGCTGAACCGGCTGACCACGAAGAACGGCGGCTCGTGGTTCTCGACCCGGTGCAACGGACACTCGGAGCGGAGGTGGGAGAAGGCCTCCGAGGGCTCGAAGCCCTTGGCCTCGTCCATGTAGGAGAACGTGTCGGCCATCGTCATCCCCTCCTTCGGTCAACCGGCTACGGTGAGCCTGCTTTCCCTAGTGCGGATAAAGAAACCCTACTCCGAACCGAGACGGGGGCGCCCGTGTCACTTCGAAAGTCCGACTATCGCGACGTCAGCGACGTACAGGTCGACGATGCCAAGCGTGAGCAGCTCTACGAGGCGCAGACGGAGTGCTGCCTGCTGTGGACGAACCGGGACGGCTGGCCGGTCGGGGTGATGGTCCGGTTCGTGTGGTCCGAGGGGAAGTTCTGGTCGACGTGCACGGCCGAGCGCAAGCGTGTCCCGGCGCTGCGGGCGCGGCCCAAGAGCGCGGTGGTCGTGTCGAGCGAGGGGACGTGGCTCGGTGGGGACGTCACCACCACGACCAAGACCCTCGCCACGATCCACGACGACGACGCCACGAAGGCCTGGTTCTACCCCGCCCTGGCGCACCGGCAGCGACGGGGAGACGACGAGGCCAGCCAGGCCGCCCGGGCCGAGTTCCTGCGCCGCCTCGACACCCCGACGCGAGTGGTCATCGAGCTCGATCCGGTGGCGTGGATCACCTACGACGGCAACCGCCTGGAGGCGGCGTTGCGGGGTGTCGACTACGACCCGGCATCGGTCAAGCCGACACGGAACCTGACCTCACCGCCTCCTGGCGTCGGGCTGAGGACGCTCTGATGCGGGCGTTGGTCCTCGGCGGTTCGGTGTTCGTCGGCAAGCGGCTGGTCCAGGCGCTCGTGGTCAATGGACACGAGGTCTCCGTCCTCAACCGAGGCAAGACACCCACCGAGCTCCCCGAGGGAGTCGGTCACCTGAAGGCCGACCGGACCGAGATCGCATCGATGCAGGCCGCGCTCGGCTCCAGCGAGTGGGACGTGGTGTACGACGTCTCGGGCTTCGTCATGGCGGCCGGCGGCAGCGACATCGACGGCCTGCTCGACCTGTTCGACGGGCGGGTCGGTGACTACGTCTACGTGAGCTCGATCATGGCGTACGACCAGTCGCTCACCGGGATCTTCCCGTGGACGGAGGACCTGGGGTTCAACCCCGAGGGCACGGCCAGCTACGGCGGCTTCAAGGCGGTCGCGGAGCAGGCCATGTTGCACCGTCACGCGTCCTCGGGATTCCCGGCCTCCGTCGTCCGCCCGGCCGCGATCTACGGGCCCGACAACAACATCTTCGACATGGAGGCGCCGATGTTCCTGCGCCTCCTGCAGTCCCGGCCCGTCCTCGTCCCCCACGGCGGCCTGGTCGCCACCTCCTACGGGCACGTGGACGACCTGTGCGAGGTCATGGTCGCCATGGCCGGCCAGCCGGCGGCCCGGGGCGAGATCTTCAACATCACCGCCGAGGGCCTGACCTCGACGCGGTACGTCGAGCTCCTAGCCGACATCGTCGGGGCCGAGCCTGACGTGGTGTTCATCCCCGACGACGTCCTGCCCACCATCGAACGTCCGGTCTTCGGTCATCTGTTCGGGGTCCGGCACCACGCCATCGCCAGCATCGAGAAGGCGGGCAGGCTGTTGGGCTTCCGGCCCCGCTACGACGCCAGGAGCGGTCACGTCCAGACCTACGAGTGGTTCCTCGGGCAGGGCTGGGCCGAGCGGACCGAACCGCTCCGTGATCCCGTCTGGGGCGCGAGCTGGGATTTCGACGCGGAGGCGGAGCTGGCGGCGAGGTTGCGTTGACGATGGGCGGCGAGCGCCCGGTGGGCCGGCCCAGCGAGGGAGCGCTGTGGGCCTCGGTGGCCGAGACCGTGCAGCGCGTCGTGCTGCCCGCCCTCGGCGACGATCCCCATACGCGCCAGGTCGCCATCCACCTGGTCGGTCTGGCCACCTACGCCGACCGAAGGGGGCCCGATCCACTGCCGGCACGGATCGACGAGCTGGCCGATGTCCTCGACGCCGCGGCCCGAGCCGGGGCCACGCTGGTCGATGGGCGCTGGACAGATGGCTCGCCCCGGACACCAGACGACGTGCTCTCCGCCGCGGGGGCCGTGCTGGCGGCCGCGGCGGAGGCCGACAGCCTGGACGAGGCAGGCCCAGACGAAGCAGGACTGGCCGTGCGGGACGTCCTGCGCAGGGTCCTGTTGCGACACCTGGACGAGGACCTGGCTACGGAGGACGTGCTGCTCGCTGCGTTCCGCGGGAAGCTGCCCGATGGATGAGCTGGTGCTCGGCGCGCTGACGGACTACCTGTCGGCGCAGCGGGGCGAGCCGACGGCGGTGCTCGCGGCGCGGCGCCTGAGCGTCGGCCATTCCCGCGCCATGTACAGGGTCGACACCGACGGCGGGTCGTTCGTGGTCCGCGTCGAGCAAGGCGGGGTATTCGGCACGTCGGGCGGCGAGGAGTTCGGCGTGATGCAGGGCCTGGCCCGGGCCGGCTTCCCGGTCGCCCAGGCCCGCTGGTACGAACCGACGGGGAACGTGCTCGGCCGCCCCTTCTTCGTCATGGACTTCGTGGAGGGAGCCGAACTGCCCGACGAGCGGGCAATGGACGAGGTGACGGCCGCTGACTTCGTCCGGACGATGGCGGACCTCCACGCCCTCGACTGGAAGTCGGCCGGCGTCGACGAAGCGCTGGCCGTGCGGCCGTCCTCGCCCGACGAGGCCACCCACCTCCAGATCGAGCGCTGGGCCGGGCTCTACCGAGCCGCGGCGGCGGCGCCCATCCCGCTCCTCGAGGAGGCCGCGGCCTGGCTCCACCACCGCGCCCCGCCGCTCGAGCGGCTGTCGGTCGTCCACGGCGACGCCGGCCCGGGCAACGTGGTGCAGGCCGATGGCCGGATCGTCGCGGTGACCGATTGGGAGTTCGCCCACCTGGGCGACCCGGCCGAGGACTGGTCCTTCTGCCTGTCGATGCGGGGATCGCGGACACTGCCGAGAGAAACATGGCTGGAGCTGTTCGACCGCGTCGCCAGTTTCCGCCTGGACGAGGACGGCTGGAGCTACTGGGAGGCCTTCAACCTCTTCAAGGGGGCGTGTGCCAACTGCACCTGCCTCGACCTGTTCGAGCGCGGTGGCAATCGGGCCCCGAACATGGCCATCATCGGGACCGTGCTGCACCGTTCGTTCCTGCGCAGACTCGTGAAGGTGGTGCACCGGTGACGACATCCGCCAGGCAGCCCGCCGCCGAGCTGGTGCACCGGTACTGCGATGCGGTTGTGCGGCAGGACCGGGAGCAGTGGGGCGCCACCTGGGCCGAGGACGCGGTGTGGGACCTCGGGCCGAACCGGGTGATCAAGGGACGCGGTCCTATCGTTGCCCACTGGGAAGAGTCCATCTCGTCGATCGACACCGTCGTGCAGCTGGCCAGCAACGGCGAGGTGACGAGCACCGGCGAGCACACCGCCGAGGGCCGCTGGTACATCACCGAGCACATCAAGCGTCGCAACGGGGAGCTCGGCATGCTGCTGGCCTGGTACGACGACACCTACGTCCGTGTGGACGGGTCATGGCTCTTCTTCAGTCGCCGCCTCACGCCGGTCTACCGTGGGCCGCCCGACCTCAGGGGCACCTGGATCCGTCCGGGCTGAACGGTTCCCTGTGCCCCTCTACGCTGGTGAGTGATGCCATCGGACGGGCACCTCGACGTCTTCATCAGCTACCGATCGACACAGTTCTCCTGGGCGCACCGGCTGGCGGCGAGCCTGCCGCGCGCACGGTTTCACGGTGTTCCTCGACCACGACGAGAATGGGCTTCGGAGTAGAGAGGAGTGGGAACCGCAGCTAGCGAAGAGCATCGAGGCCGCGGATCACTTCCTGGTGCTGTGGTCCAGAGAGATCCCTCCGGGGAGCGTCGTACACACCGAGATCGCCCATCGAGCAGGGCTGGCCGGCGAACGCCCGATGTCGTTCCTGCTCTTGGACGACGCCGGGGTCCCGCCACACCTGGCGCGCGGCGAGCACCACTTTCGTGACTTCATCGATCTCTATGGCGCGCTGCCCGAGGGCGATCGTGCCGGAGGCGGAGCCACCGTCAGCAGCTACGACTGGGACGGGGTCGTGCTGCGGCTCGTTCGGGAGCAGCTCCGTCCGGGTGAACCCGTCCACGCCGTACCGGTCGTCTTCGTGGCCATGACGAGGACCCAGGCCGACGAGCTGCAAGCGGCGCTCAGCGGCGCCGGCGACGAGATGCAGCTCCAGGTCAGCCAACTCCTGGCGGAGACCGTGCCGTTCCTCCCGGACGCGTACGGGGAGTCGCCTGCGCATTGGCGTCCGTTCGGCCGCCCGGGGCATCCCATGGCCGATCCCATCACCGCCGGTGATCTCCTCTCGCGCCTCAGCCACGAGCGGATGTCGTGGTCCCGCGCGCACGGTGACAGCGATGAGTTGCTCGGCGGGAGCTACTTCTTCCTCGACTACACCCCTCTCCTGTGGAGCGACGACAAGCGCAAGGACGCACGAGACCATCTGAAGACGAACCCGTCGATCGTCATCCTGGACGCGATCAGCCTGCTCCACCCTGCTGTCCACGCGGTGTTCATCGGGAGTGGGCTTCCTACCGCCCCAAAGGCCTTCATCATCGGCGTCGGACCCCTCTTCGAAACGGAGACGACACCGGCCGGAAAGTACGTGCAGTCGGTCGAGCGAGCGCTGTTCAAGAGCCTCAGCCTCGACGACGCCCTCGATCGGGCCAGGAGCGACTTCTATCCGCAGTTGTCGGCCTGCCTCCTGAACGTGCGCCATCGTTTCGAGCTTCTTCGGCTGCTCCAGTTCGCCTCCGACAACATCGATCGGTGGATGGATCTTCGTGACTCGCGACAGGACGCCGGCTGGTCCGCGCTCCTGGCGTCGTCACGATCGACACCACCCACGCTCGCCGGGCGGAGATGAGCGTCGGGCATGCTGTTCACCTTCTACTCCTACAAGGGCGGAGTCGGGCGCTCGATGGCGCTGGCCAACATCGGGATGCTCCTGTTCCGCCGACCTCTCAACGTCATCCTCGTCGACTGGGATCTCGAAGCTCCTGGGCTCGAGATGTACTTCAACGAGCGTTACCCCGAGCTGGTCTGGGACGCGGTGGTCGGACGCCCAGGTCTGTGCGATCTCGTCAAGCAGTACAAGGAGACCATCAGCCGTCCGCCGCCGGCGGATGAGCCACTCCCCGCCCCGTTCCCCGATCTGGACGACTTCCTCATCACCCTGCACGAGGCCGATGGCTGCACGCTCCAGCTCCTGACGGCTGGCGACCGTACGGACTGGCCTCGGTACGCCTCGTTCGTCCAGACGTTCAACTGGACCGATTTCTACGAAAACTGGTCCGGCGGCGCGCTGGTCGACTGGCTGCACGACGAGCTGTGCGATCGGGCCGACGTCGTACTCGTAGACAGCCGGACCGGCATCACCGAGATCGGTGGGGTGACGACGCACCAGCTCGCGGACGCGATCGTCATGCTGTTCGCGCCCAACCACGAGAACATGCTGTCCAGCGCGCGCATGGCGGCGGGCTTCATGGATGAGGCGACGGCAAAGGAGAGAGGGCGACCGCTGCCGGTCATCTGCGTTCCGTCGAGGGTGGACGCTCAGGACAGCTCGGAGTTCGGGGAGTTCCGGACCCGCCTCGTGGGGACGATCTACCCGCTGGTCCCGGATGAGCTGATCGAGGGTGCGGACCTCGACGAGATGACGATTCCCTACGCGGCGGCGATCTCGTTCCGGGAGCGGCTGCTCTTCGGCGACGCGGAGATGGAACGGAAGTTTCCCGCGCTGTGTGACGCGTACGGCTCCGTTGCCTCCAACATGCAGCGGCTCGCACCGGTTGGGTCGTGGCTGGCTCGGGGGAGTCACGTGGTGGCACGCCGCCGGGTGATGGTGATCGGCGGAGGCGCACGCCAAGCCGAGGTCGGCAAGGCGCTCGTCGGCCACGGCTTCGAAGTCGTCGGCGACGAAGCCCTTGCCGCGGGCTCGAACCTCGCTGGCTCGACGGCTGACGCGGCGAGCGAGATGGCGGGCGTTCTCTGCGTCGTCGCCCTGATCGACGCTCGCACGGCGCATTCCCGCGTGTTCTCGCGAGCGGTTGCCCTCGCCGACCGTCACGAGAAGGCGATCATCCCCATCCTGCTCGACCCCGGTGTCGAGCTCCCCGACGAGCTCGCCCACCTGTTCACCATGACCTGGGACGGCAGCGACGACGCCGTGCACCGCCTGCTGTCGGCCGTCATGCTCCCACACCGAGAGGTCGCCGACGTGAGCCCCGTCGTGCCATCGATCTTCATCAGCTACGTGCACGACGATCGGGTGCTCGTCGAGCAGGTCGCGGCCCGCCTCCGCTCGGCGGGGCTGGAGGTCGGGTACGACTCGACCATCGTCTTGCCCGGTGACGACTGGCGTCGGTCGCTGGCGGAGGCGGTCAAGCGCTCGGACACCGTGCTCGCGATCGTCTCCCCGGCATCGGTGGAGAGCGGCTTCTGGCGCAATGAGGTCGCGATGGCCACCGACCTGAGGAAGCGTGTGATCCCCGTGCAGACGTTCGACGTCGATCAGGCAGCGCTTCCGTACGCGCTGAAGCAACGCCAGGCGGTCGAGTTGAACCTCATGGACAAGGCGAGGTTCGAGAGCGGTGTGCAGCGGCTCGTCGGGGAGCTTCGCCAACCTGCCGCGGGAAGTCAGTTGCCTCCACCCGGGACATGGACCCGTCCGACCTGAAAGACGCGCGCCAGCCGCCTGCAGCGGTCACAATCGCGGCGTCGACAAGGGAGGTGGTGCGCATGCGCCGAACCGTCGTCTCACTCGCCCTCCTGCTGGGAGCAAACGCGATCGGCCTGATCGTCGCGGCTGCCCTGCTGGACAAAATGGAGCTGGATTTCTCGGCGTTCATCTTCGCGCTGATCATCTTCACGGTGATCGAGGCCATCGCCACGCCCGGGGTCGGGAAGTTGGCCGAAACCAAGGCTCCTGCCATCTCGAGCGGGGTTGCACTGATCGCCACCTTCGTCGCGCTGCTGGTCACCGACGTGCTGTCGGACGGGCTCGACATCGAGGGCGCCGGCACCTGGGTCCTGGCGACGCTGATCGTCTGGGTCTGCACGATGGTGGCCACGCTGGTCCTGCACAAGTTCTTCGGTCCCAAGCAGGGTGCGGCCGCCGCCTGATCTGGAGCTCGCCTACCAGATCGGCGGTTGCGTCGGCCTCCCGCCGGCGCCGACGCCCGCGGCACGGGCCTGGATCACCGGCCGGTACACGTCGTGGGTGAGGATCCAGAACTCTCCGGTCCGAACGGCATCGAGCACGAGGTCGGCGACCTCGCTCGCCTGCATCGTCGCCTCGGCGCTCGCTGTGGTGCGGGCGGCCGCAGGCGGCTCCGCGGCCTCGCCGAGGTCCGAGGGGCGGTTGCGGGCGCTGTCGGTGATGCGGGTGGCGATGAACCCCGGGAGCAGCACGGACACGCCGATGTCCGAGCCCTCCTCCTCAAGGTCCATGGCCAGCGCCTCCGACAGCCCGACCACCGCCATCTTGGCGGCGTCGTAGGTGGCCAGGTTCTTCACCGGCAGGAGGCCGACCATCGAGGCCGTGTTGACGACGTGACCGCCCTCGCCCTGCGCCAGCATCCGCGGAACGAAGGCCTTGACCCCGTGGATGACGCCCCACAGGTCCACGCCGAGCACCCAGCTCCAGTCGTCGAGGGTGAGCGCCCACGTGCGCGCCCGCTTCACCACCCCGGCGTTGTTGCACACGATGTGCACGCCGCCGAATGCCTGCGCTGTTGCTTCCGCCAAGGCCTCGACGTCCGGCCAGCTCGCCACGTCCGCCGGCACCCCGATCACGTCGCGGCCCTCGGCTCGCAAGGTGGCGACGGCGGCGTCCAGCGGGCCGGACTCGATGTCGGATAGGACCACCCGCATGCCCTCGGCAGCGAAGGCGGTGGCCATGGCCAGCCCGAGACCGCTGGCCGCGCCGGTGACGACCGCGACCCGCCCCTCGAGCTGCTCCAGCGGCACGGAAGGCCCGGCCCCGGCTACAGGACCTTGTCGCCCAGGTAGCTGGCTTCGAGGAGGTCGCGGCGGCCTGAGAGCTCCTTGCCGGTGCCTTCCAGCACGACTTCGCCGTGGTTCATCACGTACGCGCGGTCGGCCACGGTCAGAGCCATGTGGATGTGCTGCTCCACGAGCAGCACGCCCGCCCCCGTGTTGTCGGCGATCTGCCGCACGAGCGGCAGCATGCGCTCCACGATGATGGGGGCCAGGCCCAGGCTCATCTCGTCGATCATCAGCACCTTCGGCTGGGCCACGAGGGCGCGGGCGACGGCCAGCATCTGCTGCTCGCCACCCGACAGCAGGCCGGCCCTGCGGTCCTTGAGTGGCGCGAGGGCGGGGAACATCTCCAAAGCCCGGTCGTAGGCCTGCTTCTGCGATCCTTTGACGCCGCGCAGGCCGAGACGCAGGTTCTCGTCCACGGTGAGCTGGAAGAACAACGACCGGTCCTCCGGCACATGACCGAGGCCGCGTCGAGCCATCCGGTGAGGGGCGCCGTAGTGCACGGGCTCGCCGAGCACGTCGGCCGAGCCCTCGAGGACCTTGACGAGGCCCGAGCAGGTCAGGAGCGTGGTGGTCTTCCCGGCGCCGTTCGGGCCCAGCAGGGCCACCACCTCGCCGGGTCCGACGTGGAGGTTCAACCCGCGCACGACCGGGATGCCGGCGTAACCCGACGACATGCCCTCGATGCGGAGGAGGGCGCCGTCGCTGCCGTTCGTGGCGGTCATTGGTGCTCCTCGAGGTCATGGCGGATGTGTTCGGCCTCCGCGTGCACCTCGGTGCCGGATTCCCCGAGGTAGGCGTCGATGACCAGCGGGTTATCACGAATCTCGGTCGGTGTGCCCTCGGCGATGATGCGGCCGAAGTCGAGCACGTAGATGTAGTCGCAGACGCTGAGCACGAGACCCATGTCGTGCTCGATCATGAAGACCGACAGGCCGGTGGAAAGGAGCGAGCGGATGCGCTGTCCGAAGACCTGGGACTCGTCGCTGTCGAGGCCGGCCGCCGGCTCGTCCAGCAGCACCAGTTTGGGGTCCATCACCAGTGCCCGGGCCACGCCGACCAGTTTCCGCTGGCCGTGGGAGAGGTTGGTGGGGGTGAGCCCGGCCACGTCCTCCAGCTCCACCAGCCGAAGCACGTCGTCGATCCGGCCGCGGACCTCAGGCGTCACCCGTGAGATGTGCAGCATGTCGAAGATCCAGTCGTTCCAGCGGGGCGGCTGGGCGGCGACGAGGAGGTTGTCCTCCACCGTCAGGTCCTCGAACAGCTCCAGCGACTGGAACGTCCGCACGAGGCCCCGGCGGGTGCGCTCGTGGGGCTTGAGCGGCCGGAGGTCCTCACCGTCGAGCACGATGTCGCCGGTGGAGCGGACGTAGCCGGTGATGGCATCGATGAAGGTGGTCTTCCCGGCGCCGTTGGGTCCGATGAGGCCCACGAACTGCTGCGGGTTGACGCTGATGTTGACCGCGTTGTTGGCGTGGAGACCGCCGAAGGTCACGGTCAGGTCGGTCGTCTGGAGCAGGCTCATGGCGTGGCCGGGGCCGGGGTTGTCCCACCCGTCGGCGCGGGCGATGGTGGCGCAGGCGCGGCCGCGCTCCCTCGAGCCTTGGCCCAGAGATGTTTCACCGTCAACGACGTGCCGGTGGCGATGCCCTCCGGGTTGAGGATGGCCGTGAGGATCAGGCCGATGGCGCCGATGATCGACAGGTAGGCGTTGAAGTCCGCGTCGGCGAAGTTGCCGATGGTCTGCGACACGAGACCGCCGCCGACCATCAGGCCGCCGATGATCGCCCCCCAGACCGAGGTGATGCCGCCGAGGTAGGCGAAGGCCAGGATGGCCAGGCCCGCGAACAGGCTGTAGGACTCGACCTGGACACCACCCAACCGGTAGGCCTGGAAGATGCCGCCGATACCGGCCAGGGCGGAGGCGATAGCGAAGCCCAGCATCTTCGTGCGGGCCACGTCGATCCCGGCGGCAGCGGCGGCGCGCTCGTTGGCCCGCACGGCGAGGAACCTCCGCCCGGTGGCGCCTCGGCGCAGGTTGACGACGGCCAGTCCGACCAGAACGAAGACCACCACCGCGAAGGCGGTGAACCGCCAGTAGTCGGTCTGATTGGTCGTTGGGTCCGTAGCCGACACGTAGACCCCGAACCACTCGGGCTTCGGCACCGGCATGGTGGCCTCGGCCGCGGCCGAGTAGATGCTCTGGTTCTGCAGCAGCAGGTTGCCGATCGGGCCGACGGCCGCAAGGGTCACGATGGCGAGCTGCACGCCTCGGATGCGTAGGGCAGGAAGCCCTACGAGGAGACCGACGATGACCGCGGCGGCGATACCCAGGACGAAGGCGATTGGTGCAGGCCAGCCGGGCCCATCGACGGCCACCAGGTCGAACGGGCCCAGGGTGCCGTCCGAGGCGAAGCGGATGGCGGTATAGGCGGCAATGCCGGCGAGGGCGGTCTGGGCCAGGGAGATCTGGCCCAGAAAGCCGATGAGGACCACCGAGGACAGCATGATCATTCCCGCCACCAGCGACGTGGTGAGGGCCACCTCCCACTGCGCGGTGAACGTGTTGGACAGGATGGCCACGAGGAGGACGCCCACGACCACCCCGATCCATGCCCGCTTCGTGGCCAGGGCGAGCGGTTGGCGGCGTTGGATGATGCTGCCGCGGACGGGCAGACGCGAGCCGCGGAAGTACAGCACCAGCACGATCGCGAGGAGCGGGATGAGCTCTCGCATGCCGTTCGCCGGCAGCCACTCGGGCCACCAGTCCTGGTCCGCGACCTCGACCATGCCGGACTGGAACATGCCGATGAGGAACCCGCCCGCGACCGCCAAAGGGATGGAGGTCAGGTTGCCGACCAGTGCAGCGGCCAGGGCGGGCACGACGAACAGGGTGAACCGGTCGACCTGCAGCGAGCCCAGTCCGATGACGACGAGGCCGGTGATGCCGGCGAGGAGCGCCGAGAAGACCCAGTTGATCCCGGCGAGGAGCTGCGGGGAGTAACCGATGAGGCTGGCGCCCTTCTCGTTCTCGTCGGCGGCCCGCGTGGCCAGGCCGAAGCGGGTGAACGTCAGGATCGCCCACACGATGGCGCCCATCACGAGCGCGCAGCTTCCCATCCAGACGAAGAGGTACGGGAGGTTGCCGAGACCGAGGAAGTCCTCGATCGACGTGTTCTGGCCCGACGTGCCCGGGAGGAAGCCGGGGTTCTCCCGGGCCTCGGCTCCGAAGTTGATGCTGGCGACCGACTGCAGGTAGAGCATGATGCCGACGGCGCCGATCACTTTGCCGAGGGCGGGCGCGTTGCGCAGCGGCCGGAACACCAAGAGGTGGGCCAGCAGGCCGATGAAGCAGGCCATCAGGAGCGCCAGCACGGTGGCGGGGAAGTCACCCATGCTGTCCCCGAAGCTGATGGTGACGGGGATGTTCGGGCGGTGACCGGGGATGATGTCCACCCACGGGAAGACGAGGTCCCCGTTCTTGTTGAGCTCGTCGAACACGTACACCGTGTACATGGCGAACGCGCCCTGGGCGAAGTTGATGACCCCCGAGCCCTTGAACGCCGTGACAAGGCCGGTGGCCAACATGGCGTAAAGCCCACCGACACCGATGCCCAGGATGACCGCGAAGAGGATGTCGCTCACGCTTTCCCCCGATCGTGACCGTTCGGGCCGATCCCCTCGACCCGAACGGTGGTGTGCGATGCGATGTTAGGACTCGACGTCACCCGGCTCGGACAGAGCCGGGTGACGTCGATACGACAGGGGTTGTCAGCTCGCCTGGCGCGGGCTGCTCTCCGCCACCTTCTCCATCAGCTCGGTGACGTTGATGTAGTCCGTCCCGAGCGGGGTATCCGTCGTGTACTCGGACCCGTTCCACTGCAGGTACGTAGCGTCCCGGTAGCAGATCGACTGGTACTCCTCCGGCGCGCCGGCACAGTCCACCGGCGGTCGGCCGAGGAAGTGGTAGGTGCCCAGGCTGGCCAGGGCCTCGGCGAACGTGGCCTGGTCGAAGGGATCGCCCCCGTCGGCCATAACCTGATTGGCGAGCTGCCAGCCCCAGATCACCGTCGAGAACGAGTCGTTCATGAAGGTCGACACCGCGGCCTCGGGCCCATAGGCGGCGAGCGCATCTTCACGCACACCGAGCTCAAAGGTCGCGAAGTCCGTGAGGGCGGCCGGATCGGCCACGTTGTAGCCCTGGAGCTCGACGAACATCCCCTCGCTCTCGGGCAGGCCGAGCACCGTGTCGTCCACGCAGGCGGTCGACACCACGATCCCGGCGTCGACGCCGGCGGCGGAGAGGCCCTTGAGGAACTCGACGCAGTCAGAGGACTGCACGCCGAAGAAGACGCCCGGGTTCTCCGCGCCCTCCAGGAAGTCGGCCACGTTCTGGATCAGCGCGGCGTTGTCCGACGGGTCGCCCGGCTCGTCCGGGAAGCCCTCGAACTCCCACACACCCTGGTCCGCGTAGTACTGGTAGAAGCGCTCCTGCGTGTCCGTCCAGCACTGGTTCCCCGGCGCGTTGTTGGCGTACGGGATGGCCAGCTTGTCGAACTTCTGGAACTCGGCCATGAACTGCGCGGCGCTGATGAAAGCCGTCGGGCAGCCACCGATGCCGGAGTACACGCCGGCCTGATCGAAGTCGGCCACGAAGATGGGCAGCGTCTGCAACGTCGGGATGCCCTGGAAGATCGGGTACATCGCCTGCGTGAAGAAGTCGATGCCGATCTGGATCAGGTTGGGATCGGCCCCCACGATCTCGTTGGCGCACCGCTGAGCCTCCTCCGGTGTGAGGAGGTGCGAGCAGACCTGGAGCTCGATCGGACGGCCGGGCGTGCCGGCCTCGTAGTCTGCTCCGATGCCGCCGAGCTGCTCGTTGATGAGCTTGACGGCGGCTTCCGCGCCCTCGCGCACGTCGGGGAAGGTGCCACCGGCATCGCCCTCGAGGTTCGGCATGGCGAGCACGAAGGGCTCGCCCTCGGCGACCAGCGGTGCGTCAGCCGTCGCATTGACGGCGGCCTCGAACGCCACTGCGCCCTGACCGTCACGAGCGTCGTCGGCAAGCTCGCCGGCCGGCGCCTCTCCGCTGGCGGCCGTGGTCTCGCCGCCGGTCTCGGCTGGAGCGCTGGTCTCGGCCGGCGCTTCCGACCCGGCAGGAGCGGCGGTGGTGTCGGCTGCTCCGCCGCCGTCGTCGTCACTGCCGCAGGCGGCGGCGACGAGGAGCAGGCTGAACAGGACGGCGCCGCGCCTGGCTGTCCTTCGTGCTTGGTTCACGTGCGTGTAGCCCCCTTGGGTTGGATGCTCGCTCGCTCCCCCTGGAATCGAGCGACGCGGCCGACGACCATCCGCGGTGCTCCCGCGGCCTCTCGACGGATGCGCACCGCCATTTCACCACGACACTGAACGACTATCAAGTATCTTGTTCGACCGGGCGGTGGTTCCCGCCGCCGAACGGGGTTGCGAAAGCGCCGCGGAGCAGCCGCGGGAGGAGAGGGTGCCGATGCTCCTGGGGATGGACGAGTACCCGTATCACCAGATCACCAACACGTTCGCCGCGGTGGCCGGGAGCGACCCGCAATGGAACGACGGTCACTACGTCTGCGCGGCTGATGACGGTGGGCAGGTCTGCTTCACGTCCAATGTCAGGCTCTACCAGAACAACGACGTGCTCGACGGTTTCGTGTGCCTGCGCCACGAGGGGCGGCAGCACAACATCCGCGTCTCGCGACGGCTCCGACCGGAGATGGGACACCTCGGTGTCGGTCCGCTGCGGCTCGAGGTGGTCGAGCCGCTCCGCGCCGTGCGTCTGGTGCTGGATCCGGGCGACCACGGATTCGCGCTGGACGTCGTGTGCCGGTCGACTGCTGTCCCATACCTGGATCCGATCGAGATCACCCGAGTGGACGGCCGGCTGATCAGCGAGCGGGCGACGTACGAGGTGACGGGCGAGTGCGAGGGCTGGGTGAGCGTCGGGGATCACCGCGTCGATCTGCGCCCGGAGACTTCGGCGTTCTTCCGCAACCACTCGTGGGGGTACCAGGCCGGCCGGGGAGGCCCACGACCGTACGGCGCGCCGCTCGGCACGCCCCGGCGGGTCCCGGGCATCCGGCAGTGGGTGCTGTTCCACATGCCGGACCACGGCGGGTTCTTCTTCGAGGACCCCAAGCGCCGAGCGGCTTCGGGGCACGGCATGATCCTCCTGCCCGATCGTGCGGTGCCGATCCGCCGCGTGGACCACGACCTGCGCTTCTACGAGGGCGAACGGCGCCTGCAGGGAGGCAGCTTGGAGCTCGAGGACGAGGAAGGGACGGTCCGTTCGTACGAGGTCGAGGACCTCGGGTGGGTGTACTGCCAGGGCGGCGGTTACTTCGGTGGCTTCGACGATGGACTCGGCCAGGGCGTGTACCGCGGCGACTACCACCAGGAAGGCGAGGTGTGGGACGTCAGCCACCCGACGCAGATCGTGCGGGCCGACGGCAGCACCTTCGAGTTCGACCACGCGTGGGCGGAGAACTTCACCCGTCTCCGCTCGGGCGACGCCACGGGACTGGCCCACTACGAGTGCGTCGTCATCCGACCACCCCAGGAGACAGCGTGACAACCATCGCCACCGGTTCCGACACCGTCCAGCACCTGACCAACCGGATCTACCGCTACGCCGAGCTCTTCGACACCGGTGAGTTCGACGCGTTCGCGGCTCAGTTCGAGCACGGGGTGTGGCACAAGGCCGAGCCCGGTGCGGCCGGAGTGCGCAAGTACATCGACGAGCACGTGCTCACCTACGACGGTTCACCGCGCACGAAGCACGTCACCACGAACCTCGTCCTCGAGGTCGACGAGGTGGCGGGGACGGCGACGGGGGAGGCGTACGTCACGGTGTTCCAGGCCCTGCCGGACTTCCCCCTGCAGGCGATCTTCTCCGGACGCTACCGGGACCGGTTCGAGCGCGTGGACGACGACTGGAGGTGGACCGAGCGGCGCGTGCTCGGCGATCTCTACGGTGACGTGTCCCACCACGTGCGCCGCACGAACCCCGACCCGTCCTCGGATGTGGGCGACAGGGCGGATTGACGGAGTTCTTGGAGAGAGGTTCTACTATCCCGGCCGTACGGTCCGAGGTGCTAGGGGGGTCCTGATGGGTGAGCTCGACGGCCGTGTCGCCTGCATCACGGGGGCGACACGCGGCATCGGTAGAGCGATCGCGGAGGCGTTCGTGCGCGAGGGGGCCAACGTCGTCATCGTCGGTCGCAGCGCCGAAAAGGGCCAGCAGGCCCTGGACGAGATGCAGGCTGGTGATGCCGCCACCTTCGTCCAGGGAGACGTGAAGGAGCGCGCCTCGTGCGAGAGCTTCATCGACCAGACGGTGGAGCGGTACGGCCGTATCGACATCGTCGTGCCGAACGCCGGTGGCGCCAGCAACCATGCCCCGGTGGCGGAGATGACGGACGAGGCCATGCAGGACGCCCTGGTGTGGAACTTCTGGCACTCGTTCTGGTGCATGCGCAAAGCGTTCTCGTACATGATCCCGCAGCAGTTCGGCCGGGTGATGCTGATGTCCTCCCTCGAAGGAAAGGTGGGCAAGCCGGGCATCGCCAACTACGTGGCCGCCAAGCACGCCATGAACGGCCTGACCAAGACAGCGGCCCAGGAGGTCGGCACGCTCGGCATCACGGTGAACGCCCTCTGCCCCGGTGGCATCGAGACCGACATCATGAAGGAGGAAGGGCCGGTGGCGGCGAAGGCCATGGGCCTGACCTACGAGGGCCTCCTCGACGTCTTCGCGCAGGAGTCTGCGGTGAAGCGTCTCAACGAGGTCGAGGACGTGGCACTGGTCGCGGTGCTGCTGGCCTCGGACGCCGGGGGCGGGATCACCGGCTCGCTCATCTCCATCGACGGCGGCACGTCCCCGTACTGAACCGAAAGAAGGATCATGGGCAAGCTCGACGGCAAGGTCGCCTGCATCACGGGCGGGACGCGCAGCATCGGCCGGGCCATGGCGGACGCCATGCTGGCCGAGGGGGCCAAGGTGGTCGTCAACGGCCGGGACCCGGCCAAGGGTGAGAAGTGCCTGGAGGAGATGGGCGGCGGGGACAATGCCGGCTTCTTCGCGGGCGACGCCTCCAAGCAGGAGACGGTGGAGGGCCTGGTCGACTTCACCATCGACCGCTTCGGTCAGCTCGACATCTGCTGCCTCAACTCCGGGGGCGTGCAGATGACCGCGCCAGTGGCCCAGATGTCGGACGAGGAATGGCAGTTGGAGGTCGACTGGAATCTCAACCACGTCTTCTGGGGCATGCGCCGTGCACTGCAGCACATGATCCCGCGACAGTCGGGGCGGATCATCGTGACTTCGTCGGTCGAGGGCAAGCTGGGCAAGCCCGGCATCCCTGGGTACGTGGCGTGCAAGCACGCGGTGAACGGCCTGGTGAAGGCCGCGGCGCAGGAGGTCGGCACGCTGGGCATCACGGTCAACGCCGTGCTGCCGGGGATCATCGAGACCGACATCGTGCGCGAGACCGGTCCTGACTCCGCGATCGCCATGGGCGTGGAGGACTACGACGCCATGATCGCCCTCTTCACGAAGGAGGCTGCGCTCAAGCGGCCCAACACGGTCGAGGAGGTGGCCGCGGTCGCGGTGATGCTGGCCTCGGACGCCGCCCGCAACATGACGGGCTGCCTCTTCCCGATCGACGGCGGGACGCTTCCCTACTGATGCCGGCTTCGTTCGACGGCAAGGTGGTGCTCGTCACCGGAGCCGCGGGGGGAATGGGCCGGGCCATCGCCATCGCCTTCGGCCAGGCGGGGGCGGACGTCCTCGTCGCCGATCTGGCCCCCGAGAACGGCGAGGCGACCGCGGACCTGGTTCGCGAGACCGGCTCCCGCGCCCACTTCGTGACCACCGACGTGGCCGACGCGGCGAGCGTCGAGGCGATGGTGGCTGCGGCCGTGGAGCACTTCGGCGGGCTCGACTGCGCGGTCAACGGCGCCGCCATCGAGCTGGAGACCGTCCGCCTGCACGAGTTGGAGGACGACGTCTTCGACCGTGTGATCGCGGTGAACCTGCGCTCGATCTACCTGAGCATGAAACACGAGATCCGCGTGATGCTGGAGCAGGGGCGCGGTGGTTCCATCGTCAACATCGCCTCCACCAACTCGTTCCGCCCGCAACCACACCACTCGGCCTACACCGCGTCCAAGCATGGCGTGCTCGGCATGACCCGCAACGCAGCGATGGACTACGCGGCCGACGGCATCCGGGTCAACGCGATCTGCCCGGGGGCCATCGACACGCCCATGCTCCGGAGCGCCATGGAGCGCCGGGGGCGGGATCCGAAGGACGTCGCCGCCCGCCTCAGCCTGCTGGGCCGCTTCGGCGACCCGAACGAGATCGCCATGGCCGCGCTGTGGCTCTGCTCGGACGAGTCCTCCTTCACGCTGGGCCACGCGCTCGCCGTCGACGGCGGCTACCTGGCCCGTTAAGCGCTTTCGGGAACCCGGCTCCCTCTGGTGGTGTACGAGAAGGCGTGAAGTCGTGTCGACCGGTGGGTCGTCAAGGTTCCCAGCTCTCTCGCCGCGCCATGAGGTTCGCCTGGCCTGCTGCGGTCTTGGGCCTCGCAGCCGGCGCCATCGTTCTGGTCCGCGACGGATCGTCGCCGCCAGAAGTTGTTGCCGGGGCCACGTCAATGAGGACTGGGCCAGGTGACGCATCTCCCGACTCGGCTCCCACCACCGCGGAACCAGAGCCCGATCCCCTCGGTTCAGGACTGTCGATCCGCAAGATCGAAACCCACTCCCGTGTCGAGGGGGGCCAGGACTTCGTGATCGTCTTCGATGGCCCGGTGCCCGACGATCGAATCACCTACGTCCGAAACGTCGAGCACGTCGATGCCCCTGCGATCGCGTACAGAACACAGGAGTGGACGCCTGAGAAGCCCACGCCGCTCCGGACTTGCGAAGACACGCACTTCGGGTTCGATCCCCCTGTCGTCGTCGGACAGGTAGACGTGCTCATCCCTGCCGATTGGTTCAGCGCTCCGCCCGTGACCGACAAGATCGTCTGGGAGCGACACCCCGAGCGGTATCAGCTCAAGACTCCGCTCTGTGGACCACACGAGGGCTACGTCCAGTTCGCGATCTGGTCGCCCGCGTCACACGATCCCGATCACATCCAGGTGTACTTCGACGGCATGACTCGGCTGATCGTCGAGATCGGCGCCGGCAACGGTTGAGCCGCGGGGGGCCATGGCCACGCGGAGGCGCTCGTCGGGGCTGATGAGGTGGTCGTCCTTGCCGACGTCGAGCTGGACCCAGTGGAGCTTGTCGGAGAATCGGCTGCTGTGCGCGTCGTAGTCGGGGGCGACGGTGGTGCCGGACTCGTACCCGATGTCGGTCGTCTCGTCGGCGGGGAACACCATCGGCTGGGTGTGTTCGACGCGGCCTCGGCCGACCGCGCTGCCGTCGTAGTACAGCGTCGCGTCACCACCCTTGCCCAGCCCGCCGCCGTCGTAGGCGAACCTCCACGCGGACCTGATCTGATCCGGCCGGCATCGGCGCGTCGGCCACTGTCACGTCGTACCCGTTCAACTTGAGGGTTATCGCCAGCGGCGCCTAGGTGTTCGCACTCGACGTCGCGGTCGCCGAACGGGCGGAGCTAGAAGCAGCGCTGGCGGCGGCGGGACGGGTGCAGGGTTGGCTCGACGCCTTCGCTCCCAGTGGTCAGCCAGGCAAAGGCGCGCCCCTCCCGAGTTCGGATCAGGCGACCAGGGTCCAGTCGCCGCAGCCTCGACTGCCAAATCCCGTATCGGTACCTGCAATATCAACGATCGCCTGACCGGAAACGTTGTCATTGGCGATGATCTGATCCAACGTCCCTCCGAAGCCGCTTGTGCGTTGCCAGTAGCACGCGTCAGCTCCAGCGGACTGGTACCGCCCAGGAACGATCTGCTGGTTCACGGCGAACGAGCCTTCACCGAATGAGCTGAGAGGTGACGCGGGCGGCAAATACGCGGACCACCGCCCACAGCCGCTGGACTCGAACAGTGCGTCAGTTGGGGCGATGTCGACAATCGCCTGACCTGTTGCATTGTCGTTGGCGATGATCGCATCCAGGCTGCCCGAGGCATCCTTCAGTCGCGCCCAGTAGCAGGATTCGAGCTGTGTCGCGATGTAGCGGCCGGGTTGGACATCGCTCCCAATCAGAAATGTCCCGTCGTCGAAGCCCGGAATAGTCGGAGGGGGAGTGGTGGGCGGTGTCGGCGGTACCGTGGTTGTCGCCAGCACCGTCGTCGACGTCTCTGGTGACGACGCCGTTGAATCGGTGTTAGCGGCCGTCGTATCGACCGCCGAACTCGTGGACTCCAGCAGGGTGGTGGGAACGTCTTCGTCTTCGGTGGAGACGTTCTCGCTGTCATCGCCACCACCGCCTGCGGCAGCCGCAATGAGAAGCACTACTAGCCCGATTCCGATCCAGCCCCACACTGGGACTCGAAGCCATCGACGCTTCCACCATGGAATGCTCTTGTTCGGCTCGGTCGTCGGAGATAATGACCCCGGCGTCGGAGGCGGAGACTCAGAGTCCGACATATGAACACCCTCCATGTCGTCTGAGAGAACTGCATTCTTGCTGATGAAGGAGGGCTTGCGCTACGGACCTACTGAACCTGGGCCGATGACGTGCTCTCCATAACAACCGGGCTACAAACCTGGCCTGCGACCGGGTTCTCGGCTGCTTTCTGACTCACCGAGATGTGTGCAGCAGATCGGCGGATGTTTCCGATGACCGAAGCTGGAGCTGGCGCCGGGCTGCCTGACGACCTCGAGTGCCAGGCCGTCGCCGAGGGTGGTTAGGTCGTCCGTGAGATCGGCCGGTACGGAGTCGGACCCGATTGATGCGGCGGAGTAACGATTCAGCGGGCGAGGAGCTCGTCGAGGTCGGCGAGCGCCTGCTCGGCGCTGGTGACGTGGATGGCGGTCCAGCCGGCGGCGCGGGCGCCCTCGACGTTCGGGCCGAAGTCGTCGAGGAAGACGATCCGTTCCGGGGCCACACCGCAGGCGCTCGGTGGTCCGCTCGTAGATGGCGGGCTCAGGCTTGCGGCAGCCCTCGAACGACGAGTCGACGACGGCATCGAACAGGTTCATGTCGACCTGGTGCTCGAGAGTCGGCCGGAACTCCTGCACGCTGTTGGTCAGCAGCGCGGTCCGGTAGCCCTCCGCGCGCAAGGAGGCCACGCGGTCGAGGACCGCCTGGTTGAACGTGTACTCGAGGTTGAACAGGTACTCCATCTCGTCGCCGTGGAGCTCGAGGCCGTGCTCCTCGGCGTAGGGAGCGACGCTCTCCTGGAGGTCGGCCACAGCCAGCTCGCCCCGCTCGGCCTGGTGCCAGGGGTGATCGCGCGTCGAGACGTCCATGGGGCCGAGCAACACGTGTAGCAGCTTGCTGAGCTCCATGTCGCGGCTGCTGGCCAGGGCCTCCACCTTGCCCGTGATGGGGGAGATGATCACCCCGCCGAAGTCGAAGACGACGGCGTCGAAGGCGCGGCCAGCCCCGTCGCCGACCCGATCGCTGGTCCGGACCACCCGTCAGGCCGTGAAGAAGTCGGGCCGGTAGCGGCCGTCGGCATCCTTGACGGGCTCGCTGAGGTCGGAGCGGTACTTCGCCACCGAGCCGCCGACGCGGCCGGTGCTGCGCAGCACCTCTCCCATGGCGAGGAAGTTGGGATGCTCGAAGTGGGCGGCCAGCGTGGCTTCGTCCTCCCACAGCTCGAACACCTGCACCGTGGTGGGTGACCCCGAGTCCGGCGCGAAGGAGTAGGCGACGCACCCGGCCTCGTCCGCTCGGGTCGCCTCCTGGTACGGGATGGCCTTGGCGACAGCACCGTCCCTTGCCTCCTGCGAGGCGAACTCGATGGTCCCGGCGATGATGATCATGAACTTCCCTCCTCCTTCACTTCGACCATTCCCGCCGACTTCTTGGCGAAGCGAGCCGAACCGCCGTCGACGCTCCGGCCGGCGTCCACGACCAGGGTGTGGCCGGTGACCATCCGAGCCTCGTCGCTGGCCAGGTACAGCGCGGCATTGGCGATGTCGACCGGATCCGCGGCCACGCCGAGCGCGTTGGTCGTGCGGGCGTGCTCGGCGGCGACGTCGACCCGGGTGTGGTCGCCGGTGATGGCGGCGGCCGTCATGGCGCTCGGGATGGTGCCGGGAGCGATGGCGTTGACCCGGATGCCGTACGGCGCCAGCTCGCCGGCCGCCGAGCGGGTCAATGCGAGGATGCCCGTCTTCGCAACCGTGTAGGCGTGTGGGCCCAGGCCGGCGACCAGGCCGGCCACGCTGGACGTCGAGAGGATGACGCCACGGCGGGCCGGGATCATCACCCTGCCCGCGTGCTTGATCCCGTAGAAGGCGGACGTGAGCAGCACCGCCAGCGTGCGGTCCCAGTCGTCCGCCATCGTCTCGGTGATCGGGCCAACTGCTCCGATGATGCCGGCGTTGTTGAACATGCAATCGAGGCGACCCCACTTCTCGACCGCGAGGTCGACGGCCGCCGCCACCTGCTCCTCGTCGGTGACATCGGTGGCGATGGCCGTGGCCGCGTCACCGAGCTCGGCGGCAGTGCTCTCGGCCGCGTCGGCCTGGATGTCCGCGATGACGACGCGCGCTCCCTCTTCGACGAAGCGGTGGGCGGTCGACCTGCCGATGCCGCTGGCCGCCCCCGTGATCACCGCCACCTGGCCCTCGAGTCGACCTGGCATGGCTCGTGCGCTCCCTTCATCTCGCGCGTCGTCTCGCTGGACGATCTCGCGCACGTCGCAGACAGTTACTTGACACAGTCTATACCCGCGATACCCTTCCGCCAGGAGGTGGTCGTGGTCATGACTACTGCGCAGGAACCCGGTCTTGCCCGCTCTCCTGGCCTCAGCTACCAGGAGCTGCTGGACGCCGACACCCACGAGGTGCCGAAGGTGCTGCGGGAGCAGTCCCCGCGATTCCTCGGCGACGAGGACGTCTCCATCGACCACTACATCTCCCGCGAGTGGTTCGAGCGGGAGAAGGAGCGTCTGTGGGCGCGGGTGTGGCAGATGGCCTGCCGGGAAGAGCACATCCCGAGGCCGGGCGACTACACGCTCTATGAGATCGTCGGGAAGTCGTTTCTCATCGTGCGGGTCGACGAGAGCACCATCAAGGCCTACCCCAACGCCTGTCTCCACCGGGGCCGCCAACTGAAGCAGTACGACGGCTGGTGCGAGGAGATCCGCTGCCCGTTCCACGGCTTCGCCTGGAACCCGGACGGCAGCCTGAAAGACGTGCCCGCGGCCTGGGATCTCCCCCATGTCACGCCCGAGAACTTCGCGTTGCCCGAGGTGAAGGTGGGGACGTGGGGCGGCTTCGTGTTCATCAACCCCGATCCGGACGCCGGTCCCCTCGAGGACTTCATCGGTGGGCTCGCTGATCACTTCGAGCGGTGGAACCTGACGGATCGTTACGTGCAGGCCCACGTGGCCAAGGAGATCAGGGCCAACTGGAAGATCGCCCAGGAGGCGTTCTGCGAGGCGTTCCACGTGAACGCCACTCATCCTCAGATCCTCCCGTACATCGGTGACACCAATAGCCAGGTGGACGTCTGGGACACGTTCAGCCGGGTCATCACGCCCGCGGCCACGCCGAGCCCGCTGCTCGGCTGGACGCCCGACGAGGAGACCATCCTCCGCTACGCACTCGACGTACGGGTCGACGAGGAGTTGTTCATCACCATCAAAGAGGGACAGACGGCACGGGCGGCCATGGCCGACGCCACTCGCGACCGCTGGCGGCCGGTTGTCGGCACGATGATCGACGAGTGGTCCGACGCCGAGATGGTCGACAACCTCGACTACACGCTGTTCCCCAACTTCCACCCGTGGGGTGCGTTCAACCGGATCGTCTACCGGTTCCGCCCCAATGGGGACGACCATCGCACGGCCATCATGGAGGTCTTCTTCCTGGCGCCCTTCAAGGGTGAGCGACCGCCGCCGGCGCCCATCCACCGCCTCGGCGTCGACGAGCCGTGGACGGAAGCGCCTGAGCTCGGGGTGCTGGCCAAGGTGTTCGAGCAGGACACGTTCAACATGGCCCGCGTCCAGCTCGGGCTGGAGAGCACCCGCAAGCCCGGGATCACGCTGGCCAACTACCAGGAGAGCAAGGTCCGCTGGTCCCATCAGCTCCTCGAGGAGTGGATGAGCGACGAGCCGGGCAAGGACGAGGCCGGCAAGCCCGGTCAGGGTGGGTGATCGCATGAACGGCGTCATCCATCCCTTCAGCCAGGCCCTCTACGAGCAGGACGGCGAGGGCAACGTGCTCGTGACGACCAAGGACGGCCGCGTCGGCCGGTACCGGCGGGACGGCTCGTGGCTCGACGGTGCACTCTTCGATGTCGATCCGCAGCTGTGCGGTTGGGTCGGCGGCCCCAAGGCCCAGCACCGACTGCAGAGCGAACCCAAGGTCAGCTAGCCCCGAGCTAGGTCAGTTCCAAGGCAAGGGAGAACCATGACAGCGCGACCGTTCCGGTTCGGGGCGAAGTCGGTGAAGGCGACCTCGGCCAAGGAGTGGACCGATCTGGTCCGCCAGGCCGAGGACCTCGGCTACGCCAGCTTCTCGATGGACGACCACTTCGGGAACCAGCTGGCTCCGGTGCCGGCGCTGATGGCGGCGGCCGACGCCACGTCGCGGATCCTGGTCGGCACCCATGTGGCCGGCGTCGACTTTCGGAACCCGGTGCTCTTCGCCAAGGAGTGCGCCACGATCGACCTGCTGAGCGAGGGCCGCTTCACGTTGGGCATCGGCGCCGGATGGTCGGCCAAGGACTACGCCGCGGCCGGCATCACGCAGGATGATGCCGGCACCCGCATCGAGCGGCTGGGCGAGGCCGTGACGATCATGAAGGGCCTCTGGGGCGACGGCCCGTTCTCGTTCGAGGGCCGCCATTATCGGGTGGCCGAGAACGAGGGTGTCCCCAAGCCGGTGTCACCCATCCCGGTGATGATCGGTGGGGGCGGGCCGAAGATCCTGAGCCTCGCCGCGCAGCAGGCAGACATCGTGGGCATCAACCCGAAGATCGTCGGCCGCGCCATCAACCCCCGCTCGATGGCCACCACCGCCGCCGACACGATGGACGAGAAGGTGGCCTGGGTGCGAGAAGCAGCGGGGGACCGGGCCGACGACCTCGAACTGCAGCTCCAGGTCTTCGTGACCGCGGTGACCGACGATCCGCAGAGCGTGGCCGAGAAGCTCGGGCCGGCCTTCGGGCTCGACCCGGAGGTGATCCTCGCCGCGCCCTTCTACCAGGTGGGCTCGGTGGAGCAGATCACCGAGAACATCCAGGCCATCCGGGAGCGCTGGGGCATCAGCTACATCCTGTTCCAGGCCGACGGCACGGTCCCGATGGGACCTGTCGTCGCCAAGCTCTCCGGGACCTGACTCCGGAACCTGACCTCCGGAATCTGATCGGTCAGCTCAGCCCTCGAGCACGCGTTGCGTCGCCGCGAGCACGGCGCGGGCGCGGTCGGCCGGATCGGGGAAGGCCTGCATCAGCGCCTGCGACCGCAGCTCGACCGAGACCGGTACGTCCGGGACCCTGACGAGCGTCTCGCCGAGCGGGAGCTCCCCCTGCCCGGGGAGGAGTCGCCCGTACAGGGCCTCGTCGCGCAGGCGGGCCGGGGTCGGGTCGTCGAGCCGGTTCGCGGCGTCGGCGAGCTGCAGGTAGGGGAGCAGCTCGCGCGGCACGTCGACCAGGTCGGCCGGACCACCGCCGGAGCGGGCAAGGTGGAGCGTGTCGACGAGAACGCCGGCACTTGGTGAGTCGACCTCGTGCACCACGCCGAGGGCGTCGGCCAGGGTGGCGATGGTGAAGATGGGGAGGAACTCGAGCACGATCCGGACACCGGCCGGCTCCGCCCGTCGGCAGAGGTCGCCGTAGCGGTCCACCACGGCGGCCCGCGAGGCCGGACCGCTGGCCACGAGCACGTGTTGCACGCCGAGCTCGGCCGCGGTGTCAACCAGCGCGTCGCCCGGATCGGTGCTCCGGCCGAGGATCACGGGCTCGATGTCGAGCGGGATCAGGCCCGTGGCGTCCAGGCGGGCGGCCACCTCCCGAGTGGTGGCGTCGGTCCAGGTGTCAGGATCGAACCAGAGGCCCACAGCCCCGTACCCGCTGGCCGCGGCGACGTCGACGGTCTCGGCAGGCCCGATGTCGAGAACCGTGCCCGCGGCCAGCGACACCAGTCGATCGGCGGCCATGTCCCCCACGGAGAACTCAGCCCCCGATGGTGCGGGCCGAGTCCCAGTACGGCGCGCGAAGGGCCCGCTTGTTGATCTTGCCCATCGTGGTGCGGCCGACGGTGTCGACGATGTCGACGGTGCGTGGGCACTTGTAGCCGGCCAACCGCTCCCGGCAGTAGGCGACGAGGTCGGCTTCGGCCGGCGGCCGGGAAGGGTCGGCCGCCACGACGAGCGCCTTCACCGCTTCACCCATCTCCTCGTGGGGCACGCCGATCACCGCGACATCGGCCACTTCGGGGTGCTCGATGAGGACCTGCTCGGCCTCTGCCGGGTAGATGTTGACGCCGCCCGACACGATCAGGTCGCTGAAGCGGTCCGTGATGTAGACGTAGCCGTCGTCGTCCACGTAGCCGATCTCGCCCAGCGTGAAGACGCCCGGGCGTAGGTGGGCGTCGGCCGTCTTCTGCGGATCGTTCGGGTAGACGACCCCCCGCCCGGTGGCATCCTCGAAGTAGATGCGACCTTCGGTGCCCGCCGGTACCTCGTTGCCGTCGTCGTCGACGACGACGGAGGAGAAGGGCGGGATGGCCCGGCCGACCGAGCCGGGGTGCTCCAGCCACTCCTCGCTGGTGATCATGCAGGTCGTCCCCACCTCCGTTGCGCCGTAGGCGTCGAAGAAGACAGGACCCCACCACTCGATCATCCGCCGCTTCACGTCGACCGGGCAGGCGGCGCCCGTGTGGCCCACCCACTTGACCGAGCTGACGTCGTAGCGGGCCCGCACCTCGTCGGGCAGGGCCAGCAGGCGCACGAAGTGAGTGGGGACCATCACGCTCGTCTCCGCGCCGTACGTCTCGATGGCCTGCAGCACGCCCTCGGCGTCGAAGCGGCCGAGGACGACGATGGGGATCCCGACGGCCAGCAGCCGGACGCCCGACAGCGGGCCCGTGTGGTACATCGGCCCGATGACGAGGTGGGTCCCGTAGGCCGCGAACGCGTTCTTGGCCAGCGCCCCGACGTGCTCGGTGATGCTGGAGCCGCCCGCGAACATCGTCGGCGGGAGCTCGACGCCCTTCGGGCGCCCGGTCGTGCCGGACGTGTACATGAGGTTGGGGCGGGGAGGGAGGTCGACCGGCGGCTCGTCGGTGGGGGCCTGCGCCAGCCACTGGTCCCACGCCGTGAGGCCCGGGAGCTCAGGGCAGCGCCAGCCGATGACCAAAGGCACGCCGGCCTGCTCGGCGGCCGACAGCCCGGTGGTCACCGTCTCGGGCCCGACGAACAGGGCAGCCGCGCCGGAGTCCGAGAGGATGTAGGCGAGCTCGTCGGCGTTGAGGTGGAAGTTGGTGGGCACGGTCGAGACGCCGGCCAGCAACCCGCCCAGGTGGGCGAGGACGGTCTCGGAACTGTTCTCGGCGAACACCGCGTAACGGCGATGCGGCCCGAGGTCGATGGCGTGAGCGCCGTTGGCCACCCGGTTCAGCGCCTCGTCGACCTCCGCCCAGCCGAGAGCCACACGGTCGTCTCGCAGCGCGACCTCGTCGGGGCGCTCGACGGCCAGCCGGGCGGCGGTGAGAGCCATCAGCGCAGCGTCAGGTCTCGATCTCGCCGATCGAGGCGCCGACGTCGTACGTCTCGCCCTCCTCGCCCGTGATGCGGATGACGCCGCTGGCGGGAGACTCGACGTCGTTCTCGACCTTGTCGGTCTCGATGCGGTAGAGCACCTGGCCCTCGGCCACCTGCTCGCCGTCCTGGACGAGCCACTCGACCAGCGTCCCTTCGGACATCGAGACCCCCAACTTCGGGATGTTGATAGGAACGCCCACGGTCTCTCCTCCCGTCGTCCGGCCTTGCGAGCCTACTTTATGGATACTCACTCTATAAACGGATCAGGAACGGCTGGCCGGGTCGCCCAGCGAGCGGGCGATGTCGAAGATCGACGGATCGCCCGTGGTCCACGTGACATCCAGCTGGCAGCGGGCAATGCGCCAGCCGTCCGCCGTGCGCACGACCGTGTTCGTGTAGAAGCCGCCGAGGGTGCACCAACGGGTTCCGCCGGGAGGAACGGGCGGTCCCGCCGGCTGGCTGAGCTCCACGAGCCGCTCCGCGCTGAACCAGTGCTGGGCGTGCATGTTGCTCACGCACGTGGCGCGGTCGTCGGTCTCGAACGTCACGACGTGGTTGGTGGAGAGGTGCTGCGTGGCATCGAAGTTCCCGTTGGTGGCCCGGACCTTGGTGGCCCACTCGTGTGGTGACATCTTCACCGCGGGCTGACCCCGCCAGCCTGAAAAGTCGAACTCGCACGGGTCGGTGAAGCACCGCGCGTACAACGCCCAGTCGCGCCGGTCCACTCCGGTGGCGTACTGCACCACGACGTCCACGATCGCCTGGCGGTCCAACAGCCGCCGGAGTTCCTGCTCGTCCATCGGATGTCTTGATCAGTTCCCGGCCAGGCGGGAGACCACCGGACCGAACTCCTCCATGTTGCGCTGGGCGATCGTGACGTAGCTGATACCGAGCTCGTCGCGGCGCTGCTGCAGGGCTTCACAGATCCCGTCCACGGTGCCGATCAAGGCGTGGGGGTGGACAGCCAGCTCCTCCGGGGCGACACCGAACCGGCCCGCCATGGCGGCGGTGGTCTCTCCCGGCTCGTCCGTCACCGCGGCGAAGTACGCGGCGACTTCGAGCTCGACATCGTCGAACCGGTCACCGGCGCCTTCGCGGATCCAGCCGATCTTCTCCTGGGTCTTCTCGAGGGTGGCGCTGACGACGCTCGCGGACCCGAGCGTGCCGGTGGCGTTGTTGAAGTTGAGGCTCACGATGTCGGCCAGGCGCCCGGCCGTGCGGAGCACGCGTGGAGCGCCCCCGCCGATCATGATCGGGGGCGGCGTCTGGACGGGGAGGGGCCGGCCGGCGAAGCCCGAGGCGTGGACGTACTTCCCGTCGATGTTCAGCGGTTCGCCGGTCCAGTGCGCGCGGATGAGCGCCACCGTCTCCGCCAGGCGCTCGATGCGGACACCGGGCCGCTCCATGGGGATGCCGAGGCCGTCGTACTCGGCGGCTACCCAGCCGGCGCCGAGGCCCACCTCCAAGCGACCCTCGGTGAGGAAGTCGATCGTGGCCAGCTCCTTGGCCAGGACGTTGGGGTTGTGGTAGTCGACGGCGAAGACCCGGCACCCGACGCGCAGGTCCGTCGTGACCCCTGCGGCCGCCATCATGGCGGCGATCGGCGCCACGTCGACGGGGCGGTGACCGGTGGAATCGGAGATGTCACCGGGCCCGAAGTAGTGGTCCGTCGTGAAGAGCGTGCAGTAGCCGAGGTCCTCCGCCCGGCGGGCGATGTCCAGCCACTCTTTACCCGAGCTGACCGTGAAGGCCTGTAACCCGAAGCGGAACGGTCGAGTGCTCGTCATGCCACGGCTCCTGCTCTGTTGGGCCGCGGCAGTCTCGCGCAGCGCTCAACACTCGGTCACACGAGGATCACCCGAGGATCACGCGACGGTCACACGTCCACGGTGACGGGCCCCGGTGCGGCCGGGGCGATGATGCGCTCGGCCAGGGCGGCCGTTTCGGCGAGGAACCGTGCTCGCCCGAGCCCGCGGAACACAGCGTCCTGGGTGAGCCAACAGGCGGCCCCCGTCTCGAGGAGCGAGACGAGCCCGACGGCCATGACCCCGACGTCGGCCGCGGCCAGCCGGCGAGGCGCGGCGGAGCGGATGGCCCGGGTGAAGATGTTGACCTGCTCGATGCGCGTCTCGCGCCGGAGCGCCTCGATCGTCATGTCGAGCCCGGACGAGCGGGCGAAGAAGACCGTGGCGCCGAGCCGGTGCTCCTCCAACCACTCCATGCTCTCGGTGACGAGACTCGAGACCCACTCGGGATCGTCGGTCTCCCGCGTCAGGCGCCGCACCTCGGCCAGGTACTCGCGGGTGAAGGACTGCAAGCCCTCGAGCAGCACCGCTTCCTTCGACGGGAAGTGGTAGTAGACCGCCGCCGCGGTCATGTTGGCGGCCGCCGCGATGTCAGCCACCGTGATCGCCTCCGCGGGATACGTCGCGAACAGGCCGATGGCGGCGTCGATGACAGCCGAACGGCGGGACGGCCGGTGCGCGGGCCGGCGAGGTGAGTTGTTCACGGTCGCGATCCGGTCCAGACTATTCGACCGCGCCCGGTTAGGTCGGGAAGGACACCGATGGCTGACGAACACCAGAGGTCCGCCCACCGTCCGTCGCGCCGCAGCGCCATTGTCAACGCCGCCATCACGGTGTTTGCCAGGCAGGGGTTCGCCGACGCCAGCATCCAGACGGTCGCTGCCGAGGCGGGCGTGGCGCCGACCGCCGTGTACTACCACTTCGCCGGCAAGGACGAGCTGTTCGAGGCGGCGCTCCGGCAGGTGCTGACGTCGATGTACGAGGTCGTCGTCGCTGCTCGTGCCGACGACGACCCGGGCGATCCGGAGATCCTCGGTCACGTCATCGCCGCCGTGTGGCGGTGGTTGGAGACGAACCCGGAGGCCGGCGCGCTCGTCAACCACCACCTGCCTGGCGCGACCACCCGGGCGCGTGCGCTCCAAGACGAGTTCGAGAGCCTGCACGTCGCCCGCGCGTTCGCCTACATCTCGCCGCCCATCCCGCCTCGCAACCGGCGCTCCGCGGCGGCCCGCCACGCCAGCGAGACCCTCGCCGCGCGGACGTTCATCGGTCTCGCCACACTCGTCCACCCCATGCGCGCCGGTGAAGGCCCGCTGAACACCCACTCCGATCGCACCCTGCTCACCGGGCTGATCGACGTGTCGACGCGGATCCTCGACGTCGCTGACGATCGTCAGGTCGCCTGAACGGCGTCCGAGAGTGTGAGAGGTGTCACCGGCCGCTGAGCGCGGCGATTTCCTTGATCTTGCTGAAAGGGATATCGCGGTCGACGCGGGGCTCCGAGGGCAGGCCCAACACCCGCTCGCCGATGATGTTGCGTTGGATCTCGTCGGACCCGCCGGCGATGCGGTAGCCCGGCGCGCCGAGCACGTGGTCGTTCCAGGCGAACGTGCCCCACTCGCCCGTGTCCGCGGTGAGCGCCGCGCCGAGAAGGCGGCCGGCGACCGCGGAGACGGCGGTCATCGACTGCGTCCACAGCAGCTTCTCCACCGAACCCTCCGGGCCCACGGCTCGCTGCGCCGCCGCGGCCTCGGCGGCCGTGCGGGCCCGCGTCCACTCGAGGTTCCTCTCTCGGGTGTAGACGCCGGCGAGGTCCTGGCGCACGGCGGGCTCGTCCGTGCGGTTCATCGCCCGGGCGAGGCCGAGCAGGTCCTGGAAGTCCCCGCCCCGGCGTCCCGACGATCCGCTCGTCTCCCGCTCGAAGCCGAGCACCGTCAGCGCCACCTTCCAACCGTCCCCGACCGGACCGATGCGCAGCTCGTCGGCGATCGACGTGTGATCGAAGAACACCTCGTTGAAGGAGGCACCGCCGTTCATCTGCTTGATGGGACGCACCTCCAGGCCGGGGCTGGGGATGGGCACCAGGAACGCCGTGAGCCCCGCGTGCTTGGGGACGTCCGGGTCGGTCCGGCAGATGGCGAGGCCCCAGGGCGAGATACGGGCGTTGGACGTCCAGACCTTCTGTCCGTCGAGCACCCAGTGGTCGCCGTCGCGGACGGCGCGGGTCGCCAGACCGGCCAGGTCGCTCCCGGCGCCCGGCTCCGAGAAGAGCTGGCAGCAGAACTCGTCCGCGCGGAGGAAGCGCCGGACGAAGCGCTCCTTCTGCTCGGGTGTGCCGTAAACGGCGATCGTGGGGGCGACGAGGTGGGTCGTCACCGCGAACAGCTCATGATCGTTCGGCACGTCGTAGCCGGCTTCGAGCTCGGTGAAGGCACGATCGTGGGTGGGCGTCAGCCCCGCGCCGCCGTACTCGACGGGCGCCGCGATGGCACCGAACCCCGCGTCCAGCTTCTCGTGGTGCCAGGCCACGTGCTCGGCGAGGAGCGCCAACTCGACCTCGGGCTCGAGGTCGTGGAAGACGGTGACGTCGAACTCGCCCTCGCCCCAATGACGGGTACCGGCCTTCCGGGGCGGCCGCACCGAGCGCAGCCACTGCCCGGCCCGCGCCGCGAACGTCGCCACGTCCTCGATATGCAAGGGGCCTTCGATCTGCTCTGACACGTGATCCGGCGCTCCTCCCGGCTCCCGCGCTGCCGCTGCGGGCCAACAACTGTTCTCCGACTATAGTAACTGAGCGTGATGCAGGTGGGCCTGAGCTTGCCGCAGCTGGGGGGCCAGGTCACGCGGGGCGTCCTGCAGGGGTTTTGCGAGCGCGCCGAGGAGCTGGGGTTTCGCGGGTTCTGGGTGCAGCAGCACCTCTTCTACCCGCGCCACCCGATCTCGGGGTACGCCGCCCGCCCGGGCCTCGCTATCCCGGAGCGGTACCGCAGCATCATGGCGCCGCTGGAGACGCTCGGCGCCGCCGCGGCCTGGACGTCGGAGGCGACCCTCGGCACCAGCGTCCTGGTGGCCGGGTACCACCGCCCGGTCGATCTGGCGCAGCGGCTGTCCACCCTCGACATCCTCTCGGAGGGCCGCCTCGTCGTGGGCTTCAGCGTCGGCTGGTCGGACGACGAGCACGCGCAGATGGACGTCGATCCCCGCACGCGGGGCGCGCGCTGCGACGAGCTCGTCGACGCGCTGGTCGCCTGTTGGGGTCCAGATCCGGTGTCGTTCGAGGGTCGGTTCTTTTCGATCCCCGAGGCCGACGTCCGTCCCAAGCCGTTCCAGGATCCCCGCCCGCGGCTGATGTCGGGCATGCGCTCGGAGGCGGGGCTGCGGCGCACGGCGGAGCGCTTCGACATCTGGACGCCCGCGTCCGGGACGCTCGAGGAGCACGTGGAGATCCTGGGCCGCCTCGCCGAGATGCGGCCCGAGCACCTCCCGCCGCTCCAGATGTACCGCAACATGTTCGTGCAGCCGCCCGTGGCGGTCGGGAACCTCCGCACGCTGTCGATCGACGAGCTGGCGGAGCAGGTGGCCGCCTCGGCCGCCGCCGGGGTGGTGGCGGTGATCCTCGACGCCAACTTCTGGTCCGAGGTCTCCAGCCCCGAGGCCTGGCTGGCGCTACCGGACCGCCTCGCTCCGGCTCTCGCCGCCGCCCGGTGACCCGGCTGCTCGCCCTCGACGTCGACGGCACGCTGCTGACCTCGGCCGAGGCGCTGACCGACCGGAACCGGCGGGCCCTCACCCGGGCCGAGGGCGCCGGTTGGCACGTGGCCTTGGTGACCGGCCGCCCGTTGCCGATCGCCCTGCCGGTGGTGCACGACCTCGGTCTCGGCCGGTACGTGGTAGCGGCCAACGGCGCCACCGTGGCCGACACCGGCACCGGCACCGTGCTCTACCAGGCCAGCCTGCCCGGACCGGTGGCCGTGGACGCCATCCTGCGTGCTCGGCGCGCCGTGCCCGGCCTGGGGCTCGCGGTGACGACGGCGACGGGCTTCTTCCGGGAGGCGGGGTTCGAGACGCTCGCCCCGCTCTCGCGGACGGAGGGCGTGGCCGTCGCCGACGCCCTGCCCGACCCGACCGAGGCGGTCCACAGCGTCGTGGTGTTCGTCGACGGGCTCGACTCGCTCGCGCTCTTGGCCGAGATCACTCCGGTGCTCCCCGAGGGCGTGGCGGTGACCCCGTCCGGACTGCCCGGCAGCGTCGAGCTCACCGCGCCCGGCGTGCACAAGGGGCGGGGCCTGGTCGAGCTGAGCGAGCGGCTCGGACTCCACCGGAAGCAGGTCGTGGCGTTCGGCGACGGGCTCAACGACCACGAGATGCTGACCTGGGCCGGGCTCGGTGTCGCCATGGGGAACGCCGGCCCGGAGACCAAGGCAGTGGCGGACGAGGTGACGGCCAGCAACGACGAAGATGGGGTAGCCATCGTCGTCGAGCGGCTGCTGGCCGAGCACGCCGGGGAGGGAGAGCGATGAAGCACGCGACCGGCCGGGTCGATGCACTGCTGGTGTGCGGGGGCAAGTGGCATGACTTCGACTTCGCGCGGCTGGAGCTGTTGAAGCTGCTCGCCGAGGACGACAGGGTTCGGGTGCAAGTGGCATCCGACTACCGGGATGTCGACGCGCTGAGCCCGGGCGATTTCCTCGTCACCTACACGTGCGACGTGAGACCCGACCTGGAGCAGCAGGAAGCGCTTCGGGCGTGGGTGGAGGCAGGCGGCCACTGGCTCGCGCTGCACGGGACCAACAACGCCATCGACCCGCCGCCGGAGCTCGGGCAGAGCCCGTTCACCACCCCGCGCGCGTTTCCGATGTTTGCGGACACCCTTGGCAGCCAGTTCCTTTCCCATCCCACGATCGAGCCGTACACGGTCACCGTCTCCCCCGGGGCGGAGGAGGACCCACTCGTGGCCGGCATCGGTACCTTCGAGGTCAAGGACGAGCTCTACCTCTGCGAGTACCACGGTCAGATCGAGCCCCTCCTGGAGACCCGCTGGACGGGAACCACTCGTGGCTTCGCCGAAGCGTCCTGGCCCGACGACGAGCCCCGCCTGGTCATGTACCGGCGGCCGTTGGGTGAGGGTTGCGTGCTCTACCTGACGCTCGGACACTGCCGAGGGCACTACGACATGGTCGCTCCGCCGCACCGCGGGAGCTGGTGGCCGACCGTCGATCGATGGGCTTGGGAGCGGCCCGAGTTCTACGAGCTCCTGCGGCGGGGCCTGCGGTGGGCGACCGAGGGCTCCGACGGGATCAGTACCGGCGGGAGCTGATGACGCCGGTGTCGAAGCCGGCGAGGTGCAGCCCGCCGTGGAAGCGGGCGTGCTCGATCTTCAGGCAGCGGTCGGCCACGACGGTCAGCCCGGCGTCGTGGGCCTTCTGCGCGGCGCCGTCGTGCCGGAGCCCGAGCTGGAACCACAGCGTCTTGGCGCCGGCGGCGATGGCCTCGTCGGCCACGGTCGGCAGATCGTCGACCCGGCGGAAGGCATCGACCAGATCGGGGATCTCGGGCAGGGCGTCCAGGCTCGGGTAGACGGGCAGCCCGAGGATCTCGGTGCCCTCCGGCAGCGTGGGGTTCACGAGGTACAGCCGGAAGTCGGAGTCGGCACGGAGATAGGTCAACACGAAGTAGCTGGACCGGGCTGGGTTCGGCGAAGCGCCGACCATCGCCACCGAGCCGGTGCGCTGCAGGATGCGCTGGCGCTCGGGCGCACCGGGGTTGACCCAGGTGGTCGATCGTGTCGCGGATTGGGTCGTCATGCCGGTACCTCTCGGGGGCTGCGTCCCCGGACCCCATTGCCTGCCGGCTCGCTATCGCTCGCTCGGCTGGCTCGCCCTCGCTCGCTGCGCTCGCTCATGCCGGTACCTCTCGGGGGCTGCGCCCCCGGACCCCATCGCCTGCCGGCTCGCTATCGCTCGCTCGGCTGGCCGGCCCTCGCTCGCTGCGCTCGCTCATGCCGTTGCCGTGCGCAATGCCTGGTCCAGGTCGCGGCAGATGTCGTCGGCGTCCTCGATCCCGACCGAGAGGCGGATGAGCTCGGGTGACACGCCCGCGCCCGCCAGGGCGTCGTCGTCGAGCTGGGCGTGGGTCGTGCTGGCCGGATGGATGACGAGGGTCTTCGCGTCGCCCACGTTGGCAAGGTGGCTGGCCAGCTGCACGCCCTCGATGAAGCGCTCGCCGGCCTTGCGACCGCCCTCCACTCCGAACGAGAACACCGCGCCTGGCCCCGCCGGCAGATAGCGCTGGGCCCGGTCGTACCACGGCGACGAGGCCAGGCCGGCGTAGGCGACCCAGCTCACCGCCGGGTGCCCCTCCAAGAACGCGGACACGATGCGGGCGTTCTCGACGTGGACCTCCATCCGCAGCGGCAGGGTCTCGAGACCGAGCAGGAAGAGGAAGGCGTTGAACGGCGACATGGTCGCCCCCACGTCCCGGAGCTGCTCGGCCCGCAGGCGCGTGAGGTAGCCGTACTCTGCGAAGTTCCCCCACCAGGACAGCCCGCCGTACGACGCCACCGGCTCGGTCATGAGCGGGAACTTCCCGTTGGCCCAGTTGAACCGGCCGGACTCGACGACCACGCCGCCGATGGACGTCCCGTGGCCGCCGAGGAACTTGGTGGCGGAGTGGACGACGATGTCGGCCCCGTGCTCGATGGGCCGGCAGAGGGCCGGGGTGGCCAGCGTGGCGTCGACCACGAGCGGGATGTCGTGCTCGTGGGCGACCTCGGCCAGGCCGGCCAGGTCGGACACGGACCCGGACGGGTTGCCAATGACCTCCGTGTAGATGGCCTTCGTGGTCGGGCCGACGGCGGCGGCGAAGGCGTCGGGCTCGTCACGGTCGACGAACGTCGTGTCGATTCCGAGGCGGCGCAGCGTCACGTCCAGCAGGGTCCGCGTCCCGCCGTAGAGCCGGGACGACGCCACGAGGTGCTCGCCGGCGCCGGCCAGGCCGATGAACACCAGCAGCTCGGCGGCCTGCCCGCTCGCCGTGGCGACCGCGCCGAGGCCGCCCTCGAGGCTGGCCATCCGCTCCTCGAACGCAGCGACCGTCGGGTTGGCGATGCGGCTGTAGATGTTGCCGAACTTCTGCAGCGCGAACAGCGTCTGGGCGTCGAGTGCGTCCTCGAACACGAAGCTCGTTGTCTGGTAGATGGGCACCGCCCGGGCGCCCGTCGCCGGATCGGGCCGTCCGCCCGCGTGCACCGACCGGGTGCGGAACCCATAGCCCTCGGGCGAGGCCCCGCCGATCCCCATGTCCGCGCCGGGGTCCATCCCGGCGTCCATCCCGGCGTCCATCGGAGCAACGTACCGTCAGGCGACGGCTCGGCGGAAAGCCCACGCCGCGGCGGCCACAGGTTCCAGGACGCCACGGGGGTCCTGGCCGATGTAGGCCACGCCCACGCTGGTCGCTCCGTGCTGGCGGGCCAGGCCGGCCAGCTGCCGTCCGATCTCCTCGATCGTGCCCGTCACGAGGAGGGCGTCCAGCACGCGATCGTCGATGACCGCGCGGGCCGGGCCGTCGTCTCCCTCAGCGAGCGCCATCGCCGCGCGCGCCGCGGCGTCCGGATTCACCCCGAGCATCGACGACGTCCGCGCTGGACCGTCGGTGAACGCATACACGAGCTTGGGGCGGATCGCCTCCGCCTCGTCTCCGTTGAACGCCACGTTGGGGTAGATGGCGGCGGCGACGGGACGCCGCCAGCGCGCCCACTCCAGCGTCGTCGCCGTCATGGGCAGCGGGACGCCGCCGAGGAACACGCCATCGGCCACCTCGGAGGCGAGGCGGTTGAGCCGCTCACCCCGGGCGCCGATGAAGATCGGGACGTCCGGAGCCCGGATGGCGTGGGGCGGCACCGTGTACCCGTCGGTCGAGGTGCCGCACAGCACCGCCCGCGCGATGCGCACGGCTTCGGTCACGCGCGTGTAGGGCTGCTCGCGCTCGACGCCGACCGGCCCGAGTGCCAGGCCGCCACCGGCACCCAGACCGAGCACCACCCGGCCCGGCGCCAGCTCGGCCAGCGTGCCGAAGGCCGATGCCGTGGCCGCCGGGTGGCGCAGATAGGGGTTGGTGACGGCAACCCCGAGCCCCACTGTGGACGTGCGGGGCGCGGCGGCGGCCAGGGTGACGACCGGGTCGCGCGCCGGGCCTTCGTCGCCGAACCACACCTCGTCGAGGCCGGCGCTCTCCGCCTCGACGACCACGTCGGCCAGTGTCCCCGCGTCGTGGTCGGGGAACAACCACAAGCCGAAGCCAGGTTTGTCGGCCGAGTTGATCCGCGACGCGGACGACGCAGACGACGCGGACATGGCGGGCGAGCCTACGGGTGGACCACGATGGCCCGGTGCGCCTGGGCCTGTCACCGTTCGCCTCCAGCCGGGCCGGGGTGGAGGCACTGGCCGCGCTGGGCGTGCAGGGAGGGATCGACACCCTCTGGCTGGGTGACGGGCTCCTGCACAACCCCGACTTCCCGACCTGGTCGGGCGCCATGGAGCCCGTCACCGAGCTGGCGTGGTTGGCCGGGAGGTTCCCTACGGCTCGGCTCGGTCTCAGTGCCGCGGTCCTCCCCCTGCGCGACGTGACGTGGCTGGCCAAGCAGGCCATGACGCTCGACCACGTCAGCGATGGCCGGTTCGTGCTCGCGGTGGCCCCCGGCTTCTGGGCCGCCGAGTCCGCCGCCCGCGGTCTCGACCATGCCGAGCGTGGTGTGCGCTTCGACGACGGGCTCGACGGCCTGGTCGCCGCGTTCGCCGGGGAGGCGCACGACGGGCCGTTCGTCCATGTCCCCGCGGCCCTCGCACCCGGGCCCTCGACGGCCGGGGGTCCGCCCATCTGGCTGGCCGGAGCCCGCGCCACGATGGATCGCGTGCTCGACCGCGGGCTTCCCTTCCAGGCGTCGCGCCTCTCACCGGACGACCTCGCGCCGCTGGCCCGTCGCTGGTGGGACGGGGGCGGCGGGCTCCTCGGCGTGCGCATCCGCATCGGGCTCGACCGCGTCGCGTCGCGGGCGGACGGTGTGGACTGGCAGGCCCTGACCGGGCCGGTCGACTTCCTGGCCACCGAACTGGCGCGCTATGCGGACCTCAGGGTGGCCGACGTCTCGCTCATCCCGGGGCAGGACGACCGCTCGTCGTGCGCCGCCGTCGAGGCATTGGGCGAGTACGTCGTCCCGACCCTCACCACCGTGGGCCTGCTGGGCTGAGCCGTACGCGCGGGGTCCTGGCGGGGCCCGACCTCAAGGAGTCGTGTCGCCGGGCAGGGCGTGCAGCGCGTCGTGCGGGTTCAGCGTGGTCGTCAGGCCGAGCCCGTTGGCGACGCGGTTGATGTAGTTGTAGTAGGCAACGACGTTGTTGAGATCGAGCACCTCGAGGTCACCCAGGCCCACCGAGCGCAGCCCGTCGATGTCTGCTGCGCTGACGCCGGCAGGGTCGGTCGTGAGCTGGACCGCGTGGGCGACGACGGCGTCGAGCCGCGATGAGCCGGTCCGCGCCTCGGCGGGTCCCGCTTCGATCGGCGCGATCTCGTCCGATGTCCAACCGAGCGCCAGCAGGCGATGGCGGAGCCCGGACGCGCAGTGCGCGGTGCCGTTGAGCAGCGACGTGACGAAGGCGGCCAGCACGCGCTCCTCGGCGGTCAGGTCGCTCGGGCAGCCCTCGACCACCCGGTACAACCGCAGTCGCTCCTCGACCACCTCGGGGTACAGGCTGCCCAGCATCGTGAACTCGGCCGGCTCGCCCAGCCGCGACGCCTGCCAGTCGTACGCCGCCCGCAGGACCCCGTCGCTCTCGTCCCACGGGACGGTTCGTATCCAGACCACGGTGCCAATGCTCGCATGGAGCGGGCCGCGAGCTGGAGGGAGGGTGCGATGCCCGGGGTGATCGGCCATCTGAAGAACCCGAGCGTGGCCGCGGTCGAGGAGCTGGCGGGCGCCGCAGAGAGTGCCGGCGCTCGCTGGCTGGGGCTGGCTGACGCGTTCTGGTGGCGGGACGTGTGGGTCCTGCTCACCGTGGCCGCCGGCGCCACCAGCCGCCTGGTGCTCGGCCCGGCCATGACCAACCCGTACCTGCGGCACCCGTTCCTCACCGTCGCCGCCTTGGCCACGCTGCAGGAGGTGGCCGGCCCCCGCGTCTTCCTGGGGTTGGCGGCAGGAGGCAGCGAGGCCCGGTTGGCCGCCAAGGTGGACCGCCGGGATGCTCCGGCCAGGACGGCGGCGCTCATCGAGCTGGTGCGCGCGGTCGCCGCCGGCCTCCCCCTGGATCCTGACAGCGGTCGCCGCCTCGACATGCCGCTCGTTTCGCTGCCCGTCCTTGTGGCCGGTGGGCACGACGGGATGCTGCGCACCGCCGGCCGCCACGCCGATCAGGCCCTGATCTGGGCGACGGCCGGCAGTGACCTGGACCGTGTCAGCGACGTGATCGGCGAGAGCGCCGCAGACCGTTCCGACGGCGGGCCGGAGGTGGTCTGGGCTCCGCTCACGGCGCTCCCGGACGACCGCGAGGCTGACGTCACGGACGTCGCCATCTACGCCGTGCTCAACGCCGGGCCCGGTGTGCTCGAGCGATGGGGGCTTGACGGTGACGTCCTGGAGCGCATCCGGCGCGCCGTCGTGGCGGGGGACGGCGGCGCAGCGCGCCGTTTGGTGCCCGACGCCGTACTGGGAGACCTCTTGCTCAGCGGCGCCGATGCCGACCCCCAGGCAGTGGCGTCCCGGGGGCGGGCCGCCGGGGTGACGTCGATCGCCGTGCCCGTGTTCTCGGTGGCGACCGTGGAGGCCAGGGTCGCATGGGGCGCAGCCGTGGAGGCCGCCCTCGGTCCGCCACGAGCTCCGGAGGTACGGTGACCGCAAATGGCAGATCGCAAAGCCGAGGACAGGCGCGGCCTCAAGGACCGCAGGGAGGAGGCGATCAGCAGGGCGAAGGCCCGAGGCGAAGACCTGCTCTCCCGGGCGGAGGCCCTGCGACCCGGCTCGGTCATCATCGACGTCGCCTTCCGCTCGTACGAGCAGGACGCCCGTGTGGCGGGCTCGCTCCTGGCCGGCGCGGTCGCCTTCCGCGTCTTCCTCTTCGTGGTCCCATTCGTGTTCTTCCTCGTGGCCGTGGCGGGCTTCGTGGCCGAGGCGCTGGGCAGGAGCACGCCTGAGTTGCTCGCGGACGCCAACATCACCGGGCTCCTCGCGGGCACCATCACCGATGTCGGCAACGAGTCGCTCTGGACCCGGCTCACCCTGCTCGGCATCAGCGGCATCGCTCTCTTCTCCGGCACCCGGGCGTTCATCAAGGTGCTCACCGTGGTGCATCAACTCGTGTGGCTCCTTCCCAGGACCCGGCGCCGGAACTCGATGAAGCTGGTCGGCGGCACGCTTCTCGCCGTCCTCCTCAGCCTCGTGCTCGTGCAACTCCTCAGCGTGCTCGAGGACAACTCCTTCGCGGCTTGGCTGGTGGGGACGGCGCTCTACATGGCCGTACCCGCCGGCCTGTGGCTCCTCGCGTCGTGGAGGGTCTTCCCGCATCCGGACGGCGCGACCTGGCAGGACTTCCTGCCCGGCGCGATCCTGGTAGGGGTCGGCGTCGAGGCGCTGCACGTGTTCACCGTCGTGTGGATCTCCCGGTCGTTCCAGAGCAAATCGGAGGCCTTCGGCGCGATCGGCGGGTCGCTGTCGATCCTCCTGTGGTCCTACGTCATCGGCCGGATCCTGGCCGCGTCGCCCGTCCTGAACGCGGCCGCGTGGCGGCGCGCCCACCTCGAAGTGCCGGCCCCGCTGCCGCCCCCATCGCCTGCCGTTGTCGTCCCGCCGCCCCCGCCCCCCTCGTCGGCGGTCGTCCCTCCGCCGCCGTGATGAACGAGGTGCCCGTCATCGACATCGGCCCGCTGCGCGCCGGTGCGGAAGGCACCGAGGACGTGGCGGCGGCGATCGACCGCGCCTGCCGGGAGGTCGGCTTCTTCTGCGTCTCCGGCCACGGCGCCCCGCTCGACGTGCTGGCCTCGCTCGATCAGGAGGCGCGGCGCTTCTTCGCCCGGCCCGAAGACGAGAAGGCGGAGATCGCGATGGTCCGGGCGGGGGCGGCGTGGCGGGGCTGGTTCCCGCTGGGCGGCGAGCTGACCTCGGGCCGGCCCGACGGCAAGGAGGGCCTGTACTTCGGTGAGGAGCTCGACGCCACGGACCCTCGCGTCCGCGCCGGGCTCCCGCTGCACGGCTCCAACCTGTTCCCGGCCGGGAGGCCGGAGTTCGCGCGGTCGGTGCTGGCTTGGATGGCGGAGATGGCAGCGCTGGCCGCGACGCTCATGCGCGGGGTAGCCCTGGGACTCGGCCTGGCGCCGGAGTGGTTCGAGGAGGACCTGACCCGCCAGCCCACGGTCCTCTTCCGCGTCTTCCGCTATCCCCCGACGGACGAGGACGGCTGGGGGGTGGGGGAGCACACGGACTACGGGCTCCTGACCATCCTGGCCCAGGACGCCTCCGGTGGGCTCCAGGTCCGCGGCCCGGCCGGTTGGCTCGACGTCCCCGCCCTCCCCGGGGTGCTCGTCTGCAACATCGGCGACATGCTCGATCGCATGACGGGAGGCCGCTACCGGTCCACGCCCCACCGCGTCCGCAACTCGAGCGGGCGGGACCGCCTCTCGTTCCCGTTCTTCTTCGATCCGGGCTGGGACGCCCTCGTGCGACCGGTGCCGCTTGTCGGCGAGTCGCCGTCGGATGACGCCGGGACCCGCTGGGACGGGGCCAGTGTCCACCACTGGGAGGGCACCTACGGTGACTACCTGCTGGGCAAGGTCGGCAAGGTTTTCCCGCGCTCGCCGAGCGCAGCTCAGCGCGAGGGCCAGGGGTGGGTGAAGCAGCGGTCGGTCAGGCGGCCGGGAGACCAGCGGCCCCAGGCGCCGAGGGCTGAGCGGCGGGTGTCCTCGGTCCAGGCCAGGGCCTCGCGGTCCATGATCCGGCGCACCGTCTGCACGATGCCACCCTCATAGACCAGGTAGCCGGCCCACGTGCCCGGGTGGTCCTTCGTCGAACCGACCTCGCTGATCATGACCGGGCCGTGGCGGCGCCGGCGGTGGCGGTGGGTGTGGCCGGTGGTGACCATGGTGGCCGGGTTGGTGGCGGCGATCCGGTCGAGCAGGCGCTTGGCCGCTGGGCCGTAGATCCCCGGAGGCAGGTAGTACGGGAACGGCGTCGTCATCAGCTGATGATGGAGGACCAGCAGCGTGGGCCGCCCCTGGCCCAGTAGCTCGAAGAGCGGCGCGTCGTCGAGCGGCGCGAACCCGTGCTCGCGGCCGGGATGGACGGTGTTGGCCAGCACCACCTGGAGGCCGGCGAGCTCCGCGGCGGTCGTCTCCTCGTGGAGCACGATCTGATGGCGGGCGAGGTGCTCGGACCCGTCGTCGTGGCGATGGTTCCCGCCGTCGTGGTTGCCGGGGATCACCCACAGCGGCAGCCCGCACGCGGCCAGCAGCTCACCGGCGAGGTCGTACTCGGCGGCGCGGCTGTCGTGTGTGAGGTCGCCTTTCACCACGAGGCTCTCGGCGCCCCAGGCGACGAGCTCCGCCAGCGCGGCCCGCAGGCACACGACCGGGTGCGCGCTCGACGGCGTCGGCCGACAGGTGCAGGCGGGGCGCCCGCCCGAAACCCGTCTCGCCGATGTGCATGTCGGACACCGTGGCCAAGCGCCCCAGGAACTGCCCGGGTGGAGCGGGCAGCGTGCGGAGCGTCGTCGCCGGACGGCCGTTGATGGTCACGGCGTAGGACGTGTCCGCGTCCAGGCCGTCGAGCACGACGGCGCCGACCCCGTCGTGCACGCTCACCAGCGCGGAGCGGGTCCCGACGGACACCGCGTTGTCCCCGTCGTGCTCGGCGCGGACGACGAGTTGAGCCGCGGCCGGCTCGACGGCGAAGACCTCGACCCTGGGGTCGGCGGCGCTCGTCACGCTCCGAAGCGCGTGGCCAGCGTCGACGCCTCGCGTTCCCGCAACGAGACGTTGACCCGCTGGCGCTCGAGCACCTGCTGCAGTGTCTTGGCGGCCTGCGGGATGCCGTGCTCGGCGAAGAAGGCCGCCACGTCAGCCTGCTGCTCGGGGCGCGTGAGCGTCTTGACCGGGTCCACCATGCGCACGATCGACGCGTTGGGGAAGGCGGTGTTGGCGTGGTCCCAGTGCTCCCGGACGAAGCGCCAGGCCTGGTCACCGCGTTCCCGGTTGAGGATGCAACGAGCCAGCGCGTAGGGCGCGTTCTGGGTGCGCACCTCGGGACCGAGGAGGAAGTCGAGCGTGCGCGTCATCAGGTCCTCGTCGTCGAAGTCGGCCAGGGCGTACAGGTACCGCAACTGGTCCTGGGGGGTGTCGGCCTCCCGGAAGCGCTCCACGAACTGCTCGTAGCGCTCCTCGCCGCCCGTCGCGGCGGCAACGGTGACGACGGCGGCCACGACCGGCGGGTCGATTGCCTCCCCGTCCCGCAGGTGCCGGTCGAGCACGTCCGCGGCGTGCTCCTGCGCGGGGACGTCGTCGCCCATCACCGCCATCGTGCGGATGAGCAGGCCCCGCAGCTCCCCGACGAGATCGTCCTCGCCCGGCTCGGCCTGCCAACCGACGGTGGCCAGGCGGGGCCCGACCAGCTCGCGGACGAAGGCCCGGAACTGCCCCCGCGGTGCACCGTCGAGCAGCCGGTCGCACCACGCCAGACCCGCGGTGATGGCGCGCCAGACGGCGACGTCGGGCTCCTCGGAGAAGTTGGCCACGAGCTCGCAGAACGCGCTGGCGTCGGTGGATCCGGCCACCACCGCGGCCCAGGTGTCGTCGACGAGGCTGTAGCGCTCGACGGTCGACAGCTCCCGCTGGGCCACGCCGGCCACTCGGAGCCGCAGCTCGTCGTCGTACGCCACGCGGTAGAAGCCGTGTGCGCCGCTGTTGACGACGACGACGGCCTCGGGATCGAGCAACGCCACCGTCGCCTCGTCCCCGTCGAGGAGGACCTTGACCTCCTGCGCGGCGACCCCCTGCGCGGAGGGTGGCCCATCGCCGGCGGCGACCTGTCGGACCTGCACGGGGACCGCCCAGCGGGCCTCCGGCACCGGGGTGCCGTCCTCCCGCAGCCCGTCGCCGAAGAGGAAGCGCCGCTGCCGCAACGTGAGCGAGCTTCCGTCGGCGGAGAGCGACGCGCTCACGAGGGGGTAGCCCTCCTGCCAGATCCAGCTGTCCATGATGCGCCGGACCGGCTCGCCCGAGGTCGCCTCCAGCGCGTCCCACAGGTCCGAGGTCTCGGTGTTGCCGTAGCTGTGTTTACCGAGGTAGTGGCGGATGCCGTCCCGGAACCGTTCCGCCCCGAGGTACTGCTCCAGCATGCGGAGGAGCGCGCCGCCCTTTTCGTAGGTGAGCACGTCGAACATGCCGTCGGCGTCCTCAGGTGAGACGACCTCGAACTCCACCGGCCGCGTGCTGGCCAGGCTGTCGGTCTCGAAGGCCGCCGTGCGCTCCAGGCTGAACGTCTCCCACCGCTTCCAGTCCGGCCGGAAGGCGTCGCACGCCGCCACCTCCATGAAGGTGGCAAAGGCCTCGTTGAGCCAGATGCCGTTCCACCACCGCATCGTGACCAGGTCGCCGAACCACATGTGCGCGAGCTCGTGCGCCACCACGTCGGCGACAAGTTGTTCCTCGCTCTGGGTCGCCCGGTCCGGGTCGACGAGCAGCACGCTCTCCCGGAAGGTGATGCATCCGAGGTTCTCCATGGCGCCGGCGGCGAAGTCCGGTAGGGCCACGAGGTCGACCTTGTCGGACGGGTAGGGGATGCCGTAGTAGTCCTGGAACCACTGGAGCGCGAACGCGCCGACCTCGAGGCCGAAGCCGGTCAGGTGGTCCTTGCCGGGCACGTGCACCATGCGCATCGGCACCTGTCCGACAGCGCGGGGCGGGGTGGCCTCGAGCGGACCGGCGATGAAGGCGACCAGGTAGGTCGACATCGGCATGGTGTCGGCGAAACGGACGGCGTGGCGGCCATCGGGCCGCTCCTCACGCGCGACCTCGGGGCCGTTCGAGATGGCGAGCAGGTCGCCGGGCGCCACGATCGTCGCCGCGAAGACAGCCTTGAAGTCCGGCTCGTCCCAGCACGGGAAGGCACGCCGGCAGTCGGTGGCCTGCATCTGGCTGGTGGCAATGGTGTGCTCGACACCGTCATCGTCCTTGAAACGGGAGCGGTACCAGCCCCGCAGCTTGTCGTTCAGCGTGCCGGCGAAGGCGATCGACAGCCGGGCGCCGGCGCCCGCGGGCAGCGGCTCCGGTAGGGCGAAGCTGACCCGTTCGTACTCGTCGTCGTGGGTCCACGTGAGCGGCGCGGACGTGCCGTCGACGGTGAGCGTGGCCTGCTCGAGCACCAGGTCGGCGGCGTTGCAGACGAGCTCCCCGGCCGGCTCGTCCACCACGAGCGCGATGTCGACGGTGCCCCGGAACGTGGCGGCGGGGAGGTCGGGCTCCAGCACGATGTCGTACCGCTCGGGGTGCACGGCGCGCGGGAGGCGGTGGGGGTTCGTCGACATGGCGGTCGAGCGTAGCGGCGGCGGCTGGAACGCCTTCGGGCACTAGCCTCCCTCGTCGTGCCAGCCGCAGCGGACGATCCCGGATCGGATCGCAGCGCGGAGCGGGGGGCGGCGACGCCGGCCCGCTACCACGTCGTCGGCATCGGCAACGCGCTGGTGGACGTCATCGCCCACCACGACGACCGGTTCATCGAGGAGCACACCCTGGTGAAGGGCTCGATGACCCTCATCGAGGCCGAGCGGGCGCTCGCCCTCCACGCCGCGATGATCGCCCCGATCGAGATGTCGGGGGGCTCGGCGGCCAACACGATGTGCGGCGTGGCGTCGTTCGGGGGGACGGCGGCCTACATCGGGAAGGTGGCGCCCGACGGTCTCGGACAGGCGTTCCGCCACGACCTCCACGCGGAAGGTGTGGCGTTCCCCAACGCGCCGTCGCGTGCCGACGTTCCGACCGGCCGCTGCCTGATCGTGGTCACCCCGGATGCGCAGCGGACGATGAACACCTTCCTGGGCGTGTCGTCGTTGCTGGGCCCCGACGACGTCAGCACGGAGGTGGCGGTCTCCGGCCAGGTCGTCTACATGGAGGGCTACCTGTACGACCGGCCCGAGGCCAAGCGCGCTTACCGCAAGGCGGCGGAGGTGGCGCACCGGGCGGGGCGCAAGGTGTCGCTCACGCTCTCGGACTCGTTCTGCGTCGACCGCCACCGCGACGACTTCCTCGCCCTCGTTCGCGACGAGGTGGACATCCTGTTCTCGAACGACGACGAGGTGCTCGCGCTGTACGAGGTCGCGGATCTGGACGACGCGGTCCGTCAGGTGCGCCGCGACTGCGAGCTCGCGGTGGTGACGGTGGGCGCCGAGGGCTCGCTCGTCGTGACCGCGGAGGACGTCATCGCAGTGAAGGCCGAACCGGTGGCCAAAGTCGTCGACACGACCGGCGCGGGCGATCTGTACGCCGCCGGCTTCCTGTTCGGCTACTCGAACGGGGCCGATCTGGCCGAGTGCGGGCGGCTCGGATCCGTGGCGGCGGCCGAGGTCATCAGCCATGTCGGCGCCCGGCCGTCGGTGCCACTGCGCCGACTGGTCTGAGGTTCCTCGCCCGCGGTCGCTGGGTACCATCGCTCCCATGGCCCCACGGTTCCGGCACCTCGCCCTCGCGCTCGCCGTCGTCGCCGGAGGCCTGGTGGCGTGCGGCGACGACGGCCCAGACGTGGAGATCGGGGTCCCGGGGACAGGGGACGGTTCGGGCGGCGAGCCGGGCGGGACCGGGTCGGACGGTTCCGGTGGCAGCGGCGGCCTGGCGCGCTGCGGGGAGATCCTGCGGGCCTACGGCAGCCTGGCGGCGACCGCCATCCAGGGTGAGGACGCCGCGACCAACGCACAGGAGACGTTGGAGGGCCTGGCCGACGAACTGCCCGACGACCTGCAGGACGATCTCGCCGTCGTCGCCGACGCCTTCGGCGCCATCGCCGAACAGGGCGTGGTGGAGGGCGGACGGGAGCTGGCCACGAGCGAATTCCGCGAAGCCAACGAGAACATCCTCGGCTACCTGCGGGACGACTGCCTGCCGGGCTGATGAACCAACCTCCCGCCGATCGGTCCGCGGGGTCCGCGCGCGAGCCGGCTGGCTTGCTCGACGCCGCGATGGCGTGGCTGGCCGTCGATCCCGACCCGGACACCCGCGCCGAGCTGTCCGAGCTGGTCGCCGCCGCATGCGCGGGCGACAGCGCACCGCTGGCCGAGCGCTTCGCCGGGCGGCTCCAGTTCGGCACCGCCGGGCTGCGGGGGGAGATCGCCGCCGGGCCGATGCGCATGAACCGGGTGACGGTGCGGCGGGCGACAGCGGGCCTGGTGCGCCACCTGCTGGCCACAGCGCCGGAGGCGGCCGAGCGGGGCATCGTCATCGGCTACGACGCGCGCCACAAGAGCGATGCCTTCGCCCGGGACGTGGCGGCGGTGGCGGCCGGTCTCGGGATGAGGGCGATGTTGATGCCCGGGCCCGGACCGACGCCGGTCCTGGCGTGGGCGGTCCCTCACCTGCAGGCCGTGGCCGGTGTGATGGTCACTGCCAGCCACAACCCGCCCCGCGACAACGGGTACAAGGTGTACCTGGAGGACGGGTCCCAGATCGTGTCGCCGGTCGACGTCGAGATCGCGACAGCGATCGACGCCGTGGACCCGGCGGCGATCGAGCCCGCCGAAGCGGACGATCCACTGGTCGTGCTCCTCGACGCCTCGCCGGCCGAGGCCTACCTCGACGCCGTACCCGCGGTCCGTCTCGTACCAGAGCTGGACGGCGTCACCGTCGCGTACACGCCCATGCACGGGGTCGGCGGGGACACGCTCCTGGCCGCCTTCGAGCGGGCGGGCTGGGCGCGCCCGACCGTCGTCGCCGCTCAGTTCGCGCCCGACCCCGACTTTCCGACCGTGTCATTCCCCAACCCCGAGGAACCGGGCGCGATGGACCTGCTCGTGGCCTGCGCACGGGAGGCCGATGCCGACCTCGCCCTCGCCAACGATCCGGACGCCGACCGGCTCGGGGCCGCCATCCCCGCCCCGGACGGTGGCTGGCGCCGCCTCACGGGCGATGAGCTGGGCTGGCTGCTGGCGGATCACGTCCTCCGCCACACCGCCGGCGACGATCGGCTGGTCGTGACCACGCTCGTCTCGTCGTCGCTCCTGGCCCGGATGGCGACCGCCGCCGGCGTGCACCACGCGGAGACCTTCACCGGGTTCAAGTGGATCGCCAAGACCATGCGCGACCGACCGAGCGAACGGTTCGTGTTCGGGTACGAGCAGGCGCTCGGCTATCTCGTCACGGCCCTGCCCCGCGACAAGGACGGCATCACCGCCGCGGTGTTGATGGCAGAGGTTGCCGCGCTGGCCAAGGCCGAGGGAATCACCTTGCAGCAGCGGTTGGACGACCTCGCCGACCGTTTCGGCCGATACGTCACCGTGGAACGTTCGTTGCGCATGGAACCAGCTGTGGCGGCGGCCCGGGTCACGTCGCTGCGGTCCGCGCCGCCGGCGGCACTGGCCGGCCGTCCGGTCGACGAGGTGCTGGAGTACCCCGAGGCCAACCTGTTGCGACTGGTGTGCGGCCGTTCACGGGTGCAGGTCAGGCCGAGCGGCACGGAACCGAAGGTCAAGATCTACGGCGAGGGCGTCGACGAGGACCCCCAGCCGCTCATCGACGCCGTGGCCGACCTCCTGCTGTCCTGACCCTGTCCTGAGCCGTCGCCGCTGGGCCGGGCGACCCCCGGGCGGGGGTGGGGACAACCCCCGGTGGTCTTCGCCGGGAGGCGGGATGGGCGCGGCGGGGCCTGATCCGTACCGTCGGACGTGCCCCCCTACCCCCGAAATCCGCCTGGAGAACTGCCATGTTGGAACGTCTCGCCTCTGCCTGCTTCCGCCACCGCTGGCGGGTGGTCGCCCTGTGGGCCGTCGGCCTCGTGGGCCTGTTCGCGCTGAGCGGCTCGCTCGGTGGAGCCTTCTCCGACAGCGGTCGCCTCGAGGGCACCGATTCCCAACGGGCCTACGACCTGCTGGGTGACGAGATGCCCGAGCGTTCCGGTGAGTCCGCCACGGTCGTGTTCCACGACCCCGCCGGGCTCGACCGCCCCCAGGCCCGGGCGGCCATCGGCGCGTATCTCGACGACGTCCGGACGCTGCCGCGGGTGGCGTCCGTCAGCTCGCCGGTCGACGCGGCGACCCAGATCGCCGCTGATCGGTCGGTCGCCTTCGCCGCGGTCGACTTCACGCCCGACGGTGAGGTGCCCCTGGAGACGGCGGCCGCGGCGATGGCCGAGAAGGCGGCCGCCTTGGAGCAGGCTGGCGTCGAGGTCGCGTTCGGTGGCTACCTGTTCCAGGAGGTCGAGATCCCGGCCAGCGAGGTCGTCGGGCTCCTCGCCGCAGCCGTGATCCTGCTCGTCGCCTTCGGCTCCGTGGTGGCCATGGGTCTCCCGATCGTGACCGCGCTGGTCGGGGTGGCGGCCTCCATCGCCGCGCTGGGCCTGTGGGCGGCCGTCGTGCCGACGCCGGACTTCACGACGCAGGTGGCGATGATGATCGGCCTCGGCGTCGGCATCGACTATGCGCTGTTCATCGTGACCCGCTACCGGGTCGGGCTGCGCCGGGGCCTCGACCCCCACGCCGCCACCGTCGAGGCCATGGGCACCGCCGGGCGGGCGGTCGTGTTCGCCGGCGGCACGGTGATGATCTCGCTGCTCGGGCTCCTGCTGATGCGGCTCAGCTTCCTCCAGGGTCTGGCGCTCGGCACGTCGACAGCGGTCCTGGTGGCCGTCGCCGCCGCCGTCACCCTGCTCCCGGCCCTGCTCGGTCTGGCCGGGCGCCGCATCGACAGCCTCAGCGTGCACCGGCGGCGCCGCGAGCGGACCCGGGAGACGCCGGCGCACCGCTGGGCCCGGGGGGTCCAGCGGCGCCCCGTCGTCGCCGCCTTGGGCGGCACCGCGGTGCTGCTCGCCCTCGCCGCGCCCGTCGTGTCGATGCGCCTGGCCGTGGCCGACGCCGGGAACGATCCGGCCGGTACCACCACCCGCCAGGCGTACGACTGGCTGGCCGAGGGCTTCGGTGCCGGCGTCAACGGCCCGCTGACCCTCGTGCTGGAGACGCCCGACGCCGCGGCGGCGGCTGCGGTGCCCGGCGTCCTCGACGCGATCGCCGGTACCCCCGGTGTCGTCCTGGTCACGCCGCCCGTGAGCAGCCCGTCGGGCGCCATCGCGGTCGCCCAGGCCTTCCCCGCCGATTCGCCGCAGTCGGAGCGAACCGAGGACCTCGTGCGCACCCTGCGGGACGACGTCCTGCCCACCGCCGCGGGCGGCTCCGGGCTCGTGCCGCACGTCGGGGGTCAGACCGCCTCGGGCGTCGACTTCGCCCAGGTCCTGTCGGGCCGGCTGCCGTGGTTCATCGGGGCCGTCCTGGTGCTCAGCTTCATCCTGTTGCTGGTCGTGTTCCGGTCCGTGCTCGTCCCCCTCAAGGCTGTGGTGATGAACCTGCTGTCCATCGCCGCCGCCTACGGCGTGATGGTCGCGGTCTTCCAGTGGGGTTGGCTGGGCTCGGTGTTCGGCGTCGCCGGGGGCGCACCCATCGAGCCGTGGGCGCCGATGATGCTTTTCGCCATCGTGTTCGGCCTGTCGATGGACTACGAGGTGTTCCTGCTGTCCTCGGTCAAGGAGGCGTACGACCGGACCGGCGACAACAGCCACGCCGTGGTGGAAGGGCTGGCGTCGAGCGCACGGGTGATCACCGCCGCCGCGGCCATCATGGTGTGCGTGTTCGGCAGCTTCGTGGTCGCTGACCAGCGCGCCATCAAGCTCATCGGCCTCGGGCTGGCCGTCGCCGTGCTGATCGACGCCACGCTGGTGCGGATGGTGCTGGTGCCGGCCACGATGGAGCTGCTCGGCCGGGCCAACTGGTGGATGCCCGGATGGCTGGGCCGGCGACTCCCGCGGCTGCGGGTCGACGGGCCGCCAGCGATGCCGGGGGCGGTGCCCCTCCCGTCCCCGGCACCCGCGGACCGTGTGGGCGGCGAGCCGGTCGGAGCGGGACGATGACCGACACCACGACCCTCCCACCGCCGCCCCCGCCGCGGCCTCCGGCGGCCGTGGCCGCGCCGACCCCTGCCCGTCCGGGCGTGATGGCCAGGCTGTTCCGCCCGCTCGTCGAGGCCCGGACGTGGAAGGCGACGCTGCAGGCCGTCCTCGACCTGCCCTTCGGCGTCGCGTGGTTCACCATCATCGTGACCGGCCTGTCGGTCGGCGTGGGCACGCTCGTCACGCTGATCGGCATTCCGATCCTGCTGCTTCTGCTCCTGTTCAGCCGGGCACTCAGCGGGGTGGAGCGCGGTCGGGCCGGCCTGCTCCTGGACATCGACGTCCCATCGCCCTTCCGGTCCCTCCCCGCGCCGGGCGGGCTGTGGGCGCGGGTCAAGACGCTCGTCACCGATCCTGCCGCCTGGAAGGCGCTGGCCTTCGGGCTGCTGCTGTTCCCCATCGGCATCGTGTCCTTCGTCGCTGCCGTCGTGCTGTGGACGGTCGGCCTGACCGGTGTCACCTTCCCGCTGTACGGCTGGGCTCTGACGTCGGACACGGGCGGGCTCAACCTCGGCGTGATGGAACGAGCGATCAACAGCGTGATCATCGGCGTCGCCGGCCTGATCATTCTCCTGATCACCCCCCATGTGATGCGGGGGCTGGCGGCCATCGATCGGGCGCTCGTGCGGGTCCTGCTGGGGCCGAGCGGAACGGAGCAACTGCAACAACGCGTCGAGGAACTCGCCGAGAGCCGTGAAGCCTCCGTGGACGCCGCCGAAGCGGAGCGCCGTCGCATCGAGCGGGACCTCCACGACGGCGCCCAGCAGCGGCTGGTGGCCGTCGCCATGGACCTCGGGTTGGCGCGCCAGCGGCTGGAGCGGGGCGACGACCCGGCGGCGACCGCCGAGCTGGTCGGCCACGCGCACGACGAGGCCAAGCGGGCCATCACCGAGTTCCGCGAGCTGGTGCGGGGCATCCACCCGGCCGTGCTGGCCGACCGCGGGCTCGACGCCGCCCTCTCGTCGGTCGCCGCCCGCTGCCCCGTGCCGGTCGAGCTGAGCGTCGATCTTCCCGAACGTCCGCCGGCGCCCGTGGAGGCCGCCGCCTACTTCGTGGTGGCCGAAGCGCTCACGAACGTCGCCAAGCACAGCTTCGCCCGCCAAGTGTGGGTGCGCGTGGCCCGGCGCGGGCCGATGGTCGTGGTCGAGATCACCGACGACGGCGTCGGCGGCGCGTCCGTGCAACAGTCCGGCGGTCTCGCGGGGCTGGCGGACCGCGTCAAGGCTGTCGAGGGCACCGTGCGACTCGCCAGCCCGACCGGCGGGCCGACCACGCTGCTGGTGGAGCTCCCGTGCGGGTCCTGATCGTCGAAGACTCGGTCCTCCTGCGGGAGGGGCTGGAACGGATCCTCGTCGAGTACGGCGACGAGGTGGTGGCCGCACTCGGGACCGCGGATGACCTCGTCCCGACCGTCGAGGCCACCGCGCCCGACGTCGTCATCGCCGACGTACGCATGCCCCCGACCCACACGGACGAGGGTCTGCGCGCGGCCATCGAGCTGCGCCGCCTCCGTCCCGGGACGCCGGTGCTCGTTCTGTCGCAGTATGTCGAGGAGCGCTACGCCAGCGAGCTCCTGTCGGCGGACGCGGAGGCGATCGGCTACCTCCTGAAGGAGCGCGTGGCGGACGTCGCCGACTTCATCGACGCCGTGCACCGCGTGGCCGAGGGCGGCACGGTGCTCGACCCCGAGGTCGTGGCGCAACTGCTGGCGCGTCGACGTAGCGGTCCGCTCGACACGCTGACGCCGCGTGAGCGGGAAGTGCTGGCGCTGATGGCGGAGGGCCGGTCGAACGCGGGCATCGCCCAGGCGCTCGTCGTGTCCGAGGGCGCCGTCGAGAAGCACATCTCGTCCATCTTCGGGCGCCTCGGGCTGGCGCCCACGGACACGGAGCACCGGCGCGTGCTGGCCGTCCTCACCTGGCTCCGACCCTGAGCCGCTCCTACCAAAGACCGAACTGGCGGTCGCCGGCGTCGCCGAGACCGGGGACGATGTAGGCCTTGTCGTTGAGGTGGCTGTCGATGGCGGCGGTGATGATGCGGGTCTGGATGCCCGAGCGGCGGATGCGGTCGAGCCCTTCGGGCGCGGCGAGGACGCACACGACCGTGATCGGCTGGGGCGCGCCGCGCTCCACGAGGAGGCGGCACGTGTACTCGAGCGAGCCTCCGGTGGCCAGCATCGGATCGAGGACGAAGCAGGGCCGGTCCTCCAACCGGTCCGGCAGCTTGGCCAGGTAGGGGGAGGGGAGGAAGGTCTCCTCGTCCCGGGCCAGACCCACGAAGCCGACCTCCGCAGAGGGGAGGAGCCGCAGCGCGCCGTTGACCAGGCCCACGCCGGCCCGCAGGATCGGCACGAGCATGGGCACGGTGGACAGCCGGCGCCCGTAGGCGGGGCCGAGTGGCGTCGTGACCTGCACCTCTTGAGACGGCAGCAGGCGGGTGGCCTCGTAGACGAGCATCCCCGCCAGCCCGTCGAGCGCGGCGCGGAACTCGGCGTTCGGCGTGCTGGCCTCACGCAGGATCGTCAGGCGTTCGGCGGCCAGCGGATGATCGATGACGGTGATGTCCACGCCGCCCATCGTGGCAGGACGCACCCCGCCCGGTGATCAAACCCGCGGGGAGGCGTCCGTTCACAGACGGATCGCCCGCACGAGGTCAGGGCTTCAGGCGGCCAGTCGCGGCGTCGTACACGCCGTGCGGTCGGCCGAGGGTCCTGATCCGCTCGTCTCGGGCCTCCCGGGCCTCGGGGAGGGTGGCGTAGAAGTGGCGAGTGCCGCTGCGGTTGAAGCCGTCGACCATCCAGGGCCGCCCGGGAGGGGCGACCGTGGGCGTGGTCTGCTCAGGTAGCTCGACGGTCATTCGCACGCCACCCCATCGCTGTCACCGTCGAGGCCCGGCCTGTAGCCGGGCTGCCACGAGTAGAGCGGAGCGGCGCCGGCCGCTCGAACGGCAGTGCAGTCGGCGTAGTACGCCCCAGGCGGGGGTACCGAGCCGCAGGCCTGTGCCGGCGACACGGCGTCTGCGGCGACGTAGCTCGCCTCACGGGTGTGCCGGCCGTAGCCGTCACGGCTGTCGTAGCGGGCGATGGCCCAGCCCTGGTTGATCATCTGCAGCCCGGCGTCCACGCCACCAGCTGAATTGACGTAGCGAAGGAGCCGTCCGTACCGGTCGACGTCGTCACGAGCGCCGGGCGTCAGCGTCACTGGCTGGCCCTGCACCATGGCCCGAAGTGCCGCCGTGGCCTCTGCGTAGCAGGGCTGGCCGACCTCGGGGGTGTCGACACCGATGATCCGGACGGTCTGCCCGGTGGACATCTCGACGGTGTCCCCGTCGACCACGTGAGACACCACGGTGAGACCAGACTGCGGCGGGCCGCAGGCGGCGGTCGCCGCCGCGGCGACCGCCGCAGTGGCGATGAGGACGGTGGTCTTGATGAGCACTTCCGATTCCTTGTCTGGGACTGTGACGTGCGTGTCTGTCTCGTTCTGCTCTCTGGACGTGCGCGGACCCCCGCGGTGACGCGGAAGGCCTGACATCTGGCCAACCTCGCGGGCGCGGCTGCTGTCGTGGCAGGATTGGGGCATGACGGCGTCTCATCAGGTCACGACGCCCAGCTCGGCCGGATCGCTCGGTCGGGCTGAGGTGGCCGCGATGATCGACCACACCCTCCTGGTGCCCGAGGCGACGCCTGAACAGGTGCGGGAGCTGTGCGCGGAGGCGGAGCGGTTCGGCGTGATCGCGGTCTGCGTGTCCCCGAACATGCTGCCCCTCGGCGCGGACTGGTTGCCGGAGGGGATCCTGACGGCCTGCGTGGTCGGCTTTCCCTCGGGGGCGCATCACGCCGCGGTGAAGGCGGCGGAGGCGGCCCAGGCCAGGGCCAACGGGGCGGACGAGGTCGACATGGTCATCAACCTCGGGCTGGCCAAGTCGGGGGCGTGGGGTGGTGTCCGGGCGGAGATCGAGGCGGTGCGGGAGGCCGCACCCCATCCGGCGGTGCTCAAGGTGATCATCGAGTCGGGGTTGCTCGAGCGACGACGAGATCGTCAAGGCCTGCGAAGTGGCGGTGGCCGCCGGCGCCGACTTCGTCAAGACCTCGACCGGCTTCCACGCCACGGCTAGCGGGGCGACGGTCGACGCGGTGCGCCTCATGCGGGCCACGGTTGGCCCCGATCTCGGCGTCAAGGCCAGCGGCGGCATCCGCTCGGCCGAGAAGGCGCTGGCCATGATCGACGCCGGTGCCAACCGCATCGGCACCTCGTCGACGGAGAAGATCCTGGCCGGGCTACCGGCCTGACCCGCCGGCCGGGGCCGCGCTGACCCCGACGCGCTCGGCCTTCAGCAGCGCGTAGCCGGGCTTGACCCGGCCGTTGATGATCCGCAGGCGCTCGTCGAAGGGCGCGAACGCGCTCTTCATGGCGTTGACGGTCAGCCACTCGAAGTCGTCCCATCCCCAGCCGAAGGCCTCGTGGAGCTGGAGGAACTCGTTGCCCACCGAAGTGTTGCTCATGAGGCGGTTGTCGGTGTTGACCGTCACCCTGAAGCGGAGCTGTCCCAACAGCCCGATCGGATGGTCCGCGATCGACTCCACGACGCCCGTGTTGACGTTGGAGGTCGGGCACAGCTCGAGCGGTATCCGCCGGTCGCGCACGTAGGCGGCAAGCCGGCCCAGGTGATGCGCACCGTCGACCACCTGGATGTCGTCGACGATGCGCACCCCGTGGCCGAGGCGCTCGGCACCGCACCACTGCACCGCCTCCCAGATCGACGGCAGGCCGAACGCCTCGCCGGCGTGGATGGTGGCGTGGAAGTTCTCGCGCTGCACGTGCTGGAACGCGTCGAGGTGGCGCGTGGGCGGGTAGCCGGCTTCGGCGCCCGCGATGTCGAAGCCCACGACGCCGGCGTCACGCCACCGGACCGCCAACTCGGCGATCTCCAGGCTGCGGGCGGCCGTCCGCATGGCCGAGCAGATGGCGTAGATCGTGAGGTCCGTGCCCGCCGAGCCGATCCGGAATCCCTCGAGGACCGCGTCGAGCACCTCGTCCAGCGTCAACCCGGCCTCGATGTGGAGCTCGGGGGCGAAGCGCACCTCGGCGTACACGAGGCCGTCGGCGGCGAAGTCCTCCGCGCACTCGGCGGCCACGCGGATGATGGCGTCGCGGTGCTGCATCACGCCGATGGTGTGCGCGAAGGTCTCCAGGTAGAGCACGAGGTCGTTGCGCTTGGCGCCGCGGTGGAACCACGTGCTGAGGTCATCGACGTCGGTGGTCGGGAGGCGGGCGTAGCCGTACTCCGACGCCAGCTCGACGACGCTGGAGGCGCGGAGGCCGCCGTCGAGGTGGTCGTGGAGTACCACCTTGGGTGCCCTCTGGATCCGGACGGGATCGATCATGGGGCGGACCTCATCGGACACCCGCCCGCGCCGTGGGGCCGACCAACGGGCGGAGCGGCATGGTCGGTCCCCGCTGCAACCAGTTCCAGCTCGGGTACCGGGCCGCGGCCGAGATGCAGTGCAAGGAGTAGGCGTGGCGGCTGTGGGGCGAGCGGTTGGCGTCGCTCCAGTGGGGGAGCAGGCCGTGGAGCACCACGAGCGTCCCCTCGGACACGGGGAGCGGCACCAGCTCCTCCGGAGGCTGGGGGAGGGGCGTGGTGTCGAGCTCTTCGAACTCGGTTCCGCCGCCGGGCGCCCGCTTGAAGACCTTGCGGAGGGGACCACGGTGCCCGCCCGGCGCCGCCCAGAGGCAGCCGTTCTCGAGGGTGGCGTCCTCCAGCGCGAACCAGAAGCCAACCACGGTGACCGGATCCGTCCAGAGGAACGTGGCGTCCTGGTGGCAGCCGACCTCGCCGCCGATGCTCGGCTGCTTGAAGATGTACATGCTCTGCAGCGCGAGGGGATCGGACAGCCCGATGGCGGTGGACACATCGGCCAATTCGTCCGTGTAGCTGAAGCGCTCGAACACCGGATCGAGGTCGTGCAGCGCGTGGCCGATCTTGTTGATCGAGCGCTCCTTCGGGACGGTCAGCGTGCCGTCCGCGGCGAGGGCCTCCTCCTCGAAGAAACACACGACGCGATCACCGGAAGAGAGGAAGAGGTCGTCACTGACCCTCTCCTGCTCATTGGTCGTGAACACGGTGCGATGTGACGGTTCGAACTTCTCGACGATCTCCTCGGCCCGGTCACGGGCTTCGGCGCACGCACGGGGGCCGGCGAAGCCCTCGATGACCGCGAACCCGTCCCGGTGGAAGTCGTCGGCGAGATTCGGAGCCAGCGTCACGGATGCCACGGTACCCGGCCCCCGTGAGCGCCTGCCCTCGCCGTCCGCTGCGACGTGCTAGACGAAGGCCATGGGCATCGCCGACCTCATCCATCGGGCCCTGCGGGGGCCCCCATCGCCATCGAGGCCTATGACGGCAGCTCGGCTGGATCCGCCGATGCCGTCGCCACCATCTTGGTGCGCTCGCCCGATGCGCTGAACCGCTTCATCTTTTCGCCGAACGATCTCGGGCTCGGCCGGGCCTATGTGGCCGGCGAGTTGGAGATCGAGGGCGATCTGTTCGGCGCGCTGCGCGCGTTCGCCCGGGTTGATCTCCACCTCGACCGGGCGCTGCTCACCGACCTCGTCAAGGCGGTCGGACCGAACGGCCTGAAGCCGCTCTCCCCCCCGCCGGAGGAAGCCCGGATGCACGGGTCGCGGCACTCCCGGACTCGCGATGCCGCGGCCATCTCCTACCACTACGACCTGTCGAACGACTTCTACCGGCTCATGCTCGGCCCGTCGATGACGTACTCGTGCGCGGTCTGGGAGAGCCCGGCCGTCGGGCTCGAGGCGGCCCAGGAAACCAAGCTCGAGCTCATCTGCCAGAAGCTGGCCCTGAAGCCGGGCATGCGGCTCCTCGACGTCGGCTGTGGCTGGGGTTCGATGGCACTGCACGCCGCCGAGCGCCACGGTGTCGAGGTCGTCGGGGTCACGGTCTCGGCCCGCCAGGTCGAAGCGGCCAGCGAGCGGGCGAAGGAGGCCGGCCTGGCCGGGCAGATCGACATCCGCCTGCAGGACTACCGCGACGTGGATGACGGCCCGTTCGACGCCATCAGCTCGATCGGGATGTTCGAGCACGTCGGTCGCAAGCGGCTGGCCGCCTACTTCAGTCACCTGCGCGAGCTGCTGCGTCCCGAGGGCCGATTGCTCAACCACGGCATCTGCCGGCCGCCCGTCGCCCGCGACGCGCTCCCGTCACCGTCCCGAAGACGCCGTGGGCCCGGCGGACGTTCATCGACCGCTTCGTGTTCCCCGACGGAGAACTGCACGAGTTGGGCACCGTGCTCTCCTCGATGCAGCAGCAGGGCTTCGAGGTCCGTCACAGCGAGACGCTGCGGGAGCACTACGGCCTCACCCTGCGGGCCTGGGTCGCCAACCTCGAGGCCAACTGGGACGAGGCCGTGCGGCTGGCCGGGCTCGGCCGGGCTCGGGTGTGGCGCCTCTACGCGGCGGCGGTGCGCCGTCGGGTTCGAGGACGCGCGGATTCAGGTCCACCAGATGCTGGCCAGCCGGACCGAGGACGGGCGCAGCGGGTTCCCATTGCGGCCCGCCTACTGATACCGGGCGCCATGACCATCTCGTCATACGAGCCGCTGATGGGCGCTCCCCCTTCCCGCCCATCGCGGAGTACGGCTTCCTGTCCGACACGGAGACGACGGCACTCGTCGCGCCGAGCGGCAACATCGAGTGGATGTGCCTGCCGACCATGGACTCGCCCAGCGCCTTCGGCGCGCTCCTCGACCGCGACGCCGGCGGCTTCCGACTGGGGCCCGTCGAGCAGCGGGTGCCGGTCGGCCGTCGGTACCTCCCCGGCACGATGGTGCTGGAGACGAGCTGGGGGACACCGAGCGGCTGGATGGTCGTGCGCGACGTCCTGCTGATGGGCCCGTGGCATCACGACGACGAGCGCTCGCACACCCACCGTCGGGCGCCGACGGACTACGACGCCGACCACGTCCTGCTGCGCACCGTGCGGTGCGTCAACGGCGAGGTGCAGGTCGTCCTCGACTGCGAGCCGATGCTCGATTACGGCCGGCGGCCGGTGGAGTGGAGCTACGGCGGTGACGGCTACCACCAGGGCGTGGCCCGGGCGGAGGGCGTCGACCTCGAGCTCACGCTCACCACGGACTTCAGACTCGGCTTCGAGGGCGGCAGGGCCATGGCTCGCACCTTGCTCAAGGACGGAGAGACCCGCTTCTGCGCGCTGTCGTGGAGCGATCACGGGGGCCCGACGACCTACGGCGAGGCGCAGCGCCGGCTCGTCTGGACCGCCCACCACTGGCAGCACTGGCTCGCCCGCGGGCACTTTCCGGACCATCCCTGGAGGCGCTACCTCCAGCGCAGCGCGCTCACCCTCAAGGGCCTGACGTTCGCACCGACCGGCGCACTGGTTGCCGCGGCAACGACCTCGTTGCCGGAGACGCCGGGCGGACAGCGGAACTGGGACTACCGCTTCAGCTGGATGCGCGACGCCACCTTCGCCCTCTGGGGTCTCTACACGCTGGGGTACGACTGGGAGGCCAACGACTTCTTCTGGTTCATCGCCGACGTGGCCGAGCGGGACGCCGACCTGCAGGTCATGTACGGCATCGACGGGCGGGCCGACCTCACTGAGGAGATCCTCGATCATCTCGAGGGGTACGAGGGGCGCGCCCGGTTCGCACCGGCAACGGTGCGTACAACCAACGTCAGCACGATGTGTGGGGCGCGGTGCTCGACTCCGTGTACCTCCATACGAAGACCCGCGATGGCCTCGACGAACGGCTGTGGTCGATCCTGCGGCGGCTCGTCGAGGCGGCCCTCGAGCACTGGCGGGAGCCCGACAGCGGCATGTGGGAGGTGCGGGGCGATCCGAAGCACTTCACCTCGTCCAAGCTGATGTGCTGGGTGGCTGTCGACCGGGGGGCACGATTGGCCGCGCTGAAGGGCGAAGACAAGCTGGCGGCCGAGTGGGACGCGGCGGCGACGGAGATCAAGGAGGACATCTGCGCGCACGGGCTCGACGCGCGCGGTGTGTTCACGCAGTCGTACGGATCGAACGCACTCGACGCCTCGCTCCTGCTGATGCCCCTCGTGCGCTTCCTGCCCGCCGATGACACGCGGGTCGTCGCGACCGTCCGGGCCATCGCCGACGAGCTGACCGTCGACGGGCTCGTGCTGCGCTACCGCGTCGACGAGACCGATGACGGGCTGGGGACCGAGGAGGGGGCGTTCCTCATCTGCTCGTTCTGGCTGGTGTCCGCCCTCGTCGAGATCGGCGACCTGGACCGCGCCCGTGAGCTGTGCGAGAAGCTGCTGTCCCTGGCCAGTCCCCTCGACCTTTACGCCGAGGAGATCGACCCCCGGAGCGGGCGCCACCTCGGCAACTTCCCACAGGCCTTCACCCACCTGGCGCTCATCAACGCCGTGATGCACATCATCCTGTACGAGCAGGGGAACACGTCCTTGTCGTTCATGCGCCTGCGGGCCTGAGCCGGCGCCGTGGCTGAATCGACGACGCCGCTGCCGCCCTCCAAGTCCCAGGACAACGGCAACGACGAGTGGTCCGTCCTCATCGGCTACCTCGACTACCACCGGGCTGTGCTGGCCCGGAAGGCCGAGGGCCTGACGGAGGAGCAGGCGAGGATGGCGGCCTGCCCGCCGAGCGGGCTCACCTTGCTCGGCCTGATCCGCCATATGGCCGACGCCGAGCGCCTGTGGTTCCGGCGTTCGCTGCTGGCGGAGGACGTGCCGTTGATCTTCGGCGACTGGGAGACGGGCCTGCACCCGCCGCCGGACGCAACCCTCGGGGACGTGCTGGCGACGTACTGGGCCGAGATCGAGATCGCCGACGCCAACATCGCGCGCGCGTCACTCGACGATGCGTCGCTCGGCGAGCCCGATCCCGGCCACAGCCTGCGGCGAACGATCGTCCACATGATCGAGGAGTACGCCCGCCACTGCGGTCACGCCGACCTGCTCCGCGAAGCTGTCGACGGCGCCACCGGCGACTAAGTCTTCGTCGCCGGCCCATGGCCGGC
>CAWHKS010000003.1:0-166440 GCA_963829955.1 uncultured Acidimicrobiales bacterium
CACGGCCACTACCGCCACGGTGGGCCCGGCAGCCACGTTCGTCCTCGACTGCACCGAGGAACGGTACAAGTGGGAGGTCCGGTCAACCGCGCCACGCTCTGAGCGGGACCGGGCAGCCCACCAAGAGCACATCGAGCACGAGGCTCGCCGTGTGGTCGAGTTGCTGGCCGAGCAGGCCGCGACCGAGGACAGCGGCACTGAGCCGAAACGTGTTGGGGAAGGCCCTCCGATGGCACCACGACCGCAAGGCCCGGCGGGGAGTCCCGACGAAGCCATCGCACTCGCACTGAGCCGGGGCTGCATCGGGACCAGGCCGGGTCCTCGGAATAGTGACCTGTACTGGTACGTCGCACCGTGGTTTGCCCCGACTGAGCCGACCGAACCGAACCGGGCCGAACAGGCCGACCGGACCAATGGAGCCTGCGCCCCTTCGGGGCGATGACGCGCAGCGCCGCAGACATCGTTCCGGCCGGGCCGGTCGGTCCGATAAGCCGGAGGCTGATGGTGAAGGTGAATGGCTGTGACCGCCCGCAGGCGAGGGACCAGCACCGCCGTGGACGTGCTCGACACGGCCGTCCGGCGCGGGCTGCGTCTGCGAGCCGAGGGCGGTGGGCTCCACGTCGAGGGACCAGTCGAGTTGCGGCTCTCCTGCCGTCCCGAGTTGCTGGAGCATCGAGACGCCATCGTGGCCGTGCTCGAAGTGGCGATGGCCGCTCGGGCGTGCGGGCTCCGATGCCGAGAGTGCGGAGGCCGGCTCACGTGTGGCCAGCCAGGCGCACACTTGGTCTGCGTTCGGTACTCGACTCCCCATGCCGTGCGTCTGGCTCGCGATACCGCCGACGGGCACGATGAGCGTGCTCCGTCAGGCCTGTCAGCCTCCATGGCCTACGGGCCGGCCTGCGGCCGCTGCGGCCCACGCACCGAACGTCTGCTCTCCACCACCTGGTGGTGCTTCACCTGTCGACCGGTCGGTCGAGGAGTGCCCAAAGTGATGCAGACGCTCGACCCCGCACACCTGCAGGTAGTTGCGGATACAACCAAACGGTGGCGTCAGGACTGTCGTCCTAGCGTTGGCCGATGGTTGTAGTTGCCGCGATCTGCTCGGGCGTCATCGCAGTCGTCGGTGTTATCGCTGGGGCCTGGCTAGGGCGGCGCCGAGCTGACCAGGAGTGGTTCCGAGAGCAGCACCTGCGCGCCTTTGCCCGAGGGCATCGCCGCCGTCAGCGAGGCCGTCGGGCTCACGGACAGCGCTTTCCAACCAGCCGCAGGACGACCACTACTGGCGCTACGCCGAGACCGAGCACAGCGTTTTGGCGCCCTTTAGCGCCTCGGCGGCCCGGACGGCAATCAACCGCGTGCCATGAACATCCCAAGGTGACGGAGCCATATGGTCTATCGGGTTTCCATCAAAACTTAGCAGGGGGGTACGTGGCAAGTCCAGAGGATATCGAACGATATGGCGCAAGCCTCTGGCGGTTCATCGGCGGCCCCATTGCGCGCATGCGCTGATTGCGATTGTCATCTATATCTACGGAACTCCAGAGCTGCAGAGCGACTTTTCCGATATTCTGCCTCCACTCTCGAGCCTAACCGACCCAGACGTAAAGGAATTTATGGACCTTTATGGCCTAAGCGCCGTAATGCCGTTCTTGGCTATCATTCTCTTCGCGACATTGGTTCAGGCTGTGAACTCACTAATCTTAGGCCTAGCAAACTTTCTTCCACCGCAATTTTACACACGAAACGACGTAGCAGCACAACGGTTAGTAGACGATCTATTTATGAAAGATTTGAAAGCCTGAGTAGTGGGGGTTCAGACCCTTGATAACCTGGATCGCCTGGTTGACGAGAGACTGGCAAGGCAGCGATTGGAGCGCCCTGAGGACCCGGACATCCGATGGATTAACATCCTCAGGCAGCGTGATTCCAATGTAAATGTATGGTTAGCAGCCTTGCGATTTTACGGATTTGCGGCTCTGATCGTTTCTGGGATCGCAGTCTACGGTAGCCATGATGCTGTCCCTATAATCGGACGATTGCTGATCACGTTGTTGACCCTCGCCGCCCTATTCGTCCTCGCCACGTGGATCTGGGTACGCAGGCACACGGCACTGGTGCGGTACCGTTGCCAAATGCCTGGCGATTTGAGCTTCAGGAGATTGACCTGGCTAAGCGTCGTGATATTGACTCCTTTCCCGGGTATGTACCAACTACACGATGGTGGGGAGAGTCATACCTTCACCGGCTGGAGTTGTGGCGTCGTTCGAGGACGAAACGCCACCGAGAGCCGTCGGACTAGCGCAGGAGCGTGCCGGTGGTGCGGATCGACGGGCTGATGCTCGCAGACGAGCACCGGCACGGGCACCTGAGCGTGCTGCCGTTGAAGGTGGTGGCGGTAGCGGAGCAGTTGTCCGAGGCTTCTGTGAGCAGTCGCCAGCGCCTAATGTTCGAAGAATGGGAGAAGACCCCAGATTCGGGAGAGCCTGCAGCAGTGGCGGGCTCGACTACACCTAGTCGCCTGAAAGAAGGTCGCACGGAAGTGGAACATCCCTGACCTGTAAGTCAAATTCTTCAGCGGCTATTGTTCTTTTAACGTCCGTTGGATTCATCGTCGGGGCTGTGTCCATAAAGTCGCTATCGAGTGGACTAGGCGTTCCCATTACAGATTTCGGCCTTGACTTACGCGGCACGATCACAGTCGCCGCGAGTTCGGCGATCTATCCTCTGGCGCTCGTAGGACTTCTATGGGCGTTGTTTTCTCTGACCGACGCCATTTGGAAGAAATTTCCGGCCGGCACCCCATGGTTCATTGCAAGTCTTGGCTGCATACTCGTCTACCTACTCGTAGTGGCGGTACTCACTATCGTCGTGTTCGGGCGCGTTGTCTTATCCTCAGTCGGTCCCATTGTGCTGGGAGTCTTCGCGATTCTGAATATTGCAATAGCAATTTGGTTGCTTGATAAGTATGCAGCTCGACTCAGAGATTTTGTTGTTGTCGCTGCGCTCCTTTTCTCGATGTCGGTCGTCGCTTCAGCGTTCAGCAACTATCAGTGGGGTGCGGCAGTTCTCGACGGTACATATGGAGACACAACCGGTCCACTGACAAGTGATCTAACTCTTCCCGCATCGAGAGGTTTCCTCACCGTAGGCAGCCGAACGCTTTGTGTTGACCGAGTCGGAGTCCACGCGTCTTCGTTGGCGATGACGGCGGACTCATACTCCAGGACCCAGATCGATTCGTCATCATCAGATGCAGGAACAACAGAAACTAGGTGACGTATTTCCTGAGGTTAAGAGCCCTTCCAGGCGTGGCTCAGCGGTGAGACCGTCCGACGGCAAGCACTCGCCGATCCAACGAACCCGCCGGCGTCACTAGTGGACGGTGGCAATAGGGTGCGTCGCTTCTAAATGCACCGGTTCGGGGGCGGAGCGGCGGGCCGCCCGTGGGGCGAGCCCACGCCGTCGTGAACGGCTTGCGGGAGTGGCGAGGACCGCAGCGCCAGACCGGTTGCGTCAAGCCTTCCGCCGACGAGCCAGGCGACGAGGCCGACACCGATCGCCAGGGCGACGAGGACGACCAACCAAACGCGCAGAACCTGGTTCCCGCGGGCTGGCGTGGGTCGTTGCGTGGGATGCCACGGTGCTGCTGCTCACCGTTGTGGTGCTCAGCGTCGCGTTCGGGCTGAGCGTGGGCGAGGTAACCACGCCAGTGGAAATGATGCGGCGGGAGCTCGACCGTAGGGAGCTCTACCTACCGGAGTGGAAGGGCGAAGGGCTCCCCCGCCCGGCCTCATGCTCGTGCGGTGCTACAAGTGCGGCAAGGCGGGGATCGTGCCGTCTGATGTGGCCAGCAACCTGAGCGGTCACGGGGTGTGCGGTGCTTGCGCCGAATCCGACTGGGCGCCCGCCCTGGTGGCTCTACATCGTGGCCGTGCTCGTCATCCTGTGCGTGACGATCCTGCCCATGGTCGCCTGGTCGATTCTCGTCTCAGCCCTATGCGGCCTCATCGGCCCGCAGAAGCACCCGTTCACGAACTGCCACCCCACGGCCAGGGCTACGTCCGTGTCGATGGATTGGCGGGTCGGATGGCTGCCGCGGGTAGGCCGCACTCCTGCCACACCACCAGGCGCCTACGACTCTGAGGCTGCGTCAGATCGACAGGCTCGACATGGAAGCTCCACTGCAAGCTCTTCCAGAATCGATGGCCTTGGGATACGTGCGCGGGTGGACCTATCCGGGCCTTTCCGGTCCGCCCGGCCTACGTGCCGTTGGGCCGAACCTGCCCGGCGACCGGCCGTAGGAGCCTTTCAGCCGTACCACGGCACCTTTGTGGGCCGCTCAGCACCTTGCGGCCAGCTTGAGGGCGTGCAGGGGCCTTTCGTGCGCTTGTAGTTGCATCGGCAACGACCGGCTCGGCCAATAGCCAAACCTTGCCAGCCAGCCAACCTAACGGGCGCGCACACTGGAGGCGGCCGGGCGGGGAAGGCGGTTGCCGGCGCAGCCTTGTCGTCGTCGTGCCAACCGCGGGCTCCGAAGTGAAAGGATTATTCGCGCTCGGCACGGGGGATCGGTTGGGAGTGGGTCGGACGGGCCGCCTGGCTGTGATTATCCGAAGCCCGCTTTCGCCCGTGGCACTCATTTGGCACTCAGTTGGATGAGGACCGCTAGGGACGGCTGGTCGCCGATCCGCGAAAGCCCTGCTCAATAGCGGTTCGGAAAGGAGCCACAGGGACGCAAAGGACCTGAGAGGTTGACTACGGATCAAAAGGTTGGGGGTTCGAGTCCCTCCGAGCGCGCCGACCGTCCCCGTGGTGGGCGACGACGACGATGCTGCCAGCAGGTTGTCGACGAGATGACCATCGCACGGCTGCCGAGTCTCCACGGCCCGCCACGTGGGCCCGGATTGGAGCCACCCGCTCGACGCACAGGCTCACCGACCGAGCACCACTCGGCAGCAAGCCGACCAACGCCGACGTGGATGCGTGATTTGCCATGCCTCGTGTGCTGAAGTCCGTGTGCGGAGCCTCAACCGAGAGGAGATCACCATGAGACTCTCAGCCAAGCTCGGAGCAGAGTTCATCGGGACCTACGTGCTCGTGTTCGGCGGCACGGGCGCCGCGGTGCTCGCCGCCCAGTTCCTCGACCCTGCCGGCCAGAACACCGGACTCGGCATCGGCTTTCTCGGTGTCTCGCTCGCCTTCGGGCTCACGGTGCTGACCATGGCCTACGCCGTGGGTCACATCTCGGGTGGGCACTTCAACCCCGCCATCAGCATCGGCCTGGCCACGGCCAAACGGTTCGACTGGAAGGAGGCGATCCCCTACATCGTCACCCAGGTGGTCGCGGCAATCGCAGCCTCCGCCACCCTGTGGCTCATCGCCATCAACCAGAGGGGGATGTCGAAGGACACCTTGACCGCCGGGGGCTTCGCCGCCAACGGCTACGGCGACCACTCTCCCGGTCTGTACAACCTCGGCGCCGGCCTGGTCATCGAGGTGGTCCTCACCGCGGTGTTCCTGGCGGTGATCATGGGGACGACCGACAAGCGGGCCTCGAAGGGCTTCGCCGCACTCGCCATCGGCCTGGCACTCACCCTGATCCATCTCATCAGCATCCCCGTCACCAACACCTCCGTGAACCCCGCCCGCTCCACCGGCCCGGCGATCCTGCTGGCCATGGGCGGTGAAAGTTGGGCGCTCGGCCAGCTGTGGCTCTTCTGGGTCGCGCCGATCATCGGAGGCGTCCTGGGAGCGTTGATCTACCGCGCCGTTGCCGGTGATGACACCGTCGCCGATGCCGCGGTCATGGGCGTCGAATGATCAGCAGGAGGTCCGAAGCGCCGGGGATTCGTGGTCGCCATGGCCGGCGCCCCTGATCGATCGGCGTTGCCGGCGCGCAGTGACACGTCGGCCGTGTCGATCGCCAGACCCCTGCGCCCTACTAGGGCTTCGTGGCCGTGAAGCAGAGTTGGGTGCTCGAGAAGTAGAACTCGCCGAGTTTGCCGAGTTGCTGCTGCTCGGAGATCCACCCTTGTGCCTGTTCATCGGTGATCTCGTTGCGTCCGACCACGAAGGCGGCAATGAATGGGAGGAGGGCGACGCCGTAGGTCTCTGGGTCGAGCTCGCAGGTGGCGAACGGATGCGCCGCCATGCGCACCTCCTCGAACCCTGCCGAGCGCAAGCGAGGCCCGAGAGTCCGCGGCAGTGAGGGATGGGTGAGGTGCTCGTCCCAGGCGCGCAGGACGCGTTCGTTGAGGGCAGGGTCCAGCGCGTGCAGCGAGACCGTCGCCCAGTCGACGTCCCACACGACGAGCCGCCCACCGGGTCGAAGCGCACGATGCATCTCTGCCAGTGCCACCGTCGGGTCGGCGACGTACTCGAGGACCTGCACGCACAGCGCTGCGTCGAAGCTGGCGTCGTCGACAGGCAGGGAGCCCGCTTCTCCCGGATGAAGTTCGACGCCCTCATGCCCGGCGCAACGGCGGGCAGCGAGCTCGAGCATCGCCGGGCTGGAGTCGACGCCGACCACCGATCCAGACGGGCCCACCTCCTCAGCCAGCTCGGCGCAGTAGAAGCCGGGCCCGCACCCAACGTCAAGGATCCGTTCGCCGGAAGCAGCGCCAAGGAGCGCGCGAACAATCTGGCGCCTCCGCACGGCGTCGCCGATCCGGTACAGCGCCTCGACCCTCGCTGCCATCTCCTCGTTGAACTCGACTTGCGACATCTCAGAGCTCCTCAATGCTGCGCGCTCGTCTCGGGTGTCGGATCATGTGACACGGCGAGTGCGCGGAGCGATGACGGGAGCAGCCTGAGCACGGGACCGTAGGACGGCCACGAGTCGGTCGGGCCCGGCAGCAGGACGACCACGGCACGCGAATCATGACCTGCCTCGGCGTAAGCAAGGTCGAGCCCACTCGCCAGCGTGACAGTCGAGACGAAGAAGGTCACCGCGCCGCCCCAACGAGCACGGCATGTGCACCCGACCAATACGGCACCCGGCGATCATCCTCCATCATCGCGGTTTCCCTCAATGGCTTGCGATCGACGGGCCGTATCCCTCAGGGGTTGGCGGTTGACGCGATGTCGATGAGCACCCGGCCGGTCGACGGATCGACGGTCAGCGGTGCGCCGTCGACGATGTGGGTGGTGGCGCCGGCGACGCCGACGACCGCGGGGATGCCGTACTCCCGGCAGACGATGGCGGTGTGGCCGACCAACCCGCCGAACTCGGTGACTACGGCGCCGGCGATCGGCATGATCGCTTCGAAGGTGGGTGTGGTCAGCGTTGTGACGAGGACGTCGCCGGCGCGCAGACGGTCGAGGGCGTCGTCGGCCGATGCCACGACGCACGCCCGGCCCGTGTAGGAGGTGGAGCCGATCCCGATGCCGTCGCCCGTCCAGGCGGCGACCTCCTTCGGAGCGCCGAGCATCGCCTGCTCGAGCTCGAAGCCCACCATGATCGAGCGCACCAGCTCAGCCATCGCGGGCGGGAACAGGCCCGGATCGGGCGGCGGGCCCTCGTCGTCGCCGAGCTGCAGGGGCGCGCCCTCGGCCTCGGCGGCCATCCCGAGCTCGGCCCTCGCCGCTGCGACCTCTGCGAGGGTGCCGTCCCCGCCCAGGGCCGCGACGACCTCGTCCTCGCCGAGACCGAAGACATGCCAGTCCTCCCGGAGCAGCCCGCGGGCGGCCAGGCGCCGGCCCGCTTCGAACAGCGCCCGGCGCACGAGCCCGCACGGCCAGAGGAAGGTGAGGGCGACGTTGTCGTCACGCACGCCGAAGCACTCCCGGGCGTCCGCGAGGAGATCGTCGAACCGGGCCCGGTCGGACTCGGGGACCCGCGCCCGTAGCGGTGCCGGATCGATCGGCCGGGGCGGCTCGGGGTCGGCAGCCGCCGACCGGATGGCCTCGACGAGGAGGTCGGGCAGCTCGACCAGGCAGACACCCCGCGGCGAGTACTGCGTGACCGGACGCCAGCCGTGATCGGCGAGGTAGTGGTCGAGCGCGGCAGCAGCCTCTGGGCCGGCGGCGCGGACGTCGTCGAGCGTGGCCGGCTCGACGCCGGCGTCGCGGCAGCGGTGGGCGATGGCGGCGAGCCCGGCGGCCGAGGCCATGGACGCCGGCGAGCTACCGCCGAGGAGGGCGATCGTTTCGGCGTCGGCGAGGCCCCACGCGCGGCATGCCAGCAACAGCCGACCCACGGTGACGTCCTGCACGGGGATCAGCGCCATGTGTGTGGCGATGCCGTGCGCCATGTTGGCGGCGGCTCGGCGGACATGATCAGCGAGCCCGTCGTCGTCCAAGTGGTCGAAATCCTCGCTCTGGAGGGCACGATTGGCGGCGAGCATCGCCGCGCGGTCCTGTTGCTCCCAGCGCCGGCGATCCTCGTGCCAGACCTTCTGCTCGATCGCCCGCCGGGCGGACTTCGCCCGCCGCCGGAGCTCGGGGTGCAGGCGGGTGAGCAGCCACAGCGCGGCGGCCGGCGGGGAGCTGCTCGGCTTGCCCGGCTTCGGCTCCGGCGCGCCGACGGGGCACATCCGGGCGTAGCAGTGGTCGTTCACGAACCGCAGCTCGAGGTGGTCGATCGGGAGGCCGTAGCGCGCCGAGGCGCGGCGAAAGCCGTCGGCCGATGCCCTCGGTGCCCGCTCCTGGAAGATCCGGGGTTGCCCGCCCTGCACATGGGTCGTCTCGAGCTCCCAGAGCCCGCCGCCCGGTGCCTTCCAGTCGAGGTCCATCAGTCCGTCTCCTCCGGTCGGCCCAGTGCTTCTCGCAGATCGGGGTCTCGCAGCCCGGCGACCAGCGCGGACACCATCCACTCGATGGTGACCGCGGTGTCGGCGACGTCCAACCCGGCGTAGTCCTTGAGGAAGAACACCGAGCGCGAGGATGTGACGAGGTGCAGCGCGGCGGCGAAGCGCCGAGTCTGCTCGGCTGGCAGGTCAGCGAGGTCCTCGGCGAACGCCGCCTCTATCGCTGAGAGCCGCTCTGCACCGGTGCCCCGGTGTGCTTCGCGGCCTGCCGCCGTGGCGAAGAGGGCCTGGTACAGGGGCTCGAGCGCGAAGATCGCCGGCACGACCGTGCCGACACCCTCGACGACCGCATCGGCTGTGGCAGGCGGTTCCCCCGCCGCGGCCAGGAGGCGTTCGTTGATCGCAGCGAGGACGCCGGCGATGAGGTCGTCCTTCGTCGGGAAGCACCGGTAGACGGTGCGAACCGAGACTCCTGCCCGCTCGGCGACATCCCGCATCCCGAACGCCGACGGGTCGCCGTCGCGGAGCAGGGCGACGGTCGCGTCGACGATGCGATCGCGAGTGGCCGCCGCCTGCTCCGCCCGCAGTGGGCTGGAGTAGGAGCGGGCACCGTCTGCTTTCATGACAGAACTTATGTCATGAAAGCAGACGATCTGTCAAGCGTCAGCGCGGTCGCGGGGCTGAACGCGTCCAAGTCCAAGCGCTGACGATCACGTCGCCGCCGCGACCGCCGTTTCGAGCCAGCGCTCCACGCTCGACGCGTCGATGTCGCTCTCGGACTTCACCTTGAGCACGCGGTACTCGTTGCTCTTGCCGGAGAGCTGTCCGTTCGGATCGTCGAACGCGTCGGGCGGAGCGAAGATGCCGAGAGCTACCTCGTGCTTCAACACGACCAGGTTGCACAGCTGCTTGCCGTCGAGGGTCCAGAAAGGCACACCCCATCTCAGGCCGGACTTGGCGTTCGGCACGGTCACTTCGATGAGGGTGCGCAGCTGGTCGAGCGGCGCCCGCTTCTCGGGCGGGAACTGCTCGAACCAGGGACCGATCGGCGCGCCGTAATCGGCTCGCTTGGCGGCCTTCTTCGGCGACCCGGTCGCCTTCCTCGTCGTAGCCACGCGCCGATTCTCGCGCGATGGCTGACGAGCGATGCCGTTCGGTCAGTTGACGAGCGTGGCGATCAGGCCGCCCACGAGGAAACCGGCACCGAGCCCGGCCGTAACATCGAGCGGGTTGTGGGCGCCGACGAAGACGCGGCCCACCATCACGCAGGCGATCAGGAGGAGTGGCACCCACCACCACGCGGCCGGGATCGTCGGCGCGACCACACACGCCACCCCGGCGACGAGGATCACATGACCCGACGGGAAGCTCGGGCCGGAACTGGGCACGTCCCGCCCCCGCAGGATGGCTCCGACCTGGCTCGTTCCGGGACGCTGGCGCACGGAGAGGTACTCGGCCATCTCCCTGCGCAGGATTCGTTCCGTCACGAGCTTCATCACCATCGCCACGAGTACCCCGACGACGACGGCGAGATCGCGGGCGATGAACCCCGCGATGAGCCCGGCGGCCGTGCCCACGACGAGGTTCCCCAGTTGCATCGGCAACCAGACGACGGCGTACAGAGGGTTCGGCAGGCCGTTGACGGCGTGGAAGACGCGGCACTCAGCCGGATGGAGCGTCGGCCAGCGCGCGCCCGCCACCGAGAGTCCGGCGATCACGAGCCCGACCGCCGAGACGATCAGCCACTCGGGGTGCATGGATCGTCAAGCGGTCGAGCAATGTTCCTGGTGACGGCGGCCAACGTAGGCGGTCGGGAGCCCTCGTGCCACGACCAGAAGCGTGCTCCTCCGTCGCGAGATCCGGGACGAGGAGCGAAGAGTTGCGGATGGAACGGCTGGTTGAGGCTGACACCACCGCGCGGGTGTGCGCGGGGTCAGAACAGGCCGTCGGTCATCGTGTACGGCGCCCCGTCGGCGACCGCTGCGATGACGAGTGCACCACCGGCGAGCGACACGTTCTTCATGAACTGGGCCATCTCGGCCGCGCGCGCCTGTGGGTCCTGCTCCTCCCAGTAGCGGTGGAAGAGGAATGCGGCGATGAGCACGAAGACGGCGAGGCAGATGCCCGCCAGGTCCATCCAGATCCCGAGCACGATCGCGATCCCCGCCAGGAGCTGCACGAGGCCGCTGACGATGACGGCTGCCTGCGGCTGCGGCACCTTCTTGTACTCCGCGTACTGGACCGAACCGGCCGTCTTGGTCAGGTGCAGGACTCCGTACCGGATGAACACGAGGCTGAACAACACCCGGCCCAAAAGGAACAGCTCGTCGCTCATGTGGCCCCTCCTCGTCCGGGTGTGGGCACGTTACCGCTGCCCGACCCAACGGGTTGGAAGCATGCACCGTTCGCTGCCGTAACCGGGACGAAGCGTGCATGGTTGCGGATGAAACAGGTCGCGGAGCCCGCGTACTGGGAGCTGGCGCCTGGAATGGTCATCCCCCGGCGTCGCATGATTCGGCGCATGGCACTGATCCGACCCGCGACCGCCGAAGACGAAGACGCCATCGTCGAGCTGTCCCTGCTGGCGTGGGAGCCCGTGTTCGCCTCCATGGCCGGCATCATCGGTCCGGCGCTGGCCCGCCAGCTCTTCTCGGACGACTGGCGTCGCTACCAGGAGGACGATGTCCGCCGCGCCTGCCGGACGTACGAGGTCTGGGTCGCGGAGGCTGACGGCACGGTCGCCGGCTTCACCGCGGTCCATCTCCCCGACGGGGAGCCGCACGGCGAGATCTACATGCTGGCCGTGCATCCGGACCATCAGAGGCAGGGCATCGGGGTGCAGCTCACCCAGTTCGCCGCGGACCAGATGCGGGCGGCCGGCCGGGACCTGGCCATCGTCAACACCGGCGGGGACCCCGGCCATGCGCCGGCCCGCAGCACGTACGAGCGCGCCGGCTTCGTCTCCCTCCCGCAAGCCCAGTACTACCTGCTCCTCTGACCTGGCGGTCTCGGACAAGAGCCATCCGAGAAGTGGAGCGCTGCGTTCAGGGTGCCTCGGGAGGGAGGCGCCGGCAATACGTACGTCGCGCTCGATCAGTTCACGGGTGAGACCATCTACGACGGCACGCCGGAGGAAGGCAACGTCTACGACCAGGCCTGGGACGATTGGAGCTTCCCGCTCCACACGGGTGATTTCGGCGGCTCAGTGACGCGTGTGCTGTGGACCCTTCTGGGTCTCTCCCCGCTGGTGCTGGCGACGACCGGGGTGATCCTGTACACGATCCGCCTGCAGAAGCGGCGCCGCCGTTCCCGCCGGGGTACGGGTCGTGTGGTGGCTCGGGCGCCGGCGGCCGAAGCGAAGCCCGCCGCGATGACGTGATGGCAGACTGCCGACGTGGCCGAGCCGCGCTCGTTCGATGAGCGTCGTCACGACGCTCTCACGATCCTCGGTGCTCCCAGGGCCGATGCCTGGGTGGCGACGTCGTCCTCAGACGGAGCCGTCCACCTGGTCCCGCTGTCGATCGGCTGGACCGGCAACGACATCGTCCTCGTCACCGAGCAGAGGTCTGCGACGGCCCGCAACCTGAGCGCTCGCGGCGTCGCCCGGGTGGGCGTGGGCGGCACGAGGGACGTCGTGATGATCGACGCAGAGGTTGTCAGCGAGGCCGCCGTGCACGACGGCGGTGAGCTGCTGGACACGTTCGCAGACCAGTCGGGATGGGACCCCCGCGGCGGGTCCGACGCCGACGCCTACCGGGTCGTCGTGCTGCGGCCGGTGCGCGTGCAGGTTTGGCGCGAGGCGAACGAGATCGTGGGCCGCACGCTCATGCGCGACGGCGTCTGGCTCGACCACGTCCACCGGCCCGACCCACCGCCAGCCGGATGAGCGCGCGTTGGGAGGACTTCGAGGCGGCCGCGCCGGACCTCGCCGAGGGCGGCCGGCGGTTGCTGCTCCAGTACGGGCTCGGGCTCGGGTACCTGGCCACCATCCGCCCGGACGGTGGGCCACGGCTCCATCCGTTCTGCCCGATCCTCGCCGAGGGGGCCTGTGGGGGTTCATCGGTCCGTCGCCGAAAGCGTTGGATCTTCGCCGTGACGGGCGCTACGCCGTGCACGCTTTCCCGGCCGAGGAGGTCGACGACGAGTTCTGCGTCGACGGCATGGCGATCGAGGCGACGTCACCGGCCACGATCGCCGCGGTGCGCGCCGCGTACGCGGCGCCGATCCAGGGCGGGGACGAGACGCTGTTCGAGTTCCGGATCGAACGGGCGCTCCTGGCGACCTACGGGCCGCGGCCGTCGTGGCCACCGCAGTACCTGCGGTGGCGAGCCTCAGCCGAGCGCTGAGACCGCTTCGGCCAGCGGCTCCAGGACGCTGGGATCGAACGGCTGGGGCAGGTTGAAGATGACGAGGTCGACGCCCACGTCCCGGTACTGCGCGGCCAGCTCGGCGCCCGGGTCGATCCCGCCCACTTCGTTCAGTCTGACGTTGACGGAGCAGGTGATCTCGGCCGGGTCACGTCCGATGGCCTCGCAGTGACCGACCAGGATCTCCTTGAGCGGCGTCCAGTCCTGCGGTCCCGGCACGATCACGTTCCAGTGCTGCGCCCAGCGCGCCGCGGTCTTCAGCGTCCGGGTCGGGCCTCGCCCGCCGATGACGATGGGCGGGTGTGGGCGCTGCACGGACTTGGGCTCGCACCTCGCCTCGCGGAGCTTGACATAGCGGCCGTCGAAGGTCGTCACCTCCTGGCTCAGCAGTCCGACGATGGCCTCGACGCCCTCGTCGAAGCGGTCGAATCGTTCCCGCAGCGGCGGGAGCTCGATGCCGTAGGCGTCGCACTCCATCTGGTTCCAGCCCGCGCCGACGCCGAGCTCCAGGCGCCCGGCGGAGATCACGTCCACAGTCGCCGCCATGTTCGCCAGCACCGCCGGGTGGCGGTAGATCATTCCGGTCACCTGGACCCCGAGGCGGATCCGGCGCGTCGCTTGCGCCAGGGCGGCCAGCATCGTCCAGCCCTCGAAGTTGTCCCCGGTGAGGTCGCCGGTCAGGGGATAGAAGTGATCCCAGTTCCAGGCCGACTCGAAGACCGGAATGTCGTCGGCGGCCCGCCAGACGTCGAGCAGCTCTTGCCACGTGGTGTGCTCGGGGACCGTCTTGATGCCATAGCGCATGGTGCCTCCAGCCGGGTGCGTCCGGCGGCGCCAGTCTCGCGGTGTTCGCGGCCCTGCCGATGTGGTTCGATCGGGCCATGGTCCGCGCTGCCACCCTCGATCACCTCGTGCTCGTCGTCGCCGATGTCGAACGCACGATGGCCTGGTACCAAGGGCACCTGGGTCTCGACCCGATGCGTCTCGACGAGTGGAGAGCGGGGGAGGTGTTCTTCCCCTCGCTGCGGGTCACGCCCGAGACGATCATCGACGTCGTTCCCGGTCACGACGGCGCCCGTGGTCACCTGGACCACCTCTGTTTCGTGGTCGACGCGGACGAGCTCTCGGAGGTCCGCGAGCGATCAGGTCTCGTCATCGAGGACGAGGGCGAGCGCTTCGGGGCACGGGGGATGGCGAGCTCCATCTACGTGCGCGATCCCGACGGTCTGCTCGTCGAGCTCAGGGCCTATCCGGAGGCCTGAGCGGCCAGGAGCGTGTGCGGGTTGAGGATGCCGTGAGGGTCGAGGGCCGCCTTGACCGCACGGAAGGCGGCGATCTCCGCCCGTGACCGGCACAGGTGGAGATAGGGGGCCTTGGCGGTCCCGATGCCGTGCTCGGCCGAGATGCTCCCGCCTTCGGCCACTACCGCGGTCAGCACTTCTCGCTCGACGGTCGTCGCCAGGATGACGTCGTCTGGCGAGACCCCTGTGACGTTGACGTGGAGGTTGCCGTCGCCCAGGTGGCCGAACACGACGACCCCGAGCCCCGCGGGCACGACGTCGGGCAGGGAGGCCACGAACGCCGCCATGCGCGCCGGGGTACGGAGACATCGAGCTTGACGGGCGGACCGAGCCGATTGATGGCGTCGGCGAAACTCTCCCGCACCTCCCAGAGCCGTCGCTGCTGGTCCGGCGTCACGGCGACCACCGGCTCCCCGACCAGATCGAGCTCGGCGACCGCTGCGGCCAACTCCTCCACGGGGTCGTCGTGGCCTCCGACCTCCACGATGAGGGCGGCCGGCGCGCGGAGCGCGGCCGGCGGCTGGATGCCCAGCTGATCAGCGACGAGCCGGACCCCGTCGGCCAGCATCAGCTCGACGGCCTCGAGCCCTGCCAGCCGCTGCCGAAGCAGCGCGACCGCGTCCACCGCCTCGGCCACCCCGGCCAGGCCCAGGCCGGCGGTGACGCGGTGCTCCAGGCGGGGGACCAGACGAAGCCGCGCCGCTGTGATCACGGCCAAGGTCCCTTCGCTGCCGGTCAGCAGGCCGGCGAGGTCGTAGCCGGTGTTGTCCTTGGCCAGCCCGGCCAGGTGGGAGATCACGCTCCCGTCGCCCAGCACCGCCTCGATGCCCGCCACCTGGGCCCGCATCGTGCCGTAGCGGACGACATGGATCCCGCCGGCGTTCGTGGCGATCATGCCGCCGACCGTGCACGAGTCGCGAGGCGCCAGGTCGACCCCGAAGGCCAGCCCAGTCGCGTCAGCGTGGGCCTGGAGCCGGGCGAGCGTGACGCCCGCTCCGACCGTCACCTGCGCGGCGGCCCGGTCCACATCGCCGAGCTGGTCCAGCCGCCCCAGGCTGAGCACCAGCTCACCGTGCAGGGGCACTCCGCCCCCGACCAGACCCGTGTTGCCTCCCTGGGGAACGATGGCGACGCCGGCGGTCGCGCAGAGCCGCACGACCGCCGCGACCTCCTCGGTGGTCCCCGGCCGGACCACCGCCGGCGCCCGGCCCTGGAACCGGCCGGTCCAGTCGACGGTGTAGCCCGCGGTCAGGTCGGCGTCGGTCAGGACCTGTGACGCCCCGACCGTGTCCTCCAGGTCCGCGACGAGGGCTGCGGGAAGGCTGGCCTTGGGCACGATCCCTAGTCTGGCGCTGTGACCAGGACCTTCGTGATGAAGCCGGCGGGGTGATGCGGGCCTGGGTCGTCGACCACGGCGGGCCCGAGGGTGGCTGGCTCCGCCTGGTCGAGCGGGCGGCACCGGTGCCGGGGCCCGGGGAGGTGCTGCTCGCCGTCCGGGCGTGCGGGGTGTGCCGGACCGACCTCCACCTGCGCGACGGTGAACTGCCGGCGAAGCGCCCAGGGGTGGTTCCCGGGCACCAGATCGTGGGCGAGGTCGTCGATGCCGGCCCCGGCACGGAGCGGTTCGGGCCAGGCGAGCGGGTAGGTGTCGCCTGGTTGCGATCGACCTGCGGAAGGTGCCGTTTCTGCCTCCGCGACGAGGAGAACCTGTGCGAGGACCCGCGCTTCACCGGCTGGGACGCCGACGGTGGCTTTGCCGAACTCGCCGTGGCGCCCGAGGCGTACGCGTATCCGTTGCCCGACGGGTTCGGCGACCTGCACGCGGCGCCACTGCTGTGCGCGGGCATCATCGGCTATCGGGCGCTGGTCCGGGCCCGCGTCCCACCGGGCGGTGCGCTCGGGCTGTGGGGGTTCGGCGCGTCGGCCCATCTCACGCTGCAGGTGGCGAGGCACCTCGGCGCCCGCGTCCACGTCTTCACCCGCGCCCCCGCCGCCCAGGAATTGGCCCGGCGGCTCGGAGCGGTCAGCACGCAGGGCGTCACCGACCCCAGTCCGGAGCCGCTGGACTCGGCCATCCTCTTCGCGCCCGCCGGTGAGCTCGTCCCGCTGGCCCTGGCCGCGCTCGATCGGGGGGGAACCCTGGCTGTGGCCGGCGTCCACCTCACGGACGTCCCGTCCCTCGACTACCAGGCCCACCTGTTCGAGGAACGCACGCTGACCAGCGTCACCGCCAACACCCGCGCCGACGGCCGGGACCTGCTGGCGCTCGCCTCGGCCATCCCGCTGGCGCCTGAGGTCACCTCCTACCCGTTCGACGCGGTGGACCGGGCGCTGGCCGACCTGTCCGCCGACCGCGTCGTAGGCACGGCGGTGATCGAAGTCAGTCCATGAGTCCGAGCATGGGTCAGAGCGTGAGCCGGGCCCGCTCCACGGCCAGGAGCGTCAGCACCTCCGCGGCCGCCCGCGGCGACGCGACCTGGAAGCTGGCGCCGGTGGGCGTCGGGCCGATGCTGATGGCCAGGTCGGCGGGGCCGAGCACGGCGAACGCATCGTCGTCGGTGACGTCGTCGCCCAGGTAGACGACGGCGTCGGCTTCCACCGTGCGCCTCATGGCGGCGATGGCCCCACCCTTGGCCGGCTCCCGCACCAGGGCCTCGATGACACCATGGCCCAGCATGACGTGGTACTCGCCCCGGTCGATGACCTCGAGGGTGGCGGCGTGGGCGTCGACGGCCTCGTCGGCCGGGACACGGCGGAGGTGGACCACCGCGCTGAACGGTTTGCGCTCCACCCACGCCCCGGGAACGTCCTCGGTCACGTCGTCCAGCGCTCTCACCAGGAGGTCCAGCCGGGCCGTCTCCTCAGGGGTCGGGGCCGCGTCCTCCCACTCCACGCCGTGGCCCCCGATGAGGGTGGCGTGCTCGGCCAGGTGCCCGACTCCCGCCCTCAGGCTGGCCAGGCTGCGGCCCGAAACCAGGGCCACCACGGTCCGGGGCAGGGCGGCGAGCGTGATCAAGGCGGTCTCCGCGGCCGGCAGAGCACGGGCCCGCGCCGGGTCGTCGACCAGGGGCGCGAGGGTGCCGTCGAAGTCGCTGGCGACGAGCAGCCGGTCCTGAGCGGCCACTCGCGCCACTGCTGAAGCGAGGCCCAGCTCCACCACCGGGCTCTGCGCATCCATGACCTTCTTCCTACCCGGCAGGCGGGCGATCGCAACCCGGCCCGGTCGCCTCGCGAGGGCCGCGTCAAGGTCTGTTCGCCCCGCGTCAAGAACCCGTCAAGGTCGATGTCATCCCCTCTCACCTGGGCGTACACCGGAGGCATGACAACTCCTCAGAGCACCAAGGCCGATCGCGAGAGCATCGTCTGGGCCTGCGTGGCCGGCATCGCGATCATCGCCGTCGCCGGACTGCTGGTGGCAGTGAGGGACACCATCGGCAACACCAACGTGGCGCTGATCCTGGTGGTGTTCGTGGTCGCCGCCGCGGTCGTCGGTGGCCGCCTGGCGGGCGTGACGGCCGCCGTGATCGCCGCCGTCGGCTTCAACTTCTTCCACACCGAGCCCTACCTAACGCTGCGAGTGAAGGAGGGCGAGGACATCGTCACGGTTGTCCTCCTCATCGTGGTCGGACTCGCCGTGGGCGAGCTGGCGCTGCTCAGCCAGCGCCGCCGCACCGAGGTGGTCCTCCAGGCCGAGGGCGCCCACCGGATCGAACGGGCACTGGCCGTGCTGGCCGGAGAGACCGGCGTGGAGAAGACGTGGGCAGTGGTGCAGACGGGGCTGGCGGACGAGCTCGGTGCGGCGGATTCGCACTTCGTGCCCGAGGCGGCCTCCGCCGACACACCGCTCCTGACCCGCAGCGGGCGGGTGGTGCCGACGCTGTCGTCCTGGACCGGGCGGGCGTTCGAGCTCCCTGCTGCGCTCGCCATCCCGGTGGTCGCGGGGCGGGGCGTGCTCGGCCACATCGCGGTTGAACCGACGCCGGGCCGGGGCGTGACCCTGGACGAGCGCCGCGTCGCCGTCGCACTGGCCGACGTGCTGGCCGTCGCGCTCGAGCGGTCCGGCCGCGTCGGCGCCCTCAGCTGAGCCCCGAGGGAGGGACAGGACATGCGGGATCTCCTCGTGCTGGCCGTGACCTTCGGGTTCTTCGCCCTGTGCATCGCCTATGTGGCGCTGTGCGACCGGATCATCGGGCCCGACCCGGTGCTCCTCGCCGACGACCTCGACCGGGTGGCGGCACAGGCCGGCTCGCCCACCCCCGACGAGGTGACGGCGTGATCCTCGCCTCGCTGGCCGACAACCTGGTCGGGCTCGGTCTGGCCGTGGCCCTCGTCGTCTACCTCGTGGTGGTCCTCATCGCCCCGGAGCGGTTCTGATGAGCGCGGCGGGCTGGTTCCAGCTCCTCCTCCTGGTCGTCGCACTGACCGCGACGGTGCCGCTCCTCGGTCGCTACCTGGCGCTCGTCTACGGGCTCCGGAACGACGGGTCGGCCCCTGGTGACCGGATCTTCGGCCCGATCGAGCGGCTGATCTACCGCGTCCTGCGGGTCGACCCACGGCGCGAGCAGCGTTGGAACGTCTACGCCATCTCATTGCTTGCCTTCAGCGTGGTGTCGTTCCTGGCCGTCTACGCCATCCAGCGCTCCCAGGGGTGGCTGCCCCTGAACCCGACCGGAGTGGAGGGCGTCGCGCCATACGGCGCGTTCAACGCCGCTGTCAGCTTCATGACCAACACGAACTGGCAGTGGTACTCGGGCGAGGTGGCGATGAGCCACCTCACGCAGATGCTCGGCTTCACGGTCCAGAGCTTCGTGAGCGCGGCGGCGGGCATGGCCGTCGTGGTGGCGCTCATCCGCGGGATCGCCCGGCGGCGCCGCAACACGCTCGGCAACTTCTGGGTCGATCTCGTCCGCACGACCGTTCGGGTGCTGCTCCCGCTGTCGTTCGTCGTGGCGTTGCTCCTCGTCAGCCAGGGCGTCGTCCAGAACCTGCGCGGGGCCACCGAGGTCCGTCCTCTCGACCAGACGGCGCAGGAGGTCCAGTCCATCCCCGGCGGGCCGGCGGCGTCACAGGTCGCCATCAAGCAACTCGGCACCAACGGCGGTGGCTTCTTCAACGCCAACTCGGCCCACCCGTTCGAGAACCCCAACGGCTGGACCAACCTCGTCGAGACCTACACCATCCTCGTGATCCCGCTGGCCCTGGTCGTCGCCTACGGCCACCTCGTCGGCAGTAGGCGGCAGGCCAGGGTGCTGCTGGCGGTCATGGTCGTCATCTGGCTGGCCATGGCCGTGCTCGCCACCTTCGCCGAGCAGGGAGGCAACCCGGAGCTGACCGCGCTCGGGGTTGACCAGTCGCAGTCGCTGACCCAGAGCGGCGGCAACCTCGAGGGCAAGGACATCCGTTTCGGGCCGGCGAGCTGCGGCCTGTGGGCGGCATCGACGACGGGTACCTCCAACGGCTCCGTCAACTGCATGCACGACAGCTTCACTCCGCTGGGCGGGCTCGTGCCGATGGCGCACATGATGCTGGGCGAGGTGTCGCCAGGTGGCGTCGGCGTCGGTCTCATGGGCATCCTCGTCTACGCGCTCCTCGCGGTGTTCATCGCCGGCCTCATGGTCGGAAGGACGCCCGAGTACCTCGGCAAGAAGATCCAGGCCGCGGAGATGAAGCTGGTGGTGCTGTACCTCATCGCCATGCCACTCGGCCTGCTGGCGTTCGCGGCGGCCTCCGTCCTGCTCGATTCGGCCAAGGCGTCGATCCTCAACCCGGGCGCCCACGGCCTGTCCGAGGTGCTCTACAACTACGCCTCGGCGGCCAACAACAACGGGTCAGCCTTCGGCGGCATGAGCACCGGGACTGACTGGTACACGCTCACACAGGGCGTCTCGATGCTGGTCGGCCGCTTCCTCCTGATCATCCCCGCGCTGGCCATCGCCGGTTCATTGGTGCGCAAGCAGCGGGTGCCGGTGACGGCGGGAACGTTCCCGACGGACTCGACGCTCTTTGCCGGGCTGCTGCTGGGCGTCGTGCTGATTGTGGCAGGCCTCACCTTCTTCCCCGCGCTCGCGCTCGGTCCCATCGTCGAGTACCTCTCGCTGTAGGAGCCTCCGTGTCAGTCGTCATCGAGGAGCGTCCACCCAAGGTCCGGCAGCGGCCGTCCGCCAGCCGCTCGTTGTTCGATCCGCTCATCGTCCGCCCGGCGATCAAGGACTCGTTCCGCAAGCTCGCCCCCCGCACCATGGCCCGCAATCCGGTCATGTTCGTGGTGGAGGTGGGTTCGGTCCTCACCACCCTCCTCTTCCTGCGCGACCTCGGGAGCGCGACGGCGGCGGAGAACACGTTCTCCGGCCTCGTGTCCTTGTGGCTCTGGTTCACGGTGCTGTTCGCCAACTTCGCGGAGGCCATGGCCGAGGGACGCGGCAAGGCCCAGGCCGCCACCCTGCGCAGGACGCGGTCGGAGACGGTCGCCCATGTGCGCCGGGAGGAAGGCTCCACGGTCGTCATGGTCGAGACGCCCTCCTCGGCCCTCCAGCCCGGTGACCTGTGCGTCGTGCCGGCGGGAGAGGTGATCCCCGGGGACGGCGACGTCGTGGAGGGGATCGCCACCGTCGACGAGTCGGCCATCACCGGCGAGTCGGCACCGGTCATCCGCGAGTCCGGCGGAGACCGATCGGCGGTCACCGGCGGGACCCGGGTGCTGTCCGACGAGATCGTGGTGCGGATCACCGCCCGCCCGGGCGAGAGCTTCCTGGACCGGATGATCGCGCTCGTCGAGGGCGCCGACCGCCAGAAGACACCGAACGAGATCGCGCTCTCCATCTTGCTGGCCGGCCTGACCATCGTCTTTCTGCTCGCCGTCGTCACGCTGCAGCCCTTCGCCGTCTACTCCGGTGCCGAGCAGCCGATCGTGGTGCTGGTGGCCCTCCTGGTCTGCCTCATCCCGACGACCATCGGCGCGCTGCTGTCGGCCATCGGCATCGCCGGGATGGACCGCCTCGTGCAGCGCAATGTGCTGGCCATGTCCGGCCGCGCCGTCGAGGCGGCCGGCGACGTGAGCACGCTGCTCCTCGACAAGACCGGCACCATCACGTTCGGCTCGCGCCAGGCGGCCGAGCTCATCCCGGTCCACGGGGTGACGGAGCAGGAGCTGGCGGAGGCCGCGCTGGCCTCGAGCCTGGCCGACGAGACCCCTGAGGGTCGCTCCATCGTCGCCCTGACCTGTGAGCGCTACGGCCTGACTGAGTCCGTCGAGCCCGGCGCCGTCATGGTGCCGTTCACCGCGCAGACCCGCATGAGCGGCATGGACTTCCCGTCCGGACGTTCCGTACGCAAGGGCGCGGCGGACTCCGTGCGCCGCATGGTGACCGACGCTGGTGGCGAGGTGCCGTTGGAGCTGCTGCCCATCGTCGAGCAGGTGTCCCGCGACGGCGCCACGCCGCTGGTGGTTGTCGACGGGCTGCGCATTCTCGGCGTGATCCGCCTCAAGGACACGGTCAAGCCGGGGATGCGCGAGCGGTTCGACCACCTGCGGGCCATGGGGATACGGACGGTGATGATCACCGGTGACAACCCGCTCACCGCCGCGGCCATCGCCTCGGAGGCCGGTGTGGACGACTTCCTGGCCGAAGCGACCCCCGAGGACAAGATGGCGCTCATCCGCCAGGAGCAGGCGGGCGGGAACCTGGTGGCGATGACGGGCGACGGCACGAACGACGCGCCGGCGCTCGCTCAGGCCGACGTGGGCGTGGCCATGAACACAGGCACGCAGGCGGCCAAAGAAGCGGGGAACATGGTCGACCTCGACTCCAACCCGACGAAGCTCATCGAGATCGTGGAGATCGGCAAGCAGCTCCTCATCACCCGCGGCGCGCTGACCACCTTCTCGATCGCCAACGACGTGGCGAAGTACTTCGCCATCATCCCGGCGATGTTCGCGAGCGTCCTTCCTGCGCTCGATCGGATCAACGTCATGGGGCTGGCCTCGGCACGTTCCGCCATCCTCTCGGCCGTCATCTTCAACGCGATCATCATCGTCCTGCTGATCCCGCTGGCGCTGCGAGGCGTCAAGTTCCGGGCGGCGAGCGCATCGGACGTGCTGCGGCGCAACGTGCTCATCTACGGAGTGGGCGGGATCATCGCCCCCTTCGTCGGAATCAAGCTGATCGACCTTCTCCTCACGGCCCTGGGGGTGAGCTGACATGAAGTCGCTCGTGCGGCAACTGAGGCCGGCGGCGGCAGCCGTCGCGCTGTTCACCGTCCTCCTCGGGCTCGTCTATCCGCTGGTGACCACCGGGATCTCCCAGGTGCTGTTCGACCACCGGGCGGACGGCTCGCTGATCGAGCGCGACGGCGCCGTCGTCGGGTCCGAGCTGATCGGGCAGGACGCGATCGCGCCCGGCTACTTCCACCCGCGGCCGTCCGCCGCCGGTGACGGCTACGACGGGATGGCCAGCAGCGGTTCCAACCTCGGTCCGACCAACCCCGACCTCCTTGCCACCGTGGCCGAGCGGGTGGCCGCCTACCGGGCCGAGAACGGGCTTTCGGACCAGGTCGCCGTTCCTGTCGACGCCGTGACGGCCTCTGGCTCGGGGCTGGATCCGCACATCTCCATCGCCAACGCCCGGCTGCAGGCGCCGAGGGTGGCGCAGGCGCGTGGCGTGAGCGAGGAGACCGTGTTGGAGCTGATCGACGGTCACACGACCTCGGCGCCGTTGTCGATCCTCGGCGACGCGGGCGTGAACGTGCTCCTGCTGAACCTGGCACTGGACCAGCTGCGAGCCGGGTGACCGGTCCGGCCGCCGTTCGGGCACACTGACGCCATGGCACGCGGCCGCCTGCGCGTCTACCTCGGCGCCGCTCCAGGGGTCGGCAAGACGTACGCCATGCTCGACGAGGGGTGGCGTCGTCGGAGTCGCGGCACGGACGTCATCGTCGGGTACGTGGAGACGCACAGCCGGGCGGGCACCGCGGGCCAGCTCCGCGACCTCCCGGTCGTCCCCCGGCGCACGGTCGAGTACCGCGGCGCCACGCTCGAGGAGATGGACCTCGACGCCGTCCTGGCGAGGAAACCCGCGGTGGCTCTCGTGGACGAGCTGGCCCACACCAACGCGCCCGGCAGCCGGAACGCGAAGCGCTGGCAGGACATCGACGAGCTGCTCGAGGCCGGCATCGACGTCATCTCGACCGTCAACATCCAGCACTTCGAGTCCTTGAACGACGTGATGGAGCGCATCACCGGCGTCACGCAGCGGGAGACCGTGCCGGACGCCGTCGTCCGCGCCGCCGACCAGATCGAGCTGGTCGACATGAGCCCGGAGGCCCTGCGCCGGCGCATGGCCCACGGCAACATCTACCCGCCCGAGCGCGTGGACGCCGCCCTGGCCAACTACTTCCGCCCCGGCAACCTGGGCGCGCTGCGCGAGCTGGCCCTGCTGTGGGTGGCCGACCGGGTGGAGGAGTCGCTCCAGCGGTACCTCGACGACCACGGCATCACCGATGCCTGGGAGACGCGTGAGCGGGTGGTCGTGGCCATCAGCGGCGCCCCCGGGAGCGATCGCCTCATCCGGCGGGCCGGCCGCATGGCGTTGCGGGTGCACGGCGAGCTGCTCGGGGTCCACGTGGCCGCCGCCGACGGCCGGGCCGGCGCCTCCGAGGCCGAGCTGCATCGTCAGCGGGACCTCGTGGTCCAGCTCGGCGGGTCCTATCACGAGGTCGTGGGGGACGACGTGGCGTCGGCCCTGGCCTCGTTCGCCAGCGCCGAGCGGGCGACGCAGGTCATCCTTGGCGCCAGCCGGCGCGGCCGTTGGCAGGAGCTGCTACGCGGCTCCCCGGTCACATCGGTGTTGCGGCGCGTCGGCGACATCGACGTGCACGTCATCGCCGGCGAGACCGAGCCGGAGGACGGCTCGTCGCGGCGGTTGCCCGCGGTGCAGAGCGTGAGCTCGCTGCCCCGGCGGCGGCGTGTGGCGGGCTGGGTGCTCGCGGCGACCGTCCTCCCGCTGCTGACGCTGGTACTGATCCCGCTGCGGGGCGACCTGTCGCTGTCGACGGTGCTGCTGCTCTACCTGGCCGCGGTGGTCCTCATCGCCGCCGTCGGCGGCCTGGCCGTCGGACTGGTCGCTGCGGTGGCGGCCTTCCTGCTCGAGAACTGGTTCTTCACTCCGCCGCTCCACACGTTCACCATCGCGCAGGGGGAGAACCTGGTCGCGCTGTCGGCCTTCGTCGCTGTGTCCGCGCTGGTCAGCGTCCTGGTGGGGCGGGCCCTGCGTCGGTCGCGCGAAGCGCTGCGGGCGCGCGCCGAAGCCCAGGCCCTGGCCCGCACCACGGCGACGCTCATCGGCGACGCCGATCCGTTGCCCGCCGTCGTGGAGCAGCTCCGCAGCAGCTTCGGGCTGACCGGCGCCGCGGTCGTCGAGCGGTCGGCCGCGGGTGACAAGGTCCTGGCCTCGAGCTCCCCGGCTCTCGCGCCCGGGCCCGACGTCGGCGCGGCGGGAGCGCCTGGCATGACGATCGATCTCGACGAGGACGGTCAGCGGCGGCTGGTGCTCGCCGGCGGGCAGCTCGGGGCTGCTGACCAGGAGGTACTGCGGGCGTTCGCCGACCAGCTCCGGTTGGCGCTCGAGAGCCGCGAGCTCCGCGAGGAGGCGCTCGAGGCCGAGGCGCTGGTGGAGACCGATGCGCTCCGCCGGGCCCTGCTGCAGGCCGTGTCCCATGACCTGCGCACGCCGCTGGCGTCGATCAAGGCCGCGGTCACCAGCCTGCTCCAGCGGGATGTGACCTGGTCGGCGGACGACCGCGATGACCTGCTGGGCACCATCGACACGGCCACCGATCGCCTCGACCGCGTCGTCGCCAATCTGCTCGACATGAGCCGGCTGCAGAGCGGCGCGCTGAACCTCAACTGCGCGCCGGTGGCCCTCGAGGACATCGTGGCCGCGGCGTTGAGCGGGCTCAGCGTCAACGGCCGGCAGCTCGACGTGGACGTGCCCGAGACCGTGCCGCTCGTCGAGGCGGACCCCGCGCTGCTGGAGCGAGCGGTCGCCAACGTCGTGTCCAACGCGCTCGCGTGGTCGCCCGAGGAGCAGCCGGTGCGCATCGAGGCCTCGCCGGTGCAGGGGCGGGTCTGTCTCCGTGTGATCGACCGCGGCCCGGGCATCCCGCTGACCCAGCGTGCACGGGTCTTCGAGCCCTTCAGCCGTCTCGGTGACCGCTCCCACGACGCCGGGGTCGGCTTGGGCCTGGCGGTGGCGCACGGCTTCGTCACCGCGATGCAGGGCGACATCAGCGTCGACGACACGCCGGGCGGCGGCCTGACCGTCACCATCTCGCTGGCGGCGGCGTGACGGGGCCGGCGTGACGGGGCCGTCGGCCCACCGGGGCCGGGTGCTCGTCGTGGACGACGAGCCGCAGATCCGCCGCGCCCTCGCCGTCAACCTCAAGGCACGGGGGTACGACGTCGACCAGGCGGCGTCGGGCGAGGAGGCGCTGCACCTGGCGGCGGCCCGTCACCCGGACGTGGTGCTGCTGGACCTCGGACTGCCCGGGATCGACGGGCTCGAGGTCATCCGCGGCCTGCGGGGATGGACGTCGGTGCCTATCGTCGTGCTCTCGGTCCGGGAGGCCGAGGCCGACAAGGTGGCCGCGCTCGACCTCGGCGCCGACGACTACCTGACCAAGCCGTTCGGCATGAACGAGCTGCTGGCCCGGCTGCGCGCCGCCCTGCGTCGGCATCAGCCGGCGGCCGAGGAGCCGGTGGTGGAGACGCCGGACTTCCGGGTGGACCTGGTGGCCCGCCGGGTCTGGGCCCACGGCGAGGAGGTCCACCTGACGCCGACGGAGTGGAGCATCCTCGACGTGCTCGCCCGCCACCCGGGCCGGCTCATCACGCAGCGGCAGCTCTTGCAACAGGTGTGGGGCCCGTCGTACGAGCGCGAAACGAACTACCTGCGGGTGTACCTGGCCCAGCTGCGGCGCAAGCTGGAGCCCGAGCCGGCCCGCCCGCGGTACCTCATCACCGAGCCGGGCATGGGCTACCGCTTCGAGCCCGCGGCGCCCGGGCCCGACCCTGCACCCGCTGAGCCAGCTTGACAATACAAGTAGCATACAAGTGTGGCCGATGGCTGGAACCCCGATCAGTACGACCGCTTCAAAGCCCAGCGCAGCGCGCCGTTCCACGACCTGGTGGCCCTGGTCGAACCGCCGGAGCCCGGCGGCCGGGTGGCTGACCTCGGCTGCGGCACCGGCGAGCTGACGGCGGGCCTCGCCGAGCTCTGGTGCCCGTCGGAGCTCGTGGGGGTTGACTCGTCGGCAGCCATGTTGGCCGAGGCCGAGCCGCGCGCCGGGGGCGCGCTGCGGTTCGTGGCCGGTGACCTCGCCGACCCCCCGCTCGAGGGCCGGTTCGACGTGCTGCTCGCCAACGCCTCGCTGCAGTGGGTGCCCGCGCACGCCGAGGTGCTGGCTCGCTGGACGGGTCTGCTGGCCCCCGGTGGGCAGCTCGCCGTGCAGGTCCCGGCCAACCTCGACCACGCCTCCCACGTCGTCGCCGACGAGGTGGCCCACGAGCCGCGCTTCGCGGACGCTCTCGGTGGTGACATCCCTCGGGACACCGTGCACAACGTCGCCCTTCCCGAGCAGTACGCCGAGCTCCTCGATGCCCTGGGGTACGCCCGCCAGCACGTCCGGCTGCAGGTCTACGGCCACCATCTCGACTCGACCGCAGCCGTGGTCGAGTGGGTGAAGGGCACCAGCCTGACCCGGTTCCGGACCCGCTTCGACGACGCCACGCACGCGGCGTTCCTGGATCGCTACCGCACCCGCCTGCTGGAGGTGCTGGGGGACCGCTCGCCGTACTTCTACGCGTTCAAGCGCATCCTGTTCTGGGGCCGCCTCCCCTGAGGCCTCACCGGCTGAGACCTCACGGCGCGACCGGCCAGAATGGGTCGGTGGTGGGTATCGACCGCGACCGGCTGGCCAGGCTGCGGGCCTCCGAGGACCAGCGCTTCGTCGACAGCCACCCCGCGTCCGCGGCCCTCGCCGCCGAGGCGCGGTGCCACCTGCTGAGCGGCGTCCCCATGCCGTGGATGACCCGTTGGCCCGGTGCCTTCCCCGTCTTCGTTGAGCACGCCGAAGGTGCTCGCTGCACGGACGTCGACGGGAACACCTACGTCGACTTCTGCCTTGGGGACACGGGCGCCATGACCGGCCACTCGCTGCCCCAGGTGGCCGACGCCATCGCGGAGCAGGCCCGCCGCGGCGTCACCACCATGCTCCCCGGGGCCGACTCGCTGTGGGTGGCCGCCGAACTCCACCGGAGGTTCGGTTTGCCGCTCTGGCAGTTGGCGATGACGGCCACCGATGCCAACCGCTTCGTGCTGCGCTTCGCCCGCCACGTGACCGGCCGGCCCAAGGTGCTCGTCTTCGATTGGTGCTACCACGGCACCGTCGACGAAGCGCTCGCCACGCTCGACGACAGCGGGCGGGTGGTCGTTCGCGAGGGTTCCATCGGCCCGCAGGTCGATCCCGCCCTCACCACCGTCGTCGTACCCTTCAACGACGTGCCCGCGCTGGAGGCGGCCCTGGCGGTCGGCGACGTGGCCTGCGTCCTCGCCGAGCCGGCGCTCACCAACATCGGCATCGTGCTGCCCGATCCGGGCTACCACCAGGCACTGCGGGACCTGACGCGCGCGACCGGCACGCTGCTCGTGATCGACGAGACCCACACGATCTGCGCGGGCCCGGGGGGTTGCACCGCCGCCTGGGATCTCGACCCCGACTTCCTGGTCATCGGCAAGACGATCGGCGGCGGGATGCCGGCCGCGGCCTACGGCCTCACGGCCGACGTGGCGGCCGGGCTCGACGACGTGCTGTCCGCCGAGGATGTCGACATCGGTGGCGTGGGCGGAACGCTCAGCGGCAACGCGCTGGCCGTCGCCGCCATCAAGGCCACGTTGTCGACGACCCTCACCGAGGACGACTTCGCCCGGGCCATCCCGCTGGCCGACCGCTGGGCGGCGGGAGTCGGTGCGGCGATTGACGCGCACGGCGTGCCCTGGACGGTCCAGCAACTCGGCTGCCGGGCCGAGTACTGGTTCTGCCCCGCCCCCCGGGACGGGGCCGCCGCGGCGGCTGCGGTGGACGCCGAGCTCGACTCTTTCATGCACCTCTGGGCCCTCAACCGTGGCGTGCTGCTCACACCGTTCCACAACATGGCTCTCCTGTCGCCGCACCACCGCGCCGCCGACGTGGACCTGCACAGCGAGGTCTTCGACGACGCGGTGAAGGAGCTCGCCGTATGAGTAGCAGGGACTCATCGGCGCCGCTCGCGGTGGCGATGGTGACCCTCATGGCCGGTGTCGTGGTGGCCTACGGCGTGACCGCTCCCGTGCCCGCGTCGGCGTCGGCCGAGGATGCGGCGCCCGTCACCACGGCCGCGACCGTCGCTCCGCCAGCAGTCGGGCCGACGCCGGTGTCCTCCGAGCCCGTGCCGGCCGCGCCCGAACCGCCGGCGCGACCGGTCGTGGCGGTGATCGGGGACTCGCTCGCGTACTCGGTGGCCACGGAGCTCGACCGCCGGTTGCGGGCCGTCGGCACGGAGCCGGTGCTCGACGTGGCGCCGGGCCGGCGGATCCCGACGTTGGGCCTGGACGGCCAGATCGCCTCCGGGCTCGATGTGGCGCGGTCGCTCCGCCCACTCCAGCCCGACGTGTGGGTGGTGCAGCTCGGCACCAACGATGTGGCCTACGAGCCGCTCGATCAGGGCCGCTACGCGTTCTGGATCATCGCCCAGCTGGAGGCCGCCGGCCCGGACGCGCCGGTCGTGTGGGTCAACGTCCACCGCGCCGACCGGCCCGCGGAAGCCGCAGCATTCGACGCTGTGCTCGCGCTGCTGGACGCCGAGCGGCCGCAGCTGCGGGTGGCCGACTGGGCCGCCGTCGCCGCCACCGAGCCAGTGCTGGCTCCGGACGGGGTGCACCTGGCGCCCGAGGCCGGTGGCCGCTACGCCGGCGTCATCGCCGACGCCGTCGCTGCCGCGCTCGGCTGAAAGATGCGCACCGGCCGCCGTCAGCCCTGGAGTCGCGCCCGACTGCGCAGGCCGGGCAGATCCTTGATCACGAGCCGGCCCTTGTTGGTGTCGAGGAGCCCGGCGCCGCGCGCCTCGCCCAGCACCCGGCTGGTCAGGCGGAGATGGACGCCGGCCAGGCTGGCCAGTTGGTCCTGGGTCAGCGGGATCTCGACGGGGTCCGCCGGCGCCATCTCCCCGTTCCCACCGTAGAGCTCGGCTAGGGCGACGATGCGGCGGTACACGCGAACGGTGCCCGGGATTTCCGTGAGCTCAGCCACCTGCCGCGTCAGCCGGTCGACCATCTGGGCCAGCACGCCGATCAGGAGGCGATCGACCTCAGGGTGCTGACGGCGGAGGTCCTCGAAGTCGCTCCGGTTCACCACCAACGTCTCTGTCGGCTCCAGCGCCTGGATCGTTGCACTGCGAACGGCTCGCGCACTGAGCAGCGCTTGCTCCCCGAAGAAGTCACCAGGGCCCATCAGGGCGACCGCGAACGGGTTGCCCTCGGCTCCGCCGACCAGAACGGCCACGCGACCCTTGGTGATGAGGTGGAGCGAGTCGCCGGGATCGCCCTCGTAGACCAGGTAGGCGCCGCGTACGAACTGACGACGACGACACCGGTCCAGCAGTGACTCCCTGGCCTCCGCCGGCAGCGCGCTCAACATCGGGGGCGTCTCAATACTCACCGTCGCGACACCCTAGTAACGCACAAGTGCGCATTCGGTCCGTGCACGGCGGCGTACCGCTCACCCGGTCGAGGTGGTCCCATGGGGCCACCTGCAACGAGGGGTCGTTGATCATGGAACTACCAGGCACAGAACAGAAGCTGCTGGAGCGGATCGGTCGCGGCGACCGCGACGCCGGCCAGGAGCTCGTGACCCGCTACCGGTGCCTGATCGCCGCCGCGGCCCGCCGGGTGCTCTACTCGTCGGCTGACGTCGACGACGTCGTGCAGGAGACGTTCGTCATCCTCCTCCTCAGCAGCTCCAAGATCCGCCAACCCGAGCGACTGGGGCCCTGGCTATGGACGACCGCCACGAACCTGGCCCGCCGCACGGCGCGCCGCAATGACCGGCAGCGGCCGGTGGACGACGTCGAGCTCTGCGCCGACATTGACCTCGGCCTCAACGAGGACTTCGACCGTGATCTCGAGCGGGAGCAGGGCTCCGTGGCCTTGGAGGAGGCGCTGGCCTCGATCTCCGCCGAAGAGCGTCTGCTCATCGGCATGCTGACGGTGGAAGAGCGCCCGTGCTACGCCGCCATCAGCGAGGCCGTGCACCGGCCCATTGGCAGCCTCGGCCCGACCCGCCGCCGCATCCTCACCAAGCTCCGCCGACACCCGGCCATGGAGCGCCTGGCCGTCGCCGCCGCCTAGTTGTCCCCGGGCCTTCAGCCACCCCAACGGCTCTGGCCGAAGCGGTAGCCGACGCTGCGGACGGTGGAGATCAGCGCGGCGTGCTCCTCGCCCAGCTTCGCCCGTAGGCGGCGCACGTGGACGTCGACGGTCCGCGCTCCGCCGTAGTACTCGTAGCCCCACACCCGCGAGAGCAGCATCTCGCGCGTGAACACCTTGCCCGGATGTTGCGCAAGGAACTTCAGCAGCTCGTACTCCATGTAGGTGAGGTCGAGCGGACGGCCGGCGATGGTCGCCTGGTAGGTCTCCAGGTTGAGACTGAGCGGCCCGTACTCGACCAGGTCCGGACGAGCACCGCCGCCGACCCGCCAGAACTGGTGGCGCAGGCGGGCCTCCAGCTCGCGTGGATGGAAGGGGTTGAGGCAGAAGTCGTCGAACAGGTCGTCCCGCAGCTCCAGGTCGGCGAGCTGCGCGCCCGACATCAGCAACATGAGGGGCGCCACGGGCATGTCGCGCTTGCGTACGGCTCGACAGAACGCCCACGCCGCCTCAGGATCGCCGTCGGCCACCACGATGGCGCCCGCCCAACCGTTCGCCGGCTCCAGCCGGGCGGCCACGTCGGCCGACGGTGCCGCCTTCCACGCGTACCCGCCGAGGTCGAGCGTGCGGGCCAGCTCCGGCAGCGGTGGGTCGGGGAAGACGACGATCGGCTCCATCATCAGAGAGACCTCAGGTAGCGGTCGTACTCGAAGGGCGTCACCTGCGTCTTGTAGGAGCGCCACTCCGACCGCTTGTTGCGCAGGAACCACTCGAAGATGTGCTCGCCGAGCGTGTCGACCACCAGCTCGGACCGCTCCATCACCCGCAGCGCGTCGGACAGTGACTGCGGGAGCTGATCGATGCCGAGCTTGGCCAGCTCCTCGTCGGTCAGCTCGAACAGGTTGGCCTCCGCCTCGGGCGGCAGGTCGTACCCTTCCTCGATGCCCTTCAGGCCGGCGGCCAGCATCAGCGCGAACGCCAGGTAGGGGTTGCAGGCGGGATCGGGCGAGCGGTACTCGAGGCGGGTGGCGTTGGCGTGGCCCCGCTTGGCGATGGGCACCCGGACGAGCCCGGACCGGTTGTTGCGGGCCCACGAGATGTGGATCGGCGCCTCGAACCCGGGGACCAGCCGCTTGTACGAGTTGACCGTCTGGTTGGTGATGGCGGTGATCTCCGCCGCGTGGTGCAGCAGGCCGGCCATGAACCGCTTGGCCACGATCGACAGGTTGTAGGGATCCTCGGGATCGAAGAAGGCGTTCTCCTCGCCCCGGAAGAGCGAGACGTGCGTGTGCATACCCGAGCCCTGCACACCCTCCAACGGCTTGGGCATGAACGTGGCGTGGACGCCTTCAGACGCCGCCACCTCCTTCACGACCAGCCGGAACGTCATGACGCTGTCGGCCATGGTGAGCGCGTCGGTGTGGGTCAGGTCGATCTCGTGCTGGCTGGGCGAGTCCTCGTGGAACGAGTACTCGACCGGGATGCCCAGCGTCTCGAGGGCCCGGATGGTCTGCTTGCGGAGCGAGCCCGACACGTCGTTGGTGGTCAGGTCGAAGAACGAACCCTCGTCGAGCGGGACCGGCGCCTGCCCCTTCGCGCCGGGGGCGAAGTAGAAGAACTCGAGGTCCGGCGCCACGTAGAAGCTGAACTGGCGCTCACGGGCGCGGTCCAGGTTGCGGCGCAGCACGTAGCGGGGATCACCGTCGAAAGGTGAGCCGTCCAGGTTGGCGATGTCGCAGAAGACACGGGCCTCCGGCGCCTTGGGATCGGCCCAGGGCAGCAGCTCGAAGGTGTTCGGGTCGGGCACGGCGAGCACGTCGCTCTCCTGCACGCGGCTGAACCCGTCGATGGACGAGCCGTCGAACGACATGCCCTCCTCGAGCGCGTTCTCGAGCTCGGCCGGGCTGATGGCAAAGCTCTTGAGCTGCCCGAGGACGTCCGTGAACCACAGCCGGACCAGGCGGACGCCGCGTTCCTCCACGGTCCGCATGACGTAGTCCTGGTGGCGCTCCATGCTCACCGTCTCCAGTCTGGCGCGCCGAGGGGCGGACGACACCTGCGCCCGCCCCTCGGCGGGCCTGCTGGCGCCACCGTCAAGCGAGCGCCGAGCAGATGGTGTCCGTCATCAGGCGGGCCACCGTGTAGGGATCGACGTTGGCGTTGGGCCGGCGGTCCTCGATGTAGCCCTTGCCGTCCTGCGCCACCTGCCATGGGATGCGCACCGACGCGCCCCGGTCCGAGACGCCGGAGCTGAACTTGTTCCACGGCGCCGTCTCGTGCTTGCCCGTCAGGCGCTCCTCGATGCCGGCTCCGTAGTTCTTGACGTGGACCTCCCACTTCGACTCGAGCGCCTTCACGGCCTTCTCGATGGCCGTGTAGTCCTCCCGCATGCCGTTGGTAGAGAAGTTCGTGTGGGCGCCGGCGCCGTTCCAGTCGCCCTTCTCCGGCTTGGCGTCGAAGGAGATGACGACGTCGAAGTCCTCGGCGATGCGGTGCAGCAGCCAGCGGGCGACGTACATCTGGTCGCCGATGGCCGGCGGGCCGACCGGGCCGATCTGGAACTCCCACTGCCCGGGCATAACCTCGGGGTTGGTGCCGCTGATGCTGAGCCCGGCGTCGATGCAGGCCTGCGTGTGGACCTCGACGATGTCCCGACCCATGATGCGGCCGGTGCCGACGCCGCAGTAGTACGGACCCTGCGGCCCGGGGTAGCCCTCCTCGGGGAAGCCGAGCGGACGGCCGCTGGGCTTGAGCATCGTGTACTCCTGCTCGATGCCGAACAACGGCTCGTGGCTGGCGTACTTCTTGGCGACCTTCGCGCAGGCGGCGCGGGTGTTGGTGGGGTGCGGCTTGCCGTCGACGAGGAGGACCTCGGCCATGACGAGCACGTTGTCCCTGCCCCGCAGCGGATCGGCGCAGATGTACACGGGCTTGAGCACACAGTCGCTCTTGTCGCCCGGCGCCTGCTCCGTGCTCGACCCGTCGAAGCCCCAGATGCCGGGTTCGGCGTCGTCGGCGATGATCTTGGTCTTGCTCCGGAGCGACGGCGTGGGCTCCACCCCGTCGATCCAGATGTACTCAGCTTGGTAAGCCACGGGTCGCGTTCTTCCTCTCGGGTGGGTACGGACGGCGGACGCCGATCCAGGACGCTCCGAGGTTGTCAGGGACCCGTTTCCCATCGATCACCTGCTTGTGAATGCTTTGTGAACTCGAGGAACCGGCGGGCTCCGCCCGACGTCCAAACTGGCGTGATGACCGCTCGCCGCACCCGTCTGCCCCTGGTCCTGCTGCTCCCCGCCCTCGTCGGCCTGGCCGCCTGCGGCTCGGAGACCGTCGATGCCACCGACACCACCGCGGCGGGCGGGGGCATCTCCTACCCTCCGGCCGGCAACCAGGCCGTCGTCCGCCTCTCGCAGGGCGGGGGCTTCGTCCCTGAGGGAGCGGACTTCCGCACCCCCGCCGAGCTCGTCATCGAGGGCGACGGGAACGTGTACCGCCCGGGCGCCCAGATCGAGATCTTCCCCGCCCCGTTGGTGCCGGCCGTGACCGTGGCCACCCTCGACCAGGAGGGAATCGAGATCGTGCTGCAGGCCGCCCAGGAGGCGGGACTCCTGGCGCCGGCTCCGGACTACGACGGCGGCGCCACCGCGCTCGTGGCCGACGCGCCGACCACCATCCTCGAGATCCAGGCCGACGGTCAGACCTTCCGCCACGAGGCGTACGCGCTCGGCTTCGAGGCCGACACCGGTCAGCAGTCGTCGGCGACGGAGGCTCGTTCCAATCTCAACGACTTCGTCAACCAGTTGCGTGACCTGCCGACCATGGTGGGGGATCACCTCGGGCCCGACGAGGTGTACGACCCTGAGCGCTTCGGCGTGATCGCCCGTCCGGCCACGCCCGAGGAGCTGGCGCCGACCGAGGACCAGATCGCTCCGACCGTCGTGGCGTGGCCCGCCGGCGCCCCACCGCTGGCCTCCATGAGCGCCTGCACCGAGGTGGCGGCCGCCGATGTGGGCACCACGTTCGCCGACGCCAACCAGCTGACCCGCTTCTCCCAGGACGGCGCCACCTACACGGTCTTCCTCCGGGTCCTCACACCGGACGAGAGCTGCGCCACGCTCTGATCACCCTCGGCCCGACTGGGCCGGTCCCGTACGTCACGGACCAGGCCTAGCCTGATCTCGTGCTGCACGTGCGCGTCGGGCTGGCCCAGCTCAACACGACGGTCGGTGATCTCGACGGGAACCTGGAGCGCGTCGTCGAGGCCTACGGCCGGGCCGAGGCCGCGGGGTGCGACCTGGTCGCCTTCCCCGAGCTCGCGCTCACCGGCTACCCGCCCGAGGACCTCGTGCTCAAGCCGGGGTTCGTCGCCGACACCAAGGCGGCGCTGGCCAAGCTGGCCGCTCGCACGGGCCGGTGCGCGGCGATCGTCGGCTTCGTGGACTCCGGGCGGGACCTGCACAACGCCGCCGCGGTGTGCGCCCAGGGCACGGTGCTCGGCACCTACCGCAAGCGGATCCTGCCCAACTACGCCGTGTTCGACGAGGCGCGGTACTTCACGCCCGGGGACCTGACCGACCCGCTGGAGCTGTACGTCATCGGTGGCGTGCGCGTGGGCGTGACCATCTGCGAGGACGCCTGGAGCCCCAACGGACCCATCGCCGTGCAAGCGGCCGGCGGCGCCGAGCTGGTCGTCAACATCAACGCCTCGCCGTACGCCATGGACAAGGTCGGCCTGCGGGAGAAGATGCTCGCCACCCGGGCCGCGGACGCGTCGTGCGCGCTCGTCTACGTCAATCAGGTCGGCGGGCAGGACGAGCTGGTCTTCGACGGCGCCTCGATGGTCTTCGATGCCGACGGTGACCTGGTGGCACGGGCGCCCCAGTTCGTCGAGGACCTGCTGGTGGTGGACCTCGAGGTCGACGCCATCTACCGCAAGCGCCTGCTGGACCCGAGGGGTCGGGAGACCCGGGAGGCGCTGCCGGAGATCGCAATCAGCGAGGCGGGCCCCCGTCGCGACGGCGAACCGCTCGGCGGCTGCGCCTCGCTGCGGGACCACATCGACGAGGTGTACGACGCCATCGTCCTCGGCCTGCGCGACTACGCCCTCAAGAACGGATTCCAGGACGTGGTGCTGGGCCTGTCCGGCGGCATCGACTCGTCGCTGGTCGCCGCCATCGCCGCCGATGCCCTCGGTCCGGACCACGTGCACGGCGTGTCGATGCCGTCGCGCTACTCGAGCGACGGCTCCCGCTCGGACGCCGAAGCGCTGGCCCTGTCCATCGGGTGCGACTACCGGACGATCGCCATCGAGCCCGCCTTCGCCGCGTTCCTGGAGCTGCTGGATCCGTCCTTCGCCGACCTCGAGGCCGATCTCACCGAGGAGAACCTGCAGAGCCGCATCCGCGGGATGCTCCTGATGGCGCTGTCCAACAAGTTCGGCTGGCTGGTGCTGACCACCGGCAACAAGAGCGAGATGGCCGTGGGCTACTCCACGCTCTACGGCGACTCGGCCGGGGGCTTCGCCGTCATCAAGGACGTCTACAAGACGACCGTCTACCGGCTGTGCCGGCTGGTCAACGACCGCGCCGGGCGGGAGATCATCCCCGAGACGGTGTTCACCAAGGCACCCTCGGCCGAGCTGCGCCCGGACCAGCGCGACGACCAGAGCCTGCCCCCCTACGACGTGCTCGACGCGATCCTGAAGGCCTACGTGGAGGACGACCGGACGGCGGCCGAGATCGCTGGCGCGGGATGGGACGAGGACGTCGTGCGCCGCATCACCCGCCTCGTCGACGTGGCCGAGTACAAGCGCCGCCAGACGCCCCCCGGGGTCAGGGTGACGCCCAAGGCCTTCGGCAGCGACCGCCGCCTCCCGATCACCAACGGCTACCGCGGCTGACTGCCTCGTGGCCTCGCGCTCAGGCGTCGAGCGTGCCGGGTTCGCTGACCCAGAGCGTGAGCTGGCCCGTCACCGACGAGATGCGGTCGAAGTCGGCGTCGTAGTGGAGCACGGCCAGTCCTGCCGCTTCCGCTGCGGCCGCGATCACGAGGTCGAACAGCTTCGCCCCTCGGTGGAGGTTCCGTGCGGCCAGCTCGGCGAGCGTGCGAAGCGCCCGGTCCATCACGGCGGGCGTGATGGGAGCTTCGGGGAACGCCTGTCGTTCCTCGACAACCTCAGCGACGGATGACGCTCTGCTGGCGAACGCCACCTCGAGGTCGACCAGGCGGCAGGTCCAGAGCCTCCCGTGCACGACGAGGTCCTCGAGCCGTGCCGCGATCGGTGGCTGGTGCGCCCTCGCCAGGACTGACGTGTCGACCAGGTAGCGGCGGTCTGGCATCAGGCGTCCGGCCAGCGCGGGCGCCGGGCCTCGTCCACCGCTTCCAGTTCGAGCGGCTCGCGGCGCAAGCGGTCGACGTGGATCCGGATCAGAGCATCGTCGACCACGCTGCGGAGTGCGAGGTCGACCGTCTCCTTGATGGTGTGGGCTCCTGAAGCAGCCCGCGCCCGCTCCAGCACGCCGTCGTCGATGTCCACCAGCCGCTTGGTCACGAGAGCTGAGTATATATCATCGAGCAGATCGTATATAGCGGCCGCATCGCCAGACGCTCACCAGTTGTCGGCTTCGTCGTCTCCGCTCTTGGCCATGAGGTAGCCGCGGGCGCGCTCGGACCTCGGGTAGCGGTCCACCAGCGTCCAGAAGGCGGGGGTGTGGTCGGGCTGGCGCAGGTGGGCCAGCTCGTGGACGATCACGTAGTCGATCACCCAGTCCGGGAAGCGGGCGAGTGCCGACGAGAGGCGGACGGTCCCGGCCTCCGGGGTGCAGCTTCCCCAACGGGTGCGCATGCCGTCGACCCAGCGGATCGACGTCGGCACTGGCAGGTCGTGACGGCGGGCGAGCGTGGCGGCCCGCTCGGCCAGGTCGATGCGGTCCGTCGACAGCTTGCGTTCGAAGCGGCGCGTCCACTCGGCGACCCACCGCGCCTCCTCGGCCTTGGACATCCAGGACGGGAGCCGGATCTCCAGGGTCGTGCCGACGAGACGGGCGGACGACGTCCGCTTGCGCTTGGTGCTGCGGATGACGCGGACGGCGAACGGCGCCGGAAAGGATGCGGGCGCCGGAGCAGGTGGTGCCGGCGGCGGCAGGGCCTCGTCCACCGGGGGACCGCCGTCCATCAGCCCGGGCAGGGGCAGCGGGACGGCACCGGGCGGCGGGCGTCGTCGCAGGCCGGCCATGGTCGTCAGGGAGCGGTGGTGTACGTCGCCTCGTCCTCGGGCAGGAGGAAGAGGCGGTGGCGGGCGGTGATGGCGAGCTCGTCGGGTGGGCCGTCCAGGTCGAAGACCCGCCCGCCGAGGTTGGGGAAGGCGCGGTCGACGTCGTTGCAGTAGCGCTCCATGGCCCTCAGCACGCCACCGTGGCTGACGATGAGCACCATCCCGCCCGGGTGCTCCCGGTGCACGTCGGACAGCCCGTCGAGGGCGCGGGTCAGCACGCCGCTGTCCAGCTCGAAGCCGTTCGGGCGGCGGTGGTCGGCCAGGTAGCGGGGCCACCCGGCTTCGATCTCGTCCCTGGTCAGGCCCGTCCAGTCGCCGGCGTCGCGCTCACGGAAGCGGGCGTCGGGGCGGATCGGAAGGTCGAGGGCGGCGCCGATGATCTCGGCCGTGCCGTGCGCACGGGCCAGGTCGCTGGCCCAGATGGCGTCCACGACCGGTAGGGCCCCCACCGCGGACGCCGCCTGCGACCGCCCGAGGTCGCTGAGCGGGGCGTCGGCATGCCCCTGCCAGCGGCCGATCGCGTTCCACGTCGACTGTCCGTGGCGGACGACGAGCACGCGGGTCAGGGTCATCGACGCCACGGTAGCGACGAGGTCGGTCGACCGGGCGGGCACTAGCGTGCCCGGGCCATGCTGATCCGGCTGCCGTGGCCCTGGGTGGTGGCAATCGACGCCGTGGTCTGGACGGCATGGAGCGCGGCGGCGGGTTGGTGGGTGACCCGGCACGAGCCCCGACATTCCGGCGTGGGGCACCCTGAGGTGGACGGACCTGTCTTGCGCCTCCGGCCGTTCGAGCGGGGCGGTCGCTGGTACGAGCGGACGCTGAGGGTCAGGCGGTGGAAGTCCTGGCTGCCCGAGGCGGGCCGGGCCTTCGGCGGACGGTCCAAGCGCCACCTGCCGCCGGGGGGTGCGCGCGCCCTGCCGCTGTTCCTGACCGACTGCCGCCGGGCCGAGCGGACCCATTGGCTGATCGTGGTGGCCACGCCTGTCTTCGCCGTCTGGAATCCTCTCGGCCTGTTCCTGGCCATGGTGGCCTTCGCCGTCGTGGCGAACGGGCCGTGCCTGATCGTCCTGCGCTACAACCGGGCCCGCGTGCTGGCCCGTCAGCGACCGGCCGCGTAGAGGTCGATGGCTTCGGTGAGCGGGCAGTCGAGCACGCCGGCCTCCGAGGCGACGGCCTCCAGCCAGGGCGGTCGGGACTTCGCGCACACGGCCACCGGCCACTCGAGCCCGGAGAGCTGCGTGGCCGAGCGGGCGAAGCCGGTGGCGTAGTCGGCTGGGCGTACGTCCCGGGACAGCTCGGCCAGCGCCCACGGGTCGGGCGCCTGCCCCGGTGTCCCGGCGCCGCCGTCCAGCACCGTGGACGATGGGGACGAGCCGCCACCCGCCAACCCGGGCCCGTCCGTGAGGACGGCGCCGCGTACGAGCGTCGGCCGGGCGCCGGCGATCAGGAGGGCGACGTAGGCGCCGAGTCCCCGGCCCACCAGCGTTGCCGGGCCGAGCTCGGCCAGCGCGGCGTCGGCGTCCCCCATGAGCAGCTCGGCGGAGTAACCCCCGCCGATCGGCACCGTGGAGGCGCCGTGGCCGGTGAAGTCGAGACCCCAGATGGCCCCCGGCCAGCCCTCGGCCCACTCGGGCGGCGACTCGACCGAGCGCTCGCCGAGGCCGTGGAGGAGGAGCAGCGGCCGGGCGCCTTCCGACGCCGACGATGACGGTGTCGCCCCGGGTCGCAGCTCGTGGAGCGCGAGCTCGATGCGGCCGTGCCGGACCACCTTGTACGGCGGCACCGCTGATGAAACGGCTGGGGTCACGACGGCCGTCCGGTGAGGTCGAGCACGGCATCGGCGATCAGGTCCGGTCGCTCGATGTGGACGAAGTGGCCGACATCGGGGAGCACCTCGAAGCGGGCCCCGATGGGCAGGTAGGGGAGCACGTCGTCGGGCCGTGTCCCCCACCCCATCTCCTCGAGCTCCAGGCCGAGGACGGCCAGGAAGGGCATGCCGAGGCCGGGCATGCGCAAGAGCCCCCACTCCGGCCGCCACGGGCCGAAGCCGCCGAAGCGCATCATCGGATCGATCTTCCAACGCCAGCCGTCCGGGTCGTGCCGGGCACCGGTCGTGACGAGGTACCGCAGCCACTCGATGGGGAGGCGGGGGTTCATCCGTCCCCGCCGTCGGGCCAGCTCGTCGATCGTCCCCGGCTTGCGTTCGGCGTCCGCGGCCACCCGCCGGTGGTCGAGCCAGCCGGCCAGGTCGGTGGCCAGCATGCGGGTGCGGTCGTGGTTGGCGATGTCGGGCACGGGCCGGCGCGAGGGGAGGCCGTCGAGGTTCACGAGGTGGCTGAACCGGAACGGCTGGCAGTCGGCGAGCTGCATCATCAACCCGCCGCCCTTGGAGTGCCCGACGACGGGCGCCGGCCGGTCCGTCATGGCGGACATGACGGCGACGGCGTCGCGGAGGTCCGCCTCCCACGAGTAGAGCGCGGCGCGGTCGCTGTCGCCGTGGCCGCGCTGGTCCCAGGCGACGACGCGCCAGCCGCCGTCGGCGAGGCGGGGCGCCAGCAGGTCGAACGTGCGGGCGAAGTCGAACCCGCCGTGGGCGAGGAAGAGCGGCGGCGCGTCCTCGTCGCCCCACTCGTAGGTGGCGATCCCCATGCCGGAGGCATTGACCCGGGCCGTGCGGGACGGCGCGGCGGCGCCGGGGTAGGTCACCGCCGCGGGGTCGTCGGCCTCCGGATCGGGCATCTCGCCACCCTACGCGGACCTCCTGGCGCGTCCCGGCCCGACCAGGACCGGCTGCGGGCCTGACCAGGTCCGGCCGTAAGCGTGGCGGGTACGCTCGCTGGCCGGACGCTGGAGGAATTGGCATGGCCCGGGGTGGACCGTTGGTGCCGCGCAGGCTGCGGGTCGCTGGGTTGGCCGGCGCGGCCGCGCTCGCCCAGGTGCTGGTGGGCTGCGGCGACGAGCCGGTCACGCCGACGCGTGAGACGGTCCTCCCTCCGCTGCCCACGGTCACGACCACGATCGCCGTCACGACCACGGTGGCGCCGGTCTTCTATGTCGTGGCGGAGGGCGACAACCTGGCCGGCATCGCCCAGAAGTACGGCATCACCGTGGCCGATCTCATCGCGGCCAACGCCATCGCCGACCCCAACCGCATCGAGGTCGGCCAGCAGCTCGTGGTGCCACCGCCTCCCGCGCCGCCCACGTCCGCAGCGGGGTAGCGGAGGCGGTCAGCGCTCGGCCGCGCCGGAGAGCGCGGCGCGGTGCTCCTCGGTGAAGTGCGCGATGTCGTCCATGATCCGCGCCAGCTCGAAGTCCTTCGGCGTGTAGACGGCCCGGACCCCCGCGGCCAGCAGTTCGGCGCGGTCCTCCTCGGGGATGATGCCGCCGACGACCACCGGTGCGTCGACTCCCTCCGACGCCAGCTCCGCCAGGACCTGGGGGACCAGCTCGCGGTGGCTGCCCGAGAGCACGGACAGCCCGATGACGTCGGGATCCTCGTCCCGGGCCGAGGCCGCGATCTGTTCGGGGGTCAGGCGGATCCCCGAGTACACGACCTCCATGCCGGCATCTCGGGCGGCGACCGCGATCTGCTCGGCGCCGTTGGAATGGCCGTCGAGCCCGGGCTTGGCCACCAGGAGGCGGGGCGGGCCCCCGGCTAATCCACTCACCCGTGCGGCCACCGAGGCCAGGTCGCGCGAGCGCCCGCCGCTGGCCCCGCCCACTCCCGTCGGGGCGCGGTACTCACCGAACACCTCCCGCAGGGCGCCGGCCCACTCGCCGGTCGTGCCGCCGGCCCGGGCCAGCGCGACCGTCGCCGGCATGAGGTTGGCCCCGCTCTCGGTGGTCTCGGCCACCCGGCGCAACTCGTCCAGGGCGACGGCCACGGCAGCCGCGTCGCGGTCCTTCCGCCAGCGCTCGACGTCGGCGACCATCTCGGCCTCGACCGCGGGGTCGACGCGGACGATGGCGCCCGCGCCGCCGAGCGGCGAGGACGTCGTCTCGGTGAAGCGGTTGACGCCGACCACGACCTGCTCGCCGCTCTCGATGCGACGTGAGCGAGCCGCCATGGAGCGGACGAGCCGGGCCTTGAGCTCGTCGACGGCCTCGAACGCCCCGCCCAGCTCCAGGACCTCGCCCAGCTCGGCCTCGGCCGCGTCGCGCAGCTCGGCCGTCCGGGCCTCGACGACGTGGCTGCCCTCGAAGATGTCCTCGTACTCCAGCAGGTCGGACTCGAAGGCCAGGACTTGTTGCATCCGCAATGACCATTGCTGGTCCCATGGTGTGGGTAGGCCGAGCGCCTCGTTCCACGCCGGGAGCTGCACGCTGCGGGCCCGGGCCCGCTTCGACAGCGTCACGGCCAGCATCTCCAGCACGATGCGCTGGACGTTGTTCTCCGGCTGCGCCTCCGTCAGGCCCAGCGAGTTGACCTGCACCCCGTAGCGGAGCCGGCGCAACTTGGGATCCTCCACGCCGTAGCGCTCGAGCGTGATCCGGTCCCACAGCTCGGCCAGTGCCCGCAGCTTGCAGATCTCCTCGATGAAGCGGATGCCGGCGTTGACGAAGAACGAGATCGAGCCGACGACGGCCGGGAACCGGTCCGTCGGCACCTGGCCCGAGTCCCGCACGGCGTCCAGCACGCCCACGGCATCGGCCAAGGCGTACGCGACCTCCTGCACCGGGGTCGCGCCCGCCTCCTGCAGGTGGTAGCTGCAGACGTTGATCGGGTTCCACGCCGGCGCGTGCTCGCTGCACCAAGCGATGACGTCGACGGTGAGCCGGCGGCTGGGACCGGGCGGATAGATGTGGGTGCCGCGCGACAGATACTCCTTGACGATGTCGTTCTGCGTGGTGCCCCGCAGCTCGCTCGACAGGACGCCCTGCTCCTCGGCGTTGGCCACGTAGAGCCCGAGCAGCCAGGGCGCCGTGGCGTTGATGGTCATCGAAGTGTTCATGGCGCCGGGCGGGATGCCGTCCATGAGGGTGCGCATGTGCCCCAGGTGGGCGACGGGAACACCGACCTTGCCCACCTCGCCCCGGGCCAGCGGGTGGTCCGGGTCGTACCCGGTCTGGGTGGGCAGGTCGAAGGCGATGGACAGGCCGGTCTGTCCCTTGGCCAGGTTCGAGCGGTAGAGCGCGTTGGAGGCCGAGGCCGTCGAATGCCCCGAGTAGGTCCGCATCATCCACGGCCTGTCGCCCATGGTTTCAGTCTGCCCCGATCACGAGCGACGAGCACGGTGTGCACCCGACCGCACGCTCGGTGACGGTGGCGTCACGGCGGGGGGTCCGCGGCGGCCGGTGGGTGGACCAGGCCGGACGGCGACGAGAAATGGCTGGGCAGGTCGTTGCGTCTGGAACTACCTTCGGCAAGCACGACGTGGGGTGCCGGGCCGCCATCATCCCCCCGATGGCAACCGGTCCCCACGAGATCGCAAGGGCCTCCCCCGGGGCCATGGGGTGACCGGCCATGTCGGTCACCCCATCGGCTTTCCGGTGGTGTCCCTGCTGTCTGTGTCACGGAGTGCGTCGGCCAGGCGGGTCAGGTACTCCTGCCGGCGGACGGCGATCGCGCCGAGCGTCGCCAGATGGGGCGTGAGCCACTGCACGTCGAGCAGGGTGGCGCCGCTGGCCCGCAGCAGCTCGACCAGCGCCACGAGGGCGACCTTCGACCCGTCCCGAAACAGGTGCACCATCGACTCGCCGGCGAAGAGGCCGCCGAGGCGGAGCCCGTACAGACCGCCGGCCAGCTCCCCGTGCTCGGTCCAGGCCTCGACGCTGTGGGCCCAGCCCAGCTCATGGAGACGGTTGTATGCGTCGATGATCGACGGCGTGATCCAACCGTGCGGGCGGTCGGCGCCGGCGCAGGCGGCGATGACGCCCGCGAAGTCACGGTCGACGCTCACGCCGTACCGGCGGCAGCTCCGGCGCAGCGACCGCGAAGGCCGGAAGGTGTCGAGCGGGATGATCCCCCGCTCCACCGGTGACCACCAGCCGAGGTGGCGGTGGTCGGCGTGCATCGGGAAGAGGCCCTGGCGATAGGCGCGCAGGATCGTCCCCGGCTCCAGGTCTCCACCGATGGCGACGAGGTCCTCCGTGCCGTACTCGGCGGGGCGGGGGAACCCCCAAGGGCTCGGCGGGGGCTCGACCGGCCGGCGGTCCCAGGCGTCCGCACCCTCGATCACGGTGGGGGTGCTCACAGGAGGTCGGTCCGGGCGGGCGCCCGGGGGATCAGCTCGCGTAGGAGTAGAAGCCCTGACCGCTCTTGCGGCCCAACCGGCCGGCGGTCACCATCCGCCGCAGCAGCGGGACGGCCGCGTAATTGGGATCGCGGAACTCCTCGTAGAGCGCGTCGAGGATGGACACGGACGTGTCCAGTCCGACGAGGTCGAGCAGGGCGAAGGGGCCCATCGGGAAGTTGCACCCACCCTGCATGGCGGTGTCGATGCCCTCCATCGACGCCGTGCCGCTCTCCAGCATCCGTACGGCGTTGTTGAGGTACGGGAAGAGCAGGGCGTTGACCACGAACCCGGCGCGGTCGGCCACTTCGACCGGCTCCTTCTGACAGGCGATGGCGAAGGCGCGGACCGACTCGACGGTCTGGTCGTTGGCGGTGAGTGGCCGCACGATCTCCACCAGCCGCATCACCGGCGCCGGGTTGAAGAAGTGCAGCCCGCACACCCGGTCGGGCCGCTGCGTCTGCACCGCCAGCTCGACGATCGGGAGCGTCGAGGTGTTGGAGGCGAAGATGGCCTCGGGCTGGACGACCTCCTCGAGCTCGGCGAACAGCGCCTTCTTGACGGCCAGGTCCTCGACGACCGACTCGATGACCAGATCGCACTCGATGAGAGCATCGAGCTGGTCGGTGCCCGACACCCGCCCCAGCACGTCGGCCTGCTCGTCGGCGGTGAGCTTGCCCTTGGCCACCTGGCGGTCGAGGTTGCGGCCCAGCCCGGCCAGCAGGGCGTCGGCCGACGCGCGGCTGCGGGACCGCACGATCACCTCGCAGCCGGCCTTGGCCGCCACCTCCGCCAGGCCCGAGCCCATGATCCCCGAGCCGAGGACCCCTACGCGCTTGATCACCGTCCCTGCCATCGCCGCATGTTACCGATGGGTAAGGAGGCGTGGAAGTCGCCGGCGCGGCCGCGGGACCGCCCTTGGCGGCGGGCGTGACGGATGACCGCGGGGCGAGGTGACGGCGTCACCCACTGGCCACGGTTCGGAAACCTGCCCTCGGTACCCTGAACTACGTGCCCACCATCGCCGAACCCGACCGCCGCCTGATCCTCGAAGCCGTCCACAACTTCCGGGACCTCGGCGGCTATCCGACGGGTGATGGCCGGGTCACGCGCTGGCGCACCCTCTATCGGGCCGACGGTCTTCAGCGGTGCTCCCCCGCCGACGTGGAGACGCTGCGGGCTCTCGACCTGCACACCGTGATCGATCTCCGGACCGACCGTGAGCTGGAGGAGCGGGGTCGCTTCCCGGTGGACCTGTACCCGGTGACGTTCCACCACCTGCCGGTCATCGACGTCACGTGGGACGTCGAGAGCGTCGGCGACCACGACCGGGCCGCCGACTTCCTGTTCCACCAGTACCGCTCGTTGCTGGCCTACGGCGAGCCGCTGTTCGCCAAGGCCTTCCACCTGCTCGGGCTCCCCGGCGCCCTCCCGGCCGTCTTCCACTGCGCCGCCGGGAAGGACCGCACGGGCATCCTCGCCGCGCTGATCCTGGCTGCGATGGGTGTTCCCCACGAGCTGGTCAGCGAGGACTACGGCCTGTCCCGCGGCGCCATCGAGCGGACCCGTGAGTGGGCGCTCGTCCACAACCCCGAGCTGGCCGCGGTCTGGGACACCGTGCCGGCCAACCACATGGCGGCCGAGCCGGAGGCCATCTCCCACTTCCTCGAGGTGCTGGCCGACGAGCACGGGTCGGTGCGCAACTACGTCGTGTCGATCGGCGTGCCCAACGCGCTGCTGCTCCACCTGGAGTCGGCGCTGCTGACCTCTCCCTGACGTCGCCGGGCCCTCGCCGGCCGGATCGGTAGCGTCGCGGCGTGGCCCCTCCGCGCCGGCGTCCGGGCCGGTGACCTATCCCGCGCCGATCGAGCAGGTCATGACCCCGCTCGATCAGGCCCTTCTCCGCTCGCGTCGGCATCGGCTGCTCGAGCGGGCCCAGGGCCGCGTCCTCGAGCTCGGCGGAGCCGGAGGCGTCAACTTCGAGCACTACGACGCCGCGAACATCAGCTCGGTCGTGGTTGTCGGGGCCGAGGGCCCGTCGCGGGCCCGGCTCGCGGCGCGGCGACGCGGCGGGGGATCCCGGGCTTCGAAGTGGTCGACCGAAGCTCCCTCGACGGGATGGAGGACGAGTTCGACACCATCGTGGCCACCTTCACGCTCAGCGCACGCGGCGATCTCGAGCGGGACCTGCGGGCGCTGGCCCGCTGGCTGGCGGCGGACGGGCGGCTGCTCTTCCTCGATCACAGCCCTCGCCGGCCGGCCGGCCGGGCCACCGAGCTGAGCCGGCCGCTCTGGCGGTTCCTGGCCGACGGCTTCGTGGCCGGTCGTGATCTGCCGGGGGCGTTGCGGACGTCCGGCTACACGATCGTCGACATCGAGCGCTTCGGGCTGGCGACGCTGACCCTCCCGCTACGGTCCTGCGTGGCGGGGGTGGCTCGGGTGCAGCGCCCGGGCGGCGTCCGCAGGATCGAGGGAAAGGTGAGAGGAGAGGCGTGACCGGCACCTTGGCGCTGATCGGCGGGGGCGAGTTCGTGGCCACCGAGGAGCTCGACCGCGCCCTGCTCGAGTGCGCGGGGTCGCCCTCGGCGCTCGTCCTGCCCACCGCGGACGCCTTCGAGCACCCCGAGCGGGCCGTGGCCCGGGCCGCGGAGTGGTTCGAGCGCCTCGGCGGCGCGGCTCGCGGCCTGCCCGTGCTCGGGCGGGCCGACGCCTTCGCCCCGGAGCACGTGGCTGCTGTGGCCGAGAGCCCGCTGACCTACCTCGTCGGTGACTCGCCCATGCACCTGCGGTCCGTGCTCAAGGACACGCCGTTGTGGGACGCCCTGGTGTCGGCGCTGGCCGAGGGCGCCGTCGTGGCTGCCTCGGGCCCGGCGGCCATGGCCCTGTGCGATCCGATGACCGATCCGCGCGGCGGGGCGTTCACCCTCGGCCTCGGCCTGGCCCGCCCCATGGCGGTGGTGCCGGGGGCCGAGGCATGGTCCCACGACCGCCTGCACCGCACGCTGGGCCTCGGCCTGGCCTTCCCCGTCGTCACCCTCCCCACCGGCGCCGCGGTGCTGCGGCGACCGGGCGGCTGGGAGCGTCACGGCGACGCCGTCGTCCACCTGGCCGGGGCCGAGGTCGACCTCGATGCCCTCCCGCTCGGGGAGGCTCCGGTCACGATTCCGTGATCGTGACGGACGTGATCGTGGGCACCTCGCCCGCGGCACCGGCCGTCTCGAGCGCCGGGATGGTCGTGTCGAAGCCCTCGGTGACCTGGCCGAACAGCGAGTAGTTGGGCCCGTCGAACGGGGTGTCGGTCACGGTCACGAAGAACTGACTGCCGTTGGTGTTCGGGCCCGAGTTGGCCATGGCCACCGAGCCTGCCGTGTAGACGAAGTCCGCGGCGGTCGATGGGAGCTCGTCGTCGAACTCGTAGCCGGGGCCGCCGGAGCCCGTGCCGTTCGGATCGCCGCCCTGGATGACCACAGGTTCGATGCGGTGGAACGTCAACCCGTCGTAGAAGTGGTAGCGGGACAGGACCACGAAGTTGTTGACGGTGTTCGGCGCCTTGGCCGTGTCGAGCGCCACCGTGAAGCTGCCTTCGCTGGTGTCGATGGTGGCGGTGTAGGTCTTCGCCGGGTCGATGCACATCGGCGGGGGGTTCTCGAAGCTGGATGCCCGCTCACTGGAGCCGTCCGCGGCCGGGCAGGGCGTCTCGCCGGTGATCGCCGCCCCGGGGATGGTGCTCGGTGCGACCGTCGTGGCCGTCGCGTCGGTCGTGAGCGTGGAATCCGAGGCATCGACCGTGCTGTCGTCCTCGCCGATGACGCGGGACAGCCCGAAGGCCGCCGCCAGCGCCACGATCACGATGAGGCCGATGCGGATCACCTTCTTGCGGGTGGTGCTGCGCCGCTGCTCGCGCTCGAGCTCGGCCAGGCGGGCCTGGCGGTTGGCCTTCTGTCGTTCCCGTTTGTCGGTGCCCACGGAGGCGGCAGGCTACCGAGGGCGACGCCCGGCCGAACATCGGCCAGGGTCGCAGGCCGCGTCCGACCCGAGCCCGCAGGGAGCCAAACGCCCGGGTCCTGGCCGTGCCGGTCGCTACCGTGTGGTCCCCGTGGCCCTGATCGTCCAGAAGTACGGCGGCACCTCCGTGGCCGACGCCGACCGCATCAAGGCCGTGGCCGAGCACGTCGCCTTCACCCGCCGGCAGGGGCACGACCTGGTCGTGGTGGTCTCGGCGATGGGCAAGGAGACCGACAACCTGATCGCCCTGGCCGGCGCGGTGTCGTCCACCCTGCCCGGCCGGGAGATGGACATGCTGCTGACCATCGGCGAGCGCAAGACCATGGCGCTCGTCTGCATGGCGCTCGCCGACCTCGACGTCGACGCTGTGTCCTTCACCGGCAGCCAGGTCGGCATCATCACCGACAACGTCCACGGCAAGGCCAAGATCCTCGAGGTCAAGGGCGATCGGGTCCGCGACGGCCTGGCCGCCGGCAAGGTCTGCGTGGTGGCGGGCTTCCAGGGCGTGTCGACCGAGAAGGAGATCACGACGATGGGCCGGGGGGCGTCGGACCTGACAGCCGTCGCGCTCGCCGCCGCCTTCAAGGCCGACAGCTGCGAGATCTACACGGATGTCACCGGCGTCTACTCCGCCGACCCCCGCATCGTCCCCCAGGCCCGCAAGCTGGCCCGGATCCACTTCGACGAGATGCTGGAGATGGCCGCGGCCGGGGGGCGGGTGCTGGCGCTGCGATCGGTGGAGTTCGCCCGCAACCACGGCGTCGCCCTGCACGTGCGCTCCAGCTTCACGTGGGAGCCCGGCACGTGGGTCAACAACGAGGAGCCGAGCATGGAGGACCCGATCATCTCCGGAGTGGTGCACGACGTGTCCGAGTCGAAGGTCACGGTGAGCGCCGTGCCCGACCGACCGGGCGTGTCCGCCGCCCTCTTCGAGCCGCTGGCCGCCGCCAACATCAACGTGGACATGATCGTGCAGAACACGTCCAAGGACGGCACGACCGACATCTCCTTCACCATGCCGAAGGCGGACATGGCGGTGGCGGAGAAGGTGGTGGCCGACGTCGCCGCCCAGATCGGGGCCGGAGGCGTGACGCACGAGGGAGACATCGCCAAGGTCTCGCTGGTCGGGGCGGGGATGAAGACGTCACCCGGCATCGCCGCCAAGATGTTCCGGGTCCTGGCCGACGAGGGAATCAACATCGAGATGATCTCCACTTCGACGATCCGGATCTCCGTCGTCATCGGGGCGGCAGGCATGGAGCGCGCCGTCCGCTCGCTCCACACCGCGTTCGGGCTGGACTCCGGCCAGACCTACGGCGGGCCCCTGCCCGAGCGGACCTGAGCGCACCCGTCCCCGGAATGCGACCGGGCGGCGACCGGACGGGCCGGTAGCGTCGTGGGCCATGCGCGTAGGTGTGGTTGGTGCCACCGGTCAGGTCGGTGGCGTGATGCGGACGCTCCTCGAGGAGCGCTCGTTCCCCGTCGACGAGATCCGGTTCTTTGCCTCGGCCCGCTCGGCCGGGCGGACCCTCCCTTGGAAGGGAAGCGAGGTGACGGTCGAGGACGCCGCCACCGCGGACCTGACCGGTCTCGAGCTGGCCCTCTTCTCGTCCGGCGCGCCGTCGTCCCGGGAGCTGGCTCCCCGCTTCGCCGCCGCCGGGGCGACCGTCATCGACAACTCCTCGGCGTGGCGCATGGACCCCGACGTCCCGCTGGTCGTCGCCGAGGTCAACCCGCACACGCTGGACGCCGTCCCGAAGGGGATCATCGCCAACCCCAACTGCACGACCATGGCGGCCATGCCGGTGCTCAAGCCGCTGCACGCGGCGGCCGGCCTGCGCCGGCTGGTGGCCAGCACCTACCAGGCCGTTTCGGGCGCGGGGCTGACGGGCGTGGAGGAACTTGACGAGCAGGTCCGAAAGGTGGTCGACGGCGCATCCGCCCTGACCTACGACGGCGCTGCGGTCGAATTCCCGGCCCCGTCGAAGTTCGTCCGGCCCATCGCCTTCAACGTCCTACCCCTGGCGGGCAGGGTCGTCGACGACGGCAGCGGCGAGACGGACGAGGAGCAGAAGTTCCGGAACGAGACCCGCAAGATCCTCGAGATCCCCGATCTCCCCGTGGCGGCGACGTGCGTGCGGGTACCGGTCTTCACCGGGCACTCCCTCTCACTCAACGCGGAGTTCGATCAGCCGCTGTCCGTCGAGGACGCGCTCTCCGTCCTGGGATCGGCGCCCGGTGTCGTCGTCTCGGAGATCCCGAACCCGCTGGAAGCGGCCGGGCAGGATCCCAGCTACGTCGGGCGGATCCGTCAGGACCCGACCGTGCTCGACGGGCGAGGGCTGATCCTGTTCGTGTCCAACGACAACCTGCGCAAGGGCGCGGCGCTCAACGCCATCCAGATCGCCGAAGCCCTCCTGGCCCGCCGGTCCTGACCCTCCCGCGGCGGGGCCAGCCTCCCCGCGGCTCCGCCAGGCTCGCCGCGGCTGCGCCAGCCTCCCCTCGGCTCCGCCAGGCTCGCCGCGGCTGCGCCAGCCTGCGGTCACTCCTGACGCACAAATCGCGAGAACAGGCCGCCGCGCGGTCACCTTTCGCGATTTGTGCGGGGAAGGCGTCCGGGGGGAGCGCGCCGCGGGTCACGGTGGCGGCGACCACGGGGCCGTCGTGAAGGGACGGCGTTCGCCGTAGCAGTCCCAGTGGGTGATGCGGTCGATCGGCTTGCGGGGCGCCACCCCGAACCGGCCGGCGGGCCGGCCGATCGGCACCAGTGCGACCGGATCGAGGTGCTGGGGCAGCTCGAACGCGGCCCGGACCTCGTCGACGTAGACCCGGAACACGGTGGTCAGCGTCGTGCCCAGGCCGAGGTCCCGCGCGGCCAGCATGAAGTTCTGCACGGCCGGGAACACCGAGGCGTGGAGCGTGCCGATGTCGAGTGGCCCCTCGTCGTCCCCCAACGTGTTGTCGTAGCTCGCCATGCAGAACAGCACGCTCGGCACGTCGCCGATGTGCTGGGCCAGGTGCTCGCTCAACTCGACGGTGCGGTGGAACGAGGCCTCGGCGGCCGGGCTGGGGAAGGGCCCGAGCCTCGCCAGCACGGCCGGGCGGTAGCGGCGCCAGCCCCGCAGATAGATGTCGGCGATGGCCGTCCGCGCTTCGGGGGACGTCAGCACGACGAAGTGGTAGGGCTGCACGTTGCCGCCCGACGGCGCCTGCGCGGCTGCCCGGAGGCAGTGCTCGATGTCCTCGGCGGTGACGGGAGGGTCGTCGGACAGCCGCCGCATCGAGCGGGTGGTCATGATGGCGTCGTAGAGCTCCACGGCACGGCCTCTCGTCGGCGGGTCAGAGTTGGGCGATGTCGGTGGACTGGCCGAGGGCCAGGCGCCCGATCAGCTCGTACGTCCGGGGGGCGACCATGGCGTGCTGGCTGGCGACGTTGACGTCCCGCAGCACGCGCTGCAGCGGGCTGGACTCGTAGACGGCCGTGCCGCCCGCGGTGCGGAACAGCAGCTCGACCACCGAGGCGCTCTGGATGGTGGCGTTGGTGGCGGCGAGGCGCAGCAACCGTCGTTGGTCCGGGCCGAGCGTGTGACCGGCCGTCGCCGCCGCCCAGGCCTCGCCGACGGTCTCCCGCAGCAGCGCCCTCGCCGAGCGATAGGCAGCCTCGGCCCGGGCGACGTCGGCCTGCACCGGCGCCCTGGCGGCCATCGGGCGGCTGCTCAGGGCGTAGCGCTTGTCGGTGGCCAGCGCCGCCAGCTCGTCGAGGGCGCGGCGGGCCAGCCCGAGGCTGACCGAGCACACGCCGAGGGCGAGCGCCCCGAAGAACGGGAACCGGTAGAGCGGCGCGTCGACGACCGCCTCCTGGCCGACGATCTCCACCCATCGGCCTTCGGGCACGAACGCCTCCTGCACGACGTAGTCCGTGCTGCCCGTGCCCCTCAGACCCATCGTGTACCAGGTGTCGAGGAGCTCCACCTGCTCCGGCTCGAAGAGCACGAACGGCCCCCTCAACCCGTCCGGCCGTGCCGCGGGCGCGCCGTCGCCGTCCACGACCACCGTCCCACCGCCGATGTGCGTGCAGTGGAACGTGCCCGACCCCCACTGCCAGTGCCCGCTGACGGCGAGGCCACCTTCGGCGGGACGGGCCTGGCCGAGCGGTGCCGCGTGCCCGCCGGTGATGGCGTCCGGCCGGCCGTAGATCTCCGCGGCCCAACGCTCGGGCAGGTACCCGCCGAGGATCGACGTGGTGGCGGCGATCATGCCGCACCACGCCGTGCTGCCGTCGTAGTAGGCGAGCAGTTCAACGGCGTCCAGCAACTCCTGGACGGTCAGCTCCAGGCCGCCGTAGCGCGCCGGCGCCCAGGCCCGGCCCAGGCCGGACTCGACCATCGCTGCCGAGAGGTCCGGAGGCAGCCGGCGCAACTGTTCGATCTCGGCGGCGCGGGCGTCGGCCTGCCGGCCCAGCGCGTCCACCGCCCCGGCCAGTGGGGCCAGCGGAGCGAGAGGGCCGGGGGGGACGTCCGGCTCCAGCACGGACCGATTCTCTCAGCAGCCGCAGGGCAGGTGCCCACACTTGGGGCAGCCGTGGGCGTAGCGGGCCAGCGCAGCCTCGAGGTCGACGCCGGCGATGTTGGCCAGGGTCGCCACCCAGGCCAGGACGTCGGCGAACTCGTCGCGTTGCTGCTCCACCGATCCCTTCCGCAGCGCCTGGGCCAGCTCGCCCACCTCCTCGGCGAGCCAGGCCACTGCGGCGGGGATGCCGCGCTCGCGGTCCCGCGTCCCGTAGGTGCGCTCCATCAGATCCTGCAGGTCGGCCAGGTGCACGGCCGCCGAGGGTAGAGCCGCGACAAGAGCGCGCTCGCTCGCTCAGCGCCCAAACGGAACGAGCCGGCTGGACCAGTCGGTGAGTTGGTCGAGCCAGGAGAGGAGCTCGAGCGTGGACAGCACGGTGGACGGCGGGTTGGACACCAGCGTGTCGGCCTGCAGCAGCCGCTCGAAGTCCACCTCGACCGGCCCGCCCCGCCGCCGCCCGGCCGTCCCGCCGAACGCGACGCCGGCCCGCTCCATGATGCGGATCACCTCCTGGGCGATGATCCCGTAGCCGATGGTGGTCGGGTGGGTGCCATCGAGCGAGAAGAGGCCGCCGTCGATGCGGCCGTCCGGCCCCGACAGGAAGAACCTCGTGTCGGGCGGCGGGTCAAGCGCGGCCAGCGCCGGGGGGAGCTCGTACGGCTCCCACCAGTCGGGGCGGGCCTCGGCGGCACGCGGGTCCGCGTAGCGCCGCGTCGCCAGGCTGTCGAGCAGGCCTCCGAGGTCGAACAGGTACCAGTCGCGGCCCTTGGTCCGCGCGGCGCGGACGGAGTCGATGATGCTGGCGTTGTAGGCGTCGATGGCCGAGTCGATGGTGCGGGCGTCGTCCTCCGTGAGGTGGGGATCGCGGCGGGGGTCGAACTCGGCGTCGGTGATCCACGGGCGGCGTGTAGTACGGGAAGTAGCGCGACTCTGGCCGGACCTTGGTGCCCACGCCCCGGCTCACGGGCGGGATGGTCACCGCCGGGACGGTGGCCACGATGACGTGGCGGGCGTCGATCCGCTCGATGGCGGCGACGACCTCGGCCCACTCGGCCGCGAAGTGCGAAGGCCGCCAGACCGTGAAGCCGCCCTTCTTCTTCAGGCGCTGGTCGACCCGCCCGTCGAGGTAGTCCTCGGTGCTCCAGCACACCTCCAGGCGGACGACCGAGCCGAGTGCGTTGTTGGCGCCGAGCGCCACCACCAGGGTCTCGATCCCGGGCCCGTCCGCGCCGTCAGCCCCCAGGGCCGCGGCGGCCTGCAGTACCGAGCGGGCCCGGCCGTCGCCGTCGCGGGCGCGGTGGGCCACCACCAGCCCGGCCCGATCGTTGTCGTTCTCGACCACCTGGCGGACGAGCTGGTCCTTGGCCCGGCCGGCGTCGATCCGCCGCTGCAGGCGGTCGGCGTCGAGGGCCAGCGTGTCGAGCAGGTCCCAGCCGTACACGGCCAGGTTGTGGAAGGGCGGCCCGGGAGGAGGGAGCCGGTCCTCCCAGTCACGCTCCCAGTGGTCCTCGATCCCGTCCATGTACGAGCGCAGGCGGGCCAGCGTCCGGGGGAGGTCGCCCCAGTTCAGCGTGGGACCGGCCCACGTCTGGATGGCGCGGGCCAGCCGCTCGAGATCGAGTGGGAGTCCGCCGGGGCCGTCCGGGTCCTCGTAGACCGGGTAGCTGAACGTCGCCTCGGCGCCGAGTTCTCTCGCCACGATGGCCGGCCAGGACAGATCGGTCCTGAACACGGCCAGGCTCATGAAGCCCTGGGTGATCGAGTCGCCGATCGTCACCAGTCGGTGGGTCGGTGTGCCCGCCCGGTCGACGGTGACCGGGATGCCGAGGGTGGGGTCCCGTTCGGGCGGCCGCGGCTCGGTGTGGATCTCCAGCTCGGCCGGGATCGCCTTCTCACACCCCTGTGCCACGGGCAGCCCTCCGGCGGTGGTCGACCGCCGCGAGGGCGGCCGTGGCTCCTGCTTGGGGCGCACGCCGTCCGGCGTGCGATGCAGTCGGGGAGGGGAGATTTGAACTCCCGGCCTCCACGTCCCGAACGTGGCGCGCTAACCAAGCTGCGCTACTCCCCGGAGTGCGTCGGCGACTCTACCCGGCGGGCACCTCGTCGCCACGGGCCGATTCGTCCACGTCTTCTGGCGGGGCGACCCCATCCCCGTCGGGTTCGGCGGCTTCGGCGGGTGGCAGGCCCTCGTAGACGGTGCCGCCCCGGAGCACGGTCGTGGCCGCACGGCGCAGGCGCAAGGAGTCGAGCGGCTTGACCAGCCAGCCCTCGGCGCCCGCCCGCCGAGCCAGGAACGTGTCGGCGGCGCGGTCGAGCAGCATCAGGACCCGGATGTGCGGGAGGCGGCCGCCGGATTCGTCCAGGCGGAGGTTCATGCACACCGCCATACCGCCCATGTTGCCGATCTGCAGATCGAGCACGGCGAGGTCGGGCGTCTGGCCCTTGGCTCCCGTGGCGACGTCCTGGCCGCGGCGGCAGACGACGAACGTCGTGTCCGGGGTCTCCAGCGCGGAGCGGACATCGTCGATGACCCACTCTGCGTCGGCGGCGATCAGGATGTGCGGCACGGCCGGACGTTAGCCACTGCGGTCGAACAGATGGTCGGCCACGACACCCAAACCGGCCAGGTCGTGCACGTCGGTGGCGAGCAGCGGGACGGTCGCCACCGGCACCCCGCCGACCTGCTCCGTCAAGGGCTCCAGCGCCGCCACTTCGGCGTCGGCTACGGATTGGAGCTCGGCCCGGTTGGCCTCCAGCTCCGCCCTGGCGGAGCCCTTGGCCGGCCGCCGCCGGCCCGCCGGCCGAACAGAGTCGGCGAACCGCGGATGGACCCGGTTGACGATCACGGCGACGGGCGGCGTTCCGCTGTCGGTCAGGCGGCGGGCGAAATAGCGGGCCTCCTGGATGGTGTCGTGGCGCGGCCCGGTGACGAGGACGTACGCGGTGTCCGTGGACTTGAGCAGCTCGTCGACGGCGTTGGCCCGCTGGCGGAAGCCCTCCTCCATCCCGTCGAAGGCCTGGAAGAAGGAGATGGCGTCGGCGATGGCGTCCCCGCCGACCACCCGGCTCAGCGTGCGGAGGAAGGCCTGCGCGGCCACGTTGACCACCCGCAGCCCGACGCGGGTCGGCGCGGTCAGGGCCCGGTAGAGGCGGTGGTCGAGGAACCGGGTCAGCCGGGCCGGGGCCTCCAGGAAGTCGAGGGCGTTGCGGGTCGGCGGTGTGTCGACGACGACGACGTCGAAGCGGGCGTCGTCGTGGAGCTCGTACAGCTTCTCGGCCGCCATGTACTCCTGCGTGCCGGACAGCGCCGCCGAGATGTTGCGGTAGAAGCGGTTGCTCATGATCCGCTCCGCCTGCTCGGCGTCGGGCGCGTACAGCTCGACCAGGTGGTCGAACGTGCTCTTCGTGTCGAGCATGACCGCCCACAGCTCGCCGCCGTCCTTCTGCTTCCCGCCCCTGGCACGGAAGCGGGGGACAGGACTGGGCTCGTTCGTGAGGCCGGCCAGGCCGAGCGCGTCGGCCAGCCGGCGGGCGGGGTCGATGGTGACGACGACGGCCCGCCGCCCGGATGCCGCGGCCTCGGCGGCCAGGACGGCGGCGGTGGTCGTCTTGCCCACCCCGCCGGATCCGCAGCACACGATGACGGCGCGCTCGGTCACCAGCCGAGCCAGGGCTCGGCCGGGGGCCGCCTCGTCCCTTGCCGTCATGCGGCCAGCGCGCCGAGCTGGTCGACGAGGCGATCGGCCAGGGTCTCGAGATCGTCGCCCCCGAGGCGCGCGCTGAAGCAGAACGGCAGGTGGACCTGGGCCAGCGGGAGCTGCGCCGACAGCCGGGCGACCTGCTCGGCCTGCTGGGCCTGGCGGGCCAGGCGGAAGCGGGCGGCCTCCAGCAGCCCGTCGTCCCCGCTGCCGGCGCGCCCCTCCTCGTCGGCCAGGGCCGCCGCCAGGGCGGTCCGCTCCGGGTACAGCCCGTTGACCACGACCGGACCGAGCTGCACGCCGACGGACTCCTCGAGCGCGAACGCGGTCTCCACCAGTTCGTTGACCGGCGTCTCCTCGGGAAGCGTCACGAGCACGACCTGGCAGCGGGCGGGATCCCGGAGCAGCTCCAGCACGTCGCTGGCCTGGGTGGCGATCGGCCCGACCGTGACCGCGTCGGCCAGCCCGCGGGCCGAGCGCAGGAACGTCACCGCGTGGCCGGCGGCCGGGGCGTCCAGCAGGATGAGGTCGTGATCCCCGGCTCGCTCGAGCTGCTTCACCTTGCCCAGGACCAGGATGTCGTCCAGGCCCGGCGCGGCCGTGGCCACGACGTCGATCACCCCCGCCTTGGCGAGGCGGCCTGACAGTCGGCGCATGCCGTGGTCGTCCAGGTAGTCGGTCAGCGCCTCGCCGGGCGAGATCATGCGGCCCTCGATCGTCCCCGAGCAGCCGCGCTCGCCGGCCGCCCGCAGCACGACCGTCCCCGAATCGAGCGCCCGGTCGAAGCCCAAGGACGGCCCCAGCCCGCTGGCGCCCTCCAGTTCCACGACGAGAACCCGCTGGCCCAGGCGGGCTGCGGCGATCGCCATGGCAGCCGTTACGGTGGTCTTCCCGACCCCGCCCTTGCCGGCCACGATGACGAGCCCGGAGGAGGCGAAGAACTGCAGCGGATCCACTCGTCCCTTTCGGAGGCCCAGACGTGCGCAGACTAGCCATCACCCTCGGCGGGCTCCTGCTGAGCGGTGCGGGTCTGCTGTCCCTGGTAGGGACCGCCGCGGCGCAATCGACGGCGGAGGGTCCGGTGGACATCGTGGAGGTCAGTGGTCTGGTCGACGAGGTCGTCGTGGACGACCTGACCAAGGCCATCGAACGGGCGGCGGCCGGCGGCGTGCAGGCCCTCATCGTGCAGCTCAACTCCAAGGCGGCCGTCGTCTCCCCGGAGCGCATGGCCCGCCTGGCGGAGACCATCCACAACTCGGCCGTCCCGGTCGCCATCTGGGTCGGTCCGAGCGGCTCTCGCGCCCTCGGGCAGCCCGGACAGCTCCTTGGCGCGGCGGCCGTCACGGCCATGGCCCCGGCGACCCGCATCGGCGACTTCGGGGACCCGCTCCCCGTCGAGGGCTTCGAGCTCGACTTCGGCGACGGCGGCGAGCAGCTGGAGTCCTTCACGATGGGCCCGGAGGAGGCCCGGGAGCGCAACGTGCTCCGCCCGGACATCGAGGATGAGGGCGTGCCTGTGCTGCGCAGCATGCTCCTGGTCATCGACGGGCTGGAGCACAACGGGCGCACGGTCAACACCGCGGACGAGCGCCTCGGGGACGACGGGAAGAAGGAGCTGGTGCTCGTGGCCGAGCCCCGGTTCTTCAAGCTGCCGCTGGCCGCGCGGCTGATGCACACGGTGGCCAGCCCTCCTGTCACCTACCTGCTGTTCACGATCGGGCTGTCCCTCCTGATCTTCGAGTTCTTCACGGCGGGGGTCGGGGTGGCCGGGCTGGTCGGCGCCGGCAGCCTGGTCCTGGCCTGCTACGGGCTGGGGGCGCTGCCCGTCAACGGCTGGGCGCTGGCAGCGATGCTGCTGGCGTTCTTCGGCCTGGCCATCGACGTGCAGACCGGCGTGCCCAGGACATGGACCGGCATCGGCCTCACGCTGTACGCGGTGTCGTCGCTCTTCCTGTTCCGGGACGGGCTGCGCCCGTCGTGGATCACGCTGCTGGCCGGCATCGGAGGAGTGGCGCTGGCCTTCATCGTGGGCATGCCGTCCATGGTGCGGGCCCGCTTCGCCACGCCGACGATCGGCCGGGAGTGGATGATCGGGGAGATGGGCGAGGCCGCGGTCGCCATCGATCCCCTCGGCGTGGCCGTCGTGCGGGGGGCGCAGTGGCGGGCCAGGACCAACCGGGCTACGCCGCTCAAGCGGGGCGACCCGCTGAAGGTGGTGGCCATCGACGGCTACACGCTCGAGGTCGAGCCGGAGGTCGGAGCGGCCAAGGACCACCGGGAGCGGCGCGGCGCCGGTCGGTCCGGCCGATGAGCGGCGGCTCTCGGCACCGGTGCGGGCAGGCCCTGGAGGGCCTCCGGGGCCGCTTCGCCCACGCCTCGCGCTGCGCGCGCCACTCGCCGGGTTCGTGGCCCGGCCTGCCTGCCCATACCCCCGTCTTCCTGCGGCATTCCTCATTGTCGAAATGTCAACGAGCACGTACGCTGCCCTTCGCTGTGAGGGGGTATCACGGTGATGCAACACCGGCGTATAGATGGACGAGCGGGGGATCCGTGGCAGGACAGAGCTGCCTGCAGGGGGCCACAGTCCGTGGTCTTCTTTCCGCCGCACCACCCCGAGCGCAAGGATGAGCGGCTGTCCCGGGAGCGCCGGGCCAAGGCCATCTGCGCCGCCTGTCCGGTTCTCGAACCATGCCTGGATTACGCGCTGAGGATCAGGGAGCCTCACGGGATCTGGGGCGGCCTGAACGAGCTGGAGCGGCGAAGCCGCCTCGAGGAGGCAACAGCGAGCGCGTGAGCGCCCGCGGGACTGGCCGCGACCAGGGCAGTGCGGTCGAGTCCAAGGCGGCAGCACCGGTCCGGGGACCGGTGGTCTGGAAGCGGACCTGGGTGCAGGACCGTCCCGCGCAGTACGGCGTGGTCGGTGAGGGGCTGCCCGTCGTCTTCGCCCACGGCTGGGCGCTCGGCCAGCACACGTACAAGGCGATCCTCCACCGGCTGGCCGACCAGGGGTGCCGGGTCGTGGCGCCGGCCCTCCCCGGCTTCGGTGGTACGCCGGGGCTGCCGCGGGACAGGTTCCACCTCGCCGGCTACGCGGCCTGGCTGGAGGAGTTCATCCGCGAGGTGGGCATCGAGGAGAAGGTCGTGATCGTCGGGCACTCCTTCGGCGGGGGTGTGGCCATCCGCGCCGCCTACTCGTTCCCGAACCTCGTCCGCTCGCTGGTGCTGGTCAACTCCATCGGCGGATCGTCATGGCGGCGGGGCAAGGTCCTGACCTCGATCGCCGACCGGCCGCTGTGGGACTGGGGGCTGCACTTCCCCTCCGACGTGTGGCCGATCCGTCAGGCCACCAGGGTGCTGCCGGTCATCCTGGAGGACGCGCTGCCCAACCTGGTCCGCAGCCCCGGTTCAGTGGTGCGGGTGGCCAACATGGCCCGGCGGGCCGACCTCCGCCCGGAGCTGGAGGAGCTCAAGCGCCGGGGCTCCCCGGTGACGGTCATCTGGGCGAGCCGGGACGGGATCATCCCCAAGGAGTCGTTCGAGGCGATGTGCACGGCGGTGGGGACGGCCGGCACCGTCGTCGAGGGCAGCCACTCATGGCTGCTGGCCGACCCCGGACATTTCGTGGAGGTCATCACGAACGACCTCGAGGTGGCCAAGGCGGCGCGGGCCATGGAGGCCGAGACCGAGGCGGCGGACGAGGAGGCGGCCGGGCCGCTGCGCCGGCTGTTCGGTCGCCCGAAGCGCAAGGGCCCGCGCGAGCTCGACCAGCTCGACCCGTCAGGGCCCAGCTGAGCTGATCCGACAGGGCTGCGGCATCCCTGCTTTCAGGGCGCCGGGAGGCGCGGGCCGTCACGGCGCCGGAAGGCGGGGCCCGGCGATGCGGAGGTCGCCTCGCCGCCGGGTGATGCCGCGGGCGTCGAGCTCGGTGACCAGCGGGAGCGCGTGCTTGCGGGTGATGCCGAGCTCGTCGCGCAGCGCGGCGACGGTGAAGCCCCCCGGCGCACCGGCCAGCAGCGCGGCGGCCGTGCGGGCGGCGGCGTCGATGGCGCTCGGCGCGAAGTAGACGCCGTCGCGCTCGACCACGAGGCCGCGCCGGACCAGCTCCCGCAGCTCGGCCCGGTCGACGCCATCGGCTGCGGGCGGTGTGACGCCGCCGTCCTCCAGCGCCTGCAGGAAGGGGTGGTCGGCGAGTGGGTCGTCCGTGCCCGCCGGCCGGGCCCGGCCGGCACGGACCTCGACGGCCGGGAGGAGGGCCAGGACTTCCCGCTCGCGCTCGTCCAGGGACACGACGTCGAGGCCGAGCGGACCGGCCGCCTCCACGCGGGACGCCAGCGCGTCCACCATGGCCTGCACCGCGCCTGGCGCGACGACCCACGGCCCGAGGGAGGGAGGTACGCGCTCGCCGGTCAACGCCTCCAGGTCGTCCGCCCTGATCCAGCCCCGGTCGGCCACGACCCGCTCCACCGGGCCGTCCTCCCAGCGTTCGGACCCCATCTTCGACGCCGGGCGCAGCGGCGCGACGTCGAGCACGGCTCCGCCCCCGACCGTCTCCTGCCGGCCGCTCTCCCGCAGGATGAAGCGGTCGCCGGGGAGGAGGGGCACGGGCTCCTGCAGGTGGAGGCGCACGAAGCCCCGCTCGCCCGGCCTGATCCCGGAGCCGCCGAGCACCCGGACACGGACGGGGTGCTCGCCGGACCCGATGTACGCGAGGTAGGCGCCGCGCCGCGTGACCTGGTGTCCGAGCGCGTCGAGGACGGCCAGCGAAGCGTCCACCCGCACCGTCGGGACCCAGCGGCCGGGCTCGACCACGGCGTCGCCGCGGGCCAGATCCGCATGGTCGACCCCGACCAGGTTGAGCGCCACGCGATGGCCGGGCCCGATCGTCTCGTGGGCCTGGTTGAGGCTCTGGATGGCGCGGATGCGCGCGGGCAGGACGCGGGGGCCGACCACCACGCGGTCACCGCTGGCCAGCGGCCCGCCGGTGAGCGTCCCCGTCACCACCGTGCCGCTGCCCTTGGCGGCGAAGACCCGGTCCACCCACAACCGGGGCCGGCCGCGGTCGGCCGAGGCGGGGGTGCTCCACGCGAGGTCGTCGAGCGCAGCGCGGAGGTCGTCGAGCCCTTCGCCGGTGGAAGCGCTCACGGGCACGATGGGCGCGCCGGCCAGGAACGTCCCCGCCACGTGCTCGGTCACGTCGAGCTGGGCCAGGTCCCGCAGGTCGTCGTCGACGGCATCCACCTTGGACAGCGCGACCAGCCCGTGCTCGATGCCGAGCAGCTCGAGGATGCGCAGGTGCTCCTCGCTCTGGGGCTTCCACCCCTCCGTGGCCGCGATCACGAAGAGGCAGGCGTCCACGGCCCCGACGCCGGCCAGCATGTTGCGGAGGAAGCGGACGTGCCCGGGGACGTCGACGAAGCTGACGGACTCACCGGAGGGCAGCGTCGTGTGGGCGAAGCCGAGGTCGATGGTGAGGCCGCGCCGCTTCTCCTCCTCGAAGCGGTCCGGGTCCGTCCCCGTCAGCGCGAGGACGAGCGACGACTTGCCATGGTCGACATGACCAGCAGTGGCGATGACCCTCACGGTGATGCAGGGGTCAACGCGGCGAGCGCGATCGCCAGGTGGTCGTCGTCGGACGGCTCGACCGTCCGCAGATCGAGGAAGGTCCGCCCGTCCCGCACTCGGGCGATGACCGGCGGCGCCGCCCGGCGCAGCTCCGCCGACCGGTCGCCCGCCAGTACCAGCCCAGCCGAAGGGACGGCGGTGCCCGGCAGGGAACCGGCGCCGGGCAGGGACTCCATCGGCTCGACAGCAAGGCCCAGCGGCCCGCCGGACGGACCGGCCGCGGTCAGGACGGCGAGGGCGCGAGCCTCCAGCTCGGAGACGAGCACCGTGGCCATCCGCCAGAACGGCACAGTCCGCCCGGCGTCGCGCCGCAGGTAGGCGAGGAGTACGTCCTGCAGTGCGGACAGCACCAGACCGCCCGGCCGCAGGGCGCGGGCCAGGGGATGCGCGGCGCAGGCCGCGACGAGGTCTGCGCGCCCAGCGATGATGCCGGCCTGCGGGCCGCCGAGGAGCTTGTCCCCGCTGAAGGTCACGAGCGCAGCGCCGGAGGCGAGGGTCTGGCGGGCGGCCGGCTCGCCCTCCAGCCAGGCGGGCGGACCGCCTACCAACCACGGGCAGGCGGCGTCGAGCAAGCCGGAGCCGATGTCGGCGACGACGGGCACTGCACCGTGGAGCGCGGTCAGCGCGGCCGTCGTCGTGTCCTCCACGAAGCCCTCGACCCGGTAGTTCGACGGGTGAACCTTGAGCACCAGGGCCACGTCGGCGCCAGGGCGCTCCAGGGCCCGCTGGTAGTCGGCCGGGCGGGTCCGGTTCGTCGTGCCGACGTCCACCAGGCGCGCGCCGGACTGCTCCATGACCTCGGGCACGCGAAAGCCGCCGCCGATCTCGACGCTCTCGCCCCTGCTGACCAGCACCTCGCGGCCCCGGGCCAGCGCAGCCAGGACGAGCAGGACGGCGGCGGCGTTGTTGTTGACGACCAGCGCGGCCTCGGCGTCGCACAGCCGGGCCAGCAGGCGGCCGCAGTGGACGTGGCGGGAACCCCGCCGCCCGGAGGTCAGGTCCAGCTCGAGGTTGGTGGCGCCCCGAACTGGTTCCGCGGCCAGCGGGGCTCGGCCGAGGTTCGTGTGCAGAAGCACGCCGGTGGCGTTGACGACTGGCTGCAGGAGCATCCGCGCCAGCTCGGCCGCCCGCGCCGTCGCGGACAGCGGGATCGCCGGCGGCGATGGCCGCCCGCGCCACCTCGACCAGGAGCGGATGGGGCAGACCGACCCCTTCGCCGTCATGGGCCAGGGCACGGGCGAGCGCGTCGACCGAGGGCGGCCGGCCGGCGCCCGTGGCCCGGCGCACCGCGGCCCCCGGGCCGCTCGTCGCGCTCACGAGCAGGACGCTAGTGGTGCCACCCTTGGCTGCCGCCGCTGAGCCTCCCCCGACGAGCAGGTCGAGGCCGCCGATACGCTGCGGGGCGTGGCGCTCGCCATCGTGCTGCTCATCGTCATCCCGATCGTCGAGCTGTACCTGTTCATCCAGGTCTCCAACGCGATCGGCTTCCTCAACGCGCTCGGGCTCGTCATCCTGATCTCGCTGATCGGCATGTGGTTGGTCAAGCGGGCGGGCACGAAGGTCTGGGCCCGGTTCAACGAGCAGCTCGCAGTGCAGAACACCCCTTCGAAGGAGGTGGCGGACGGGGTCTGCCTCCTCGGTGCCGGCCTCCTCCTCGTGGTGCCCGGCTTCCTCACCGATGCGCTGGGCTTGCTCCTCCTGCTACCGCCGATCCGCTCGGTGGTGGCCGGCGCGCTCGTCCGCCGGTACTCCGGGCGTTCGAATTTCCGGGTCATCAAGGCCACGTACGGACCAGCCGAGTCGTCCGGGGCGGCCGGAGGCACCGTCATCGACACCGAAGGGGTCGAGCGCCCACCGCAGCCGCCGGGACCGTCGGCGGCTCCGGGCGAGCTCGACCCGTGACGTCCCTGCCGCCGGCCACGCCGGACCGGCCGCGAGCCGACGGCGACTTCGACCCGCGCGCCATCCCCGTCCGTGACGCGGCGACGGTGATGCTGGTTCGTGACGGAGCGGCGGGGGTCGAGGTCTTCATGCTGCGCCGGACGTTGTCGGCGGTGTTCGCCAGCGGCATGTACGTGTTCCCGGGCGGCGCCGTGGACGACGCCGACCGGACCGCCGAGGTGGGCGCCTACTGCGACGGCCTGACGGACGACGAAGCCAGCCGGCAGCTCGAAGTGGCGAGCGGCGGTCTGGCGTATTGGATCGCCGCCATCCGGGAGTGCTTCGAGGAGGCCGGCGTCCTGCTGGCGCGGCGGCCCGACGGCGAGGCCGTCCGCTTCGACGACGCCGAAGTCGAGGAGCGCTACCTGACGCACCGCGCCGCGGTGCACGCCGGTGAGCGGCGGCTGGTCGAGCTGTGCACCCTCGAGGGGCTGCGTCTGTCCACCGACGACATCCACTACGTCAGTCACTGGGTCACCCCCATCGGCGAGCGGCGGCGGTTCGACACCCGGTTCTTCCTCGCTCGCGCGCCGCAGGCTCAAGAGCCGCTCCACGACGACCACGAGACCATCGCCAGCCTGTGGGTGCGGCCGGTGGCGGCGCTGGCCCAAGCTGAGCGGGGCGAGCTGGCGATGATCGCCCCGACCACGAAGAACCTCGAGCTGCTGCTGCCCTATGACACCGCGGACGCCGCGCTCGCCGCGCTGGGTGCCCGCGGCCGGCCGCCGACCATCCGCCCCAAGCTGCGGCGCGACAGTGAGGGCCGGATCGAAGTCGTGCTGCCCGACGACGCCGGGTTCGAGGGCCTGCCCGAGCTCGACGGGCGGCCCCGGGAGGACTAACCCGAGGCAGGCAGCGGGGCGGGGGCGGCCGCCGGCTCAGGGACCGGTTCGGCGACCGGGGCCGGGCCGAGGGCGGCCTCCACGGCGTCGAGCAGGCGGGCCGAGCAGCCGGCCATGGCGACCGGGGGTACCGTCTCGGTGACGATGGTCCGGGCGATGGCCCGGAACGCGTCGGCCGCCGGTCCGGTGCCGGTGAGAGCAACCGGCTCGCCGGCGTCACCTCCCGCGGCCACCGCGGGCTCGATGGGCACCTGGCCAAGGAGCTCCACGCCCACCTCGTCGGCCAAGGCCTGTCCACCCCCCTCGCCGAACAGCTCGTAGCGGGTGCCGTGCTCGCAGGTGAAGGTGCTCATGTTCTCGATGACGCCGGCCACGCGCAGGAACGAGCGCCGGGCCATGTCGGCGGCGCGGATGGCCACCTTCTGGGCGCTGACCGCAGGCGTCGTCACGATGATCAGGTCGGTGCGGGGCAGGAGGCGCGCCAGCCCCATCTGGACGTCGCCGGTCCCGGGCGGCATGTCGATCAGCAGGTAGTCGAGCGGGCCCCAGTGGACGTCACGCAGGAACTGCTCGACGGCCTTGGTCAGCATGAGGCCTCGCCACATCAGCGCGGTGCCCTCGTCCTCGACCAGCAGCCCGGTCGACACGACCTTCAGCCACCCGGCACCCACGGCCCGCTCGTGGGGGAGGATCAGCGGCCGGTCGCTCCCCTCCACCACCTGGGCCTCGAGCCGGTCGTCCATGCCGAGCATGCGGGGCACCGAGAAGCCCCAGATGTCGGCGTCCAGGACGCCCACCGTGTACCCGGCGTCGGCGATGGCGGCGGCGAGGTTGACGGTGACGGAGCTCTTGCCCACCCCGCCCTTCCCCGACGCGATGGCGAGGACACGCGTGGTGGCCGGGATCTGCGTGTCGGGCGCGTTCTCCCGCGCCGCCCAGCGGGCCTTCAGCATGACCTCGGAGCGCTCGTCCGCGCTCATCTCGCCCCAGTCGATCGTGACATCGCGCACGCCGGGGTGGGCGGCGACGCGGGTCTCCACGTCCTTCTTGATCTGGGCGCGGAGCGGGCAGCCGGCGATGGTGAGCTTGACGCCGATGCGGACGTCGCCCTCGGTCGACACGTCGGCGCCGGTCGTCATGCCGAGGTCGACGATGTTGCCGCCGAGCTCCGGATCGATGACGCCGCGCAGGAGGCCCACGACCTCTTCGACCGACGGCGGTGGCACGCGGCCAGCCTTCCCACGGCGCTCGGTTCCCACAGCGAGCATTTTACCGGTGGCGGCCGTGTAATCTCGTCTGGTGGCCGGCGAGAGCGGAATTCCCCGCCTGGATCTGCTGAAGGCGCTGGGCGACAACACCCGCTACGCCATCTACCTCGAGCTGGCACGGTCGCCGACGGCCCTGGCGACTGCCGACATCGCCGACTCGCTCGGCCTTCACCCCAACACGGTCCGGCCCCATCTGGAGCGCATGCGGGAGGTCGGCCTGCTGGAAGTGTCGGCCGAGGTCCGCACCGCCGTCGGCCGGCCGCAGAACCTGTACGCGCTCAGCGACAGCGCGCCCTCGCTCGGCCTGGAGCCCCCGGCCTTCCCCCTCCTGGCCCGCATGCTCGTGCGCCTGGCCGAGGCCACGGGCGCCACCCCGGAGGACGCGGCCGAGGTCGGGCGGGAGCAGGGCCAGCGCGACGCCCTGCCGTACGCCAAGGCGGCGTCGTGCCTCGAGGCATTGGTGGACCAGCTCGACCGCGTCGGCTTCGATCCCGCCGTCGACGGACCGGACGACGAGACGGCGGTCATCGCTTTCGCCCACTGCCCGTTCCGGGAGCTGGCCGAGGCCCATCCGGACCTCGTCTGCTCGTTGCACCGGGGCATGGTCGAGGGCTTCGTCGACGCCATGGGCGACGCCGAGGTCGAGGAGTTCCACCCGCTGGTTCACCGCCAGCCCTGCCAGGTCGCCATCGCGTCCCGGTAACCTGTTCCCGACGATCCGATCCCAGGAGGAGCACCCGTGATCACCCTCACCGACACGGCGGCTGTCAAGGTCAAGGAGCTGCTCGACGCCGAAGGCGAGCCCGAGATGGCGCTGCGCGTCGCCGTGCGGCCCGGAGGCTGCTCCGGCTTCTCCTACGAGATGTTCTTCGACGCCGACATCGCCAACGACGACCAGCAGGCCGACTACAGCGGCGTCAAGGTCGTGGTCGATCCCTCGAGCGCGCAGCTCCTCGTCGGCGCCACGCTCGACTACAAGGACGGGTTGCAGGAGGCTGGTTTCAGCATCAACAACCCCAACGCCTCCCGCACCTGCGGCTGCGGCAACAGCTTCAGCTGACCGGGCTCAGCCGGCTCCGGCCAGGTCCAGGGCGGCGGTGAGCTCCGAGGCGTCCCAGATCGAGTCCAACCTCGCCACCAGCGTGCCGCCGGCGTCGGCCACGAAGAGCACGGGCTCGAAGTTGAGTGAGTAGGCGGTCACGGCGGGGGCGACGACCTCGATCGTGTCGTCGGTGTACACCTCGGCGTGGACCATGGCCATGTCCGGCCGGCTGTCCTGCTCGTCCAGCAGCAGATCCAGCACCGGTCCACACACGGCCGTCTTGCAGTAGGCGGGTGTACCGATCAGGTAGGCGAGCGGCTGCCCGGCCTCCAGCGCGCTCGACTGCGTCCGATCGTGCAGCGGGCACGCCGGATCACGGGTGCAGATGGGGTTCACGCCGCGGCCGTCCTCGACCGTCGGGGTGTCGAAGGGCGGAAGAGGGTCGCCCACCTGCGGGATGGCGACATCGGCGGGGTCGTATACGTCGACGCTCGTGGTCGCCCCCTCGTTGTCGGACAGCTGCAGCGTGTACACGCCCGCGGTGGCGAGCGTGAGCGCGAACGGGAAGTACGGCTGCTGCAGATCGGCGCCGTGACGTTCGGCGGTCACGGAGGGCACCGCCACGGAACCGTCCGGAGCGAGCACGCGGGCGGTGAGCGTGGTGGGTGTGCTCTCCAGGGGCAGCAGGCCGTTGATGTCGCCGAGCACGACCGGGACCCGTTGTGAACCGGTCACGAGCGTGTTCGACGCGAACCGCCGGACGAGCACGACGTCGTTCGGAGACGTGCCGCCGCCGACGGGGAAGCCGGGGTCGCTGGTCGACGCGCCTTCCTCGCCACCGCCGGCGCCGCCCTGATTGTTCCCGCCCCCGTCGCTCCCGCACGCGGCCAGCGTCACCGCGGCGACCGAGCCGAGCAGGAACGTGCGGCGGGACAGTTCCGGCATCTCAGGCAGGGTACCGGCGCGCTGCCCGGATGCGCCGGGCGCCGTAGCGTCGTCGGCGTGGCCGGACCGCTCTGCTTCGTCCTGGACGGGCGGCAGGTGGAGGTCCCGGACGACGGCTGCTCGTTGTTGGAGGCCCTGCGGGATCGTCTCCACGTGCGTTCGGGCAAGGACGGCTGCAGCCCGCAGGGGCAGTGCGGCTGCTGCACCGTGCTGGTGGACGGTCAGGCCCGCGTGGCCTGCGTGACCCCAACCCGGCGCGTGGCCGGGCGCGAGGTCACGACCGTCGAAGGCCTGGGCGACGCCGACCGTTGGGCGGCCGCGTTCACGGCCGCGGGCGCCAGCCAGTGCGGGTTCTGCACGCCGGGCATCGTCGTGCGACTGTCGGGCGCGGCGCGGCGGGGGCCGCTGACGCCGGCCGCCATCGACCAGGCTCTGCTCGCCCACCTGTGCCGCTGCACCGGCTGGCAGACCATCCGGGAGGCGGCGCTCGCCGTCGCAGGCGGGGCTGGCGCAGCGTCTCCCCCTGGCGGTTCGCGCGACCTGGCCGCGGCGACCGAGCGGGCGGCCATCGAAGGTCGAACGGCGCAACAGGTCGGCGATCACGTGGCGCTGGGGCGCGGTGGCTTCGCCGACGACGCCGCGCCGGCGGATGCCCTCGTCGCCGTGCGGTCGGCCACCGGGCAGTGGGTGGTGGGCGAGACGCTGGCCGACGCGCGCTCGGCCGCCGCCAAGGTGCAGGGACGGCGCACGACGGTCGCGCTGACCTGGCCGTTGGAGGTGCCGCCCGGTCGATGGGACCGCACGTTGAGCACCACCTGGGTCGAGCCGGGCTACGTCGAGGCCGACGCGTCGTGGTGCGCGCCGGGCGGCGAGCCGGCCTCCCCGCTGGCCAACGGCGGCGCCTTCGGCGGCAAGGTGGCGTCCGAGGTGGCGGCCGTGGCCCGCCGCCTGGCCGACGAGCACGGTCGGGCCGTCCGGGTGCTGTACGCCCGTGAGGACGCTGTGCGCCTCGGGCCGAAGCGCCCTCCGCTGGCGGCCGGCGTGCGGCGCGACGGCTCGGGCGTCGTCCGGGTCGTGCGCACGCCGGGCGTCGCGGACGCGATCCGGGCGGTGGCCACCGCTTTCGAGATCGAAGAGGTCGACGTGCCCGGACCACCGACGTCCGTCGCCGTGCGCGGCGCGGGCTGGGTGGAGGCGGCCGTGCTGCTGTCGTCCCTGGGGGAAGGGCCGGACACCGTGCGGGCCCCTTCCGGGGGCGAGGCGTCGGCGGTCGTCGCTGCTGACGGCACCGTGTCCGTGCGGGTGCGCGCCGGCCGCCCACTCGACCACATCGTCTTCCGCTCGTACTGCATAGGTGCGGCCCACATGGCGTTGGGCTGGGTGCGCTCGGAGGGGATCGCGGTGGACGAGGCCGGTGAGCCTCAAGACCTCACGATCCGCTCGTTCGGGATCCTCCGCGCCGTCGACACCCCGTCCATCGAGGTGACGATCGAGGACGGGTCAGGGCCGCCGGTGAACGGATCCGACGCCGTGTTCGCCGCCGTGGCCGCGGCGGCGTGGCGGGCGGCCGGCCATCCGGAGCGTTGGCCGGCCGGCTGAGGCCGACGCGCCTCGGCGGCGTCAGCGGCCGGTGGCCGAGAAGTGCTGGTAATCCTTGGCCGTCCGGAACGTTCCGCCCCACGTCCAGCCGATGAAGCGGAAGGCGCCGACCACGGCGTCGTCGGGATGGATCATGCCGGGGTCCCTGCGGGTGCGGTCGGCGTACGGCGCGCCGGCGGGCGGGTCGACCCGGATGCCCCGCACCCACGGGTTCTGGACCGGGTTGATGTCGATGGCCCACCCGTAGCTGTGCTCGCTGAAGACGCCGGGCCTGCCGTCGATGTTCCGGCAGTTGAACGCGCTGGTGTTGTTGGCGGCCATCGACGCCGCGTCGTCGGCGCCGAAGTCGTCGACGAGTTGGATGCGCTGGATCGGGAAGCGGGCTGCGAACAGCGCTCCGAAGACCCCGACGACGGCGTCAGCGTGGGCCTGGTGGATGACGAGGTTGCCGCCGTGCACGTTCCCGTCGAAGCCCCAGTAGGTGACGGTGAGTAGCCGGAGCTGGTCGAGGCCGACAGGGCAGCCCGGCCGCCACGAGCGCCCGACCATCAGGTCGCGCACGGCGGGCGGGATCGGCTCGGCCCGGCCCGAGTAGGTCTGGGTGGGCGCGACGGTCGCCGGCAGCGTGCCCCGGGTGACCGGCGGCGCGGTCTTGGGCGCCGGCACGGTGCAGGCGGCGGTCAGGAGCGCGGCCACACCGAAGGCCACCATCGTGCGTCGCACCCCACCAGCGTGCCAGCCCACCCGCCGTTCCCTGCGGCACCCCGCTCTGCTGGCGATTCGACGTCGATTCGGCGGACGAACTCTGAGCCCGGTGAGCCGCAAACGGCGCGTTCGGCTCAGAGCTCGGGCGGAGGGCCCGGCGAGTCGCGATGCCGGCCGCCGCTACCATGCGGGGCCCGCCCTGCTCGAAGGAGCCCGCCATGCAGAAGCCGCTCGGTCCCTACACGCCCGTCGTGCGGGCCGGTGACTGGCTGATCGTGTCCGGCCAGGTCGGCGCCCAGGACGGCGTCCTGGCCGACGGCGTCCCCGCCCAGACCGCGCAGGCCATCGAGAACCTGAGTGCGCAGCTCGCCACCATGGGCGCCACGCTCGCCGACATCAAGAAGACGCTCTGCTTCCTGATCGACATGGAGGAGTTCGCCACGTTCAACGAGGCGTACATCGCCGGGTTCGGGGACAGCCGCCCGGCCCGCTCCACGGTGGCCGTGGCCGCCCTCCCCATGGGTGCGCAGGTGGAGATCGAGGCCTGGGCCTACAAGCCCGAGTGATGGCTGTGTGATGCCGCGGCAGAAGGGGCGGGGCGAACCGGTCCGCTGCGAATGGGCGCTCGGCCACCCGATCGTCACCGCCTACCACGACGACGAGTGGGGGGCGCCGAAGCGGGACTCACGCACGCTGTTCGAGTTCCTGATCCTCGAGGGCGCGCAGGCCGGCCTGTCGTGGCGCACGATCCTGAACAAGCGGGAGGGCTACCGCGCCGCCTTCGCCGGGTTCGACCCCGCCAAGGTCGCCGCCTTCGACGAGCACGACACCGAACGCTTGCTGGCGGACCCCGCCATCGTGCGCAACCGGGCCAAGATCGCCGCGACCCTCGGCAACGCGCGGGCGTGGCTCGAGCTCGACGACCCGGTGGCGTTCCTCTGGGACTTCGTCGACGGCCGTCCGGTCCAGGGCCGCTACCGGTCCCTGGATGAGATCCCCGCCACGACCGAGGTCTCCGAACGGATGAGCAAGGAGCTGAAGCGGCGAGGGTTCCGCTTCGTCGGTGGCACGATCTGCTACTCGCTGATGCAGGCCTGCGGCCTCGTCAACGACCACGTCATGAGCTGCTTCCGCCAGCGCGAGTGCGCCGCGCTAGCGTGATCGCCGTGGCCGGCCCCATCGCCATCGTCGCCTTCCTGCTCCTGCTGCCGGTGGTGATCCTCGTGGCCTCCACCGTCGGTGCCGCGCTGTTCGGCAACCTGCTGACGGGCGATGCCGAGGACCGCCACGAGGGCAGCGAGCTCGTCGATCTGACCCGCTGAGCCCGCCCCGCCCGGGACGGGCGGCGTGCCATCCTGTCCGGCGTGCATCGTCTGGACGCCGACAACGAGGTGCTGATCCAGGCCGTCATCCGCTACGCCGTCGAGCGCCTGCGGATGGATCCCCCGCCGCTCGACCACCCCCGCACAGAAGAGGAGCTGCGGGCCATGGCCGGGCACACCGTGACCCCGGGTGGGGTCGGCGGGCTGGAGGCCCTGCGCATCTTCAGCGAGGTGCTGGCGCCGGCCTGCATCTCCATCGACCATCCGCGATTCCTTTCCTTCGTGCCGTCGGCGCCCACCGAGGCGGCCACGCTGTTCGACCTCGTGGTCGGGGCAGGCGGGATGTTCGGCGGCACGTGGATGGAGTCGTCCGGCGCGGTGTTCGCCGAGAACGAGGCGCTGCGGTGGCTGGCCGACCTGGCCGGCCTCCCGCCGTCTGCCGGCGGGGTCTTCGTGTCCGGCGGGTCGGCGGGCAACCTCTCGGCGCTGGTAGCGGCCCGCTTCCGGTGGCGGCTCGAAGACCCGGCGCGCCAATCCGTCCGGCCGCTGCTCGTGGCCTCCGAAGGTGCGCACTCGTCGGTCATCTCCGCAGCAAAGGTCATGGACGCTGACGTCCTCGCGGTGAGCACCGACGAGCGAGGCCGGGCCGATGGTGCGGCGTTCGCGGCCGGCGTCGACGCGCTCTCGCCCGCCGAGCGCGACCGCGTGGCGGCCGTCGTGGCCACCGCGGGCACGACCAACCTGGGTGTCATCGACGACCTGGCCGGGATCGCCGAGGTGGCGTCGGACCTGGGCGCGTGGTTCCACGTCGATGCCGCGTACGGCGGCGCGGCGATGGCCGTGCCCCGCGTCCGGCCGCAGTTCGACGGGATCGAGCGGGCCGACAGCTTTGTGGTCGATCCTCACAAGTGGCTGTTCGCCCCCTTCGACTGCGCGGCGCTGGTGTACCGCGACCCGGCCATCGCCAGGGCCACCCACACCCAGCACGCCGAATATCTCGACGTCGTCACCGAGCAGCCGCACTGGAACCCCAGCGACTACGCGTACCACCTGTCCCGCCGAGCGCGGGGACTGCCCTTCTGGTTCTCGCTCGCCACCCACGGCACGGATGCCTATGCCGACGCGGTGGTCGTCGGCATCGACCTGGCCGAGGCCGCGGCGGCGCTCATCCGCCAGTCCGACCACCTGGAGTTGGTGGTGGAGCCCGGGTTGTCGATCGTGGTGTTCCGGCGCCTGGGTTGGAACCGCGACGACTACTACGCGTGGAGCGACCGCATCGTCGACGAGGGACTGGCCTTCGTCGTGCCCACTTCGTGGAAGGGCGAGACCGTCTTGCGGTTCTGCTTCGTGAACCCCAGCACGACGCCCGACGACATCGAGCTCATCCTCGACTCGTTGGTCTGACTCGATGACCTGAGAGCGCTCGTCTAGCGTCGGCGGCGTGACGGTGCCGGCGTTCCTCGGGCTCGCCGCGCTGTCGTTCGTGCTCATGGAGCCCGTGACGTACGCGGTCCATCGCTGGGTCATGCACGGTCCTGGGCAAACGCTGCACCGCAGCCACCACCGCCCGCCGGCAAGAGGGCTGGAGGCCAACGACCTCTTCCCCGTGGGGTTCGCATCGCTGGTGGGGGTCGCCCTGGCCGTCGGCTTCAACGTCCCCGGGCTCGCCTGGTTGGTCCCGATCGGAACCGGGGTCACGCTGTATGGACTGGCGTATGGCCTCGTGCACGACGGCGTCGTCCACGGTCGCCTGCCCGCCGTCCGTCGCCTCTCCAACCCGTACTTGCGCTCGCTGGCCGCCGCCCATCGCGTGCACCACCTCTTCGGCGGCGAGCCCTACGGGATGCTGGCCCCGTTCGTCCCCGCACGGGTGCGGTCAAGGGCGGCAGCCGTCGATCGTCACCCGCTCGACCGGTCGAGCGGGTCGACGCCGTCCCACGTGCCGACGCTCCGGTAGGGGCGGAAACGGGCGAAGAGCTGCTCCCCGTACCAACCGTCGATCCGGGTGCGCCGGACGGCCTCGACGTGCCGTGGGGCGGAGTAGGCGAAGGCGCGGGCGTCGGCCACGTCCCGCCACAGGCTGAACGTGGCCTGGCGACCGACCGGCGCCTCGCCCACGCCCACAAGGGCCAGCAGGCCTGGCGCTCTCGCGACCTCCGCGCTGACCTGGTGACCGGCGGCGATGAAGGGCTTCCAACTCCGCAGGCGCACAGTCGCCCGTGTGAGGACGGCGACGGGCCCGGGACCGGGCGCGGCGCGCGCCACCTCCCCGGCGACGTCGCATCCTCGCCACGTGCCGTGGCCGCCCAACGTCCGAAGCCTGACGGTGTAGGTCTCTTCGGCATCGGCCCAGCGCCCGGCCACCGGCGAGTGGGCCAGGAACCCGTCGAGCGCGCCGTCGTCCTCCCACACGGCGAAGACCGCCGTCCGGAGCGGATCGATGCCGGCGCCGGTGTCGCGGCCGCGGCCCGTGCCGAGGAGGCGCCAGAACGTCAGGCCGTCCGTGTGCCCCAGGTGCCGCCGGTCCGTGGCGAGACGGGTCAGCGCCCGCCCGGCCCGCCCGGGCCGCTCTCGCACCAGGTGGAACGACGCGACTCTGGTGCCCGGCATCGCCGGACATGCTCGCAGGGGGCTCGGTGATCGAGGCAACCGGACTGGCCGTCGTCCTCACGGTGGTGGTCGGCTATCTGCTGGGCTCGATGCCGGTGGCCGTGCTGGTGGCCCGGGCGCGGGGCGTGGACATCCGGGCGGTGGGCGATCGCAACCCCGGCTACTGGAACGCCAAGGACACACTGGGGCGCCGGGCCGCCGTCCCGGTCTTCGTGGGCGATGTCGCCAAGGGCGCGCTCGCCGCCCTCGTCGGCCTCGTGCTGGCCGAGCCGTGGTGGGTCGGCTATGTCGGCGCGGCGGCGGCGATGGTGGGACACGCCTGGCCCGTGTTCGCGGGGTTCCGCGGCGGACGGTCGGTGCTGGCCTTCGTCGGCGGGATGCTCGTGCTGGCACCGGTGCCGGCGCTGATCGCCGCCGTCCTCTGCGCGGTCGTCACGCTCGTGACGCGACGCTTCGCGATCGGCGCCCGCGTTGCGGTCTTCGGCTTCCCCGTGATCCAGGCCCTGTTCGAGCCGCGGGCGCGCGTCGCCGCTACGGGCGCGCTCATGTGCATCATCGGTCTGCGCTTCGCCATGGCGGCCTACGGCGAGCGCCACGCCGCCGCCGGTGGCACCGGCCGCGGGTAGGTGCGGCCCCGCCAGGTCCGCCCCGGCCGGATGGCCCCCCACAGCACGCGGAGCACCGCGGCGGAATCGGCCACGGGGGACAACCAGTACGCCAGGTCTCTCCGCTCGTAGGCCCGGGCGGTCCCGGCCAGCGTGCCCGCGCGCAGGACCAGCAGTGCGAGGTCGAGCGCGTCGGCACGGCGCAGCAGCAGTCGGGGCAGGGGCAGGGCCTGGGTCACCAGCAAGGTGAGCCCGTCGGCGACCTGCGCGGCGACCGTGGTGACGTCGGGCAGGGGGAGCGATCGTCCCCAGGCGCGCCAGGCGTCGCCGGCGCTCGTGTGCATGCGGACGCGCAACGCCGAGGTGCCGTCGAGCAGGCCGGTCCGCCATCCCCGGGAGGCGAGGCTGCGGGCCAGCGCGACATCATCGGTGATGTTCCCCGCCGCGGCCGTGTACCCACCGGCGCCGAGCAGGTCGGCGCGGCGGGCGGCGGTGCACTGCCCGTTGGCCAGGACCCGCCCCGGTCGCGCGGGCGAAGCTGCCGGAGGGCCGAACCGGTAGACGAGCGTCGTGAGCAAGGCGGGGTGGAGGACCCGCAGCGGTGCCGTCGGGCACACGAAGCGCCCGGCCACGGTGGCCATGTCGAGTCCGTCCGCCTGCACTCGCTCGACGAGCGCGTGGGCCAGTCCGGGCGACGGTTCAACGTCGGCGTCGAAGCAGACGACCCAGTCCCCGCGCGGCGCGCAGACCCTGGTCCAACGCCCATGGCTTGCCCACCCAACCGCGAGGCAGCGGGGCACCGGTGATGACGGTGGCCCCGAGGTCGCGGGCGAGCGCGGCGGTCCCGTCGCGGGAGCCGTCGTCGACGACGATCACTTCCATCACCGAACGGTCGGTGGCCAGCAGCTGGAGAAGGGGCAACAGGCGATCCTCCTCGTCCCGCGCCGGGATGACGGCAGAGATGGTTGCGTCCGCATCGATGTCTGCCGACGGCGCGGCAGACCCGACCGTGAGCGGCTCGGGGCGTCGTGCCGCCCGCGCCAGGCGGGCGGCCACCACGACGGTGGCCGCCAGCCTCGCCGCCAGCCAGAGGCGGCCGATCACCAGCCGTCCTCACGCACGAGGTCGGCGACGATGCGGGCGCTCATCGCCACCAGCGGCAGACCACCGCCAGGATGGCTGGACCCCCCGGCCAGGTACAGGCCGCGGTAAGGCCCCCTGTTGCCTGGGCGCAGGAAGGCCGCCCGCCGCCCGTTCGAGGACGTGCCATAGATGGCCCCGCCGGGGCTGCGGTACCGGTCAGCCAGGTCGGCCGGCGCCAGGCACTCGCTGAAGAGGAGCCGGGGCCGGAGGTCGGGGCCCCGGGCCGCCAGCCGCTCCAGCAGCAGGTCGCGGTAGGCCGCCCGGTCGACCCGCCGCCCGTGCGGAGCGTTGACCAGAAGGAACCAGTTCTCGTGACCGGCCGGCGCCTGGCTGGCATCGGTGACGGAGGAGACGCAGGTGTAGATGGTCGGGTCGTCCGCGACGGCGCCTTCGCGGAGCTGACGGAACTCGAGCGCGCCGTCCTCGGGGAACCAGACGGTGTGGTGGTGCAGGCCGGGCGTGATGTGCCGGACACCGGCCAGCACCACGAAGCCGGACAGCGAACGTCCCGCCCTCGTGGCGCGGCGGTGCGCGCGGGGCTCCGGCACGAGGTCCCCGTAGAGGTGTTCGGCATCGACGTTGGCGACGACGATGTCGGCGCGGCACCGCTCGCCATCCGCCGTGCGCACACCGCGCACGCGTCCTCCGGACACTTCGACCGAGCCGACCTCCACGCCGGTGACCACGTCCACCCCGCAGGCGATGGCGACGCCGACGAGCTCGTCCCGCAACGCCCCGAGACCACCCGGCGGGTACCAAACGCCCTCCCGGGCCTCGATGGAGGGGATGCAGGCCAGCGTGGCCGGCGCGAGCCGGGGGGACGACCCGGAGTAGGTCGCGTAGCGGCCGGCCCACTGCACCAGCCGGGGATCGGTGAAGGCGGCCCGCGCCGCGGAGTCCAGCGTGCGCAGCGGATCGACCGCGGGCAGGTCCCGGGGTGAGCGCAGGCGTTTCAGGAGCGCGGGGCCGCCGGTCATCGGCCCGGCCAGGAACGTGCGCCGGGCGACCTCCCACACGCGGGCGCCGCGCGCTTCGAAGCGGCGGTAGGCCGCACCGCCGCCCGGGCTGAACTGCTCGATGGCGGTGGCCGTGGCCTCGGGACCGTCGAGCGTGTCGAAGCCCGATCCGTCGGGCCAGCGGTGGCGGAGCTGCGGGTCCAATCGGCGCAGTGGCACGGCGTCGGCCAGGCAGGTGCCAGCGACACGGAACAGCTCGTCGAAGACCGACGGCAGCGTGAGGAGCGATGGCCCGGCGTCGAAACGGAAGCCCTCCCGTTCCACGACAGCCAGCTTCCCGCCCAGCTCTGCCCGGCGTTCGAGGATGGTCACCCCGTGGCCGGCCGCGCGCAGGCGGATGGCGGCGGCCAGACCGCCCACCCCTCCACCGATGACGACGACCTCAGCCACGGGTCCAGGCTCGGCGGGCCGCCAGCACGGCGAACGGGAGCATGGCCGCACCGCCAGACGCGGCCACCACGCGGTCCCGGAAGAACAGCGCGAAGCCGAGCGTCTCCATGACCGCCATCCAGCCGTACACGCCGACCAGCGCACGGTCGGCGTCGCCCGGCCCCGGGGGCACGAGTCGATCCAACCCCGCCATCATGGCGGTACCGGTGAGCAGCCAGCCCACCTGGTTGCTGAACGGGATCCCGCGGTACCGGCCACGACGGGCCCACTCCCAGTAGCCCTCACCGACCATCTGCGGATCGAGGAACAGGTCCCAGGCGGCCAAGGCCGCGCCGCCGACGAGTACCCGGGTCGCGGGAGTGGACCGGCGCCCGAGCGAGGCGTGCGCCGCTTCACGGGCCGGCAGCGCCATGGCGAACCAGGCCATCGGGACCAGCACGGGGACCCCGGCCAACGTGGGCCGCAGCGCGCCGGTGTAGCGGTAGCGCCCGAACGGCAGCCCGGTCGTCGTACCGATCCTCTCGATCAGCGTCGTTGCAGTAGCAACAGTCGCCGCCGCGGCGAGCGCGCGCTCGGGGCCCCACCGTCGCGCCGCGGCGACTCCGGTCGTGACGGCCAGTCCGCCGACGACGACCGACGCCGCCACAGCGCGCCGCCCCCTCGGCAGGAGCGGCGTGACCACCATGGCGGCGGCGGCCACCGCGAAGGCGGCCCGCTCGACGACCCTCTTGCTCACGACCCCCTTGCTCACGACCCTCTTCCTCACGACGTGGCGCGCAGGTGCCTCGCCACCAGAGCCGCCTTCTGCCAGGTCGGCACCCGGGCGCGCCGCGAGAACACGTCGTACCCCTGCTCCTCGATCACGTCGAGGATGCGGCTGTACAGCACCCGTGCCGTCCGCACGCACCGCGCCGACTGCGGCGGGAGCATCCCGATGCCGATGTCCGCGGAGACGTAGAGGCGCCGGCAGCGGCCGATCTCGAAGCGCATCAGCTCGGTCCACTCCGGCGTGACCTCCCGCCGGCTCGGATCGGCGCTGTAGCGGCGCAGGTCCTCCTGGGGCAGGTAGACGCGCCCGCGGTCCAGGTCTTCGGCCACGTCCCGGAGGAAGTTGGTGAGCTGGAAGGCGTCCCCGAGGTCACGGGCGTGCGGAGCGGCAGCCGGGTCGAGCGGCTCGAGGATGGGCAGCATCATCTCGCCGATGACGGCGGCCGAGCCGTCCATGTAGACGCGCAGGTCCTTCCAGGACTCGTAGCGCGTGACCGTGAGGTCCATGGTCATGGAGCGGAGGAAGCGGTGGAAGCAGTCGGGGTCGATGTCGAACGCCCGCACCGTGTGCACCACCGCCTTGAGCACCGGGTCGTCACTGCGGCCCCGCTCGAGATCGGCGAAGAAGCGCTGGCCGAAGTCCGTGAGCGCGCGCTCGGTCTCCTCCGGTCCGCTCGACCCGTTCGCCCGAGGCTCGTCGACGATGTCGTCGGCGTACCGGCAGAACGCGTAGAGCGCGTGGACGTGGTGGCGCTTCACCCTGGGCAGGAGCATGGTCGACCAGTAGTAGGTCGTCCCGTGGCGCCGGTTGAGCCGCCGGCAACGCTCGTACGACTCGTCGAGCGTGACGACGGGTGAGCTCGGCCGCGTCATCGGCCCGCCCGGCCTGATCGATCCGTCCGGCCGTGGGTGGCCAGCTCGTCGACCCGGTCGGCGGCGAGCCGCCCGGAGATCAGCACCATCGGCACCCCGACGCCGGGCACCGTGCCGGACCCCGTGAAGACAAGCCCGGGGACGCGGCGGTCGACGTTGGCCGGCCGGAACGGTCCCGTCTGCCGGAAGGTGTGGGCCAGCGAGAACGGTGTCCCGCGTTCCATCCCGGCCGCCTCCCAGTCGAGCGGGTCGTAGAAGCGCTCGATCTCGACATCGACGGGATAACCCTGCGCCGCCACCCGTTCGACCAGCGCGGCCTGGACGCGGTCCCGCTCGCGCCCCCAGTCCACCCGGCCGTCCAGGTTGGGCACCGGTTCCAGCACGTACAGGCACGACGAGCCGGCCGGAGCCAGCCCCGCGTCGTCGCGACTGGGCACGGTCACCAGGATCGAGGGGTCCGGCATGAGCGTCCCGTCCTCGATGACGGCCCGGAAGGCGCCGTTCCAGTCGGCCCCGAAGTGGAGGTTGTGGTGCTGGCTCTCCGCCGGTGGGTCGCCCCGCACGCCCGCCACCCACAGCACGCAGCTCGGTGAGTAGATCCCACGGCGGGCCGCCCGCGGAGCCTCGACCCCGCCGAGGAGCTGGCGGTAGGCCACGGGCAGGTCGGCGTTGCAGACGACGGCGTCGGCCGGCAAGCGCTCCCGGTCATCGCCGTCCATCATCTCGACCCCGGTCACGGCGCCGCTGCCGGCCCGCAGGATCCTGCCCACCGGCGTGCCGTAGCGGATCCTGGCGCCCGCCTTCTCGACCGCGCCGGCCAGGCCTTCGGCCAGGCGGTGCATCCCACCCTCCGGCGCGTACACCCCCTCGACAGTGTCCATGTAGGTGATCACCGCGTAGAGCGCCAGCGCCTCGTACGGCGCCAGCCCTGCGTACATCGACTGGAAGGAGAAGATCCGCCGCAGGCGCTCATCGCGGAAGTAGGAGCGCACCACGCGGTCGAGGCGGCGGAACCCGCCCATGCGCACGAGGCGCAGCGCGGGCGCCAGCGGCCGGGCCAGGTCGAGCGGTGAGGCGAAGTTGGTGTCGATGAAGTGGGGCATCTCCAGCTCGTACAGCTCGGTCAGCCACCGGCAGAAGCGCTCGAAGCCGGCGGCGTCATCGGGCCCCGAGAACGCCTCGATCTCCGCGGCCATGCGGTCCCTGTCGTGCCACAGACGCAGCTCGCTGCCATCGGCGTACACGGCCCGGTACATGGGGTCGACAGGGCGGATCGTCACGAAGTCGGCCATGTCGGCTCCCGCGGCGGCGAAGGTGTCCTCGAGCAGGCCGGGCATCGTGAGCACCGTCGGGCCGTTGTCGAGCACGTAGCCCTGCCCGGTCACCGCGCCGGCCCGGCCGCCCGGCTGCGCCGACCGTTCGACGACGGTGACCTGGTGGCCCCGACCCACGAGGTGCGCGGCCGCGGCCAGCCCACCCAGGCCGGCGCCGACGACCACCACCTTCATCGGCTCGCTCCGGTTGTCGCCCCTCCCACCGAGCCCGCGATCACTGCTCCCGCCAGGCCACGTAGTGGGCCAGCTCCTCCAGCGCCTTGCGGGCGTCGTCGGTGATGTCGGCGCCGTCGAGCGCTTCCAGCGCTTCTTCAGCGAGTTCGTCGATCTGGGTCTCGACCTCAGCCAGCGCTCCTGTCTCGACGAGCACGGACTGGATCGACGCGACGTCCTCGGGGCAGAGCTCAGATCGGCCGACGAGCGCCAGCACCTCGCCCTGCGCCTTCGTGGCTCGGCCGGTGGCGATGGCCATCATCGGCGTCGGCTTGCCCTCGCGCAGGTCGTCCCCGACCGGCTTGCCCGTTCGGGAGGTCTCCCCGAAGGCGCCGAGGATGTCGTCGCGGAGCTGGAACGCGTCGCCCAGCGGCAGCCCGTAGGCGGAGAGGCTGGGCAGCAGCTCGCCGGCTCGCTCGGGCGCTGCCAGCACGGCGCCGAGGTGCAGCGGCCGTTCGACCGTGTATTTGCCGCTCTTGTACCGGGCGATGCGCAGCGCGGTGACCCGGCTGCGCTCGCCGCGCGCTGTGCCCAGGATGTCGAGGTACTGGCCGACGTTGAGCTCGATGCGCAGCTCGGACCAGACCTCCCAGGCCTGGACCGATGCGCCGTGGAGCAGCTGATCGGCGTACACGAAGGCCAGATCGCCGACGAGGATGGCGACCCCCTCGCCGAAGCGCCGGGCCTCGCCCATCCAGGCCTCGTCCTGGTGGCGGTCGGCGAAGGCCAGGTGGGTCGTGCGGGCGCCGCGCCGCGTCGCCGAACCGTCCATGACATCGTCGTGGAACAGGGCGAAGGCGTGGAGGAGCTCGAAGGCCGCGCCGGCGTCGATGGAGCGGGGGTCGTCGGGCTCGCCGCCTGCCCCGACGAAGCCCCAGTGGCAAAAGGCCGGCCGCAGCCGCTTGCCCCCGGAGGCCAGCAGCGCGCCCAGCGCAGCGAGGGGCGCGGCCAGGTCAGGGTCCAGTTCCGCCCAGCGGGCCTGCTCGGCCTCGACGAGGCTCCGCAGCCGGCCCTCGACCCGGTCGGCGACCTCCAGCAACGACGGCGGCGCGGCGGGCACCGCGCCAGCGTAGGCGACGGTAGGCGGCGGGCTCTGACCGGAGCCGTGCCTGCCGCGCTCGTGCCGGACCTGTCCCGGGACGCGGCGACGGGAGCGCCCTGTGGGCGCTCCCGTCGCACGACTGGATGGGACCGATCTCGTCACGTCGGGCGGTCACCTATGGGTGACGGCCCACCCGGGTGGGACCAAGCTCCGGGAACGGGATCGATGGTGGCTGGCGTGGACTCGCCAGGTGGTCCAGCAGCCGCCGCTAGCGGCCAACCACCTCCGGGGTCCCCAAACATTCACCGTTCAAGATTGGACCACCTCCTTCCTCCGGTGACGCGCACGATAGCGCGCGCTCCGGGCCGAGCCAACGGACTTCGCGGCCGGGCGGTGCACCGCCTCAGGCGCCCTCGTCAAGCTCGGCGACGACCTGCTCGATCTCGGTCCGGGCGGCGTCGATGCGGCCCCGGCAGACGCGAATCAGCGCTGCCGCCCGCCGGACCTGGTCGGCCAGGCGGTCGATGTCGACTGCGTCACCCTCGAGCTCGCCCAGGATCTCCTCCAGCTCGGCCAGCGCCGCGCTGTAGCCGAGCTTTCCCTCGACGGGCTCGTCGGTGGGTCCGGTGGATCCTGCGGTCGGTTTGGCCGTCATGGTCCCTGTACCTCCTCCACCCGGCTGTGGACCTCGCCGTCGACGAGGGTGGTGACGACGGCGTCGCCCGGGGCCAGCTCGGCGGTACTGCGCACCGATCGTCCGTCGAGCGTGCGCGTGATGCTCCAGCCCCGGGCGAGCGTCCGGGCCGGGTCGAGGGCCCGCACCCTGGCCTCGACGGCATCGAGGTCCCGCGCCGCCTGCCGGTTGAGCGCGGGGGCCCGGCGCGCCAGGCGCTCGCCGCCGGCGCTCAAGGCTGCGGACTGCTGGGTCAGCACCCGCGCCGAAGCGGCGACGGCACGGCGGGCCTCGTGGGTGACCAGCGCGTGCGACGCCGATGCCACCAGGCGGGACTGCCGAGTCAGCGCCTGCGCCGCCCGGCGGAGCTGGGCCTCCCCGGCGTCGACCGACCGCCGCGTGTCCCGGGCGGCCCGGCGGGCCTGCGCGGCCACGGCGCGATCGGCGGTCGCCAGGCGCACCGTTGCCGCATCTCGGATCGCCCCCCGCAGCCGGGTGAGCTCGTCCCGGAACCGGCGGACGCGCGCGATGAGCTCTCCGCGCAGGCCGTCGGCGTCTTGAGGGCCAGGTGGGCGACCTCGTCGGCCACGCTGCGGTCCACCTCGTGCCCGAGGCCCGTCAGCACAGGATGCGGGCAGGTGGCGATGGCCCGGGCCACGACCTCGGCGTCGAACGTGGCCAGGTCCGACCGCGCCCCACCGCCGCGGACCACGAGGACGACGTCCACGTCCCGGCGCCCGAGCGTGCGGATGGCCGCGGCCACCATCTCCGGCGCCCACTCGCCCTGGACCCGGGCGTCGCAGGCCACGATCCGGAAGCCGAACCCGCTGGCCTCCAGCTCGTGGGTGACGTCGTGCCAGGCCGCACTGCCGACGCTCGTCACCACGCCGACGGCGAGCGGCAGTACCGGCGAGGCCAGCCGGGACTGCGCGTCGTACAGCCCGGCGGCCACGAGGCGGCGGACCAGCTCGTCGCGCTGGAGGGCCAACTCTCCCAGCGTGTAGCGGGGGTCGATCCCGCTCATCTTCAGGCCCAGCCGGCCGCTGGGGGCGAAGAAGTCCAGATAGCCGTGGAGCCGGACCTTCATGCCGTCGGCCAGGCGCAGCCGGTGGCGCTGCAGCAGAGGGCGCAGCTTGAAGCGCACGTTGGCGAAGAGGCTGACCGAGATGGTGGCGCGGACTCCTTCGTCGTCGTCGGTCAACGAGAAGTAGAGGTGGCCGTTGCGCTCGTTGACACCCTGGATCTCGCCCCGCACCCAGACCCCCTCGTAGAAGCCGCGGCGCAACGAGCCGTTGATCGCCTCCGCCAGTTCGGCGACGGTGAGGGTCGGGATGCCCCCATCGAGAGAGCTGGCGTCGTCGACGTCCTCGAAGCCGAGGTCGAAGCTGGGCTGGCTCACGAGCGCTCCGGGCGGCAGTGGGTGAGGACGGGCACGGTCCGGCAATATTGCCCGTCGTGAGCACTCGTGTGGCGCCTGGTGTGGTGGAGATCGACACCTACCTCGGCGGGTGGGACCAGGTCACGGCCGGCTACCTGGTGGAGGGGCCGGAGCCGTGCCTGGTCGAGACGGGGAGCCAGAGCTCGCTGGACACGGTCCTGCGGGAACTCGACGCCCTCGGGGTGTCGGCCTCCGACCTGGCCGCCGTCGTCGTCACCCACATCCACCTGGACCATGCCGGCGGGGTGGGGGACATCGCGGCGGCCTTCCCGAAGGCCACCGTCTACGTGCACGAGAAGGGCGCCCGCCACCTGGTGGATCCCGACCGCCTGGTGCGCTCGGCGGCCATGGTCTACGGCGACCTGCTCGACAGCCTCTACGGGCGCCTCACCCCGACCCCGGCCGATCGGGTCCGCGTGCTCGGTGACGGGGAGCAGATCAGGGTGGGGCCGTCGCGCACGCTGACCAGCGTGGACTCGCCCGGGCACGCCAAGCACCACCTCGCGCTCCACGACAGCGACAGCGGCCTGCTGTTCGTGGGTGACGCGGTCGGCGTTCGCCTTCCCAAGGTGGGCGTGCTGCGGCCCGCCACCCCCCCGCCCGACTTCGATCTCGACCTGGCCCTTCGCTCTCTCACCCGCTTCGCCGACCGCCGGCCGGCGGGGCTGGCCCTGGCCCACTACGGCGTGACGCCGGGTGACCCGCTCGACATGCTGGCCGAGGCGCAGGAGACGCTGCAGGGCTGGGCGTCCGTGGCCGAGACGGCTTTCCGTGCCGGAGAGGACATCGCCACCGCGCTCGCAGCCGCGTTCGCCCACGAGCTCGACGCCGTCGACCCCGAAGCCCGTGAGATCGCCGAGACGCTGAACGGCGTTCACTCCAACGCCGCCGGCTTCCAGCGCTGGCTGGAGCAGCGGGCCGACAGCGCGGCCGCGCCGGCGAGCGCCCCGCCGACGGACCACAGCCACAGCCATCCGCACCCGCCGAGGAGCTCGCAGGCCTAGCCCCGTCAGCAACCGGTCGCCGCCTGCAGCGTGCGGCACGCCTCGGCCATTCGCCCGGGCGGGAGCGTGGCCACCCGACGGCGGAACGTGTCGCGGGGGATGGTGTGGAGGTTGTCGAAGTTGACGACGCTGTCCGTCGGGACGCCGTCCTCCGGGGTGAGTGCGAGCTCCGAGACGAGGCCGCGCCGCGTCTTTGTCAGGGCGGCGACGACGACCGAGCCGATGCGATCCGCGACCGGGTCCCGCGTCAGGACGAGCACCGGGCGGTCTCCGCCGGGCGTGGTCGCGAACCAGATCTCACCGCGCTGCATCAGCTGGCCCAGTCCGACCAGTCCTCTGCCGGACCCCAATCCGCTATCTCGCCGAGCGCTCGCTCGCCCTCGTCGAAGGGCTGGTCGGTCCAGCGGCGGTCGTCCCCTTCGGACGCCAGGCGGTCGAGGTGGCGGCGCAACGCCTCGCGCAAGAGCTCCGAGCGGTCGACTCCGAGGGCTTCGGCCCAGCGCTGGGCCGCGTCAGCGTCACGGGCATCGACGCGGAAGCTGAGCATGGTCATACACCTACCTTAGTTCGTATGACGGAGAGGGGGGGGGAGGAGGCGCCGGCTAGGCGCCGAGGTCGTCCGGGTAGCCGAGTGCCAGGACGTCGGCGTCGGCTCCCTCGGGCGCGAGCACGGCGTCGATTTCCAGACCCCGCTGCCGGCGCAGCTCGTCGAGCTGGACGAGCGGTTTCTCCAGCATGCGCCGCCGCGGCCCTCCAAGGTGGTCGAGCTCACGGTGGACGGCGTCGAACTTGCGCTGCACGCTCTCCAGCGAGTCGCGGTACTTCTCCCACTGCTGCCCGAAGCGGCCGAGGAGGGTGAGGATCTCGTCCGAGGTCTGCTCGATCACGAAGTTGTCGAACGCCTGGCGGATGACGCCCAGGAAGGCGAACAGCGTGAGCGGTGAGCACAGCACGACCTTCTGACCCAGCGCGTGCTCGACGAGCTCCGGGTCGTGCTCGTGGATAAAGCCGGCGATGGCCTCGTTGGGAAGGAAGAGCAGGACGTAGTCGACCGCCGGCCGCTCACCCACGGTCGGGTAGTCGCGCTGGGCCAGTTCCCGCACGCGGGCCCTGACGTCGCGCAGGAAGGCCTCGCGGTGGGCCTGGCGCTCGGCGTCCGTCCCTGCCTCCAGGTGGCGGAGGTAGGCGTTGAGCGGGAACTTGACGTCCATGTAGAGCGCGTGGCCTTTGGGGAGCGTGAACGTGTAGTCGGGCAGCGAGCGCGTGCCCTCCACCGCGGTCTGCTTCTCGTAGTTGACGTGCTCGATGAAGCCGGCCAGCCGCAACACGTCCTCGGCCATGCGCTCGCCCCACTGGCCGCGGGCCTTCGGGTTGGCCAGCGCCTCCCGCAGGCTCTGCGTGCTGGAGGACAGCGCCTGCGTGACCTCGGCCTGGGTGCGCAGCGACTCGTCCACCTTCCCGAACTGCTCGGCGTTGCGCTCGCCCAGCTGGCCCACCAGGTGACCCAACCGGTCCATCTGGCTGCGCAGCTCGACCTGCACCTGGTCCAGCCGGGTGTCGATGACGTCCTTCTTGGCCGTCAGCTCGCGCTGGCTGGCGTCGAGCTGCGCGCCGAGCTGCTCCCGCTGGAGCACCCCGGCCTGCTCCAGCAACTGCCGATGGTGGGCCGTCACCTGCTCGAGCTGTTCCCGCTGGAGGAGCGCGGCCTGCTGCAGCGCGGCGTTGATGGCGCGGTCCCGTTCCTGTGCCAACTGCTCCGGGGTCGGCCCCGCCACCGCCCCACCTCCCATCGCCGGTCGCCGCAGCAGGGCTGCCGCGGCCAGCACGGCCAGGCCCGCGCCCAGACCGAAGGCCAGGAGCCCGACGGCGAGGGTGGTGGTCGACATGGTGGCCATGATCGCGAGCAGGTGCTACACAGAGCGCGGATGCCCGGGTCTCCGAGGGCGCGGAGCCGGTTCTGGACCGTCTCGTCAGGTCCGGTGATCGTCCTGGTCACCGCGCTCGGAGCGCTGGTCAACTGCGGGCGGGCACCGGGCCGCAACGCCCGCGCCGCCCGGGTCGACCCCGCCGCTCCGGTCGCCGAGGAGTGCCCGGATGAGGCCATCCCGGCGGGCATGGCCCGCCTGTCCGTGACCGCCGCCGACGGCGCTCCGATCGGGGCCGCGGTCTTGGGCGAGGGCGAGACGGCCATCGTCCTCGTCCACGGTGCCGGGCAGGACCTGTGCGACTGGATGGACGTGGTGCCGGCGTTCGCCGACCGAGGCGTCACCGTCGCCGCCTACAACCTGCGGGGCCGGGGTTCGAGTGGAGGATCGCGCAACGAGGTCACCCGGTTGCCGGACGATCTCGATGCGGTTGTGGCCGCGCTCCGCGAGCGCGGGGCCGAGCGGGTCGTGCTGGTGGGTTCATCGCTCGGGGCCGCCACGTCACTGGTCGGCGCGGGGTCCATCGATCCGCCGGTGGACGCCGTGGTCGCCGTGTCCCCGCCGCTCGCCCTGGCAGGCAAGGACGTGTTGGCCGCGGCTCGCCGCTACGAAGGACCGGTGGTGCTCCTGGCGGCCGAGGATGACGGCGCCTACGCCCGGAACTTGGAGGAGCTCGCCTCCGTCCTGCCCGAGGTGACCGCAACGACCGTGCTCGATGGCTCGGAGCACGGCATGCGCCTGATCAAGGGCCGGTTGGAAGAGGTCTCGGCGGCAGTGGAACTGGCGGTCGAGGCCGCCGAGGCCGGGAAGGCCCAGGGGTAGGCTGCGCGCCGGGCGGAGAGGAGATCGGACCGCTGACCTCACCTGCCGCTTCCACTCGCCGCCGGGGACCAGGTCGCTTGGTCGCGGTGATCGGTGCCCTCGCCGTGCTGATCCTGGCCGCTTGCGGACCCCCGGTGCCGGACCGCCTGAATGTCGGCTACAGCGACGCCCGGCAACTCGTCGTGGTCACGGCGCCCGCCTGGGGGTCGACGTCCGGGAGCCTGACCACCTATGAGCGCGACGGAAAGGGCTGGCGCCTGGTCCACGGACCCTTCCCCACCCGCATCGGCCGGAGCGGGTTCCGGGTCGACCGCCACGAGGGCGACGGCACGACCCCCGCAGGGTCGTTCCCGATCACCGGCGTGATGGGACGCCAACCCGACCCCGGGGCTCGTTTCCGCTACCACCAGATCGTCCCCGGTGACTGCTGGATCAGCGACAGCTCCTCGCCGTCGTACAACCGGCTCGTGCGGGCGACGCCCTGCACCCGGCCCAACGAGGACCTGTACGCCATCGGCGTCGGGCCCTACCGCTACCTGGCCACGGTCGGCTACAACATCGATCCCGTCATCCCCGGCCTGGGGAGCGCCATCTTCCTCCACCGCCACCAGTACACGGCCTCGGGCGCCACCGCGGCCACCAGCGGTTGCATCTCCCTGGCCGAGCCCAAACTGCTGGCCGTCCTGCGGTGGCTGGACCCAGCCGCCGAACCACGGATCGTGATGGGGCCGGACGCCTGGCTCGTCCACCCCTGAGCAGCTCCAACGTCTGCCTCGGTCGAACCGCCCGTGTTCACGCGGCCCGCCGAGCCCGCCGCGTCAGGCAGCGAGGCCGCTGAGTGACCGTCAGAGGCTCAGAACACTGCCGTGAGTGGGGGAGGAGCGCACGTCTTGGCACGAGCGCGCCAGAGCGGACCACGGCTGGTGACTCTGTGCCACGCGCGTGATTACCATCGGCTGACCCGACAATGAGGAGGGGATGCGGGATGAAGAAGCGATCTGCGATCCTGGCGGGCGCGCTCGCCCTCGGGTTCGCCATCGGACCGGCGGGCGTGAGCGAAGCGGCGATTCCGCCCGCGCAGGAAATCGCCATCTGTCAGAACCTGTTCGGCGGCGTCTTCGGTTCTCCGAACAGCGAGCCGTTCGCGCCGTGCCAGTGGGATATGGCGGTGATGAACGCTGGTACCGCCAGCTACGCGAGGGCGACCGGCCAGGGCGTGAGCGTCGGCGTCATCGACAGCGGCGTGCAGACGAACCATCCGGACATCGCGCCCAATCTGAACCTGGCGCTGTCGTGCTCGTTCATCACCACCGGCACTCCGACGGCGGCCCCGTCCGAGATAGCGAACGGTGACTGCACCAATAAGGCGGCAGTGGAGGACCTCGCGGGCCACGGCACGCATGTGGCCTCGACCATCGCTGCGCCGGTCAACGGCATCGGCATCGCGGGCGTTGCTCCGCGGGCGACGATCGTCGCCCTGAAGGCTTGCACGATGGGCGGGTTCTGCTTCGTCGACGCAGTGACCGCGGCCCTGCGCTATGCCGGCGACCAGCGTCTCGACGTGGTCAACCTGAGCCTGTTCGCCGATCCCTTCCTCTTCTACTGCAAGAGCGACGCGGAGCAGCGGGCCATGTTGAAGCAACTGGAGTCAGCGGCCCGCTACGCGCAGCAGCGGGGCGTGGTGATCGTGGCCTCCGCCGGCAATGAGACGGCCGACCTGCAGCACCCGCTCATCGACGATGTCAGCCCGGACTGGCCGCCCGGCGCCGCGGTCACGCGCGAGGTCAGAAACAACTGCCGGGTCGCTCCGGCCGAGCTGCCCGAAGCCCTGACGGTCTCCGCCACCGGGCCCGTCGGGTACCCCGGGTACGACCTGATCATCGCTGACTACTCGAGCGTGGGCATGTCCCGGGTGGACGTGACGGCTCCTGGCGGTGACTACTTCCGTGCGACCGGCACCGTGCAGGACGCCGTGCTCGCCGCGTTGCCCGTCGGCTCGGACATTTGGAACGGCTTCGATCCGCTCAACGCGGCGTTCCCTGGCATCACCACCACCGTGAACGGCTTCGGCTACGGGTACCTCAACGGCACCTCCATGTCGTCGCCTCACGCCGCCGGCGTGGCCGCCCTCGTGAGCCAGCTCCACCCGAACTGGAGCCCCGGCGCGGTCAAGTCCGCCGTCGAGCGCACGACCCAGGCGATGTCCTGCCCGCCCAACTGGCAGCCGTTGGGACCGAACGACGAGCGGGAGAGGTGCTACGGCAACGGTGGGCGCACGTCGTTCTTCGGCACCGGCATGGTCGACGCGCTGGCGGCGTCGCAGGTCTGACCGAAACTTGCCCGGGGCCCGGCGGCGACGTCTCGCCGCCGGGTCCCAGCTCGTTGCGTGCTCGCTGATGTCCGCCGGAGCACGGCGTTGCCGGATGATCGCTGGATCTTCGTTTGGAGCCGCTTGTTCTCGTTCTCGTCCCGACGGACGAGGCAAGCGGCGAAGCCGTGACGCCGGTGCGGGGTTGGGAGCGGCACCCATCTTCGGAATCCCGGCTACGTCTTCTTCCTCCTGGCCCGCCAGCGTCAGCTGCGTCCTCGCCGACAAGCGACCCCGGAAACCAGGGCGGCAGGCGGTGTCAGGCCGGGATGGCCGCGTCGCCCGCGGGGGAGAAGAAGGCCAGCTCGCTCTGGCACGCGTAGAGGCCGCCGGCGGCCACGAGCTCCTCATGGGTGCCCCGCTCGACGATGCGGCCGTCGTCGATGACGCAGATCAGGTCCGCGCTGCGGATGGTGGAGAGACGGTGGGCGATCACGATGGCCGTCCTGTCCGTCAGCGCGGCGTCGAGCGCCGCCTGCACAGCGGCCTCGTTCTCGTTGTCCAGGCTGCTGGTGGCCTCGTCCAAGATGATGATGGCGGGGTCCTTGAGGAGCAGGCGGGCGATGGCGAGGCGTTGCTTCTCACCGCCCGACAGCCGGTAGCCGCGCTCGCCCACGACCGTGTCGTACCCGTCGGGCAGGGCGGCGATGGTGCCGTAGATCTGCGCCGCCCGGCAGGCGGCGTCCAACTCCGCGACCGTCGCCCCGGGCCAGCGCGTAGCGGAGGTTGTCCCCGATGGTCTCGTGGAAGAGGTGGGGGTCCTGGCTCACCACGCCGATGGCGGCGCGGAGGGACTCACCGGTCAGGTCGCGGACGTCGTGCCCGTCCACCCGGACCGCTCCTCCCGTGACGTCGTACAGGCGCGGGATCAGCGCGGCCAGGGTGGACTTGCCCGCGCCTGACGGCCCCACGAGGGCCAGGAGCTGCCCGGGCTGCACGACCAGGTCGACGTCCTGCAGCACCAGGCGGTCCGAGTCCTGCCCCTCGGCGCCGGGCAGGGTGAGCGAGGCGATGGTGACGTCGTCGGCCGGCGGATAGCGGAACGACACGTGGTCGAACTCGATGCGTCCGGTCGGCGCCGGGAGGTCGATCGCCGACGGCTTGTCGACGATGGCCACCGGAGCGTCCAGCACCTCGAATACCCGCTCGAAGCTGACGAGCGAGCTCATGATGTCGACGCGGGCGTTGGTCAGCCCGGTGAGCGGCTGGTAGATGCGCCCGGCGTACGAGGCCATGGCGACCAGGGTCCCCACCTGGATCGTGCCGCTGATGACCTGCTGACCGCCGACGCCGTAGATCATGGCCGCGCCGACGGCGGCGACGATCCCGAGGGCGACGAAGAAGACCCGGCCGTACATGGCGGAGCGGATGCCGTTGTCGCGGACCTTCGAGGCCCGCTGCGCGAACTCTCGGTGCTCCTCCTCGGACTGGCCGAACAGTTTGACGAGCGTGGCGCCGGCGACGTTGAAGCGCTCGGTCATCTGGGTGTTGAGCCGCGAGTTGAGGTCCATCTGCTCCCGCGCGATGTTCGCCAGCCTCCGGCCCACGCGGCGGGCCGGAAGGATGAACAGGGGCAGCACGACCAGGGTCAGGATCGTCAGCTTCCACTCGAGCAGGAGCATCGTCGTCAGGGTGGTGACCAGCACGATCACGTTCGACACGACGGAGCCCAACGTCGACGTCGCGGCCGTCTGCGCGCCCACGACGTCGTTGTTCAGCCGGCTGATGAGCGCCCCGGTCTGCGTCCTGGTGAAGAACGCCACGGGCATCTGCTGGACCTTGTCGAACAGGGCGACCCGCAGCTCGTAGATCAACCCCTCGCCGATGCGGGCCGAATACCAGCGCTGCACGATGGCCAGGGCGGCGTCGGTGAGCGCCACCACGACGGTGAGCCCGCCGAGCACCCAGATCTGCCTGCGGTCACCGGCCGGAATGGCGACGTCGATGATCCGCCGGAAGATCAGGGGAGGGACGAGCCCCACGAGGGCCGAAGCCACGATGGCCACGAGGAACCCGGCGATGCTCCAGCGGAACGGCTGGGCGAACCCCCAGGCACGGCGGAGGACACGCCGGTCGATATCGGCATCCTTCAGCGCCTCTTCGTCCTCGCGAGGCCGCAACCTGTGGGGAGCCATCCGCATCTGACTCGGAGGTTACGGCCGTCGCCGAGGCGTCCCACCGGGCGAGGTGCCCGGGCCGGGCGGGCAGACCCGGCCGTAGCATCGACCCGTGCGTCGTACAGCGATCAGCGTCCTGGCCGTCCTCGGCCTGGCCGTGACGTCGTGCGCAGGTTCGGACCGCCCCGAGCTGTCCGTGCGACCCCCGGCCTCGGAGGTGGCCACCACGTCGCCGACGACGTCCGACGCTCCCTCGACCACCGCGCTCGCCACGACGACCACGGTGGCGACGACCACCACGGTCGCCGGCACTCCTGAGCCCACGCTCGCCTGGGAGGGCTGCGGTGAGGGCCTGGAGTGCGGCACGCTGACGGTCCCGCTCGACCACGCCGATCCCGCCAAGGGGACGGTCGACCTCTTCGTGCAGCGCCGGCCGGCGCGGGACCAGGACCGCCGCCTCGGCACGCTGGTGGTGAACCCCGGCGGCCCCGGCGTGGCCGGCACCACGCTCGTCGAGCAGGCCAGCTTCTACTTCACGGACGAGCTGCGCGACCGCTTCGACATCGTCGGTTGGGATCCGCGAGGGACCGGCCGTTCGGCGCCGGTCGACTGCGTCGACGACCTCGATCCGTTCCTCCTCTCCACCGACCCGACGCCCGACGCGCCCGGGGAGCTGGAGCAGCTGGCCGCCGTCGACACGGTACTGGTGTCCGGCTGCTCGGCTCGCAGCGGTCCTCTCCTGCCCTATCTGTCGACGCAGGCCTCCGCCCAGGACATGGACAGCCTTCGCCGGGCGCTGGGCGAGGAGCAGCTCAGCTACTTCGGCTTCAGCTACGGGAGCGAGCTGGGCGCCACGTGGGCGACCACGTTCCCCGACACGGTCCGCGCCGCGGTGCTGGATGGTGCCGCCAACCCCAACGAGGGGTGGGAGGCGGGCCAGACGGCCCAGGCCGCTGCCCTCGAGCGGGGGTTCCTGGCGGCGATGCAGTCCTGCGCCGCCGATCCCGGGTGCCCCTTCTACAGCGACGGCAACCCGGTGGCGGCCTACGAGGCGCTGGCCGCGGCGCTCGATGCCGCGCCCCTCCCCGGTCCTTCGGCCCGCCCGCAGGCCGGCCCGCGTCTGCTCTTCTACGCAACGGTCGCTGCGCTGCGCGATACATCGCGCTGGAACGACCTCTACCGCGCCCTCGCCGACGCGCGCGACGGGAACGTCGAGCGCCTCTACGCGCTGTACGACGGCTACGTCCGCCGAGCCCCCGACGGGACGTTCTCCAACGCCATCGAGGCCTTCGTCGCCATCAGCTGCCTCGACGATCCCGGCCCCTCCGATCCCGCGGGCTTCCCGGAGCTCGACGCCCGCATCCGCCGCGCTGCTCCGCACATGGGCGTGGGGTTCGGATACAACTACGCCTGCGCGCAGTGGCCGGCCCGCCTCGGTAGCGCGCCGCCCCGCCTGACGGCCGCGGGCGCCGGGCCCGTCCTCGTCGTCGGGACGACCGGCGACCCGATCACCCCGATCGAGACCGCCCGGACGCTGGCCGACGACCTCGAGGAGGGAGCCCTCCTCACCGTCGACGGCTTCCGCCACACCGGCTACGGCCTCAACCGGTGCTCAACCGACCTCGTCGACCGCTACCTCGTCGACCTCACCGTTCCCGCCGAGGGCACGGTCTGCTCGTAGTGCCGCCACCGGCGACGGCACCAACGAACCGCGGCGCCGTCGGCTGCGTACTGGTCAGGGCAACATCGAGGAGCAGATCATGAGCAGCATGACCAGCCTGAGTCCCGCCCGCCGCGACGAGCACGGAAACCCGACCACCGGATCGGCCGAAGCCGTCGAGGCCTACGACAGGGCCATCGATCGGCTCCTGCGCTTCCACCCCGATGTCGTGGACCAGGCCATCGCCCTGGTGGCCGACCAGCCCGGTGTGCCCATGGCCCACGCACTCATGGCCTACCTCAGCCTCATGAGCACGGATAGACACGAGCTGCCGGCTGCCCGCGACGCGCACGCGGCGATGGACTTGCTGCGGACCAACGAGCGGGAGGCCATGCACGCCGTCGCCGTAGGCCAGTGGCTCGGCGGCGACTGGATCGGTGCATCGCGGACGCTCGACGCGCTGCTGGCGCGCTGGCCTGCGGACCTGCTGGCCTTGGCCATCGGGCACCAGCTCGACTTCTTCCTGGGCGACGCTCGCAACCTGCGGGACCGCCCGGGTCGCAGCCTGCCCGAGCTCGATCCGAGCCATCCCCACGTCGCCTTCGTCCGGGGCATGCAGGCCTTCGGTCTCGAGGAGTCCGGCCACTACGACTTGTCCGAGCGGGCCGGGCTGGAGGCGGTGGCCGCGAACCCGGACGACGTATGGGCGATCCATGCCGTCGTGCACACGTACGAGATGCAAGGGCGGGTCGACGAGGGGCTGAGGTTCCTGCTCACCCGGACCGACGACTGGGGCTCGGGCAACCTGTTCACCGTCCACAACTGGTGGCACCTCGCTCTGTACCACCTGGAGGCCGGCGCGACCGGCGAGGCCCTGGCCATCTACGACACGCAGATCCACCACGCGGAGTCGGCGGGAGTGCCCATCGAGATGCTCGACGCCAGCGCTCTGCTCTGGCGCTTGCATCTCGATGGCCACGATGTCGGCGACCGCTGGGCCGTGCTCGCCGACGCGTGGGCGACCCGGTTGGAGGGCGAACGCTGGTACGCGTTCAACGACCTGCACGGCGTCATGGCGATGGTCGGCGCAGGGCGGGTGGCAGACGCCCGCCGCGCCATCGACCGCCTCGAGGCCTACGTCAGCGTGCCCGGTCCCGGCACCAACATCGCCATGACGGCCGAGATCGGTCTGCCTGCCTGCCGGGCGGTGCTCGCCTGGCACGTGGGCCGTCACGACGACGTGGTCCGGGATCTGGAGCCCATCCGTCTGGTCCTCAACCACTTCGGCGGCTCGCACGCGCAACGCGACGCACTGCAGCGAACGCTGCTGGACTCGGCGCTCCGCTCCGGTCAGGTGTCCCTGGCGCGGACGTTGATCGCCGAGCGTCTCAGCCTGCGGGAATCCAGTGTCTACGGCTGGACCCAGCGGGCCCGGTGGCTGCGGGCCATGGATGACGAGGCCGCCGCAGCCCGCGCCGACTCCATCGCCCGCGCGCACCAGGCGCGCTTCTCGGCCGTCACGGCAACGGCGACCGGCTGAGCTCTGACGCTGGCTGGCGTCAGGTCCCGGGCGCGCCCGCCTCGTCCGGGGCGCTCGCGGACCGAACGAGGATCAGCGAGCCCACGCCGGCGGCGAGCACTGAAGCCACGAGAATGCCGATCTTGGCCTCGTTCTGCTGCCCGGCCTCCGTGAACGCGAGGCTCGTGATGAAGATCGACACCGTGAACCCGATGCCGGCCAGCGCAGCGACGCCCACGATGCCCTGCCACGTGGCGCCGGCGGGCAGCACGCCGAGACCCAGCCGCGCGCCCAGCCAGGTGAACACTGTGACGCCCACGAGCTTGCCGACGACGAGGCCGAGCACCACGCCGAGGGTGATCGGCGACGACGCGGCGTCGGACAGCGCCTCGCTGGACAGCGGGATGCCGGCGTTGGCCAGTGCGAACAGCGGCAGGATGACGAAGCTTGTCCACGGGTGGAGGAGGTGCTCGAGCCACTCCACCACCGAGACCGACTCGCGCGCCATCACCGCGGTCTCGTGGGCGGCGCCGGCCGACGAGAGGTCGGTCGAGCGCGTCGGCGTCGATGAGGTGGCGTTGCCGGATCGGACGCGTCGGGGCCATGAGCCCGAGGATCACGCCGACCAAGCGTCGCGTGCACGCCCGACTCCTCCACGGCCAGCCACAGCGCGAAACCGAGGACGAGGTAGACGCCCAGGTGCCGTACCCCGGCCCATCGCACCAGGCCCACGACCACCACGAGTAGAGCGGCGACACCGAGGGCGGCCGGCTCGATCCCCGACGTGTAGAAGACGGCGATGACCACGATGGCCCCGATGTCGTCCACGATGGCCAGGGCCAGCAGGAACAGCTTGAGCGTGGAGGGCACGCGCCGGCTGAGGAGGCTGAGCACCCCGACGGCCATGGCGATGTCGGTGGCCATGGGGATGCCCCAGCCGTCCGCGGCGTCGCCGCCGAGGTTGACCGCGGTGTAGATGAGCGCGGGCACGACCATGCCCCCGAGCGCGGCGATGGCGGGCATGGCGGCCCGGCGGGGCGCCCGCAGCTCGCCCTCGACCAGTTCCCGCTTGATCTCGAGACCCACGACGAAGAAGAAGATCGTCATCAGCCCGTCGTTGACCCACTCCTGCAGATCCAGGTCCAACGTGTGGTCGCCGAGGCTGATCGACAGGTGGGTGTGCCACAGCTCGGTGTACGAGTCCTGGAATGGCGAGTTGGCCCACAGCAGCGCGACGGCGGTGGCCGCCAGGAGCACGATGCCGCTTGCGGCCTCGGTGTGGAGGAAGTCGACGAGCGGCCGGAGGACCACTGGCCCGCTGGCCGGGCTCGTGTCACGTTCGGCCATGGTGGCTGATCGTACGTTTGCTATGAAATGCGGAGCCGGGTGGGTCGCCCAGCCGTCGAGGGGAGCACGCATGAGTCCTGGGACGTCGGCGTCAGCCGGAACCGCGCTCGCTGTCGCGCCGTCGCTCGCTCTGACGGATGAGCTGGAGGTGGCCACGGCGTCCTCGGTCCCTGCCGGCTGCCCGGTGGTGGGGGTGCTGACCGGGTCATCCGGACGCATCGATTCCCGGCTCGGCGTGGCCCACGGCCAGCTCGACGCCGTCGGCTTCACCGGCGACATCGGCTCGACCCACAGCCGCGCCGACGGTGAGAGCTCGATGCAGGTGGCCGTGGGCGTGGGTGACCCGTCGGTGGCTGATGCGGCGGCCGTCCGCGACGCAGCGGGCGCCCTCGGCCGGGCTTCCGGCAAGCAGGCCGAGCTGGCGGTCGTGGTGCCCAAGCTCCCGGAGCTGTCCGTGGAGGACGCGGCGCAGGCGGTCGTCGAGGGCGTCCTGCTCTCGCGTTACCGCTACGACATCCTGCGGCGCGAGCCGGCCGGCGCGCCGGTCCGATCGATGACGCTGGTGGTGGCCCGCGGCGATCGGGATGCCGCGCTGGCCGGCGCCGGGCGCGGCCGGCTCATGGCCGCGGCGACCATGCTGGCTCGGGACCTGGTCAACTCGCCCCACAGTCACCTCAACGCCACGAAGGTCGGCGAGCTCGCCATGGCGCTTGGACGTGAGCGTGGCCTGACGGTCGAGAAGCCCGGCGACGAGGTCCACGCCCAGATGAAGAACGACATGTCGGGGGCTGCGGCGACGCTCGCCGCCATGTGCGTGCTGCCGCGCCGCCCGCTGCCGCACCGCGGTCACGGGCTACCGCATGTGCACCGACAACATGCACTCGGGTACGGCGATGGCCCTCGGCGTCATCATCCTGGTCGCCTGGATCGTGCTCTTCGCGGCCTGGTTCCTGCTCGGCATCCCGCTCGGGCCGGACTCGCCCATCAAGCTCTGACGTCTCGGTAGGACCGTGAACGAGATCAACGAGATCACGGTCGTTCTCGGCGTCCTCGGCGTCACGGTCGTGCTCTTCATCTGGAACCGCTTTCCGGTGGAGATGGTCGCGCTCGGCGCGTCGCTCACCCTGCTGGCCGCGGGCGTCATCGACATCAACCAGGCCCTGGAGGGCTTCGGGGACCCCACGGTGGTCTTCATCGCCACGCTCTTCGTGGTCAGCACCGCCCTCGACGCCACGGGGGTCACGGCCTGGGCGGGCCAGCGCCTCACCGCGCTGGCGGGTGACAACCCGCGCCGGCTCGTCGTCTTCACGATGCTGTTCGCAGCGGGCCTCACGGCGATCATCAGCGTGAACGGCGCCGTGGCCGCGCTGCTCCCCATGGTCGTCGTCACCGCGGTGCGCCAGCGGCAGGCGACGTCGCAGCTCCTGCTGCCGATGGCGTTCGCCGCCCACGCCGGTTCGCAGCTCGCCCTGACGGGCACGCCCGTGAACGTGCTGGTCTCGGAAGCGGCCTACGAGGCGGGCACCGGCACCTTCGGGTACTTCGAGTTCGCGCTCGTCGGCGTCCCCCTCGTGGTAGGGACGATCATCATTGCCGTCTTCCTCGGACCGCGGCTCCTCCCGAGGCGTTCGCCGGCCAGCCTTCCGCCGGATCTCAGCGAGCACGCCCGCACGCTGAGCCGGCAGTACCTGGACGATCAGCGGGTGTTCCGCCTCACGGTCGCGGACGACAGCCCGGTCGTGGGAGAGACCGTCGAGGTGTTCGAAGCGGGCCTCTCCGGCGGGGTCGCGCTCGTGGGCGTCGAGCAGCCCGGCGAGGCGCTGCCGGCGCGGGCGGGAACGATCACGGCGGGTTCGACCGTCATCGTGCGCGGGCCGCTCGAGACCGTCCGGCAGCTCGTGGCCGCCACCGGGCTGCGCCTCCACGCGGAGCCCTTCACCACCGACGGGGAGCTCCTCGGTCACCGGGTCGGTGTCGCGGAGCTGGTCATCCCGCCCCGATCCGGCCTCATCGGGGCCACCGTCTATCCGGGGATGGTCACCGACAGCGGGGACCTCGTGATCCTGGCCGTCCAGCGCAAGGGGACCGACCTCGGTGCCGAGAAGGCGGACCTCGCCGTCGGGGACACCCTGCTCGTGCAGGGCGCCTGGCAGGACCTCGACCGCGAGGTCGATGCCGACCGGGACGTGATCGCCGTACACCGGCCCTCCGCGGTGCGGGCCCAGGCCGTCCCCCTTGGCCCGAAGGCGATCGAGACCCTGGTCATCACCGGTGGGATGGTCGTGTTGCTGGCCAGCGGGCTCGTGCCCGCGGCCGTGGCCGGCCTTCTGGCCGTCGGCGCGATCATCCTGCTCAAGGTCCTGTCCGTCCCCCAGGCCTACCGGGGCATCGCGTGGACCACGGTCGTGCTGGTGGCCGCGATGATCCCCGTGTCGACCGCCATGCAGGTGAGCGGCGCGGCCGGGGAAGTGGCCGAGCGACTCGTCGACATCGTCGGCGGCGGGGGCTCGTCCCTGCTCCTCTTCGGCATCTTCGTGATCTGCGTCGTCTTCGGCGCCATGATCAGCAACACCGCCACCGCGCTGATCGTCATCCCCATCGCCCTCTCCGCGGCGGCAGAGCTGAACGTCTCGCCCAAGCCCCTCCTGCTCGCCGTCTCGGTGTCGTGCGCGGCCGCCCTCCTCACCCCGGTCTCCACGCCCGCCAACCTGATGGTCATGGAGCCCGGGGCCTACAAGTTCAGCGACTACCCCAAGTTCGGGCTCCCGATCCTGGCGCTCTACGGCGTGCTCGTCGTCTTCTACATCCCGCTGATCTGGACTGTCTGACCGGATTTCGGGGTGGCGGAGCCCCCCGACTCATGGGAACATGTGTTCGTGCCCCGCGGCGAGGCCACCATCCTCCACGCCGACCTGGATGCCTTCTTCGCGTCCGTGGAGCAGCGCGACGACCCGCGCCTGCGGGGGCGGCCGATGGTGGTCGGCCGCGGGGTGGTGCTGGCCGCCAGCTACGAGGCCAGGGCCTTCGGGATCCGCGGCGCCATGGGTGGTGCGCAGGCCCGCAGCCTGTGCCCATGGCTGGTCGCCGTCGACCCGCGCATGGAGGCCTACACGGACGCCAGCCGCGCCGTATTCGACGTGTTCTCGCGGACCACGCCCATCGTCGAAGGCATCTCGATCGACGAGGCGTTCCTCGACGTCGGTGGTCTGCGCAGGGTGTCCGGCGAACCGGTCGAGATCGCCCGTGACCTGCGGCATCGGGTCCGGGACGAGGTCGGGCTCCCGATCACCGTCGGCGTCGCCAGCTCGAAGTTCCTGGCCAAAGTGGCCAGCGCAGTGGCCAAGCCGGACGGGCTTCTGCATGTCCCGGTGGGAGAGGAGCTGGCCTTCCTCCACCCGCTCCCGGTGGAGCGCCTGTGGGGGGTTGGCCCGATCACCGCCGGCAAGCTGCACGACCGCGGCATCGGCACGGTCGGCGAGGTGGCCGGCCTGCCCGAGGCGGCCGTGGTGTCGATCCTCGGGCCCGGCGCCGGCCGGCACATCTACGCGCTCGCCCACCACCGCGACCCTCGCCCGGTCCAGACCGGCCGGAGGCGGAGGTCGATGGGCTCGCAGCGGGCGTTGGGGCGACGGGCCCGGCCGGAGTCCGAGCTGGGGGCCATACTCGACGCCCTGTGCGACCGGGTTGCCGGACGGCTGCGCAAGGGTGAGCGGCTGGCCCGGACAATCGTGTTGCGGCTCCGCTTCGACGACTTCGCTCGCGCCACCCGCTCGCACACCCTCTCCCGGCCGACCTCGCACACCCAGACGATCCGCGTGACCGCCCGGTCGCTGCTGGCGATGGCCATGCCCCTCATCCGCGACCGCGGGCTGACCCTCATCGGCGTCGCGCTCTCCAACCTGGACGATGCCGACGCCGTCCAGCTCACCCTGCCGTTCGACCGTCACGCGCTCGCCGGTCTGGATGCCGCCCTCGACGACCTGCGGGAGCGCTTCGGCTCCGGTGCCGTCAAGCGGGCCGCCCTCCTTGGGCGTGAGCTGGGACCAGCCATGCCCGTCCTCGCGGACTGACCGATGAGTACCTGGGGTACCGATCGTCGAATGGATGTCGGCACGGACCGCGCGCGGCCGCCAGGAGGGAGACCGGCAATGAGCCTCGTAGCATCGGACCCCATGACGACACGAGTTGATGTCGACCGGGGGGCAGTGCTCGACGAGTTGGAGACGCAGCGGCGCGCGCTGACGGGGTACTGCTACCGGATGCTGGGCTCCGCCTTCGAGGCCGACGATGCCGTCCAGGAGACGATGATCCGCGCCTGGAAGGGCATCGAGGGCTTCGAGGGTCGGTCCGCGCTGCGGTCCTGGCTCTACCGGATCGCCACCAACGTCTGCCTGGACATGCTGCGAGGGCGCCAGCGCCGCGCCCGGCCCATGGATCTCGGTCCCGCGCAGGCCGTGGAGTCCTTCCGCGGCGTGACGAGGCCGGAGCATGCCTGGGTCCAACCCATCCCGGATGCTCTGGTCATGTCGCCGGAGGACGATCCGGCCGAGCAGGCGGCGACGCGTGACAGCGTCCGTCTGGCCTTCGTGACCGCCCTCCAGCACCTCCCGCCCCGCCAGCGGGCGGTGCTCGTGCTCCGGGAGGTGCTGCGCTGGCCGGCGGCGGACGTCGCCGAGCTGCTGGAGACGAGCGTTGCCTCCGTCAACAGCGCCCTGCAGCGGGCTCGGGCCACGCTGTCCAGCCTGGACCTCCAGGGCGGCGAGGTGCCGGTCGACGCCGGCCAGCAGGAGCTGCTGGACCGTTACGTGGACGCCTTCGAGCGCTACGACATCGAAGCGCTCGTGGCGCTGCTGCACGACGATGCCGTCATGTCCATGCCGCCGTACGACTTCTGGCTCCAGGGTTCGGAAGACATGGCCAAGTTCTTCCTCGGTCCGGGATCCGCCTGCGAGGGTTCCAGGCTTCTCCCCATCCGGGCCAACGGCCTGGCGGGGTTCGGTTCATACAAGGCTGACCCGGATGGCGGCCACATGCCGTTCGCCATCCAACTGATCGAGGTCTCAGGGGACCGGATCGTCGGACACCACAACTTCCTCGACCCGGCCCTCTTCCCGGTCTTCGGCCTCCCGGCACACCTCGACGACTAGGCGGCCGTCGCGCTCGACCACGACCAGGCCGAGCAGCCCGAGCACCTCGCGGACGGCGGGGTCGATCCCGTCCCCGTCGAGCGCGATCGTCGAACCCCTGCGTCGGGCAGCCAAGTAGACCCGGGCGAGGATATCGGCCGTGACCAGCTCGCTGTGGGGGCGCACGCACAACCACCAGCGCGCCACCTCGACGCCGTCGTGGATCAGCACGACCCGCAGGAAGGAGCGATCGACGGCCACAAGCCTTCGACGCTCGGCATCGGCGCGACTCATCGGGGACCGGCTCCGGTCCCGCGCGCCCTGCCCGCGGCGCGCGGGGGATCGGCGGGCGGTCACCCGGCCACGAAGGCACCCAGCGTGGCGGCGGCGAGTGCCGCGCCCCAGGCCCGCGCCCGTTCCTCCTCTCCTTCGAGGAGGTGGTTGTGCTTGTCGACGAGGAAGCTCTCGGGCTCGACCTCGAGGTGGAAGCCGGCGCGGCGCAGCCGCTTGGCGATTCCCTTGGATGCCCGCCCCGTCAGCGCAGCCGGCGCGTCGATCCTCGTGTCGAACGCCGCCGCGGCGACTCCCTCCCCGTCGCCCACCCGCGCCAGCCATTCCCGCACCCCGGGACCGGTGGCGGAGGCCTCCAGGGTGAGCCCGCTCGCCGGCTTGTCGGCGGCATCGGCCGCAGCCCTGCGAGTGCGCTCGCTGGACAGGCTGTGCACGTGGGTGGGGCCAGCGACCACGAGGAGATCCGGTGGCGGCTCCGGGGTGTCGAGGGCGTCGCTCACGGTGCGCAGTGTCACCTCGTAGCCCTCGCGCAACCCGTCGGCGATGCGCTCGGCGACCAGCCGAGTGTTCCCGTACATCGACTCGTAGACCACGATGGCTCGCATCAGAGATCTCCTCTCCGATCGACGGGGTCGATCACGCCCCTGTTGTCGCGCTGGAGGCAGACCGCGAGTAGGGGCAAAGGTCCCTGGCCGGACTCAGTCCTCCCGGGACTCGAGCCAGCGTTCGTGACCGGCGAGGACGGAGGCCCACAGGATGTCCCGGTCGGGGTCCGGCAATCGCAGCGGCAGGCCGCAGACATCGGCCAACGCCTCGAACCACGCGTCACGGGCGGTGATCGTCTCGGTGGCGAGCTCGTCGCCGCGGCGGCGGGTGAGGACGCATCCCCGGAGGATGTCGACACCGTCCGCCCACCGCCGCTGCGCGGTGAGCACGCGGACGAACCCCGACTCGGGTGACGTGGAGAGCCACCGGTGGCGCTCGACGAACGCGTCGGTCCCAACGGGAGCGGACCGGAAGCTCATTCCTGCGAACGAGCCGGCGGGATCGTGGGTGAGGTGCCAGTCACCGACACCGTCGTCGGTCTGAGTGAGCACGAATCGGAACGGGCCCTGCCGATACGTGCCCGCGGCCAGGGGGAGCGGTTCGTGGAGCCCGTCGCCGAGGCCGGCGTCGACATACCACTGCCCGGACGGGTTCTCGGCCGTGGGCAGGTCGTGCACGACCAGGACCAGGTGGTTGGTGAGCATGGCGGCATCGGGCCCGTCCGGGCCGTGCACGCCGCCGACGTGGCGCGTCACCCGGTAGCCGAGTCCGCTCAGGAGCTCGGCCAGGGCACCGTTGAGGTGGAAGCAGTACCCGCCGCGCTGGTCATGGGCCACGCGGCGCATGGCCTCCCTGGGGTCGATGCTCCAGCGCTGACCCTGGTGGATCCATGCCGTCTCGTACGGCACGGTCTCGACCTGAGCCCGGTGGATGCGCCGCAGCGCGTCGGTCGTCGGCGGCTCGCGCTCCAGGCCGAGGCGGCGGAGGTACGCGTCGACATCGTCGCCCGCAGGCTCGGGCCCCGTTCGGCTGGGCACGGTCGACGATCTTGTCACCGGGTCCATACCACCGGAGGAGCAGCCACCGGTACGCCGGCGGGCGGATGCCAGGATGGGACGACGGTCCTAGCGTGGCACCGTGGTGCGCCCACCGAGCTCGTGGACCTGGGCGAGCGCGCTCGGGATCGGGGTGTTCCAGCTCGTCGGCTCGTTCGGGGCGGCTGGCAACCAGCCGGACCGGCGGTCCATCGACGCGTTGGCCGTCCTCCTCGTCGTTGCCGGTCCGTTGGCGCTCGCCTGGCGGGACCGGTGGCCGCTGGTGGCGGTGGCGATCAGCCTGGGTTCGGTCGACGTCTACATCGGGTTGGGATACCCGTACGGTCCCATCTTCCTCAGCGTGGTCGTCGCCCTGTACGCGGCCGTCCAGACCGGACGGCGCCGGGCCACCTGGTTGCTGGCCGCCGCGGGGTACGCCGGTTACGCCGTCGCGTCCTTCGTGGATCCGAGCGCTGACCCCGACCAGGGGATTGTGCACTTGGCCCTCGTGGCCGGCTGGCTGGTGGGTGTGCTGGCGGTGTCGGAGCTGGTGCGGATCAGCCGGGCGAACGCCGCCGAGCGCGCCCGCGTGCAGCAGGAGGACGACGAGCGGCGCCGGAACGCGCAGCGGCTGGCGCTGGCCCAGGACCTCCACGACGTGCTGGCCCACGACATCTCCCTCATCAACGTGCAGGCCGGCGTGGCCCTGCACCTGCTGGACGAGCACCCGGAGCAGGCGCGCCCGGCCCTGGCCACCATCAAGGAGACCAGCCGCGACGCCTTGCACGAGTTGCGGGCCGCGCTGGACGTCCTCCGCCGCGGTGAGGACGCCCCTCGGGCACCCGCGCCGACGTTGGCCGACCTCGACGCGCTGGTGGGCGCGGTCGGGGCCGGTGGGCTCGACGTCCAGCTGGACCGCGATCCGCTGCCGGCAGGCCTGCCGGCGGAGGTCCAGCTGGCCGCCTTCCGGATCGTGCAGGAATCCCTGACGAACGTGTCGCGCCACGCCCGGGCTACACGCGCGGCGGTGCGGCTGCGCGACGACAGCGGTACGTTGACGGTCGAGGTCGAAGACGACGGCACGGGTCCCTCGTCGACCGGTCGCGAAGCGAGCGCCGGCATGGGACTCGCGGGGATGCGAGAGCGGGCCGAGGCCCTGGGTGGCACCCTGACCGCGGGACCAGGGCCAGGAGGCGGATTCCGGATCGTCGCCGTGCTGCCGCACCGCACGGACGAGCTCCTGCCGTGATCACCGTGCTCATCGCCGACGATCAGGCGCTGGTGCGGGCCGGCTTCCGTTCCCTCCTCGACGCGCAAGACGACATCGTGGTCGTCGCCGAGGCGTCGGACGGGGACGAGGCCTACCGTCTCGCCCTCGAGCACCGGCCGGACGTCGTGCTGATGGACATCCGCATGCCCGGCACCGACGGGCTGACCGCGACGGGGCGCATCGGAAGCGACCCGCGCCTGGACGCGATCAAGGTCGTCATCCTCACGACCTTCGATCTCGACGAGTACGTGTTCGAGGCGATCCGCTCGGGTGCCAACGGGTTCCTCGTGAAGGACACCGAGCCGGCCGAGCTGCTGCGGGCCGTCCGCGCGGTCGTCGCCGGTGATGCGCTGCTGTCGCCCGGCATCACGCGGCGCCTCATCGAGGAGTTCGCACACCGGGCCAAGGACCCCACCGGGCTGCCCGACCTCGACCGCCTCACTGATCGTGAGCGCGAGGTCGTCGGCCTCGTGGCCGAGGGGCTCTCGAACGAGGAGATCGCCGGGCGACTGGTGATGAGCACGGCGACCGCCAAGACCCATGTCAGCCGGGCCATGGTCAAGGTCGGCGCCCGGGACCGGGCTCAGCTCGTGGTGTTCGCCTATGAGACCGGCCTCGTGCGGCCAGGCTGGCAGCGCTGATCGGTCCATCGCTACTGCACCGGGCGTAGCCGCAGAGCCTCCCCCGGTCGGACGACGCCACGGACCGGGGTGGCGATCCTGGAACCATGACCAATGCAGTCTCGGTGTCCGGCCTCACGAAGCGGTACGGGCACCGCACGGTGGTGGACCACCTCACACTCGAGCTCCCGCGCGGCGTCGTGGCCGGTTTCATCGGCCCGAACGGCGCCGGCAAGACGACCACCATGGCCATGTTGCTCGGCCTCGTCCGGCCCTCGGAGGGGTCGGGGACCGTGCTCGGCTGGCCGATCGGCCGCCCCGCCGAGTTCCTCGGCGACGTCGGAGCACTCATCGAAGGCCCGGCGTTCTACCCCTCGATCAGCGGCCGGCGGAACCTCGAAATGCTCGCCATCGCCGGAGGCCACCACCGCGGACGGATCACGGGCCTGCTGGAGCAGGTGGGCCTGGCCGGCCGGGGAGAGGATCAGTACCGCAGCTACTCGCTCGGCATGAAGCAACGCCTCGGCATCGCTGCCGCGCTGCTCGGCGACCCCGAGCTGCTCATCCTCGACGAGCCGGCCAACGGCCTCGATCCGCAGGGCGTGCAGGAGATGAGGGGCCTGATCGGGCGCTTGGCCGGGGGCGGGCGGACCGTCCTCGTGTCATCGCACGACCTGAGCGAGTTGGAGCAGGTCTGCGACTGGGTGGTGCTCATCGAGGGCGGCCGCGCCCTGTACGAGGGACCGACGCGTGACCTGCTCGACGACCGGGGCGGGCGCCTCACGGTCCTCCCCGAGTGGCCCGCCGACGGCGCGCGCCTGATCGAGCTGCTCCGGACCCACGACCTCGAGGTCGGGCAGGAGGACGGCCGGATCGTCGTGTCCGCCGGCCGGGGAGACCAGCCGGCGCTCGCTGCGGCGGTCAACCGCCTGGCGTTCGACGCCGGCATCGTGCTCGTCGAGCTGTCACCGGTGCGGACCACGCTCGAGGAGCGCTACCTGTCGATGATGGAGGTTGCAGGGTGATCAGGATCGTTCATGCTCAGCTGGTGCGGCTCGCCCGCGGCCGGACCATCGCCGTCCTGGTCGCGACCACGCTGCTCTTCGCCGTCCTCACCAGCTTGACCGTGTTCGGGACGGCGAGCTCGGAGCCTGCCGTCGGCGGTGCCGCCGGACGAGGCAGCACGACCATCTCGGCGCTCGAAGGCCCCTCCGGTGGCACCGAGGCCTTCGCCATCGGTGCCTCGTTCACGGGTTTCCTCGTGTTCGTCACGTTCATCGCTCTGATCGCCACGGAGTTCTCAGGAGGGACGTGGCGGGCGCTCCTGCTCCGCGATCCGCATCGCCGGCGTGTGCTGGTGGGAACCGTCGCGGCCGTGCTCGTGCTGGCGGCGGGCACCGTCGCTCTGGCCGAGCTGCTGACGTTCGTGGCGTCGTGGATCGTGGCGCCGGCCAACGGTGTGGCGACCGCCGAGTGGTTCACCATCTCCGGCGTCGCCGCCGCGGCCGGGAACTACCTCACCGTGCTGGCCGGGATCATCGGGTGGGCGGTCTTCGGCACCACCCTGGCCGTCATCTTCCGGTCGGCGCCGCTGGCCCTCGGTGTCGGCTTCGCCTGGGCCGGCCCGTTCGAGAACATCGTGGTCGACTCGTGGGACACGGGGTACCGGCTCTTTCCCGGCCAGGTGCTGGCGTCCCTCATCCGCGGTGGCACCGTCGAGCTCACGATGGGCCGGGCCGTGTTCACGGCGATCGTGTACGTGACCGGCGCCGCGCTGGTCGCATTGACGCTTGTGTCGCGCCGGGACGTGACCGCTTAGGTCCATCTAGGCCGGATCGTCGGCGGCATCGGCTCGATCGTCGAGGGACCAGGCGACGGGCACGGCGTGCCGGCCCCAGAGGAACGGCGAGCCGACGCGCTCGGTCTCCCCGTCGAGCCGCAAGGTGGGAAGGCCAGCTAGGAGCTCCTCGATGGCCACCTTCGCGGTGAGGCGGGCCAGGTGGGCGCCGAGGCAGTGGTGGATGCCCCAGCTGAACGAGTAGTGCCGCCTCGTCTCCAGCAACGGGCGATCGAGCACGAACTCGTCCGGCCTGTCGGGGAACCGGTCGGGATCGCGGTTGGCCGACGCGTAGAGGACCATGAGCTTCGACCCCGCGGGGATGTCCACCCCGTCGATCTCGGTGTCGAGGTCGCTGGTGCGGCACAGCCCGAGCACAGGGGCGTCGAAGCGGAGGCTCTCCTCGACCGCGTTGGCGACGAGGTCCGGCTCGGCCAGGAGGCGACACCAGCGGGCGGGGCGGTCCTCGAGGAGGCGCCACACGCAGTTCGTGATGAGGGAGGTCGTGGTCTCGTGCCCGGCGATGAGGAGCTGGTTGACCATGTTGACGAGCTCGCCAAGAGGCATGCGTGCGCCGTCGTCCGTGTACGCCTCGACGGCGAGATGGCTGAGGAGCCCCGGCGGGAGCTCATCGCCGCGTCCCGCGTCGGCCAGCTCCCTACGCCGCTCCACCTCGGCGGTGGTGAAGGCGCTCAACTCGCGGCGGGCGTCCCGCCCCCTCTCCGGATACGCCATGGCGACGACCAGCTCGTCGGCCCAGAACACGAAGCGGTCCCGGTCCGCGATGTCGATGCCCATCAGTGCGCAGAAGCTGGTCACGGGCAGGGGGAGGGCGATGTCGCGGTACAGCTCGGCGTGGCCGGCCGGTCGCACCTGGTCGATCAGGGCCACGACCACCGAACGGATGGAATCCTCGAGGCGGGCGACCGCGCTGGGGTTGAACCAGTCGCGGGCGAACCCGCGACGGCGCGTGTGTTCGGGCGGGTCGTCGTGCTGCATGTCGCCGGCCCCGGAGGCACTGTCGGCGATGCCGGGACCGTGCTGGTTGGACCACGTTTGCGGATCCATGAGCACGCCGTGCACGTGCTCGGCCCTGCTGATCGAGTAGAGGGCGCGGCCCAGCGCGTCGGTCCGGTGCACCGGGCACTCCGCCCGCAAGCGCTCGTAGGCCGGCATGGGATCGGCGAGGACCTCCTCGTCGAGGGGCGAGTAGTCGACCGGCGAAGGGGCGGCGGGCGGGTGGTCGATCATGGGCCCATTCTGCCTGTCGCCCCTGAGTCTCCCCGAGTTAGGACAAGATGCGGGGATGGACGGAAGGGGCCCGCGCACGGGCGTGCTCGAGCGCATCGCGCCCGGCGTCGCGATGTTGCACTCGTACGAGCGGGGCTGGTTCCGTTTCGACCTCGTGGCCGGCGTCGTGCTCGCCGCGATCCTGGTGCCGCAGGGCATGGCCTATGCCGAGCTGGCCGGCCTCCCGGCCGTCACCGGCCTCTACACGACGATCACCTGCCTGATCGGCTATGCGGTGTTCGGACCGTCGCGGGTGCTCGTGCTCGGGCCCGACTCGTCGGTATCGCCACTGATCCTCGCCGCGATCGTGCCGCTGGCCGTCGCCGACGATCCGGCACAGGCGATCACCTTGGCCGCCATGCTGGCCGTGATCGTCGGGCTCATCGAGATCTTCCTCGGCGTCGCCAAGCTCGGCTTCGTCGCCGACCTCCTCTCGAAGGAGGTGCAGGTCGGGTACATGAACGGCCTGGCGGTGACGATCATCGTCGGGCAACTGCCCAAGCTTTGTGGCTTTTCTACCGACGCCGACGACTTCATCGACGAGCTGCGGGCCTTCGCCTCCGGCTTCGACCAGCGGAACTCGGTCGCGGTCGCCGTAGGCCTCGCCTCCCTCGCCGTCATGCTCCTGCTCCCGCACGTGGTCCCCCGGATCCCGGCGGTCCTCGTGGCCGTCGTCGGGGCGACCCTCGCGTCGGCGTTGTTCGACCTGGACCTGCCGACCGTCGGCGGGCTCCCGGAGGGTCTGCCCAGGCTCGCGCTGCCATGGACGGACTTCTCGGATCTCGGGCCGCTTCTGATCGCCGCGACCGGCATCGTGCTCGTGTCGCTCACCGACACCATCGCCCTGTCGTCGAGCCTCGCCGCCCGCCGGGGCGAGGAGGTCGATCCCAACCAGGAGATGATCGGCATCGGCGCCGCGAACATCGGGGCTGGCCTCTTCCAGGGATTTGCCGTGTCCGCCAGCAGTTCTCGCACCCCTGTGGCCGAGCAGGCGGGAGCGAAGAGCCAGGTGACCGGCCTGGTCGGGGCCGGATTGGTCGCGTTGATGCTCGTCGCCTTCCCCTCCGTGCTCGCTGACCTGCCCCAGACGACCCTGGCGGCCGTCGTCATCTACGCCGGCCTCTCACTGGCCGACATCACCTCGCTTCGCCGGTTCTGGCGTGTTCGCAGGACATCGTTGGTCCTGTCCCTGGTGGCCACGTCCGGCGTCATCTTCTTCGGGGTGATCGAGGGCATCATCGCCGCCATCGTCTTGTCGGTGGCCTTGTTCTTCCAGCGCAGCTGGTGGCCCCACGGCGAGCTCTTGGGCCACTTCGACGACGGGTGGCACGCGATTCACACCAGGACCACCGACGCCGAGCCACACGCGGGCGTCATCGTCTTCCGGTGGGAAGCACCGCTGTTCTTCGCCAACTCAGGCATGTTCCGGCAGCAGCTCCGCCATCACATCCGGGCGAACCAGCCCCGCTGGGTGGTGCTTCAGTGTGAGGCGATCACGGACATCGACGTGACCGCGGCGGAGATGCTCGAGCGGCTCGACATCGAGTTGAACGAGGTCGGCATCCACGTCGCGTTCGTCGAGTTGCGTACCCGGCTCCACGACCTGCTCTCCGACTACGGCTTGCTCGGCACCCTCGACCGCGAGCACTTCTACGGGACCATCGACGAGGCGTTCGCCGCGATCGCGGACGATACCGAGAGCGAGGACGAGCCGACCTGATCGACTCGCGCTGGCCCGACGCGCAAGGACCGCCCGACCGGGGGCGGTCCTCGGCGTGTCGCTCGGGTCAGGCTCGGCGGCCGCGGAACAGGCTGTACCCCCCAGGGCCGACCAGGCAACCCAGCACGATCAGGATGATCCCGAAGAGGATCTGCCCCTGGATGAGCTGCACGATGCCGACGATCACGAGGATCGCGGCGATGACCCAAAGCACGGTTGCGTTCATGGAACCGCCTCACTTTCTGTTCGTCCGTTCGTGCCCCCAGCGTGAGGCAGTCAAACACGGCCTTCATGCCGTCTAGCGCAGCGCTACCCGCGTGAGCACCCCGTTCAACCGGACGCGGCGGAACGGCGGCCATGTCATCAAACCACCGGGCGGTGCGACAGCATGGTCCTGATGACCGGAGTCCGCTACCTGCTGCCTGACGTGCCCATCAGCAGCGTCGATGAATATCGCGCCGGCGGCGGAGGCCAGGGCATCGTCGCGGCCCGCCGGCTCGGGCCGGAAGCGACCGTCGACGAGATCACCGCGTCCGGGCTGCGCGGGCGCGGCGGCGCAGGCTTCCCGACAGGCGTGAAGTGGGGTTCGGTGCAGACGGCCGGGGGAGGCCGGCACTACGTCGTGGCCAACGGGGCGGAGGGTGAGCCCGCCACGTTCAAGGATCGGATGTTGATGCGACGCGACCCGTACCGCGTCATCGAGGGCGCGGCCATCGCGGCGTCGGTCGTCGGTGCCGCCGAGGTGTTCGTCGCCACGAAGCGATCGTTCGTCACCGAGATCGCCGCGCTGCGACGGGCGGCCGTGGAGTTGAGCGAGTCGGGGCTGCTCGCCGACCTCGAGGTGGTCATCGTCGAAGGTCCGGACGAGTACCTGTTCGGTGAGGAGAAGGCGCTGCTCGAGGTCATCGAGGGCCGGGACCCGCTGCCCCGCCTCCTTCCTCCGTGGCAGCACGGGCTGTTCGCCACGGTGCCGGCGGGCGGCTGGGAAGGCGAGGTCGTCACCGGCCGGGGCGACAGCAACCCGACTGTCGTCAGCAACGTGGAGACGATGGCCACTGCCGCGCACGTGCTGGCCCAGGGGGCCGACTGGTTCCGATCGACGGGCACCGCCCAGTCGCCGGGCAACATCCTCTGCACCGTGGTCGGTGACGTCGTCCGGCCGGGGGTCTTCGAGGTCGAGCTCGGGACGCCCCTGGCCGAGCTGCTCGCACTGGCCGGCGGCCCACCCGCCGGCCGGCACTGGCGGGCGGCGCTGTCTGGCGTCTCCAACGCCGTGTTGCCGGCCGCCGACTTCGATGTCCCCCTCACCTACGAGGACATGACCGCCCGCGGCTCGGGGCTCGGCGCGGCCGGGTTCGTGCTCTACGACGACAGCACGGACATGCTGAGCGTCGCCCGCGAGCTGTCGCGTTTCCTCGCCGTCGAGTCGTGTGGCCAGTGCCCACCGTGCAAGGAAGGGTGCATGCAGATCACCGACCGACTGCTGACGATCGAGGTGGGCGGCGGCAGCGATTCCGACCTCGGGGAGGTCCAGGCCTTGCTCCGGCAGGTCACCGACGCCAACCGCTGCTACCTCGGCACGCAGGAGCAGATCGTCGTCTCGAGCATCCTGCGCCGCTTCCCCGAGGATGTCGCCGCGCACCTCGAAGGGACGGCGCCGCCGCTTCGATCCGTGCTGGTCCCTTTGGTGAAGGACATCACGGACGACGGTGTGGTCGTCTACGACGACCGGCACGCCAGGAAGCGCCCGGACTGGTCGTTCGACGACGCACCCTCGACCTGACGGGAGCTTGTCAGCCCGCCGTAGCCTCGGCGGCGTCGGCGGGATCCGTGGCCGGCGGCGGCCTCCTGGTGGAACGGAGCTGCAGCAGCATCCGAACCGCGACTGCGGCGAGGAGGACGGCGAAGAGCACGTTGGAGGTCGTCTCGGAGAGGCCCACGGACACCTGTGACGCCGCGAACGCGGACACGATGCCGGCCATGCCGACCACCGCGGCGATCCGGAGGTCCGTGTTGTGCTTCGTGCGGTTGCGCCACGTGCCCATCACGGCGGTCGGCACGATGACGGCCAGCGACGTGCCTTTGGCCACCACGGCGGGGATGCCGAAGAGCACGATCATCGCCGGCACCATGACGATCCCCCCGCCGACGCCGAGGAGCCCGGCGAGGATGCCCGTGATCAGCCCGATCAGCACCAGGAGCGCCCCGCGGCCGACCGTCAGGTCCGAGCGGCCGACGGCGCTGGAGTGATCAGCGATGAGGCGCACGGCGGTGAGCAGCAGGAAGCCCGCGAAGACGTAGCCGAGCACGCGCTGGGGCAGGACGTGGAGGATGTGCGTGCCGATGACGGCGCCGCCGACCGCGCCGATCGCCAGTAGCACGCCGACCGGCCAGTCCACCTTGTCCTCCAGGGTGTAGCCGATCAGGCTGGCCACGGCGATGGGCAGCACGGCCGCCAGCGACGTGCCGTGGGCGAGGCGCTGGTCCATGTGCATGAACAGCACGAGCGCGGGGACGATGAGGATGCCGCCGCCGACGCCGAACAATCCGCCCAGGAACCCGGCCACCACCCCCAGTACGGCCGCCCGCACGAGCCAGCCCTGCGCCCGTGCTGTCGCCGTCATCGCCCTCAGGCTGCCACGTCGCCCGGATGAGTGGGCAAGGCCACGCCGTCACCCGTACAGCGTGAAGCCCGCCTGGGCGAAGTCGTCATCGAAGGCCATGGCCGTCGTGATGCCCTCGTCACGCATGATCGTGAAGCTGGTGACGTCGACGAGGGACAGACGCCGGTTGCCGGCTCGTCGCCAGCCAGCTACCGCCCGGCGGTGGGTCGCCCGGTCGATCGTGGCGAGCACGGCCACGGGCAACAGGCCGTCGTGAAGCTGATCGACCGCCCCCATGCCGAGCCGACGCTGCACCAGCGCGGAGGTCTCCAGGACCACGTAGGTGTGTGTGAGCACGGCATGCTCGTCGAGGATGCTGTGCCACCGATCGACTGCAGGTTCGTGATTGGCGTCGTCTTCGTCGAGCAGCGCGTACCAGGCCGACGTATCGACCAGGATCACCAGCGGTCCCCAGCGGCCAGCACCTCGTCGTGATCGACCGCCGTGTTGGACGTGCCGGACCGGAACCCGCCGACCGCATCCCTCGCGCGGGCCCGGGTCCGCTCGGGGCCGCCGTCGTCCAGGAGCAGGTCGAGAGCATCCCTGATCAGGGCCGCGAGCGAAATCCCGCGCCGGTCCGCCTCGATACGGGCGAGCCGCATCTGATCGCTACTGAGCGAGATCTGGGTCCGGATCACCTCAACATGATAACAGTTCGTGCAAAGTGATGTAATCGCCTCAGGGCCTTCGGGCCAAGACGCTGAGGAGGGGTTTGTGGCGCGGGCCGTGGTGACCGACCTCGGCGTCGGTGAAGCCGGCGGCCTTGCACTGGTCCGCGAAGCGCTGGGCCTGAGCCTCGGTCCAGCCGTGGGATCCGTGGCCGGTCGCCTCTGGCGTGACGCGGCGCTCGATGGCGAGAAGCCGGCCCGCGGGCCGAAGAACCCGTCGAGCCTGCTCCAGTCCCGCGGTGAGATCACCCCAGTGGTGCACTGTCGACAACGACCACAGAACCGAAACGGAGCCGTCGGCGAGCGGGAGCTGCTCGGCCGTGCCTTCGAGGTAGTGCGCGCCCGGGCCGCGGCGGAACGAGCCGAGGGCGCGAGCGACGCGGAGCATCACGGGGGCGGGGTCGACGCCGACGACGGACGAAGCTCCGCAGATCGTGGCCCGGCGGACGGCGACGCCCGGTCCGCAGCCGACGTCGAGGACATCGTCGTCCGGCCCGACGTCGGTCAACCGGATGGCAAGGTCAGCGGCCGGGCGACGACCGACGCTGAACGTCAGCGCGGCGACGAGACCGCCGAGCCCGGCGAACGTGGGATGGTCGGCGTGGTGGTTGGGCGCCATTTCGGCGCCGCGGAGGGGAGTCGAAGCGTTCATGAGATCCGACCTTGACAGTTGAACCCGACTTCAAGTCAAGTGTTCGGCGTGGAGGATCTGTTGACGATCGGCGAGGTGGCACAGCGAGCGGGCGTTGCCACCTCGACGGTCCGGTTCTACGAGCGCCGCGGCCTTCTCACCGCCGACGCCCGCCTGTCGGGGCAACGCCGCTACCGAACCCAGACGCTGCGCCGGCTGGTCTTCATCGGCATGCTCCAGGACGCCGGTCTCTCACTCGAAGACATCGTCGGCGTTCTCGACGCGGGGAGCGTGGCGGAGTGGAAGGCCATCGCCCGTCAGCGCCTCACGGCCCTCGACGCCGAGATCGCCCGGCTCCAACGAGCGCGGGAGTACCTGGACGGAGCCCTCTTGTGCCGGTACGACCACCCCGCGACCGATTGCCAGATCATGGGCCTGGAGATCGATCGACGGCTCGCCCTGTCGGCTCAGCCGTCTTCGAGCTGAAGCGAACGTTCGTCGACGATTGCCTCAGGCTCTACGACCCGGAGCTCCCGAGTTCGTAGGCCTGTCGGAGCCAGAGGCGGAGCTCATCATCGACGTCGCTGGACCCGCGAACCTCGACCACCGAGCCGACCTGCGACGCGATCAGCTCGTCGAACGTCGCGCGCAGCTGCTTCGGGCGCTGAACGAAATGAGTGTCGACATCTGCGGTGTCATGCGAATGGAACTGGTCCTCCCGTGCGAAGGTCCTCGCGCAGCTCGGACAGGTCCAGCTCACGACATGAGTCAGCGAGAATTCGGGATCAGCAGCGGTTGAACCCGACGCGGAACTGCACTCGCCGCCACCATGACCCTGGAGGCGCGGCGCGGGTCATGCGTTCGAGCTGTCGCTTGCGCGTGCTGAGCCAGTCGACGCAGCAGAAGCAGACGCCGACCTCCGGGTGGCCGCTCAAGCGGAGGAGGCTGGCATCGACGCTGCGGTCACCGCAGCACCAACATCCGGTGTCCGCTGGCTCGAGGTAATCACCGCCGACGGCTGTTCTGTCCATGGCGAGCCTCCTTCGTCCTCAGTGCGTCGGCCGATTCGAATGTGGTTGCCGCTGGGATCGGTGAGGGTGAACTCGTGCATCCCCCAGGGCATGTCCTCGATCGGCGTGACCGACAGCCGTGCGGCGACGAGACGGGCATGCCAATCGTCCACGTCGTCGGTGATGATGTAGCAACCAGCGTGATTGGTCGTCGGGTCGAGGCCCTCGATTCGGGCGAGGTCGAACACGCCTTGGTCGGCGAGGTGCACGAAGGCATAGCCCTCGTCGTATTGCTCGACGTCGAACCCGGCTGCCTCGCAGAACCGCGCCGCCAGCGCCATGTCAGCGACGGGCAACCTCGGCGTGACGTCGACGCCTCCCGCCTGGCGCACCAACCAACCGATGCAGATCCGACAGAGCTTGACCTCGTCGTGGCACAACAGCGAGGCCATCATCGAGGGGTCCCGCTCCTCGCCGCAGCAGTAGCAGACCATGCCGAAAGGGTACGCCTCGGCCTCGCGCACAACTGCCGTCGGTGATCGATCCCCCGGATGAGTCAGCAGCAGTCGTCCACGTCCTCGGCCTTCGGCACACGGCGATCGGTCGGCACGACCGGCCTGCTATGGAGCGCGGCGGCTGGCGGTGAGCTCGACCGTGACCGGTTCGGAAGCCTCGCTCGAAGCGCACGCAACGGCACGTCGCCGGCGGCGGGTGACGACGAGAGCTGAGAGAGCCGCACCCATGAGGAGCGCGACGGCGCCGAACAGCGCGAGGCCGGCGGCTGTGCCCAGCCCGATCGCGGCGAGGGCGCCGAGGATCGGGCCCGCGCAGCAGACAGCGCACGCCGCCGCGCCGACGCCGACGATCGTGGCGCTCTCCTTCTTGGTGCTCACGCGGCAGCGCCGAACATCGACTCGACGATCAACCGTGCGTCCTCAGGAGCACGCACTTCGAGAGCGACGCCCCGTGTGTCGATGGTGATGGCGAAATGGAAGAATTGGCAGCAGTCCTGCTCGGCCGCAACGAGTCGGATCAGCTCGGCGATGGGCACCGATGCGGCGAACAGGCAACGAACGCCACCATCGATCCGCTCGCGGCGGGCGACATGGGCGAGCAGCGACTGCCAGTCGCCGAGCCGACCCTTCATGGAACCTGCGGGCAGGGTGCAGGCGATCGCCGGCTCGCCAGCCGCGACGGGCTTGGCGGTCAGGCTGACCTCGTGAACACCCGCTGCCGGGCCGTGCTCCTGAGCAGGGTCGCTGACGCAGCCGCACTCCGAGTCACAGGCGCCATCGGGCCGATGACGCTCGAGCGCCACCGCTGCCTGTTGCAGCTCGCTCGTGAACGTCATGAGCTCGACGATCTGTGCCTGCGCGTCAGCGACCTTCCCGGCCACCAACCGGCGGAGCTGATCCTGGATCGGTCCGCACTGGCCGCCGTCCCAGGCCGTGGTCAATCCGGTGATCTCCTCCAGGGTGCAACCGAGCTGCTTGGCCCGGGCGATGAACGCCAGCCGCGGCAAGGTGCGCTGGTCGTACGTCCGGTAGCCGGCCGGGGTCCGTGCCGCCTCCGGCAGCAGCCCGATCTGCTCGTAGTACCGCAGCGTCGCCGCCGTGAAGCCGCTGGCCTCGGCGACCTCTTTGATCCGGAGCCCACCACTCATCGCCACCCAGGGTAAACCTTCATGTCTGCTTGAAGGTCAAGAGCCGGTCGAGAGGGGCATCCGTCATCAGCAGGCGACCGGTGGCGGAAGGAGTGGGATTCGAACCCACGGAGACCCGAAGACCTCAACGGCTTTCGAGGCCGTCCCATTCGTCCGCTCTGGCATCCTTCCGGCGGGGAACTCTAGAGGTCCGGCCCTCCGGCCCCACCCCGGCCCGGCCGCCGCTCGGCGAAGAAGGCCGTGAGCAGCGCGGTACTCTCCGCGGCTCGGAGGCCGTGGCCGACGGGCGGGTTGTGGTTGAGACGGGGGTCGGCCAGCACGTTGTAGAGCGAGGCCGTCGCCCCGCCCTTCAGGTCGGCGGCGCCATAGACGAGGCGGCCGATGCGGGCGGCCAGCAGCCCGCCGGCGCACATGATGCAGGGTTCCAGCGTCACCACCATCGTGCAGTCGACCAGCCGCCAGGTGCCGAGGGCCGCGGCCGCGTCCTGCAGGGCCAAGAGCTCGGCGTGGGCAGTGGGGTCCTGGCGCTGCTCGCGCTCGTTGTGGCGCCGGGCGATCACCGCACCGTCGTGCAGCACGACGGCACCGACCGGGACCTCGCCCTCGGCCAGCGCGGCCTCGGCCTCCGCCAGCGCCAGCGCCATGGCCTCATCATCGTTCACGGCGGAGGGAGTGGGATTCGAACCCACGGTGGGTTGCCCCACACACGCTTTCCAAGCGTGCCGATTCGGCCGCTCTCGCATCCCTCCAGGGTCGGGCAAGGCTACCGGGGGAGGTATCCTGTCCTCCTCACCCGCCGGGTGAGGCGACGGTCGGGTCCCGTGCAACGGGCATGCCGTGAAACAGGTCAGGGCCGGGAGGCAGCAGCCTTCAGCGGTGCCGCTCGTGTGCCGCGGATCGCCTGGCCGTCGCCTCAGCCGGCGGGTGGTCCGCGTCAGGCCCCGCCAGTCCGAGCGGACGCCATCCGCCGGGCGCGGCCCGCGAGCGCGGGGGCGCCGATGGTGGCCGCAACCTCCTCGAAGCGCTCCGTGGGACCGGTCCAGAGCCAGTCATCGACTGACCCGACGGGGGCATCGCACTCGACGGTCGCGATGCGCCGGAACAGGACGGCCAGGTCGAGCTGGCTCTGCAGCGTGGACGACAGCTTGGCCGCACCGCGCAGGCCCGGCACCTCCCACTGCCCGGCCGCGGGCGGGATGTCCTCCAGGTGGCCGTACACGGCGAGGACGGCGGCCGCGCTCTTCGCCCCCCACCCCGCCAGGCCCGGGAAACCGTCGGCGGAGTCACCGACGAGGGCCAGGTAGTCCGGGATCGACGTCGGGGGCACGCCGAACTTCGCCTGCACCCCCTCCGCGTCGTAGACCTCGCCCTTGCGCCGGTCGAGCTGGACCACCCGCTGGCCGACCACGCACTGCCCGAGGTCCTTGTCCGGCGTGCAGATGATCACCTGCTCCACGCGGTCGTCAGCGGCCGCTACCGCCGCCGCCGATCCCAGCGCGTCGTCCGCCTCGAGCTCGACCATGGCCCAGGTGGTCACGCCCATGGCAACGAGCGCGTCCTCGAGCACCGGCGTCTGGCGCAGGAGCTCCGGTGGCATCCCCTCACTCGTCTTGTAGCCCGGCCACAAGTCGTTGCGGAAGCTCTCGATGACGTGGTCGGACGCGACGCCGATGTGGGTTGCCCCCTCCTGCATGAGCTGGAGGGTGGACGAGAGCACGCCGATGGTGGCTGCGTAGGGGCCCGGGTCCTCGTGGCGGGCCGCTTGCCCGAAGTGCTGGCGGAAGAGCTCGTAGGTGCCGTCGACGAGGTGGACCTTCATGGTGCCTCAGGCTGCCACGGCGAGGTGCGGCGCGAAGTGACCGTCGACGGTCGTCTCATGCCGCAGTTCGACCGATGACGCCGGTCAGCCCTGGTCCAGCCAGGGGTACCGGGCGGTGTCCTGCGCGGCGTAGTCCGGGTCGAGGTAGATGAAGCAGCGCTGGATGAGCCAGTCGCGGATCTCGAACACGTCGCACCACCGGCCCGCGGCCCACTCCGGCGCCCCGGCCCGCCACGGGCCGTCCTTGTGCTCGCCGTGGCTGGTGCCCTCGCACACGACCACGTCCGATCCGGAGAACACCCAGTTGAAGTGCGAGAAGTGATGGGTGATCGACTTCAGCGTGCCACCGACGTCGCCGAACAGCTGGCCGATCTCATCCTTGCCGTTGGCCAGGCCCCACTTCGGGAAGTACACCTGGGCGTCCTCGGCGAACAGCGTGAGGATGCTCTCGCCCGTCGATGTCACGCCCCCGTTGTCGAAGGCCCGCAGGTACTCGATGGCCACCGACTTGCGCTGCTCGTCGGTCATCGTCTGCTTGCTCAGCGTCATGCGCCCTCCCCAGGTCGCGGTCCCCCGACCCTCTTCCTAGATGGCGGGACTTCCGCCGCGCAACAGGCGCGGGTCACTCCTGGACGAGCTCGATCAGCGTCCCGAAGCTCCCCTTCGGGTGGATGAAGGCCACGGTCGTCCCCCGGCTGCCCGGGCGGGGAGCCTGGTCGATGGCCGTGGCGCCCGCGGCGATCATGGCCGCCAGCGCCTCGCCGCAGTCGTCGACCCTGTAGCCGACGTGGTGCAGCCCCTCGCCCCGCTTCTCGATGGCCTTGGCCACCGGCGAGTCTTCGCGGGTGGGCGTGAGGAGCTGGATGTAGCTGTCTGCCACCTTGAGCAGCACCTCTTCCACGCCGTCGCTCTCGACCACCTCGCGGTGATCGACGGTGGCGCCGAAGGCTCGCTGGTAGTAGTCGACGGCGGCATCGAGGTCCCGCACGGCGATGGCGACGTGATCGATCTCGGTCAGCAGCATGTCGTGATCTTGCCTTCAGCCGCCGTGGCGGCGGAACACGGTGATGCGGTCCTCGCCGATCCGGTCGCGGCGCTCGGGGTCGTCGATGCCGAGCCCCTCCTCGGGGGCCAGGCAGAGGACGCCGATCTTGCCCTCGTGCTCGTTGCGGTGGATCTTGAGCGCCGCATCGCCGACCTGCTCGAGCGGGTGGACGGCCGAGAGCAGGGGCTGGATGTGCCCCAGCGAGATCAGGCGGTTGGCGTTCCAGGCCTCCTGGTAGTTGGCGAAGTGGCTGGCGATGAGCCGCTTCAGCTTCATCCAGAAGTGCCGGTTGTCGAACTCGACCATGTAGCCGCTGGTGGCGGCGCAGGTCACGACCTTGCCGCCCCGCTTGCACACAAAGATCGACGCGCCCATGGTCTGGCGGCCCGGGTGCTCGAACACGATGTCCGGGTCCTCGCCGACGAGCGAGCGGATCTGCTTGCCGAAGCGCCGCCACTCGCCCTCGTCCTGGGTGTGCTCGTCCGACCAGAACCGGTACTGCTCGGCCTTGCGGTCGATGACGGCCTCGACGCCGAGGTCCTCCAGGAGCGCCGCCTTCTCCGGTGAAGAGACGACCCCGACGGGAATGCCTCCTCCGTTCAGCACGTACTGCACGGCGTAGCCACCGATGCCTCCCGTGGCACCCCACACCAGCACCACGTCGCCCTGCTTCATCGCCGCGCCGTTGTGCGACACCAGCATGCGGTAGCTGGTGGAGTTGCACAGCGCGTTGACCGCCGCCTCCTCCCAGGTGAGGTGGGTGGGCTTGGGCATGAGCTGGTTGGCCTTGACGATGGCGAGGTCGGCCAGGCCGCCGAAGTTCGTCTCGAACCCCCAGATGCGCTCGTTGGCCGCCAGCATCGAGTCGTCGTGCGCGCTCGGGTCCTGGTCGTCCACGTAGTTGCAGTGCACGGTCACCCGGTCGCCCGGCTTCCAGAGCCGCACCGCCGAGCCCACCTTCAGCACCACGCCGGACGCGTCCGAGCCGACCACCTGGTACGGCAGGGCGTGCCGGGCGCCCCACTCGCTCTCCCGTCCCAGCCGGTCGAGGAACGCAAATGTCGGCAACGGCTCGAAGATGCTGGTCCACACCGTGTTGAAGTTGATGGAGCTGGCCATCACGGCCAGGTACACCTCGTCGGGGGCTATGGACGGTGTGGCCACCTCGCCGACGTGGAGGCTCTTGGTCGGGTCCTTGTCGGCCGAGGCCAACCCCTCGAACATGTCCGCGTCCTCTCGGCGCACGAACGCGGCGCGGTAGGACTCCGGGATGGGGAGGGCAGCCAGCTCCTCTCCGCCCGCCCCCGCCTGGATGGCAGCCAGGATCTGCTCCATGGCCGGATGTTACCGAGCGGTAGGGAGGCTGTCCCAAAATCGCGTCCGGCGAGGAGAGCGGGCATGATCGTCCGATGGCCGTCGCCCTCGCGCTGCTCACCGCGCTCGCGTACGGCGTCGGCGACTTCTCCGGCGGCCTCGCCGCTCGCCGGGCATCCCCGCTGACGGTCACGGCCACCGCCCACCTCGTCGGGCTGACCGGTCTGGTCGTGGTGGCGGCGATCGTCGGCGCGGAGGCGGTTCGTCCGTCGGATCTCGGGCGGGGCGCGGTCGCGGGGATCTGCGGCTGCATCGGTGTGGTCCTGCTCTACAAGGGACTGGCCAGCGGCGTGATGGCCGTGGTGTCACCGGTGTCCGCGGTGATCGCTGCCGCCGTCCCGGTCATCTGGGGTCTGGTGGACGGCGAGCGTCCGGGCGTGCTGGCCACCGCCGGCATCGCCGTCGCGTTGGTGGCCGTGTGGTTGGTGAGCCAGAACGGACCCATGGGACGGCCGGACCGGTCGTCGCTGCTGGTGGCGGTCGGATCCGGTCTGGGCTTCGGCGGCTTCTTCATCCTCATCTCGGGGATCGACGAGTCGTCGGGGCTCTGGCCGCTGGCGGTCGGCCGGCTCACGTCAGTGGCGCTCGCCGTGGGCCTCGCGCTGTTCCGGACCGTCCCGGTGTTCACGCCCCGGCACGTCTTGGGTCTCGCCATGGTTGCCGGCGTGCTCGACGTCACCGCCAACGTCTCCTTCCTCCTCGCCACGCAGGAGGGGCTGCTCTCGATCGTGGCCGTGATCGCCGCCCTGTACCCGGTGGCCACGGTGGTGCTGGCCATCGTCGTGACCCATGAGCGCCTGTCGGCCACCCAAGGCGTCGGGCTGGTGCTGGCCGGCGGCGCGCTCGTCCTCATCGCCGTCTGACTCGGGGCGAACCAGGCGCGGGTCGCCGCCTGACGGGATGCGGGCCGTGGGAGTACCGTCCGTCTTCGGAACCACCCCACGCACGAGAAGCAGCGGAGGACCCGCCATGCCTGGTTCGTACCTCGTCGCCGGAGCCCGTACCCCGATCGGCAAGCTCAGCGGAGGCCTGGCCTCGTTCAGCGCCGCCGAGCTCGGCGGCTTTGCCATCGCGGCCGCGCTCGAGCGCGCCGGTGTGAGCCCCGAGGACGTCGACCACGTCATCATGGGGCAGGTGCTCATGGCGGGTCAGGGCCAGGTGCCGGCGCGCCAGGCCGCGGTCAATGCCGGCATCCCGCTGCGGGTGCCGTCGGTCAACGTCAACAAGGTCTGCCTCTCCGGGCTGAACGCCGTCTACCTGGCCGACCAGATGATCGCCGCCGGCGAAGCCGACATCGTGGTGGCCGGGGGCATGGAGTCCATGACGAACGCGCCCTACCTCGCCCCTGGTGCACGGGGTGGGTTCCGGTACGGCAACACCGAGCTGGCGGACGCCATCGTCAAGGACGGGTTGTGGTGCGCGTTCGACGCCTGCCTCATGGGCGTGTCGACGGAGCGATACACCGCCGGCGGCATCAGCCGCGACGCGCAGGACGACCTCGCCGCCAAGTCCCACGAGCGGGCCGCAGCCGCCATCAAGGACGGCCGGTTCGAGGCCGAGACCGTTTCGGTGTCGGTCCCGCAACGCAAGGGCGACCCGCTCCTTTTCGAGACCGACGAGGGTGTGCGCCCGGGCACGACCGCCGAGTCCCTCGGCGGACTGCGGGCCGCCTTCGACAAGGAGGGCACGATCACCGCCGGCAACGCCAGCCAGATCAGCGACGGCGGCTCGGCCATCGTCGTCATGTCGAAGGCGGAGGCGGAGCGCCGCGGCCTCGACGCCCCTCGGTGAGGTCGTGTCGTTCGGGATGGTCGCCGGTCCCGACGATGCCAGCCTGCTCCACCAGCCCAGCCGAGCGATCATGGCCGCGCTCGACCGGGCGGGGAAATCCATCGGCGACGTGGACCTGTTCGAGATCAACGAGGCCTTCGCCGCGGTCGGGCTGGCGTCGATGGCCGAGCTCGGGATAGCCGACGATGTCGTCAACGTGAACGGCGGGGCCATCGCGCTCGGTCATCCGATCGGCATGAGCGGCAACCGGCTGGCGCTGACCCTCCTCCACGAGCTCAAGCGGCGGGGTGGCGGCCTGGGGGCTGCCGCGCTCTGCGGCGGTGGCGGTCAGGGCGATGCCCTGCTCGTCCGCTCACTCTGACCAGGGACGATGCACGTTGGCGGACCACGCTGGTCGCCCTGCTAACTGGAGGCTGACGGCGGTTCGACGCGCGGAGCGTGGCGAGAGCGGGAAATCTGGCGCGATCAGACCGTCCGGTGCTTGTCACCGGTTCGACACCGTTGTAACGTAAACGAAACAAGGCAACGGAACCTGCGAATGGCTCCGATGCTGGAAGGTCTGGGGTACCGGTCGTCAAGGTGGCCTGTCCGCCCGCTACCACCTCGAGGGGCGGTACCCCAGTGCATCTCAGGGCCGGTGCCTCCGGGCACCGGTCCTTTGTGTTGTCCGTCCGGCTGTTTCCGGAAGGACGTCCGGCGGTCAGGTCGTGACGTCGCGGCGGCCCTCGAGGGCGCGGCCGAGGGTGAGCTCGTCGGCGTACTCCAGGTCGCCGCCGACCGGGAGGCCGCTGGCCAGCCGGGTGACCCGCACGCCGAGCGGCTTCAGCAGCCGGGCGAGGTACAGCGCGGTCGCCTCGCCCTCGACGTTCGGGTTGGTGCAGAGGATGACCTCCTCGACGCCCTCGGGTTCGAGGCGGGCCAGCAGCTCCCGCACCTTGAGCTGCTCGGGGCCGACGCCGTCGATGGGGCTGATGGCGCCGAGCAGCACGTGGTACCGACCGCGGAACTCGCCCGTGCGTTCGAGCGCCACGATGTCGCGCGCCTCCTCGACGACGCACACCTGACTGGTGTCGCGCTGGCCGTCCCGGCAGATGCCGCACTCGGCGTCTTCGGCCACGTTCCAGCAGCGCTCGCAGAACCGGACCCGCGCCTTGGCCTCGGTGATGGCCCGGGCCAGCCGGGCGGCGTCGTCGGCGGGGAGCTTGAGGAGGTGGAAGGCGATCCGCTGGGCGGACTTGGGTCCGATGCCCGGGAGCCGGCCGAGCTCGTCGATCAGCGCCTGGACGGGCGGGGCGTAGGTCGCGGGCATGCGGCGGCTCAGCCCTCCTCGACGAACTCAGCGCCGGGGAACGCCTGGGCCACTCGCTCCAGCGGCGCGAGGTCGTGCTCCGGTGCGGCGTTCACGAGCTCGGCCGGATCGATGGACTCGTCGGGGTCGGGTTCGGGATCGGGCTCACGGCGCGAGCGGGCAGGGGAGCCTCCGGCCGCGGTCCGGCCGGCGGGGCCAGGGTTGTCGCGCCCGGTGCCCGCGCCGCCCCCGATGGACGCGCCCTCCACCACGAAGGTCACGGTCACCGGCCGGCCGAAGTAGGTGGCGAGCGCTCCCTCCAGTTCGGCGCGGTGCTGCTCGCACCGGGCGCGATGGGGCTCGTTCGGGACGGCCAGGGCGACGCCCGCGTCGGTGTCCACCCAGCGGGCGGCGGCCAACACCGGCTTGGCCTGGCGCGAGAGCCGGGGCAGGAGGTCATCGGCCCAGGCCAGCGTGAGCTCGTCACGGCTGGGACCGGCCGCGCTCTCGGCCGTGGCCGACGCCGGGGGCTCCGGCGTGGGCGCCGGGCTGGTGGGCTCGGGTGCCGCCGCCGGCGCCGCAGCCTCGGGCGGTGGCGCAGCCGGCATTTCGGGCTCCGGCGGCGACGCCGCGCTGGGGACCGCACTCCCGAGGCGGGCCCGGCGCGTACCCTCGCCCGCGTCGGCCGCGGACGTCGGCGCACCCGGCGCGCCAGGACCGGCGGGAGCGGTCGAAGTGGGTGCCGCCGCCAGCGCCCGCTCGAGCTTCTCGATGCGGGCGAGGAGGGCGGACGGCGACGAGTCGGCGTCGACGTTGGTCAGCTTGACCAGCGCCACGTCCAGGAGGACGCGGGGGTCGGGGGCATGGCGCAACTCCACCAGCACCTCGCCGAGGACCTCCATGGCCCGCACCGTCCCGGGCAGTCCCAGCCGCTCCGCCTGGTCGGCGACGACCGCGCGCCGCCGGTCCGGAAGCTGGACGAGGTCGGGCGCCACCAGGAGCAGGAAGCCGTCCCGAAGGTGGGCGATGAGCTCCTCGGCCAGGCTGCGGGCGTCCCGCCCCGAGTGGAGCGCGGCGGCGAGGGCGGCCACAGCCCGGCCGGGATCCGTCTCGACCAGCCCCTCGACCAGCTCGTCCAAGGGCACGAGCTCCGGCGCTACGCCGCCCGCGGCGACCACCTGGTCCAGGGCGGAGAGCGTGTCCCGGGCCGACCCCGCGCCCATGTGCAGCACGGCCTCGATGGCCTCGTCGCTGACGGCGAGGCCAGCGTCCGCGGCCACCCACCGGACATGGGCCTCCAACTCCTCCGCCGGCAGGAGGTGGAACTCGAGGTGCTGGGTGCGGCTGCGGATGGTCGGGCTGACCTTCTGCGGATCGGTCGTCGCGAGCACGAACACCACGTGGGGCGGCGGCTCCTCCAGGGTCTTGAGGAGCGCGGCCTCCGCAGCGCGAGACAGCATGTGCACCTCGTCGAGGATGTACACCTTGTGCCGCCCCGTCGTGGTGTACGACGCCCGCTCGATCAGCTCCCGGATGTTGTCGACGCCGTTGTTGCTGGCCGCGTCGAGCTCGTGGACGTCGAAGCTGCTGCCCGCGTCCACGGCCACGCACGAAGCGCAGCGGCCGCACGGCTCGCCGTCCTCGGGCTGCTCGCAGTTGAGCACCTTGGCCAGGATGCGGGCCGACGACGTCTTGCCCGTCCCGCGGGGGCCGCTGAACAGGTAGGCGTGGCCCACCCGGTCCTCCCGGACGGCGTTGCGCAGCACCCGCACCACGTGCTCCTGTCCCTTGAGCTCGTCGAACCGCCGGGGCCGGTAGCGGCGGTACAGGGACTGGTGGGCCATGGGCCGAGACTACCGAGGGGGTGTGTCGCGTCCGGCTGGACGGAGCCTCGACAATGACGGGCGGTCGGCGTCATGACTGGACGTCGGTGTCGTCCTGCTCGTGTGACAGCGACCGGTGTGACCCCTGACCCAGCATCCGCAGGAACACCGACCGGCTCTGGATCGTTGCACAGTTCGAACGACACCCACACGGGTACGCACCACAGGGACTCGGAGATGAACGACACAACCGCCCTCACCACGCCGGCCGGCCTTCGGGACGGTGCCGTCATCGAGATCGACCACGACGGCGACGCCGTGACCGCGCTCGTGCTGCTGGCGGGTGACGAGTCGGTCATCCTCGACGTGTGCGACGGTTCGACCCCCATCGTGATCCGCTACGACGAGCTGGGTCCTTTCAGGGTCTTCGAGCCCGGGCTGCTCGACCTCGCCGCGGCCTGAGCGCTGACCGCTCGGCCGGCCAGGCCGACCATCACGCAGCACCCCTCACGCGCGGTGCGAGACTGCGCGTGCCGAGGAGGTAGGTCCTCCCGGCCCGGGATCCGGAGGGGTTACCAATGGACAACATGCAACGCGACGTCACCGGGTGGGTCGGCTGGATCGTCTTCGCCGCCGTGATCATGGTGATGATGGGAGTGTTCAGCATCATCGGCGGTCTCATCGCCATCTTCGACGACAGCTGGGGCGAGGGGGCATTGGGCTCGTACGCGGAGGAGACGGCCAACCGCTGGGGGTGGACGGCGCTGATCATCGGCGTGCTGGTCCTGTTCGCCGCCTTCGGCATCCTCCAGGGCAAGACCTGGGCCCGCGTGGTCGCCATCATTCTCGTCGGCCTGGAGGCCATCGCCCACTTCGGGACCGTGCGCGGCTATCCGATCTGGTCGATGATCGTCATCGTCCTCTGCGTGTTCGTCCTCTATGCGCTGATCGTGCACGGCAGCGAGCTGCGCACCGACACCTGAGCTGTCAACCGCACCAGTCGGTGCGGTGTGTGGGGGTCGATGATCAGCACATCGGCTGTCACGAGGGAGTCGGCGATCCCGGTGCACTTCGACGATTTCTTTCGCAGTGAGTACCCGCGGCTGGTGCCGATGGTCCACGCTCTGCTCGGCGACCGGGGCCGAGCAGAGGACGTGGCCCAGGAGGCGTTGGCCACCGCCCAGCAGTCCTGGCCGACCGTCAGCCGCTACGAGCGCCCCGGCGCTTGGGTACGGCGGGTGGCGCTGAACCGCGCCTCGAACGTCCGCCGCCGCCGAGGTCGTGAGGTCGTGGCGCTCCGGCGCGTCGGCATCGAGCCCGAGACGGCCGACGCCCCGGCCATGGGCGACGAGCGGCTGTGGCAACTGGTCCGCGAGCTGCCCGAGCAACAGCGGTTCGCGGTCGTCCTGTACTACGTGGAGGACCGGTCGGTGGTCGAGGTGGCCGAGATCCTGGAGTGCTCCGAGGGCAGCGTGAAGACCCACCTTTCGCGCGCCCGGGCCGCACTGGCACGAGCGCTCGGCGACCCAGCAGAGGAGGCGACTTCATGAACGATCTCGACCAGCAGCTCCGCGACGCCGGGGCCCGGCTCCGCGCCACCACCCCGACGGCCGAGGCCACTCGAGAACGCCCTCGAGGGTCTGAGCGTCATCCAGATCGATGGGCACCCTCGCCGCCGGCGCCGGATGGTCACGCTCGCCGCCGTGGCGGTCGCGGCCGCCGCGGCCGCGGTCGTCGGGGTGGTGGTGCTGAACCGCCCGAGTGACGACCCGGTCGTCGCGGCCGGTACGACCGACGGCCCAGACGTCGAGACCACGACGCCCAGCACGACACCCACCACTCCCGCGGCCACGACACAGGCCACGACACCCACCACGGTCCCCAGCACACCCCCGGTTGCTGAGACCTGGTCCTCCGCTCCGCTCCCGACCTTCGGCCTCGTGACGTGCTGCGGGGCGAACGCCACCGGCCCGGCGTCGCCGGAGTTCACACCCACCGGCCAGTCGCTCGCTGACGGGTTCTACTGGGCCGACGTCTCCTCGTGGTCGCCCGACGATCCCACCCGTCTCGGCATCTCCGTGCGGAGGCGCGTCCCCTGCGCCGACGGCGTGCGCGAGTGCTCCCCTGACGCCGACGGCACCTACGGCCCCGACGAGGTCGGCCTGTCCGACGACGAGCGCACGCTCGAAGTCCCGCTCGACTCGTCGACGGCCATCGAGTTGTTCGGCGTCGAACCGGTCCAGGCGTCGTCTGGCACCGACGGCGTGAACCGCCGCAGCGACGGGACGGCTCTGGCCGAGCTCTTGTCGGCCCTCGCCACCAGCTACGACGAGCTCATCGCGACGCCCATCGCAGGAGGCACATCTCCTGAGACCGTGGTGAACGACCTACGGACGAACCCGAGGGGCGGGTTCAGCTCGGCCCCGGTCGACGTGGGAGAGCTGTTCTTCACCCACGCCGACGCGCCGGCCGTCCTACTCCAGAGCGTCGCCTCCCGTGATGACGACAACGTCCTCCAACCGCTGCCGCGGTCGGGCACCAGCGTCGTCGACCTCGCGGTCCTCGAGGTCCGTGACGGTGCGCTGATCCTCTACTTCTACGCCGGCTTCATCTCGTAGCGGGCCTGCTCGCCCCGCGATCAGGACGGGGCGAAGAGCTCGTCGAATCGGACCGGATCGGCGACGTCCAACTGGTCGTACGTGCAGCTCTCCGGTGTGCGGTCGGGACGCCACCGGATGAGCTTCACGCCGTGGCGGAACCGCCCGCTCTGGAGCTGCCCGAACGTCACCTCGGCCACCCGCTCCACCCGGATCGGCACCCACGAGAGGTCCTTGCCGGCGTTCCACCGGCTCCCCCCGCCCGGCATGCGGCCCTCCTCGTGGGCCATGACCTCGGCCCACCGCTGCCACGGATGGCCCTCGGTGGCGTCCTCTGTCAACGGCTGCAGCTCGGCCAGCAGCTCAGGTCGCCGCTTGGCGGTGAATCCGGCCGCCACCCCCACGTGATGGAGGGTGCCCTCGTCGTCGTAGAGGCCGAGGAGCAGCGAGCCGACGCCGTTCCCGTCCTTGTGGATGCGGTAGCCGGCCACCGCGCAGTCGGCGGTGCGCGCGTGCTTCACCTTGATCATGGTGCGCTTGTCGGGCGTGTACGGCCCGTCGAGCCGCTTGGCCACGATGCCGTCCAATCCCGCGCCTTCGAACCGATGGAACCAGGCCCGAGCAACCTCGGGGTCGTCCGACGCCGGCGTCAGGTAGAGCGGCGGCGACGGATCAGGGAGCACCGACTGGAGCACCTCGCGGCGCTCCGACAGCGGTTCCTCGGTGAGCTCGCGATCACCGACCGCGAGCGCGTCGAAGAAGACGATCGCGGCCGGGGTCTCGGCGGCCAGGCGGCGCACGCGTGACTCGGCCGGGTGGATGCGCTGGAGCAGCGCGTCGAAGTCGAGACCTTCGTCGGCCGCCGACGGGATGACGATCTCACCGTCCAGCACGCAACGCTCGGGCAGCTGCTCCCGCAACGGGTCCAGCAGCTCGGGGAAGTAGCGGGTGAGCGGACGCTCGTTGCGGCTCCCGAGCTCGACGTCGTCGCCGTCGCGGAACACGACGCACCGGAAACCGTCCCACTTGGGTTCGTACAACCAGCCGTCGCCTTCTGGCAGATCGTTGGTCAGCTTGGCCAGCATGGGCCGCAGCGGTGGCTGGAGGGGAAGGGGCACGGCACCAGACTGCCAGCCCGGGAACCGACCGGCCCCGACCGCCGTCCAACGACCGACGATCCAGGAGGAATGCAGATGCAAGCACGATGGCTGTGGGCGGTTGGCGCCGCGGTGGTGGGCGGTGTGGTGGCGGTCGGCGTGGTGGCCGCCGTCGACGACGGCCCGAAGCCGGCCGACGCCCAGGAGACGACCACGACCGCGAACGGAGGGGCCGGCGGTGGTGGCGGGGGGGCGACGAGCAGCTCCGACACCCTCCGCACGGTGACCGTCACCGCGGACGGTACGGCGTCTGGCACCCCTGACACCGCCATCGTGCAGCTCGGCGTGCGCACGCGGGCCGAGTCCGCCAACGAGGCGCTCGACCTGGCCAACCAGAAGGCCACCGACCTTCTCGCCGCCCTCGACTTCGGCGGGGTGGAGAAGGAGGACATCACGACGACGAACGTGTTCGTCTACCCGCAGTACGGCAACGACGGCCGCCAGATCACGGGCTACGAGGCGGGCAACACGGTGAGCGTGAAGATCCGCGACATCGAGAACGCCGGCACGATCATCGACGCCACGGCCGGGGTGGTCGGCGACGAGATCGTGCTCGAGGGCGTGTCCTTCACCATCGACGACACCGGCACCCTGCGGGAAGCGGCCCGGGAGGACGCGCTGACCAACGCCAAGACGCAGGCCGAGCAGCTGGCCTCGGCCAGTGGGCTGTCGCTCGGTGACATCGTGTCGATCGTCGAGGGCAGCGTGCCCGACATCCCGGTCTTCCGGACCGAGGCGGCGGCCGCTGATGCCGCCGGGGGCAGCGTGCCGCTCGAGCCCGGCCAGCAGGAGCTCAACCTGGCCGTGACCGTCGTCTACGAGCTCGCCTCCTGAACTCGGCCCGATAGGTTCCGGCCGATGGGCAAGCAGCGCCGCTCCGTGACCGTCTCCGCCGCCGGGAAGGCGGCGGCCGTCCCCGACGAGCTCACCGTGTCGCTCGGGGTGATGGTCCGGGCGGCGACGGCCCGGGAGGCGCTCTCCCAGGCCAACGAGCGGACCCGGGCCGCCATCGCCGCGTTCAAGGAGGGCGGGGTGGAGGACCGGGACCTGGCGACCGCGGAGCTCAGCATCTGGCCGGACTACGGCGAGAGCCGGAGGGTCGAGGGCTACCAGGCCCGCAACACGCTGTCGGTGCGCCTGCGCGACATCGCCCAGGCCGGAGGGCTGCTCGACACCGTGGCCGGCATCGTGGGCGACGACGTCGTGATCCAAGGGTTGGACTTCGCCGTGTCCGAACCCGAACCGGTGCTCACGCGAGCGCGTGCGAGCGCGATGGCCGCGGCCAGGGTCAAGGCCGAGGAGCTGGCCGCGGCCGCCGGAGCCCGCGTCGGCAAGGTGCTGACGATCGACGAGCGCAGCGAGGCGCACGCCCCTGTGTACGCGAAGTCGGCCCGCATGACCATGGCCGCCGACTCGGCACCGATCGAGGCCGGTGAACGTGAGCTCGAGGTGAGCGTCACCGTGAGCTACCTCCTCACCACCTGACGCGTCCGCACCACGCCCCTCGCCGCGGTCCGTCGCCGGGCCGCGGCGTCACCTGACCGGTGCATCCCGGGCGAAGTAGCGTCGTCCGCCGTGACTGACCCGATGCAGGACAGCCTGGAGGAGCTGCGCAAGCGCAAGGACCAGGCGTATGCGGCCGGCTCCCCGCGGGCGGTGGAGCGTCAGCACGCCAAGGGCAAGATGCTGGCGCGCGAGCGCATCGAGTACCTGCTCGATCCGGACAGCTTCCAGGAGCTGGACCTGCTGGCCCGTCACCGGGCCCACGCCGCCGGTCTCGAGGAGCGGCCCTACACGGACGGCGTCATCACCGGCTGGGGCACCATCGAAGGCCGCAACGTCTTCGTCTTCAGCCAGGACTTCACGGTGTTCGGCGGCGCGCTCGGGGAGGTCTTCGCCGAGAAGATCCACAAGCTCATGGACATGGCGCTGAGGGTGGGTGCGCCGGTCATCGGCCTGAACGACGGCGCCGGCGCCCGCATCCAGGAGGGCGTGGTGTCGCTGGCCAGCTACGGCGGCATCTTCTACCGGAACGTGCTCGCCTCGGGTGTCGTCCCCCAGATCAGCGTGGTGCTCGGACCGTGCGCCGGCGGCGCCGTGTACTCCCCGGCCATGACGGACTTCATCTTCATGGTCCGCGAGAAGTCCCACATGTTCATCACCGGGCCGGACGTGGTGCGCACGGTCACCGGTGAGGACGTCACGCTGGAGGAGCTGGGCGGGGCGATGAGCCACGCCAGCAAGTCCGGCGTCGCCACGTTCGTGGCCCCCGACGAGAAGTCCTGCCTCGAGGACGTCCGCTTCCTGCTCGGCTTCCTCCCCCAGAACAACATGGAGCCGGCGCCGACGGTCGAGACCACCGACTCGCCCGACCGCCTCTGCGAGTCGCTCCGGGAGATCCTCCCGGCCAGCCCCAACCAGCCCTACGACATGAAGAAGGTCATCAGGGAGGTCCTCGACGACGGCGAGTTCTTCGAGTACTTCCCGCACTGGGCCCGCAGCATCGTGTGCGGGTTCGGCCGGTTGGACGGCCAGTCGGTCGGTGTGGTCGGCAACCAGCCGATGGTGCTGGCCGGCGTGCTCGACATCGAGAGCGCGGAGAAGGCTGCCCGCTTCGTGCGCACCTGCGACGCCTTCAACATCCCCCTCATCACCCTGGTCGACGTGCCCGGCTTCCTCCCCGGCGTGGACCAGGAGTACGGCGGCATCATCCGCCACGGCGCCAAGCTCCTGTACGCCTACTGCGAGGCCACGGTGCCCCGCATCCAGGTCATCACCCGTAAGGCGTACGGCGGCGCCTATGTCGTGATGGACTCCAAGTCCATCGGCTCGGACCTCTCCTATGCCTGGCCGACGGCCGAGCTCGCTGTAATGGGCCCGCAAGGCGCGGTCGAGATCGTCTACCGGCGGGAGCTGCAACAGGCCGCGGATCCGACGGCGCGGCGGGCCGAGCTCGTGGCCGAGTACACCGAGCGCTACGCCAACCCGTACGCGGCCGCCGAGCGGGGCTACATCGACGACGTCATCGACCCCGCGGACACCCGCACGAAGCTGATCGCCGGGCTGGCCATGCTGAAGACCAAGCGCGAGGAGCTCCCCCGCCGCAAGCACGGGAACATGCCGCTGTGACGGCGACGACTGGCGGCTGGGGACCGCCCGACGGATCGACGCTTCGCGTGCCGCCCGCGCTGGCTGTCGGGCGTGAGGCGATCGGCCGGCCGAGCGAGTTGGAGGCCGCAGTGATCGCCGCCGCCGTGGAGGCGCTGTGGCCGCGGCCCGTGGTGGTGGTCCCGACCGTGCCGGAGCGTCACGACACGTGGCGCTTCAGCGGCCGCTGGTGGGCCGGGCCGTCCACCGCCCGCCGCCCTCGACCCTGGCGCTGACCCGGATAGTGCAGGGGGCCCGGATCTGGGCGGGAGGCAACGCATCGCCCGGCCGCTACCGTCCCGCGTCGTGGACCTCAGCACCGTCGCCGACGACTTCGCCGTCCTGCACGAGGGCGAGCACGTCCATCGCCACGACGGTCTGCAACCGGAGACCGACTACGAGCTCGAAGGCGTGGCGGTCCGCACGCTGCCGCGCCCCGGTGGCGAGCTGCTCTGCGTCTTCGCCACGGTGAACGACGTTCACTTCGGTGAGATCGAAGCCGGGCGGATCGACGACAGCCCGCTCGGACCCATCCAGCGCGTCGAGCCGGGAGAGCCGCCGTACCCGGAGACGATGAACCACGGCGCGGTCGGGGAGATCGCGGCGCTGGAGCCGGCCGCGGTCGTCGCCAAGGGCGATCTGACCATGGACGGCATGGACGAGGAGTTCGCGGCGTTCGAGGCCTGCTACCGCGGCGCCTTCGGGGACCGCCTCCACGTCGTGAGGGGCAACCACGACGCCTACCGCGGGCAGGACTCGTACGCCGGCGACGAGGTCGTCGACCTGCCCGGGGTCCGGCTGGCCCTGCTGGACACGGTCATCCCGACGGTGACGACCGGCCGGGTCGGTCCGGAACAGCTGGCCTGGCTCGACACCGTGGCCAGCGAGGCGGACCGGCCCGTCATCGTCATGGGACACCACCAAACCTGGGTCGGGGGCGCCTCGGGGACGAGGCCGCCGGACTACTTCGGGATCAACCCCGACGATTCGGACGCCCTGGCGGACGTCGTGGCCCGGCAGCCGCGCATCGTCGCGTACGCGGCGGGCCACACCCACCGCAACCGGGTCCGCCACCTCGACCGCACCGGCGTCGTGCCCTTCATCGAGGTGGCCTGCGTGAAGGACTTCCCCGGGTCGTGGGCCGAGTACCGCGTGTACGAGGGTGGCATCACGCAGATCCATCACCGCATCTCCACGCCCGCGGCCCTGGCCTGGAGTGAGCGGTGCCGGCACCTGTACCAGGATTTCGGCGTCGACTACGAGACGTACGCCCTCGGCCGGCTGGAGGACAGGTGTTTCACCATCTCGACCCGCTGACCGTGCGGGCGGCGTTCCCGGACGCCGCCGAGGTGTTCCTGGCCACGGTGTCAGAGGTGCAGCTCGACCAGTGGGACCGGCCCGGGCTGGGCGAATGGACCGTGCGCGAGCTGACGGGGCACGCGCTGCGCGCCTTCGGGACGCTGCAGCGGCTGTGCGACACCACCGGGGAGAACCCCGTCGTCGACAGCGCGCCGGGCTTCTACCGCGCGGTGTCGGCGGTGCCCGGCGTGCATGTCGGGGTGGCCGAGCGGGGCCGGGAAGCCGGAGCGCGGTTGGTGGACCCGGTGGCCACGGCGCGGATGACAGCGGAGCAGGCGATCGCCCGCCTCGCAGCCACACCCGACGAGCACGTGGGGGAGACGTTCGTCGGTCCGATGCGCCTGGCCGACTACCTGCCCACCCGCGTGGTCGAGCTGGGGCTTCACACGCTCGATCTGCAGACGGCCACGGACCAGCCGCTGGCGCTGCCGGCCTCGGCCACGAACGTCATGCTCGGCGTGCTGGCCGAGCTGGCGGATCTGCCCGTGCTGCTCCTGGCCATGACCGGCCGCCGGGCCCTGCCCGCCGGCTTCAACGTCGTCGCGTGAGCGAGCGGAGCGAGCGAGGGCGGGCCAGCCGGGCGAGCGGTAGCGAGCCGGCTGGTGATGGGGTCCGGGGGCGCAGCCCCCGGGAGGCACTCGCGTGAGCGAGCGGAGCGAGCGAGGGCGGGCCAGCCGGGCGAGCGGTAGCGAGCCGGCTGGTGATGGGGTCCGGGGGCGCAGCCCCCGGGAGGCACTCGCGTGAGCGAGCGGAGCGAGCGAGGGCGGGCCATCCCGCCGTTTCACGCCATGGAGATGGCCGGGCTGGCCACCGAGCGCGAGGCGACCGGGGCCTCCGTCATCCACCTGGAGGTGGGCCAGCCCTCCGCGCCCGCCCCTGTCGCCGTCCGGGAAGCCGCAAAGCTCGCGCTCGACCGGGACACCATCGGCTACACCAACGCGCCCGGTCTGCTCTCGCTGCGCGAGGCGATCGCCGGCCATTACCTCGACTGGTACGGGGTCGACGTCGACCCCGCGCACATCGTCGTGACGGCCGGTGCGTCGGCCGGCTTCACGCTGGCCTTCCTGGCCTGCTTCGAACCGGGCCAGCGGGTGGGCGTGGTCGAACCCGGCTACCCCTGCTATCGCAACACGCTGCGGGCGCTCGGTGTCGAGCCCGTCGCCATCCCCGTCGGTCCCGACACCCGGTGGGCGCCGACCCCCGACGTGGTCGAGGCCGCGGGTCCGCTCGACGGCCTCGTGGTGGCCAGCCCGTCCAATCCCACGGGGACCGTCCTGCCAACCGAGCGCCTCGCCGCCCTCGTCGACTGGTGCCGGTCGCACGGCGTGCAGCTCGTGTCCGACGAGATCTACCACGGCATCGCCTACGGGCAGCGGGCGGAGACCGCGCTGGCGCTCGATCGCGGCGCCGTGGTCGTGAGCAGCTTCTCCAAGTACTTCTGCATGACCGGATGGCGGCTGGGCTGGATCACCGCGCCGCCCTCCCTGATGGCCGCGGTGGAGCGCTTCCAACAGAACCTCTACATCTGCGCGCCGACGCTGTCCCAACTTGCCGCGGTGGCCGCCTTCGGCTGCGGCGAGGAGCTCGACGGCCACGTAACCCGCTACGCCGCGAACCGGGGAGTCCTCCTGGACGGTCTGGCCGCCGCCGGCCTCATCGACCGCGCTGCGGCCGACGGCGCCTTCTACGTCTACGCCGACGTGTCGCAGCTGGCCACTGACTCGCTAGAGCTCTGCCGCCGGTGGCTGGACGAGGCGGGCGTGGCCACCACACCCGGCATCGACTTCGACCTCGTGCGCGGCCATCACTTCGTGCGCTTCTCGTACTCCGGCCGCGGCGACGACATCGCCGAGGGCTGCCGCCGGCTGGCGGAGTGGGTGGCTACCGCGCGCTGAAGAAGTCGAGGATGAGGTCGGTGGCGTCGATCGTCCGGGTCGTGGACCCGAACGCGGGAAGGTCGACCAGCCCGTCCGGCCAGGTGTGCCCACCGCCCTCGACCGTGTAGAAGGTGACCGACAGGCCGGCCCGGCACCCGGTGGAGGTGCGGATCTGGATGTCCGTCCCGACGCGAGTCACCAGCGGCGTCGGTCCGCATCCGTTGCGGCCGGCCCAGGATGTCACGGAGTCCCGACCGACGGCGTAGGCGACGATCGGGTCCTGCGTCCCGTGGAAGGCGATCACCGGCATCGAGCGGCCATTGGCGCAGGCCCCGAACAGGCCGCCGACGCCGGCCACCGCCCGCAGCCGGAGCTCGGGCACGCAGGCCAGCGCGGTGCTCATGAAGCCACCCATCGACAAACCAGCGCTGAAACGCTCGGACGGGCTGACGCACAGGATCGAGCTCAGGTAGCGGACCAGCTCGACGATGTACTGGTGGTCGGCCGAGGGCGCCGTGACGTCCATGGATCCGCCGATGCCGTTCGGCGTGGCAACGATGAACCCCCGCGTCTTGGCCCGCTGGTCGAGCTGTGTGTAGACGGCCTGCTGGATCGGAGTCTGACCCGAGGCCGTGGAAGTTCAGGACGAGAGGCGTCGGGACGGCGGAGTTGTAGCCGTCGGGGATGGTCAGCAGGTACTGGCGGGTCACGCCGCCGGAGGTCAGCTGCCGCTGCTGGGTCAGCACGGGCGCGGCCGCCCGGCCGCAGCCGTTCGCGGTGGCGCCGGGCGGGGGCGCTGTCGGCGCGCACGCGGTGACGCCGGCCACCGAGACCAGGGCGATCGTTGCGATTGCAACAGCTCGTGCCGTTGCAACAGCTCGTGCCGTCCCGCCCCTCATCGCGCCGACGCTATCGGGGCCTTTGATCGCTTCGCCGCCGTAGGCTGCGCCGCCGTGCCGGACCTGCCCCTGGCCGATCTCCGCGTGGTCGACCTGTCCACGGTGATCGCGGGACCGAGCGTGGCGCGCTACCTGGCCGACTTCGGCGCGGACGTCATCAAGGTGGAGCGGCCCGAGGGCGACAGCCTGCGCAACATGGCGTGGCGGGACCCGCGCGACGGGCGCGGACTGTGGTGGAAGTTCGCCAACCGCAACAAGCGGTTCGTCGCCCTCGACCTGAAGGCGGACGAGGATCGCGCCGTCCTCCTCGAGCTGGTGGATGGCGCGCACGCCCTCATCGAGAACTTCCGCCCGGGGACGCTGGAGCGCCTCGGTCTCGGACCGGACGTCCTGCACAGCCGCAACCCTGACCTCGTCATCACCCGCGTCACCGGCTTCGGCCAGACCGGTCCCTACGCGGGGCGGCCCGGCTTCGCCTCGATCGCCGAGGCGATGTCGGGCTACGCAGCGATCGCCGGCGAGCCCGACGGTCCGCCGCTCCTCCCGCCCATCGCGCTCACGGACGAGGTGACCGGTCTGGTCGGTGCGTTCGCCACCATGGTCGCCCTGCACGCCGGCGTCGGGCAGGTCGTCGACGTGAACCTGCTGGAGTCCCTCTTCCAGCTGATGGGTCCGCTCATCTCCGTCTACCAGCTGACCGGCGAGCAGCAGGCACGCCTCGGCTCGGGCATCCCGTACACCGTCCCCCGCGGCACCTACCGCTGCGCCGACGGCGTCTGGGTCGCTGTCTCCACGTCCTCGGACTCCGTCGCCGGGCGGGTGATGCGCCTGATCGGGGTGGGGGACGATCCCCGATTCGCCACTTTCGCCGGACGGGTCGAGCATCGTGAGGAGCTCGACGCCATCGTGGCCGCGTGGATCGGGGCCCGCGCGGCCGCCGACGTGCTCGACGGGTTCGCGGCCGCCGAGGCGGCGGTCGCGCCGGTCATGGACATGGCCGCCATCGCCGCCGATCCCCACGTGGCCGCGACGGGCATGATCGCCGAGATCGACGGCACGCCCATGCAGGGCCTCGTCGCCCGCCTGGCCGCCACGCCCGGCCGGCTGCGATGGGCCGGGAAGGACATCGACGCCGACGGCGCCGACATCCGCGGCCACGGTTGGAGTTGACGCCGTTCAGTCGGTGCTGGCGACCCCGATGGGGCAGCTGACGCCGGTGCCGCCCAGCCCGCAGTACCCGCCGGGGTTCTTGGCCAGGTACTGCTGGTGGTACGGCTCGGCGTAGTAGAAGGCGCCCGCGGGGGCGATCTCCGTCGTGATCTCGCCGAACCCGGCCCCGGCCAGCTTCTCCTCGAACATGGCCTTGCTGGCCTCGGCCGCCTCCCGCTGAGCCTCGTCGCCGTAGTAGATGGCGGAGCGGTACTGCGTGCCCATGTCGTTCCCCTGGCGCATGCCCTGCGTCGGGTCGTGCGCCTCCCAGAACACCTTCAGGAGTTGGTCGAAGCTGACCTGCTCGGGATCGAACACCACCAGCACGACCTCGGCATGGCCGGTGCGACCGCTGCATACCTCCTCGTAGCTGGGGTTGGGGGTGTACCCGCCGGCGTAGCCGACGGCGGTGCTCCACACACCCTTCGCCTCCCAGAACTTCCGTTCGGCTCCCCAGAAGCAACCCAGGCCGAACACGGCGGTCTGGTAACCGGTGGGCCACGGCGGCGTGAGCGGATGGCCGTTGATGAAGTGCTCGGAGGACACGGGCGTCGTCTGGTCCGTGCGTCCGGGTAGCGCCTTCTCGGGCGCCACCATCTCGGACTTCCCACGGCTGAACAGCATGGCAACCTCCTGGTCGCGATCGAAGGTGTCAACACCGGCCAGCCGACCGGTGTTCCCGGCCGGAGGCGCTGTGTTCACGTGACGCTCACGTGAGGAGCAGCACCCCAAGCCTGCGGCTGGCCACGAGCAGGCCGATGAGCCCCATCACGACCAGGTAGGCGACGTGGGCGAGCAGGTCCCACGAGAGCTGGCCGGACGAGAACGCCCGGCACAGCGCGACCCCGTGGTAGAGCGGCGTGGCCCGCACGATCCACTGGGCGGCCGGCGAGTACACGGACAGGGGATAGAACGTGGCGGAGAACAGGAAGAGCGGGACCATGACCGCCTCCAGCCAGGTGAAGTCGGCCCACGTGCACGCGTAGGAGCACCCGGCGAGACCGACGGCTGCGAACGCGAAGCCGATGAGGACGGCGACGGGCAGGCACCCGAGGACCCACGGCGAGCTGGTGAGCCCCATGGCGGCCATCACCACCAGGAAGCCCGTCGAGTACATGGCGCCGCGCAGGAGCGCCCAGGCGATCTCGCCCAGCGCCACGTCCCCGACGCCGAGCGGCGTGGCGAGCACGGCGTCGTACACCCGGGCGTACTTCAGCTTGTAGAAGACATTCATGGTGGAGTCGAAGAGGGCGCCGTTCATGGCCGCCGTCGCCAGCAGGGCCGGGGCGACGAACTCCGCGTAGGGGACGCTGCGGCCGTCGACTTCGACGTCGCCGACCAAGGTGCCCAGCCCCAGCCGGACCGAGGCCAGGTAGAAGACGGGCTCGAAGAAGCCGGACAGCAGGATCATCCACGTGCGGCGGTAGACGAACAGGTTGCGCTCGACGAGCCGCTGACCGCGGCGCGCGCCGAGGAGGGCGGGCGGCACGATGCGCAGCCCGAGCGCCGCCCTCGGGGAAGTCGTCGTCGCGCTCACGCCAGTGCCATCACGCGTACAACCGGCTGGCGAGGGTCCGGCGGCCTATCAGCGTCCCGGCGATGGCCAGCGCGGCGAGGAAGGTCACGTGCACCACCTGCTGCCAAAGCGGAGTGCCACCGAGCGCGATGCCGCGGCAGAGGCTGACGCCGTGGAACAGCGGCGTGAGCCAGGCCAGGACCTCCAACGGGGCCGGCAGCAGCGACACGCTGAAGAACGTGCCGGAGAACAGGAACATGGGCATGACCACGAACCGCTGGTAGGAGGCGAAGCTCGTGCCGGTGTTGTCGACCGTGCAGGCCCACGCGAAGGTCGGCCCGGCGAAGGCCAGGCCGGTCAGCACACCGGCGGGCACGGCCATCCAGGTACCGAGCGTGCGGGTGTCGGCGAACAGCATCATCACCGCCGCGAACGCGCCCACGGCGAGGAACAGGCGAGCGGTCATCCAGAGCATGTGCCCGATCACCACGTCCGCGGCACGGACCGGTGTCGCCGTCATGGCGTAGAACGTCCGGCTCCACTTCATGGAGGCCAGGACCGGCCACGTGCTGTCGAGCCCGCCGATGCTCATGCCGGTGGCGGCCAGCAGGCCCGGACCGATGAACGCCGCGTAGGACACGCCGTCGAGGCTGGCGCCGGCGCTCGGGTTCTGGTCGATGAGCGAGCCGAGCCCGAGCCCGAGCGCGGTCAGGTAGAAGAGCGGCGTGAAGAAGGCGGTGCTGAAGGTCGCCCGCCACAGCCGGCGGAACGCCACCAAGTGGTACCCGGTCACGCGGACCGCCGCGGGAGTGCTCACCGGTCCGACCGTAGGGGCCGCACCACTCAGTCGACCAGGGTGCGGCCGGTGAGCTTGAGGAACACGTCCTCCAAGGTGCTCCGGCGCACCAGGAGCGCATCCGGCCGCAGCCCGCGCTGCAGGACGGTGGCCACGGCGGCGTCGCCGTCGTCGGCGTAGAGCAGCACGCGGTCGGGCAGGGCCTCCACCCGCTCGGCCAGATCGGCGACCGCTCCTGCGGCGGCCTCGTTCTCGCCGGCCGGCATCCGCATCTCGACGACCTCCCGGCTCGAGTGCTGCTCGATCAGCTCGCGCGGTGAGCCTTCGGCGACGATCCTGCCCCCGTCCATGACAACCAGGCGGTCGCACAGCTGCTCGGCCTCGTCCATGTAGTGGGTGGTCAGGACGAGCGACGTGCCCTGCTGCTTCAGCCGGTAGAGGCGGTCCCAGACGAGGTGGCGGGCCTGCGGATCGAGCCCGGTGGTGGGCTCGTCGAGCAGCAACAGGTCGGGATCGTTGACGAGCGAGCGGGCGATCGTGAGCCGGCGCTTCATCCCTCCCGACAGCGGCTCGACCCGCTCGTCGGCCCGGTCGGCCAGCTGAGCGAACTCGAGCAGCTCCACGGCCTTGGTGGCGGCGACCCGCCGCGGGATGTCGAAGTAACGGGCGTAGACGACGAGGTTCTCGCGCAGCGTCAGCTCCTCGTCCAGGCTGTCCTGCTGGGGGACGACGCCGAGGCGGGCGCGAATGCGGGGCCCGTCCGTGGCGGCATCGAGCCCGAACAGGCGCAGCGTGCCGCCGCTGAGCGGAGAGACGCAGCCCACCATGCGCATCGTCGACGACTTCCCCGCGCCGTTCGGCCCCAGGAACCCGAAGGCCTCACCCTGGCGCACGTCGAAGTCGATGCCGTCCACGGCGGTGAAGGATCCGAAGCGCTTGGTCAGGCCGGCGGCCTCCACCAGGACGCCGTTGCGGTCCGACACGCCGGGCAGGGTAGGCGGAGGAGGCGCCGGTACGCTGCCCGAATGGCCCGTCTGCGCTTGTTCGCCTCGGCCCGTGAGGCTGCCGGCACAGGGCGGGACGTGGTGGACGGGGCCACCGTGGCCGACGTGTTGGCCGGCGCCGTCAGCCGCTACGGCGGTGGGTTCGCCGCGGTCCTGTCGACCGCTCGGGTCTGGGTCAATGGCGAGCCCGCGGAGCCGACGACCAGCGTGGGGGACACCGACGAAGTCGCGGTGTTGCCCCCCGTGTCCGGTGGGTAGGTCCGTGCCCGGGGATGACGTGCGCCAGGAGGTCGAGGGACGCCTCGTCGACCTCGGCGGGTTCATCCGCAGCCAGCGCGAGGTCGCCCGCATCTCCGTGCGCCGGCTGGCCGAGCTGGCCGACGTGTCCAACCCGTACCTCAGCCAGATAGAGCGCGGCCTGCGCAAGCCCTCGGCCGAGATCCTCCAGCAGATCGCCAAGGCGCTCCAGATCTCCTCGGAATCCCTCTACGTGCGGGCGGGCATCCTCGACCCCGAGCGCGACCCCGAGGTCAGCGTGGTGGACGCGGTCCACCGTGATCCTTACCTGGACGCCGAGCAGAAGCGGACGCTGCTGCGCGTGTACGAGAGCCTGCGGGCCGAAGCGCAGGCCCGCGCCGAGTCGCCCGCCCCGGGGCCTGACGCGCCCGAGGTCGTGGACGGCCAGCACACGGGCGGTCGCGGGAAGCGCAAGGCCCGGTGAGGGCAGGGCCCCGCCCAGCGAGCGGAATGCCGGTCCGCGAGGGGGCGTTGATCTGACCGTGCGGCGGCTCGCCATGCTCTCGATGCACTCATCGCCGCTCGCCCAGCCGGGCGTGGGAGACAGCGGCGGGATGAACGTCTACGTGCGCGAGCTGTCCTCGGCGCTCGCCCAGGCCGGCGTGGACACCACGACCTACGTGCGCCGGTGGTCCGACGACCTCCCGGACGAGGTGGCCGTGGAGCCCGGGTTCCGCGTCGTGCACATCGATGCCGGCCGTCCCGACCTGCCCAAGGAGCGCCTGTTCGACGTGGTCGGTCAGTTCGCCGTCGGCGTGGCCGACCACCTCCAGGCCAACGGCGGCGCCGATCTGATCCACGCCAACTACTGGCTGTCGGGGGTGGCCGGCCACCGCCTCAAGCACGATCTCGACCTGCCCCTCGTGTGCACGTTCCACACGCTCGCTCGCGTCAAGGCCGAGGGCGGCGATGCCGAGTCGGCGTGGCGTGAGCTGGCGGAGATGGAGATCATCGGCTGCGCGGACGCCATCTGCGTGAGCTGCTCGGAGGAGGAGCGCCAGTTCCGCCGTCACTACGGAGACCCGCCGGGCCGCGTCGAGATCGTGGCCCCCGGGGTGGAGCACGCCTTCTTCGCGCCCGGCGACCGGATGGGCGCCCGGGGCGCGCTGGAGCTGGGCCGGGACGTGGGTCAGGCGCCGATGCTGCTCTTCGTCGGGCGCATCCAGCCCCTCAAGGGCGTGGATGTGGCCGTGCGGACGCTCGCCGCCCTGCGCCGGCCGGACGCCTCGCTCGTCGTGGTGGGTGGGGCCAGCGGTCTCGACGGGAACGCGGAGGTGGAGAAGGTGGCCGCGCTCGTGGACGAGCTCGGCCTGACCGAGCGGGTGCACTTCGTGCCGCCCCAGCCGCACCACCTCCTCTCCAGCTACTACCGGGCCGCCGACGTCGTGCTCGTGCCGAGCCGCTCGGAGAGCTTCGGCCTGGTGGCCCTGGAGGGCGCGGCGTGCGGGACCCCGGTCGTGGCCTCGGCCGTGGGCGGACTGCTCACGCTGGTCGACCACGGCCACTCGGGCTTCCTCGTCCACGGGCGCGACCCCGAGGTCTTCGCCAGCTACACCGACGAGATCCTCGGGAACGACCGCCTGGCCGGTGAGATGGCCCACGCCGCGGCGGCGCGCTCGCAGCGCTACACCTGGTCGCTGGCCGCCGCCCGGCTGCGGCGCGCCTACGGCGACCTCACGGCCGGCGCGCTCGTCGAGTGCTCGTGAGCGAGCTGTTCGACAGCGGGGCGCTGACGGTGCTGGAGCGTCAGGTCGACGAGTGGCTGTCCGCCATGGCGGCGGCCAACCCGGTCGTCTCCGCGGTCGGCCGGGACGACGACATGCCCCGCCGCTGGTTCGTCCGGATGCGGGGCGAGGCCAAGGAGGTCACGACGGTCTGGCTGTCACTCGGCCAGCGCACGCTCCGCTACGAGACCTACGTGATGCCGGCGCCGGAGGAGAACCGGGCCGAGCTGTACGAGCAGCTCCTGCGTCGCAACGAGCGGCTCGTCGGCGCGCACTTCTCGATCGGTGTGGAGGACGCGGTCTTCCTCCGGGGAGAGCTGCCGTTGGCCGTCCTCAGCGAGGCGGAGCTCGATCGGGTGATCGGGTCGCTCTACGCCTACGTGGAGCAGTGCTTCCCGGCGGCCATCCGCATCGGGTTCGCGTCGCGCTTCTAGGCCGGTTTCTCGGAGGGTTTCCAGGCCCTGCCTTTCCGATCCGGGCTTCCTCGGGCACACCCTCTCCATGGTCCGGAGCGGCGTCCCGCATCGGGGAAGTCGGGGTCGTCCGCTCCGGGCCAACCCCCTCGCACACCGTGGGTACCCTCGGTGCCGATGACCTACCGGCTGGCCGTGCTCGGCGGCGGCAACATGGGGACCGCGCTGGTGCAAGGCCTGCTCGGCGCGGGCTGGGCGGCGCCCGACGAGCTGGTCGTGGTCGAGGTGCTGGCCGCCCGGCGCGCCGTGCTGGTGGAGGAGCTGCTCGGCGTCGACGTCCTGGGCCAGCTCGGTGGCGTGCTGATCGACGCTGCCGTCGTTGCCGTCAAGCCGGCCGACGTTCCCGCAGCGGCGCGAGCGGCCACGGAGGCCGGCGCGCTGCGGCTGCTCTCGGTGGCGGCGGGCGTTCCGACCTCGGCCATCGAGCGCGCCGCGGGCACGGCCGTCAGGGTGGTGCGGGCGATGCCCAACACTCCGGCGCTGGTGGGGGCCGGCGCGGCGGCCATCGCACCGGGGACCGCGGCCGGCGAGGACGACCTGGTCTGGGCCGAGGGGATCCTCCGTTCGGTCGGCACGGTGGTTCGGGTGCCCGAGCGGGCGCTCGATGCGGTGACCGGGCTCTCGGGATCCGGACCGGCGTACCTGTTCCTCGTGGCCGAAGCGCTCATCGACGGCGGTGTGCTGGCGGGGCTGCCCCGGGACACGAGCGAGACCCTGGTGCGGCAGCTCCTCGTCGGCGCGGCGCGGCTGCTCGAGGAGTCGGGCGAATCGCCGGCGGTGCTCCGCGCCCGCGTCACCTCCCCCGGGGGCACGACCGCGGCCGGGCTCCACCAGCTGGAGCGGGCGGCCGTGAGAGCGGCGTTCGTCGACGCGGTCACGGCCGCCACGGACCGGTCGCGGGAGCTCGGGAAACCCTGACCGGACGACAGGTGACCTGACATTCCGGCAATTACACCGACGTGACTCTTTTCACGGAGCCGGGGAATGCCCTAACGTTCCCGTAGCGGTCCGTTCACAGAGCAGCAGCTCTGAGAGAGGCACCGCTCCCGTCGACCGGGTGGTGCCTTTATCCGTACCAACCGGGTGACGCGCCCGTTCGTCGGGCCGCGCCGACAGGGCTGGTGCCGTCGGGGGGTCGGCACCAGCCCTGTTTCGTTTCTCGGCGTCCGGACCTGGCGGTCCGCGCCTCTCCCTTCACCGCGCGCTACCGGCTACACTCGTCGTGATCGCTGTCTCGTGGGCGGGACAGCGCGGGCTGCGGCGGACGGCAAGTCGGGAGGAAGCAATGGGCGGGCGAATGGGCGTGTGGGGCCGGTCGGCGCGCGGGCGCATCGACCACGCTCGCGGTCGTGGCCGCGCCCGCACCCGAGGGGCGGCGTTGGCGGCGGTGCTCGTGGCCGGCGCGGCCGGGGGCGCCCTCGTCCCGTCGTCGGCCGCCGCGGCACCGCCGGCCGGCTTCCAGAACGAGATCATCCTGTCCAACCTGAACGAGCCGACGGGCGCGGTCTTCACCCCCGATGGTCGGCTCCTCGTGATCGAGCGCGACGGCTCGGTGCTCGTCGCCCAGCCCGGCGCCACGCAGGTCGATCCCGTCCCGCTGCTCGCCATCAGCAACATCGACATCTCGGGCGGCGAGCGCGGCCTCGTCGGCATCACGCTCGATCCCGGCTTCGCCGGCAACGGGTGGTTCTACGTCTTCTACACCGCCAGCTCACCGCTGCGTGACCGCGTCTCCCGCTTCACGGCCAGCGGCAACACCGTCGTACCCGGGAGCGAGCTGGTCGTCTGGGAGGACAACGAGCCCGCCGCGCTATACCACCACGGCGGGGGCCTCGAGTTCGGCTCCGACGGCCGGTTGTACGTGTCGACCGGTGACTTCTTCGGCGGTGCGGATTCCCAGCTCCTCACCAGCTACAGGGGCAAGATCCTCCGTCTCGAGCCGGGTGGAGGAGCACCGTCGGACAACCCGTTCTTCGACGGTGCGGGCCCCAACCTCGACGCCATCTGGGCCCGCGGCCTGCGCAACCCCTTCCGCATCTCCTTCGACAGCGTCACCGGGCGGCTGTACATCGGGGACGTCGGCAGCAACAGCACGTCGACCTCGCTCGAGGAGGTCAACCTGGGTGTCGCCGGCGCCAACTACGGCTGGCCGGTGTGCGAGGGCAGCTGTGGCACCGCCGGCATGACCAATCCCTGGTTCACCTACCCCCACGGCGGGCGGGACGCGTCGATCACGGGTGGGTTCGTCTACCGGGGGACCCAGTTCCCCGCCGAGTACCGGGGCAGCTACTTCTACGGTGACTACGTCCAGAACTGGATCCGCGGCCTGAGGCTGAACGGCGACGGATCGATCCAGCAGCCGTTCAACTTCGAGCCCGCCAACGGCGCGTCGGACGGACCGCACGGCGAGGTCGTCGATCTCCTCGAGGGTCCCGACGGCTCGCTCTACTACGTCGACTTCGGGACGTCGTGGGAAGGACAGTCGCGTCCTGGCACCGTCAGGAGGATCCGGTACCTGCCGACCAACCAGGCACCGGTCGCCCTCTCCTCGGCCACACCCTTGTCGGGACCGGCGCCGCTCCAGGTGTCCTTCTCCAGTGCGGGTTCCAGCGATCCGGAGGGCGCCCCTCTCGCCTACGCCTGGGACCTGGGTGACGGCACCCTCTCCAGCGAGGCCAACCCGGTCCACACCTACACCGCTGTCGGCACCTACACCGTGCGGCTCACGGTCTCCGACGGCCAAACGTCGTCGCTGGCCGACCCGCTCCAGATCACCGTCGGCAACCGGCCGACCGCCACGATCGATGCCCCAGCTGACGACTCGACGTTCCACGCCGGCGACGTCATCGCCTATAGCGGCTCGGGCACCGACGTCGAGGACGGTTCGCTGCCGGCGACGGCGTTCTCGTGGCGGGGGATCATGCGACACGAGACCCACAGCCATCCGTTCTTCGGACCGGTCGACGACGTGACCGGGAGCTCGTTCTCGGTCCCGACGATGGGGCACGACTTCAGCGGCAACGTGTCCTACGAGATCATCTGCACGCTCACTGACTCGGACGGTCTCACTTCGAGCACTGCCGTTTCGCTGGTGCCCGAGGAGGTCAACCTGACGGTGCAGACCGTGCCAGCGGGTCTGACGGTTCTCTTGGACGGGGTGTCGCGGACGACACCCTTCACGATCGATGCCGCCATCGGGTTCCAGTTCCAGCTCGAGGCCCCTGACCAGACCGCGGCGGGTACGCCGTACGTGTTCTCGAGCTGGTCCGACGGCGGGGCCAGGGCTCACGGCCTGACGATCGGCACCAGCGACCAGACGCTCACCGCCACCTTCCAGCCCCCGCCGGACACGACGCCGCCCACGGTCACCGTCACCGCGCCGGCGGCCGGGGCCACCGTCTCTGGGACGACCGCCCTCACGGCCACGGCCAGTGACGGCGTTGGCGTGGCCGGCGTTCAGTTCCTGCTCGACGGCGCGCCGGTGGGAGCCGAGGACACCACCAGCCCGTACTCGGTGTCCTGGAACACGACGACGGCCGCGAACGGCCCGCACACACTGACGGCCCGCGCTCGTGACGCCGCCGGGAACACGACGACCTCGGCCGTGGTGGCGGTGACCGTCTCTCAGCCCGCAGTCGACCCGACGTTCCGCGTCGCCTATGGCTTCAACGAGACCGCGGGGACCGTGGCGGCGGACCGGTCGTCCAACGCCAACAACGCCACCGTCACGTCCGGAACCTGGGTCGCTGGCCGGTTCGGGAACGGTCTCGGTCTCAACGGCACCTCGACTCGCGCGGGCGGGCAGCAACGTGGCGCTCAGCGGGCCGTTCACGATCGAGGCCTGGGTGCTCAACCCGGCCAACGGCGCCTACGAGACGATCGCCACCGTCGGGACGAACCGGGACCTCTACCTCGGCAGCGGAGTGGTCAATTTCTACACCGGGCAGCAGGATCTGCCCTTCGGGGCGGCGCTGGCCGTCGGGGCCTGGACCCACGTGGCGCTGACGTACGACAACGGCGTGCTGCGGGCCTACGTCAACGGGACGCAACAGGGACCGGACCGGGCGGTGACGCTGGCCAACGTCACCGCGGTGCTGCAGATCGGAGCGTGGATGCCGTCCGGCAGCCAGAACGCGGACTTCTGGTCCGGCACGCTCGACGAGGTGCGGGTCTACGGTCGCGCGCTCACGGCGGCCGAGATCCAGACCGACATGTCGACGCCGATCACGCCTGCCGGTCCGGACGTGACACCACCGGTGGTGTCGTCGCCGGCACCGTCGGGGACGTTGCCCGTGGGTACGACGCAGGCGACGCTCGGTGTCGCCACCAACGAGCCGGCGACGTGCCGGTACGGCACGTCGCCCGGGGTCGCCTTCGACACCATGCCGACGGTGTTCAACACCACAGGGGGGACCGCCCACAGCTCGGCGGTCGGTCCGTTGACCGACGGCGGCAGCTACACGTACTACGTGCGCTGCCGTGACGGGGCCGGCAACGTCACGACCAGCGATGTGGTCGTCACCTTCGCGGTCGCCGCACCTCCCCCTCCGGACACGACGCCGCCCACGGTCACCGTCACCGCGCCGGCGGCCGGGCGCCACCGTCTCTGGGACGACCGCCCTCACGGCCACGGCCAGTGACGGCGTTGGCGTGGCCGGCGTTCAGTTCCTGCTCGACGGCGCGCCGGTGGGAGCCGAGGACACCACCAGCCCGTACTCGGTGTCCTGGAACACGACGACGGCCGCGAACGGCCCGCACACACTGACGGCCCACGCTCGTGACGCCGCCGGGAACACGACGACCTCGGCCGTGGTGGCGGTGACCGTCTCTCAGCCCGCAGTCGACCCGACGTTCCGCGTCGCCTATGGCTTCAACGAGACCGCGGGGACCGTGGCGGCGGACCGGTCGTCCAACGCCAACAACGCCACCGTCACGTCCGGAACCTGGGTCGCTGGCCGGTTCGGGAACGGTCTCGGTCTCAACGGCACCTCGACTTCCGCGGGCGGGCAGCAACGTGGCGCTCAGCGGGCCGTTCACGATCGAGGCCTGGGTGCTCAACCCGGCCAACGGCGCCTACGAGACGATCGCCACCGTCGGGACGAACCGGGACCTCTACCTCGGCAGCGGAGTGGTCAATTTCTACACCGGGCAGCAGGATCTGCCCTTCGGGGCGGCGCTGGCCGTCGGGGCCTGGACCCACGTGGCGCTGACGTACGACAACGGCGTGCTGCGGGCCTACGTCAACGGGACGACAACAGGGACCGGACCGGACGGTGACGCTGGCCAACGTCACCGCGGTGCTGCAGATCGGAGCGTGGATGCCGTCCGGCAGCCAGAACGCGGACTTCTGGTCCGGCACGCTCGACGAGGTGCGGGTCTACGGTCGCACGCTCACGGCGGCCGAGATCCAGACCGACATGTCGACGCCTATCACGCCTGCCGGTCCGGACGTGACACCACCGGTGGTGTCGTCGCCGGCACCGTCGGGGACGTTGCCCGTGGGTACGACGCAGGCGACGCTCGGTGTCGGCACCAACGAGCCGGCGACGTGCCGGTACGGCACGTCGCCCGGGGTCGCCTTCGACACCATGCCGACGGTGTTCAACACCACTGGAGGGACCGCCCACAGCTCGGCGGTCGGTCCGTTGACCGACGGCGGCAGCTACACGTACTACGTGCGCTGCCGTGACGGGGCCGGCAACGCCACCACCAGCGATGTCGTCGTCGCCTTCGCGGTCGCCGCACCGCCCCCGCCGGACACGACTCCGCCGGCGGTGACGATTACCGCTCCGGCCTCGGGCGCCACCGTCTCTGGGACGACCGCCCTCACCGCCACGGCCACCGACGCCGTTGGCGTGGCCGGCGTGCAGTTCCTGCTCGACGGCGCGCCGGTGGGAGCCGAGGACACCACCAGCCCGTACTCGGTGTCCTGGAACACGACGACGGCCGCGAACGGCCCACACACGCTGACGGCGCGCGCTCGTGACGGCGCCGGGAACACGACGACCTCGGCCGTGGTGGCCGTGACCGTCTCTCAGCCCGCGGTCGACCCGACGTTGCGCGTTGCCTATGGCTTCAACGAGACCGCGGGGACCGTGGCGGCGGACCGGTCGTCCAACGCCAACGACGCCACCGTCACGTCCGGGACCTGGGTCGCTGGCCGGTTCGGGAACGGTCTCGGTCTCAACGGCACCTCGACTCGCGGGCGGGCAGCAACGTGGCGCTCAGCGGGCCGTTCACGATCGAGGCCTGGGTGCTCAACCCGGCCAACGGCGCCTACGAGACGATCGCCACCGTCGGGACGAACCGGGACCTCTACCTCGGCAGCGGAGTGATCAATTTCTACACCGGGCAGCAGGATCTGCCCTTCGGGGCGGCGCTGGCTGTCGGGGCCTGGACCCACGTGGCGCTGACGTACGACAGCGGCGTGCTGCGGGCCTACGTCAACGGCGTACAGCACGGGACCGGACCGAGCGGCGACGCTGGCCAACGTCACCGCGGTGCTGCAGATCGGAGCGTGGATGCCGTCCGGCAGCCAGAACGCGGACTTCTGGTCCGGCACGCTCGACGAGGTGCGGGTCTACGGTCGCGCGCTCACGGCGGCCGAGATCCAGACCGACATGCTTACGCCGATCCCGAGCGGATGACGGCCGGGAGCGGTGGGGACGCCTCGGCGGCGCGAGCCGATGAGGTCAGGCCGCGAGGTGGGGCAGCCGGCGCTGCAGCGCGTCGCGGGTGACGACGCCGACCAGGCGGCCGTCGCGCCAGCACCGTGATGTAGGAGGCCTGCGGAGTCAGTCGGGCGAGGACCGGGGCCAGGGGCTCGTGCGGCTCGGCGCGGGCCACGCGGTTGAACGGGACCATCAGCTGGGTCAGGCGGGTGAACGGCCGCTGGTGCTCGGGCACCATCCAGAGCTGCTCCTCCGTGACGAGCCCGGTGAGCCCACCGTGCCCGTCCTGGACGGCGACGACACGCGGCGCGCCGAGGCGGCCGCGCTGGCCGAGCATCGTCTCGGCGTCGGTGTCGGCCGTCGCCTCGGCGACGCCGTACCAGGTGACCTCGTCCACCGTGATCCCGTCCAGGCGCGATTCGGCGTTGGCCGCCATCTGCTCTGCCTTGGCGCTGATGACCAGGAACCCGCCGGTGAGCGGGATGAACAGGCCACCCCAACCCCGGAACATCATCCAGACGCCGACGATGACGATCGCCCAGCCGAGGATCTGCCCGGCCTGCGCAGCCTCGTGCGTCGCCCGGGTGCGGTCGCCGTGGCGGGACCAGCGCACGGCGCGGAGGATCCGGCCGCCGTCGAGCGGCGCCCCCGGCAGGAGGTTGAAGAGGGCGATGATGACGTTGACGACGCCGAGCCAGCCGATCATGGCGGCCACGAACGGCCACGCGTCCATGGCCTCGAGCCCGACCGCCGCCCCGATGCCCGCGGCGCCGAGGAGGAGGCTGGACAGCGGACCGGCGACCGCGATCAGCCCGTCGGCCTTGGGCGAGGGCGCGTCGCTGTTGAGGCGGGCCATCCCGCCGAGGAGCCACAGCTCGATGCCTTCGGTCTGGACGCCGAAGCGACGGGCGACGAGGGCGTGGGCCAATTCGTGGAAGAGGATCGATCCGAAGAAGGCGGCGACGCCGACCGAGGCCGTCGCCCAGTAGGTGGCCGAACTGGAGCCGGGCGCGCTGGCCGGGAGGGCACCGGTGGCCAGACCGACCCCGAGGAACCACACGATGACGGCGAGTGACCAGTGGACCGAGACGGGGATCCCGGTGACCTTCCCGAGGCGGAGGAATCCGCGCATGGTGTTGGGGTGCTCCCTTCGAGCGGCAGGTCCAAGTGTATGACCGAGGTCCTCCGTTCCACCGGCCGTTCCACCGGCTCGCCAGCCCGCCCACACAGCCCCGTGGCACGCGTCATGCCGTCGTTAGGGTGTCCTGGGATGGCCCGCTACGACACCGTCAGCTTCCTGTCGGACTACGGGCAGGCGGACGAGTTCGCGGGCTTGGTCAAGGCGGTGATCCGGGACCTCGCACCCCACGTCACGGTGATCGATCTGACGCACGAGATCCCGCCCCACGACATCCGGGCCGGCTCGCTCGCGCTGGCCCGTTGCATCCAGTACGTCCCGGCCGGCGTCGTGCTGGCCGTGGTGGATCCCGGCGTCGGCACGGCGCGGCGGGCGCTGGCGGTCGAGATCGCCGGCGGCGCCGGTGTCGTGGTGGCCCCGGACAACGGTCTCATCGCTCCGGCCATCGCCATGGCGGGCGGGCCGGGAGCAGCGGTCGTGCTCACCAACACCGAGTACCACCTTGCCGCGCCCGGGGCCACGTTCGCGGGACGGGACGTGTTCGCCCCCGTCGCTGCGCAGCTGTGCAACGGCGTGCCGCTGGCCGAGCTGGGTGAAGCGATCGATCCCGCGGCGCTGGTGCCCGGGGTGATCCCGGTGCCGAGGGTGGACGGCGCCGACGTCGTGGCCGAGGTGCTGTGGGTCGACCACTTCGGCAACGCGCAGCTCAACCTCGGACCGGAGGATGTCGCCGGCTGGGACGGCGTGGCCCGGCTCCAGTGGGGGGACGAGGTCAGGACGGCGACCGTCGTCACGACCTACGACGAGATCGGGACCGGCGCCATCGGCCTCGTCCTCGATTCGTATGGCCTGCTCGCGCTGTCCCTCATGCGGCGCTCGGCCGCAGACGAGCTCGGGCTGGCGCCGGGGACGGAGATCCGGCTCTCGCCGGCCGTCTCGGGCGGGTCCGGAGGTCGGGTGGATGGCGGGCTGACCGTGCCCGTCGCCCTGCGCCGGACAGACGGACCCGGCGAGTCTTCGCGTTAGCCTCGCCGCCGTGCGCCCGGCCACCACGCTCGCCCTCGCTCTCCTGCTGGTGGCCATCGTCGTCGCCGGCGTCGTCAGCCTGGTCCGGATCGGCTGAAGGGGACCGCGACACCCGTGAACCTCGCCTCGATCCTCGACGACCACCCGGCTGACGCCCCGGCGCTCATCAGCCAGAGCCGAACCACCTCCGTACGGCGCGCTGCGCGATCGGACCGCCGCCTTCCGCGGCGCGCTGCAGGGCCTGGGCGTCGCCGCGGGAGACCGGGTCGTCATCCTGTGCGGTAACGACCCCTCGTTCGTGGTCGCGCTGCTGGCGACCGTCGGCCTGGGGGCCGTCGCTGTGCCCCTCAATCCCACCAGCCCCGGGCCCGAGCTCGATCGGCAGGTGGCCGAGGTCACCCCCTCGGTGGCCGTGGTCGCGCCGATGGCCGCGCAGGCGTGGCGGGACGTGGCCCGGGGCGCGGGCGCCGCCGTGGCCCACGTGGTGACGATGCCCGGCACCGAGCTGGACGGCTCGCTCGCCTTCGAGGACCTGCTGAAGTCGGAGCCCGTCGCCGCCGTCGACGTGGAGGCCGACACGCTCGCGCTCCTCATGTTCACCAGCGGGACGGCCGGCTCGTCGGTGGCCGCCATGCTCTCCCACGGGAACGTCCTCGCCAACCTGGCCCAGATCCGCACGAGCGGTCCGGACAGGCTGACCGCGGACGATGTGGTCTACGGCGTCCTCCCGCTGAACCACATCATGGGCCTCACCGTGACGCTGTTCCTGACGCTCGACGTGGGCGCGACCGTCGTGCTCGTCCAGCGGTTCGATCCCGTCACTGCGCTGGACACCGTGCGCGAGCGCGGCGTTACCGTCGTCCCGGGCGCCCCGCCCATGTGGGTGGCCTGGTCGCAGCTTCCCGCCGAGCAGCTCGCTCCACTCAGCGGCGTGCGCGTCGCCACGACCGGCGCGGCGAAGATGCCCGAGGCGGTCGCCACCACGCTGGCCGAGCGCTGCGGGATCGTCCTGCGCGAGGGGTACGGGCTCACCGAGGCTTCCCCCGTCGTGACGACCTCGTCGGGCATCGAGCCCCGCCTCGGTTCGGTGGGCCAGGTGGTGTCGGACCTCGAGCTGCGGCTCGTGGACCTGGACGGCACCGACGCGCTCGCCGGCGACCCTGGTGAGATCTGGGTGCGGGGGCCCAACGTCTTCCTCGGCTACTGGAACGATCCCGAGGCCACCGCCCGCGTGCTGACCGAGGACGGGTGGCTGCGGACCGGCGACGTCGCGGTCAGCGACGACGACGGCTACCTCTGGCTCGTCGACCGCGCCAAGGACCTCATCATCGTGTCCGGCTTCAACGTGTACCCCGCCGAGGTCGAAGAGGTCATCGCCGACCTGCCCGGTGTGGCCGACGTGGCGGTCGTGGGCGTCGCCCATCCGCACACGGGCGAGGCGGTGAAGGCTTACGTCGTGCCCGAGGCGGGGAAGCAGCTCGACGAGGAGGCCGTCATCGCCCACGCGCACGAGAACTTGGCCCGGTACAAGTGCCCGACCAAGGTGCTGTTCGTGAACGTGCTGCCGCGCAACCTGTCAGGCAAGGTGCTGCGCAGGGCCCTGCGCCAGGAGGGCGCGGGGATCATCAGCTGAGGACGGCTGCGAGGACGTGAGCCAGGCCGATGCCCGGCCCGGCCGCCCCGGTGTGGCGATGAGGAAGCCGCAGAACAGGATCACGACGCCGGCGACCAGGGTGACCGCGAACGCGGTGTCCTTCCCCAGCCGCCCGGCGAGCGTGCCGCTGGCCGACAGCACGAGCGTCCCCAGCGCGATCACGACGTTCCCGGCCGCCAGCCGCTTGGCCGGGACCGCCTGGGTGCGGGAGCCGATCGGCCTGCCGCGGGTGAGCCGCCACGCCGACCAGAGGGCGCCGGCGATGACGACGAGCGCGGCGACCCCCGACCCGACAGCGGCCAGGACGCGGGGCAGCGGCTCGAAGAGCTCCTGGCCCTCGGGGAGCTCGTCGCTCGGCACCGGCGCTCGCAGCGGTGCTGTCACCACGGACCCCGGCGGCGAAGCCCGAGGCCAGGACGAGGCCCCAGCGCACGCCGTCGGCGATCCGCCGCCCGGCGAGCAGGAAGACCGTGCCGAGCGCCAGCCACGGGACGTTGAGGATGGCGCCGAACAGGTAGAAGGCGCGGAAGCTGGGCGACGACCAGCCCGCAGCCTCCGCCACCCACAACGCGGCGGAGGCGGCGGCGAACATGGCCAGGGACACGGTCCACGCCAGCTCGTGCGGACGGCGGCGGACCAGCCAGCGCTCCAGGGTGGCGCCCGCGAAGGCCGTGGCGACCAGGGTCGCGGCGGCGGCCAGCGCGGCGTCGAGGCTCACGCGGCGCAGCGTAGAGGGGCCGGTCGGCGCCTTGTGAACGAATGCACGTGATGCCTAGCCTGCGACCGTGAGTGATGCCGGGCGACGCCGGATCCCGGAGGCCACGGTGGCCCGGCTCCCGATCTACCTGCGCATCCTCTACGACCTCGCCGCCGACCGCGTCGGCAGCGTCTCCTCCGAGCGGCTGGCCGAGCTGGCGGGCGTGAACACGGCGAAGGTCCGCAAGGACCTGTCCTACCTGGGCTCGTACGGGACGCGGGGCGTCGGCTACGAGGTCGACTACCTGACGTACCAGATGAGCCGGGAGCTCGGGCTGACCCACGACTGGCCGGTCGTCATCGTCGGCGCCGGCAACCTCGGTCAGGCCCTCGCCAACTACGCGGGCTTCGACGAGCGGGGCTTCCCCGTGGCCGCGGTCGTCGACATCGACCCCGCCAAGGTCGGCACGACCATCGGCACCGTCCCGGTGCGGCACATCGACGAGCTCCCGGGGCTGGTCGGTGACGGCGGGTGCATCGGGGTCATCGCCACCCCGGCCGCATCGGCGCAGGACGCCGCCGACCGGCTCGTCGGCGCCGGCGTGACCGCCATCCTCAACTTCGCCCCGCAGCTGCTGACCGTGCCCCGAGGGGTGACCGTGCGGAAGGTCGACCTAGCCGTCGAGCTGCAGATCCTGAGCTTCTACCAGCGCCGTCGGGCCGCCGGGCCGATCACCGCGCTGGTCGACGACCCGGCACCCGGACACCCCGCCAGTGCCTGACCCGGTGCCCGACGACCGCCGAGGAGAGGCGCGGGTGGAGGCGCCCCCTAGTGTTGGGCCCGACGAGCGACGGAAGGAGGTTCGGTCATGGCCATCGTGGTGATCGGGATCAATCACCGCACTGCGCCACTGGCCGTCCTCGAGCGGGTCACGCTCCACGGCGACGCCCGGCCGAAGGCCCTCCACGACCTCCGGCTGCGGCCGAACCTGTCCGAGGTCGTCCTGCTCTCGACGTGCAACCGCACCGAGGTCTACGCCGTCACGGAGCGCTTCCACGGCGCCTACGCGGACATCAGGGACTTCTTCTGCTCCCTCGCCGGCCTGAGCCCCGACGCCCTCTCGCTGCACCTCATCAGCCAGCATGACGAAGAGGCGACCACGCACCTGTTCGAGGTGGCGGCCGGCCTGCGGTCCGCTGTGCTGGGTGAGTCCGAGATCCTCGGCCAGGTTCGTGACGCCTGGATGCTCGGCCAACGCGAGGGCACGACGCGGGCTGCGCTCAACCTCCTCTTCCGCCGGGCCATCGAGGTCGGCAAGCGGGCCCGGACGGAGACCTCCATCGGCCGGGGGACGGCGTCCGTCTCGCACGCGGCGGTGGAGATGGCCGAGGAACGGCTCGGGCCGTTGAGCACCGCGAAGGTCGTCGTCGTCGGGGCCGGAGACGTGGGCGAGAGCACCGCCGTCGCGCTGTCCGCCCGGGGTGTGGGCCAGCTCGTCGTGGTCAACCGCACCGAGAGCAGGGCCGGCCCGCTGGCCGAACGCACCGGCGGGCGCCTGGCTCCTCACGCCAGCCTGACGGACGAGCTCTCCTCCGCGGACCTCGTCGTGACCTGCACCGGTTCCGAGCTCCCGGTGCTGGACCACGAGCTCATGTCCGGTGTCGTCGACGGCAGCGGCGGCCGGCCGTTGCTGGTGCTGGACATCGCCGTGCCCCGCGACGTCGAGGCCAGCGTGGCGAACCTGCCCGGCATCACACTCCTCGACCTCGAGGACCTCCGGGACTGGGCCGACCGCGGGAGGCAGGCACGGGCCGCCGAGGCCGAGCGGGTCCGGGAGATCGTGGCCGGCGAGGTCGACCGCTACCTGGACGACGCCTCCGCCCGCGAGGTCGCTCCCATCCTCGGCGCCCTGCACGACCGGGCCGAGCACGTCCGCCAGGCCGAGCTGGCCCGCTTCCAGCGGCGGCTCACCGACCTCGACCCGACCGAGCGCGAGGCGGTCGAGGCGCTGACGAGAGGGCTCATCGCCAAGCTTCTGCGTCAGCCCACCGTCCGCCTCAAGGAGGACGCCGGCACGCCGCGGGGCGAGCGCAACGCCAGCGCGTTGCGCGATCTGTTCGACCTGCCCTGACTGCCGTGACCGTGCTGAGGTTGGCCACGCGCGGGAGCGCGCAGGCGAGGACGCAGGCCCAGGTCGTCGCCGAGCAGGTGCGGGCCGGCGGCGCGGGGATCCAGGTGGAGCTGATCCTCGTGGAGACCACGGGCGACCAGCGGCCCGACGTGCCGCTGCACACCATTGGAGGGCAGGGGGTCTTCGTCAAGGAGGTGCAGCAGGCGGTGCTCGACGGGCGGGCCGACCTCGCTGTCCACTCCGCGAAGGACCTGCCGTCGGCCCCGACGCCAGGCCTGCTGATCGGCGCTCTCACGGCCCGCCGTGATCCACGTGACGCGCTCATTGGTTGCAGATTCAACGATCTGCCCGATGGGGCGACTGTCGCCACCGGCTCTGTGCGGCGCCGGGCGCAGCTCAGCGCCCTCCGGTCCGATCTTCGCTTCGTCGAGCTGCGGGGCAACATCCACACGCGCCTGGGGAAGGTCCCCGAGGGCGGCGCCATCGTGATGGCCATGGCCGCCCTGGAAGTGCTCGGGATGGTGGACGAGTTGGCGGGCACCACCCCCGTCGACCCAATGCCCGTCGACGAGATGGTCCCGCAGGTAGGCCAGGGGGCCGTAGCGGTGGAGTGCCGAGCGGACGACGCCGCGGCGCGGGACGCGCTGGCGGTCATCGACGATCCGGCCACCCGGCAGGCGGTCGAGTGCGAGCGGGCGTTCCTGGCCGAGCTCGGCTCCGGCTGCTCGTTGCCGGTCGGCGCGCACGCGGTGCTCCTCGACGACGGCGGCCTCCAGCTCCGCACGTTCCTGGCCGGGCCGGGCGGCACGTACGAGGGCGTGCACAAAGGCGCGGCCGAGGAGGCGGGCCGCTGGGCGGTCGACGCCGCGCAGCTCGCGCGTCGGGCCGTCGAGGCCTGACGGTCTCGCGGGTCATCCGATGGGCGAAGGGCTGGCGGGCCGGCGCGTGGTCGTCACCCGGGCCGGCGAACAGGTCGGCCGGCTGCAGGAGCTGCTCATCGCCGAGGGCGCCGAGGTCATCGAGGTGCCGACCATCGCCGTGGCCGACCCAGCCGACAGCGGTGCAGCCTTGCGGTCAGCCATGAGGGACATCTGGGACTGGGTGGTCGTGACCTCACCGAACGGGGCCGAACGTGCGGTCGTGGCCGCCGGGGGTCACGCGGCCGCCCACGCCGTCCGCTGGGCCGTCGTCGGACCGGGCACGGCCGATGCTCTGGGGGCCCACGGGATCAGACCGGCGTTGGTGCCCGGCCGCTTCGTGGCCGAAGGCCTGCTGGAGGACTTCCCGCGTCCACCGGCGGACGGGGGCGGGCGGGTGCTCGTCGCCCAGGCGGAGGCGGCCCGCCCGGTGCTGGTCGACGGACTGCGGGCCGCAGGCTGGGAGGTCGTGGCCGTGGTGGCGTATCGCACGATGCCCGTCGCCCCGCCGCCGGCGCAGCTCGCTGCCGCGGCATCGGCGGACGCGGTCCTCTTCACCTCCGGGTCGACTGTCGACGCCTTCGTCGCGGCCGCGGGGGCGGGTGCCGCGCCCCGCACCGTCGTGGCCATCGGGCCGGTGACGGCCGAGACGGCGCGACGCCACGGGCTGGTCGTCGCCGCGGTCGCATCACCGCACTCGCTCGAGGGTCTGGTCGCCGCCACGATCGAGGCGTTGGCGTGACCGCCGGCCGGGCCGTGGACGCCCTCGTGTTCGACCTCGATGGGACCATCGCCGACACCGAGTCCGTCGAGTACGACGCCATCCGCATGGTCTGGGCGGACCACGGGCTCGAGTACCCGATCGACCGGTGGGCGCACGTCGTCGGCCAGTCATGGTCGCCGACGTGGGTCACCGAGCTCGTCGCCGAAGCGGCCGCCACGGTCGATCCGGCCGCCGCCCACGCCAGCAAGAGCCGCTACCACGACGAGCTGCTCGCCGCGCTCGTGCTCCGCCCGGGCGTGGCCACGCTGATCGCCGACGCCTCGGCGGCGGGTATACCGCTGGCGGTCGCCTCGAACTCGGACTCGGCCTGGGTCGAGTACGTCCTGGAGCAGCTCGGGCTGCTGTCCAGGTTCGTTGCCATCACAACGATCGATCATGTCGGTCAGGGCAAGCCGCACCCCGAGCCCTTCCTGGCCGCCTGCGCGCGGGTGGGCGCCCGGCCGGACCATGCCGTGGCCTTCGAGGACTCGGCCACGGGCGTGGCGTCGGCGGTCGCCGCGGGACTCTTCACGGTCGCCTGCCCCGGGCCGTTGACCGCCGGACACGACATCTCCGCAGCCGATCTGGTCGTCACCTCGCTCGAGGACGTGACCCTGGCCGCGCTCGAGACCGCTCTGGCCGGGCGCGACGGGCGCACCACTAGCATCGGCCCGTGACCTATCCGCAGCACCGCCCCCGCCGGCTGCGCTCGTCGGTGGCCATGCGGCGGCTGGTGGCGGAGACCCGGCTCTCGGTGGACGACCTGGTGGCCCCGCTGTTCGTGCGGGAGGGCATCGACGAGCCGCAGCCCATCGCCTCGCTGCCCGACGTGGTCCAGCACACCCGGGAGAGCCTGCGCAAGGAGGTCACGGAGCTCGTCGCTCTCGGCGTGCCGGCCGTGATCCTCTTCGGCGTGCCGTCCCGGAAGGATCACGAGGGCTCCGAGGCGTGGAACCCCGAAGGCATCGTGCAGCAGGCGTTGCAGGACCTACGCAACGACGTCGGCGACCAGCTCGTCGTGATGGCCGACTGCTGCCTGGACGAGTACACCGACCACGGCCACTGCGGCGTGCTCACCTCCACCGGCGAGGTCGACAACGACGCCACGATCGTCCTCTACCGCGGGCCGCCGTCGCCCAGGCCGACGCCGGCGCGCATGTCGTGGCGCCCAGCGGCATGATGGACGGGCAGGTCGAAGCCATCCGGCAGGCCCTCGACCAGGCGGGCCATGCCGACGTCGCCATCCTCGCCTATTCGGCGAAGTACGCCTCCGCCCTCTACGGGCCGTTCCGCGACGCCGTCGACGTGCACATCGCCGGTGGCGGCGATCGCAAGGGCTACCAGCAGGACACCCGCAACCGACGGGAGGCGCTCGTCGAGGTCGTCGCCGACCTGGCGCAGGGTGCCGACATGGTCATGATCAAGCCGGCCCTGCCGTACCTGGACGTCATCACCCAGGTCCGCGCCGCAGTCGATGTGCCCGTGGCCGCATACCACGTGAGCGGCGAGTACGCGATGGTCAAGGCCGCGGCGGCCAACGGCTGGATCGACGGGCCCGCCGTCGCCCTCGAACAGCTCACCGCCATCAAGAGAGCCGGCGCCGACATCATCCTCACCTACCTGGCGCGCGAGCTGGCCGAGACCCTGCACTGAGCACCACGCTGGGCACCATGGCCATCCCCTACTGCGACGCCACGCGCTGCCCCGTGGCCGGGTGCGCGCCGGTCACGTGCGCGGGGCGGGGCCTGGCGTCCAACGACGAGCTGTTCGAACGGTCGCAGCGTGTGATCCCGGGCGGCGTGAGCTCGCCGGTACGGGCCTTCCGCTCGGTCGGCGGCACGCCGTACTTCGTGGCCCGGGCCGAGGGCGCCCACGTCTGGGATGCGGAGGGCCGGCAGCTCATCGATCTGGTGCAGAGCTACGGCGCGATCATCCTCGGCCACGCCCACCCGCACGTGGTGGGAGCCGTCACTGCCGCGGCCGCCGACGGCACCTCGTACGGCGCGCCGACCGCGCGCGAGATGAAGCTGGCCGAGGCGATCCGTGAGCGGGTGCCGACCTGCGAGCAGGTGCGGTTCGTGAACAGCGGTACCGAGGCCACCATGACCGCGCTCCGTCTGGCACGAGGCGTGACGGGCCGCGCCCGGGTCGTGAAGTTCGCCGGCAACTACCACGGCCACGGCGACGCGCTGCTGGCCTCCGGGGGGAGCGGGGTGGCGACGCTCGGCCTGTCCGGTTCGGCCGGGGTCACCGACGCGGCTGTGAGCCAGACGGTGGTGGCGCCGTACAACGTCGTGCCGTCGCTCGGCGAGGACGTGGCGTGCGTGATGGTGGAGCCGGTGGCGGCCAACATGGGTCTGGTCCCGCCGGCCCCCGGCTTCCTCGAGGGCCTGCGCGCCGCCTGTGACGCGCCGGCGCGCTGCTCATGTTCGACGAGGTCATCACCGGCTTCCGGCTCGGGCCCGGTGGCGCCCAGGCCGCCTACGGGATCGAGCCGGACCTGACCTGCTTCGGCAAGGTGATCGGTGGCGGGCTGCCCATCGGCGCCTTCGGCGGGCGGGAGGAGATCATGGCCTCGCTGGCTCCGCTCGGTCCCGTCTACCAGGCCGGCACGCTCTCGGGGAACCCACTGGCCACGGCGGCCGGGCTCGCCGCGCTCGACCTGCTCGATGAGGACCTCTACTCGGAGCTGGCCCGCCGGGCCACCCGGCTGGCCGACGGGCTGCGGAGCGCGCTGACCGCCGCCGGTGTCCCGGTCACCGTGCCTGTCGTCGGGCCGCTCCTCGGGCTCCACTTCAACGCCACGCCGGCAGTCGACTACGACACCGCCCGCACCACCGACGAGGTGATGTACGCCCGCTTCTTCCACGCCCTCCTCGACGCCGGCGTGGCGCTCGCGCCCGGGGCCTACGAGGTCGCCTTCCCCGGCCTGGCCCACGACGACGCCGTCATCGACCGCATCCTCACCGCCGCCGACCAAGCCGTCACCACCCTCACCTGACCGAAGTCTGAGCCGATCGCGCCGTTTGCGGCTCACCGCGCTCAGACCTCGGTCTCACCGAGCAGCTGCCGGCGGTGGCGGGCGGTGTCGATCACGAGCGCCAGCACCGCGTCCGGCCGGCGAGTCTGCTGCCAGCCCACGTAAAGGACCTCCCACCCGCAGCGGGCCAGGCGGTGATCGCGGTCCTCGTCGGCCCGCTCCGCCACCCGTCCGAAGTGGAACTGCCGGCTGTGCGCCTCGACACCGAGGCGGATCGAGGGGAAGGCGAGGTCGAGGATCCCGGCCAGCCGACCATCGCGTCGTGCACCGCATGCTGACGGATGAGCGGCGGGAGCTCCGGCGAGCGCAGGCAGTCCTCGACCAGCTTCTCGAACCACGAGCCGCGCACGGTCGGCGACGTGCTCGGCCGCAGCGAGCAGTCGCAGGAGCACGCCGGTCCCGGACTGGCCGGGACGGTGGAGCCGGGTTGCGGTCTGCTGCAGCCATCGCAGGCTGACGTTCCGACGTCGCGGCGTCGTCGAACGCCCGCTCGACGACTGCAGGCGGAACGACTGATCCCAGATCGCACAGCGTCCTCGCCAGACTGGTACACCGGATGCCCACGATCGCGATGAGGTCCGACGGATCGAGTTCGTGGACATGGTGGACGACCACGCCGGGGAGATCCACGCGGCGCGGGCGGACACGCTGAGCTCGATGACGTCCGGCAGGAAGCCGTCGAGACGGTGGAGGGCGGCCGCGCTGCGATGGGAGGCGGCGACCGGGCTGGAGGTGGCGAGCACTGCCGCCAGCGGTCCTGCTCCCACGTCGGGGCGCCGCGGTCAGCCGGAGGACCGTCGGGAACGGCCGTTCGAGCTGACCGGCGCGCTCACGCCGGGCCGCGGCCGCGCGGCTGAGACCGAGTGCCTGGGCCTGGCGGCTGGTTGCGAGGCCGCGCTGCCAGGCGAAGAGCACGTTGAGCGGCACGGGATGAAGAGGGAGGGCCACGCGAGAGTGAGGATCTCAGCGGTGCTGATCCGGAAACCGCGAGCGAACTTCGAGCGCGATGAGTCGCAAACAGAGCAATTGGCTCAGACTTCCGAAGGGGCCCGGGCAGAAGCTGTGGCGGATGGGTCAGGCGTCGGGGGCGAGGCGGGCGAGGGCGGCCGCGGCGCTGTAGGCGGCCTCGGCCGGGCCGACCTCGTCGGGTCGCAGGAGGTTGGCCATGATCCGCAGTACCCACTCCATGAGCGTGCGGCTGTGCATGCCGACCCGCGTGAGCTCCCGCATGAGCGCCGGTTGCCCGATGACCCGGGCGAACAGGCGGGCCACCTTGAAGTACTGGCCGTACTCGGCCTGCAGCTGCCGCGGGTAGTCCGACAGGGCCAGCGGGTTGCGGTCGACGAGCGCCTCGTGGATGGTGTCGGCGGCCATGTGCGCCGTCTCGTACGCGTAGTCGATGCCTTCGCCGTTGAACGGGTTGACCGAGCCGGCAGCGTCACCGACCACCAGGTAGGTCGGGCCCTGCTTGGGCCCCACGGAGCCACCCATGGGGATCCGGCCGCTGACCGGGCGCGCCGTGGGGTGGGCGGCGTCGATCTCCCAGCGGTCGGCGACCATGTGGGCGTAGCTGTCGAGCAGGTGGGTGGTGTTGACGCTCTTGAAGTCGCGGAACGTGGAGAGCAGACCCACCCCGATGTTGACCGTGCCGTCGCCCACCGGGAAGATCCAGCCGTAGCCCGGCAGCGGGTTGCCGTTGCGGTCCTTCACGTCGAGGGCGGACTCGATCCAGGGCTCGTCGTGGCGGGGGCTCTCCCAGTAGGTGCGGATGGCCGTGCCGTAAGGCCACTCCTTGGTCCGGAACGTGCCCAGGGCCCGGCCGAAGCGGCTGTTGGCGCCGTCGGCCACCACGACGTAGCGGGCGCGGAGCTCAATCGGCGCGGCGGCGTCCGCGGATTGGACGACCGCCCCCCGCACGAACCCGCGGTCGATCACCGGCGCCGAGCGCGTCGGTGCCCTGCAGGAGGGTGGCCCCGGCCACCTCCGCGTTCTGGGCCACCATCCAGTCGAGCTCCCGTCGCCGCACGACGTAGCCGTAGGGCGGGAAGACCGGGTGCTCGGGCCACGGCAGCTCCAGCGCCCGTCCCTGCGCCGTGCAGCGCAGCCCGTCGAAGCGGTGGTACTTGGCCAGCTCCTCGCCCAGCCCCATGTCCTGGAGCTGCTTGACGGCCCGTGGGGTCAGGCCGTCGCCGCAGGTCTTCTCCCGCGGGAAGGTCTTGCGCTCGACGACGGCCACGTCGTGCCCGTGGCGGGCCAGCCAGTAGGCCGCGGACGCGCCGGCTGGCCCGCCGCCGATGACGAGGACCTCGAAGGACCGGGCCGCGGCCACGAGCTCCAGGCCCGACCTGTCGGCGGCGGTGCTGATGCCCTCTTCGTCCAGGGTGGACTCGCCGGTCTCGATGGCCTCGAACTTCGGCGCCGCCGGTGCGCACCAGTCGGCGAACTCCTGGGCGTAGACCGGGTCCAGCGGGTCGGCGCCGCCGAGCGTGTACCGCTCGTGGCACACGACGGCGATGATCTCCGCGTCGGTGAGCGCCCCGCCGAAGTTCTCGCCCTGCTGCGGCATGAAGCTGCCGTTGAAGGACCCGCCGAGGTGGGGCCCGCCCTCCCGGTCCGGGTCGCCGTACACCTTGCCGTCGTACGGCGCGCTGCCCGTGTACACGAGCGAGGCATGGTCCTCGAAGGTCGGGAACGTGAGCAGGACCTCGCCGTTGTTCAGCTGGCGGCCCACGCCGCCGGCGCCGCTGGTCCCGTGGCAGCTCGCGCACGAGCTGTAGATCTCCTCGCCCTCGCCGAGCGGGCCGGCGACGGTCTCCTCGGACGGCTTCAGCGCCCAGGCGTAGAGCAGGACCCACAGCGGGAGCAGGCCGACGACCGGCATGGCCCACCACGGGATCTTCGTGCGCGCCTTGGCCGCGGCCACGTAGGGCGGGTCCGGGCGGGGCGGCGGAGCCGCCGGCCGGGGGCCGGGGCCGCTCGCCCCGCGGGACCGACGGCCGCGGCGGGCGCCGGGGCGGCCCCGCCGGCGGGGCCGGTGCACCGCCCGCCGGCGCTGCTGCCGGCGCCTCGGCGCCCCCCTCGCCTGCGGCCCCCTCGCGCCCAGTGCCGCCGTCCGTCGGCAGACCCAGTGCGGCACGCCGTTCGCGGGATCGCTTGAGGAGGTGCTCGGGGATCTCGGTCACGAGCGTCCTTTCGACGCGCGGCAGGCGGGCGGTACGTCTCGGGCGGTAACACTAGAACGGTCCGTGGGGCGCCCGGCAATCTTCCGCGGCTTCTCCATCCTCGGCCCGAAACCGCTGGCTGGCTGGCTTGCGGGCCACGCGGAGGCGGCGTGCTAAGAACGCGTCGAGCACCGCCGCGAACACCGATCCGGCCGTCCGTCTGGGTTCATCGGGAGGGGTTCGCGGGATAGTGTGTGAGCAGTTTCACGAAGTCAGGATCAGGACCACCACGATCGGCCGACGAGGGACGGCGGCGAGCTCCGGGTTCGGGGCCCGCACCGCCCTCCACGATGAGGAAGGGACGGCAGCGACAGCCATGCTCGCCATCGACATCCTCAATTGGCCGGGCTTCAACCAGGCACTGCTGTTCTCGATCGTCGTGCTCGTCGCCCTCATCGCCATCGCGGTCGCATACGGCAAGCGCCGTCCTGTGGGAAAGCCGCTGTCCTGGGGCGAGGGGATGGTGGCGGCGCCGTCTACGTCTTCTTCGCCATGTTCATGGCCTACGCCGTCATCCCGAACCAGTGGCTCATCCACGCCCAGAACGGGCTCGGCTGGCGCACCGACAAGAAGGTGTACGGGCCGGGCAACATCCTCCAGGCCGAATCGCTCGGCGGAAGCTTCCCGTTCGAGATCAACTACCTGCAGGTCGGTGACGCCATCGCTGCCGCCATCTACATCGCGCTTCTCGGCCTCCAGCTCTACCTGTTCTCGTGGTGGCAGAAGCGGGGCAAGGTGAAGCCGAGCACCGAGCTGGCCACGTCGACCTACGGCCGGCCGCTGGTCAGGAAGGGCTGAGCGTGGCTCGCACC
>CAWHKS010000004.1:0-354675 GCA_963829955.1 uncultured Acidimicrobiales bacterium
GGACGAGCTGCGCACGGAGCGCAACAGGGTGCGCAGTGCGCTGTCGCCCTTCGAGGCGTTGACTCGCCGCGAGCAGCGCGTGCTCGGCGCATTGATGGATGGCATGTCCGCAGAGGAGATCGCGGAGGCCGACTTCGTGGCCCTCACCACGATCCGCTCCCAGATCCGAGCGGTCCTCCACAAGCTCGGGGTCTGCTCGCAGCTGGCCGCCGTCGCGAAGGCCAACCGTGCTGGATGGCAGCCGCCGACGACCGTGCGTCAGCTCGTCGAAGCCGGGCGCTGACCGCTCCTCTCCGCGGCCCTGGCCGGGCTCTTCGTCGGGCGCTCCTGACGACGCGCATCGCTCGCAGCGCCTGTTCATCGCCGGCGGCGTCACGCCCACGGCCATCCATCGCCACGCCCACCGTCTGACGCGCCGTGGCCTACAGCGAGTCCGGTCGATTCGTCACAGCCGTACCGGCGGTTTCAGGCGCTCCGTGATGAGGCGTAGACGCTCGAGACGTTGACAGGCCCCGGAGCGGGAGAGCTCCGGGGCCTGCCGTGTACTGGTCGGATCGGACCCCACTAGCCCTCCGACCAGACCGTGCAACTGTTGCGTCAGCCGCCGAAGGACTTGGAGAACGCCACGACGGACGGGGCCAGCAGGACGACGAAGATCACGGGGAAGAACAGGAGCACGGTGGGGAAGATGAGCTTGGTGCCCAGCTTCGCTGCCTGCTCTTCGATGGCCTGCTTGCGCCGGTCCCGGGACTCCGCCGCCTGGATCCGCAACGTGTCGGCCAATGGTGTGCCGTTGCGCTGCGCCTGGACGAGCGCCTGCACCAGTGTCTTGATCTCCGGGGATCTGCGTACGGTCGGCCAGCGCCCGCAGTGCTTGGTCCCGGGGCACACCGGCTCGCATGTCGCTGACCGTGTGCTGCAGCTCGGCGGCCAACGGCCCCCGATTGGTCGTCGCCACACGGCTCAGTGCCGCGTCGAAGCCCATGCCCGACGCCACGCAAATCGTCATCTGGTCGATGGTGTCGGACACCGCGCCACTGATGGCCTCCTGGCGCTTGGAGCGCTGGTTGGAGACCCAGAACCGGGGGGCAAGGAACCCCACCGCCGCGCCCAAGAGAGCGAAGAGCGGCTGACCCAGGAACAGGGAGAGCAACACCAGCATGACGATGAGCACCGCCTGCAGGCCCAGCAGCTTGGGCACATCCATCCCATGGGGATGTCCGGCCTGGGACAGGTCCCGCTCCATGTTGCGCAGCAGGCCGGTCGGCACGAACCGACGCAGCTTGGCGCCGAGGTTCCGCATGCCTGACTCGGCAGGCTTGGCCTCGACGGGCAGATCCGCGAAGAGGTTTGCACGGGCCGCTGACGGCTTGACGGTGAGCGTGAGCCATCCCACCAGAACAGCAGCAGCGATGAACGCTCCGAAGAGGACGGGCATCGTCAGACTCCCTTCACCCGGACCATCCGACTGACCACGAGCCAGCCGAGCGTCAAGCGAGACAGCGCCGTAGGCCAGCAGCAACGGGCCAACGCCGTGGAACATCACGTCCCGGAAGTTGCTGTCGATGATCGAGCGCACAACGAAGATGGCGATCGGGAGGCCTGTCAGGACCTTCACCGAGATGCGCCCCTCCGCGGTGAGCGTCTTGATCTGCCTGCGCATCCGGAACCGCCCTCGTACGGTGTCGTTCACGTTCGAGAGCACTTCGGCCAGGTTGCCACCAGTGTCCCGGTTGATCTCGACTGCGGAGGCGATCCACTCCAGGTCAGCCGAAGCCATCCGTTGGGCGGTAGCTCGCATGGCAGTGTGAAACTCCACACCGAATACGGGTCTCGGCCAACATGCGGTCGAACTCAGAACGAGCCGGTTCGTCTGCCTCGAGGACCACCGAGTCGAAGGCCTGCGGCAGGCTGTGTCCGGACCGCAATGAACTGATGAGCAGCTGCAGGACATCGGGAAGCTGCGCCGCGAAGGCCTCTTGGCGCTTACGGCCTTTGGACTTCACCACCATGTGGGCCACGATGACCGGAGCCACTAGGCCAACGAGAGCGAAGACCGGACCGACGAGCAGACCCAGGATCACCATCACCACCGTCGCCAGCACGACTCGAAGAGCGAACAGACCAGGTTCGGTCTCGATGCCAGCGAGGTTGAGGGCGTGGGCGAGAGCCTGGTGCTTTCCACGACGGTCCAGGAAGTCGTCCATCGACTTGCTGAGGCTCACCTTCTCGCGCTCGATGCCGAGACGCGTCTTGCTGACCCGCCGACCGGGAAACGCCATGAGGATGAGGGAGGCGGACCCCACGAAGAAGGCCGCGATCGAGAGCCACTTCATCGCTCGAACACCCCCTGCGGGAGGGTGATGCCGTGATCATGTAGACGACGCTCGAACGAGGGACGGATACCGGTGGGCGCGAGAGCCTTCTCGTTCCAGTCATACTTGAAGACGTCCTGCATGGTGATGACGTCGCCCTCCATGCCGAGTACCTCGGTCACGTTGGCGACGACCCGGCGGCCATCGCGTAGCCGCTCGATGTGCACCACGAGGTTCAGCGCCGAAGCGATCTGCTCCCGGATGGCCCGGCTGGGAAGGTCGAAGCCCGCCATCAGCACCATCGTCTCGATGCGGGCCAGCGCGTCCCGAGGGGCGTTGGCGTGCACTGTCGAGAGTGAACCGTCGTGGCCGGTGTTCATGGCTTGGAGCATGTCGAGGGCCTCCGATCCACGGACCTCGCCCACGATGATGCGGTCAGGCCGCATACGAAGGCTGTTGCGCACGAGATCCCGGATGGTGATCTCGCCCACGCCTTCCAGGTTGGCCGGGCGAGCTTCGAGCCGGATCACATGGTCCTGGTGGAGCTGCAACTCCACCGCGTCTTCGATGGTGACGATTCGCTCGTCGTACGGCACGAAGCCGGAGAGCACGTTCAGAAGTGTGGTTTTGCCGGTGCCCGTGCCACCCGAGACGAGGATGTTCAACCCGCCTTCGACCGCCGCCGACAGCACCGTCGACACGGCAGGGGTGAAAGTGCCCATCTCCACCAGGTCAGCGGCCCGGAACGGGTCCTTGGCGAACTTTCGGACCGTGAGGATGGAACCGTCCAGCGACAGCGGAGGCACGATGACGTTGACTCGGGAGCCGTCAGGCAGACGAGCGTCCACCATCGGCGACGACTCGTCGATGCGCCGGCCCACTCGTGACACGATGCGATCGATGACACGACGAAGGTGCGCTTCGCTGATGAAGCGGGCCTTGGTCGCCTCGATCCGACCCTCACGCTCCACGTAGATGAAGTTGGTCCCATTGACCATGACCTCGGTGACCGCAGCGTCATCGAGGAACTTCTCGATCGGGCCATAGCCCATGACGTCGCGAGCGATCTCCAGCACGAGCCGGTGCCGCTCTTCATCGGTGAGTGGAGCGTTCTCAGCCGCCATGATCGACTGGATCTCTTCGGTCACTGTGGCGTACAGGAGCTCTTCGCTCTGCGTCTCGAAGAGCCGCTGGCCCAACCGCTCGAAGAGCATGTTGGAGATGGCGACCTTGAACTCGGACAGGCCGTCCACCGGAGCCAGGTGACGCTTGGGCTTGTCCGCGCCACCTGCCTTGTTCATGCGTTCGGTCAGGCTCATCGTCCAGCCCTCCTGAACAGCGCCCTTGCGGTCACCGGTGGCAGTGGTGGGCGTGAACAGATGTGACACCTGCACCATCTGCCGAGCGACCTTCGACTTCGGCTCCAGCTTCACGACCGGCGTGCCGATGTTCATCGACAACGGGATCTCCCACGCCGAGGGGATCATCGTCACGATCGGCCAACCGATCGCTTCGGCGGCGTCGGAAGGGTTGATCCCCACCTTGGCATCGGCCCGGTTCAGCACGAAGTGCCGGTTCTTGGTGACGCCGAGCGTGTCCATGGCGTCCACGGCCTTGCGCAGCGACCGGATGCTGGTGACGTCCAGGCTGGACACCAACAACAGATCCGTAGCCAGCTCGAGCGCCGACAGCGTGCGATCGTCGAGACCGGCCGGGGTGTCCACGACCACGTAGTCGAAGTCCTGGGCCAGCAGCGGGATCACACGACTCACATGCTCGTGGGTCACCGTGTCGGCCTCAGCCGGGGTTCTCGCCCCGCAGAGCACGTACAGGCCCGGCTCGTAGGGGGTGAGGAACAGCTTGATGGTGGTGGCATCCACGTTGTTGGACTGAGCAACCTCGGCCAGGTTGTGCTCCGGATGGAGACCCAGGCTGGTGCACATGTCACCGAATTGGACGTCGAGATCGAGCGCGGCCACTCGGCCGGGGAACTGCTCAGCCAGAGCGACAGCGAGGTTGGACGAGACGGCCGTCTTGCCGGAGCCACCCTTGGGCGACACCACGACGATGACCTTGCCCATCTTGACGGGCGGAGGAGGGGGCAGGTGCCCGTTGGTGCTGACCTCGACGGAGACAGGCATCCCGGCTAGGCGCTCAGCGACATCCCTCTGGAGGCGAGCGGGGGCGTAGATGATGGTGTTGTCCATCACGTCGCCACCGTGTAGATGCTGCCCAGCGTGATGATGCCGGTGCCATCGTCCTTGACCGTGGCCGGCTCGTTCGAGAGCCACACGTGCCCGAACTCGGTCGGCGAACACGAAGCGCTCGGACTGCGCCGGGGTGAGGGCCAGCGTGACGATGTAGTTGCTCGACGACACCTGTGACTGCCCGTCCTTCTGGTTCGAGACCGGATCGCCAGTGGTCTGGACGTTGGTGACCGGCACCTGGTGGAACTCCAGGTGCGTGGTGTTGGGGGTCTTGGCCGGAGTGGTGGTGTCCGACTCGGGCTTGTTCGTGTCGAATGGCTCGAAGCTGAGGTACACGCCCACGGTGTCCCCGGCCTTGAGCGTGCCACCGACCGCACGTTCAGCCGAGAACGTGGCCGAGATGGTCACCTTGTCTGCGTGGTCGCTCTGCACGGCGGCAGCCAGACGGGGCTTCACCAACTGGTCACCCGGTTGCAGATCGCTCACGGCTACCTGGTTCCCGATCTGCTCCTCGCTGGTGAGCGCCCCCGGCTGGAGGGCCTTCCGCTGCACGGTGCCCACATGGGTGGCAGCCTTGACGGTGGCAGCGTCGGCGCCCTTGGGCACCTGCTTATCGACGATGACGACGGCAGTCTGCGCTTCGGAGGCCTCCGCATCGGCCTTGGTGCTGTTCGCCCAAGACACGAGGCCTACCGCGCCAACTCCCGCCAAAGCCACCGCAACGATGGCTCCAGTGACGCGACGTCGATTCATGATGTTTGTGGGGTCCTTTCTGGCCTGTTGGCCGTTGGTGTTAGTCGGTGAGGCGCACGAGGCAGGTCAAGAGCGGGTTCGAGCTAGCCGGGCCACATGTCAACCCAGGGACGATGACCGCACCCTGGGTTGTGAAGCCCTTGAACCAGCCTCGGATGCACGGCTTATTGACGTTCTCGTTGACACCGCCATCGGTGCTGGCGTCGCACTGCTTGTTCAACGTGCCGCCGGCGTTGTTGCCGTTGGTGCTCCAGCCGGTGATATGGAAGAGAGCGAAGGCCATGACGTGGTACTGACCGTGGGAGCCGTTGGCTGACTCGGTGTCCCACACCGGAAGCAACACGTCCTTGTCGAGGTACCCGTTCAGGTCACTGCACCCGGTGCCGCCGAGGTTGTTGCCGGTCGTACCTTGGATGTTGTCGCCGACAAGGACCGTCTGCGAGGCGTGCATCCACTGTCGACGGAGCCGAAGTTGCCCGAGGGAGTGCTGCACCCTGGCACAGCGTAGGAGTGCAGCGTGATCTTCACGTTCTGGGCCAGGCTGGCGAACGAGCAGGAGCCAACGGTGATAGGGAAGACGCCGGCATAGGAGCCAAGAGCACCCCACTTAGCGGTGGCGTCACCTTTCGTCGTGGGGTTGTTCGACGTGAAGACGAACGGCGCCGGCTTCTGCACCGTGGCTTTCACCTCAGACTTGCCATCGCAGAATGAGAAGATCGCATCAGCTTCCTCGGGCGCTACGAATGTCACGGTCTGCCCGCTCTTCAAAGTCGGGCAGGTTGTTGTTCATATCCAACCCGTTGGCACAGTTGAGCGCCACGGCAAGCGCTTGGGCATCAGCGCTGTTCTGTGCCCGTCCCTTGTGAGCGAACAAGCTGACCGATGTCGAGAGCGAAGGCTGCCATGAGCAGAAGAGCCGTCATCCCCACGGTTACAAGGACGAGGACAGAGCCCTCGTCGTCACGCTTCATCCGCCGCATCGGTAGCTCACTGACTCTTGAGGCGTCGCCGGGGTAAGGAATGAAAGGAACGACCCACGCATAGGTCTTGGTGACAGTTCTTTCCACGATGACTCCGTTGGTGATGTCGTCGGCGTACAAGCGAGAGCAGCGGCGCGAGCTTGGACGCGAGCGTCGTCCGCAGCCTGCATGTGAGCGTTGATGAAGATGCCCACGGAGATGATGGCGAACACGAGTAGGCAGAGCAGGCTGCCCACGATGGCGAACTCGACGGTGGCGAGACCGGAGTCGTTACGAGAGTGGGGTGAGCGGTTCATGGTAGGGGCCGAACGGGGGGGAGGGCCGAAGCCCTCCCCCTCCCGATCATGGGTCAGCCGACGTTGGCGATGAGGTCCTGGATCGCGCGTCTGGACGTCGCCGCCGAGGGTCGCGAAGACGAAGCCCTGCGCCAGCGGTCGACGACAGCGGCGGCGACGGCGTACTCCACCATCGTCAGGCCAGCGTCGGTGGTGTCGGCCTCGACGGCCGGGGTGAACTTCTCAACGAGGTTCAGCATTTGGAATGTGCTCCTTTGGTTATTCCCCGATCCCCGCCTATCGGGGTGGGTAGCGAGGAGCACGCTAAGGACGAGCCCGAGACGGCGAATCGTCAACATTGATGATTCTCCCGGTGTGGACGCTCCGTACCGTGCCAGCCATGCCTCTCCCCGCGTTCGTGCGCAAGCACGCCCTCAACGCCATCACCGCCCTGCTCTTCGGCGTCGCCTTATGGCGGCTCGGCCTCAGTCCGGAGCTCCCCGCCGTGCTCGCCTTCATCTTCGGCGGCGTGCTGCTGGCGGTGATCGACTGGAAGGTGCGGCGTCTGCCGACCCGGCTCGTCTACTACACCCTCGCCGGCGTGGCTGCCGGGCTCACGTTCGCGTCGCTCGTCGAGTGGGACTGGAAGCCGCTCGCCACTGCGTTGCTTGGTGCGGCCCTCTTCTCTGGTGCGTATGGCCTGATCTGGTTCGTGTCGAAGAAGATGCTCGGCCTGATGGTGCTCGGCTTCGGCGACGTTCGTTTGGCGATGGTGCTGGGCGCGCTGCTCGGCTGGTACGGCCTCGAGTACGTGTTCTACGGCGCGCTCCTCGGACAGCTCCTCGCGGTGATCGTGGGGATTGGCTTGTGCATCAGGGAGCGCAAGCTCCGCCTGCAGTTCGCCTTCGGCCCTCCGCTGTTGATCGGCACGCTGGCCGTCGTCTTGCTGCACGGCTGACCGGTTGCTGTGATGAAGCGTCTCATGCTCCTCGTGGCGGCCGCAGTGGCTGTCTTCGCTTCACCCGCGGCCGCGGCTGACGCGCCGCTGGCTACGCCGGCCGACTTCGAGGTCATGCTCGTCGTCGACACATCCGGGTCGATGGCCGGCACGCCGATCGACGTTGCCCGGAATGCGGCCGTGTCCTTCGTGACGCAGATGCCCTCGGACGTACGAATCGGAGCGGAGTCGTTCGGACGGGAGATCAAGGTGTGGTCCGCGCCGACGCTCGATCATATGGCTGTCGCTCAGCAGCTCGGAGCCCTGACGACCGGAGGCGACACTCCGCTCCACGACGCCGTCATCACGGCCGCCCGGTCGTTCACACCAGCCGCGCGGTACAAGGCGATCGTGCTGCTCTCTGACGGCGGGGACAAGAACAGCTTCGCCAGCCTGGACGAGGCGGTGGCCGCGGTGTCAGGCATCCACGTCGAAGCAGTCTCACTGACCACCCCCAAGACCGACTTGGGCGCCCTCACCCGCCTCGGCACGGTCACCCCGGCGGAGGATCCCGCCGCCCTGCCCGCCGTACTCGGGAGGCTGGCCGCGCTGTTGATCCCCGCCACAGTCGAGGCGGCTCCTGCGCCGACCACGGTCGCGCCAACGACCGTCCCACCCACGACCGTCGCCCCGACGACCGTCCGCGCCCACGACCGTCCCACCCACGACTGTTGCACCGACGACGGCCGCGCCGGCGCCGACCAGCGTCGTCGCCGCGTCGCCCGCCCCGCGTCACAGGTCCCAGACCGGAATGAGGATCGGTGCCGGATTGGTCGTCGTCGCGCTGCTCCTCGCCGGAATCGTCGCCTTGGTCGCTCGGGCCATCGTCGCCGTGCGGAGGCGTGATCGCCGCACCGCCTTCGCAGCCTCACTACCCCAGGCCCTCCAGCTCCTCACGAGCTCGCTTCGCAGCGGCCACGGCATACCCCAGGCGCTCGACGCGGTGGCCGTGGGCGCCGACGAGCCGGCACGGGGCGAGTTCCAGCGCGTGATCATCAAGACCCGTCTCGGCCGCGACCTCACGGAAGCGATCCGCCAGCTGGCCGAGCGGATGCAGAGCAGCGAGCTCGAATGGGTCGCCCACGCGATCGACATCCATCAGGAGACCGGCGGCAACCTGGCCGACATCCTGGACCGGCACGGGCGCGAGCACACGCCGCTCGCCGACGCCTCCTTGCCTCGCGAGGATGCACGTGGCGCGATGATTGAGCGGTAGAGGGCCCAGCCAGAACGACCCGGTGCGTGGATGTGCTTGCTCACGTCGGTCTGTTCCGCGGGGCAGGCTGGCGCTCGAATCCCGGGTATCGATGCCGACCGTTCTACCGCCGGTGTGCTCGCTGTGGAGGTACCCCAGGCCGCGCCGGGTCCACCAGTAGGGTTAGCGGGTGGTCGATGACAGGTCGGCGACTCTGTTCGACGAGGACGGCGGGCCCACGCCCCCATTGCAGGCCAACGTCGGCGGGCGGCGTTTGCTCGGCCGGCTCGCGGTCGTTACGGCCGTGTTGCCGTGGGTGGTCGCCGTCGGTCGGGCGCTGACCGGCGGGTGGACGGCGTCGGCCGACAACGCCCTGCTCGCCATCCGGGGTCTTGACGTGCTGTCGGTGAGCCACCACCCACTGCTCGGCGCGGTGTCAACGGTGTCGAGTTCGACCGGCATCATCGTCCATCACCCTGGCCCGCTGCTGTTTGGCATCATCGCCGTGCCCTCCTGGCTGCTGGGCACCGCCGCTGGCATCCCGCTCGCCATCGGGACGGTCAACGCGCTTTGTGCTGGCTGGATCGTGCTCGTTGCCGGGCGGGTCGGCGGGCTGTCGGCCCGGCTGGTGAGTGCCATGGCTGTCGCGCTGCTGGGCTGGACCATGACGTGGCCACGCATGGTCGAGCCGTGGAACCCGCATTCGGCGATGGTGCCGGCGCTCTTGTTCTTCGTGGCGTGTGGGGCCCTGACGCTGGGCGAGCCGCGGGTGGCGCTGCCGGCCGTCGTCGGTGGATCGTTGTGCCTGCAGGCCCACATCGGCTACGTCTACATCGTAGCCCTGGTCGCGATGGTCACGCTCGGCCTGCGGTGGCTGGACCGCCGTATGGACCCGGGTGCGGCGCCCCGGTGGACCGTACGGAATCGGGTGACGCCCCTTGTCGTGCTCGTGTTGCTGTGGATGCAGCCGATCCTGGACCTCGTCGTCAACGGTCGCGCCAGCAACGTGGCCTCGATGCTGCGGGTCGCCGGATCCCCACCACCGACGCTACCAAGAGGTGACGCCATCCGGCTCGTGGCCGCCGTTATCGCGCTGCCGCCGTGGTGGCTGCCAGGCGGCTTCAACGACCTCACCGTGCTCAACCCGCCGCCCGGGATGGCGGCCGCGGCGCCGGCGCTCGTCGTGGTCGTGGCGCTGCTGGCGCTGATCGGGTGGCGCGGCGCGACCCCGGCCCGTCCGCGCCTTCGGGCGGTTCGCCGCCGTGCTCGTGCCGGCCGCCGTCGTCGCCATGGCACGCGTGCCGGTGCACCCTGTGTTCCTTTTCAGCCCGAGCCACTGGCGATGGCTGTGGGTGCTTGGGGTGTTCGTGGCGTTCGTCGTTGGCTGGGCGCTCGTCAGCGCGCTCGCGCCCCGACTGCGGCGCGACGCGACCATGCCTGTCGTTACCGCTGCGCTCGCGTGCGTCGTCGTGCTGGCGCTCAGCGTGGTCAGCCCCGACCGCCTCGCGCTTGTCGAGCACGGTCCCGATGACCAGCGCGAGGCCATCCGGAGTTTCGTGGACGACCTGCCCTTCAACGAACTGTCGAGGTGCCGCAGGGTCCTCGTCGACTACGAAGGCGGCTTCGGCGCTGCCGGCGCTGATCGCCCCGGCGGTGATGCTCGCCCTGCGCGAACGGGACATCAACTTTGCGCCGACCGCCGACGACGCCATCGCGCAGCTCGACCGTCGGCCGCAAGGCGACGAGGACTGCCAGATGCTGGTCGCCGAGACTCCGGGCACGGGCCGCCCGGCCGGCTCGCTTGAGGGACCGCTCCCCGTCGTCGTGACCCTAGCCGGTCCCGGCCAGTAGCCGATCGGCCGCATCGCCGAGCCCCATGCGCTAGCGGGCGCATCAGACGCGAAGTGTCCGAGGGCGCGGTGTGGTTACTGCCACCCCGTCTTGGCGGACCACCGCCGTTGGAACTCGCTCACCGTCAACTCGTCGCGCAGCGCCGATGAGTACCGCGCCACCATGGATGGGCCGGACCATCCCGCTGCCGCCTGCACCGAGGTCTGGCTGACACCGGCTCGCCGGCTGTCCACACACCAGCCCCGCCGGAACGCATGGGCGCTGGGAGCGCCCCGCCGTTCGAGCACCTGCCGGATGCCCTGGTCGGCCAGCGGGCCTCGCGCACCGAGCCACAGGGCAGGGCTGGCGGCGTGCCGGTGAACACCAGCCCGCCTTCATCAGGCCCTCGCTGTGCATCCACCGGTAGAACGCTCGGCAGGAGCGGGACCGCTGGCGCCAGATGGCTGGTGTCGTGCCATCGGCCACGAACCCCAGCACGTCCGCCAGCCCGGCCTCATCCAAGCGGCACCCGCTGCTGCCAACTGAACCAGGTACCGCTGGTGGTCCCGCTGGGTATCCATCGAGCAGCCCTGGAGCCTCCCACCAGGCCCGCCATTCCGTCAGTGTCCTCATCGTGCGTAAACCTCTGCTTAGAGGCAAGCAGACGCTCCCCACGACCACGACCGGTCTCCGCCGTCCCAGCGAAACCCCTCTGACTTGGGCTTTCAGTGGAGACGATGGGACTCGAACCCACGACTTCCTGCTTGCAAAGCAGGTGCTCTAGCCAACTGAGCTACGTCCCCGAGCGACGTCAGCCTACCGAGTGACCCGGCCGAGCCAAGGGGCGAGCATTGCGCCTAGGGTCAGCGCAATGAGGGCAGGGGGCGGGCAGTTCGTCAGCGTCGACGGCGCGGGGGACATCCAACGGACGATCCCGGGCGTCGACGAGCGGGCCGCGCTCGGGAAGATGCTGCGCCAGCAGGTCCCCCGCCGCCTGCACGGTCGGTGGGAGCCGGCGGCCGACAGGCCCGATCCCCTCGACGTCGTCCGGGCGCGCAACCGGGGGCGACAGCGGAGGCTGATACCGATCCGGCTCGGTCGGATGGTCGCCTCACCGTTCACCTTCTACCGCGGGTCGGCCGACCTCATGGCGATCGACCTCTGGCCGACGCCTGCCACCGGCATGGTGGTGCAACTCTGCGGTGACGCCCACCTGTCGAACTTCGGCGTGTACGCGTCGCCCGAGCGCCATCTGGCCCTGGACATCAACGATTTCGACGAGACCAGCCGCGGCCGCTGGGAATGGGACGTGAAGCGGCTCGTGGCCAGCGTCGAGCTCTGTGGGCGGGACAACGGTCTTTCGACCGAGACGCGGGCGGATGCCGTGGTCACCGGCTCCCGGGCCTACCGCATGCAGATGGCGCGGATGTCATCGATCCCCCGCCTGGACGCGCACTACCTGACGTTCGGCGAGGGCACCACGCTGCCCAAGCACTGGTGTCCCGAGTCGCTCGCGCTCATCGCCCGGATGCGGGACAGGGCCCACGCCCGCACGAACGGCCAGCTCGGTGAGCGGCTCACCGATGAGGCCGGGACGAACTTCCGGTTCAACCCGCCGCTCCTGACCAAACCGGCCCAGCCCGTGCGGGATGCCGTGGTCGCGTCGCTCGGGCCGTACTTGAAGACGGTCTCGCCCGACATCCACGAGCTGCTGAAGGACTACGGCGTCGTCGATGTGGCGCACAAGGTGGTCGGGGTGGGCAGCGTCGGGACGCGGGACTACATCGTGCTGCTGCAAGGCAACTACGTCGGGGACCGGCTGCTCCTGCAGGTGAAGGAGGCACTGCCGTCGGTGGTGCTGGACCGCGGCCTGGTCCGTCACCGGCACCACGGCCAGCAGGTCGTCGACGGCCAGCGACGGATCCAGTCGGTCAGCGATCCATTCCTCGGGTGGACCACCGTCGGCTCCCGCCCCTTCTTCGTGCGCCAGCTGCGCGACATGAAGGACTCGGTCGATCCGAAGCGGCTCCGGGGCGCCGTGCTCCGCGACTACGCGGAGACCTGCGGGGCCATCCTGGCCAAGGCGCACGCCCGCACCGGGTACCCGGCCGTCATCGCCAGCTACTGCGGGAGCAACGACAACTTCGACCTCCAGTTGGCGGCCTTCGCCCGCGCCTACGCGGACCAGGTCGAGCGGGACCACGACGCGCTGGTCCGAGCGGTCAAGGCCGGAACCCTCCCCGCCGAGGCGGGCGTCTGACCGGTCGTCAGCCGGCGCGCTGGAAGCGCCGGCGATAGGCCTGCGGGCTGGTACCGACGACCCGGCCGAAGTGCTGACGCAGGCTGGGCGTGGACCCGAAGCCCGCCCGCGGCGCCACCAGCTCCACCGGGAGATCGGTCGTCTCCAGCAACCGCTGCGCCAGCGCCACTCGTTGCTGCAGCAACCACTGCAGCGGCGTGACCCCCATGGTCGCCCGGAACCGCCGGGCGAAGGTCCGGGGGGCCATGAACGACCGGCGAGCGAGATCGTTGATCGTCAGCTCCCGGTCGAGGTGGGCGACGGCCCACGTCACGATGGCGGACAGCGGATCGTCGATGGGGACGTGGGGTACGGGCGCGTCCACGAACTGCGCTTGCCCACCATCGCGGTGCGGCGGGACGACCATGCGGCGGGCGACGGTGTTGGCGACCTCAGCGCCATGGTCCAGCTTCACCAGGTGCAGGCACAGGTCGATGCCGGCGGCAGTGCCCGCGGACGTGAACACACCGTCAGCACCTACGTACAGGACGGACGGATCCAGCTCGACGAGCGGGAATCGGGAGCGGAACAGGTCGGCGAACAACCAGTGCGTGGTCGCCCGGCGGCCGTCGAGCAGGCCGGCGTCTGCCAGCACGAAGGCGCCCGAGCAGAGCGACGCGACACGGGCGCCACGCCGGTGTGCGCGCCGGAGCGCATCGAGCACGTCAGGTGGTACTTCTCGATCCCCGAGCGGCTTGGGGGCGGCGGGCACGACGATGGTGTCGGCCCATCGCAGCGCCTCCAGCCCGTGCTCGGGGTTCAGGCTGAATCCGAGATCGGTCTTCAGCGGGAGCGGGTCGCCGGTGCAGACGCGGACCTCGGCGACGGGGACCCCGGAATCGCTGCGGTCGAGACCCCACACCTCACACGGCACGGCGACCTCGAACGGCGCCAGGTGGTCGAACACCAGGACCGCCACCCTGTGGGGGGCCGTTCGACCTCCTGGCGCCATGGCAGGAACCTAGCGCACGTCAGGATCCCGCCAGACGGTGTCACCCTCCTCGGCCCGGGACGCCGCGGCCGGGCGGTGGAGAACCGAGGCGACGAGCGCCAGACCAGCCAACCCCGCAGCGATCGGCACAACCGCCGCGGGCTCGTTGAGCAACTCGCCGAGGGTGCCGGCCATCGCGGCGATCGCCGCCGCGATCACCAGGACCCCGAACACGAGCGAGATCGGGTCGAGGTGGTGACGCTTCACGGCTGGACCGCGGTAGTCGGGCTCGCGGGCGCTGCCGGAGCGGGCGCCGCCGGAGCGCTCGAGGGCACGGTCGAAGCCTCGGTGCCCTGGGGGGCGGCCGGCACGGTCGTCGGTGCCAGACCGATCGACCCCGGTGGCACGGGGCGGATGACGATGCCGGACCACAGGATGACCGTGCCGTCACGTGCGATGCGCGTACCGTCGTCCAGGATCACCTCGCCGGTCGGCAGGACCTTGGCCTCCGAGCCGAGTACCCAGCTGGCATCCGGGAACACGACCGTGCCGTCGGGCAGGTAGATCGTGCCGTCGGCCAGCTGATGGGCTCCGCCCTCGAACAGGAGCCCACCGTTGCCGTCCGCCTGGATCGGACCCACCCGACCCGGCTCCACCGGCTCCAGTGGTTCCAGCGGCTCGATCGGCTCCCGCGGCGGGTCACCGGCGCGGAAGCGGTCGACCTCGATGCTGCCGAAGCCGACGGCGATGTCGTACCGGACCAGCGGGGCGTCAGACGGACCGTCTGCGTACGTCGCGACGCGCCGGTAGCCGTCCTCGGAGCCGTTGGGCATGTCGATGCTGCCCAACCCGACCTGCACCCTCACCTCGAGCCGCACGTCCGAAGCGGCGGAGATCTGCACCGACCCGTACCCCACCCGGATCCGCCCGTCGACGGGGTCCTGGACGTCCTCGAGCTGGAGGTGGATGTCCCCGCCGGCAACGTCGACGTCGGCCGGTGGCGGATCGGGGTTCTCACCGGCCGTCACATACGTCGTCGACTGGCGGCTGCCGCGGAGGCTCACGTCGAGATCCTCGATGGCGGCACCGGCCACGCTCACGCCGGCGAGCAGCGCGGCCGGCACCACGAGCCATCGGGCCCGCCCGGCGAAGGTGCCCACGAGCAGGCCGAGACCGCAGACGAGCGCGGCGAGGCCGAACGAGATCTTGATCCCCTCCGCCGAGCCCTGGGCGATGAGCGTGCCCACGGCGGCGACGAGGAGCGCGAGCCCGAGCGTGCCCCGGCCGAGCGGCGAGGGCGGGGTCGGAGGGCGCGGGGCAGCCGGCGGCGCCGAGGGATCGGCCATGGCTGCGTCCGCGACGACGGGCGCACCCGCGTCGGTGGTGCGGGGTGACCACAGCGCGACGGCCACGCCGAGCAGAAGGAGGGCGACGCCGAAGGGCCCGTCGGGCACGGTCCAGTCCCCGTCGGAGACGGCGACGAGCAGCCACAAGGGCACGATGGCCAGGCCCACGATGCGGCGCGCCAGCCGGGGCGCCGGTCCGGCCGGCCCGGCGGGGAGCAGGAGGTAGCCGGCGAGGTAGCCGGCGACACCGACGCCGTCGAAGAGGGTGAGGACGACGAATCCCATCCGCGTCCACACCGGCGCCACCCCCAGCGCCGTCGCCAGGCCGCCGGCCACCCCGGCCAACACCCGGTTCCGGCTGCGCCAGACCCGGTACCGCGGCGGAGACGGCCGCGCCGGCGGCGGGAGTGTGCGCTCCGGGTCGGCCACATCCATGACCTCGACAGTACGGACGGCAGCGGCTGGGGGCCATCGGGGGAATCCCTTCTTGAACCCTGATGTCGCGGGCGTGATCTCAGGGATGGCACCGATGTCCAAGGCCCGTGCCGGCGTGGCACCATCGACCGATGCAAGTCGACCTGCGGGTACCGGCGGGTCTCGAACACCTGCGCTTCCCGCGGAGCAGCACCGACCGACTGGTCGCCGGCGTGGCCGGGGGCCTGGCCCGGCGCCTCCAGGCGGACACCTACGTCGTGCGTGTCGCCTTCGTGCTCCTGGGCGTGGCCGGCGGGGTCGGCGTGCTGCTCTACGCAGTCGCCTGGCTGCTCTCCGAGCCGCCTACGGACCAGCCCACGATCGCCGCACGTCCCGAGCGGTCGGTGGCGGTCGGGTGCGTCACCGGAGCTGCCCTGGTCCTGCTCAGGAGTGTCGGGCTGTGGCCTGGGGACGCGCTCATGGTGCCGGCGGTGGTCGTCGCTGTCGGATCGGCCTTGGTGTGGCACGACGCGCCCCGCGGTGCGAGTTCACGGGCGCCGACCGACCCGTTCGAACGCCTCATGAGCGGGCGGCTCTCGGCTCCCCGGGTGATCGGCGGGATCGTCCTGATCGCCACCGGTCTCGCCACGCTGGCCTCCGAGGGCAAGCTCTCCTCCGTCCCACGGTCGGCGGCCGCGCTGGCCCTGGCCTTGGCCGGAGTTGCTCTTGTGGTCGGTCCTTACACCGGCCGTCTCCTGGGGGCGGTGCGGTCGGCCGAGCGGGAGCGGATCCGCACCGAGGAACGGGCGGAGATGGCGGCGCACCTCCACGATTCCGTCCTGCAGACGCTGGCCCTCATGCAGCGGGCCGCCGACGATCCGCGGCGGATGGTCCTCCTGGCCCGCCGTCAGGAGCGTGAGCTCCGCCAGTGGTTGTACGGCGGCGGGCCGGACGCTTTGGCCGAGGGATCGGTGGCCGAGCGGGCCCAGGCCCTGGCAGCCGAGATCGAGCTCGACCACGACATCCCCGTGGAGCTCGTGGTCGTCGGGGACCACCCTGGCGACGAGGCGCTGGCCGCCCTCCTGGGGGCGGTGCGGGAGGCATCCGTGAACGCGGCCCGCCACTCCGGCACCGACGAGGTGGACATCTACCTCGAGATCGGGCCCAGCGCGGCCGTGGCGTTCGTGCGGGACAAGGGCTGCGGCTTCGAGCCCGACGCGGTCGCCGTCGACAGCCACGGCATCACGCACTCCATCCGCGGGCGGCTGGAACGCTGCGGGGGCCGGGCGCGGGTGGAGACGACGCCGGGGACCGGCACGGAGTGGGAGCTGGAGGTGCCGCTGTGAGCGCGGTCGAGACGACGCCGCCCCGAGTCTTCGTCGTGGACGATCACGCCCTGTTCCGAGCCGGCGTGCGGGCGGAGCTGGGGTCGTCCGTCACGATCGTCGGTGACGCCGGTGATGTGGACGACGCCGTCGCCGGCATCGTCGCCAGCCAACCGGACGTCGTCCTGCTCGATGTCCACCTGCCCGGTGGTGGGGGCCGGGCGGTCGTGGAGGCGGTGGGGAACCGGGCTCCGGACGTCCGCTTCCTCGCGCTGTCGGTGTCCGACGCCGCCGAGGACGTGCTCGGTCTGATCCGCTGCGGTGCTCGCGGCTACGTGACGAAGACGATCACCCGTGACGAGCTCGTCGACGCCATCGAACGGGTGCGCAGCGGTGACGCCGTGTTCTCGCCCCGCCTGGCCGGCTTCGTGCTCGACGCCTTCGCCGGCGACCTCCCCACCCCGATCGACCCCGAGCTGGACCAACTGACGCCCCGCGAGCGGGAGGTCCTCCGGCTCATCGCCCGCGGCTACTCGTACAAGGAGATGGCGAACCGCCTGCACCTCTCGGTCAAGACAGTCGAGACACACGTGTCGTCGGTGCTGCGCAAGCTCCAACTCTCCAACCGCCACGAGCTGACGACCTGGGCCGCCGACCGCCGCCTTCTCTGAACCGGGGTTCTGAACTCGGCCCTTCTGAACCGGGTGATCCCCGTCACCGTATCTGCAGTTGTTCTCGCCGCTCCGACGAGACAGACGAAGCAGACAGGAGGTGACCCGATGCCCGAATCCCGGACCGCCAAGCACCTGATCGGACAGGACGTCGCCATCGACTGCCATGACGGCCGCCGCACCCGTGGCCGGCTGCTCAACGCCACCGCCCGCAGCCTGTGGGTGGTGACGGGCGACGAGGACCGGTTCATCCCCGTGACGTCGATCGCGCACGTGCACCTGGCTCGATAGGCGCCGCAAGGCGGACCACCATCGGCAGGATCCTCGCGATCAGCGGCCGTCCCGCCCGTCGCACCCCGGACCTCCGCGGGCGACCATGGTGCCATGGACAACGCTGCGCTCATCGACCGCTACGAGGCCGGACCGGCAGAGGTGCGGGACGCCCTGGCCGGCATCGGTGCTGACGAGCTCGACCGGCGACCAGCACCGGACGCCTGGACGGCGCGGGAGGTCGTGCACCACCTGGCGGACAGCGAGACGACGAGCTGCCTCCGGCTGCGGAGGATGCTGGCCATGGACCGCCCGGAGCTCCAGAGCTACGACGAGGCAGCGTGGGCGGTGGAGCCCCGCCTGGCCTATGACGAGCCCATCGAGCCGCCGCTCGCCGTGCTGGACGCGGTTCGGGCGGCCACGGCCGTCCTCCTGCGCCGGCTCGACGACGCCGACTTCGCGCGGCTCGGCGTCCATCCCGAGCACGACGACTACTCCGTGCAGATCTGGCTGGAGATCTACGCCGACCACGCACACATCCACGCCGACCAGATCCGGCGCGCCCGGCAAGGGCTGGCCTGAGCCCGCCGATCAGACGACCGGTTGGTGGTAGGCGACCGACGGTGGTTGCAGCAGCAACCGCTGTCGCTCGGTCAGCTGCTCGAGCAGACCCGCCGGCCACCGCTGGTCCTCCGCCCACGTCGAGCTGCCCGGCGAGTACTTGTACAGCAGCGTGCGCCGGACCTCCGGACCGCGCCAGGCCAGCGTGCCGTGGGTGAGCGCCTCCGTGAACACCACCAGGTCGCCGGCGGCAAGCGGGACCTCCACGGCCAGCCGTCCGTCGGGCCGCTCGGGGAAGGCGAAGCCCGCCTTGTGGCTCCCCGGCACGCAGCAGAAGCCGCCACCCCCGGCGGGATGGTCGACCAGCGCCCACTGCACCGCGACCAGACCGCAGCGGATCCTCCCGTCGCGCACGAGGTAGTACTGCGCGGGGTCGAACGGCGTGGCCCCGCCGTGCAGGCCGAGCCCGCTCGTGCCCGGCGCCATCACGATGCCGTACGCATGGTCGAGGCGGACGTGCGCACCGCACAGCTCGACCATCATGTCGAACACCGCCGGATGGTCGATCAGGCGCTGGAACGCCACGGCGCGGGGCAGATGACCGCTGAAGCGCTGGCTCTGGATCGTCTCGCCCGGCGGCGCCAGTCCGAGGCCGTCGATCGCAGCGTGGAGCACGGCCAGCTCGGCTGAGCCGAGCACTCCCCGGCGCACGAGGAAGCCCTGCAGGTCGAAGGAGTAGCGCTCGTCGTCGGTCAGCGGCCCCACCACCGGCCACCCTAAAGGGAGTGTGCGTCGGGCGCGCGGTGCCCAGCAGCGCGGCCTGTCTGCCTTCTATGGTGCGCCGATGGACCGGCTCCGCTTCGGCACGTTCTTGGCCCCCCACCACCCATTGGGCGAGAGCCCGACACTGCTCTTCCGGCGCGACCTCGACCTCGTGGAGCACCTCGACCGTTTGGGCTACGACGAGTTCTGGTGCGGGGAGCACCACTCGAGCGGCTGGGAGATGATCGCCTCGCCCGAGATGTTTCTCGCCGCCGCCGGTGAGCGCACGGGGACCATCAAGCTCGGCACCGGCGTGGTGTCGCTGCCGTACCATCACCCCTTCCAGGTGGCCCAGCGCATCGTCCAGCTCGACCACATGACGAGGGGTCGGGCCATGTTCGGCAGCGGTCCGGGCGCGCTCCCGTCCGACGCCCGCACGATGGGGGTCGATCCCATGTTGCTGCGGGACCGGCAGGACGAGTCACTCGGCGTCATCCGCCGCCTGCTGAGCGGCGAGGACCGGTTCACCTACGAGTCCGACTGGTTCACGTTGCGCGACGCCGCACTCCAACTGCTCCCCGTGCAGCGGGACATGCCGATGACGGTCGCCTCCTCCATCAGCCCGAGCGGCATGCAGCTGGCCGGCAAGTACGGGATCGGCGTGCTCTCGATCGCCTCGAACTCCACCGCCGGCCTGCAGGCGCTCCCCACCCAGTGGGGGCTGGCCGAGGAGAGCGCGGCGACGCACGGACAGCAGGTCGATCGGGCGGCGTGGCGCGTGCTGATGGCGTGGCACATCGCCGAGGACAAGGAGCAGGCCCGGCGAGAGGCCGTCGACGGGCTCCACCGCTGGCACAACGAGTACAACGTCCACGTTCTGGGGCGCCCGGGTGCGGTGCGGGTCGAGAGCGCCTGGGAGCTGCTCGAACAGGTGGCGGAGCAGGGGTCGAACGGAGCCGGGGCCGCGGTGATCGGCACTCCAGACGACCTCGTCGCCGCCATCCGTCACCTCCAGGAGTTGACCGGCGGCTTCGGCGTCGTGCTCGGCTTCGCCCACGACTGGGCCAACCACGAGGCCACGATGCGCAGCTGGGAGCTGGTGGCCCGCTACGTCATCCCCGAACTGGACGGCTCCCTACGCCCGCTGCGGGCGTCGGCCGACTACGTGCACGAGAACCAGAGCGAGCTCATCGCGGGGGCGTCGGCCGCCGTCATGCAGAAGATCATGGCCAACGAGACCGCGGCCAAGGCGATGGCGGTGACCATGCAGCAGATGGCCGAGCGTCATCAGCAACAGCAGAGCTGACGCACGGCCGCCAGCAGGCCAGCCTGCCAACGAGCCCGGCTCGTCGTCGGCGCGCTGGGCCACCGCGTTGGCCGTGACGTTCACCTTCGGGACGTACTCGGGTGCCTCGACCTCCCGGGCGGTGGCGGCGTACCGGGCGCGCAGCTCGTCCACGCAGACCGGGCACGGTCCGTAGAGGTCGGCGTCCACCGAGCGGTGGCAGCGGGGGCAGTCGAATGTCGTCATCGCCACAACCTCAGATCACGTTGAAGGCATCGAGGACCTGGGCGGCGTAGGCCTCGTCGCCTTCGATGCTCACGCCCATTGACCGCCAGTCCCGCCGCTTGGTCCCCCAGCACACGAACTCGTGCGCCGTGGACCGCACGACTGCCGCCGCACTGCCGTCGGCGTCGGGCACGACGGAGGTGAGCCCACCGGGCTCGGTCGGTGGCTGCAGCGACCAGCCCCCACCGCCAGGACCGTCGAGGACCAGGGTGACGGGCCGGTCGACGACGGACAGGGCGTCGGTGCACATCTGCGGGAGGCCGGCCAGCATCCAGGTCATCGTCTCCGTGAGCACGGCGGGATCCTGGGGCAGGTCGCGGCCCACAGGCCCATTGGGCGCCGCGATGTCCCAGCGCAGGTGGCAGTAGTGGTCGAACACGAGCGCGTTGGCCAGCAGGTGGAGCGGATGGCTGCCCAGGTTGGCCAGCGGCACGACGGTCGTCGCCACGCCCTGGCCCTGCAGGGCGACGAGCGCCTCACGCCCCTTCGCGCCCCATTCCTCGTAGTCGGCCATGACCTCGGCGCTCGTCCAGTCCTTCCGGGCTCCCACCGGCACCTCGGCATTCGCCTCCACATCCGGGCTGCTCCCACCGTCGATCGAGCCGGGATCGGCGATCGTGTGGAACACCGCGCCCATGTGGGCGGCCACGTCCTGCACCCGCCAGCCTGCGCAGTCGCTCGGCGCCGCCCACTCCTGCGCGCTCAGGCTGCGGAACAGCTCCAACGCCCGCGCCCGCTCGGCATCGAGCGCACTGATGGCCTCCGTCGTCATGGAATGCTCCCTTGCCGGCTCGGGGAGGACCGGCCGGGCGAGCGTAGAGGACCGCTCAGTCGGTCGAGCGGAGCAGCCGGCCCGCCAGCACACCCGTGTGCTCCCCGTGGTCCATGAAGACCTGGCCGTTGACCACGGAGTACTCGTAGCCGCTGCTGCCCTGCACGTAGCGGCCGGCGCCGCCCGGGAAGTCGTGGACGAACTCGGGCTGATGGAGGGTGAGCTCGTCGAGGTCGATCACGTTCAGGTCGGCGAACGCGCCTGGTCGCAGCACACCACGGTCGACGATGCCGAACAGCTCGGCGGTGTCGGAGGTCAGCCGGCGGATGGCCTCCTCCAGCTCCCAACGGCCCTTCTCCCTGATCCAGTAGGTCAGGTAGAAGGTGGGCTGGCTGGCGTCCATGATCTGGCCCACGTGCGCACCGGAATCGCCGAGGCCGAGCGTCACCAGCGGATCGTCGAGCATCTCCTCGACGGCGCCGAGGCACTGGTTGAGGAAGGGGTAGTTACACACCAGCGCGCCGTCGGTCTCCAGCGCCAGCTCGATGAATGCCGCGGCCGGCGAGACCCCGCGCCGTTCGGCGTGGGCGGCCAGGCTGCTCTCCGGATCGCAGTCGTAGCGGGCCGGGCCGGGCGGCAACACGTACAACTCCCGCAGGTCGAGGCGGGGCTGGTGCTCCTCCGCCTCGGCGATCAGCTGCGCACGGGTGGCGGCATCGCGCAACGAGAGAAGTTGCTCCTGCACCGAATGACCGCGGAGCTGCGCGCCACGCGGGACTGCCGTCGAACGGTGTGCGGCTCTGGAGCCCGAACAGGACGCCCACGCCACGCGCCGTCGTCTGCGGCCGGACGCAGCCGCCGAGGGTGTTCTGCTCCTTGGCGAAGCCGACCACGCGGCGGAACAGTTCGGGCCGGCGGTCGGACTGGGCCAGGCCGAAGGTGACCGGCCGACCCGAGCGGCGCGACACCTCGCCCATCCAGGCCAGCTCGGCGCGCGTTCCCGACAGATCCTCACTGTCACGCTCGCCGATGCCGCGACGCGCTCTCGAACACGCCTCGCCGGTGCCGGCCCAGCACGTCGGCGATCGCGTACAGCTCGTCCGGCGTGGCCCACGTGCCGGGCACCGGACGGCCGTCGGGCACCGTGTGGAGCAGCGTCCACGACGTGGAGAAGCCGAGCGCTCCCGCCTCCATGGCCTCGTCGACCAGCTCCACCATCGCCGCGATGTCCTCGTCCGAGGCCGGTGCGTCGTCCATGCTGCGCTCGCCCATGGCGTGGTGGCGCACCGCGCAGTGCCCGACCATCCCGCCCACGTTCGGGCCCTTGGGGAGCCGGTTCATGGTCTCCAGGTAGTCACCGTAGGACACCCAGTCCCAGGGCAGGCCACCGAGGATGGCTTCCCGCGGGATGTCCTCGACGCTCTCCATGAGCTCGGCCAAATAGGCCCGGTCCTCGGGACGGCACGGGGCGAAGGTGACGCCACAGTTGCCCATGACGACGCTGGTCACGCCGTGCCAGCAGCTCGACGAGCCGATCGGATCCCAGGCGAGCTGGGCGTCGAGGTGGGTGTGGATGTCCACGAAACCGGGCGTGACGATGCAACCCTCGGCGTCGAGCTCGCGGTGACCCTTGGCATCCAGCGCGGCACCGACGGCGACCACGCGGTCGCCGCGGACTCCCACGTCAGCGGGCCGGGCCGGAGCCCCTGTGCCCTCGACGACCGTGCCGTTCCTGATGATCAGATCCATGTCCACAAGCCGTCCCCTTGCTGTCGGGCATGGCATATCCGAGCGTGTCTACCCATCCGGTGCCCCGCCTCGCCACCTTGTGACGGCACTTGTCACAGAGGTGACACCAAGGGCGCGCGGGCCGTCAGCCATCGGACGCGCACCGTAGGCTCGCTCCGATGAGCACCTCCGAGACGGCCACACGCAGGTCCGCAGCGGCTATCCGCATGGGCCTGCAGATCCCGAGCTTCACGTATCCCGGTGTCCCTGACGCCGAACTCTTCGAACGGGTGGCGGACATCGCCACGACCGCGGAGCGCGCGGGCTTCGACTCCATCTACGTGATGGACCACTTCTACCAACTCCCCCTGCTCGGCCCGCCCAACGATCCGATGATGGAGGCCTACACGCTGCTGTCGGCGCTGGCCGCCCGGACCCGGACCGTCAAACTCGGAGCGATGGTCGGTGGAGTGACGTACCGGAACCCGGCCCTCTTGGCCAAGGAGGTCACGACGCTCGACGTGATCTCCAGCGGGCGGGCCATCTGGGCCATCGGGGCGGCCTGGTTCGAGGAGGAACACGACGGCTACGGCTACGACTTCGGCACGTTCACCGAGCGCTTCGAGAAGCTTGAAGAGGCGCTGCAGATCGTCAAGAGCATGTTCGTGAACGACAGCACCACCTTCGACGGCAAGTGGTTCAAGGTGAAGGACGCGCTCAACGTGCCCCGGCCCGTCACGCCCGGCGGCCCTCCCGTCCTCATCGGCGGCAGCGGCGAGAAGAAGACGCTGCGGATGGTCGCTCAGTACGCGGACGCCTGCAACGTGTTCGGTCAGCCGGAGGATGTCGGTCGTCTCATGGGCGTACTCGACGAGCACTGCGCCACGCTCGGTCGCGACCCGGCCGAGGTGTGGCGGACCCGGCTCGGCACGCTGGTCGTCGGCCGGACGGTCGAGGAGGCCGAGGAGAAGGTGGCCCGCCGCTTCGGTGCGTCCAAGCTGACCGAACTGCCCGAGGACATGCAGGCCAACCTCCGGCGGATGCTCTTGATCGGCGACGAGGCCACGATCCTCGAGGCGGTGCAGGCCTACCTCGACGCCGGCCTGGACGGGTTGATCTTCAACATGCCCGACGCCCACGACCTCGAACCGGTGGAGATGGCCGGGGCCATGTTGTCGAAGGTCCTGCTCAGGTGAAGCCCGCGGTCACCGGGCGGTGACCCGACCACTCGACGACGGCACGACCTTTGCGCCCGGGCCTCACGGCGGTGACGGCGACGCGGTGGCCCGGCTGCTGGGGCTCGACCCGGACGACCTGCTGGACCTGTCGGCCAGTCTCAACCCGCTGGCCCCGGACGTCGCTGCCGTCGTGCGATCGCTCGATGCTCGTTGCATCCGCAACTATCCTTCCGATGAGGACGCGACGACCCTCCTGGCGGACGCTATCGGCGTGCCCGCCGACCGGCTCCTGCTCACCAACGGTGGCGCCGAAGCCATCGTGCTCGTGGCCGCCGAGCATCCCGTCGGCGTGGTGCCGGAACCGGCGTTCTCGCTCTACCGCCGCCACCTCGCGTGCGTGGATCCGATCGATGGCGAGGGAGCGCTGGTCTGGAAGGCGAACCCGTCGTCGCCGCTCGGGGAGCCGGCGCACCCCGACGAGCGGGCCGGGGTGTGGGACGAAGCGTTCTGGCCTCTGGCCACCGGCACGTGGACGAGAGGCGACGAGAGCGCCTATCGGCTCGGCTCGCTGACCAAGCTGTGGAGCTGCCCCGGCCTGCGGCTCGGCTACGTCATCGCGCCGGGGCCGGCCGAACGCGAGGCGCTGGCGCGCCGGCAACCGCGCTGGGCCGTCAACGGACTGGCGCTAGCCGCCGTTCCGTCGCTGCTGGCGGCCACGGATCTGGCGGGCTGGCAGGCCGGCATCGCCGCTCTCCGGGCGGACCTGGCGGGCATCTGGCGGACCGCGGGGTTCACGGTGCACGAGGGGGCCGCGAACTGGATCCTCGTGGAGGACGCCGCCGGTTGGCGCACCCCGCTGGCACAGAACGGCGTCCTGGTGCGGGACTGCGCCAGCTTCGGCCTCCCCGGCACGATCCGGGTCGCCGTGCCCGATGCGGACGGGCTGGTCACGGTCGCTCGAGCGGTGCGCGCGGTGGGCGCTTGACGCTGGGACCGCCCGAGAGGAGCGCAGTGGCCTGCGGTTATGCTCGCTGCGCTCTCGAAGGGAGAAGGCCAGACCAGATGACCCGGCTCGTCCGCGCCGCCTCAGCGGCCGCCTTGCTGGTCTCGATCCTGCTCGTCCCGGCGGCCGCCGGCGCCCAGAGTGTGGACGCTGCCGCGGCCGACCTGCAGGACAACGACGTCACCTTCGAGGACGGCGCCCTCACGGACGACGATCTCGAGGATCTCGACCGCGTCGTCGCTCAGCTCCAGTCGGACGGCGGGTACTTCAAGGTGCTCGTGCTGGCGTCGCCGACCGACGAGTTCTCCAGCACCCGCGCCTACGCCGAGGAGGTCCGCGACGCGCTCGGCGGCACGGGTCGGGTCATGGTCTTCGATCCTCAGGACGTGGGCATCGCCACGAACGTCGGCGGCGAATCGGCGAGCGTCAACGACGCCGAGGTGGCCGCGATCGAGGCCGCGAACCGCTCGAACTCCTTCGCCACCGGGGTGCTGGCGGCGGCCGACGAGCTCGGGGTGGACGGGTCCGGCGGCTCCGGTGGCAACGGCGCCGACAGCAGCGGCGGAGACGACGGGCCGACCGGTGCCCCCGGCAGCTCGAGCAGAAGCATCCTGCCCCTCATCCTGCTGTTGGCCTTCGTCGGCCTAGTCGGGTTCGGCTTCTACATCTGGTGGTCCTCCCGCAAGAAGAAGGCGTCCCAGCCGCTGTCCGCGGTGTCACAGGCCGAGGGTGAGCAGAAGGTGCGGACTGAGGTCGAGCTGGCGTCGAACCTGGTGCTCGACTTGGCCGACAAGGTCGAGATGCCGGACGCGCCGAAGGAAGGCGTCGCTGCGTTCCACGAGGGGGCCACAGGCTTCGCCGAGCTCCAGGACGATCTGGAGGAGGCGGACACCCGCGAAGAGCTCGAGGCGGTCTACCCCCGGCTGGTGCGGGCCCGCTGGAAGTTGCAGTGCTCGGCCGCGCTGCTCGACGGGCAGCCGGCGCCGCCGGAGCCGGCGCCGGGACCGCTCTTCCCCTTCCTCCACCCCCGCCGCCCGGGGCCGCCGTTCCCGCGCCGCTGCCGGAGCCCCACTACCAGCAGCACCGTGAGAAGAGCCCGTGGCTCACCAACGCCGCCATCGCGGCCATCACGGTGCTCGCCTCCCGCGGGCTCGGCAGCGCCATGGGCCGCGGCAACCGGCGTCAACCGAGCGACGACGACTGGTTCCGTGACAACTACGGCGGTGGAGGCGGCGGCTTCGGTGGCAGCAGCCGAGGAAGGAGCGTAGGGCGCACCGGCGGCTCGCGTCCCCGCATCAGCATGGGCTCCCGCAGAGGTCGGGGCATGGGAAGCCGGTAGCGGCGGCACGATCGCTCCCACGACGAGACGACGGCTACAGAGAAAGGACAACCAACGTGTTCAAGAAGTGGTGGAACTACATCAAGGCCTGGTTCACCAAGAAGAGCAACGAGGTCATGGACCCCGAGATCGAGATCGAGCAGGCGATCCAGGACGCCCAGAAGAAGGACCAGCAGCTGCGCAACCAGGCCGCCCAGGTCATCGCCCACCGAACCCAGGTGGCCGGTGACCTGGAGGACGCCGCCGGCGACGTGGCTGAGGCCAAGGAACTGGCCAAGCAGGCCCTGCTGAAGGCGGACGCCGCGAGCAAGGCCGGCAACGCGGCCGACGCGCAGAAGTGGAACGCTGCGGCCAGCACGGTGGCCATGAGGTTGCAAGCGGCACAGAACACCGAGGAGATGTTGCGCAAGCAACTGACGCTGGCCGACGAGCAGTCCAAGAAGGCGAAGGAAGCCGTGCAGGCCAACGCGGCCGGCGTGCAGCAACTGGCGGCCAAGCGCATGGAGCTCCTGGGCCAGCTCGAGGCGGCCAAGATGCAGGAGAAGGTCAACGACGCCATGTCCTCGATGACGGCCACGGTCGGCCAGGACAGCCCCAGCCTCGAGGAGGTGGAGAACAAGATCCAGGCCCGGATGGCCCAGGCCAGTGCCAAGGCCGAGCTGGACGCTTCGACCGGCGAAGGCGCGCTGGCCGAGCTCAGGAAGTCGACGATGGAGCTCGAGGCGTCGGCCACGCTGGACTCGCTGCGGGCCGAGCTGGGCCTCGGCGCCCCGGCCGAGCTCCCAGCATCTGCGCCGGCGCCCAGCCCGGAGCAGGCCCCGCCGAGCGCCTGACGGTGCTCGTCCTCGTCCTGGGTGGCACGCGCAGCGGCAAGTCCGCGGTTGCCGAGGCGCTGGCCACCCGGCTCGGCCCGCCCGTGACCTACGTGGCCACGGCGTGGGCCGATCCGGACGACGAGAACATGGCGGCGCGCATCGCGGCCCACCAGGCCCGGCGACCGGCCGACTGGGTCACCGTGGAGGCGGGCGGCGACCTCGTCGGGACGCTGCACAGCTACCCCGACGGCACCCTGCTGGTGGACGCCCTCGGCCCGTGGGTCGCCGCGCATCCGGACCTCGCCGTCGACGTGGCTTCCCTGGTGATCGCGCTCCAGGGCCGCACGGGGCCGACGGTGGTGGTGTCCGAGGAGGTGGGTCTGTCGGTGCACGCGCCGACGGAGCTCGGGCGGCGCTTCGCCGACGTCATGGGCACCCTGAACCAGGCCGTCGCCGCGGTGGCCACCGACGTGCAACTGGTGGTGGCCGGACGGGTGCTGCCATTGCCGCCGCCCGAACCGTCATGAGCGCGACGACGTGACGGCGTTCCTCTCCGCTGTCGACTTCCTGACCATCGCCGGTCGCGGCCGGGTCCCGGACCGGCGCAGCCTGGCATGGTTCGGCGCGGTCGGGCTGTTGATCGGCGGGGCCTGCGGCCTCGTCCGCTGGGGGACCGGCGGTTGGTGGGCGCCCGTGCTGGCCGCCGCGCTGACGGTGGCGATCGACCTCGTGCTCACCGGAGCACTGCACCTCGACGGCCTGGCCGACACCGCCGACGGGCTCCTCCCCCATCTGGACCGATCACGCCGCCTCGCCGTGATGGCCGCGCCGGACGTGGGCGCGTTCGCGGCGGCCGCGGTGGTCGTGACGCTGCTCCTGCGCACGGCCGCGCTGGCCACCGCAGACGTCGACGGCTGGCGCTGGGTCGTGCTGCTGGCCGGCGTCTGGTGCCTGGCCCGGGCGGGGATGGCGGCGACGGTCACGACCGTGCCCTACGCCCGCGAAGAGGGAGGGCTGGCCACCGCCTTCGCCGGCGGGTCGCCACTCGTGGCGGTGCCGTCGGCGCTGATCGGAGTGGTCGCCGTGGTCATCGGTGGGGGATGGGGGGGCCTGGCGGGCACGGGCGCTGGAGTCGCCGCCGGCGCCGCCGTGGTCGGTCTGGCCTGGCGGCGCCTGGGTGGCTTCACCGGCGATGTGGTCGGGGCGGCCGGCATGGTCCTGGAAACCGTGGCCCTGGTCGTGGTGGCGGCCCGCTGGTGAGGCGCGTCCGCAGGCTCTCGCCTGCCGCCCGGTGGGGATCGACCGCGGCCGGGCTGACCCTGGCGCAGGTACTGCCCGAGCCGCCCGATCGCTACCACCCGGTGGCCTGGTTCGGACGGGCCATGAACCGCGCCGAGGCCCGCCGCTACGGCGACGATCGCCGCCGCGGCGTCGAGCACGTCGCGCTGGGTGCGGGGCTGGCGGCGATCGCGGGGATGGTGCTGCGCCGCGCCGCCGGGCCGGCAGCGGCCGGGGTGGCGGCGACCGCGCTCACGGTCGGGGGCCGGATGCTGACCGACGAGGCCCTCGCCATCGAGGGCCACCTCGAGGGCGGCGACCTGGACGGGGCCCGGTCGGCACTGCCAGCGCTCGTCGGCCGCGACCCCTCTGAACTGGGAGAGGACGAGATCGCCAGGGCCGTCGTCGAGTCCGTGGCCGAGAACACGGTCGATGCCGTGGTGGCGCCCATCCTGTGGGCCGCGGTGGGCGGCGGCGTCGGCGCGCTGGTCTACCGGGCCGTCAACACCATGGACTCCATGGTCGGACACCACGACGAGCGGTTCGAGCGGTTCGGCTGGGCCGCGGCGCGCCTCGACGACGTCGCCAACTGGGTCCCGGCCCGGCTGGCGGCTGCCGCCGTCGCCGTGCTGCGACCGGCCCGTGCCCGTGAGATCTGGCGGGCGGTGCGCGAGGACGCCCCCGGGCACCCGTCCCCGAACGCTGGCGTGATCGAAGCTGCCTTCGCGGCGGCGCTCGGGGTCCGTCTCGGCGGGACCAACCGCTACGGCCAGCGGGTCGAGCAGCGGGCCACGCTGGGACGGGACGCGCGACCACCCCGGCGGACATCGGAGCGGCCGTGAAGTTGTCGCGTCAGCTCAACGGGATGCTCATCGCGGCCTTGGCGGCAGCCGCTGCCGCGCCGACCGCGGGGCGCCTGGTCAGGGGGCGCTGAGGGTCCAGGGATAGCCTCGAACCGTGGCCGGCGACCTCGTCTACGCGTTCAGGGTGATGCGCCTGTCACTTCTCGCGCCCGACGGCGTGGCGATCGGGAAGATCGACGACGTGGTGCTCCTCCCCACCCGGGGCCGGGAGGCACCCGAGGTCATCGGGTTCGTGGCCACCGTCCAGCGGCGACGGCTGTTCGTCAACATCAACCGCGTGGCCGACCTGGACAGCGACGGCGTCCGTCTGCGGTCGTGGGACCTCGACGTCAACCCGTTCAAGCCGAAGTCGGGCGAGATCCTGGTCGGCCGCCACCTGATCGACCGGAAGATCGGCGACGAGACCGTCAGCGACGTGGCCCTTCGCCCGGCCGAGGGGCGGACCACCAAGTGGACGGTGGAAAAGGTGCGCTTGGCCCGCCGCCGGCCGCTGGTGCGCCGTGCCTCCTATCGCATCGTCGACTGGGACGAGGTGCCCGCTCTGTTCATGGGTGACGAGCTGGCGGCCGAGGCCGCCCGCCTGCGAGATCTCCACCCGAGCGATGTCGCCGCCGCCGTTCGCGCCCTGCCGCTGGCCCAGCGCCGGCAGCTGGCCGAGTCGATGGAGGACGACCGCCTCGCCGACCTGCTCGAGGAGCTGCCCGAGTCCGAGCAGCTCGGCATGATCGAGGGCCTCGACCTCGAGCGCCTGCTGTCCGTGCTGGAGGAGATGGAGGTCGACGACCTGGCCGACCTGCTGGCCGAGATGCCCGGAGAGCAGCGCACCCAGCTCCTGTCGGCCATGGACGTCGAGGACGCGGATGTGCTCCGCCGCCTGCTCTCCTACGCGGAGGGCACGGCCGGCTCGCTGATGACGCCCGACATCATCATCTTCGGCCCCCACGCCACAGTGGCGTCGGCGCTGGCCGAGGTGCGGGATCCCGACTGGCTGGTCTCGATCGCCGCGCAGGTCTTCGTGACCAACGCCCCGTTCGTCGCCCCGACCGGCAGCTACCTCGGTGTCGTCCACTTCCAGCGGCTGCTCCGGGAACCACCGTCGATGACGCTCGGCCGCTGCGTGGAGGAGGAGCCGACCGTCCCGCCCGACATGCCCGAGCGGGAGGTGGCCGAGCGCCTGGCCTCTTACAACCTCCTGGCCATCGCCGTGTGCGACGAGCAGCGGCGTCTGCTCGGGGCCATCACCGTGGACGACGTGCTCGACCGCACCCTGCCCGCCGACTGGCGGCAGCGGCCCCGTACCGGAGCGCCGACATGAGGGGCCGGGGCGAGGACCTGACCCGTCCCCGCAAGGAACGACGCGGCCTTGGCATCCACTACGACACCGACGCCTTCGGCCAGTTCAGCGAGGCCATCGCCCGGTTCCTCGGCACGGCCCGCTACCTGGTGTTCCAGACCGTCCTCATCGCGGTGTGGATCATCTTCAACACGATCGTGCCGGAGTCCTGGCGCTTCGACCCCTATGGCCGTGGCCTCGTGCTGCTCACCCTGCTGCTCTCGTTGCAGGCGTCGTACGCCGCGCCGCTCATCCTGCTGGCGCAGAACCGTCAGGAACGGCGGGACCGCGCGCAGTCGTCCACCGACCGTCGAGTCGCCGAGCGCACACAGTCCGACACCGAGTTCCTCGCCCGCGAGCTGGCCAGCGTGCGCCTCGCCCTGGGCGACATGGTGACGACCGAGGACCTGGACGACCGGCTGGAGAAGCTGACGGAAGCGGTCGAGACGCTCAGCCGGCAGCTCGAGTCGGGGAGCTCGACACGGCCCGCCGAGCCACGGAGTCGACGAGCTGCCGGGTGACTCGGGCGAAGTCCTCGGGGTGCGTCCACGGCGCGAGGTGATCACCGGCCACCTCGCCGATCTCGGCCCGGATCACCTTGGCCAGCGCGTGCTGCTTGACCGGCTTGACCAGCCGGTCCGCGGTCGTGAGCAGCAGGCCGGTGGGCACGTCGATCGACGAGGCGAAGGCGCGGGCGTCGTAGGTGGCCAGCGCCTGGCCGGCCTGCACCACGGCCCGCACCTCGTTGCGGTGGATCTCGCCCTGGAGCCACGGGATCCACGGCTCCAGTGAGGGCTGGCCGCGGGACAGGCGGCGCAACCCCGACCGCACCGAGCGGGGGTACCACCAGGCTCGGAGCATCACGCCCATGAACCCGAGCGTGCGCCACATGAACCGTTCCCGTCGGGAGTCCCGCCACTCGAGCGCTGTCGCCTCCAGCACCAACCCGGCCACCAGATGGGGATGGCGGTGCCAGAGGTGCAGCGAGATCGGACCGCCCATCGAATAGCCAACGAGGATCACCGGCCCCAGCCCGAGCTGCTCGACCAGGGCGGCCGCGTCGTCGGCGGCGTCCTCGAGCCGGAAGGGTTCCAGAACGTTGCGGATGCCACGACCGTGACCGCGATGGTCAACGGCGACGAACGAGTACGACTGCGCCAGCGTCTCGTAGGCGGTGAAGAACTGCAGGTCGGCGGACGCCGTCCAGCCGTGGAGGAGCAGGAGCGTCGGCGCCGACCGATCCGAATGGCGGTGGTACCGGTAGAAGATCTCGCCCCGCTGCGGGAGGTGCGTGACGTACCCGGGCGGGACGTGGGGCGGGAGCGTCGGATCGATCTCGATGGGCACAGCCTAGGAGCGATGACCTGGGCCGGGAACGGATCAGTCGGCGGTCGGACCCTCGGCCCGGACCTTGGCCACCTCGGCCATGGCCTCCCGCAACTGGTTGATCCACGCCTCCTCGTTCCGCCCGACCAGCCGGACGCACCAGGCGAGCGCCTCGGATCGGCTGCGGGCGATGCCGGCGTCGATGAGCGTGTCGAGCACCTCCCGCTCGGCCATCCGCAACCGGGTCATCACCGGGACGCTGGCGGTGGTGAAGCACGTCTCGACATCGCCGCAACGGGCCGCCCACGACACCTTGCGACCGAAGCGGTGCTCGGCTTCGCGGGCGATGGCGATGCGCTGCTCCCGGGTGTCCTCCCGATAGGCGCCGATCCGGCTGGCCAGGGCGACGCGCCGGCCGTCAGGCCCCAGGTCATCACCCAGGTCGGGCGTGGGCAGCACCCCGGTCACGACCACCTCGTCCCGATCGGCCGCCACCGTCACCGGCTCGGCGAACCAACCGTCGGGGATACGGCCCCGGAACCAGGCGGTGAGCGTCTCGGTCGTCGACATACGAGTGAGATTACATGATTACCGACTTACTGACCAGGGTCACCACGAGGTCTGGCTGGCCGTGCCCGTGAAGCGGTGGATGGCCACCCCCGCGCCGGCCACCTGCCGGGCCAGGTCACGGGTGGGCAACGCCTCGTCGCCCAGCACGACCAGGCCGGTGGGGAACCGCCCGCCACCCGCCGCCGCGGCAGCGACGCTGGCCATCGCAGCGGCCACCGCGCCCAGCGGGCAGGCCACGCCCAGCACCACCGCGTCCCGGCTGACGCCCGCGTGCCCCCGGACCTCGACCCGCAACCCGCCCTCGCGCGCCTCCGGGTGCGGCCGGCGCAGCATGGGCAGGCGGGCGGTCAGCCGGTCACGCCGAGTCGCCGTGAGGCGGGCGGTGATGCGGGAGGCGGACGGGAAGGACCGGTGCAGAAGTACCGGATCCGGGAGCGCGGCGCGGTAGCAATCGTGGGCGCCGATGGGATCGGGGAACCAGCACAGCTCCCGGCCGGTGCCGCCCGGCCGTTCCTGCCAGGCCCCGTCGTACCAGTTACGGCTCGTCGAGCCGAGGGCCTCGTGGTGCTGGCGGGCACAGGCAGGCCCGCCCGTACCGTGGATGGTCACGTGGAGCTCGTCGACGGAGTCGAGATCGCTGGCGGCGAGGCGGCCCAGCAGCCCCGTCATGCCGGGGGACGCGGCGGCGCCGACCACGAGGCATCGCTCGGCCTGCTGAGCGGCGCGCTCCATGGCGATGAGCGCATCGACGTCGGCGCAGTCGTCGCTGGTCGTCACCACGTGGCAACCGGCGTCGAGCAACACCGCGGCCGGCGACTGCTGCGGTGAGGGCGTGGTGAGCACGACGACGGCGGCCTGGGCCCGGAGCTCCCGCTCGTCGACACGACGGACCTTCTTGCTGGTGGCCGGGTGCGCGGGGCTGAGGACGAGGACCTCGTCGACGTCGGCCCGCTCCACCAGGTGCGCCACCGTCCGCCGGCCGACGACGCCGTACCCGGCGACGCCGACGCGCATCAGGGGCGCTCGGTGAAGGGGACCTCGTGCCAGCCGCCGCGCTGGGGCGGTACCCCTCCACGGCCCCGCAGGCGGAGCACCGAGGCGATGAGCCCGGCCACCCCCACGGCCAGCAGGGCCCGACTGATGACCTTCATGAGCGCGCGGCCCGGCGTTGGCGCGTGGGGCCAGAACGGGCGCTCGGCATCGCCGCAGACTACTGCCCGGCTTTGGTCGGGCCGGGCGGCCGGCCCTCGACGGTTCGCGCCGGCGACGAGACCAGGTACGGCCACTGGATCCCGCGAGAACCTCGTGCGCGACGGGCGATGAGTTTGGGGCGGTCGGCCCGTCGGTACTGAGTTGCCGGATCGAAAGGAACCAACATGGCTGCACTGACGCCCGCTGCCGAGCTGGCGGCGGCGAACCCCATCCGACACCCCAACGAGTCCGAGGAGTACCGGCGGGCTCGCCAAGACCTCCTTGTCGAGGAGATCGAGCTGCGCCGGCAGGTCGAGCGCGTCGCCTCGCTCCGGCGTGACCTGCCCCCGGGCGGCGCGGTCCCTCGCGCCTACCGCTTCACCGACGAGGACGGCGCGGACGTGACTCTCGAGGACCTGTTCGACGACCACGACACGCTGGTCATCTACAGCTACATGTTCGGCCCGCAGCGCGAGGAGCCGTGCCCGATGTGCACCTCGCTCATGGGTGGCTTCGACCACAAGATCACCGACATCCGTCAGCGGGTCGCCATCGCCTTCACGGCCCGGTCACCGATCGAGCGGCTCATCGAGGCCAAGAAGGCGCGCGGATGGACCGATCTCCCTGTCTACAGCGACCAGCAGGGCGACTACACGAGGGACTACGTGTCGGCGGAGGACGCCGACATGCCGGCCTACAACGTGTTCACCCGCCGGGATGGCGTGATCCGCCACTTCTGGAGCGAGGAGGTCGGCGGTGACATGGCCGACCCCGACCAGGACCCGCGAGGCGCGGTCGAGATGGACCCGCTGTGGCTCCTGCTCGACACGGTCCCCGAGGGTCGGGGCATCGACTGGCATCCCCAACTGAGGTACTGACCTGTAAGACCGACGGCACTGGGGTTCACTCGGACTCGACGACGACGGAGTCGACCTGTCCCAAAGCGGCGGGTTCCTCGATGACCTCCGCCGTCCCCGCCGGCGAGGGCACCTCAGTGGTCCGGACGGTTGTGCTTCGTAGAGTCCCGGCATGCGAGCCGACGCGCAGCGGAGCCGACGCCTCCTCCTGGACGCCGCGTGTGGCCCGTCATGCCTCGGCTCCAGGTCAGGCCGCGTCCGGTCTCGACCTCGGTGGGGCTAACAAGAATCGAACTTGTGACCTCATCCTTATCAGGGATGCGCTCTAACCGACTGAGCTATAGCCCCGGCACCGGAGCGTCGAGGCTACCGGCAGGGAGGCGACGCCCTCAACCGTTTGGACGGCGGGCCGGCTCCAGCGGAGGTGGTGCCGGCAGGTCGGACACAGGGGTCACGACGGGCTTCGACGGGCGGATCACCCGGCGCCGCCGGCGCCGGCGCACGACATCATCCCGGGCGATGACCTCGCGCTCGAGGACGGTCAGCCTGATGCCGCCGGTCAGGTCGGCGATGAGGTTGAACAGCACGGCCATGACGACGGTCAGGCCGGTGCCGGCCACGACGAACAGGGCCGTGAGCGTCAACCCGGCCCGGAACAGCGGCTCGGACTGCAGCTCGAAGGTGTCGTAGCCGAACGCCTCCCGGAAGAAGCCCTCGACGTTGTCGAGGGTGCCGGTCGACTGCGCCAGGTTCCACAACAACACGCCGGCGGTGATGAGCACGACGCCCATGGCCAAGAAGAAGATCAAGGCCACCTTGAAGACTGACCACGCGTCGACCGAGCGCACGACTCGGGTGACCTTGCGGACGCGCGGGCGGGCGCGGCGGCGGGGCCGGGGCGGCGGCGGCACGACGGTCGGCGGAGGAGATGCGACGGGCTCGAGGACCTGCGTCTCCGGCTGACCGTTCAGCGTCGGGACGGCGAGAGTCGGCGCGGGCTCGGTCGGCAGGGCGACGGGCGCCGTACGCGGAGGCGCCGGCGCGTACATCGCCGCGGCGACGGCGGCCGCTGCGGTCGCACCGGGCGGAAGCGTGGTGCTGGCAGGGGCCTCGGCAGACCAGTCGTCATCCGCGGTCTCTGACCTACCGCCGGCGAGAAGCGGGTCGACGGGCGACGAGCTGTCCTTGTCGGCGATGGGATCGTCGTCGCCAGCGGACGCGGTGTCGCCGTCAGCCGCAGCCTTCTCCTCGGCGCCGGCGGCACCCGCCACGAGGAGGGCGCGCTGGCGGGCGGTGCGCTTGCGGCCGGGCCGGGGGGCACGGGTGGTGGGGCGGGAATCGTCCTGGCCGTCGCCGTTCGTGGTCGCCTTGCCGGACTCGTCGGCGGACACGTCCTCGTCAGCGCGCTCTGCCGCGTCGGGCGCGGGTGACGGCGCTCCGTTGGTCACCTCGGGGGCGTCGCCACGACCGTCCCGGTCGTCGTCGTCGACTGCGGTCACGACGTCGGCCCGGTTGTCCAGTGCCATCCCAGGCACTGTAACCCGCGACGGCCGTCAACCTCCGGTCACGGGTGGTGAGCGCTCGCCCGGCGACCCCTCGGGACCAGGACGGTCGTCGGCCACCATGGCTGCCCGTGCTGTTGCGGATGCACCGTCGACGCGGACGGTCACGGTCACCCCGCCGTCCGTGTCGGAGTACGACACGAGCGTGCCGCCGTTCTCGGCGGCCATCGTGGCGGCCGCAGTCCGCCCGGCCGCCGCTCCGGCCAGGGCTGCGGCGTCAGCAGCGGTTCGGGCCCTGGCGGCAGCGGCCACCCGCTGGCCGAGCTGGCCGAGGCCCAGGATCAGGACGGCGGCCACGGCCATCACCGCGGCCAGGAGCGGCACCGCCTGCCCGGCTTCCGAACGGGGAGGAACGTTCCTCATGCAACATCCTTCGACGAAGGTGGAGTCGGGGGAAGTTGCGAAGGGAAGGAAGGCCGGCGCACTCGCCGGCGAAGGTCAGGTGAGTGTCAGGTGTCGCCGTTGCCGCCCAGGATGGGCGCCACCGAGGCGACGTATTGGCCGGCGTCCAGGTTCATGATGCGGACACCAGTGGCCGTACGGCCCTGCGACGAGATCTGCCGCACCGACGTGCGGATGGCGACGCCGCCAGACGACACGGCGACGATCTCGTCCTCCAGGCCGACCATGAACGCCGCCACCACGTGACCCTTGCGGCTGGTCAGCTTGATGCCGATGACCCCTTGGCCGCCGCGACCCTGCCGGTGGAAGTGCTCGAGTTGCGTGCGCTTGCCGTAGCCGGCCTCGGTGACCATGAGGATCGCGACGTCGTCGCGGGCCACATCGACGGAGACGACGGAGTCGCCCGCCCTCAGCTTCATACCCCGCACCCCGGCCGCGGCCCGGCCCATGGGCCGTACCTCGTCCTCGCTGAAGCGGATGGTCTGGCCCGAACGGCTGACCATGAAGATGTCGTCGCCGGTCGTCGTCTCGATGACGCGGACCAACTCGTCGCCGTCGCGCAGGTTGAGGGCGATGATGCCGTCGCGCCGGGACGAGTCGTACTCGGTGAACACCGTGCGCTTCACCTGCCCCTCGCGGGTGGCGAAGAACAGGAAGCGCTCCCCCGCGAACGTACGGGTGTCGATGATGGCCCGGATCGTCTCGCCCGCCATCAGCGGCAGCAGGTTGACGATGGGGATGCCCTTCGCGGTGCGCTCCCTCTCCGGGATGTCCATGGCCCGCAGCCGGTAGACCTTGCCCCGGTTGGAGAAGAACAGCAGGTGGGCGTGGGCCGTGGTGAAGATGACGTGGCTGACCAGGTCGTCGGCCTTCAACCTGGCCCCGGCGACGCCCCGCCCGCCGCGGCCCTGGGTCTTGAAGGCGTCGGCGTCGACTGTTTTGACGTAGCCGGCCTCCGTCATCACCACGACCAGCTCCTTGTCCTCCACCAGGTCCTCGACGGACATGTCACCGTCGTCGAGCACGACCTCGGCGGCGCGCGGCGTGGCGAACTGCTCCTTGATGGCCAGCAGGTCCTGCTTGATGACGGTCTTCAGACGGGCGTCGTCGGCGAGGATGGCCTCCAGCTCCGCGATGAGCTCGCGCAGCTTTTCCAGCTTCTGCTCGATGTCGATGCGGGACAGACGGGTGAGCTGGCCGAGGCGCATCTCGAGGATGTGCTCAGCCTGGAGCTCGGTGAAGCCGAACTGCTCGATCAGCCCGGAGCGGGCGGCGGCGCGGTCCTCGCTGGCCCGGATCGAGCGCGATGACCTCATCGATCACGTTGAGGGCCCGCAGCAGACCCTCCTGGATCTCCTCGTCGCGCCGGGCCTTGTCCAGCCGGTACTGCGACCTCCGGGTGATGACCTCGACCTGGTGGGCGATGTAGCCCTGCAGGGCCTGCGCCAGGTTGAGCGTCCGGGGCACGCCATCGACCAGGGCCACCATGTTGACGGCGAAGCTGGTCTGCAGCTGCGTCTGCTTGAACAAGTTGTTGAGCACGACGTTCGGGTTGGCGTCGCGCCGCAATGTGATGACGAGGCTGGTCTTGCCGCCAGCCGAGTTGTCGTTGACATCGGCGATGCCTTCGAGGTCCCCGGCGTCCACCAGCTCCTGGATGCGCCCGGCGATGGTCTTGCAGCTGGCCTGGTAGGGCAGCTGCGTCACCACGATCTCCATCGGCGCGCCGCGGCGGCTGCTCTCCTCGATGGTCGCCCTGGCCCGCATCTTCACGCTGCCCCGGCCCGTGCGGTAGGCCTCCATGATCCCGGCCCGCCCCATGATGAAGCCGCCGGTCGGGAAGTCAGGACCGTGCACGAACTGCATCAGGTCGTCAGGCGTGGCGTCCGGGTGGTCGATGAGGTGGACGGTGGCGTCGATGACCTCGCCCAGGTTGTGGGGCGGGATGTTGGTGGCCATGCCGACGGCGATGCCCTGGCTGCCGTTGACCAGCAGGTTGGGGAAGCGGGCCGGGAGGACGACCGGCTCCTCGTTGGAGGCGTCGTAGGTCGGCACCAGGTCGACGGTGTTCTCGTCGATGTCGGCCACCATCTGCATGGCGAGGGCGTGGAGGCGGCACTCCGTGTAGCGCTCGGCCGCCGGGCCGAAGTCGGGCGAGCCGTAGTTGCCGTGGAAGTCGATGAGCGGATGACGGAGCGAGAAGGGCTGGGCCATGCGGACCAGCGCGTCGTAGATGGCAGGACCGCCGTGCGGGTGGTACTTGGCCATGGTGTCGCCGGTGACCCGGGCGCATTTCACGAACGGCCGGTCGGGCCGGAAGCCCTGCTGCTCCATGTCCCAGATGATCCGGCGGTGCACGGGCTTGAGGCCGTCGCGCACGTCCGGGAGCGCCCGGGCCATGATGACGGACATGGCGTAGTCCAGGAAGGACCGCTCCATCTCCTCCTGGATCTCGATGGGCTCGATGGCACCATGCGTGAGGTCGCGCCCGTCCCCGTCGTCGCCGTCGTCCGGGGGCATCGTGCCCCCCGTGTCGCTTCGGTCGCTCATATGTCGAGGAACCTCACGTCGTGGGCGTTCTGCTGGATGAACTGCTTGCGCAGCTCGACCTCGTCACCCATGAGCGTGCTCATGATCTCGTCGGCCAGGGCGGCCTCGTCCACGGTGACCTGCAGGAGCGTGCGCCGGCCCGGGTCCATCGTGGTGTCCTTGAGCTCCTCCCAGTCCATCTCGCCCAGACCCTTGAGGCGCCCGAAGTCCTTCTTGTGGTTCGGGTGTTCGGCCAGGAAGGCCGCCTTGGCGGTCTCGTTCTTCAGGTAGAGCTTCTCCCGGCCGACCTCGGTCGAGAACAGCGGCGGCTGCGCGATGTAGACGTACCCGTGCTCGACCAACGGCTTCATCTGGCGGAAGAAGAAGGTCAGGAGCAGTGTGCGGATGTGGCTGCCGTCGACGTCGGCGTCGGCCAGGCAGATGACCTTGTGGTAGCGGACCTTGGTGGCGTCGAACTCCTCGCCGACGCCACCGCCGATCGCCGTGATGAGGGCCTGGACCTCGAGGTTCTTGAGCATCTTGTCCAGCCGGGCCCGCTCGACGTTGAGGATCTTGCCCCGGATCGGGAGGATGGCCTGCGTCCGCGGATCGCGGGCGTCGACCGCAGTGCCGCCGGCCGAGTCACCCTCGACGATGAACAGCTCGCTCTCCTCGGGGTTGCCGCTCGAGCAGTCCTTGAGCTTGTCGGGCATGCCGGCGCCGGAGAGGGCGGTCTTGCGGCGGATGGCGTTGCGGGCGTTCTTGGCCGCCACCCGGGCCTGCGCGGCGGCTGCGGCCTTCTTGACGACCCGGTTGGCCTCGGTCGGGTTCTCCTCGAACCACTCGGCCAGCTTCTCGTTCGTGACCTTCTGGACCAGCGAGCGAGTGGAGACGTTGCCCAGCTTGGCCTTGGTCTGGCCTTCGAACTGCGGGTCCTTCAGCTTGCACCGAGATGATGGCGGTCAACCCCTCGCGGATGTCCTCGCCGAGCAGGTTCTCCTCCTTCTCCTTCAGCAGGTTGCGGGAGCGGGCGTACTTGTTGAGCGACCGAGGTCGAGCGCGGTGCGGAAACCCTCGACGTGCATGCCGCCCTCGGTCGTCGAGATGCCGTTGGCGTAGCCGTGGATGCCCTCGTAGTACCCAGTGTTCCACTGGAGGGCGATCTCGACCTCCTGGTCGTCCTCGTCGACGGCGAAGGACGCCACCTTCGAGAACAGCGCCTCCTTCGAGGCGTTGAGGTGGCGCACGAAGTCGACGATGCCGCCCTTGTAGATGTACGTGACCTCTGCGCCTTGTCCGGCCGCTCGTCGACGAAGACGGATCTCCAGGCCCTTGTTGAGGAAGGCCATGGTCTGGAGGCGCTCCAGCACCGTGCGGGCGTGGAACTCGGTGCCCTCGGAGCTGAAGATCGACAGGGTCCGGCCAGAACACGACCGTCGTGCCCGACGGTCCGGCCGCGCGCCGGCGTCGGGCCGACCCTCTCCAGCTTGCCCTGGGGCTGGCCGCCCTTGGCGTACTCCTGGCGGTAGCGGGAGCCGTCCTTGTCGACCTCGATGATCAGGCGCTCCGACAGCGCGTTGACCACGGACACGCCCACACCGTGCAGGCCGCCCGAGACCTTGTAGCTGCCGCCACCGAACTTGCCACCGGCGTGCAGCACGGTGAGGACGACCTCGACCGCGCTCTTGCCCTTGTGCGGGCCGGACGGGTACGGATCGACGGGGACGCCGCGGCCGTCGTCGTCGACGCGGCAGCCGCCGTCGGCCTGCAGCGTCGACGACGATGCGGCTGCAGTAGCCGGCCATCGCCTCGTCGACCGAGTTGTCGACGACCTCCCAGATGAGGTGGTGGAGGCCGGCGAGTCCGGTGGACCCGATGTACATGCCGGGCCGCTTGCGCACGGGGTCCAGGCCCTCCAGGACCTGGATGGCTGACGCGTCGTAGTCGGTGTTCGGGCGGTTCACGTCCTTCGCCAAGGCGCGACCTTTCGGTATCGATGAGCGACCGGCGGGACAGGCCCGCTCGCTGGAATCCCCGGACCCCGGGGAGCGCTCAGGACCGTCCTCACGATGGCCTCCAGTCCTACCAACGGGGTGCTACCGAGAGGCGGAGGCTGGGGACGCGGCGAGCGGTCCCGACGGGGTGTTCAGGCCGCCTCCAGCGGCTCACCGCCGCGGGCGGACGCGCAGCTCGATGCTGGTCACCTCGTCGGCCCCGGCCACGTCCCGGAGTCGCCCCAGGAGATCGCTCTCGAGGAACCGGAGCTGGGTCGCCCACGTCGGATGGTCGACGTCGATCACCAGCCAGCCGTCGGTCAGGGAGGCCGGGCGGGCGTGAGCGGCGATCTGCGGACCGACCGCCTCCTCCCATCGCCCGAACACCCCGGCCAGGCTGCGGGCACTGGTGCCGCGCAGCGAGCGGACGACGTCATCCACGCTGTCGCGCAGCGGACCGGGGCTCGCTGCTCGGTCACCCGACCAGCTTGCCCCGCTCGACACGCAGCGACGCGCTCGGGCTCGCGCCAGGTCGGGCAGGGGCCCGGCCGTGGTCAGGAGGACCTGCCCTGGAGGGAGGTGGCGTAGGAGCGCGGCGCTGCGGACGGGGTCGAGCTCGGAGAAGACGTCGTCCAGCAGCAGAACTGGCGCGCTGCCGGTCCGATCGGTCACCAGCCGGTGGCCGGCCAGGCGCAGCGCGAGGGCGAGCGTCCGCTGCTCCCCCTGCGACGCGTGGGTCCGCGCCGGCAGGCCGTCGAGCCCGACGTCGAGGTCGTCACGGTGCGGGCCGACCAGGCAGACCTGGCGCCGCACCTCGTCGGTGCGGGCGGCCACCGAGCGCGTCGGCCAGGCCGGTCCGGCGCCAGGGCGGGTCGTACCCGAGCACGACCGCTCCGCCACCGGGCGCCAGCTCGCCGTAGGCCCGCGCGACCTCCGGCGCGAGCGCCTCCACCAGCTCGGCGCGGGCCTGGCCGACTGATCTCGCCCACCTCGGTCAGCTTCGTGTTCCACACGTCGAGCGTGAACGCGGCGTCCTCGGCGAGGCGACCACCGGCCTGCTTCAGCAGCGTCGCCTTGTGGCGCAGGATGCGCTCCAAGTCCCGCCTGTCGGCGTCGAGGCGCGGATGCAGGCCCACCATCGTGAGATCGAGGAAGCGCCGCCGCACGGCCGGGCCTTCCTTGAGCAGGGCCAGGTCGTCAGGCGAGAACACGGTGGCCCGGACCACGTCGAGCAGCTCCGACGGCCGCCGCGGGCGTTGCTTGTTCACGAGCACGCGGTCGCGCCCACCGACGGCGAGCGCGCACTCGATGGTGACGACGCGCCGTCTGGCTGCTCCACCTCTGCCCGCACGATGGCCTCCTGGCACCCTTCCCGCACCAGCGCGGCGCCGGCGACGCCGCGGAAGCTCTCACGGGAGGGCAGGTAGGCGACGGCCTCGACGAGGTTGGACTTGCCCTGCCCGTTGGCGCCGATTACCGCCGTCAGCCCCGGCCCGAGCTCGACCGCGACGCTCTCGTAGTTCCGGAAGTCGACGAGCTCCAGCCGGCGGACCCACACCCGTCAGGCGACCTACGGGACCCGGACCGGCATGAGGAGATAGAGATAGTCCTCCTGGCCGACCGGCCGCACGACCGCGGGTTCGAGCGCGTCGAGGGTGTCGAGCACCACCTCGTCACCGGCCGCGGCTTCCACCCCGTCGACCAGGTACTGCGGGTTGAAGGCCACCGTGAGCGGGCTGCCTTCGACCTGGGCCTCGACGATGGCGTCGGCCGTGCCCTGATCCTGGTTGACCGTGTTGAGCCGCACCTCGTCGCCCTCGATGGTGAGCCGCACGGGCGTGGCGTCCGCGGCCATGACCCGGACCCGGCGCAGGGCGTCGAGCAGAGCCTCCCGGCCCACCCGGACGCGGTTGGGGTACGAAGCCGGGATGAGCTGGCGGTAGTTCGGGAACTCGCCCTCGATCAGACGGGTGCTGACCCGCGTGCCGCCCGCCTCGAAGGTGGCGTCCCGCTCCCCGAGGCGCATCGTGATCTCACCCTCCGGGGGAAGGGCCCGTTCGACCTCGCGCAGCGCCCGGGACGGCAACAGCACCTTCTGCCCGGCAGCGAGGATCGACACCTCCGGGAGATCGCACACGGCCAGGCGGTAGGAGTCCGTCGCGACCAGCCGCAGGCCCTCGTCCTCGGCGGTGAGCAGCACGCCGGTGAGGATCGGGCGGGACTCGTCCTTGCTGGCCGCTCGCTCCACCTGCTGACACCGCCTGCAGGAACATCGAGGCCGGCACCGTCACCTTCTCGTCGGCCGGCTCGGCCAAGCGGGGGAAGTCGTCGACCGCGAACGGACGCACGGTGAACGACGACCGCTCCGACGTGATGTCCACGGTGTCGCCCCCCGCGTCGACCATCACCGCACCGGGCGCCAACGTCCGCACGGCCTCGGCGGTCAACCGGCCGGGCACGACACACGCGCCGTCCCGCTCGCCGTTGACGTCGATGGTGCACCGGATGGTCAGCTCGAGGTCGGTCCCGCTGATCTCGAGCGAAGACCCTTCGAGTCGCAGGCGCACACCTGCCAGCGCGGGCTGGGATCCGGCCCGACCCTGGGCGGCGCGGGCCGCCGTGGCCAGCGCCTCGCCGAGGACATCTCGTTCGCAGCGGAACTTCACCCTGCCCCCTCCCCGGACCCCTTCGTCGGTCCGGCGTCGATCATCATCACTGTGCTGTTCAGGAACCTAGTGGTAGTAGTAGGTCCTGGGGATTGTGGGCTTCGCGGTATCTGCCCTGGTCCCGGCAGGTGTGGTGATCCACAGGCCGCTTGGGCTGTCCCCAGGCCGATCATCCCGACGTTGGTCGCCGGTGGATGACCACGCCGTTGTCCCCAGCTCCGGCGCTGTTCGTCCCCACCCTGGTCCCCAGGCAACGCGGCCTACGCACCGATCTTGAGCTGGTTGATGAGGAACGTCACCTGGTCGTAGACCTGCTGGCGCTCCTTCATCAGCTTCTCGACCTTGCTGACGGCGTGGATCACGGTGGTGTGGTCGCGGCCGCCGAATTCACGGGCGATGGCCGGGTAGGACAGGTCGGTGAGGTCGCGCATCACGTACATGGCGACCTGGCGAGCGAGGACGAGCGGACGTTGCCGGCTCTTGCCCCGCAGGAGCTCGACCGGCTGGCGGTAGTACTCCGCCACGGCCTCGATGATCGCCCTGCTCGACACGGTGCGTTCCGCCGAGCCGTGCAGGAGCTCGGCCAGGAGCTGCTCGGCCAGCGACACCGTGATGGTGGAGTTGTTGAGGCTGGCGTACGCCGTGACGCGGATCAGCGCGCCTTCGAGCTCGCGGATGTTGTTGGTGATGCGGACGGCGATGAACTCGAGGACGTCGGCTGGGACTGCCGTATGGTCGCGCTCGGCCTTGTTGCGCAGGATGGCGAGACGGGTCTCCAGGTCCGGCGGCTGGATGTCCGTGATGAGGCCCCACTTGAAGCGGCCGCGCAACCGATCCTCGAGCGTCGGGATGGCATCGGGCATCCGGTCCGACGAGATGACGATCTGCCGGTTGGCGCCGTGGAGCGAGTTGAACGTGTGGAAGAACTCTTCCTGCAGACCTTCCTTGCCCTCCATGAACTGGATGTCGTCGATGAGGAGCACGTCGATCTCGCGGTAGCGACGCTTGAAGTCCGCGGTGGCGTTGCTGCGGATGGCGTCGACGTACTCGTTGAGGAAGGTCTCGGTCGAGACGTAGCGGATCTCGTAGTTGGAGTAGTTCTGATCGACGTAGTGGCCGATGGCGTGCAGCAGGTGGGTCTTGCCGAGGCCGGCCGCGCCGTAGATGAACAGCGGGTTGTACGAGCGCGCCGGAGTCTCGGCCACACGCTGAGCCGCGGCGAGCGCGAACTGGTTGGACTGCCCCTTGACGAAGGTCTCGAAGCCGTACCGCGGGTTGAGCCCGGCCGCGGTCACCGCGTGGCGGGAGGCGTCGAACCCGCGGCCGTTCGTGCCGTTGACGCCGTTCTCGCCGTTCGAGGACGGCTGATCGACGCCGAGCGCGATGGCGTCGCTCGTTGTTGCATCTTCAACTACGATGTCGAACAGGGTCTCGTGCTCTGGTGCGGGTGGCGTGACGTGCAGGACCGGGCTGACGCCTGGGGCGTCGGCCTCTATGAGCGCGGCCTCGATCAAAGGCAGATAGCGCGAGGTGATGTGCTCCCGCACCGTGGGGCTGGGCAGGATCAGGTGCAAACCGTCGTCGTCCAGCCCGTCAGCTCGTACATCCTGGAAGGTGGAGAGCCACACGACATCCGAGACCTGCTCTCGCAGGAGCCGGGCCGCCGACGTCCACAGCTCTTCGCCGTCGTTCACCAGCGACGCACTCCTTGCAAGCGAAACCGTGTCCACAGGTGTGGATGCACCTGTGGACAACGCCACGACCGTTCTCGAACAAAACCACCAGCGACTTGGGTGCCCCCCGGGGCAGACGTGCGACCGTAGCACGGACCCGGAGGGCGACGGTCCAGTCCACCGGAACGGGGAGTGACGGCGCGGTGACCGGCCGTGGTGACGGTCCGACTTTCTCGCTGATCGGGCGATGTCGGCGTCGGACCCGGTGCCGGTTGCCGTTCACGGCGCCGACGCCGTAGCCTGGGTCGTCGGCACGGCGAGCGTTCGCTCGCGCCAGGTCGCAGGTCCTCGGCTCGCCGCGGCCCGGGCCCCACGGCCGTTCAGCCCGCCAGCGTGCCGGCCGGGCGGAAGGCATGTGGAGCCGGCCGGACCGAGGAGCGAGGGAGTCAGGAGGCAGCGTGAAGCGCACGTACCAGCCGAACAACCGCAAGCGGGCCAAGCGCCATGGGTTCCGGCACCGGATGTCGACCCGGGCCGGCCGGGCCATCATCAAGTCGCGCCGCGCCAAGGGCCGGGTTCGCCTCTCGGCGTGATCTGGCGCATCCGGGACCACGCGGTGTTCGCACGGTTCCGGCGCGACGGACGCCGAGCGCGCGTAGGTTCGCTGTGGATGTCGGTGATCGCTGATCCCGCCGCCGCCCCCCCGAGGGTGGGCTTCGCCGTCGGTCGGTCGGTCGGGAGCGCGCCCACGCGCAACCGCGTCCGACGCCGGCTGCGGGCACTGGCCCGCGCCCACGCCGACGCTGCTCGCCCCCGGGTGGTACCTGGTCGGTGCGGACGCGGCCTTCATCCGAGTCCCGTTCCACGATGCGGAACAGAACTTCCTCGCCGCGCTGGCCGCCGTCGGGGCCACGCAACCCGGGCCGACGTCGTGAAGACGGTGGCCTCGGAGTCGCCGACGATCGACCGCGCCCCCGGACTCGTGGCCCGGGGCCTGACCCGCGTCATCGGCTGGTACCAGGTGAGCCATCAGGACCGTACCTCGCCCTGCCGGTTCGTCCCGTCCTGTTCGACCTACGCGCTCGAGGCCGTGGAGGCCCACGGCGCCGTAGCGGGATCGCTCCTGGCCATGCGCCGCCTGCTGCGTTGCCACCCCTGGGGCGGCCACGGGTTCGACCCCGTTCCCCCGCCGCCCGCCGCTCGCCTGGAGAGAGTCGACCGCCGTGTTTGACCTGATCGCCACCGTCCTGGCGTGGTTCTACGCCCTCGTGCCGAACTACGCCATCGCCATCGCCATGATGACCATCCTCATCATGCTGCTGCTGACGCCGCTGACCCTGAAGAGCACGAAGTCGATGCTGGAGCTCCAGCGCATCCAGCCGGAGATGAAGCGGCTCCAGCAGGAGTACCGCGGCGACCGCCAGGCCATGAACGAAGCGCTCATGGCGCTCTACAAGGAGCACAAGGTCAACCCGCTCGGCGGGTGCCTCCCCCTGTTGATCCAGGCGCCGATCTGGATCGTGATGTACCGGGTCTTCATCGGGCTGACCTACAAGTCAGCCGAGAGCGAACCCTTCTTCGCGCCGAAGTACCTGGACCACTCGACCGAGCTGTACCAGTCGCTGTCCACCTCGACCGAGATGAACGCCTTCGGGCTCAACCTGGCCGAGTCGGCGGCCCGGGCGCTCCAGGCCAGCTTCGTCACGGCCATCCCCTACCTGATCCTGGTGGGGATCGTCGTCGTGACGTACTTCGTCCAGCAGCGCCAGATCACCGCCCGCAACAAGAACAACCCCAACTACAGCGACAACCCGGCCGCCGCGCAGCAGCAGATGATCATGAAGATCTTCCCGATCTTCTCGGGCATCTTCTCCTTCATCGTGCCCGCGGCGCTGGCGTGGTACTTCCTGGTGCAGAACCTCTTCCGGATCGCCCAGCAGGCTTACATAACGAAGCGGTTCTACCGCGAGCATCCCGATGCCATCACCGCCCGTGAGGGCGGCGGGAGCTCGACGGCCAAAGCGCCCAAGGCCGCAGGCAACGGCGCGGCGGCGACCAAGAAGGGGGCGCGGGGAACCCCGGCCAAGAGCACGCCGCCGAAGGCCAAGCCCACGCCGAGCGCGTCGGGCAACGGCAAGCGACGGCCCGCTCCCAAGCCGCCCCCGAAGCCGAGCGGCTCGGCGCCCAAGCCGCCCGCCCGGCCCCGCCCCCAGAAGAAGAAGCCCTGACCGAGATCGCAGCGAGGACATCCCCGATGGAGTGGGTCGAAACGACCGGTCGCACGACCGATGAGGCCAAGAACGTCGCCCTGGACCGCCTCGGCGTGGACGAGGCCGACGCCGAGTTCGAGATCCTGGAGGAGCCGCGCCCCGGTCTGTTCGGGCGCATCCGGGGAGAGGCGAGGGTGAGGGCCCGGGTACGGCCGACCGCGCCGCGCCCGAAGGCCGAACGCCGTGACCGCCGTCGCCGCAAGGAAGAGCCCAGCAGCAACGGCGAAGACCGCACACCGGCCAAGGCCAAGCCGTCGCGGGACAAGAACCCCGCCGGCACCGGCCCGCCGGCCCCGCCCCAACAGGAGATCCCGATGGACGAGCGCGAACGCGACGGCGAGGAGCCGACCACCGAGCAGGTGACCGAGGACGCCACCGAGTTCTTGCGGGGGCTGCTCGACGCCTTCGGCTTCGACGGCGACGTCGCCTCCACGGAGCCCGCCGAGGGGGAGATCGAGGTGGCCATCACCGGTGAGGGCCTCGGCCTGCTCGTCGGCCCCAAGGGGCAGACCCTGCTGGCCGTCCAGGACCTGACCCGGCTCGCCGCGCAGCGCCACATCGGTCCTGGCTCGCCTCGCCTCGCCGTGGACGTGGGCGGCTACCGGCAGCGCCGGGTGGAGGCGCTGCGCCGGTTCAGCGAGCAGGTGGCCCAGCAGGTGCTCGAAACGGGGCTGGCCAAGTCGCTGGAGCCGATGGCCGCCGCCGACCGCAAGGTCGTGCACGACGCCCTCAACGACGTCGACGGGGTGCGGACGGCCTCCGAGGGCGAAGAGCCCTACCGCCGCGTCGTGATCCTTCCCGGCGCGGAGGCCTGAGTCAGCAGCAAGTCCCCGAGCGGCCCGATGGCGGCGACCCCGGAAGGTTGGCCGCTCTTGCTGACGGCGCTCGACGAAGCCCGACAGCGGGGGTTCCTGGGCCCGGACCAGGAACCCGACGTGGTCGCCCGCCACGCGGCCGGGTTCGAGCCCGCGCTGCTGCCCGCCCTCGCCGACTCGGGAACGGGGCGGATCGTCGATCTCGGCTCTGGCGGCGGCGTGCCCGGACTCGTACTGGCGCTGCTCCTTCCCGGCGCGAAATTGACCCTGGTCGACGCCAGCGTCAGCCGGACCGACTGGCTCCATCGGATCGTCCGGCGCCTGCGTCTCACCGATCGGGTCGAGGTGCGCCGCGAACGGGCCGAGGTGCTCGGCCACGATCCCACCTGGCGGGAGGCGCAGGAGGTGGTCGTGGCCCGCAGCTTCGCTCCTCCGCTGGTGACGGCCGAGTGCGCCGCCCCGCTGCTTGGTTGGGGCGGCCGTTTGGTGGTGAGCGAGCCGCCGGCCGATCGCCGGGCCGAGCGGTGGCCGGCGGAGGAGCTCGGGCAACTCGGTCTGCGCCGAGTGACCTGGTCCGACACGGCCTACGCGGTGTTCGAGAAGGCAGCGCCGTGTCCCCCCGAGGTACCCCGGGCACGGAAGGTCCGCGGCCACACGTCCTGACGTTTCACGTGGAACCTCAACCGTCGCGAGAGGCCGCGACCGGACCATGCGCGCTCGGCCCGCGAGAGGCCGCTACCCTGCGGGCTACCGGTCGCTGCCCACCGCTGCGCCGTCGCAGCCGGACAAGGAGAAGGCGCTGCTCGTGCCCTCACCACCACGCATCTTCGCTGTGGCCAACCAGAAGGGCGGCGTGGGCAAGACCACCACGGCCGTCAACCTGGGGGCCTCGCTCGCCCACCTCGGTCATCGAACACTGGTCGTCGACCTGGATCCGCAGGGCAACGCCACCACCGGCCTGGGCCTCGACACCAGGAACATCGAACACTCGATGTATGACGTGATCATGCACGAACTGCCGCTCGAGGACTGCGTCGAACCGACGTCGGTGAAGCACCTCTTCGTGGCGCCCGCCAGTCTGGACCTGGCCGGCGCCGAGATCGAGCTCGTGCCCGCCTTCAGCCGCGAGTTGCGCCTCCGCCGGGCGCTCGAGGCGGTCAAGGACGACTACGAGTTCTTCCTCATCGACTGCCCGCCCTCGCTCGGCCTCCTCACCGTGAACGGCCTGGCCGCGGCCAGCGAGGTGCTCGTCCCCATCCAGTGCGAGTACTACGCCCTCGAGGGCCTGGGTCAGTTGCTGCGCAACGTCGACCTCGTCCGCCGCAGCCTCAACCCCACGCTGGAGGTGTCCACCATCGTGCTCGTGATGTACGACGCCCGGACCAAGTTGTCGGACCAGGTCGTCGCCGAGGTCCGCGAGCACTTCGGCGAGAAGGTCTGCCGGACGATCATCCCGCGGACCGTGCGCCTGTCCGAGGCGCCCTCCTACGGTCAACCCATCATCGCCTTCGATGCCGGCTCCCGTGGAGCCATCGCCTACTCGGAGCTCGCCAAGGAGGTGAGCGATGGCCACCGCGCGGCGTAGCGGGCTGGGGAAGGGCCTGGCCTCCCTGATCCCTCCCGGGGCCAACGACACCGATGGGATCGACGATGCCCTCCGCGAGGTGTCGGTGACCTCGATCGCCCCCAACCCGGGCCAGCCGCGGGCACAGTTCGACGAGGAGTCGCTGAGCGAGCTGACCACTTCGATCCGGGCGCTGGGCGTCCTGCAGCCGATTCTCGTGCGCGAGCTCGACAACGACCAGTACCAGCTGATCGCTGGCGAGCGGCGCTGGCGGGCCGCCCGCCGGGCCGGGCTCACCACCATCCCTGCCATCATCCGCCGGGCCGACGACCGGGGGGTTGCAGAACAGGCACTGGTCGAGAACGTCCAACGGCAGGACCTCACGGCCCTCGAGGAGGCCGCGGCCTTCCAGGGGCTGATCGAGGACTTCGGCCTGACCCACGAAGAGGTGGCGTCCCGGGTCGGCAAGAGCCGATCCACCGTGACCAACACTGTCCGCCTGCTCCAGCTGCCCCCAGCCGTGCAGCGCATGGTCGCCGAGGGACAGCTCACGGCCGGCCACGCGCGGGCGCTGCTGGCCACCCCGGACCGGGCCTTCCAGGAGCAGCTCGCCCGGCGGGCGGTCGAGGAGCACTGGACCGTGCGCGAGACCGAGGACGCCGTGCGGGCGCGGCCCGAGGAGGACGCCGAGACCGGCGCCGGCGCTGCGGGTACCCGCGCCGTAGCGGACCTCCCAGCACTGCGACCGCCGGGGCTCCTCGAGTTGGAATCGCTCCTCGCCGATTACCTCAACACGAGGGTGAGCATCACCATGCGCGGGGCCAGGGGAAAGGTTGCTATTGAGTTCGCCACGCTCGAAGATCTTGAGCGACTCTATCGCATGATCACCGAGACGAACGAACATACGTTCGAATAGGTGCCGCCAAAATCGGAATAACGTCCAAGTTCAGGGTCATGCACAACTGGGTACAACCCTGTGGATAAACCCTCGACCCTCAATGATGTTTCAACCGCGATCGAGGCTGACAGGTGCCGCCACCCATCGGGCGAGGGCACGGGCGACGGCCGCAGCGACGGCCGGGCTCTCGTCGACGACGGGGCGAGTCGGCCCCAGCTCGAGCAGGACGGCGGGCATCTTCGTCTCCCGGAGCACGGGCAGCCGCATCCCCAGTGGCGCGGCGACCGGGACCGGCAGCACCGGCGTCAACTCGGCGTGGAGTTGCTCGGCCAGCTGATGACCACCGAGGGACTCGAAGTCGGCCGTGGCGTAGAAGGCGATGCGGCCGGCCTCCGCGGTGGTCAGCCCGAGATAGACGTCGGCCCGGAAGCGGTTGGCGGCCGCAGCCTGGCGGGCGCCGTCGGGTTCCTCGAGCACGAGCACGCTCGACCCGGCGACCCGCAGTGCCCGCGCGAGCGTGCGGGCCAGCGCAGACAGACCGCCGAGTTGGCCCACGACGACGCGACGCCCGAGCAGCGTGCGCTCACCATGGCTGAGCCGCTCGTATTCGCGCACCATGTGCACGGCAGGCCCGGGGACCGCGCGCCCGGATAAGCGTCGCAGTGCCTGCACGGTGTCCGCCCCGCAGATGCCGTCGGCGGGCGTCAGCTCCACGTTGCCCTGGAACTCGGCGAGTGCCGCGGCGGTGTTCGGGCCGAAGATGCCATCGACCCGACCGGGGTCGAAGCCCAGTCGGCCGAGCTGGCGTTGAAGATCGGCCACGTCGTCGCCACGCAGGTTGGGGACGCGCAGGTAGAGCGTGCGGTCACCGAGCTCCCAGCTCGCTTCCACCAGCGCCATCCAGGTGACGCGGTCGCAGACGCCGTCGGCGGGCAATCCGCGCGCCTTCTGGAACGCGGACACGCTGGCCTGGGTCTCCTGGCCGTAGTGGCCCCAGTCGGCGGGCGCCGGGGCGAAGCCGGCCGCGATCAAGCGGCGCTGGAGATCTCTGACCGCTTCGCCTTGCTGGCCCCGCTCGAGCGGCAGGGACGTAGTCACCGAGAGGCCCCCGCGCGCGGCGGGGCGACGTGGAGCTCGCTCCGCTCGCTCAGAGCGCAGCGGGCAGGAATTCGCTCAGCTCCTGCAGGAGCGCGCTCTTGGGCTTGGCGCCGACGAGCCGCTTGGCCACTTCGCCGTCCTTGAACACCAGCAGGGTCGGGATGCTCATGACGTTGTACCGCATGGCCAGGTCCGGGTTCTCGTCCACGTTGAGCTTGGCGACCGACAACTTGCCGTCCTGCTCGGCGGCCAGCTCCTCGAGGATGGGCGCGATCATCTTGCAGGGCCCGCACCACTCGGCCCAGAAGTCGACCACCACAGGGGTGTCGCTGGCGCCGACGATCTCGTCGAACGTCGAGGTGGTGAGGGTCTGGATCCCGTGAGCCATCAGGAGAGCTTCCTTTCGCGAGCAAGCGTAGCGAGGAGTTCAACCTCGGCTCCTGACCGGCTATTCCGGTCCATCCGCCCGGGCGGTGGCGTCAGCCGTGGCGGCTGGCTTCCAACCAGCGCTCGGCGTCGATGGCCGCCATACAGCCGGAACCGGCCGCGGTGATGGCCTGGCGGTAGGTGTGGTCCTGGACGTCGCCGCAGGCGAACACACCCTCGACGTTCGTGTAGCTCGAGCCGGGCTGGGTGACGAGGTAGCCGGCGTCGTCCATGTCGAGCAGACCCTTGAACAAGTCGGTGTTCGGGCGGTGGCCGATGGCCACGAACAGCCCGGAGACCGCCAGCACCGACGTCTCGCCGGTCCGGACGTTCTCCACCTGGGCGCCCTCGAGCGACTCCGCGCCGAGCAGGTCCGTCACCACGGTGTCCCACAGGAACGTGATCCGCTCGTTGGCGAAGGCCCGCTCCTGCATGATCTTCGAGGCGCGCAGCGCGTCGCGCCGGTGGATGACCGTCACCTTCGTCGCGAACTTGGTGAGGAACAGGGCCTCCTCGAGCGCGGAATCCCCGCCGCCCACGACCGCGATCTCCTGGCCGCGGAAGAAGAACCCGTCGCACGTGGCACACGTCGACAGTCCGTGGCCCAGCAGCCGCGCCTCCGCGTCCAACCCCAGCATGAGCGACTGCGCTCCGGTCGACACGATGACCGCGTCGGACCGGTAGGTGTCCTCGCCCACCCAGATCGTGAATGGGCGGGCGGAGAGATCAACCGCGGTGACCTTGGCCGTGAGGTACTCGGCACCGAAGCGCTGGGCCTGCTCCCGGAACCGCACCATCAGGTCCGGTCCCATGATCCCCTCGGGGAAGCCGGGATAGTTCTCGACGTCGGTGGTCAGCATGAGCTGGCCACCGGGCTGATCGGACGTGGACGACGGTTCGCCCTCGATGACGAGGGGCGAGAGGTTGGCGCGAGCGGCGTAGACCGCCGCGGTCAGCCCCGCCGGGCCCGATCCGATGATGATGACGTCCCGCACGCCCTCGGCCGGACCGTCGCCACCTTGTGCTGTCAACTCATGTGCCTTCCAGGTCGCGGGTAGCGCTCGACGCTCCCTTCAGCATCAAGAACGCGCCGAGGGCCAGGAAGATTCCGGCCGTGATCAAGAAGGCGATCCATGACTCGCCGGTCAGCTCGGTGAGGGCACGGATGAGCACGACGCTGAGCAGGACCAGGGCGGTGATCGCGCCGGCGAGGGCGATGATCCCGAACACCAGCCCGCGCACGACGGTGAGGGCCGGGCGGGTAGTCCGGTCGCGGACGGTGGACACGACGCGGTCGATCTGATCCGTGATCTGCGCGGCCCAGTCCCTGGTGGGTTCGACGGGCATGAGCGGGGACATTACCTCTCGCCCTGCATAGCCCTGCCGTCCGGTCCCGGACGGGCGCCGGATGACCTACGCGTTCGCGGGATCGACCTTCACCAGCACGGCGCAGGTGGCCTGATCCAGGAACGCCAGCCGGTTGCCGTCGGGCGCGGTCTCGATGATGACGACGTAGGCCGGCGTGCCCTGGAACGTGGCCGTGGCGACCGGCGGCGGGTAGTCGGCGCAGGGACCGTCGCCGGCGGCGGCGAGGGTGTCCACGAAGGTGAATGCCTCCGTGGCGGCACGGGCCTCCCGGCGGTTGGCCAGCGGTCCGAGGTCCGGGAGTGCCCCGCCGGTCGCCGCACCCGGGCTCGACCCCGGCGGGGCGGCGCTGGTCGCCGCGTCCTCGGTGGCCGCCGCGGGCGCCTCGGTCGACGGTGCTTCGGACCCTGCGGCGGCTGGCGTGGTCGTCTCGGCCGGGGCGGCATCAGCCGCGGCGGTGCGGGCGGCGGTGGTGTCCGCAGCCCCGCCTCCCGCGTTGGCTTCGAGGGTGGCTGTCTCCGCGGCGGCCCCATCGGCGGTGTCGACGTCGCTGCTGCCGGGGCCGCGTGTCACGACGAGGGCGAGGAGGCCCACAGCCGCCGCCGCGGCCAGGCCGCCGGCCACGATGCGCACGAGCCGGGTGGAACGCTGGCGGCGCGCGGCATCGAGCGATGACACCGTGCCGGCGGCGGCGCCCGCGCTCACGCCGGTGATGATGCCGGCTGCGGGGAGTGCGGCCGCGGCCGCGGCCAGCACCGCCTCCCGGCGGTCGTCGGTGAGCGGCGCGACCGGAGAGGCCACGGCGTCGCTCACGGTCCGCAGCTCGGCGACGAGCGCCATCAGTGCGTCGTCGGCTTCGACCCGGGCGCGCTCGTCCGGTCCGAGCTCGCCGTCCAGGTAGCCGGAGGCGAGCTCGTCTGGGGTCAGCTCGTCGCCGGCTCCGGCGCGCTCGTCGGACGGCCCGGAGGGCCCGCGGGGAGGCGTCACGTCGGTCATGGGCGCTCTCTTGGACGTCGGGCGGAGGCCCCCGAGTTCCCGTGGGAGCTCCCATCGGGGTCGCCGAGGAGCGCGGCGAGCGCGGCGCGGCCCCGGGCGATGCGGGAGCGCACGGTGCCCAGCGGCACGTCGAGCACCTCAGCGATCTGGGCGTAGTCCATGCCCTGGACGTCCCGGAGCACCACGGCAACGCGGAACTCCTCCGGGATCCGGGCCAGCGCGCCGTCGATGGACAGGCGATCGGTCACCGCGCTGTCCAGGCCGGGGGCGTCACCCGGGCGATCGAAGGTCTCGGTGCCGGTCGCCACCGGCCGCCGACCGCGGCGACGCAACTCGTCCAGGCAGGCGTTGGTGGCGACCCGGTACATCCACGTCCGCACGGAGGCCCGCTCGTCGAAGCGGGGGAGCCCGCGGACGATGGCGATCAACGCCTCCTGCGTGGCGTCGGCGGCATCGGCGGGGTTTCCGGCGATGCGGGCACACACGGCATGGATCATGTCGACGTGGCGCCGAAGCAGCTGGTCGAGCGCACCGCGGTCACCTTCGCGGGCGGCGGCGACGAGCTGACCGTCGCTGGCCCCCTCCGTGATCTCGCGGCCCATCGTCAACCGTCGGGCTCGATGGCGAGCTCGCCGACCGCACCCTGGTACGGGTTGGTGGAGCAGGCGTCGGACGGGGCGAGCTGGGTCAGCCACACCAGCACGTACCGGCCGTCGGAGTCGCCGAGGGAGAACGTGGCCGCGCCGGGGTCGTCGCTGCCGTGCTGGTCGACGGGGTCACCCCAGTCCTCCCTGCTCGCGCCGGGGGAGGTGCCGGTGTAGATCGACGCTCGCCAGGGGCCACGCGGCCATTGCACCGCCAACCGCTGCCCCGCGACCGGGCCGGAGAGGCCGAGCACCAGGCCGATCCCGCTCTTGGGATAGAGGTAGCGGGACTCGTAGCACACCGTCGTCCATGCCGTGGTGGGATCCCCGTCGGTCAGCGCGGCCAGCGAGGTCGGGTTCTCGACCCCGTCCCCCGGCGGCGGATCCAGCTCCTGGACGGCTTGGATGGTGACGGGACCGGGCTGCGCGGAGCCCAGCTCGCCGAGCGTGGCCGGCACGGAGCCCAGGGTCCCTCCGGATTCGGTGATGACGTCGGGTCCCTGCGGCTGGGCCGACGCGGCCCCGCCCTCGTCGCGCGACGCCCAGGCCACGGCCCCGACGCCAACCGCCGCCGCGGCGGCCAGGCCGATGATCGCCGCCCGCGCCCGGCCCCGCACCGGGACCCCAGGACCCGTGTCTTCATCGGCCGGTCGGCCCACGCGGGCCGTTCCGCCCCGGCCGGGCGGGGGAAGGGGGAGGGGAGGCAGGGTGGCGTCGTCGCGACCGTCGGCCGCCTGCACCAGCAGCTCCCGGGCGGCCGCCGCGGTCGGTGGGCGGTCCTCGGGCCGGCGGGCCAGGAGGCGCGACACCGCGTCGGCGACAACGCCAGGGACCTCGGGGCGGGAACGGCGGATCGGGGCCGGGTCGCGCTGCAGGCGGGCGATGGCGATGGCGCCGTCCGTGGTGCCGGTGAACGGGGGCTTGCCGGTGAGGCACTCGTACAGCACGAGCCCCAACGAGTAGAGGTCGGCCCGGCCGTCGAGCGGGAAGCCGAGCACCTGCTCGGGCGACAGGTACTTGGCCGTGCCCATCATCACGTTCTCGGCCGTCAGGTCCTCGTGACTGCGCTCCACGGCCTTGGCGATGCCGAAGTCCGTGAGCTTCACGCGGCCCTCGGGCGTCACGAGGACGTTGCCCGGCTTGACGTCCCGGTGGACGAGACCGGCCTGATGAGCGTGGTCGAGCGCGGCGGCCACCGCTCGCCCGATCACGAGCGTCTCGTCGATGCCCAGCCGCCCGGACTCGTCCAGGAGGTTGCGCAGTGAGCGCCCGGGGACCAGCTCCATGACCACCGCAGCCCGGCCCTCGGCCTCGATGGTGTCGTAGATGCTGACGATGTACGGGTGGTTCAGCCCGGCGGCGGAGATGGCCTCTCGCCGGAAGCGCTCTACCACGACGGGGTCGTCGGCCAGGGATGCCTTGAGCAGCTTGATCGCGACCTGGCGATCGAGCGTTGTGTCGGTGGCCACCCACACCTCGCTCATGCCGCCGTGAGCAAGTCGCCGATCGAGACGGTACCGCTTGGCGAGAAGCGTCGGGTGGGCGGCCCCGGCCGGAGGCGGAGCGGTCGTGGCCACCGGACGACGACCCTAGTGGAGGGGTCCTGCACCAGCCGGGCATGCCCTGGGTCGTCGGCGCCCTGGGCGCCACGGGGACCGGGGTCGGCGGCAGTCAGGCCAGCTTGGTCTGGTACGCCACGCCGATGGCGCCCGGCCCGCAGTGCGCGCCGATGACGGCGCCGATGTCCGTCACCATCAGCGGCCCGGGGGCGAGCGGCGCGAGCTGGGCCACGAAGTCGTCCACGTCCGGTGTCTCGGCGTGGAGAACGGCGAGCGCCTCGAGCGGTCCGGCCGCCGCGACCCGGTCGACCAGGCTGCGCATGGCCTTCGTGCGCGTGCGCTGGCGGCCACCCTCCTCGACCCGACCATCGCGGATCTGGATGATGGGCTTGATGGCGAGCGCCGAGGCCAGCAGCGCCCTGGCGCCCCCGATCCGGCCGCCTCGCCGGAGGTGGTCCAGGTCGTCGAGGACGCCCCAGAGATGGGTGCGGCCAGCCAGGTCCCGGACCAACGCGGACACCTCGTCGGGTCCTCCGCCGTCGCGGGCGCGACGTGCGGCGGCGGCGGCGATCATCCCCTGGCCCGTGCTGGCCGAGCGGGAGTCGACCACCTCGACCGTGAGCTTCCCGGCGCACGTCCGGGCCGCGAGCTGCGCGCTCTGCATCGCGCCCGAGAGGAGCTGCGACAGCGACACGACCACGATGCTGTCGGCGCCCGCCTCGGCCAGGCTCCGATAGGCCTGCTCGAACTGACCGGGGGCGGGCGCCGCGGTCTCGGGGAGCACGGGCGACGCCGCGCAGCGGGCCCAGAACTCGGCTGGGGTCAGGTCCAACCGGTCGACCAGCTCGTCGCCGCCGAAGCGGACCGTCAGCGGGACGATGCGGATGCCGAGGTCGTCGGCCAGCGCCTGCGGCAGGTCACAGGCGGAATCGGTCACGATGCCGACGGTCATGCCTTCACACCCAGGAGGACGGCTCCTCCGTCCGATCAGGCTCGGACTCGGGAGGCGCCGTAGTGGGATGGTGCTGTGCGGAGGTAGCGGCCGCCCGCCGGCGCCGCTTGGCGCGCAGATGTTGGATCCACCACGCGGCCAGCACGACGGCGGCGGCGATGGTCACGAGGAGCCCGAGCCCGGACAGCGCCGTCGATCGCACCGTCAGGGGCATGGGGGGTGCCAGCGGCGCGTCGCCCTCGGGCGTCAGCAGCGCGGCAGTCACCCGGAACGTGCCGTTGCTCTTGGCCTCCACGGGCACGCGGAAGGGCGGGCTGTCGGAGGTGACGGTGATGATCTGGTCGCCTTCGGGGAAGCTCAGCTTCGGGCTGGTGAGGCGCACCTTCACCTTGAGCGGCTCGGGCCACGTCGTGCGCACGCTGATGGGGATCGTGGTGCGGCGGCTCGTGATGGTGAACTGCCGCCGGTCCATCGGCACGATGCTGCCCGTCACCGCGCCGAGCTCGTCGTCGACGGCACCCAGGAAGCCGGCGCGCTGCTCGGTGGTCAGGTCCTCGGCCAGTGACAGGTCCAGCAGGGATGACAGCTCGGGCTCCATCGGGTCTGCCTCGTCGAGCATGGAGGTCACCTGACCGACGGACAGGCGCCGCTGCGCGATGGAGCCGGCGATCTCGGTGCGGTCCGCGACCTCGCCGTCGGGCGGGGGGATGGCCAGCCGGCCGGTGCCGTCGAAGGTCTTGGCCGCGGCCGTCGTGGCGAAGAGCGTGCTCAGCTCGACGGGCTTCAGCTCCGGGATCTGGCCGAGCAGGTCCTCCAGGGTGCCCAGCAGGACGGCGTCGATGGGCACGCCATCGGGCAGCCGCACGGCCACGCCGCGGCCGGGCTGGTTGGCCTGCTCGGCCCGGAGGGTCAGGAGCTCGACGGCGACGTAGTGGGCGGCGAGAACGGGGTCGGGCGTGGCGACGATGCGCTGCAGCACCGAGCGTTCCAGGATGCTCGCCCGCACCACCCCACCGTCACTGACCGCCAGCTCGACCGTGTGCGTGGGATCGGCCTGCAAACGCACGTCGGTGGTTGCATCTGCATCGACCGGCGCCGGTGGGAGCACGACGTTCAGCGTGCCGAGGTTCCGCAGGAGCTGCAGCCCGGCGTCGTCGATGACGGCCGGCGCCAGGAAGAGCGAGCGGTCGGGCGTCACCCCGGGGAACAGATCGCGCAGCGTGTCCTCGCCCTGGGCCAGCAGCCGGGTGTAGTCGACGGAGAGCCCGGAGCGGGCGCTGCTCGACGGGTCCATCGTGACGTACGGCCGGGAGAGCACCTGCCGGCCGCGCAGCGCGACCGTCAGGTCCTCGACGATCTGTTGGTCCTCCGGAGAACTGCTCGTCGAAAGTCGCTCCAGGAGCTCGGGGGGCAGACCCACGGTGGTGGGTGCGTCGGGGTTGTGCTGAAGGGCGGCGATGAGCTGGGTCAGGTCGGTCCGGACCTGCTCGTCGACGAGGATCGAGCCGTTGATCTGCGCGGCCGGCGGGCTCGTCACCGAGGCCACGAGCGCCACCGACATGGGCACGACCGGCACCGTGTCGTCCCGGCGCTCCACGAAGCTGAGCAGCGAGGCGAGGATGTCGTCTTCGGGCGTCCGTAGCTCGAACGTGACGGGGTACAGCCCGGGCGAGCTGAAGCGCAAGGTCGTCTCGCTGTCGTCGGTGGAGCGGCGGACGGTGGGCACCGTCAGGCTCAGGCGGCCGGCGGCGTCACGGGTCACGGCCGACAGCGGGACGGAGAAGAGGTCCACGGTGCCACCGAGCTCGTCCCCGTCGTCGAGCAGGCCGTGGAGGTCGTTACGAGGAGAGCGCAGTCGGGAGAACACAGTGATGACGAGCTGCGTGGTGTCGGGCACGGTGCCACTGACGGCCATCGTCGTCGTCAGCGCTTCCTCCGGGGACAGGACCAGCTTCTGGCTGACGAGCCGCAACGTGGTCGCGCCCGACGTCTGCGCCTGGGCGGGGACGGGTGTCAGCGCCGTCCCTACGAGCGCGGCGGCCGCAACCGCGAGCCACCCGCGCCTCACGGTCGGCTCCCGAGCGCCGAGCCGAGCACGGTGAGGCCGTCGGGGAGCGGCGTGAAGCCGAGGCGGCGGTACAGCGCGAGTGCGCGGTGGTTGTCGTGATGGGTGTTGACCAGCGCCTCCCCGCAGCCTGTGGCCACCATCCAGCGGAGCCCGTCGACCACGAGCGCCGTCCCCCAGCCCTGGCCGGTCGCCTCAGGACGGACGGCGAGCCGCTGGATGTACCCCGTTGCCCCCGCCCGGCCGTGCACGACGTAGCCGACCGGGCCAGAAACCGGCCCGCGGCCGTCGTCCGCTACCCGCAGGCGGTGGCGCGGCGTGGCGCGGCAGGCGTCGAGGATGGCGGCCCGGTCCAGGTGCCAGGGGTCGCCGAAGGCCGCGGCGTCCACCTCCGGCAGGAGTGCCCAGTCGGCGCGCGTCGCCCGCCGCAGCTTGCGGGCCGGGCGGGCCGGACGCCCGTCGAGCGGCCGGCTCAGCAGCACGAGCTCCTCGAGGGCGTCGAAGCCGGCCTCGCGGTACGGGCGCTGGTCGGGAGCGGCGAGCGCCGCGGTCCGCACCTGCGCGTAGCCGAGCCGCGACAGGCCTCCCAGCCAGCGTGCGATCTCCTGGGCCGAGGGCAGGACGGCGCCCGGCACGGGGACGACCTGGGCCGTCGTCTCGTCAGCCGGCCACGGGCGCACGCGCACGGCGGCTGCGCCGGCCCGGAGCACCACCTCGGGGCCGGTCAGGCGACGGCTGAACCGGACCACTCCCATGACGGTAGCGTTCGACTCGTGGGCCTCCTCTTCGCCACGCACCCCCGATATCTGGAGCACATGGCGACGCCCTATCACCCGGAACGGCCGGAACGGCTGGGCGCAGTGCTCGACGGAGCGCATTCGACGCCGGTGGCTGACGCGCTCGTGCCCCTGGAGCCGCGCCACGCGACCCGGGACGAGCTGGAGCGGGTCCATCCCGGCGACTACCTGGACCAGCTGCAGTACATCTCCGAGGTCGAGGGCGGCGGCTACCTGGACCCTGACACTGCGGCCTGCCCGGCGACGTGGGAGGCCTGCCTGCTCGGGGCCGGCGGAGTGCTGCGGGCGGCCGAAGCGCTGGCCGCCGGGGAGGCACCGGCCGCGTTCTGCGCCGTGCGCCCGCCCGGGCACCACGCCACCCGCAACCGGGCCATGGGCTTCTGCCTCGTCAACAACGTGGCGGTCACCGCGGCGGCGCTGGCCGAGCAGGGCGAGCGGGTGCTCATCGTCGACTACGACGCACATCACGGCAACGGGACGCAGGACATCTTCTACGAGCACCCGACCGTGTTCTACGTGTCGTTCCACCAGTGGCCGCTCTACCCCGGCACCGGCGGCATGGCCGAGCGTGGTGACGGCGCGGGGTTTGGTTGCAACCTCAACATCCCGCTGCCGCCGCGGGCGACGGGCGAGGTCTACCTGGAGGCCATCGACCGGATCGTGGCCCCGCTCGTCGGCTCGTTCGAGCCCACCTGGCTCATCATCTCGGCCGGGTTCGACGCCCACCGGCGCGACCCCATCACGGATCTCGGTCTCACGTCGGGCGACTACGCGCTGATGACCGCCCGCCTGCTGGAGCTGGTGCCGGCCGGCCGCTGGCTGATGGTGCTGGAGGGCGGGTACGACCTCCGGGCCCTCGCCGACTCGTCGGCGGCGGCGATGGCCGCGTTGCTCGGCGTCGAGCACCTGCCGGAGAAGCCATCCTCGGGTGGTCCCGGTCAGCGGGCGCTGGACGCGGTGGTCGGCCACTGGGCCGATCTGCTCCCGGCCTGACACCTCTGCCGCCGTAGCCTCTGCGCGTGGTCCCCGACCGCTTCGCCCCGCTCCTGGCCGAGCTCTCGCCGCTCGCCGACCGGTTCCGGGGCGCGGGCCGGCGGCTGTACCTCGTGGGCGGCACGGTGCGGGACCTCCTGGTGGGGCGGGAGGGTGGTTGGGACGTTGACGCCACGACCGACGCGTGCCCCGACGAGATCAAGTCCATCCTCGACGGCTGGGCCGACGCGCTGTGGACGCAGGGAGAGCGCTTCGGGACCATCGGCGCCCGCCGGGGCGGGCTGGACTACGAGATCACCACCCACCGCGCCGAGGCCTACGACCCGGAGTCCCGCAAGCCCGACGTCCGGTTCGCCGACGCCATCGAGGTCGACCTCTCGCGCCGGGACTTCACCGTCAACGCCATGGCGCTGGAGTTGACGAGCGACGCGCCGACGCTGGTGGATCCCTTCGGCGGCGCCGCCGACCTCGCTGCCCACGTCCTGCGCAGCCCCATCCCCCCGGAGGAGAGCTTCAGCGACGACCCGCTGCGGATGCTGCGGGCCGCCCGCTTCCTCGCCGGCTACTACCTGGAGCCGGTGCCCGAGCTGGTCGACGCGGTGGTGGCCATGCATCATCGGCTCTCGATCGTGTCGGCCGAGCGCATACGCGACGAGCTGGACAAACTCATCGTCGTCGAGCGGCCGGGACCCGGCCTGTGGTTCGCGATCGACACCGGGCTGGCCGAGGAGTTCCTGCCCGAGCTGCCGGCCATGCGCCTGGAGCAGGATCCGATCCACCGCCACAAGGACGTCCTGAGCCACACGATCGCCGTCGTCGAGAACGTCCGCCCGCCCGCCCGGCGCGCGGGCGAGCGCTCGTTCGACTTCCGGCGCACGCGCCTGGCCGCGCTGTTCCACGACATCGGCAAGCCGAAGACGCGCGGCTACCGCAAGGGCAAGGGCGTGACCTTCCACCACCACGAGGTGGTCGGTGCCCGGATGACCCGCGACCGCCTGCAGGCTCTGCGCTACTCGAACGCCGACGTCGACGTCATCACGCGGTTGGTCGAGCTCCACCTGCGCTTCCACACCTACAAGATGGGCTGGACGGACGCCGCCGTCCGGCGCTACGTGCGCGACGCCGGTGACCTGCTGGGCGAGCTCAACGTGCTGACCCGCTGCGACTGCACGACCCGCAACGAGCGCAAGGCCGCCATGCTCGCCGCCCGCATGGACGAGCTGGAGGCCCGCATCGACGTGCTCGCCGCGCAGGAGGAGCTGAAGGCCATTCGGCCGGAGCTGGACGGCCACCAGGTGATGGAGCGCCTCGGCCTCCCGCCCGGCCCGGTGGTGGGGGAGGCCGTGTCCTACCTGCTCGAGCTCCGCCTGGAGGAAGGGGTGCTCGGCGAAGAGGAGGCCGGCCGACGCCTCGACGCCTGGTGGGCCGCCCGAGGGTAGGAGTCGGCCGGCGCCGGGTCGCGCCAGCTACACGCCGAGCTTCTTGGCCCGCATGACGAGGGCCGCCGGGATCAGACGCGCCCGCCTGACCGAGGGGCAGGGGCTCGGCCATGACGTCCACCCGGAAGCTGGCCCGCATGACGGCCATGAAGTAGTCGCTCGTCGTCCGGGTGCCGGCGCCGTAGCCCCGCCGCAGCACCACCTCGCCGCCTTCGAGCATGGCCGCCATGGGGTGGGGAACGGCGAACACGAGCGAGGCTTCCGGCCGCAACACACGGTGAGCCTGGCGGAGGACGCGGGCGAGGTCGTCGACGATGTCGAACGCGGTCGAGAACACGAGGTCGACCGAGCCGCTGGTGGCGAAGCCGAGGTCGGCGATGTCGCCTCCGTGGAACTCGACGTGCATTCCGGCCTGCTCGGCCTGCTCCCGCCCGTCGGCCAGGGCCTCGGCGGGCACCGCGGCCATCGCCCGGGCGCCGCGCTCCGCGAAGGCGATGGCGTTGGCGGTACCACCCAGCTCGATCACCCGCTTGCCGGCGACGTCGCCGCACAGCCGCAGCTCACCCTCGTCGGGGACGCCCGTTCCGTAGGAGATGGCGCTCACCATCGCGCCATGATGACCCTCTCCCGGCCCCGTGCGGTGGATGGCGGCGGGCGCCCGGTCGCGGGCGCGGTACCGTCCAGCGATGGCCAGGACGGTGTTGCGGGGCGGCAGGATCTTCGACGGGACGGACCAGCTCCGCGACGGGGACGTGGTTGTCGAGGACGGGCGCATCCTGGAGGTGGGGCTCGGTCTCGACGGTGACAGCGCGGTCGACTGCACGGGCCACACCCTGCTCCCCGGCCTGTTCGATTGCCACGTCCACCTCGCCGTCACCGACATCAACTCGCTGCGGCGCCAGCAGACCCCGTTCTCGCTCAACTTCTACGAGGCCATTGAGAACATGCGGGTGACCCTGGCCGCGGGCATCACGACCGTGCGCGACGCCGCCGGCGCGGACCTCGGGATGAAGACCGCGGTGGAACAGGGCCTGGTCCCAGGCCCGCGGATGCAGATCTCGATCACCATGCTGAGCCAGACCGGCGGCCACGGCGACGACTGGCAGGTTTGCGGCGCCCACGTCCCCGCCTTCTACGTGCCCTACCCGGGCGTCCCCGAGCCGATCGTGGACGGCCCGGACGAGATGCGCCGCCGGGTCCGCGAGCTCGTCCGTGCCGGTGCCGACGTCATCAAGGTCGCTACGAGCGGCGGGGTGCTGTCCCCGAGGGACGACCCCCGCCACGGCCACTTCCGCGATGCCGAGCTCGCCGTCCTGGTCGAGGAGGCGACGGCCGCCGACCGCTTCGTGATGGCGCACGCCCAGGCGACCGAGGGGATCAAGGCCGCCATCCGGACCGGCATCCGGTCCATCGAGCACGGTATCTACCTGGACGACGAGGCCATCGAGATGATGCTCGAACGGGGGACCTTCCTCGTGCCGACGCTGGTGGCCCCGCTCGGCGTGCTCGAGGCTCGCGACCGCGGCATCCCCGTCCCGCAGGTGATGATCGACAAGACGGTCATGGTGATGGAGACGCACGCGGCCTCCATCCGCGCTGCCGTCGACGCCGGGGTCAAGGTGGCGATGGGCACTGACAGCGGCGTCGCCCCGCACGGCCAGAACCTGCGGGAGCTGGAGCTGATGGTCGGGTGCGGCATGACGCCTGCGCAGGCCCTCGTCTCGACCACCGCGACGGCGGCGGAGCTGATGGGCCTGGAGGGCGAGCTGGGCGCGCTGGAGAAGGGCAAGCGGGCCGACGTCGTGGTCGTCGAGGGTGACCCGCTGGCCGATCTGTCAGAGCTGCGGGCGAGTGTGCGCCAGGTCTGGAAGGACGGCATCCGGGTCGTGTGACCCGTTGGCGGCGCTCCGTCAGGTCGCGTCAGGTCGCGTCAGTTGTGCCGGCGGCGAACTCCTCGACCATCAGGCGGGCCTCCTCGTCGCGATACTGCACCGGCGGCGACTTCATGAAGTAGGCCGACGGGCCGAGCAGCGGTCCGCCCAGGCCGCGGTCCTTGGCGACCTTGGCGCAGCGGACGGCGTCGATGATGACGCCCGCCGAGTTGGGGGAGTCCCAGACCTCGAGCTTGAGCTCGACGTTGAGCGGCACGTCGCCGAAGTTGCGGCCCTCGAGGCGGATGTAGGCCCACTTGCGGTCCTGCAGCCAGGCCACGTGGTCCGACGGGCCGATGTGGACGTCGTCGGCCTCGATGCCGTTGTCGATCTGGCTGGTGACCGATTGCGTCTTGGAGATCTTCTTGGACTCCAGCCGCTCGCGCTCCAGCATGTTCTTGAAGTCCATGTTCCCGCCCACGTTGAGCTGGTAGGTGCGATCGAGCACCATGCCCCGGTCCTCGAACAGGCGGGCCAGGATGCGGTGCACGATGGTGGCGCCGACCTGGCTCTTGATGTCGTCGCCGACGATCGGCACGCCGGCGGCCTCGAACTTCGCCGCCCACTCGGGGTCGGAGGCGATGAACACAGGGATGGCGTTGACGAACGCCACGCCGGCGTCGAGGCAGGCCTGGGCGTAGTGCTTCTGTGCGGCCTCGGAACCCACGGGGAGGTAGGAGACCAGCACGTCGGCACGGGCGTCGCGCAGGGCCTGGGCCACGTCGACCGGCTCCGCCGGCGACTCCTCGACGACCTGCCGGTAGTACTTCCCGAGCCCGTCGAGGGTCGGGCCCCGCAGCACGGGCACGCCCAGGTCGGGCACATCGGCGAACTTCACCGTGTTGTTGTGGCCGGCCAGGAGGGCCTTGCCGACGTCGAGGCCGACCTTCGTGGCGTCGACGTCGAACGCGGCGACGACCTCGATGTCGCGGATGTGGTACCCACCGAGGACGACGTGCATGAGACCGGGCACGGACTCGTTGGGGTCGGCGTTCTCGTAGTACTCGAGGCCCTGCACCAGGGAGCTGGCGCAGTTCCCGACGCCGGCGATGGCGAGGCGGATGGTCATGATGGCGGGTCCTCCTCCCGGCTCGTGCTGCTCTTGCTGGTGGTGAGCGCGGCGCGCTCGTCAGCGATCAGCTCGTCGAGCCAGGCGATGTCGTGCTGGATGGTCTGGGTGTCGTGCTCCCGTAGGGAGCGAAGGTAGTGGTCCAGCCGGTCGGCGACCGTCGCACGACGGTCGGGACGGTGGGACCGTTCGGCGGCCAGGCGACCGGCGAGGGCGGCCCGGCGTCGCTCGAAGAGCTCGAGGCGCCGGGAGGACGGCAGGTAGCGGCAGAACGCCACCTTGAGGGGGAAGGCCCGGTCGTCGGTGGCCGGGTCCTCCATGAGATCGACGAGTAGCTGCTGGCCCGCCTCGGTGAGAACGTACGCCTTGCGGGCTCGTCGGCCGCGCGGGCCTCCGGGGCGCTCGGCCCGGCTGCGGGTGCGGGCGAGGAATGCCGCGGCCTCGCCGGCGAGCGAGCCGGTCAGGGGGAGTGCAGCCTCGTCGGCCGCGGGCGTGTCGGTGGCGTCCACTATCCGCACCGCGCCGGCCGCCTCGAGACGCGACAGCGCAGGGTAGAGGGCGCCGAACGACACGGCCGGGCGCAGACCGGCGAGCTCGGTGGCGCGCTTGCGCAGCTCGTAGCCGTGCAGGTCCTGCTCACTGAGGAGTCCGAGGATGGCCAAATCGATCATGGGGTGTCGATCATGAGGGGTCGGGGGGCGAACGCATTCGGAGTCGATGTATCGCTTCGATACATCTATCACGCGACTCCGTACCTCGCAACGCGGCGTCGCGAGCGGCGCCTCCGGGGGCCGGGGAGAGCGCCGCGGACCGGACGCGCCGCCTGGCGCCGCCCGCTACCCTCTCGCCGCATGGCGTTCCAGGCGTCGTCGTTGCGGGGGGTCGGCTCCGGTGTCATCGATCACCGCCTGGCCCGGCGGGCGTTGATCCGGGAGTACCGGAAAGGGCGCCTGGCGCAGCACCAGGTCTGCGACGCCCACCCGGAGCTCATCCGCGCCGCGCGCTCCATCGGCCAGCCGACGCAGACCGACTGCCCGATCTGCGAGGCCGAGAAGCTGGTGCTCGTCACGTACGCGTTCGGGCCCCGGTTACCCGCTCACGGGCGGTGCATCACCGACACCCGCCAGCTGCACGAGCTCAACCGGCGCGCCGAGGCGTACGCGGCGTACGTGGTGGAGGTGTGCCCCGACTGTTCGTGGCACCACCTCCTGCGCGTCCTGCCCCTGGGCAGCCGCCCCGCCCGGCGCACGTCCGGCACCGGCTGACGCGCGCTTCAGCCGTCGAGCCGCTCGTGGGGGTAGTGGCTGAGGCAGGCGAAGCACCAGCGCTCGGTCTCGTCCACGCGCTGGACGGTGGCAGGGGCCTCCCACGAGCCGGGGGTGGTGTACAGGCGGTGGACGGCGGTGAGCTCGTCCTCGTCGCGCCCGCAGCTGTCGCAGGTCCCCGGCATGCGGGCGACGCTACCGTGGCCCGGTGCGCGGGCTCCGGGTCCTGACCAGCGTGCCGGCCTGCTGGCACTGGCCCTGGCGGCGGGCTGCGGGGGAGGCGACGACGATTCGTCGGGCGGGTCCGGTACGGCCGGGTCCGGCACGGTCGTACCCCCGCCGACCGGCGCGCCGGCGAGCTCCGTGGACGGCGATCCGGCCGTGGTCCCCGAGGGCTACTCCGCCGTCGTCATCGAGCTGGCGCAGGACGGCGGCACCACCGAGGAGTTCTGCGTCTGGCTGGCCGAGTCGAGCGACCAACGCCAGCAGGGCCTGATGGGGGTCACGTCGCTCGGCGGCGCCGACGGGATGCTCTTCCGCTTCGGCGCCGACCACTCGGGGTCGTTCTGGATGAAGGACACGATCCTGCCGCTGTCGATCGCGTTCTTCGCCGGCGACGGTGCCTTCGTCTCGTCCACGGACATGGAGCCCTGCCCGCCCGACAGCGAGTCCTGCCCGCTGTACCCGGCCGACGGCCCGTACGCGGACGCCATCGAGGTCGTCCAGGGCGATCTGGCGTCCCTCGGCATCGGCGCCGGTAGCCGGCTCTCGGTCACCGACCGCTCCTGCCAACCCTCCGGCCCGTAGGCCCGCTCCGCCTTCCCAACCGAATCAATATCGAATCGGTGAGCGGTCCGTCTGGCGAGGTCCGAGCCGAACGCGCCGATTTCGGCTCATCGGACTCCGAGTTCGGAGCGGTCGCCGTCAGGCCGAGATGGTGCCGGCGTCGAAGCGGCGTCCGTTGCGGTCAACGGCGGCGTAGCGGAGTCCGCCCCCACCGGCTTCCAGCTCGACGAAGTGGTGCTCGACGGCCAGCTCGGCCGTGAACGAGGCGGGCCGGGCCCGGTAGAGACCGCCGCCGCCACCGCCGGAGACGAGGTAGGTGACCCCGCGCTCGAGGCCTGCTGACCTGGTAGTTGTGGTCGTGGCCGGCCACGACGAGTTGCACGCCATGCTCCTCGAACAACGGCCCCCAGGTCGACCGCACCTGCTCGTTGGATCCGTGCTTGCCGGCCGAGTACGCCGGCGCGTGCATGGCGGCCACCCGCCAGCGCTGGGCGGCGCCACGCAGCGTGGACTCGAGCCAGGAACGCTGCTGCGCCGAACCGACGCGGTTCGTGTCGAGGCAGACCAGGAGCAGGTCGCCGAAGGTCCTCGAGTACCACCGGCCCGGCATGCCGAGCGCCCTCACCTGCCCGCTGGCGTTGCCGTCCTTCACGTCGTGGTTGCCGAGCAGCGCGCAGAGCCGGGCGCGGCGGAGGACGTCGGCATAGGGCCCGAAGACCGTCTGGTCGAGCAATCGCGGATCGCCGTCCGGGTACGCGTTGTCCCCCAGCAGCACGAGGCCGTCGAAGGCGCCGGACCCGCCGACCGCCTCCGCCACGGCACGGCTGACCGCGTCGCCCGTGCCCACGTCACCGACGAGCGCCAGGCGGGCGCTGCTTTGCGCCGCAGCCAGCGGCGCGCCCGGGAAGCGCTGTGCGGCGAGACCGACCGCTACCGCTCCAACGCCCTTGAGGAACCGACGACGATCCATCCCGCCATCCCCTTGCGTGTCCGTCGATGCGAGCCCGCGTCGCGAGGCCGGACCGTACCAGCGCGTCGTTCGCCGCTCCCGGGCCAGGCCGGTCGGGCCCGCACGAGGTGTCCCAGCCGTGGACCACACCGCCGGCCGGAACCCTGTAGCACCCCGGTGGCATCGTGCCCAGGACAACTCGGCGGGGTTCGCCGGGACCAGGTGGGCAGCAGGTGGTCGGGGCCCGTTCCCCGACCTAGACTCTCCCGGTTCAACAGAACCCTGCCCCGAAGCCGTCGGGGCCCCGGCCAGGCCGGGTCCACAGGGAGGTGTAGCACGCCAATGCGCGCGGTACGAACTGGGCGTCATCATCGATGGCGACCTGGATGAGCCGGTCGCCCAGCGCTGGATCAAGGTCGTGAACGACCAGGTGAAGGCCGCCGGCGGGCAGGCCATCGGTCACCCGGAGTGGTGGGGGAAGCGGCGCTTCGCCTACGAGATCAACAAGAAGGAAGAGGGCTACTACGTCTTCTTCAACGTCGTGGCGCCGGCGGGTTCGCTCGGCGAGCTGGAGCGCCACCTGCGCCTCGCGGACGAAGTCGTCCGCCACAAGCTCCTCCGCCTGCCCGACCATGAAGCCGCTCGCCGCGGCATGGTCGAGCAGGTCAGCTGAAAGGCAGGCCACCATGGCAGACAGCACCGTCACCCTCGTCGGCAACCTCACGCGTGACCCCGAGCTCCGCTTCACCCAGAGCGGGCAGGCCATCGCCACCCTCGGCATCGCCGTGAGCCGGCGCTACCAGCAGAACGGCGAGTGGCAGGAGAAGACCTCCTTCTTCAACATCACCGCCTGGGGACAACTGGGTGAGAACGCCGCCTCGTCCCTGTCGAAGGGATCGCGCGCCATCGTCACCGGGCGGTTGGAGCAGCGCTCCTACGAGACCCAGGACGGCGAGAAGCGCAGCGTCGTCGAGGTCGTGGCCGACGAGATCGGCCCCAGCCTCCGCTGGGCGACCGCCCAGGTGGACCGCAACGACCGGCGCGAGGGCGGCGGCTCCGGCGGTTCCGGTAGCTCCGGCGGCGGCGCCCCCAGCTACAGCAGCGGGGGCGGCAGCTCCCAGTCCCCGACCGACGACAGCGCCGAAGAGCCCTTCTGAGAGGACCAAGACCCATGCCGAAGATCACAAGGAGGGCCAAGCCGCGCGACGGCGGCAAGAAGCCCAAGAAGAAGACAAGCATCCTGTTTCAGGAGCGGGTGACCTACGTCGACTACAAGGACGTCAACCTGCTGCAGCGCTTCGTGTCGGACCGGTCGAAGATCCGGGCCCGGCGCGTGAGCGGCAACGACGTGCAGCAGCAGCGGGAGGTGGCGACGGCCATCAAGAACGCCCGTGAGATGGCGTTGCTGCCCTACACCAAGCGTGTGGCGACCCAGCGCGGTCCTCGCGGTGGCCGCGGCGAGCAGGGCTTCGACGCCACGTCGGCCGCGCCCGCCGCTCCTGCCGACGGCACCACCGACGAGGTGGTGGTCGAGGAGACCATCGTCGAAGAGGTGGCCGCAGACGGCACGATCGAGGTGGTAGCCGAGATCGAGGCGGAGGTCGAGGAGACCGACACCGAGGAGCCCGACACCGAGGACGTGGAGGCGTGAGCGTGGCGAAGGTCATCCTGCGCGCCGACGTCGACGGCGTCGGCAAGCGGGGCGACATCTGCGAGGTGTCGAACGGTTACGCCCGCAACTTCCTGCTCCCGCGTGGACTGGCCATCACGGCCAGCGACGGCGCGGTGAACCAGGCGGCCGCCATGCGCCGGTCCCGGGATCTGCGCGACGCGGCAGACCGGTCGGCCGCGGAGGAGGTGGCCAGGACGCTGGTCGCCCGGACCATCACCATCTCGGCCAAGGCCGGTGCAGAAGGGAAGCTCTACGGCTCGGTCACCTCGGCCGACGTCGTGGAGGCCGTCTCGAGCCAGGCAGGGGTCGATCTCGACCGGCGCCAGCTCCAGCTGGCCGAGCCCATCAAGGCGCTGGGCAGCCATCAGGTGCCCGTGAAGCTGCACAGCGACGTGCAGTTCCCGATCACGGTCGACGTCGTCAGCGCCTGACGCCGACCTGACAACTGAAGCGTTGGAGCGATGGATGTCCGACGTGGCGCGCCCGTAAAACAGGGCCGCTCACACGGGCATCCGCGACTGCGACGGCACGCCACGCCACTATCCACATGCAAGTCCCCAACTTGTCCCGAGGTATCTCACAGCCTTCTTCCTCTAGTACCCCACAGCCGACATCGGCGAAGGTGAGCCCGCATGGTTGAGCGAACGGAACGACGGCTGCGTGGCGGTGCCGGTCGTGTCCCGCCGCACAACGTCGAGGCGGAGAGCTCGCTCCTGGGGGCGCTGCTGCTGTCCCCGGACGCCATCGCCGCGGTCGCGGAGATGGGCCTCGGCCCGGAGGACTTCTACAAGCCGGCTCACCAGTTCATCTACGACGCCGTCCGGACCCTGATCTCGGCCGGTGAGCCCGCCGACGCGGTCACCGTCGCCGACGAGCTGCGCCGGGCCGGGGTGCTGGAGGACATCGGTGGTCCCGGCCTCCTGCTCGATCTGCAGACGGCCACGCCGGCCATCTCCAACGCCGGACGGTACGGCCGCATCGTGCGCGACACCGCGCTGCTCCGCCGCCTCATCGGGGTGGCGGGCGAGATCGCGGAGATCGCCTACGACGAGCCCGACGACGTCACGAAGGCGCTCGACGAGGCCGAGAACAGGGTGTTCCAGCTGGCCGACCACCAGGTGGTCGACAGCACACGACCGCTGTCGGACCTGCTCGGTGAGGCCTTCGACGACCTGCAGGCGGCCTACGAGCGGGGCAGCGCGCTCACGGGCGTGGCCACGGGCTACCACGACCTCGACGAGCTGCTGTCCGGGTTGCAGCCGGACACGCTGAACGTCGTCGGCGCCCGTCCTTCGATGGGCAAGACCGCGTTCGCCCTCGGCGCCGCCACCCACGTGGCGATCAACGGCGGGCTGCCGGTGCTGTTCTTCTCGCTGGAGATGGGCCACAAGGAGCTGACGGGCCGGATCCTGTCGGCCGAGGCCCGCGTCGACTCCAAGAAGCTCCGTACCGGTGACCTCACGGAGAACGACTGGTCGAAGATCGGCCGGGCCATCGGCCGGCTCGACGCTCCGCTGTACCTCGACGACAACCCCAACGTCACCGTCATGGAGATCCGGGCGAAGGCCAGGCGGATGAAGGCCCGCCACGGCGGCCTTGGCCTCATCGTGGTCGACTACCTACAGCTCATGTCCGGCCGGCTGGGGGCCGAGAACCGTCAGGTGGAGGTCAGCGAGCTGAGCCGCGGCCTCAAGATCCTGGCCCGCGAGCTGCGCGTGCCCATCCTCGCCCTCTCGCAGCTCTCGCGGAACCTGGAGACCCGGGCCGACAAGCGGCCGATGCTCTCGGATCTACGCGAGTCCGGCTCCATCGAGCAGGACGCCGACGTCGTGATGTTCATCTACCGCGACGAGGTCTACAACCCGGACTCACCCGATCGGGGGGCGGCCGAAGTCATCGTGGCCAAGCACCGCAATGGGCCCATCGGCACCCGCCGGTTGGTGTTCCTCGGGCCGTACACCCGGTTCGACAACGCCGCCCGCAGCATCTGAGTCGCCACCACCGGCCCGGGCCGTCGACCGAAGTGGCTCAAGCCGTCGCGACCGTCAGAGGCTCGTGGATCGTGACCTTGGCGTTGCGCTCGAAGGGTGGGGCGGGGTCGGCGAGCAGCTGCTGCGCCTCCTCCACCTCCTCGGGCCGGAAGTCGCGCGTGCTGTGGCAGAACTCCACCATGATCCCGTTGGGGTCGCGGATGTAGATGGACACGCACCACTCGTGGTCCACCTCGAGCACGGTGTGCCCGTGCTCCCGCCAGCGCTCCCGGTGCCGGACCAGGTCCTCGCGGGTCGGGGCGTCGAAGGCCAGGTGGTTGACCCACCAGGGCAGGCCGATGGACTTGTTGAGATCGGTCGGGTAGTCGTCACCGATGTCGGGATCGTGGATCTCCCAGAACGCGATCATTCCCTTGGAGCCGGTGTCGTAGAAGAAGTGCTTCGACCAGCCCGTGTCGTTCGGTGTCGGCGAGGCGACGACCTTGGCCAACCGGAAGCCCATCACCTCGGTGTAGAAGGCGTGGGTGGCGGCCGTGTCCCGCGTGGCCGAGCGCGACGTGGTGGAACCCCATGCGACCAGCATCGCGCCGGTATCGCCCGCGAGGCCACCTCGTAGGCTCGCCGGAGTGCGGCAACGGTCGAGCTCCAGCACCGCGGCGGCCGCACTGGCGGCCATCGCCACCACCTGGGGGTTCATCGGGCTGATCGTGCGCGAGGTCGATCTGCCGTCGGTCGTGATCGTGGCGTCCCGCTGCTGGCTGGGGGCGACGGCCATCGGCCTGGGGTTGGCGCTCTACTGCTGGCGCACGGGAGCGCGGCCGCCACGACCGCGCCGGCGGGTGCTCACGGGGCTGTGCGGCGTGGTGCTGGCGCTGCACTGGCTGTTCCTGGTGTCCGCGCAGCAACGCGCGCCGCTCGGCACCGTCATGCTGCTCATGTACCTCTCGCCCATCCTTGTGGCCGTCCTGGCCCCGCGGGTGCTCGGCGAGGTCGTGCCCCCCACGACGAAGGTCGCTCTCGCTCTCGCCGCCGTCGGCCTCGTCCTCCTGGCCCGCCCGCAGCCGGGGACCGGCTCAGGAGTTGTGCTGGCCGTGCTTGCGGGTGTCCTGTTCGCGGCGTGGACGCTGATCAGCAAGGCAGTGGTCGCCGACGTGGGTGGGATGTGGCTCGGCTTCTCCAACATCGGCATCGCTGGGCTCGTCCTGGCGCCGTGGGCGCTCCTCGCCGAGTGGGGGGAGCCGCAGACGTCGTGGTCGTGGCTGCTCGTGCTCGGCCTGGGCATGACCGCCCTGCTCGGGCCGCTGTACCTGGTGGTGCTGGACCGCCTCCCCGCCTCGACGGCGAGCGTCCTGCTCTACCTGGAACCGGTCTCGGCGCTGCTCCTGGCCTGGGTCTTCCTCGGCGAGGACCCGGGCGGCGTCACGCTCGTCGGCGGCGCCCTCATCGTCGCCGGCGGCGTCATCGTGCTGCGGCAGCCGACGGTTGCGGACACGGAGGTCCTTTCACATGTTCCTGGGTGAGAACCTGCTGGCCTGGCTGGTGCTGGCGCTCGGCGGCGCCCTGGCCGTGGGCAACCTGCTGGCCATCGTGCGCCCGCCGGCCCAGACGGAAGCGGGCGATCTGCGACGGGCGCCGGTGGCGCGCAGCCTGGTGATGGCGGGCATCGGCTTGGTGGCGGCGCTCTGGGCTCTGGGCACCTTGATCGGCGCCTGATGGCCAGCGACATCGGCGCGCAGGGCGCGGGCCGCCCCGAGCCCGAGTCCGACGACGCCGACCGCAGCCGCGACGAGGACCCGGGCCGGCTGTCTCGGCAACTGGCGTTCCTGCTGGAGGCGGACCGGCTCAAGCAGGTCGAGCGGCAGACGGCGATCATCGGGGGCAGCCGCCGCGAGAACACAGCCGAGCACTCGTGGCACCTCGGTCTCTTCGCGCTGGTCCTGGCCGAGCACGCGGACGAGGCCGTCGACGTGGCCCGTGTGGTGGCGATGGTGCTCGTGCACGACCTGGTCGAGATCGACGCCGGCGACACCTTCGCCTACGACGAGACCGGCTACGAGACGAAGGCCGCGCGCGAGCAGGCCGCCGCCGACCGCCTGTTCGGTCTGCTCCCGGATGGGCAGGGCGGGCAGCTGCGGGCGCTGTGGGCGGAGCACGAGGCCGGCGTCACCGCCGACGCCCGCTTCGCCAACGCGCTGGACCGCCTGCAACCCGTGCTGCTCAACCACGCCGCCGGCACGGACGCGCCGTGGGTCCGCCATGGCATCACCTACGAGCAGATCGTGCGCCGCAACGCCGTGATCGCCGACGGGTCGCAGGCGTTGTGGGCCCCTGTCGATCGCGTTGGCCCATGAGCGCATCGCTGACGCGGTCCGCGAGGGCTGGGTGGCCGACGGCGGCGGCTCCGGGCTCCGCTGAGCCCGGCGGTCAGTCGAGCGAGGTGTTGACGGCGTCGACGACCTGGTCGATCTGGTCGTCGGTGATGACGAGCGGGGGGCACCACGTGAGCGTCTCGTTGTTGACCGCCCGGGTGATCACACCCGCCGCCATGAGCGCGTCCCGCACCGCGAAGGCGTCGTGTTCGCCCGTGAGCCTGATGGCACCGACGGCCCCCGCGGCGCGCACCTCGGCCAGCCGGCCGTCGGCGGCGATGGCCCGGAACCCGCCGAAGAGCCGCTCGCCGATGGCCGGCGCCCGCTCGACCAGCCCTTCCTCGCGGAGGATCTTCAGATTGGCCAGACCGGCCGCGCACGCCGTTGGGTGCCCGGAGTACGTGTGGCCGTGCCGCAGCAGCCAGGCGTCTTCGGCTTCCAGCGGTTCCCGCACCGCCGGGCCCACCAGCACACCACCGAGGGGCACGTAGCCAGACGTCACCGCCTTGGCGAACGTGGCCAGGTCGGGCGTGACCTCGTAGTGATCGGCCGCCCACCAGCGACCGAGCCGGCCGAAGCCGCAGATGACCTCGTCGAAGATGAGGTAGCAGCCGTGCTGGTCGGCCAGCCGGCGCAGCCCGGCCAGGAATCCCTCGGGTGGCGGGTACACACCCCCGCGCCCTGGACCGGCTCGGTGAGGATGGCCGCGACCTCGTGACCGTGCTCGGCCAGATAGCCCGCCCAGGCCTCGATGTCGTCGGCGGGGAGGTTGACCATGCCGTCGACGTAAGGGCCGAAGCCCTCCCGGTTCAGCGGTAGGCCCTGCGCGGTCATCCCGCCGTAGGTGACGCCGTGGTACGCCCGGGCGCGGCTGAGGATGACGGTGCGCTCGGGCCGGCCGGCCCGGACGTGGGCGATGCGGGCCAGCTTGATCGCCGAGTCGACGGCCTCCGAACCGCTGCTGGTGAAGAAGACCCTCGTCCCGTCGGCTGGGGCGAGGCCGGCGACCAGCTCGGCCAGCTCGTCGGCTGGCTCGTTGGTGAAGGGCTCGAAGCAGGAGAACGCGGCCACCCTGACCATCTGGTCGCGGACGGCGTCGGCGATCTCCACCCGGCCGTACCCGACGTTGCAGTACCAGAGGCTGGCCATGCCGTCGATGTAGCGCCGGCCGTCGCGGTCCCACACCTCGGCTCCTGCTCCACCGGTGATGGAGACGTATTGATCGCCAGCACGGGTCGGGCGGGCGAAAGGATGGAGGAACGCAGGGGTCGTCATCAGCCCGGCACCGTAGCCACGAGCCCGCGCAGCAGGGCCTCGAGGGCGAACCCGAACCGTGCGTCGGCGTCGCCGCGGTAGAGGTGGACGGCTGCGTCCCGGCAGTGCGGGAACTCCGCCGCGGGCAGCGCCTGGTAGTCGCGCCGCCATGCCGTGTAGGTGGCCCGGCGGGCGGCCGGATCGAGGGTGGCCGTGGCGCCGTCGATGGTGGCCGAACCCACCGTCAGCTCGATGAGCGCGTGGTACGCCGTCGCCGCGTGCCCGGGCGGGAAGCCGCCGGCGTGGAGCGCGCCGAGCAGCACCTCGGTCAGCCGCGTCTCGTGGCGCTGGCGGGTCGGCGCCGAGCGGGCGAGGTCGGCCAGATGGGGCCGGGCCATCAACGCGGCGCGCAGCCGCAGGCAAAGGGTCCGCACGGTGGCCTCCCACGATCGGCGACCGGGCAAGCCCTCGACCACGCCGTCCAGCAGGTGATCACCTACGGCCCGGAGCAGCTCGTCCTTGTCCTGTACATGGCGGTAGACGGCGGAGGGGTCGGCGCCGAGCGCGGCCCCGAGGGCTTTCATGGTGAGCGCATCGGGCCCGCCCTGCTCGACCAGCCGCACGGCGGCGTCCACGATCTCGTCGCGGCTGAGCCGCGCCGGCCGGGCCATCAGTGGGGGGCCATCAGCACAGGCCGATCAATAGAGCCTGGCCCGCCCCAGGCGCTCCAGGCAGACCTCCGCGCTCCATGGCAGCATCAGCGAACCGAGCCGGGCATCCCGGTACATCCTTTCGAGGGCCAGGTGCCGCAGCATCGCCTGCCCGCCGCACACCCGCACGCCGATGGCCGCCACCTCGGGCGCGGTCTCCATGGTGTTGAAGGTGGCTGCCCAGGCCTGGGCGAGCTGCTCCTCCGACGGGTCGACCCTGGCGTTGTCGGCCGCCGCGAGAAGCAGCGCCCGGCTGCGCTCGTACGCCACCTGCATACGTGCCCAGCCGTCCTGCTTCTGGGGCACGTCGCGCCGCGTGCCGGTGGTCATGCCCGCCAGCTCGCCCCGCAGGTACGACCGCGTGAAGTCGCAGATCCCCCTGGTCACCCCCAGATACGTCGGCGCCAGCGACATGAACAGGAACGGGTAGCGCTCCGCGGCCTGGTCGTAGAGGCCCGGGGGCAGCCACTCGTGTTCCGCGGGCACGAAGGCTCCGTCCATGACGAGCGTGCGCGACACGGTGCCCCTCATGCCGAGCGGGTCCCACGTTCCCTCGATCCGCACCCCGTCGCCCATGGCGGGCACCCCGAGGAAGCGGATGACGTCCTCGCCCTCGACCTGCGCGGTCACGTTGTAGAAGTCGGCCGCGCCGGACAGCGACGCGAAGATCTTGCGCCCGGTGACGAGGAAGCCGCCATCCACGGGCACGGCTCGCGTCGCGATGCCGCTGGTGGCGCCGGGGCTGATGCCCTCGGAGAACGGTTGGCTGTGGATCCTCCCTTCCTCCACGATGCCCCGGAAGAGCTCGGTACGGACCCGCTCGTGGCGCTCCCGCTGTTCGTCCGTCATGGTCAGGAGGTCGGCCACGGGACCGGTCCACAGCGTGGTGGCGATGTGCATGTTGAAGGTCAGCGCCGTCGCCCCGCAGTGGCGACCGATCTCTTCAGACACCCGCACGTAGTCGGCGAACCCGGCCCCGAGACCGCCGTACGCGGTCGGGACGCAGAGGGCCAGCAGCCCCCGCTCGTGGAGGTCCCGGAAGTTCTCGAACGGGAACGACGCTTCGCGGTCGTAGGTGAACGCCCGCTCCTCCATGGTCGGCCCGAGCTCCGCCACCATCCCTACGAGCTCGTCCCGCGTTGGCGCCATCGCGCCGAGTGTGGACGGCACCGGCCCGATAAGTCAACAGCGTTGACAAACGAGCCTGTGCGCTGCCAAGGTCGCCCGGTGCCGGACGCGCCCCGCGACGTGGATGGCCCCATCGCGTGGCGGGAGGCCGGGGAAGGGCCGGTGGTCGTGTTGCTGCACGGGCTCGGGGGGAGCCGCACGGCATGGGAGCCGCAGCTCGCCGCGCTGTCGGCGTCGTGGCGGGTCGTGGCCTGGGACCTGCCCGGGTACGGCGCCTCGGCTCCGCTGCCCGGCCCTCTCGACTTCGACGTCCTGGCCGACGCCGCGGTCCGGCTGTTCGACGCCGCCGGTACCGAGGCCGCTCACCTCGTCGGGCTGTCGTTCGGCGGCATGATCGCCCAGCACACCGCCCTGCGGCACCCGGACCGGGTGCGCAGCCTGACGCTGCTCGCCACCAGCCCCGCCTTCGGCCTGGACGGGACCACGGCCGACGCCTGGCGGTCGGGCCGGCTCGCGCCGCTGGACGCCGGGCGCACGCCGGCCGACATCGCGCCCGAGGTCATCGACGCCATCGCCGGTCCCGGCCTCACCGCCGCCGCCCGCGCCGAGCAGGTGGCGGCCATGGCGCGGATCCCGGAGAAGGCGCTGCGCCGTGCCATCGCCTGCTTGCCCACCCACGACACCCGCGCCCGGCTGGGCGAGGTCACCGCACCGACGCTGGTCGTTGCCGGGGAGCTCGACGCCGAAACACCGCCGGGGTACGGCCGGGCGCTGGCCGATGCGATCCCCCGCGCCCGGTTCGTGCTGGTGCCGGGCGCCGGGCACCTGCTGCCGGCCGAGATGCCGGAGCAGGTGAACGCGCTGCTGATCGAGCACCTCGCCCGCGTGGAGCAGGATGGGTCCTGATGGCCGAGTGGCGCTGGATCCGGATCTTCGCCGAGCACTTCGAGCGCTGCGGCCTCGCCCCGGGTGAGGTCGTCGCCGTGCTCTCCGAGTCCTCCAGCCGCCCGGAGCTGGTGGAGACCGCCCGGCTGGCAGCGCAGTCGCTCGACGGCCAGATCTTCGACCTCATCGTCCCGACGCCGGTCAACGACCAGCCGGTGGCCATCCGCTCCACCGGCGCCTCACGCGCCCTGCAGGGCAACCCGGGTGTGCTGGCCGCGCTGGGCTCGTCCGGCCTCGTGCTCGACTGCACGGTCGAGGGGCTCCTCCACGCCCCCGAGCTCGGCGCCATCCTCGGCGGTGGCGCCCGCGTCCTGATGATCTCCAACGAGCACCCGGAGAACTTCGAGCGGTTCCGGTACGACCCGGAGCTGGGCCGCCGGGTCGCCGAAGCCCACGACGCCCTCGCCTCGGCCTCGTCGATGCACGTCACCTCGGGTGCCGGCACCGACCTCACCGTGCACCTGGCCGGTTCGGTCACCGCCGGCTCGACCGGGCTGACGGACGGGCCAGGATCCATCGCCCACTGGCCCGGTGGCCTGGTGCTCGCCTTCCCGGCACCCGGCACGGTCGAGGGCTCGGTGGTGCTGGCGCCCGGCGACCTGAACCTGACGTTCAAGCGCTACCTCGAGCGGCCGGTCACCCTCGAGATCCGTGACGACCACATCGAGACCATCGGCGGTGACGGCGTCGACGCCGACCTGTTCCGCTCCTACCTCGCGGCGTTCGCCGACGCCGAGGGCGACCGGTCCGCGTACGCCTGCTCCCACGTGGGGTGGGGCCTCAACGAGCACGCCCGCTGGGACTACTTGGAGTTGTACGACAAGGGCGCGGTGAACGGCACCGAGGCCCGGGCCTTCGCCGGGGGTTTCCTCTACTCGACCGGGGCCAACGAGGTGGCGAAGCGGTTCAGCGCCGGTCACTTCGACCTGCCCATGCGCGGCTGCACGGTGGCACTCGACGGGCAGGTCGTCGTCGACGCGGGGCGGCTGGTGCGGTGAGCCGATGGAGGTGAGCCGGCCAGGATCGACCACTCGCAGCGAGTGTCGTAAGGTACCGAACGATCTGAAGGGGGGACAGCGGGGTGCCGGAAGCGGCTGAAATCGCTCGCGTCTTCTACAGCGACGTCCACGGGCTGTCACACGGGAAGTACGTGGCCGCTGACGACCTCGACCACCCCACGCACTACGCGGTCACGGTGCTCACCCAGGCCATCGACGGCGACATGCCGCCGGCGCCCGGCTACGGCGCCGACGTCGGTTTTCCCGACATGGAGGCCCGCGCCGATCTGGCCACGCGCCGCCCCGGTTGGGAACCCGACACGGACGTCGTCTTCGCCGATCTGTACCACACCGATGGCCGAGAGCTCCCCATCGACGTGCGGCGCGCGCTGCGCCTGATCTGTGGCCGCTGGACCGATCGCGGCTTGACGCCCATGGCCGGGTTCGAGATGGAGCTGTACCTGCTGGCCAAAGACCCGTCGGAGGGCTTCGAACCCCTCGCCGTGCCGTGGCACCGCGTCTACGGCACCGGACCCTCGTTCGATCCCACCGGTCTGGGCCGGGAGATCTTCGAGACCTGCCGGCGGTGCGGCATCCCGGTCGAGGGGGTCAACGGCGAGTTCCACCCCGCGCAGATGGAGGTGGCGCTCCACTACCGCGACGCGCTCGCCGCGGCGGACGACGCCTTCCTCTTCAAGGAGCTGGCCCGGGAGCTGGCGCACCGGGCCGGCCTCGGAGCCACCTTCATGCCCCGGCCATTCCCGCGGCTGGTGGGCAGCGGCCTGCACGTCAACCTCAGCCTCCAGGACGCGCCGGGCTCGAACGCCTTCGCCGCCGCCGACGAGGAGTACGGGCTGTCCCCGCTCGGTCGTCACGCGCTGGCGGGGCTCATCGCGCACCACGAGGCGCTGTGCGGCATCGGCGCCCCGACGATCAACTCGTACAAGCGGCTCGTCCCCGGCCTCATCGCCGGCTACTGGGCCAACTGGGGGCTCGACAACCGCTTCAGCACCTACCGCGTGCCGGGCGAGCGCGGGCAGGCCACCCGCGTCGAGTGCCGCAACCCCGACGGCGCCTCCAGCCCGCACCTGGTGACGGCGGCGATGCTGGCCGCGATGCTGCACGGCGTCGAAGAGGAACTGCCCCTCCCCGAGCCTCAGGTGGGCGACGCGGATGCCGACCCCAACACCGATCGCCACGCGCCCCACTCCCTGGCGGAGGGCCTCGACGCCATCGCAGCCGACACCGTCCTCACCGAGGCGCTCGGCGCTGATCTGGTGAACCTCTTCCTCGGGGTGAAGCGGACCGAGGTGGATCGCTTCAACGCCGCCGTGACCGACTGGGAGATCCGCGAGTATGCCCGTCTGTTCTGAGCACCAACACCTGACCATGGGGGAGCGTGGCTGATGAAGCGCACACACATCTCGATCGCTCTGGCTGCGGTGCTCGCCACCGCCGTCGGATGCGGAAGCGACTCGGACTCGGGAGAGGGGACCACGGCCGCGCCCGACACGTCGGTGGCCGCCACCAGCCCCGACACCAGTGCTGATGCGGCCCCGGGGGACTCGTCGGCCTCGAGCGAGCCGGCGCCCGAAGGAGCGTTCGACGTCGACGCCGTGCTGGCCGCCGACCTGGACAACTGCGCGCCGGAGCCCACCGGTGAGCCGTTGAAGGTCGGGTACGCCGCCGACCTGTCCGACCTGGGCGGGTTTGCCGACGCTCCGGCCAGCGCGGCGGCGGAGCACTTCGTCAACCTCATCAACTGCGTGGGCGGCGTCGACGGCACACCGCTCGAGCTGACCATCCAGAACATCGAAGGCGATCCGGAGGTCACCGCTCGCGCCGCGCAGGACCTGCTCGACGCCGGCGTCTCGGCCATCCTCGGACCGCCGTTCGCCGACTTCGGCCAGCCGCTGCTTCAGGTCACGCAGGGCAACGTGCCCGTCCTCTTCGTCGCCTCGACGGAGCCGACGCTCGGCGACGTCAGCGCCCTTTCGTACCTCACGGCCTTCGACGACACCGCCCAGGCGACTGCGGCGGCCGAGTTCGCGCTGGACCAGGGGTGGCAGACGGCGGTCACCTTCTCCTCGCCCGGCCCGTACTTCGGGTACAACCCGGAGGTCTTCACGGAGGTCTTCGAGGCCGGCGGCGGGACGATCCTCGGTGACTACAACTACGTCCCGCTGGACGACACCGACTTCTCCACCCAGGTCAACGAGATCGCCAACCTCGGCGAGCAGCCGGCCGTCGTCTACAGCGCCATGCTGGCCTCGCAGGCGGTGCAGCTGGCGGCGCAGCTCGATTCGGCCGGCGTGGACACGACCATGCTGATGGCCGACGCCTTCGAGGCGACCGGGGGGTACGTGACCGAGGGGACCGACGGGTTCTTCGCCACGACGCACGCCTTCTCCGAGGCGGGCAACCGGGTGGCGGCGCTCGACGAGAGCTTCGCCGCCGCCACCGGCGCGCCGCTGGAGAATCCGTCCTTCGGCAGCCTGGCCGCCGACGCCATCCTCGTGCTGATCTCCGCCTACCAGCAGGCGGGGACGACGGACGGAGCCGAGCTCGGCGCGGCGATCGCCGACGTCGACGTCGACGGCATCACCGGGCGCCTGACCTACGGAGGCAATGCCGTCCCGGCCAAGCCGGTGTTCATCACCGAGATGGTCGACGGTCAGCCCACGCTCGCCGCCACGATCGGCTGACCTCGCCCGATGGCGATCCTCGCGGTCGAGGGCCTCTCGTGCCGCTACGGCTCGATCAGGGCTATCCGCGATGTCGACCTGACCGTCGACGAGGGTGAGATCGTCGGCCTGATCGGGGCCAACGGCGCCGGGAAGACAACGACGCTCAACGGCATCGCCGGACTGGTGACCCCCTCGGGCGGGAGGGTGCGCTTCGCCGAACGCGACGTCACCGGCCTCGGCCCCGACCGCCTACTCCGGGCCGGTCTGGCCCTTGTGCCCGAGCGGCGGAGGATCTTCATCGACCTCACCGTGGCCGAGAACCTCAAGGTGGGCGGCGTGACGGCCAGCCGTCGGGAGCGGGAGGAGCGGCTGGAGGAGATGACGTCCCGCTTTCCCGTGCTGCGCGACAAGTGGAGCACGGCCGCCGGGTTCCTGTCCGGTGGCGAGGCCCAGCAGCTGGCCATCGCCCGCGCCCTCATCGAGCGCGCCTCGCCTCCTGCTCATGGACGAGCCGACCCTCGGCCTGGCGCCCACGCTGGTCGATCGCATCTTCGAGCTGGTCGTCTCGCTGCGGGCCTCCGGGGTGACGCTGCTGATCGTCGAGCAGAACGCCACCCGCTTGCTGGAGGTCGCCGATCGCGCCTACGTGATGCGAACCGGCGACGTCGCCATGAGCGGCCGGGGCGCCGACCTGCTGGCCCGCGCCGATCTCTTCGAGTCGTACGTAGGTGACACCGCGTGACGGAGATCCTGCAGCAGTTGGTCGACGGGCTGGGCCGTGGCTCCGAGTACACGCTCATCGGCCTCGGCATCGCGTTGATCTTCGGCGTGATGCACCTCGTGAACTTCGCGCAGGGCGATCTCATCACGGTCAGCGGGTACGTCACCTACGCCCTGCTGACCGCCGGCTGGAGCTGGTGGGCCGTCATCCCCCTCATCGTCCTCTCGGCCACGCTGACCTCGGTGGTGATCGAGTTCGTCGCCTTCCGCCGCGTGCGGGGCGCGTCCGACACGACGATGCTGCTGACCTCCTTCGGCGTGCACTTCGTGATCACGGCCCTGTTCGTGATGTTCGTGTCGCCCAACGTCCGCACCTTCGACCGGCCGGGCTGGATCACGAACACGGTCACGATCGGGTCCGTGCGTCTCGAGGTGTTCGACCTCGCCACGCTCGGCGTCACGATCGTCACGCTCGCCGCCACCGCCTTCCTGGTGAGGCGCACGATGTTCGGGATCTCATTGCGGGCCGCGGCGGAGGACTTCGCCGCCGCCCGGCTGATGGGCGTGCGCAGCGACCGCGTGATCCAGGGCGCCTTCGCACTCGCCGGTCTGCTGGCCGGTATCGCGAGCGTGTTCATCCTGATGAGGAGCGGCCGCACGTCGCCGAACTTCGGCGAGACCCCGATGCTGAAGGGCATCCTGGCCGCGCTCATCGGCGGCCTCGGCAGCCTGGGTGGCGCGGTGATCGGTGGGTTCGCGCTGGGCCTGCTCGAGGTCTTCCTCATCGCCCGGCTCCCGGACGAGCTGGCGGGGCTCACCAACGGCGTCGTGTTCCTCCTGATCGCGCTGCTCTTCATCTTCCGGCCTGGCGGGATCGTGTCGGTCCGCCATGCGGAGCGGGTGTGAGCGAACCGAGCGAGCTCACCGCCGTCCGCCGGTACCTGGCCCCGGTCGGCGGCTCGACCGCGCTGTTCGTCGCGCTGGTCGCTGGCTGCTCCATCTACGCCGCCGGAGGCGGATCGTCCCGGGACAGCCTCGTGACGCAGCTGCTCATCAACGCCGTCGTCGTCGTGGGCATCCAGATCTACATGGGCAACACGGGCGTGCTCTCCTTCGGACACGTCGGCTTCGGCGGAGTCGCGGCCTACGTGTTCGCGCTCTTCGCCATCTCCCCCGAACGCAAGGCGACGATCATCCCCGACGCGCCGTTCGGCCTGACCGATGCGGGTACCGGCCCGGTCGTGGCCGTGCTCATCGCCATTGCGATCTGCATCGTCGTCGCCGTGATCGTCGGGCTCGGGCTCGTCCGGTCAGGGGCGCAGTCGGGCGCGGTGGCGGCCACGGTCATCACCCTCGCTTTGCTGTTCGTGGTCCACGAGGTGGCCGTCAACTGGACCGAGCTGACCGGCGGCGATCGGGCCGGGCTCTCCTTCTCGGTCGGCGAGACGTTGGGTTCCCTCTGGCCGGTCTACCTCGTGCTGTTCGCGTCCATCGTGGCCGGGCGGGTGTTCTCGGAGTCCCGCGTCGGCCGCTCGGCGCGGGCCAGCCGCGAGGATGACCTGGCGGCCCGGGCCATGGGCATCAACCCCGCCGTTCCCCAGATGGCCGCGCTCGTGCTGTCGGTCGTCATCGTCGCCGCCGGTTCCTCGCTGCGGGTGTACGAGCTGGGGACCGTCACGCCCAAGTTCTTCTTCCTCGACTACACGCTGCTGACGCTCACGATGCTGATCGTCGGCGGACGCAAGGGCGTGACCGGAGCGCTCCTCGGCGTCGTCGTGATCACCGCTGGCAACGAGCTCACCCGCTACCTGGCCGGCCCCGATGTGAACATCGCCGGACTCGACTGGCTGCTGCGGGACGGCCTGTCCGAGATCTTCCTCGGCGGGGCGATGCTCGGCTTCATGATCCTGCGGCCGTCCGGCCTGCTCGACGACTGGGAGCTTGACCGTTGGTGGTTCGACCGTTGGCGGCGCCGTCGCGAGCATGCTCCGCCGCCACCGGTCCCCGCACCGACTGCCGCGCCGGCCTCTCTGCGGGCCGAGGGCGTGACGGTGCGGTTCGGTGGTTTCACGGCCCTGCGCGATGCGTCCGTGGCGGCGACGAACGACACGGTCCTCGGCCTGATCGGGCCGAACGGAGCCGGCAAGACGACGCTGCTCAACGTCATCACCGGCCTCGTCGAGCCGGCCGAGGGCGCGGTGACGCTCGACGGCGCCCCGGTCACTGGCCTTCCGTCGCACCAGCTCGCGCGCCGGGGTCTCGTGCGGACCTTCCAGAACCTGCGCCTGTTCTCGTCGCTGACCGTGCGGGACAACATCGCCGTGGCGGCCGAAGTCGGTGCCCGCTACCGAGCCGATCGCGCGCGCCCGAGCGTCGAGGAGCTCCTCGTCCTCGCCCGCCTGTGGGACCAGCGCGATCGCCGCGCTCGGGAGCTCGACTACGGCAACTCGCGGCGGTTGGAGCTGGCCCGTGCCGCGGCCGTCGGGCCTGTGTTCCTGCTCCTCGACGAGCCCACGTCAGGCATGTCCGAGGGCGAGTCGCAGGCGATGATCGAGCAGGTGCGGGCGACCGCGGCCGCGGTCGGAGCGGGGATCGTCGTCATCGACCACGACCTCGGGTTCATCGTCGGGATCTGCCAGCAGATCGTGTGCCTGGACCAGGGCGCGGTGATCGCCACCGGCACCGCCGCGGAGATCCAGGCCGATCCCGCTGTTCGGGCCGCCTACCTCGGATCGCGAGCGCCGGTCTGAACGGCGGGACGGTCCGACCAGAAACGGTCGAACAGGCTCAGCGCGGCCTCGCGGCTGGCGTCGGCGTGGTCGTCGGCCTCGTCCAGCAGCAAGGTCCGTGAGAGGCCCATGGCCGCCAGCTCGTCGCCGCTCTCGTCCGTCCACCGCGCCAGCACCGACCGGTCCACCTCAGGGTGGAACTGCACGGCGAGCGCCGAACCCAATCGGTAGGCCTGGAGGCCGTGGTCGTTGTGGGCCAGCTCGGTGGCGCCGGGTGGCAGGTGGCAGGCGTCGTAGTGGTACTGCAGCCAGGGGCCGGTGGGGATCGCCGGATCGGTCGAGGGGAGCACCCGGAAGCCGATCTCGGGCTTCGCCGTGCCGAAGACCTCGCCCCCGAACGCGATGGTCAGTTGTTGCATGCCGAAGCAGATGGCGAGGACGGGCACGTCGGCCGCCACCGCCTCCCGCAGCAGGGCCTGCTCGGGCTGCAGCATCGGCGCGAGCTCGGGATCGTTGACGCGCCAGATCGACCCCATGCTCATGATGACGTCCACGCCGTCCAGCGTCGGCAACCGGCCGTCCTCCCGGTCGACGCCCTGCCGGGTCAGCCCCCGGAGATCGGCCCACTCGCCGAGCACCCCGACGTCGGCGTCGTCACGGTTCCCGATCACCAGCGCACGCATGTCGGCCATTCTGCCAGCACGGTCCAGCCGTTCGTTCGGTGCCGAACGAGTATCGTCCGTCACGATGGCCGCCGGTGCTGCGCGACGCGGTCCCACCGTCGAAGGGTCCGGTGGTGCGAGCCAGCCGGATCTCGTCCGCAGGGAGCGGGACGTCCAGGCGCACCTGGGTGGACTGCCCATCGATCCCCGGGCGATGGCGGCGGTGTCCAACGTGTTCCGGGTGGCCAACGCCGTGCGGCTCCACATGGAGCGGCGGGTCCTCGGCGACGACGGGATCTCGTGGACAGGGTTCGTCGTGCTGTGGGTCCTCTGGGTGTGGGGCGAGCAGGAGTCACGTCACCTGGCCACCGAGTGCGGCGTCTCCAAGGGCACCCTGAGCGGAGTCGTGAGCACTCTGGAGGGGCGCGGCCTCGTCACCCGCGGGCGGCACCCGGAAGACGGCCGGCTGGTCGTCGTGTCGCTGAGCCCGTCGGGGCGGAGGATGATCCGGCGGCTGTACCCACGGTTCAACCAGCAGGAGGCGCTCGTGGTCTCGCGCCTGGACACGGCGGAGCAGGACCAGCTCGCCCATCTCCTTCGCGAGATCCTGCGGTCGGTCGACCCCGACGGTGAGCCGGCCTAGCGGTCCGGGCTGGCGATCCGGTCTGGTGTCCGGCGGCGGGCGGAGCGGGCGCGAGTACCTTTCGGACGTCCACGCAAGGAGGCGAGACACCCCATGACCCGCGTCATCAAGAACTTCGTCAACGGCGAGCAGCTCGATGCGGCCGACGGGCAGACGACGGACGTCGTCAACCCGGCCACCGGTGAGACCTACGCCAGTGCGCCGCTGTCCGCTGCTGCCGACATCGACGCCGCCATGAGCGCGGCCGCGGCTGCCTTCGAGGAGTGGAAAGACTCCACCCCCAGCGAACGCAGCCTGGCGCTGTACCGGATCGCCGACGCCGTCGAGGCCCGGGCCGCCGACCTGATCGCGCTGGAGAGCGAGAACACCGGGAAGCCCATCGCTCTGACGGAGTCCGAAGAGATCCCGCCCATGGTCGACCAGATCCGGTTCTTCGCCGGCGCGGCTCGTGTGCTCGAGGGCCGGAGCGCGGGCGAGTACATGAAGGGGATGACCTCGATCATCCGGCGGGAGCCGGTCGGCGTCATCGCGCAGGTGGCGCCGTGGAACTACCCGATGATGATGGCGGTCTGGAAGTTCGCGCCGGCCATCGCCGCCGGCAACACCGTGGTGCTCAAGCCGTCCGACACGACACCGGCCACGACCGCACTCCTGGCCGAGATCGCCGCGGAGTTCCTCCCGCCCGGTGTGTTCAACGTGATCTGCGGGGACCGCGACACGGGCCGGACGATGGTCACCCACGACGTTCCCTCGATGGTGTCGATAACGGGCTCCGTGCGCGCCGGCACCGAGGTCGCACGAGCCGCGGCCGACTCGCTCAAGCGCGTGCACCTCGAGCTCGGCGGCAAGGCGCCGGTCATCGTGTTCGACGACGCCGACCTCGCGGCGGCGGCCGAGGGCATCGCCGTGGCCGGGTACTTCAACGCCGGCCAGGACTGCACGGCTGCCACCCGCGTGCTGGCTGCGCCCGGTGTGTACCAGGACTTCGTCGACGCGCTCACGGAGCAGGCCAAGGGCACGAGAACGGGCGCGCCCGACGATCCGGACGTGCTCTACGGGCCGGTCAACAACCCGACGCAGCTCGAGCGGGTGACCGGCTTCGTGGACCGCACGCCCGACCATGCCCGCGTCGTCGCCGGTGGCTCACGCCAGGGCGATGTCGGCTTCTTCTACGAGCCGACCGTCATCGCCGACCTGCTCCAGGACGACGAGATGATCCAGAACGAGATCTTCGGCCCGGTCATCACGGTGCAGCAGTTCAACGACGAGGATGAGGCGGTGGCGTGGGCCAACGGGGTCGACTACGGCCTGGCCTCGTCGGTCTGGACGCAGAACCACGGCCGGGCCATGCGCATGGCGAAGCGGCTGGACTTCGGCTGCGTGTGGATCAACACGCACATCCCCCTCGTGGCGGAGATGCCCCACGGCGGGTTCAAGAAGTCCGGCTACGGCAAGGACCTGTCGATGTACGCGCTCGAGGACTACACGCGCATCAAGCACGTCATGTCGAGCCTCGATTGACGCAGAGGTGAAGTCAGGTGGTCTCCGCGGACTCACCGGGTGGGCTCAGGGCGAGCGGTCGTTCTCGCGGGGTTCGGGGATCTCCGGGCCGATCTTCTCTGCGGTCGCGTTGGCGGCCGCCTGCCCGAGGGCCGGGAACGGCATGGACATCACGATGGGGCGGTAGCGCTCGGGGAACGGGAACGCGTCGACGGGCATGTTCCGCGCGTTCTGCGACACCGCCACGACGAGGGTGCCGCCGGCACCGATCCACGGCAGCGCATGGGCGTGGTACGTGTTCAGCCGCGGGTCGCCTCCCCGGCCCTTGACAGCGACCTCGTGTGCCGGTGACCCACGGACCCCACGGATCGCCGGCCACGTCCACGGCCAGCCGCTCCCCCCAGAACCCGTTCTCCTTGGTGACCGCCACCCACCGCCCGTCGAGGTAGCGCGGCTGCATCGGGTTCTCCGTCCAGTAGCGCTCGACGATCGGCTCGGCGCGGTCGCGGTCGTTCACCCAGCCTGAGCCGTTCCAGTAGTCCGGGGCCTGGTCGAGCCGACCGCGCGGCACCCGGGCGAGCCACATCGCGCTGGCGGAGTGGGGCCCGTTCCAGAAGCCGCCCTCCCGGGTGAGGTTCTGCTGGTAGGTGTTGCCGAAGAGGTAGGTGTGGGTCGTGTCCGAGGCCACCGCGTAGCCGTAGAGCGGATCCGGCCGGGCCGGCCGATCGTCCACGGCCGACGGTTGGCCGGGGGCGGGGACGAAGGACAGCCGGGCCAGGCTGGCCGCGTCGTACGTGGCCAGCCAGGTCCGCCGCGGATGCCAGGGGAGACCGTCCCCGGGCGGGGGCTGCACCGCGTCCTTCACCACTTCGACCCAGAAGACCCGGAACCGGGTCCCGTCGAGCTCGCCGCCGAGCGGCCACCACCACCGGTTCAGCGCCGTCTCGCCGTCGCCGGGCTCGAAGGACAACGGGCGGCTCGACGATCCCCGGTGGAGCAGCGTGAAGCAGTTCCCGGTCTGGAGCAGCGCGGCGTTGTGGGCGAACCCGGACCCGTCGAGGCGGGTCGCCAGGCCCGTGTGGTCGATGAACACGTCCTGGAACAGCCACAGCCAACGGTTCGCCCCGAGCGGATAGACGTGCTGGTAGTCCCATCCGAGGACCGGTCCGACCCGCCGGGACACAAAGGCCTCCAGCGCGCTGGCCTCGCGGGACGCGGCGCAGCCGACGTCGGTGGCGACGTACCCAGCCGGGGTGGTGCGCGTGGTCGCCGCCCAGGGCGGGGGAGGCGGAGGACCGCAGGCGACAAGCCCGCTGACCAGGAGCGCGGCTCCCACGAGGCCGGCCGCAGCGCGGTGTCCGCGCCCCGCGGCCCGTCGCCGATCCGACCTCGTGCGCTGTCCCACGTGCCTCCTCCGACCGTTGAGGGTTCCCGACCCGCCCGTCGAGGAGTCTCTCCATGGTGCCATCCCGCCCGCCCCGGCAGCCATCGCGCCCGTGGTCGCTAGGGTCCGCCGCCGATGGTGGTCGGCGCGTTCGTGGTGGCCGCGGTGCTGGCCGTCGTCGACTGGATCGGTGTCTGGCGGGACGACTCCCGGCTGCGCTGGGTGGGGAAGCCGGGCGTGATCGTCGCCCTCATCGTCGCCGCCGTCGCCACGGACGGTGCGCCGGCGGCCGTGCGGGCCTGGTTCGTCGCCGGGCTCGCTTTGTCACTGGCCGGCGACGTGGCGCTCCTCCTGCCCGAGCGCTGGTTCATCGCGGGACTGGCGTCATTCCTCCTGGCCCACGTCGCCTACATCGCCGGTATGGCCCGTCTACCGCTCGAGTGGGCCCTCGGTTCGCTCGTCGTGCTGGCGGCCGCGGCCGTGATCGGGCCGCCGCTGCTGCGAGCGGTGCGGGCCGGCCAACCGTCGATGCTCGGTCCCGTTGCCGCCTACCTCGTGGTGATCTCTGCCATGGCGATCACGGCGTGGTGCACGAGCGAGCCGTGGCTGATCGCGGCGGCCATGGCGTTCTTCGCCTCGGACGCCATGCTCGGCTGGGGTCGCTTCGTCACTCCCACCCGGGAGCGCCGCTTCGACCGGCGCGTGGCCGCGGTGGGCGTCATGGTCTGCTACCACGCCGCGCAGGCCTGCTTCGTCGCCTGGCTCGCCACCCGCTGACGCCAACTCCTTGACGGTGTGGGAGGGCGTGGCTACCGTGCGCCGCTCACCGGACTTTCCCTTCGCCGCTGCGGGCGGCCTGCGGAGCGACCGGCGGCCCGAGCCGCTGGCGCCAGCGAAGGGAGAGCTGCGTGAGGTTCGGCCGCACCGGCATCGCCACCCTCGTCGCCACCGTGGCGACCACCGCCTTGTGGGCCGACGACGCGCCAGCCGGTGGCCACCCGCTGGACCCGCCCGCGCCGCAGCGCGCGGACGATCGTGCCGCAGCTTCGCCCCGCCGCGTGGCCGCCCGTCGTGCCGAGGAGCTCGTGGGGACGTTCGGGCTGCGCTGGTGGCGGGACCTGCGGGCCCAGGCCGTCGCCAGCCTCGACCGCGCCGCGACGGCGACGTTCGGCCCGCTCGACCGCGCCCGGGCCGCCGCACTCGGCCGCGGGGCATGGTTCGAAGACGCCGACGTCGACGTCTTCGTGGTCGGGTCGGTCGATGACCCCTCGTTCGTCGCCGTCCCCGTCGGGACGAGCGTCACCGGGGACGGGGAGGTGTTGGTCCCACCGCCGGACGCCGCCGCCTACTCCGCGCCCTCGTTCGCCGGACCCTGGGGGACGTCGACGACCAGCTTCTTCACCGCACTCAACACAGACGACGGCGGTGTGAGCTGCGGCCCGACGACGGCCCGGACGGTCCTCCGGGCGACCTGGCGCAAGCTGGACGACCGCAGCGCCACCCGCGACTACTGGGGCGTCGACCTGGCTGCGGTCGCCGAGGTCACGGCGACGAGCGGCTGCAACGACTTCGTGGACACGGCGCGCATCGGCTTCCGTTCGTCGGCCGCGGGCCAGGTGGTCGGCGAGGAGCCTGGCTCCGGCCGGACGCAGCACTGCTCCTCCCGCACCGTGTCGATCGGCTCGAGCTGGGGCGGCGTGAGCAGTTCGGTCAGCCAGGTTTTCACGCACTGCGAGCGGATCGGCGTCAGCGGGGCGTTCCAGCCGGCGTCCGTGACCCGCTCGGTCATCTTCGACAACAACGGCAACTGCCACGCCGGTGACACGCCCTACGACGGGCGGGAGCTGGCCCAGGTGGGCGTGGTCGAGGTACCACAGGGCGCGGGTCACGGCCTCGTCCTGAGCTTCGGCGTCGATGCCGGCAACGCCAGCACCTGCAAGGAGGACGCGTGCTGAGCCTCCGGGGGGTGGGCGGGACGGCAGCCCTGCTGCTGGCCTGTGGTTGCGGTGCTGGTGGTCCTCATGACGAGGCCCGGCGGGTGGACGTCGCTCGACGGGTCCTCGTGATCACGGCCGCGGACGGCGAGGTGTGCGCGACCTCCTCATCCGCAGCGAGGTCCCCCTCGCCGGTCTGCCTCGCGGTCGTGGACTCGGGCGAGCCCGTGGTGTCGGCGACCCTGGCCGGCCTCGACGCCGCGACCGACCTTGTGATGGTCCTCGCCCGGCCCGATGTCGCCGTGCACGGGCTCGGGGCCGGGACCACGTGGGCCATCGTCCCGTCTGCCGGCCGCGAACTGGTGGTGTGGCTGCGGATGCTGCCTACCGGGTCCGGCGTGGTCTGCGCGTCGTATCGCGCGCCGGACGGACACGGGCGGCTCGTGGTCCACCGCGCGGTCTCCGCGGCCGAGGACGTAGCTGTCGAGAAGGAGCCGGACGATGGCTGCTGATCTCGGCGGTTCCGCGCTGTGGTTGGCGGCGAACGACGTCGAAGGCCGGTGGGTCATCTGCGAGCGCGGGCTCTCGACCGTCGAGCTCCAGAAGGTGCGGAGCCTCTACTGCGCCACCAAGCCGATGGTGGCCATGGGAGTGCTCGCGCTCCTGGAGCGCCACGGCGTCGACTGGACGACGGCTCACGTCGACGCCCACGGGCAGATCCGTGACGACGGGCCATGGGCGGTGTCCGACCTGGTCGCCCACCGCACGCCGCTCGTCCGGCCGACGTTCTGGGAGGTGCTGCGCCTCCCTCTCGGGAGCGCAGAGTCGGAGCTGGCGGCGCGTGCCGTGCGTGCCGCGGTGGCACCCGGCGGGGCGGTGGGCACCAGCGAAGTGCTGGCGTGGTTCGTGCTCGCCCGGGCCGCCGCTCGGGTGGCCGGGGAGGTCTGGGCGCGCGAGCTGCAGGCGGCGCTGCGGGCCGCGTCGGGGCCGCGGCTGTGGCTCGTCCCCGATCGCGAGCTGCTCGACCTGCCCGTCGATGTCATGGCCACCCTGACGGCCGACCGGGGTGGGACGGACGTGCCGCTCGTCTACGCCCTCTCCGTTCGCAGCCGGGCGCTCACCTCGCCCTACCTCGGCGGCTACGGCTCGTTCGCCGCCGTCGTCTCCTGGTTCCAGGCCCTGCATCGCCACCTCCGGGGCGATACGGCGGCGTCGCTCTTCCCTCGAGCGGACCGGCTGCGGGACGAGTTGGCCGCGGCCAGCGCCCATGCCGAGCACGGCGGTTCGCCGGTCGCGCTGGGGCTGGAGACGGCAGGCGGGAGGGACGGCGGACAGCGGCTCGGGCTGCAGGTGGCCGGCGGCGCGCTGTCCGTCGAGATGGATCCGGCGACGGGCGTCATCGTCGCCGTGCTCGGCTCCCGCTTCTTCGACGACCCGCAGCGGCGGCGGCGGTGGCTCGCCCGTGAGCGCTCCGGCGCTCGCGAGTGGGCGCGGCGGATCGGGTTCGAGGTGGGCTGGTGACGGCCGGGCCGGCGTTCGGCCGGGCACTGCGGGATCTGCTCGGCCGGACCGTCTTCCCGCTCGGGCTGCCGCCGCTCCCGGTGTCGCTGCACCTCGCCGTGGTCGTTCCCGACGACCCGGATTCAGGCCTCGGCGTCCTGCTCGGTCCTGGCTGGACCGTCTCCACGACTGACCTCTCGCCGGGCCTCGTCCACGATGCCGTGTTGGCGGCGCCGGCCGCCCTCGTGTGGGGGATCCTCACGGGTGTCGCCGATCCCGGGCTGGCCACCGTCCACGGCAGCTTGACGGGCAGCCTCGTCGGCCAAAGCGCGCTCGCGCTCCTGGTGGAGGCGGTCAGCGGCACCTTCGACGACCGGTGGGGCGCCTGATGCGCCGGCCCGGCGTGCTGGCCGCCGCGGGCCTGGTGCTCCTCGTCCCCCTCGTGATGGCCGCGTCAGCGGCCAGATCCGCCCTGGACCCACCCGACCGGCCGGCGATCCGGCTCGTGTCGATCATCCCCGAAGGTGCCCCGGACGGCGTCCTCCGATCGGACCTGGCCGTCGTCGAGCAGGTGCTCGGTCGCCTGGCCGAGACCGGTGTGCGCCATGGCGGGGTGGACTTGACCGTGCTCCACAGCGACGCCCTGGCCAAGGAGCTGGTGTCGCCGCGCGCCGCCGCGGCGGCGTGTTCGGCAGGAGCCTGGCGTGGTCTGTTGGCGCCGGGCGAGGCGCCGGCCGCGGCCGTGATCGTCATCGGTGGGACCATCGCCAGCCCGGTGCCATTCCGGCGTCGGGCGGGCCTGACCTGCTCCGACCGGCCGCCGACCGTGCTGCTTGATCGGCGGCCCGTGCCCGGTGCCGATCGCGCTGTGGTGCTCCTGCATGAGCTCGGTCACGCCGCCGGGCTCGCCCACCGGCCCCCACGAGGCTTGGGCAACGAGGAACAGGCCAACGTGATGGAGGAGAACCTCGGGCCGGCCGGCCCGGGAGGGCCGAGCGGTGCTCGGGCCGGCGGGCCAGCCGGTCTGTGCGATGTCACTGTGGATGACGGGCAGCTCGCCGCGCTGGCGGCGCTGCTCGACCCGCCGTCGTCAGGGCAGCGGCGGATAGGTCGGATCGCCGGGACGCGGCGGGGGCGGCACGGACTCCACAGGGACGCCGGTGATGGGGTCGTTCCAGGCCGGAGCGGGTGTCGGCGTGGGCGTCGTGACCACCGGGGTGGTATCGAGCCCGAGCGCCGAGCTCGTGCTGTCCTGCTGGGCCTGGAAGGCCGCCTGCATCCGCTCGCGCTCCTCGGCCCGATCGATGCCGGCGATGCGGCGGGCCAGCCAGTCGACGATGCCGTGGAGGATCACCGCCACGACCAGGTAGACGATGAGGGCGAACAGCAGCGAAGCGTTGAAGGTGGACCGATCGGTCACCTCGGTCGACGGGAAGATGCCCCGGAACGGCTCGGTGATGTTGGCCGCGGCGCGGTAGATCCACTCCGCGAAGTCGGCCTCGGGATTGGCGCCCAGGAGCTGGAGCACGAACGCGATGCCGACGATCACGGCGTAGGCCAGGAACACGGCGTAGATGAACAAGGTGATGAGCCGGCCGACCCACAGGATCAACCGCTTCGTCTCTCGGCGCATGCCGTTCCTCCTCGCACTGGACGCTGGTCCGGCCCGTGTCCACGGATGGTATCCAGCACGCGCACCGCGCTCGGGGATGACGTGACCGCGTGGCCGGGCCTGACTCGACCATGATGGCGGATCACGGGCGCACCACGACCAGCCGCGACACGAAAGGGGCATCATGCCGAAGCGATGGATCGCGATCGCGCTGATGGGGGTGACTGCCGCGACGCTGACTGCCTGTGGCAGCTCGGAGGACGACGTGGACGCCGCTGCCGCGCCCGACGGCGCGGCACTCGAGGGGACCAACTGGGTCCTGTCGGACAGCACCGACCTCGGCACGTCCCTGGACGGCGTGACGGTGTCCGCCCGCTTCGCGGATGGAACCATGGCAGGGACGAGCGGTTGCAACAGCTACACCGGCCCCTACGAGGTGGACGGCGAGGACCTCACCATCGGACCCGATATCGCCTCCACCCAGATGGCCTGCGAGGATCCGCAGGCCTCGGCCGAGCAGGGGTACCTCGCCGCGCTGCCGGAGGTGGCCTCCTTCGCGATCGCCGATGAGCAGCTCACCCTGAGCAACGGCGACGGTGACGCGCTGCTCGTCTTCGACGCCTCCGTCGGCGCCGAGGCCATCGTCGGGAGCTGGACCGTGACCAGCTACTACGCCGGGGACGCCATCCTGAGCGTGGCTGGTGACGCCACGCTGACCGCCGACTTCGCGGACGACGGCTCGGTCTCCGGAAATGCCGGATGCAACAATTACAACGGGCCGTACGAGACCGACGGCGACTCGATCACGATCGGGCCGCTCGCCGGCACCAAGATGGCCTGCGCCTCCGAAGAGCTGTCGAAGCAGGAGACGGACTTCCTCGCCGCGCTCGAACTGGCTACCACGTTCACGGTCACGGGCGACCGGCTCGACCTGCTTCGTGACGGCGGCACCATCGCGGTGACGCTCCAGAGGGCGTAGATGTCCGACCGCTCCGTGGTCGTCCCCGGGCGGACGCCGCCGCGGGGCGCGTACCCCCACCTCCGCCTGGCCGGGGAGTGGGTGTTCGTATCGGGTACGAGCGCGCGCCGCCCTGACAACACCATCGCCGGTGCCACCGTCGACGCCGACGGGACGGCGACCCTCGACATCCGCGTCCAGACGCGGGCTGTGCTCGACAACATGGCGGCGCTGCTCGAGGTGGTCGGCGCGTCCCTTGCCGATGTGGTCGACCTGACCACCTTCTTGGTGACGATGGAAGACTTCGCGGGCTACAACGAGGTCTACGCCGAGTACTTCTCGGCCGAGACCGGACCGGCCCGCACGACGGTGGCGGTCCACCAGCTGCCCCACCCGCAGCTGGCTATCGAGATCAAGGCGGTGGCCCGCCGCCCGGCGACCGAAGGGGGTTGACGTGCAACCCATCGACCTGGCCCGTTGGATCGAGGAGCACCAGGAGCTGCTGCAGCCTCCCGTCGGGAACGCGCAGGTGTGGGAGGACGGCGACTTCATCGTCACCGTCGTCGGTGGGCCCAACCAGCGCACCGACTTCCACGACGATCCCTGCGACGAGTTCTTCCACCAGCTCCGGGGCGACATGGTGCTGCGGGTCTGGGAGGACGGCGGCGCCCGGGACATCCCGATCCGGGAGGGCGAGGTCTTCCTCTTGCCCGCCCACGTCCGCCACTCGCCGCAGCGGCCCGTGCCCGGCTCGGTGGGCCTCGTGATCGAGCGCCCACGGCCGGCCGGCGCGGTCGACGGCTTCGAGTGGTACTGCCCGCGGTGCTCGGCGCTCGTCCACCGTAGCGAGGTGCACCTGGTCAGCCTGGTCGACGACCTGCCCCGGGCGTTCGCCGCCTTCTACGACGACGAGCGAGCCCGCACTTGCCCCGGCTGCGGCTGGCTGCACCCCGGACGGGGGGCACTGCCCGAGCCGCCGCTCGCCGCCGAGGCCCTGCCGCGGACCCCATGACCGTCGTCGACCTCCACTCCCATTTCTTCCCCGAGGCCTGGCCGGATCTCGAGCAGCGCTTCGGCACGCCGGACTGGCCGTGGATGCGGCGCGACGGAGCCGACCACGCCATGGTCATGCTCGGCCGGAAGGAGTTCCGACCCATCACGTCGGCCTGCTGGGATGCCGCCGTCCGCCTGGCCGACATGGACAGGGACGGGGTCGACCTGCAGGTGATCTCGGCCACGCCCGTCCTGTTCGCGTACGGCCGGCCGGCCGAGCACGCCATGGAGTGTGCGCGGATCTTCAACGACGCCCTGTTGGACCTGTGCTCGGCGGGGAAAGGCCGCCTCGTACCGATCGGCCAGGTGCCCCTGCAGGACACCGACCTCGCCTGCCGTGAGCTGGAACGTTGCCTGGCCGACGGGATGAAGGGCGTGCAGATCGGCAACCACGTCGGCGACCGTGACCTCGACGACGACGGCGTCGTCACGTTCCTCGCCCACTGTGCGGCGCTCGGGGCGGCGGTCTTCGTGCACCCGTGGGACATGTTCGGCGGCTGTCGCCTGGAGGAATGGATGCTGGGCTGGACGGTGGCCATGCCCGCCGAGACCCAGCTGTCGCTGAACCGCATGATCCTCGGCGGCGCCTTCGACCGGCTCCCGCGCGACCTGCGAATCTGCTTCGCCCACGGCGGCGGCTCGTTCACCTTCCTGTTGGGCCGGTTGGAGAACGCCTGGCACCGGCGGGACATCGTGCGCGGCCGGTCGACCGCTCCGCCCAGCACCTATCTGGACCGATTCGACGTCGATTCGGCGGTCTACGACGCCCGTGCCCTGCGCTATCTGGTCGACGTCATGGGCCCGTCGTCGGTGCTCCTCGGATCCGACTACCCGTTCCCACTCGGCGAGGAGCGCGTCGGCAGCGTCATCCGGTCGTGCGGGTTCGAACCCCACGTCGAGCACCGCCTCCTCGGTGACAACGCTCTCGCCTTCCTCGGGCTCAGCGGACCCTGACCGCGATGGCCAATGTGGGAATCGCCGGGGCGGGCCTGGCCGGCCCGCTGCTGGCGGTCTACCTCGCCCGCCGCGGCCATGAGGTGGCGCTGTACGAGCGCCGGCCCGATCCCCGGCAGATGGGCGCCGCCGGACGGTCCATCAACCTCGCGCTCTCGGCGCGCGGGATCGACGCGCTCGAGCGGGTCGGGCTGTCCGACACCGTCCTCGCTCACGGGTTGGCCATGAGAGGCCGCATGGTGCACGACAGCGAGGGCCGGCTCTCCTTCCAGGCGTACAGCGCTGACGGCTCGAAGGCCATCAACTCCATCTCCCGCCACGGGCTCAATGGCCTGCTGCTGGACGCCGCGGAGGCGGAGGGCGGCGTCACGACACACTTCGAACGGCGGGCGCTCGCGGTGACCGCCGAGACGGGGCGGATCAGCCTCGAGACGCCCGACGGTGAACGGGAGGTCGTCCACGACGTCGTGATCGGCGCCGACGGCGCGTACAGCGCACTCCGGGACGCGGTCGTGCGCAGCGAGCGCGCGGACTTCCGCCAGGAGCACCTGCCCTGGGGCTACAAGGAGCTGACCATCGCGACGGCCGGCGGCGACTTCGCGCTCGATGCTGCGGCGCTGCACATCTGGCCCCGCGGCGACTCGATGATGATCGCCCTGCCCAACCCCGACCGCACGTTCACGGCCACTCTGTTCTGGCCGTACGAGGGACCGGCGGGCTTCGCTGGGTTGGAGGAGCCGGCGGCGGTCCGGGCCCGGTTCGAGCGCGACTATGTCGACGCCATGGACCTGTTCGAGGACCTCGAGGGCGAGTTCGCGGCCAACCCGGTCGGCACGCTCGTCACGGTGCGGATGTGGCCGTGGACCCGCGGCCGCCTCGCACTGCTGGGCGACGCCGCCCACGCCATCGTCCCCTTCTTCGGTCAGGGTATGAACTGCGCGTTCGAGGACGTCGTCGAGCTCGACCGCTGCCTGGAGGAGACCGGTGACGACTGGGACGTCGCGCTGCCCCGCTACGCCGACCGGCGCAAGCCCAACGCCGACGCCATCGCCGACCTCGCGCTCGACAACTTCGTGGAGATGAGGGACAGGGTGGGGTCGGCGGCGTTCCGGACGGGCAAGAGGATCGAGCACGCCATCGAACGGCTCGCCCCCGACCACTTCGAATCGCTGTACGAGCTGGTGAGCTTCACCACCGTCCCCTACGCGGAAGCCCGGACTCGCGCCGCCGCCCAGCGCCGCTTCCCGGCCAACGTGGCCGCAGTAGCGGCCGCGGGTGCGGCACTCGTCAGCCGGACCGTGAAGCGGGTGACCGCGTGAGCGGGACCGGCAGCGCGGGCGGCGCCGGCGGAGCCGAGGACGCGCACCTCGACCTGCGCCACAGCCTCAGCTACGCCGAGTACCTCGGTCTCGACGCGTTGTTGACATCGCAACATCCCCGCACCGACGCGCACGACGAGCTGCTCTTCATCATCCAGCACCAGGCCACCGAGGTGTGGCTCAAGCTCGTGCTCCACGAGCTCCACACTGTTGCCCACCTCGTGGACGAGGACGAGCTGGGTCCGGCGTTCAAGAGCCTGGCCCGCGTGGAGCGGGTGATGCAGGGACTCATCTCCTCGTGGGACATCCTCTCCACGATGACGCCTGCGGACTACCTGTCCTTCCGCGCCGCCCTCGACACGTCGAGCGGCTTCCAGTCCTTCCAGTTCCGGGAGCTGGAGTACGTGCTGGGCAACCGCGACGCCGTCTACCTCGAGCCGTTCCGGCACGAACCCGAGCGCTTCGGCCGGTTGGACGCGATCCTCCACGAGCCATCGCTGTACGACCGCGTGATCCGCCTGCTGGCCCGCCGGGGCATGCCGGTCGACCCCGCGCTGGTCGAGCGGGACTGGTCCGAGCCCCATCGATCGGACCGCAGCGTCGTCGAGGCGTGGCTCGTGGTCTACCGGGAGCCCGAGACGCACTGGGAGCTGTACGAACTGGCCGAGGACCTGCTCGACCTGGAGGACGCCATGCGCCAGTGGCGCCTGCGGCACGTCACGACCGTGGAGCGCATCATCGGCCTCAAGACCGGGACGGGCGGCACCGCGGGCGTGCCGTACCTGCGGACCCGTCTGGAGCTGGTGCTGTTCCCGGAGCTGTGGGATGTCAGGACGGAGCTGTAGGTGAGCGTCCGGCTCACGGACGAGGACCTGCTCGGTCCGGCCGGGCAGGAGCGCGCGGCGCAGCTCGAAGCCGATGATCCGCTCGGCAGCCACCGGCATCTGTTCGAGATCCCCGAGGGCGTCACGTACCTGGCTGGCAACTCGCTCGGTCTTCAGCCCGTCGCCGCCCGCGTCGCGGTGGACGACGTGCTCGACGCCTGGGCCCGCCGCGCCGTCGACGGCCATGTCGAGGGCGAGCACCCCTGGGTGCCCTACCACCGTTCGATGCGGGAGTCGGCGGCGTCGCTCGTCGGCGCCCAGCCCGGCGAGGCGGTGGTGATGAACAGCCTCACGATGAACCTGCACGTGATGCTGCGCTCGTTCTACCGGCCCACGCCCGAACGCCATCGCATCGTGTTCGAGGCGGATGTCTTCCCGTCAGATCGGTACGCGCTCATGAACACGGTCCGCGCCCACGGGTACGACGCGGACGATGCCGCCGTCATCCTGTCGCCCCGCCCCGGCGAGCACCACCTGCGCACGGAGGACGTTGTCGGCTTCCTCGACGGCGAGGGTCAGTCCGTCGCCGTCGTCGTGCTCAGCGCCGTGGACTTCCGCACCGGAGCGCTCCTCGACATCCCGGCCATCACGGCAGCCACGCACCGGGCCGGCGCGGTGTCGGGCTGGGACCTCGCCCACGCGGCCGGCAACGTGCCGTTGAGCATGCACGACTGGGACGTCGACTTCGCCGTCTGGTGCCACTACAAGTACCTGAACTCCGGCCCCGGCGCGGTGGGTGGCTGCTACGTGCACGAGCGCCACGGCGCCGACCTCTCGCTCGTGCGGCCCGGAGGATGGTGGGGTCACGAAGCGTCGTCCCGCTTCGACATGCCGTTCGCCTTCCGGCCTCAGGAGGGCGCCGACGGCTGGCAGGTGTCGAACCCGCCGATCCTCGCGATGGCACCAGTGCGCGTCTCGTTGGAGATGTTCGCCACCGTCGGCCTGCCCGCGCTGCGGGCCCGCAGCATGCGGCTGACCTCCTTTCTGGAGGAGCTGCTCGATGCGGTGGCGGCGCGCCGGCCTCTCCAGCTGATCACCCCTCGTGATCCTGACCGCCGCGGTGCCCAGCTGAGCGTGGTGGTCGAGGACGCGGCGGGCGTGACCGAGGCGCTCTTCGAGCAGCACCGGGTCCGCTGTGACGACCGTCCGCCGAACATCGTGCGCGTCGCGCCGGCGCCCCTCTACAACACGTACGAGGACTGCTGGCGGGCGGCCATGGCCTTCGACGCCGTGCTCGCCTCCTGAGCCTCGACGGGTGTTCGGGCGCCCACGATCGGGTGGGCCGTCGCGCCCGCCCACGCCAGGGCGTGCTCCCGCAGTGATCGTCCGGCTGCCACCGCCTCGGCGCGGACGGCGTCGAGGGCGCGGGCTCCGTCCCCGCTCGCCCACCGCAGGCGGCGGCGGAGATCGCCTGGGGCGGTTCCTTCGGGATCGAAGCCGTCGACCAGGAACCCCGACGCCAGGGGTGACCAGGCCAAAAAGGCCACGCCCGCGGTCGCGCACCAGCGCCGAACGGCATCCGTCTCGGGCGGATGGTGGAGGATCGACCACTGGTGCTGCACGACCGCCAACGGCGCCACGGCGTGCCCACGCTCGAGCAGTTCGAGCGGGTGGTTGGACAGCCCGATGTGGCGCACCTTGCCCACGGCCACCAACTCGGCCATGGCACCGACAGACTCCTCGACCGGTACCGACGGATCAGGGTCGTGGAGTTGCAGCACATCCACCCGATCCGTGCGCAACCGCACGAGGCTCTCGTCGAGATCGACCCGGATCGCGGTTGATCGCCCGTCGTCGGTCCACGAGCCGTCGGCTCGCCGCACCGTGCCGCACTTGGTCAGGATGGTGACCTCGTCCCGGCGGCCGGCCAGGGCCTGGCCGACGAGCTCTTCGGCTCGGCCCCAGCCGTAGAAGGGGGCGGTGTCGACCCACGTGATGCCCCCGTCGAGCGCGGCGTGGATGGTCCGGACGGCGGTGGTCTCGTCCTGCGGCCCCCACCACAGCGGGCCGTCCTCGCTCGAACCGAGCGGCGCGGTGCCGAGGCCGATCCTGCTCCCGAGCTCCATAGCGTCATTGTGGTCTCCCTCGGCGGGTTGGTCCTACGCTCACGCCCGTATGCAAAGCCGTGAGGAGACCCCGGTCGTTATCGCCGGTGGCGGCTTGGTGGGGCTGTCCACCGCGATGTTCCTGGCCCAGCACGGGGTGGCGTCGGTGGCCATCGAGCGCCTCCGCGGGGGCTCACCGCTGCCGAGGGCGGCCCACTTCCACGTCCGCACCATCGAGCTCTTCCGAGCTGCCGGGATCGAGGAGGCAGTGAAGGAGCAGTCGGCCCGGGAGTTCCTGCCCGAAGGCGCCATCGTCGCCATGGACAGCCTGGCCGGGCGCAAGCTGGCCGACATCATCCCCAGCCTCAACGTCGGGGTCGACGAGACGCTCACCCCGTGCCGGCGGCTGTTCGTGACCCAGCCCGGCCTCGAACCCATCCTGCGCCGGCAGGCGCACGCCGCGGGGGCAGCGGTGCTCGAGGGGCACGAGGTGGTCGGCGTGGAGCAGGACGAGGAGGGGGTGACCGTGACCGCCCGCGACGTCGACAGCGGCGAAGAGCTCACCCAGCGCGCCCGCTACCTGGTCGCCGCCGAGGGCGCGCACAGCGCCGTGCGGGACTCCCTCGACATCCCGTTCGAGGGGCGGGGGACCTTCTCCAACAGCATCACCATCTACTTCACTGCTGACCTGTGGCCGCAGATGGGTGGCAAGCCGCTGAGCGTCATCTACATCAACAACCCTGCCTTCGGGGGGTTCTTCCGTCTCTCGAAGGATTGCCAGACCGGCTTCCTGGTGGTCAACACCCTCGGCGACCCGTCAGCCGCCCCGGCGGGCGACGCCGCGGCTGACACCAGCGAGGCGCGGCTCGTCGAACTGGTGCGCATCGGCACGGGCGTCCCCGACCTGGACGTGCGCATCGACGGCGTGGCCCGCTGGCGCGCCAGCACGGACGTCGCCGGTCGCTTCCAGGTCGGCCGGGTCTTCCTGGCCGGTGACGCCGCCCATGTCATGCCGCCCAACGGCGGGTTCGGTGGCAACACCGGCATCGCGGACGCGTACGACGTGGCGTGGAAGCTGGCGATGGCCGTGAAGGGTGTGGGCGGCCCTGGCCTTCTCACCACCTACGAGCAGGAGCGGCGTCCGGTCGGCCGGCTGACGGTCGAGCAGGCCTACGCCCGCTACGTGACCCGCACCGCGACGTACCTGGGCGCCACCGACCATCAGCCCGTCCTGCCCGACCTCGAGGTCGAGCTGGGGTACGTCTACCGCTCGCCCGCCGTCTCGGGCGGAGGCGATGACGACCGCGGCGACGGGGGCGACCCGAGCGCGGCCCACGTCGATCCGCGCCAGTCCCGGGCCCGGCCGGGAACCCGCGCGCCGCACCTCTGGATCGAGGACGGTGGTGGGCGCCGATCGACGCTGGACCTGATGGGGCGGCACTTCGTAGTGCTGACCGGATCGGCCGGCGCACCGTGGCGGGACGCCGCCGCGAGCATCGTCGAGGATCGACCGGGCCTCGCCGTCGACGTCCACTGTCTGGGGAACGGTGGATTGGCGGTGCAGGAGGGCTCATTCTCCGAGAGCTACGGCGTCGACGAGGACGGGGCCGTGCTCGTCCGCCCTGACGGCTTCGTGGCCTGGCGGACTGCGCAGCGGGGCTCCGATCACGCGGACGAGCTCCGCGCCGCGCTCAGGGCAGCGCTGCAGGTGGGCTGACCGGCAGCGCGAGGATGCGTCGTGGACGTGGATGAGGTCGCGGCGCGGTCCGAGGCGCCGCCGGGCATGGCCTGGGTGCCGGCGGGCGAGTTCACCATGGGTTCGGACCACCATTACGCCGAGGAGGCGCCCGCCCACCGCGTGGCCGTCGAAGGCTTCTGGATGGATCGCAGCCCGGTCACCAACGAACAGTGGTCATCGTTCGTCGATGCGACCGGCCATGTGTCCTTCGCCGAGACCACACCCGCGGCCGATGACTACCCGGGCGCCATCCCCGACCTGCTCGTCCCCGCATCGATGGTCTTCAAGCGGCCAAGCCGCCCGGTCGGCCTCGACGATCACTACCAATGGTGGAGCTACGTGCCCGGTGCCGACTGGCGCCACCCGCAGGGTCCCGAGAGCTCGATCGAGGGGATGGAACAGCATCCCGTCGTCCATCTGACGTGGGACGACGTGGCCGCGTACGCGGCATGGGCCGGCAAGGACCTGCCCACCGAGGCGGAGTGGGAGCGGGCGGCGTGGGGCGGTGTCGAGGACGCCGAGTACGCGTGGGGGGAACGTCTCTATCCCGACGGCCGGATGATGGCCAACATCTGGCAGGGGAACTTCCCGTTGCAGAACCTCAAGCTCGACGGCTACGAGCTCACCTCGCCCGTGGGTGCGTTCCCGGAGAACGGCTTCGGCCTGGTGGACATGATCGGCAACGTCTGGGAGTGGACGAGCGACTGGTACCAGCCCCACGCCGACGTAGCCCATCCGTGCTGCACGGTCGTCAACCCCCTCGGCGGCGATCGGGACCGCAGCCATGATCCCGACGCGCCCGGGATGCCGTTCCCGCGCCGGGTGTCGAAGGGTGGCTCCCACCTGTCCGCGAAGAACTACTGCCGTCGGTACCGGCCGCCGGCCCGGATGCCTCAGGCCCTCGACACGTCCACGTCGCACCTGGGCTTCCGCTGCATCATCCGGCCGGGACCAGCTTCCTGAGCCCGTCCACGATGTAGCGCTTGACGTCGTCACCGACCTCGAAGATGCCGGTGCCGAGGTCGCCGTCGGCGTTCGCTGCGCTGTACACCACGCGCTGGTAGCCGCCCGTGGCGAGGAGATCGGCGATGAGCCGGAGCGCGTCGTCGATCGCCTCCCTGGCGTCCGCAGTGAGCACGGGATAGCCCTGTCCGGCGCGCCCGGTCGGGATGCCCACGGCCCGCGGGGGGACGGCGCCGCGGCACGGACGGATGGTGGCGTTGCCACCGCCGGGTGAGAGGCCGGCACCGCCGCCGGGGTCACGTTGGAAGGCGCGGAACTGCTCCTCGTTGTCGTTGAACACGAAGAGGGCGTCGGCGTACTCGGGTTGGGTGACCATCCAGGCGAAGTCGCCCCGCCGGTCGCGACCTTCGAAGCGGGAGGGGACGAGCTCCATGGGTGCCTCCGTGTGACGCCGGGCCACCGTAGGGCGCGCGAGCCTTGGGCGGTGGACCCCCTGCTCAAGAAGCTGCAGTACCGGCCCGGCACCGTCATCACGGTCTTGGGCGCGCCGTCCGAGCTGGCCCCGACGATCGACGCGTGGTCGGCCGACGGTGCGGTTCGCACGAGGCTCGCCCGGGAAGCGGCCTTCGTGGTCGCCTTCGTCCGGTCCTCGGACGAACTCCACCGCGCGGTCGACCGTGTGGTTCCGAAACTGGCCGAGGAAGGGGTGCTGTGGATGTCCTACCCCAAGAAGTCGTCGGCCAAGTATCGATCCGACCTCAGCCGGGATGACTCCTGGCGGGAGCTGGGTGACCTCGGCTTCGAGCCCGTACGGCAGGTCGCGGTCGACGCGGACTGGTCCGCGCTCCGGTTCCGCCGGGCGGAGCAGATCCGCGAGTTGAAGCGCGATGCGAGCCGGGCGCTGTCGCGCGCCGGTCGCGCCCGGGCCAAGGGCCGGCCGGCCCCCGTCGACCAGTTCGTCGCCCGTGCGCGTGAGGGTCGAGCGCCGCTGATCGAGGCCGTCGACGCCACCGTGCGCCAGGCGGCACCGGAGTTGAAGGTGGCCCTGGACGGCAAGTTCCTGGGCTACGGGCCGTTCCACTACCGGTACCCGACGGGCCACGAAGGGGACACGTTCGTGGTGTCGATGATGGACGGCGCGCAGGCCCTGAGCGTCTACGTCAACGCCGGCGACGGCGGGCAGTGGCTGGTAGAGGGCAACGCCGAGCGCCTCGGGAAGGTCTCTGTCGGCAAGTCGTGCATCCGGATCAAGCGGCTCGACCAGATCGACCTGGACGTCCTCGGCGAGATCGTCCGCACGGCAGCCAGCCAGCACGCCGACGTCCTGTAGCGGACGGCGTCGGAGCGCAGCGTCGCCGGACGATGATCACGACGACGGCCAAAGGATGACCGCCCCAATCCACAGAGGAGGAACGCCCATGCCTGTCTCCCCGATCCCCGACGGGTACCACACCGTCAGCCCCTATCTCATCGCCGAGGATGCCGGGCAACTGCTCGAGTTCATGCAGAAGGCCTTCGGTGCCAAGGAGACCTTCCGCATGGAGATGCCCGACGGTTCCGTCGGCCATGCCGAGGTGCGGATCGGCGACTCCGTCGTCATGGTCGGAGGGGCCGGAGGAGCCTGGCCGGCCGTGCGCGCCGCCATCCACCTGTACGTGCCCGACGTCGACGCGACGTACCAGGCGGCGCTGGCCGCCGGCGCCCGGTCGACCGAGGAGCCTGCCGATCAGTTCTACGGCGACCGCCGCGCCAACGTGGTCGATGCTGCCGGCAACCAGTGGTTCATCGCCACCCACGTCGAGGACGTACCGCCGGAGGAGTTGGAGCAACGGGCCGCCGCCCGTTCGTGACCTGCTGACCCCCGCCGGTGTGCTACACGCCGGGTGGTGAAGATCGATGTGATGTCGCCGGCCCGCCGGCTGCCGGACGTGCAGCGCCTCGCCGCTGAGACCCTCCTGGCCGGCTTCGACGGGCTGGTCCTCACGGAGGCCGGTCGCACCGCTTACCTGTCGTGCGGCGCGGCAACCCTGGCCGCGCCCGGGCTGGAGGTCCTCACCGGCGTGGCGGTGGCGTTCACGCGCAGCCCCATGGTCAACGCGCAATGCGCGTGGGAGCTGGCGGACGCGTCCGGCGGACGCTTCCGCCTCGGGCTGGGCACCCAGGTTCGCGCCCACGCGCAACGGCGTTACGGCGTCGCCTTCGACCCTCCGGGCCCGCGCCTCGAGGAACACGTGCGGGCGGTGCGCGCCTGCTTCGCCGCCTTCCGTGGAGACGCCCCGCTCGACTTCCACGGGCGCTTCCACGAGTTGACGTTCATGAACCCGCAGTGGTCGCCCGGCCGGCTCGACGTGGCCGACCCTCCCGTCGACGTGGCCGGCGTGAACCCGTGGATGCTGCGCATGGCCGGGCGGGTGGCCGACGGCCTGCACGTGCACCCGCTTGGTCACCCCGGCTACCTGAGGGAGGTCGCGCTGCCCGAAGTGGCCGCGGGCGCCACAGAGGCCGGGCGATCCCCGCTCGACGTCCAGATCATCGCCCCGGTGCTCACCATCGTCGGGGACGACGCCGAGGAGCGGGCATGGAGCCGCTCGCTCGTCCGGGCCCAGCTCTCCTTCTACGGCTCCACACCGACCTATCGCTTCATCCTCGACGCCGCCGGCTTCCCCGGGCTCAACGACGCCCTCCGCGAACGGCAGCGGGCCGGAGACATCGCCGGGATGGCCGAACTGGTCACGGACGACGTGCTGTCGGTGTTCGCCGTCGAGGCGTCCTGGTCCGAGCTCCCCGAGGTGCTCGTCAGCCGCTACCGAGATCTGGCCGACCGGCTGGTGCTGTACATCGCCGGCTTCGCCTGGGATCGACAGGACGGGACCTTCGACAAGCTGGGCAACGTGGCTCGGGCCGTGCGGGACCTCAGCGGTCCTTGACGGGGCCGCCGGCCAGATGCTCGATCTCCGCCAGCTGGTCGTCGTCCAAGGGCACGATCGAGAGCCGGGACTGGCGCACGAGCAGGCTCGACGCGAACACGGGGGCGGCCTTCATCTCTGCGAGCGTGACCGGGCGGTCGAGCCGCCGGCCGGCGCCGATGTCGACCCACACCCGTTTGCCGGCCGGGTCGGTGGGATCGGGGTACGGCCCCCGGACAACCTCACCGAGGCCGATGGCCGCCTTGTCGCTCTGCGAGTGGTACACGACGACGGTGTCGCCGACCTGCATGGCTCGCATGTTCATCTGCGCCATGTTGCTGGTGACGCCATCCCAGTGCGTCTTCCGGTCCCGCTCGAGGTCGTCGAAGCTGTAGTCACCGGGTTCGGTCTTGAGCAGCCAGGCGGCCATCGGGGCCACGGTAGCCCGAGGAGGTTGACCGGACCCTCGTGGCCGGGCTGGCAGGCGAAGTCTGAGCCCGATGAGCCGGAAGCGAGCGCGTTCGGCTCCGAGTTCGCCCGCTCCTGCCGTCTCACCGAATCGATATCGAATCGGTGAGTGCCTTCGGTTGTGGAGCGGGCGACGGGAATCGAACCCGCGTTCTCAGCTTGGGAAGCTGATGTTCTGCCGCTGAACTACACCCGCGGAGACCCGCCGAGGATAGCCCGGGTCCCTCTCCTGGCCGAGCGCGAACCGACCAGCACCCGCGGCCGTACCAGGGAACATGATCGACGCCACAGCCCTCCTCTTCCTCAACGGGCTGGACCGCACCGGGCTCCGGCACGGGCACCGCCACGCGGTGTCCGAGGTCGTCGGTGCGCGGCCGTCGATGAGGAGCCAGCCCAGCCTCGACGATCGGGTGTCCTGGTTGGCCGCCGGTGCGCTGCCCTGGGAGCGGCCCTAGGCGGCATCGCTAGGGTGCCGCTCCGTGATCCTGTCCGATCGGAGCATCAAGGACGCCATCGCCGACCGCCGGATCATCATCGAGCCGCTCGACGAGGCCCGCATCCAACCGTCCTCGGTGGACCTGAAGCTGGACCGGCTCTTCAGGGTCTTTCGCAACCACACCACGGGTGTCATCGACGTGAAGGAGAACCTCGAGGACCTGACCGAGCTCATCCAGATCCCCGAGGACGGTGTGTTCATGCTCCACCCGGGCGAGTTCGTGCTCGGCTCGACCTACGAGCGGGTCACGCTCGGCACCGACCTGGTGGGCCGCCTCGACGGCAAGTCGAGCCTCGGCCGCCTCGGCCTTCTCATCCACTCCACTGCGGGGTTCATCGACCCCGGCTTCGACGGGCACATCACGCTCGAACTGTCGAACGTGGCCAGCCTGCCGATCACGCTCTACCCGGGCATGCGCATCGGTCAGATCTCGTTCCTCAGCATGACGACGGCGGCCGACCACCCGTACGGCAGCGGGCCGCTCGGCTCCAAGTACCAAGGTCAGCGCGGGCCTACCCCCAGCCGCTACCACGAGAACTTCGAGCCGAGCTGACTCAGCCGACGAAGGGCCCGGTCACCTCGAACGTGGTGCCGCCTCCGACCGTGCCGGTGGTGCCCCGCTGCGAGGAGAAGTACATGCGGTTGCCGGAAGGTGTGAACGCGATGCCCGTCAGCTCGCTTTCGCGGTGGCCCACCGCGCGGCAGAACACCGAGACCTCGCCCGAAGGCTCGAGCATGCAGATCTTCGGGTCCTCCGGCTGGTTGAGCACGCTCTGGTCCTCGCACACGAAGATGTCGCCGTTGTTCCGCACGGCGATGTTGTCGACACCACGGAGCACGGGGTTCGGGTTCGTGGTCCAGTCGTAGACCACCTGGAGACGGCGTCTCGCGATGTCGTAGGCCCAGACCCGGTCGTCCTGCTTCGTGGTGAAGTTGACGACGCCGCCACTCAGCCAGATGCCCTCGCCGCCCGCGAACCTGGTGGCGTTCGGAACCTGCTTGCGGGTGGGCTTCGTGGCCGCCGAGGGATCGGGCACCGGTAGCCAGTTGACAACGCCGTTCTGCACCTCCGCGGCCTCGAGCACGCCGGAGGAGAGGTTCTGAGCCTGCCCGTAGCGGTACCGGTAGAAGAGACCGCTCAGCGCGTCCTCGGTCAGGTACACGGTCTGGTTTGTCCCATCGACGGCCGCACCCTCGTGATTGAATCGGCCCATGCCCGGCCGGACTGTCGCCGGCCCGATCCCGAGCGGATCGACCTCCCACACGCGCCCGGTGTCCGTCTCCTCGCAGGACAGCCACGTCCCCCACGGCGTGTGACCGCCGCTGCAGTTCCGGCTGGTGCCGTTCAGGATGCGACGAGCGTCGGTGATGGTCCCGGCCTGGTTGAAGCGGAGCATGCCGACCCCACCCGCGCCATTCGCCAGCTCGCAGTTCGAGACGTACACCCAGCCGTCCGGCGCCGCGAAGACCCTGCCCCCGTCCGGCGCTCGGTGCCACTTGTACGTCGTTCCGGATACAACGACGTTCGACCGGGCCACGATCCGTGATGCGAATCCCTGGGGGAGCTGCAGCCCGTTGGCGTCCACTGGCCCGACCGGCCCATAGCGCGGCACGGCCGCCGCCCGGCGGGCGAACAGCGCGTCAGCGGCGAGGAGAGCACCCCCCAGGATCCCGGCTTGTAGGAATCGGCGGCGATCGAGCACCGCCTCGGTCTGCATCATGGCAAGCCTCCGGCCAGTGCGGCACTCGAACCGTTGCCCGCCTCAAAACCGCGCCTGACGGGTTTGAGACTAGCCAGCTCGCACACGATCGCCATCCGAACGCGGCATTGTCCCGCGCCACGCGCGCGGTCCGCGGTCGGCGCCCACGGGGTACCGGGTCGAGGGCAAGGCCTCGGCCGCTCGTGCGAGCGCATCCGGATGGAACAGGTAGTACGGCGACGCTTCGCAGGTGCGCGCCTGCGGGCCGTGCAGCCTGTCGCGCCGGGGTGAGCGCATGACGAGGTAGCGGCGCAACGGTCGCGCCGGCCTGAGTTTCGATGGCGTGCTACTCGACCCGCAGCAGGGAGGTCACCGGGGCCCGCCGGGCCCGGTGAGCGGGGATCGCCGCGGCCAGGTTCGCCACGACCAGCACGCCGCCCACGACGAGCGCGACCAGCAGCGTGGGCGTCGTCACGTCCGGCACCAGCCCGAGGCGATCGACGACGGACCGGTACAGCGCCCGCCCCGCCACGATGCCGACCGGGACGCCGATGATGGCGGCGGCCAGCGCCAGCGCCGACGCCTGGGCGTGCACCGTGCGCCCGATCCACGGGCGGTCGGCACCGAGAGAGCGCAGCACGGCGAGGTCGCGCCGCCGCTGACGGGTCGAGGTCAACAGGGCGTGCCCGAGCGTGAGGATCGCCAGCGCACCGATGAGCACGGCGAGCACCGTCGGGACCGAGCGGGTGCGATCGAGGTTGACGACGTCCGTCGGGGTCGTCTGCTCCTCGGCCGGCTGGGGTGAGAACGGCTCGAGCTCGGCGGGGACGGAGGCCCCGGGCTCCAGGTCGATCATCAGGCTGTTCGGCTGGGTGTCCGGCTCCAGCCGCTGGAACCCGGACAGGAGCATGGCCGCCCCGTGGCCGCCCCCCTGACCGAACGACGGGTTGGGCAGGACGGCCAGCCCCACGACCCGGAACGTCGCCGTCGCGCCCGAGCCGCTCGTCAGGGTCACTTCGTCACCCTCCCGCAGACCGAGCTGGCGGGCCGTGACCCTTCCCAGCGCCACCTCGTCCACGCTGGCCGGGAAGGCGCCGTCGATGACAGGAGGCAGCATGCTGCCGCGGACCGGATCGACCCCCACGACGTCGATGTCCTGCTCGTCCAGCACGGCGCTGCCGGTGGCCACGAAGCTGGCTCCGGCCAGCCCGTCGAGTTGCGCCACGTCGGGCCATGGTGCCGGCTCACCGGTGCCGAAGCTGTTGCCGGTGATGTAGTCGAAGTCGGAGCCGTAGCGGGCCGGATCACCGACGAGCGTGTGGATGTTGGACGCGAACACCGCCGACCCGAGTGCGACAGCGATGGCGACGGCGAGGGCCGCCGTGGTCACCAGCGCCGAGCGGCCCGAGCGGCCGCGGGAGAACGCGAAGCGGACGCCGGTCGCCTCCGCCGGCTGCAGGCTCCGCGTCAGCGTCTCCGTCGTGCTCGAGGGCCTTTCGTCGACGGCGGGCCGAGCGGCCAGCGAACCGACGGCCACCCAGGCCAGCAGCGCGAGGGCGAGGACGGCCGCCCCACCGAGCAGCACGACGGGATCGAAAGAGATCTCACCGGCCGCGGGATCGAGCCGGCGCAGGAAGCCCTGCGGGACGAGGGGCGTCAGCAGGACCGCGCCGATCACACCGAGTAGCACCCCCGCGGCGATGACCGCCGACGCCCAGACGATGCCCTCCATCGCCGCCTGCCGGCGTGTGTAGCCGAGGGCCAGCAACGGTCCGCGCGCGGTGGCTCCGGCGGCCCGCTGACGCAGGAGCAACTGCCCGATCGCGGCGACGACGGCCAGGCCGGCCACCGCGGCCAGGATCACCGCCCCCACGGCCTGGGCCCGGATGGCGTTCCGGGCCGAGGAGCTCACCATGCGGCCAGGCTGGAAGAAGAGCTGCTCGTGGCCCGGGATCGCCTCGAGGGAGGTCCGGAACTCGTCCAGGGTCGTCCCGGGGGTCAGGCGCACGGCGATCAGGCTGGCCACGATGCCCACCGGCTCCTCGAGGATGGCCGAGGTGAAGAAGACCGAGTCCGTCGGATCGTCGAGATCGGCCGGGCCGTCGACGACACCCACGAGGACCCCGTCGATGGTCGGTCCCTCCGGTGGCTCGTTGAGGACGGTGGATTCGTCGACCTGCTGCTGACTCCACGACGCGAACGGCACGCGGTCGCCCACCGCCAGGTCGTAGTCCCGGACGAACGATCGATTGGCGACGAACTCCTCGGCGTCGGGGAACTCGTCCCCGTCGGCCGACGCGGCCCGGCCCTCCTTCACCAGTGCGCCGAGCGCCCGGATGTCGGTGATGCCGAAGACGTTCACCTCCGGACCCTCGACGGTCTCGGCCTCGGCGGTGGGCTGCGCGAAGACGAACGTCATCGACTCGGCCTGCCGTACGTCGGGCAGGGCGGCGATCTCCGGGGTCAGAGCGGGCCCGGCCGGCTGGACGACGATGGTGTCGGCGTCACCCCCGACGGCCCGCGTGAACCGCTCCGGCAGGGTGGCGGCCCGATGCGCGTTGACGCCCAGCACGAGGACGACCGCCGTCGGGGCGGCGACGACCAGGACGACGCCAAGGGTCAGCCACCAACGCGCGGTCAGCGTGGTCCGGACACGGAGCGCGATCGCTCGCACCGGGGCATTCGACCACGGCCGCCTTCGGCCGTCGATGGTGGGAGCACCCCGTCCACAGGGAGGCTGCCCCCACGGCGCAATCGGGCTCAGTCGGCGGCGGTCAGCGGTGTTTCCTGCTCGATGACCGCCCGCTCGCCGGCCTCGATGGCCTCGAGCAGGTGCATGGAGATGTCACCTACCCTGACCTGGTCGTCGCTGGCCCCGGCCGCCTTCACCCCGTCGTCCATCATGATGTAGCAGAAGGGGCAGGCCGTCGCGACCCTCGTGGCCCCCGTCGACAGGGCTTCCTGCGCCCGCTCGTCGTTGACCTTCTTGCCGATGGACTCCTCCATCCACATGCGGGCGCCGCCGGCCCCGCAGCACATCCCGCGGGTGCCGTTGCGGGGCATCTCGACGATGTCGATGCCCTTCAGCGAACCGATCACTTTGCGGGGTGCGAGGTAGACGTCGTTGTGGCGGCCGAGGTAGCAGGAGTCGTGATAGGTGACCCGCTCGGCCAGGGTCGCCGTGCTCACATCGAGCTTCCCGCTCTCGATCAGTTGCTCGAGCAACTGACTGTGGTGCACCACCTCGTAGGTCCCACCGAGTTGCGGGTACTCGTTCTTCAGCGTGTTGAAGCAGTGCGGGCACTGCGTGATGATCTTGCGCACCCCCATGCCGTTCAGCATCTCGACGTTCGGCATGGCGAGCATCTGGAACAGGTACTCGTTGCCTGAGCGTCGGGCCGGGTCCCCGGTGCACATCTCGCTGGGACCGAGGATGGCGAAGTCGAGCTCGGCCCGCTGCAGGAGCTTGGCCATGGAGCGGGTGACCTTCTTGTTCTTGTCGTCGAACGAGCCCGCACAACCCACCCAGTACAGGTACTCATGGGTGAGGGGCTCGCCGGGATCGACCACGGGCACGTCGAGATCGCCGGCCCACTCACCCCGGTCGCCCTGGCTCATGCCCCACGGGTTGCCCTGGTTCTCCATGGACCGGTACGCGTTGCCGAGCTCGGCCGGGAAGTTGCTCTCCATGAGGGAGAGGTACCGGCGCATGTCGAGGATCTTGTCGAGGATCTCGATGTTGACCGGGCAGATCTCGTCGCAGGCCTTGCAGGTCGTGCATGCCCACAGCTCCTCGGCCGTCACCCGCTCGAAGAGCGAGGCACCGGAGATGGTGATCTCGCGGTCGAGGCCGATGGGCGGCGAGACCGGGCCGACCGGCGCGCTGGCGGCCATGACCTCCCCGACCTTGAGCACGATCTCCCGGGGGTCGAGCGGCTTGCCGGTGGCGTGGGCGGGGCAGACGCTCGTGCAGCGGCCGCACATGGTGCAGGCGTCGGTGTCCAGCAACTGCTTCCACGTCATGTCCTCTACGACGCTGGCGCCGAACGACTCGAGTGAGGTCTCGGCCAGGTTGGGCATCGGCTTCATGGCGCCCTTCGGCCGGTCCTTGTCCCGCAGGTAGATGTTGAGCGGCGACGTGATCATGTGCCGGAGCATCGTGATGGGCAGGATCAGCAGGAACGCCACGAACGCGAGGACATGGGTGGTCCACAGCGCCTGGTGCCAGCCCTCCAGTGTCTGTTCGGTCGAGCCGTCGACGAGGGTGGCCAGCGGGTAGCCGATGAAGCTCCAGCGCTCGAAGTCCGGAGTCCCCTCGGCGGCGATGCGGAACATCTCGGTCGCGTAGCCGCTCAGGCCGATCAGCAGGAACACGCCGAGGATGACCGCGTGCTCCGGCTTGGTCTTGATGCGGATGCGGTACGGCCGCTGGACGTACCGGCGGCCGACGGCCCACAGCAGGCCGGCCAGGAACACGAGCCCGGCCGCGTCGCCCACGAACGAGTAGGCCTGGTAGGTGGTGCCGTGGAGGAACTTGAGGTCCTCCGGGAGCTGATGGTCGATCTCCAACGTGGCCGTCACGGCCAGGAGGACCAGGAAGCCGAAGTAGATGAGCGAGTGCATGACGCCCGCCGCGGGGTCCCGCAGCAACGTGCGCATGTAGACGCCGGCCCGGTAGTCGTCGGCCCGCCGGCGGGCGTTGCCGATGCTGGTGCGCCGGCCGTCGGGCGTCCCCCGCTCCCAGTTCCGCACCCGCAGGGAGAAGAGGTAGGCGACGTACACGAGCAGGACGGGGATGACGGTGTAGAAGGCCACGACCAGCGGATCGGGCACGCCGCTGAAGACCTCGCGGGCGATCGGGCTGTCGTCGTGCCAGCCCGTGAGGAGCGGCATCACCCCGGAGACGAGGGTGAACAGCCCGGCGAAGACGCCCAGTGCGAGAACGACCTGGTGCGGCCGCACCCGCCGGCGGCGGGAGCGGTCGGGGTCCGGGGCGCCGGAGGTCGAGGACGAGGCCGAGCGAGGGTCGGCGGGAGCGGCTGACTCGACTGCGGCGGTCGTGCTCATGGCAGGCGCGAAGTTAGTGCCGTCACCGCCGCCGGCCAGCCTTGCGCCGAGCCTGCTCCCCCGCGGAGTCGCCCGGCCCTGGGGCGACCGGCGTCAGCCGTAGATCTGGCGGTCGAGGTCGCGGATTCGGCTGGCGAGCACGCTCATGACCTTGTGGCCGATGGTCGGCACCTCGTCGATCACGGCACTGAAATGACGCTGGTCGAGCACGAGGACGGTGGCCTCGGTATCGGTCGTGACCGTGGCCGTGCGGGGCCCATGGTCGAGCAGGGACAGTTCACCCACGACGGCGCCGGGGCCGAGCACCGCCACCTTCTTCCCGTTGCGACGAACGGTGGCCGAACCGTCGACGATGATAAACGCCTCCCGACCGGTCTGACCCTGGTCGGCGAGCGCGTAACCAGCAGGGACGGTGACTTCGTCCGCGGCCTTCGCGATCTTGCTGAGGTCGCGGTCCGTGCAGCCCGAGAAGAGCGAAACGTTGCGGAGGTGTGCGAGGTACTGCTTCTTGCCGACCATGGCGGCGGACATTACCGCTCGCCAGCAGGTACGACGTGCACTTCGTCATGTCCGCCGCGCGCTGCGTCCCGGCCGTCCTCGCGCAAGCGGCCTTCACATTGACGAAACACGAGGGAAACGTCTGCTTCCTACGGTCGCCGCCGTGGACGTGACTGTCGTGCGTTGGCCCCTCGAGGGAGACCTCCGAGAGCGCCTGGGGTACGAGGGCCGCGCCCGCCTACTGGTGGTGGACGAGAGCTCGTCGCCTCCGGAGGTCACCGATCTCCTCGAGGACTGGGTCTGGGTGACGGCTGAGCAGTCGGAGACCCGGGCCCGCATGGAGACCCTCGCCCACCGGGCGGCGTCGATCAAGAGCGATCCCCCCTCGCTCGACGACGACGGCGTGCTGCGGCACCGAGCGCTCTGGGTGTCGCTGCCCCCGGTGGAGGGCCGGCTCGCCCGGGTCCTCATCGATCGTCTCGGTGCCGTCGTGAGCCGGGACGCGCTGACCCGGGCGGGCTGGCCCGACGGCGTGCCCGGCCGCAACGCGCTGGACGTGCACGTGCTGCGGCTCCGTCGCCGGCTGGCCACCGTCGAACTGGCGATCCGGACCGTCCGGTCGAGGGGTTACCTGCTCGAAGCGGTACGCCCCGACCCACCCGCTGCCGGCGTGACCGACGGCAGTCCTGCCCAGGTATCCGCGCCTTCCCGGCTCAACGGATCCTGACCGACCTCGAAGTACCCCTGCTGGAGCAACAAGGAGATCGACGGTGCTGCACCTCGTGACCGCCATCATCAAGCCCTACAAGCTGGACGACGTGAAGTCGGCGTTGCGCGACTCCGGTGTCCTGGGCATGACCGTCACCGAGGTGAAGGGCTTCGGACGCCAAGGCGGCAAGACCGAGACCTACCGCGGGGCCGAGTACACGATCGACTTCCTGCCCAAGGTGAAGATCGAGATCGTGTGCGACGCCACCGAGAGCGACAAGGTGGTGGAGACCATCGCCTCGGCGGCCAGCACGGGCAAGATCGGCGACGGCAAGATCTGGGTGGTCGACGTGGCCGCGGTCACCAGGATCCGCACGGGCGAGCGGGGAGCGGACGCGCTCTGACCGCAGGCCGGGCGTGCGGCGATCCGGACCTGCCCCGGCCTGGATGCTCACCACGGTGGGTGGGCGACGGCGCGCTGCCCGCTGACCTCAGGCGGACCGGCCGGTCCGGAGCACCACAGCCCGGTGTCTCACTGCTGAATCCCAGGTGGCCAGGGCTACCGTCACCTCACTGTGAGTGCGTTCGCCGGCGACATCGCCCTTGCCGCACGCCTGGCCAGCGAGGCGGGAGACCTGCTGCTCGCGCTCCGCGTCTCGGAGCTGGCCGGTGACGACCTGCGCAAGGCGGGCGATCACCAGTCCAACGAGCTGCTCCTCGAGCGGCTCGCCGCCGAGCGCCCGGACGACGCCGTGCTGTCCGAGGAGAGCGCCGACAGCCCGGCCCGCCTGGCCGCGGAGCGTGTTTGGATCATCGATCCCCTGGACGGCACCCGGGAGTTCGGCGAGGTCCCCCGCGTGGACTGGGCGGTACACGTCGCCCTCTGGGTGGAGGGCCAGCTGGTGGCCGGCGCCGTGGCCCTGCCAGCCCTGGGTCGCACGTTGGTCTCGCACCCTGCAACCCCCCTTCCGCCCGCGCACGAGGGGCCATCCCGGCTCGTCGTCAGCCGTACACGCCCTCCCCAGGTGACGGCCGCCGTCGCCGACGTGCTCGGCGCCGAACTGGTCCCCATGGGCTCGGCGGGAGCGAAGGCCACGAGCGTGCTGCTCGGCGAGTCCGACGTCTACCTGCACGGCGGCGGGCAGTACGAGTGGGACTCCGCGGCGCCGGTCGCGGTCTGCGCGGCCGCCGGGCTCCACACGACCCGCGCCGACGGCTCCCCCCTTCGGTACAACCAGGCGCGTCCGTGGCTGCCCGATCTCCTGATCTGCCGGCCCGAGCTGGCCGAGACCGTGCTGTCCGCCGTGGTGGCGGTCGGCGGCATCGACGCGGACGGCTAGCCGGCACGAGGCACCATGCGCATCCTCCACGTCAACAAGTTCCTCTTTCGCAAGGGCGGAGCGGAGGGGTACATGGAGGATCTCGCCGCGCTCCAGGAGCGGGCCGGCCACAGCGTCGGGTACTGGGGGATGGACCACCCGCAGAACACCCACGTCGACCTGGCTGACACGTTCCCCTCCTTCGTCGAGTTCGACAACCCGCCGTCCGGTGTCGTCGAGCGGGCGAGGATGGTCGGCCGCATGATCTGGTGCCGCGAGGCGCAGCGGGGCATGGCCGAGGCGATCGAGCGGTTCCGGCCGGACGTCGCCCACCTCCACAACGTGTACCACCAACTCTCGCCCTCCATCCTGGCGCCGCTGCACGCCGCGGACGTGCCGGTGGTGCTCACCCTCCACGACTACAAGCTGGTGTGCCCGACGTACCAACTCCTCGACCACGGTGAACCGTGCACGGCGTGCGTCGGCGGGAAGTTCTGGAACGCACCGCTCAGGCGCTGCCGGAACGGGTCGTTCCTGGCCAGCGCCACGATGGCCGCGGACCTGTCCGTCCACACACTGACCCGTTCGTACCGCCACGTCGACGCCTTCATCTGCCCGAGCCGCTTCCTGGCGGGGCAGATGGAGCGAGGCCGGGTCTACCCGGACCGCATGCACGTCATCCGCCACTTCGTCGACCTCGCCGGCGTCGAGGCGAAGTCCGAGCCCGGCGGCCACGCCGTCATCGCCGGTCGCATCTCGGCGGAGAAGGGGATCGACGTCGCCATCCGCGCCATCGGCCACCTGCCGGACGGCGTGCACCTCGACGTCGCCGGTGACGGGCCGGCGCGCGCCGACCTCGAGGCCCTCGCCGCGGTCGAGGCCCCGGGCCGGGTCACGTTCCACGGCCGGCTCCCCAAGGGCGAGCTGCACGACCTGCTGCGCCGATCGGGGGTGGCGGTGGTGCCGAGCACCTGGTACGAGAACCAGCCGATGGCTGTCCTCGAGGCGCTGGCCGTCGGGCTGGCGGTCATCGGGTCGGACCTCGGTGGCATCCCGGAGCTGATCGACGCCGGCCAGGACGGCCTTCTCGTGCCGCCGGGCGATGACAAGGCGCTGGCGACGGCCATCGGCGAGCTCCTGGGTGATGCCACGCGCGCCTTCGCGATGGGCCAGACTGGACGGCAGAAGATCGAGGCTGAGTTCCCACCGTCGTTGCATTTGGAACATGTGAGCGGGCTCTATCGCCGGATCGGCGCGAAGGGAGCCTGAGTTGAAGATTGCGATGATCGGACAGCGGGGTGTTCCCGCCAGCTTCGGCGGTGTCGAGCGGCACGTCGAGGAGCTCGGCGCGCGCCTGGCCGAGCGGGGCCACGAGGTCGTGGTGTTCTGCCGGCACGGGTACGGCGACGACGAGCCGACGACGTACCGGGGCATGGAGCTCGTGCACGTCCGTACGGTCGACTCCAAGCACCTCGAGTCGATCGTGGCCAGCGCGACGTCGACGCTCGGGACCATCGGCGGTGGGTTCGACATCGTCCACTTCCACGCCGTCGGACCCGGCCTGTTCTCCCCGTTCGCACGGTTGCTGACACAGGCGCGCGTCGTCCAGACGATTCACGGCCTCGACGGTGAGCGCGCCAAGTGGGGTCGGCTGGCCAGCGTGCTGTTGCGTTTCGGCACGTGGCTCAGCGCCCGGGTGCCGGACGCAACCATCGCGGTGTCGAAGGCGCTGCAGGACGCGTACCGCGAGCGTTATCGCAGGGAGACCGTCTACATCGCCAACGGCACGCCCGAGGCGGAGCCCCGCGAGGCGCGAGGCATCACGGAGCGATGGGGGCTCACCAACGGCAGCTACGTGCTGGCCGTGGGCCGCCTCGTCCCGGAGAAGGCGCCCGAGCACCTGCTCGCCGCGTTTGCCGACGTGCCCGGCGATGTCCGCCTGGTGCTGGCCGGCGGTTCCAGCCACACGGACGAGTACGTGGCCGATCTCGAGGCGCGGGCCGCGGCGGATCCGCGCGTGATCATGGCCGGGTACGTGTACGGCACCGAGCTCGAGGAGCTCTACTCCAACGCCGCCGTCTTCGTGCTGCCGTCGCTACTCGAGGGCCTGCCCCTGACCCTGCTGGAGGCGTCGAGCTACGGCTGCCCGATCGTGGCCAGCGACATCCCTCCCCACCTCGAGGTCATCGGCGCGTCCGGCCCGGGTGCCCGGCTCTTCCCGGCCGGCGACATCCATCAGCTCACCAAGGCCATCACCGAGACGCTGCAGGCGCCGCCGGAGGAGGAGCGGGCGGGCGCAGACGCGCTCTCCGAGCGGGTGCGCACCACGTACTCCTGGGATACCGCCGCGGCCGAGACGGATGCCCTCTACCGCCAGGTGAGATCCCGCCGGTCGATCTTCCCCCTGGTGCGCCGGCGGACCCGTCGATGACGCCTGGTCCGTCCGGTCCCGGCCAGGCGGCGGCCGACTACCGACCGCGTGTGCTGCTCGTCACCGGCTTCGGCCGCAGCGGGACCACGCTCGTCAACACGATCCTCGGCTCGACGCCCGGTGTCTTCGCCGCCGGCGAGGTCCGGTTCCTGTGGGAGCGGGGTCTGCTGGAAGGCCGGGCCTGCGGGTGCGGCGAGCCCGTGCGTTCCTGCCCCGTCTGGGGGCCGGTGGTCGAGAAGGCGTTCGGCAACCCGATGTCGATCGATCCCGCCGCGCTGATCGCGGAGGACGCCCGCGTCATGCGCACGCGCCAGCTGCCGTGGATGTTGGCGTCCCGATGGACGGGTGATCGGCTGGCATCGCGTCTGCACGCCCTGCCCGATGCCCTGACCGCGGTCTACCGCAGCATCCAGGACGTCACCGGCGCGGAGCTGATCGTCGATACGTCGAAGCCGCCGTCGTTCGGGTACGTGCTGCAACAGCTGGAAGGCATCGACCTCCGCATCGTGCACGTCGTGCGCGATCCGCGCGGCGTGGCCTATTCGTGGGGCCGGACGAAGGCCCTTGCCGACGGAGGCGAGCGGACGGAGATGCTGCGGCTCTCGCCGACCCAGAGCGCGCTGCAGTGGGACCTGTGGAATGGCGCCGCGGGGTGGCTGTGGGGCGGCTCCAACCGCTATCTCCGGCTGCGCTACGAGGACCTCGCCTCCGATCCTCGCGCCACCCTGGCCCGGGTGATGGCCTTCGCCGGGGTGTCCCACCTCGAGCTGCCGTTCACGGCGCCCGACCAGGTGTCCACCACGACCGTCCACACGGTCGCCGGCAACGCGGACCGGATGCGCAGCGGCCCGTTGACCGTGCGCCTCGACGACGCGTGGACGACCGAGCTGCCGGCCGGCAGCCGCCGGCTGGTCTCAGCGCTCACCGCGCCGCTGCTGGCCCGCTACGGCTACCCCGTCTCCCACTGACCATCCCCGAGGAACGCCCGTCATGTCAGCGCCAGATCCCGGCACCGATCCCGTCAGCCCTCCGGAGATGTCAGGCCCACCGATCTTCGTCGTCGGCTGCCACCGCTCGGGCACGACGCTCTTCCGGCTCATCCTCGACTCCCACCCCCACATCAGCTGCGGCCCCGAGACGCGCTTCCTGGCCGATCTGGAGAAGATCACCAACGCCGACAACTGGCCACGCATGGAGTTGTACGGGTTTCCGAAGGAGTACTGGCACGGGCAGGTGGCGTCGTTGTTCAACGACTTCCAGAGCCGCTACGCGGCGCGGCGGGGCAAGACCCGCTGGGCTGACAAGACGCCGCTCTACGCAGGGCACCTCGACTACCTCAACGCGGTCTTCCCGGACGCGCTCTTCATCAACATCGTGCGCGACGGCCGCGACGTCGCGCGGTCCCACCGCGACACCTGGGGCTACGTGAGCGGGCTCAAGGCCATCGAGAAGTGGCCCCGGTACATCCGCATGGCGGAGAAGTTCGCGCCGAAGGTCGGTCCGGACCGCTACCTCGAGATCCGGTACGAGGAGCTCGTGGCCGATACCGAGAAGCAGATGCGCCAGGTGCTCGAGTTCGTGGGCGAGCCCTGGGACGAGGCCGTCCTGCATCACACGGAGCATCCCCACGACGTGATGGGTCGGTACGACTCGTACACCGCGAAGCGCCGGTCGCAGCGCGGCGAAGGTGCCGTCTACCGCTCCCGCGTGGGGGGCGGCCGCAAGGCCAACGACCCGCTCATGAAGCTGCTGCTGCGCTGGCGGGCCGGCTCCACGCTCGAACGCATCGGCTACACATGAGCCGGCGCAACGGCGGAGCGAGCGAGGCCCCGGTCTTCCTGATCGGTGCGCCGCGGTCGGGGACCAGCCTCCTCTACAAGAGTCTCGCCCTCCACGACGGGCTCGGCTACATCTCGAACTACAACGAGCGGCTGCCCCGCTGGTCGGCCGCGGCAGCACTCAACCGGCTGCCCGCGGCCCTGCCGAGCGCCAGGCGCACGGTCTGGTTCGGCGGCGAGAACGGCAACGCGTACGTCTACAACGGGCGCCGGCCCCTGGCCCACAAGCTGCTCCCCATGCCGACCGAGGGAGAGTCGCTCTTCACCCGCTGCGGCATTCCGGAGGCGCCGGCGCCGCCCGACCTCCCGCACGCGGCCGCGGTGACCGAGTTGCGGTCCTCCTTCGCCCGCTTGCGGCGGTACGGCGGGGGCCAGCGCGTGCTGTGCAAGCGGATCGCCAACAACCTGCGTCTGCCACTCCTGGTGGAGGCGTTCCCCGACGCGACGTTCGTCCAGCTGACTCGCGACGGCCGGGCCGTGGCCTCGTCGCTGCGCAAGGTCAACTGGTGGCCGGGCTTCTGGGTGTTCTGGTACGGCTCGACGACGGACCAGTGGGAGGCCGCCGGTGGCGACCCCTGGGAGCTGGCCGCCCGGCACTGGGTGGAGGAGGTGCAGGCCCTCGAGACGGGCGTGCCCGCCATTCCCGAGGGACAGCTCGTCGACCTCCGCTACGAGGAGTTCGTGGCCGATCCGGTCGGGCGCCTGGCCGAGATCGCCGACCGGGCCGGCCTCCCCGCCAACGCCGGCTGGCTGGCCGAGCTGCGCCGGCTCTCCTTCCCTGACCACAACGAGTCGTGGAGGAGCCAGCTCGACGCCGACGCGCTGACCACGATCGAGCAGGTGCAACGTGACACCTTGCGGCGCTATGGCTACTCGTAGTGGCCGGACAAGAGGGCTTCCGCCACTCTCCGGTGTCACCGCTGATCCCGCTCTGTAGGCCGAATTCCGCAGGGGATAGCGTTCGAAACGTGTCGGGTCCAGGGATTGTCCGCCCGCTGGTGACCGCCGCACTGACCATCGGACTGGTGGCAGCGTGTTCGGCCGGCGGTGGTGACGATGCCTCGAGCGCGCCCCCGACGCCAGTGCCGAGCGTGGTCCTCCCGGAACCCACCCATCCGCCGGTCACCAAGTTCCCCGTCGGCGTGAAGTACGCCCGGGTGGCCTTCGACCGCTACCAACCGTGGTTGACCGAGCTGGGCGCGGGCAGCGGCACGTTCTACGAAGCGGTCCTGTGCGACGTCTCGTCGCAGCCGGGCACCTACGACTGGTCCGAGCTCGACACCGTCGCCGACCAGGCCGAGTCCGTCGGGCACGAGCTCATGCTGAAGGTGCGGGTCGGCTCCTGCTGGGCCACCGGCGGCCAGGTCGGCGAGGCCCGGGGCGCCAAGGGCAAGACGGCGTCCGTCACCCCGACCGACATGGATGCCTACGACGAGTTCCTGCGGGCGCTGGTCGAGCGCTACGGGGCGCGCGGGGTCACCGAGTGGGCCATCGAGAACGAGATCAACAACACCGCGCAGTGGGCGGGAACGCCGGCCGAGTACGCGGCGCTCGTCGAGCACGCCGCAGAGGTCATCCGAGCCGCCCAGCCCGACGCCGTCATCCTCGACTCCGGCCTGTCGAGTCCCACGATGGGCACCGGAGTCGTGCTGGACCTCCTCGCGCAGGGCAAGGACGACGAGGCCCTCGAGGCCTACCAGCGCTATTACGCCCGCCGGCACACGTCCCGCACGCGCGACTACCCGGCCCTCAGCACGCAGGAGGAGCTGCAGGCCCTCATCGCCACCGAGAAGTGGCAGTACAACAATGCTGTCATCGAGGCCACCCTCGGCCTGGCCGAGGACGGCGTCATCGACCGGTTGCAGATGCACTTCTACGAGCGCTGGGACGCCGCGCCCCTCCTGATGGAGTTCTTCCGGTCGCGCATCCCGGCCGACATGCCGATCGAGGCCTGGGAGGTCGGCCTGTTCGACGTCGACGAGTCCAAGTCCGAGGCGGCGCTGACCGAGGAGGTCACCAAGACCGTCTCGCAGCTGCTGGCCTACGGCGCCGGGCGGGTGCTCTGGCTGCCGCTGGCCGCCGACCCCAACGGCACCGGTGGCGAGGAGAAGCGCTTCGGGCTGCTGGAGCCGGATGGCACGCCGCGGGCCGTCGCCGGGGCGTTCGAGGAGCTGGTCCGGGTGACCAACGGCGCCACGCTCCAGCCGCTCGACAGTGAGGGTCTGCTCGGGTTCGTCGCCCGGCAGGGCGAGAAGGCGACGGTCGTGGCCTGGGCCACCGACGAGGCGGTCGAGGCGGACTGGGCGGCCGGGGCAGGGAGCCTCCTCGGTGCCACGACGACGACGGAGAGCGGCGCCACCGGCATCGGCACCAGCCCCGTCATGGTCGAGGTTCCGATGGAGCAGGCCTCGGTGCTGGCGGGGGCGGCCTGATGAGCGGGCGGTCGGAGCGATGAAAGGCCCGGAGCTGCTCGACGGCAAGACCGGTGTGCGTCGGCTGGCCTTCGAAGTCCGCCGCCACACGCGCTGGGCGCGCGAGGAGGGCATCGCCAAGCTCGTCGAGGAGGACCAGCTCAACCTGTTCGAGCGCGCTCCCGTGGCCGCCCGCAAGGCTCTCTGGCGAGCGACGCGGGGCGTCGAAGCGGGTATGTCCACGCCCGTCTTCCTGGTCGGCGTCCAGCGGTCCGGTACGAACATGGTCGTGCGGGGCCTCGAGCGCTCACCCGACGTCGCCGTCCACAACGAGAACGACCGCAAGGTCTTCCGCCGCTACGAGCTGCGCGGTCTCGATGTCGTCCGCGACGTGACCGAGCGCAGCCGTGCCCGCTACACGCTCTTCAAGCCGCTGTGCGACAGCCACCGGACCGATGAGTTGCTGGCGCTCGACACCACCATGCCGCCGCGAGTGATCTGGGCCTATCGCGGCATGGAGGGCCGGGTCCGCTCGTCGCTGTCGAAGTTCCGCGACCACAACCTGACGGTCCTGGCTGACGTGGCCGCCGGACAGTCCCTCGACCGCTGGCAGGCGCAGGGCATCCGGCCGGACACGATGGAGCTGATCCACAGCTTCGACTGGGAGCGCACCAGCCCGGCCTCGGCGTCCGCCCTGTTCTGGTACGTCCGCAACCGGTTGGTCCTCGACCTCGGCCTGACCGACCGGTCCGATCTGGTGGTCGTCTCCTACCGGGACCTGGTCCGAAACCCGAGGGAGGCCATCGAACCGGTGCTCAACCTGCTCGACCTGCGCTTCACGGACGACCTGATCTCCCACATCGACGCCCGCGAGTCGTCTTCCGTCCGGGCCACCCCGCTCGACATCGACCCCCGGATCCGGGCCGTCTGCGCCGACCTCGAAGACCGGCTCGACGCGGTCGCGGCCGCGCACCGCTCCCGCGCCGTGCCCGTCCGGCCCGTGGCCCCGTCCTCCCGGGGGGCGGCATGACCTCCATCGCTCCGGATCAGACGGGCGAGGGCCCGATGGACGACGAGGCTGCCCCCGTGCTGCCGCTCGACCGCAAGCTGCTGATCGCCGGGATCCTGGGCGCCATCGCCCTCACGGTCGTCATTGCGTCATTGGTGGGTGCCGGCGACGTCAAGCTCATCGTGTACCCGGTCGGCGCCGTCGTGGGAGCGGGCCTCGTCTACCTGGCACTGACCCGGTTCGAGCTCTTCGTCCTCGTCTGCCTCTTCCTCCGTGCCTCCCTGGACATCCTGGGCGGCCGAGGCACGACCATCACCAACCCGTCGAGCCTGGTGTCGCTCCTCTTCATGGGCGCATCCCTGCTCTGGCTGGCGGGGCGCGCCTATCGGGGTGAACGGCTGCGCCGGTCGGTGATGACAGCGCCACTCCTCTTCTTCGCCTTTGCCTGCTTCCTGAGCACCATCACCTCCCGCATCCATGACGTGAGCCTGACGGAGTTCTCGCGGATCCTGTCCGTGGTCGTCATGGCGCTGGTCCTGGAGCGGTTGGCGACGACACCCGAGGCTGTCCGCCGGATCATGATCGCCGCCCTCGGGTCGGCGCTCGTGCCGCTGGTCGCCTCGTTCGGCACCTACCTGATCGGCGCCCCGCTGCTCGACCGCCGCGCCGCGCTCGAGGACGGCATCGAGCGGGTCCGGGGCACGTTCGACCAGGCCAACGGCTTCTCCCGCTACCTGCTCTTCATCATCATCATGGCCGTCGCCATGTACCCGCACCTGCCGAAGAAAGCCCGGGTGCCCATGCTCATCGGTATCAGCGGCCTCGGTGTGCTGATGGTGCTCACCTACACCCGCAGCTCGTGGCTCGCCCTCCTCATCGGCCTGATGGTCGTCGGCTGGTGGCAGAGCAAGCGGCTGCTGCTGGCCCTCGTGGCCATAGCCCTCGGCGTGGCCCTGTTCGTACCCAGCGTCGTCGATCGCTTTGGCGACCTCACGTCCGACAACGGGCCCGACACGGCTCTCACCGGTGAGGGCAACTCCCTGGCGTGGCGCCTCTCGTACTGGAGCGAGGTCGTCTCGCTCGCCGTCGACAACCCGGTCACGGGCATCGGTCTCCGCGTCACCGAGCAGGTGGCCGACGGAGCCAAGCAGCCCCACAACGACTTCCTCCGCGCCTACGTGGAGATGGGCGCCCTCGGGCTGATGGCCTACATCGCGCTGCTGATCGCCCTGACCAGGGTGGCCCGCGCGGGTTGAAGGATGCCAGAGCAGGCTGGGAACGGGGGGTGGCGGTCGGCTTCACCGGCTGCCTCGTGTCCTTCGTGCTCGTGAGCCTCGTGGCCAACGTGATGTCCCAAGCCGTCGTGCTCTGGTACCTGTTCGCCTTCGCGGCCTGCGCGAACGCGGTGGGCCGGTTCGGATGGCTCGACAAGCAGAACGCCCTGGAAGCCGGGGGGCGACCGGCTCCGATTCGTGCGTGACCAGCAACTGAGGAGAAGACAGTGGAGATCAAGGATTATCTGAGAGTGCTCGGCAAGCGAGCCTGGCTGCTGGTCATGATCCCGGCGGTGGCCGGTGTCGTGGCGGGCCTCATCGCGGTCGGCCAGCCCCAGGCCTTCCGCACGACCGCGACGCTGCAGCTGCCGCGCGACGAGACGACCACCCCTGCACAGGTGGCCCAGCTCGTCGCCGACTTCCAGGCCGCCGCGGACAACCCGACCGTCCAGAACCAGGTCTCCGAGGAGTCCGGCGTCCCGGTCAGGCGCATCCAGCGGGTCCGCATCGCCCAGGTCGGTGACTCGAGCCAGCTCACGATGTCGTTCCAGGACAAGCGGAAAGACGCCACCGAGGCGAAGGCCGTGATCAACGGCCTCGCGGGGGGCGCCCTCTCGTACCTCCAGACACCGGAGCTGCGCAACGCCCAACAGGCGGTCGATGCGGCGAGCGGGCGGATCGAGGAGTCCCAGAAGCAGATCGACGAGGCGAACGCCCAACTCGACGCCATCTACGCCGAGGTGAAGACGAACCGGCCGCAGGCCGAGCTCGAGGACCTTCGTGCTGAGAAGCGCTTCTACGAGCGGGAAGAGCTGGCGTCGCTCGCCGGCGGCAACCCGGCGGCCGCTGCGGCCTACCGGACCCGCGTCGAGGAGGCCAACATTCGCATCCTGGCCCTCGAGCGGGTGATGCCCGATGTGGAGGCGCTTGCCGCCCAGATCGCCACAGCCACCGAGACGGACACGGCCGCTGAGGAGGAGCTGGCGGTCGCCCAGGAAAAGTTGGCAACCGTTGGGTTCGAGCCTGACCTCACCTTCTCGGCTGAGGGGCAGTCGGTCGTGCGCAAGACGCGGGTCGTCAAGACGGCGGCTGCGGCCGTCGTGGCCGGCTTCCCCATCGCCATCGGTGTGGTGCTGCTGCTCGACGCCTTCCAGAAGCGGCGGGCCAACCGTCCCGCCCGTCCGGACCATGACGCCGAGCTGGCCGGTGCGGCTGACGACGAGTACGAGCTGGAGTCGGCGACGTCCGGTCCGGTTCCGGGCTCACCCGCGCTGATCGGCGCCGCGGCCGGCCCGGCCGGACTTCCGGCCGCGTCCGCGGCCACGGTGGTCGCTGAGGACGCCGACGACGAGTACGACGACCTCGACGACGAGGACGAGGCGGTCGTGGTCGACGCCGACGAGGTCGACGAGGACGACGAGGACGAGGCGGTCGTGGTCGACGACGTCGTGATCGAGGAGGACCTCCAGGACGAGGACATCGAGGACGAGCTCGAGGATGACATCGACGGTGACATCGACGACGAGCTCCAGGATGACGTCGACGATGACCTCGAGGACGAGCTCGAGGATGACGTCGCGGTCGCCGAGGATGCAGCCGAACTCGACGCGGCAGAGCTGGACGAGGCCGAGCTGGACGATCTGGCGCTGCCTGAGCTCGACGAGGACGAACTGGAGGCCGACCTCGACGAGGCGGACCTCGGGGAGGACCTCGAGGACGAGCTCGACGACGATGTCGCCGCCACGGTGGCGTCGCGTCGGCGGCTGTACAACGCCGACATCGACGACGACCTGTCCGTCGATGGGGGCCCGGGCGAGCACGACGGGCCCGAGCAGAACGGGCCGGAGACCAATGGACGAGGCCGGGTGTGGGCGCGGGTGCCGGCGGCGGATTCGGACTTCGACGGCGACGACGAAGCCGGGGCGGATCGCTGATCGCCCATGACGTCCCCGGCAGCCGCGGCGCGGCGAGGCGACGACCGTGAGCTCGTCGCACTGGCGCGCGGAGGTGGTCTCAACTTCATAGGGGCTGCGGTCACGCAGGTCGGGACGATGGTCGTCCTCCTGCTGATCACCCGCAACCTCTCCAAGACGGATGTCGGGCTCTTCCGGCAGTCCTTCGCGCTGTTCTCGCTGCTGCAGGTCGTCGCGCTCCTCGGGCTGGGCCAGGCCCTCACCCGCTACGTGGCGGTGTTCCGCGCCGATCGCGACCGTGGAGCCGTCGTGGGCACGGTTCGCTCGGGCATGGCGATCGCCAGCCGCGTCCGCCATCGCCGTCGGCGTCCTCCTCTACGCGGCGAGCGGCTGGATCGCCAACGGCATCTACGACAACCCGGAGCTGCTCACCCCGCTGCGGTACGTCGCCTTCGCGGTACCCCCTGCCGCCATCACCATGGCGGCGCTCGCCGCCTGCTCGGGCTTCCGCACGATGCGGCCCAACGCGTTCTTGGGGCTGATGCTCGATCCTGCGCTGCGGGTGGTGCTCACGGCGATCGCCATCGGGACTGGTGCCGGCCTGACCGGCGTGCTGCAGGCGTTCGTCGTGGTGCCGTACATCACGGCCGCGCTCGCCCTCGTGTGGTTGGCGGTGCTCGTGCGGGGTCCGCACGTCAAGCCCCGGTTCGCCTCGCGGGAGATCATGCGGTTCTCGTCGCTGGCCTGGCTGGCGACGTTCACGACGCAGGGCCTTCTCTGGTTGGACCAGCTGATCCTGCCGCTGTACGTCAGCCCCGCCGAGCTCGCCATCTACAGCGTGGCCACCAGCCTCGTCGTGCTCGCCACCTTCGCCATGAGCCCGATCAGCCAGTCCCTCGCGCCCCGGGTGGCCGATCTGACCCGGCGCGGAGAACTGCGGCGCCTGGCGATCGCCTACAAGGCGGCCGCGAGCTGGATGACGCGCTTCGCGCTCCCGTTCTTCGCCATCATCTTCATCTTCCCCCGGCCGTTGCTGGCCCTGTTCGGCACCGGCTACGGGGTGGGCGCCACGGTGACCGTCATCCTGGCCTTCGGGAAGCTCACCGACGTGATGACCGGCCCCTGCGGCACGATGCTCAACCAGGCCGGGTACAACAAGCTGGCGCTCTACGACAACCTGGCCGCGCTGGCCATCAACGTCGGGCTCAACTTCGCGCTCATCCCCACCTACGGCCTGCGCGGCGCGGCGGCTGCTTGGACCGTGTCGCTCATTGCCGTCAACGCCGTTCGCGCCTACCAGGTGCGGCGGTACATCACGCCCGCCTGGCCGTTCAGCGAAGGCACGCCCAAGGCGCTCGCCGCGTTCGCGTGGTCGGTGCTGGCGGCGCTGGTCGTACGGGAGCTGGTGGACGGCTCGCCCCGCAAGGAGCTGTACATCGCCACACCGGTGGTGTTCGCTGTCTATGCCAGCCTCATCGTGGCCCTCGGGCTCACAGCCGAGGATCGCCTGGTGCTGCGCGACCTCCTCAGCGTCCTGCGTCGGGGCGGTCGGCGCTCCCCCCGCCCGGCCGATTCCCGGCCCGAGCCGGCTTTGGTCACCGAGGCCCTCGCCGTCGTCGACGACGAGCCGGTTGTCGAGCCCATCGTCGAGGGCGAGACCACGCCGGCCCGATTGGCCCGACGCCTTCGGCGCCGCGGTCACCTCGACCAGCAGCCGGGCACGGTCGATGTGCTGCTCGACGAGCTCGTGAGCCCCCTGCGCTACGACGTCGTCGTGCGCCAGCAGTTCTTCGCCTTCCTCGACGCCAACGTGGACCTGCTGGACGAGTTCGGGGACCTGGTCATCGAGGCTCGCAACCAGCCCTACTACTCGTGGTACCGCGACATCGTGATCGGGTCGAGGACGAAGCTCCTCAAGGGCCGGTCGCTCGACGAGGCGTTCGCCGACCAGGTGGAGCGGGTGCTGGCCGTGCGGGCCCGCTTCAACCCCGCCGACGAGTCCTGGGGTGAGCTCCTGCTCCGGGAGGTCCCGGCCGGGACCCGGACGACCACGGGCAAGACGGTGGGTCCCCGCTTCGTCCCCGTCGACGGGTGCCATCGCATCGCCCTGCTGCGCCATCACGGGCGCAAGGTCCTGCCCGCCGGTTCGTACCAGCTGGTTGGCGACAAGCAGTCGGTGCGTGACAACACCGCGCTCCTCATCCCCGGCCTGCACTTGACCGAGCAGGAGTACCTCGACTTCCTCGCCATGGGCTTCGACGAGGACGCACCGGACGGTTTCGCGGAGCTGGTGGCCGGCGTGGCGCTGCGCCACCCCGAACGTTCCGCCGAGCTCGAGAGCGTGATCAGCGTGGACCTCCCGCTGCTGCTGCGCGGCTACGGGTCGACCGCGAACAGGACGACCTGATGGCCGAGCTGTCCACCTCCCCGCTGCCGACGCTGGCCTCCAAGGCCTTCGGCCGGACCGTCGGGCAGGTGACCGCTCGCTGGCGGGCCGTGCCGGACTATCTGGTGATCGGCACCAAGAGGGGCGGCACGACCTCCCTGCAGCAGTACCTCACCGCGCATCCCGACGTCGTGGAGCCGAAGGCGGCGAAGGCCAGCCACTACTTCGACGTCAACCACGACAAGGGCTGGTCGTGGTACCGGGCCCACTTCCCGCGGCAGAGCTGGATGGACCGCCAGCGGGCGTCCGGCCGGCGGGTGGTCGTCGGCGAGGCCAGCCCCTATTACTGCTTCCACCCGCTGGCGCTCGACCGCATCGCCGCGCAGCTGCCGACGGTGCGCATGGTCATCGTGCTGCGCGATCCCGTGGAGCGGGCGTGGTCCCACTACTCCTACGAGGTGGCCCGCGGCAACGAGGACCTCCCGTTCGCCGACGCCCTCGACGTCGAGCCGGAGCGCCTCGCCGGCGCCGAGGAGCGCATCCGCTCCGGCGAGGTCCAGGACGACCGGCACTGGCGACTGCACTCCTACCTCCGGCGTGGCCACTACGAGGAGCAGATCGCCGCCGTGCACCGGCTGTTCGCGCCCGAGCAGCTCCACGTCGTGGTCAGCGAGGAGCTGTTCGCCGAGCCGCTCGCCGTGATGAACGAGGTGTTCGACTTCCTCGGTGTCGGACCGGTCGATGGCGGTCGATTCGAGGCTGCCAACGCCAATCGCAAGAGCGCGCTGGATCCCGAGCTCCGCGAGCAGATGGCCACGTACTACGCACCCCACAACCAACGGCTCTACGACGTGTTGGGGCGGGAGCTGCCATGGACCGCTCCCGCGGCCACGGCCCGCTGACGGGCCAGGAGGCGGGCCGCGGGGCGCTGAGCGGTCCGCCGGGCACGCAACGTCACGACCACCACACTGCGCGGGCTGAGCGCCGCGCGGCGCCCCAGGTCCGTGGACCCCATGACCACGGATGGTGGCAGGATGCTCGGATGGCTCGGGAACCGGTCCTCGCGGTTCCCACGCGCTTCGGACAGCCTCTCGGACCGGCATCGCTCGACGCGTTGGCCATCGTCCTGGTGGGCGCACTGGCCGCCATCCTGGTCCTGGCGGGGGCAGGGGAACCCGGTTCGTCAACCGCCTTGGCCGTCGGCAGCACGCTCGGCGCGGCGGCGCTCGTGCTGCTCGCGCTGCGCAGCATGGAGCTGTTCGTCCTGGTAGTGCTGGTTCTGCGGCCGGCCGTGGACGGCTTGCACGAGTCGGACGGGTGGACCATCACGGACCCCTCCACCGTGCTGGCGGCCGTCTTCATCGGCGTGTCCGCCGTCTGGTGGATCCGGCGGCTGCTGCGGGGCGAGCGCCATCCCCGCTCGTGGGCCGGCTTGGCGCTGGCCGCCCTTCTGCTCGCCGCCTGCGTGGCCACGCTCGGTAGTGAGATGCCGGGACGGAGCGCGGTCGAGATGTCCCGTCTCGCCACTGCCGTTCTCATGTTCTTCGTGGTCGACCGGCTGTGCGAGCAGACCCAGCGGCCGGACCGGTTCGTCGCCGCGGTGCTCGGCGCGGCCGTCATCCCCGTCGCCGTCGCGCTCTTCGGTCCTCTGTTCGGCCTCGATCGGTTCGAGGTGAAGGACGGCATCGAACGGGCCATCGCCACCTTCACCCAGTCGAACCCGTTGGGCCACTTCCTCGTCATCGTGGTGCTCGTCCTCGCCGCCTTCGTGCTCGTCCGGCCGGGCCAGCCCCGGCTTCTGGCGGCGGCGGCCATGGTCCCTGTCGCCCTGGCGCTCGTCCTCACCTACACCCGGCTGGCGTGGGTCTCCGTCGTCATCGGAGGCTTCGTCATGCTGTGGGTGGCCGGCCGTCGCTGGGTGCTCCCCGCGCTGGTCCTGCTGATCGTCGTCGCTGCGGTGGCGTCTCCGGATGTGGGCCGCCGCATCGACCAGCTCACCTCGCCCAACGCCGCTGTCAGTGGGTCGGAGTCCGGCTTCGGGTGGCGACTCGGCCAGTGGTCCGACGTCGTCGACCTGGCCGACCGCAACCCGGTGACGGGCATCGGTCCGGACGTAGTCGCGGCGCGCCTGCCCAACGGGCAGCCGCCCCACAACGACGTCCTGCGGGCCCTGGTCGAGATGGGCATCCTGGGCCTCGCCGCGTACGCCGCTGTCCTGGTGGCGCTGGTCGGGATCGCCGTCGCCGCGTGGCGACGGGCCCGCGGGTCCCGATCGACCACCGTCGCGCTCGCCTTCGTCGGTGTCGTGTCGTCGTTCGTGGTCACGTCCGTCGCCGCGAACCTGCTCGGCCAGGTGGTGCTGCTCTGGTACGTCCTGGCGCTCGCCGCGGCGGCGGCGTGGGTCGCGCGTCATGGCGCGGTACCGGTGGCGACCCCGCCCGCCGAAGCCGAGCTCCGGCCGGCGAGCGAACCCCGGCCTGACTCGTCTCTTCCCGCAGCGCGGATGGTGGCCGGATGAGCGAGACAGGAACTACGGGCACGGCTGGACTGACGGTGACCGATGTGCTCCGGCGCGCCCTGCGCTTCTGGCCGATCGGCGTGGCGGTCGCGGTGGTCGCCGCCATCATCGGCCTGGCGCTGACGTGGGAGCCGCCGCGGCTCTACGTCAGCCGAGCCACGGTCTATCCCCCGGCCGTCGTGACCAACGCGGCGGCCGGGCAGCGCTACGCCGCCGACCTGAACGCCACCGTGCAGTCGCGGACCGTCCGCTCGGATACGGCCGAGAGGGCCGGCGTCCCCGTGTCGGCCCTCGGTGACACGCTCGTGCGACGGCTCCGCCAGTCCTCGGTGATGCAGGCCGAGATGACGACATCCGAGCGGCTGGCCGACGCCGGCCAGATCCTCAGCGATCTCGTCGCCCGCGCCGGCCAGTCGCTGGCGGCGCCGGACGTGGCGGCCGCCGAATCCCAGCGGGCCCGGGTGGAGGCGGAGGTGGCAAAGGCGGTGGACACCGCAGTGGACGCGCAGGGCATGCGCGACGCCTTCGTGCGCGACCGCAACGGCGTGACGCCGGCCGACGAGCTGGCCATCCTGGGGCCGGAGCTCGCGCAGCTCCGGCTGTGCGCCTCGGGAGCCATCGTGCCCGAGGGGGCGGACCAGCCGACGTGCCAGGCCCAGGTGCGTGCACTCGAGGCGCAGGCCGAGGAGCTGGCGCAAGCCGCTGACGTGCTGGCGGCGTTCGACCGCGATGTCGAGCGGGCGGAGGCGCTGGCGGCGTCCGCACAGCAGGAGCTCGACCAGATCGAAGCCGCCGTCGTGCGGGCGGGCTCGGGCCCCGCGGTCGAGGTCACCGAGGACGGCGATGAGGTGTCCCAGGTGGGCGACGTGGCCCGGCGTTGGCTCGCCGTCGTCCTCGGCTCGCTGCTGCTCGGCGCCATCGTGATGGTGGCGTTGGCCCTGCTCAGCGAGCCTGCGTGGGCGAAGCAGCGCGAGGGGCAGGAGGCGGACGGGGAGCGCTCCGAGCGGATGCAGACGTGATGGCCGGAGCTGCGAGGATCGGCCCTTCGTGACGAGGCTGAGCGAACCCCCCGGGCGCAAAGCACCTGTCAGCGGCAGCGCCGAGGTCGTCCACGTCGCGCGCGGCGGCAGCCTGAACCTCGTCGGCTCGCTGATCAACACCGTCAGCGTGCTGGGCCTGTTCTGGGTCCTGAACAAGAACCTCGGGCAGACCCTGACCGGCATCTACATCCAGGCCTTCGCGCTTCGCCGCATCCTGCAGACGATCGCCCTCGGCGGCATGCGCTCCGCGATGACTCGCTTCGTCGCCATCAACCTCGCCGACGACGACGACGCCGCGCTGCGGGGGACCATCGCCGTGGGGATCGCGGTCTCGGTCGGTCTCGCCGCCATCCTCGGCGTCGTTCTGTTCCTCGCCGCGCCCTGGCTGGCCAACAGCGTCTACGGCGATCCCGAGTTGGTCAACGGCCTCCGCTGGGTGGCCGTCGGTCTGCCCTCGGCTTCGTTCACGATCGTCGTGCTCTCGGCCACGATGGGCTGGCGCACGATGCGCCCCAACGCCATCGTCGGCTCGATGGCCGAGCCCCTCATCCGGGTCGCGCTCACGGCGGGGGCGCTGGCTCTGGGCGCCGGGATCACCGGCTCGCTGATCATGCTGCAGGTGGCCAGCGTCATCGCGTCGGTGATGGCGTGGATGTGGTTGCGCCGGCTCATGCAGGGTCACCAGAAGGTCAAGCCCGTCCGCCAGACGGGGGTGCTGGTGCGCTTCGGGGCCGCCACGTGGGCGTCGTCCGTCGCGCTGGAAGGCATCCGGTGGGCCGATGTGCAGGTCCTCGCCGTGCTCACCACCGCCGATGTCGTGGCCGAGTACCAGGTGGCCACCCGTACCGTGCTGTTCTGCGCGCTGGCGGTCAACGCGCTCACCGGCGCGCTCGCGCCTCGCGCCGCGGATCTGTTGCGACGGCAGGAGTACTCGGTCGTGCGTAGGCTCTACGTCACGACGTCGGCCATCCTCATGCGTCTGACCTTGCCGCTCCTGGTCGTCGTGCTGGTGCAGGCCGACTGGCTGCTCGCGGTGTTCGGCGAGGAGTACCGCGAGGCGGCCTGGATCAGTCGCGTGCTGGTGCTGGGCGTGCTCTTCGACACCGCGGTCGGGGCCGCGGGGCCCATCCTCAACATGGCCGGCCTGCAGCTCTACAACCTGTTCGACAACGTTGGCGGCCTGATCCTCAACGTGGCGCTCAATGTCGTGCTCGTGCCCACCTTCGGCGGGGTGGGGGCGGCCGTGGCCTGGACCACGACCTTCCTCGCCCTCGGCACGGCCAGGATCCTGCAGGTGAAGGGCAAGGTGCTCGGCGTCCTGCCGTTCTCGTCACCCATGGTCAACATGGTGCTCGCCGGCGTGGTGAGCGGTGTCGTGGGCTTCTCGTTGCGCGTGGCCGTGGGAGAGGTCTGGGCCGTCATACCCGTCGCCGCGGTGATGATCCTCGTCTACTTCGGCGTGTCGATCCTGCTCGGGATCGACGACGACGAGCGGCGGGTCGCCCGCTCGTTCCTCCGGCCGGGGAGCGCGCTCGCCAGCTGACACACGCCGAGGCGGCGCCGGGGCGGCCCGGCCGGGCCGGGGTCGGGAGGAGTCGGCAAGGATGTCCGGGTGACCACCCCGGAGCTGCTGGTCGCCGGCCAGACCGCGCTGGCCGAGGGGCGCTGGACCGAGGCCCGCCAGCTGTTCGAGGCCAGCCTGGCCGAGACGGAGTCCGGCGACGCTTGCTTCGGGCTGGCGGCCGCGCTGTGGTGGTTGGGCGAGAGCCAGCCGAGCGTCGATCGCGCGACGCAGGCGTACGCGCTCTTCCGTCGGTCCGGCGCGCTCGAGCCGGCCGTGCAATGCGCGGCGTGGCTGGCCATCACGTACAAGGCCAACTTCGCCAACGCCGCGGCGGCCAACGGGTGGCTGGGCCGGGCCGACCGTCTGCTGGAGGCGATCGAGCCCGGCCCGCTCCACGCGTGGGTGTGGATCGCGCGCGCCTACCGCATGCCCGACCTCGACCGCGCCCAGGCGCTGACCGAGCAGGCCCTCGAGCTCGCCCGCCAGACCGGTGACATCGACATGGAGCTTGACGCCCTGTCCCAGCTCGGTCTGATCCGGGTCGGGCGGGGCGACGTCGACGAGGGCTTCGCGATGCTGGACGAGGCGATGGTCGCCGCGCTGGCGGGTGAGCGCTCGAACCTGGACACCGTGGTCTACGCCTGCTGCGACATGCTCAACGCCTGCGAGCTGGCCAGCGACGTGGACCGGGCCGCGCAGTGGTGCGACGTGGCCGACCGCTTCACCGAGACGTACGGCTCGCCGTTCCTCTACGCCGAGTGCCGCATCTTCTACGGCAGCGTGCTGGCAGCCAAGGGGCGGTGGGCCGATGCCGAGCGGGAGCTGGCGACCGGCCTGAGGATCACGGAGGGGACCTGCCCCGGTCTGCACGCCCGCGCCCTCAGCCGCCTGGCCGCGCTGCGGGTGCGCCAGGGACGGCTCGAGGAGGCCGAAACCCTGGATGCCGGCCTCGGTGCAGGCATGGCGGCGGAGGCCGACGCGGCCCTGACGCGGGCCGCGCTGCTTCTGGCGCGAGGCGACGGCGCGGGGGCGAGCCGTCACCTGCAGCGCCGCCTGCACCACCTGGAAGCCCACCGCTCCCACCGCGCCGCGGCGCTGGAGCTGCTGGTCGACGCGCAACTCGCCACAGGAGACCTAGCCGGTGCGCGAGCCGCGCTCGGACGCCTCGAAGAGGTCGTGGAGTCCTGCGACAGCGAGCGGCTGGCGGCGTTGCTGGGCGCGACGCGGGGTCGGGTGCTGCTGGCCGGCGACGACGCGGAGGCGGCGGTCGTCGAGCTGGAAGCCGCCCTCGCGAATTTGGCCGGTACGGGGTTCCCGTTCGAGGCGGCTCGCGCGCAGTACCACCTGGCTCGGGCGCTGTCGGGCCGGCAGCCCGACGTCGCCGTCGAGCACGCCCGAGACGCGTTGGCCACGTTCGACGCGCTCGGCGCGGCCATGGAAGCGGACCGGGCGGCCGCGCTCCTCCGGTCGTTCGGCGTGCCCGGCCGGGCCGGGCCCAGGGGCGTCGGGACGCTGACGGAACGGGAGCAGGAGGTGCTCCGGCTGCTGGGTGCAGGGCTCTCCAACCCCGAGATCGCGACGCGGCTCTTCGTCAGCCGCAAGACCGCGTCGCATCACGTCAGCCGCATCCTGACCAAGCTCGACCTGCGCAACCGGGCGGAAGCGGCGGCATACGCGGCCCGGGTCCTGCCCTAGCGACCGGACGCCGCGCCGCGGCCGCCCCACGGGCAGGATGGGTCAGTTGCCCGATGCTCGCCGGCCCGGCGACGGGGATGATCGGGTCATGACCGCCACCGAACCATCCGAGTCGTTCCAGGTCCCCATCGAGGCCGCCGAGCTCTACGAGACGGCCTTCGTCCCCGGCTTCTTCGCGCAGTGGGCACCGTTGCTGTGCGACGCCGCGGAGGTCCGGCCTGGCCAGCAGGTGCTTGACGTCGCCTGTGGCACCGGCATCGTGGCGCGCACGGTGGCGGGGCGCGTCGCTCCCGCGGGCCGGGTGGTCGGGGTGGACCTGAACGAGGCCATGCTGACCGTGGCCCGACGGGTGGCGCCGGACCTGGAGTGGCGCGAGGGGGACGTGGCCGCGCTGCCGTTCCCGGACGCCGCCTTCGACCGGGTGCTCTGCCAGATGGCGCTGATGTTCTTCCCGGACCGGGTCGGCGCCCTCCGCGAGATGGGTCGTGTCGCCAAGCCCGGCGGCGCCGTCGGGGTCCTGGTCCCGAGCGGACTTGATCAACAGCCCGCCTTCCGGCCCACGCTGGAGATGATGGCGAGCCACGCCGGACCAGAGGCCCGCTCGCTCCTCAGCACGTACTTCGTGTGCGGCGACACGGACGAGCTGCTCGGCACGGTGCGCAGCGCCGGCCTCGTCGAGCCGGTGGTCACGACCCACGAGGGCGTCTACGGCGCTCCCTCGGTGGCCGACGCGGTGAGAACCGAGATCGACAGCACGCCGCTGCGCGAGCGCATCAGTTCCGAGGTCTACGACCGCATCCTGCGCGACGCCGTCGACATCCTGGCCCCGTATACGCAGGCCGACGGATCGCTCAGAGCGCCGTTCAGCGTCGACGTCGTCGTGGCCCGGCGGTCCTGAGCGCGACGCGCGCTATCAGCTCATGGGGACGGAAGCGCCCTCGGCGTTGTTGTGCTCGCGTCCGAACACCGACGACACCAGGCGGGCGATGACGTGCTCGACGGTGGCCAGCAGGATGATCAGGTCCAGCGAGACCGACCAGTTCTCGACGTAGTAGAGGTCGAGGCGGCGGTAGGCGTCGAAGGAGGGGTTGTCCCGGGCCTCGACCTGCCAGAGGCCGGTGAGGCCGGGCTTCACCTTCAGGCGGTCCCGCAGCTCGGGATCGAACTGGGCCACCTCGGAGGGGAGCGCGGGCCGGGGCCCGACCAGGCTCATCTGGCCCCGCACGACGTTGATGAGCTGGGGCAGCTCGTCCAGGCTGGAGTCCCGCAAGATCTTGCCGATCCGGGTGATCCGGGGATCGCGGGTCATCTTGAAGAGGGGGCCCCGCCGCTCGTTGTCGGCCTCCAGCTCCTTCAGCCGGGCCTCGGCGTCGACGACCATCGTGCGGAACTTGTAGACGGTGAAGGGCTTGCCGTGACGCCCGATCCGCACCTGCTTGAAGAACAGGGGGCCGCGGTCCTCGATCTTGATGAGGATCCAGGTCAGCAGGATGATGGGCGAGGCGAGGATGAGCCCGAGAACGCCGAGGGTGAGATCGATCACCCGCTTGAGGGCAATCTGCCGGCGGGCCAGGACGGGGGCCTCGAGGTAGAAGAGCGGTTCGTAGGCGATGGGGTTGGCACGCAGGCGGCGGAAGTCGATGCCGCGCAGGCCGCTGGAGAGCTGGATGTGGACGTTGCGCTCCTGGAGCCCGCGCACGACGCCCGTGAGCTGCGGGGCGGGGATGGCGCCCGCCACGACGATCACGCCTCGGGTCTCGTGGCGCTCGAGCACGTCGAAGGTCTCCTGCACCGGTCCGAGCCACTGCGCGGCCATGCCGTTGGCCAGGGCCTCGGTGCGCTCGCCGATGACCCCTTCGACGCGGAAGCCGGTCTCCGGGTGGGTGGCGATGAGCTCCATGATGTCGGCCGCCTCCGCGCTGGCGCCGACGATGACGACGCGGCGGCAGTAGCGGCCGTTGCGGCGCGCCTGGGCCAGGTAGGCCCGGAAGACGCTGCGGCCGGTGATGAGGAAGACCAGGCTCAGCGCCGCGCCCACGAGGGCTTCGGTGAGGCGGGCGGGCACGTGGAAGATGCGGGTGAGGAGGATCTCGCCGACCGCGGCCAGCCCCGCGGCCCTGGTCAGGCGGGAGAGCTCGACCGAGCGGATCGCCGATACCCGAGCCAGGTACAGCTCCTGCACGCTGAGGAGCCACAGGCCGATGGCGGTGGTCCCGAGGACGACGAGCATGCCCTGGACCGTGTCCCGGTTGGCCCGGCCGAGGACGAACAGCGAGAGCGTCCAGGCGGCGACGAAGGCCAGGGCGTCGATGCCGACGAGGACCTCGCGCAGGTGGCTCTTGCGCCCGGTCGGGGCGACCAGGGTGACCTCGTCCTGGGCGTCGATGGTGGACTCGTGGGCGGCGATCCCGTTCACGGGGCCCAGCTCAGGCGTGGACACGGGGAAGTCGCCCGCTTCATCCGCCCCCTGGGGAGGATCGGTGCGCTCCACTTGGCTCACGCTGGTCCTCCCTGCTGTTCTCAGGTCCGGCCCGGCCCAACAGGGGGCTCAGGTCGACGCGCCGGCTCGTGACTGCGTTCGCGACGTTACCGAGCGCCTCGCCGGCAGGGCAGGGAGAGGGGCCACGGACGGTGGGCAGCACGGCATTTTGGCCCGGGTGGGGACTCGCCGTGGTCACGTGCCCGCTTGCTGCGCGACCGCCGCTGCGGCCGCAGCCACCGCGTCCGCATCGCCCAGGTAGCGGGCCTCGACGACCTCGAGATCGTCGTCGAGGTCGTACTGCCGGGGAACCCCGGTCGGAATGTTCAGCTCGGCGATGTCGGCGTCGGAGATGCCCTCCAGATGCTTCGCCAGCGCCCGCAGGGAGTTCCCGTGGGCGACGACCAGGGGGACGAGCCCGGCCCGGAGCTGCGGCACCACCGCGTCGTACCAATAGGGCAGCACCCGGGCTACCACGTCCTTCAGGCACTCGGACGCCGGGAGCACGTCCGGGGCCAGGCGGCGGTACCGGCGGTCCTGTCCCGGGTGCTCGGGATCGTCGGGGGCGACCGGCGGCGGGGGGACGTCGTAGGAGCGGCGCCAGAGCTTGGTCTGCTCGGCCCCGTGGCGCTCGGTGGTCTCCTTCTTGTCCAGGCCCTGCAGCGCGCCGTAGTGGCGCTCGTTGAGTCGCCACGAGCGCTCGACGGGCAACCACGGCTGCCCCAGGCGGTCGAGCGCGAGCGTGGCTGTGTGGACGGCGCGGGTGAGGAGGGAGGTGTGGACGACGTCGAACCAGAGCCCCGCGTCGCGCAGGGTGTCGCCGGCCGCCGCCGCCTCCCGCTCGCCGGTCTCGCTGAGGGGCACATCGTGCCAACCCGTGAACAGGTTGAGCCGGTTCCAGGTGCTCTCGCCGTGGCGCAGGACGACGAACGTGGGCATGACGACCGATGGTAGGGCGTGCCTCCCAGGGCGCCGCCTACGGTCGGCGCCATGCCCACTCTTGACCGGTTCCTGCGCTACGACGAGCTGACCGCCGAGTTGCACGCGCTCGTCGAGGAGCACCCGTCGCTGCTGGCCATCGAGAGCATCGGCCGCTCGCACGAGGGCCGCGACGTCTGGATGGTCACCGCCACCGACGAGGCGACCGGCCCGGACGACACGAAGCCGGCCCACTGGGTGGACGCGAGCATCCACGCCGTCGAGCTGACGGCCTGTGTCGCCGCCCTCCACCTGCTCGACCGGCTGGCCAGTGGCTACGGCAAGGACCCGGTCGTCACCCGGGCCCTCCGGACGCGCACGTTCTACGTGGTCCCCCGCGTCAACCCCGACGGGGCCGAGCTCGCCCTCGCCGACCGGCCCCGGTTCGTGCGCTCCAGCGTGCGCCGATGGCCATGGCCGGATGGTCACGTGCCGCCCGGCCTGACCGAGGGCGACGTCGACGGGGACGGACGGCTCCTCAGCATGCGGGTAGCCGACCCGGACGGCGGTTGGCGGGAGCATCCCGACGAGCCCCGCCTCATGGTCAGGCGCGCCTTCGACGAGCCGGGCGGTCCGGGCTGCTACCGGCTCCTCGCCGAGGGCACGGTCACCGATCACGACGGGTTCACCATTCCCACGCCGCCCGATCCTGAGAGCCTTGATCTGAACCGCAACTTCCCCGCCGGCTGGAGCATGAAGGCGAGGGGGGCTGGCGACTACCCGGGCGCGGAGCCCGAGACGGCCGCGCTCCTCGCCGCGATCACGGCGCGGCCCAACGTGTGCGGGTACAACGCGTTCCACACCAGTGGCGGTGTGCTGCTGCGACCGTCGTCGACGAGACCGGACAGCGAGCTGCCGCCGATCGACATCTGGACGTGGACGGAGCTTGGCCGTCGGTGCACCGAGCTCACGTCGTACCCGGTTCACTCCCTGTTCGAGGACTTCACGTGGGACAAGTCGCAGCTGATGTCGGGCGCGGCGGACGACTGGGCATATGACCACCTGGGCGTCTACAGCTGGACCACCGAGTTCTGGGACGTGATCGCGGTCGCCACGGGCGAGCGGGCCCACACCGGGATCTGGGCGACTGGGCCGACGGTGCAGCAGGAGCTCGGTGTGCTGCGGTGGGCCGACGAGCACTTCCCCGGCGAGGTCTTCGTCGACTGGTACTCGTTCGATCACCCGCAGCTCGGCCCGGTCGAGCTCGGCGGTTGGAACTGGCTGCGGTCGTGGATCAACCCGCCGCCGGGCCGCTTGGCCGAAGAGGTGGCCGGCCACGCGGACTTCGCCATCGCCTTGGCCCTCGCCTCGCCGATCCTCGAGCTCCTGCTGGTCGAGGCCGAGGCGCTCGGCGAGAAGACGTGGCGGGTGCGGGCCGGTATCGCCAACACGGGCTGGTTGCCGACGACGGTCACCGAGCGGGCCCGCACGGAGAACCTGGTGCTGCCGGTGGTGGCCGAGTTGATCGGTCCGGCCGGGCTCGAGGTGCTCGACGGGGCGGCCCGCCGGGAGCTGGGGCAGCTCGACGGCCTCCGGTCGCTGGCCGTGAAGGGCGGAGCGCCCAACGACGGGACGGGCGAGCGGGCCCTGGTCACCTGGACGGTCCGGGCGCCGGAGGGCACGGAGCTGGTGGTGGAGGCCCGCCACCCGAGGGCCGGCCGGGCCCGGACGACGGTCCGCCTCATAAGTTGAGTTGATTACGCTCAAGTTTTCGCTATCCGACGTTGGCAACACCGGCTCGGAGTGCGTAGGCTGGGACCACTTCGTACGTCTGCATCCCCAGGAGACCCTCACCATGGCCAAAGCCGTCGGCATCGACCTCGGCACCACGAACTCCGTCGTCTCGTTCCTCGAGGCCGGCGAACCCGTCGTCATCCCGAACGCAGAGGGCGCGCGGACCACCCCGTCCGTCGTCGCGTTCTCCAAGGCGGGCGAGGTGCTCGTCGGTGAGGTGGCCAAGCGTCAGGCCATCACCAACCCCGAGCGTACGTTCCGGTCGATCAAGCGCCACATGGGCGAGAGCTGGAAGTCGCCCGACATCGACGGCAAGCAGTACACCCCGCAGGAGATCGCGGCCCGCATCCTGCAGAAGCTCAAGCGCGACGCCGAGTCGTACCTGGGCGACACGGTCACCCAGGCCGTCATCACCGTGCCGGCCTACTTCGACGACGCGCAGCGCACGGCGACGAAGGAGGCGGGGCAGATCGCCGGGCTCGAGGTCCTTCGCATCATCAACGAGCCGACGGCGGCCGCCCTGGCCTACGGGCTGGACAAGGACAGCGCCGACGAGACCGTGCTGGTCTTCGACCTCGGCGGCGGCACGTTCGACGTGTCCATCCTGGAGATCGGCGACGGCGTCTTCGAGGTGAAGTCCACTCACGGCGACACCCACCTGGGCGGCGACGACTGGGACCAGCGGATCATCGACTGGATGGTCAAGGACTTCAAGGCCGCCCACGGCATCGACCTGGCCGCCGACCGCATGGCCGCGCAGCGCCTGAAGGAGGCCGCGGAGAAGGCCAAGATCGAGCTCTCGCAGGTGCAGCAGACCCAGATCAACCTTCCCTTCATCACGGCCACGCCCGACGGCCCGCTGCACATGGACGTCTCGCTCACCCGCTCCCAGTTCGAGCAGATGACGGCCGACCTGCTGGAGCGCTGCAAGATGCCCTTCGAGCAGGCGATCACGGACGCCGGCATCACGCAGAACGACATCAAGCACGTCATCCTCGTGGGCGGCTCCACGCGCATGCCGGCGGTGTCGGAGATGGTCCGCGGGCTCACCGGCAAGGACGCCCACAAGGGCGTCAACCCGGACGAGGTGGTGGCCATCGGCGCCGCCGTCCAGGCTGGCGTGCTCAAGGGCGAGGTCAAGGACGTCCTGCTGCTCGACGTGACCCCGCTGTCGCTGGGCATCGAGACCAAGGGCGGCGTGATGACCAAGCTCATCGAGCGCAACACGACCATCCCCACCCGCCGGACCGAGGTGTTCACCACGGCCGAGGACATGCAGCCCTCCGTGGAGATCCACGTGCTACAGGGCGAGCGGGAGATGGCGATGTACAACAAGACGCTGGGCAAGTTCCAGCTCGTCGACCTGCCGCCCGCGCCCCGCGGTGTCCCCCAGATCGAGGTCACGTTCGACATCGACGCCAACGGCATCGTCCACGTGTCCGCCAAGGACCGCGCCACGGGCAAGGAGCAGTCGATGACCATCACCGGCCAGTCCTCGCTGGCCAGGGACGACATCGACCGCATGGTCAAAGACGCCGAGGCCCACGCCGAGGACGACACGCGGCGCCGCGAGGAGGCCGAGGTCCGCAACAACGCCGACAACCTCGTGTACCAGACCGAGAAGGTCCTGCGGGAGCAGGGCGACAAGGTCAGCGAGGAGGAGCGCTCGGCGGTCGAGCAGCCGCTGGCCGACGTGAAGGCCGCGCTCGGTGGTCAGGACACCGAGGCCATCAAGGCGGCCAGCGAGCGGCTGATGACGGCCAGCCAGGCCTTCAGCCAGAAGCTGTACGAGGCCGCGGCGCGTGACACCGCGGGTGCCGCCGGCACCTCGGCGTCCGGCGCCGAGTCCGCCACCCCCAACGACGACGAGGTCGTGGACGCCGAGATCGTCGACGAGGAGAGCTGATGTCGCCGGAGACGGAGGCCGGGGCAGGATCCCCGGCTTCCGAACCGGCCGAGCGCGACGCGGTTGGGGCTGCCGAGATGGACGTCGTCGACGAGGCGGCCCCGCTCGACGCGGAAGCGGCCGAGTCCGTCGAGGACGACATCGAGTCGCTGCTGTCGGAACGGGACCAGTTCAAGGACATTGCCCTGCGTCTGCAGGCCGACTTCGAGAACTACCGCCGGCGCATGAACGCGCAGACCAGCGAGGAGATCGACCGGGCCACCGGTCGTGTCGTCGAGGGCCTGCTGCCGGTCCTGGACGCCTGCGAGGCGGCGTTCGCCCACGGGGCCGATCAGGTCGAGCCGGTCTGGTCGGCGTTGATCGGGGCGTTGCAGAAGCAGGGGTTGGAAGCGCTCGATCTGCAGGACAAGCCGTTCGATCCTTCGGTGGCGGAGGCGGTGGCGCACGAGCCGGGTGCGGACGACGTGTTCGACGGGCCTGTTGTCGTGGAGACGTTGCGGACTGGCTATCGCTGGAAGGGGCGTGTGCTTCGTCCGGCGATGGTGCGGACGCGGGGGTGATTGCGGCCTCCGTGCCGGCGGGTCCTGTCCGGCACGATCCGCGCCGCCGCCGGCCTTTCGGCCGGACGTCGGCTTGCGGTCGCCCCGGCCACCCGCCGGCGCTCCGGCCGCACCTGTCGATCGAGGTCTGGTCGATCGAGCGCTTCTGGGAGGGGGTGAGGTAGGTGGCTGCGCAGCGGGAGTGGTTTGAGAAGGACTACTACTCGGTGTTGGGGGTGGACGAGGCGGCGTCTGCCAAGGACATCACGAAGGCGTACCGGAAGCTGGCGCGGCAGTACCACCCGGACGCCAATCAGGACGACCCCAAGGCCGAGGACCGGTTCAAGGAGATCTCGGCCGCCTACGACGTGCTCGGCGACGAGGCCCGGCGCAAGGAGTACGACGAGGTGCGCCGTCTCGGTCCGATGGCCGGCGGGTTCGGTCCCGGTGGGCCGGGAAGGCCGGGCGCGGGCGGGTTCTCGTTCGACGTCGGTGCCGAGGACGTCGGCGACCTCCTCGGCAACCTGTTCGGGCGCGGCCGCAATCGCCAGCGGGCCTCGACCGGCATCGCGCCCCAGCGCGGCGCCGACCTCGAGGCCGAGCTCACGCTGGACTTCGAGGATGCCGTGCGCGGGCTGACCACCACACTCCACCTCACCTCCGATGCTCTCTGCTCGACCTGCTCGGGCTCGGGCGCCAAGCCCGGCACGTCCCCGCGGGCGTGCCGGGTGTGCAACGGGCGCGGGGTGGTGGAGGACAACCAGGGCCTGTTCTCGTTCTCCAGCCCGTGCACCGCCTGCCAGGGGAGGGGCGTCGTCATCGACGACCCCTGCGCCACCTGCCGGGGCACCGGCGTCGAGCGGCGCCCGCGTGAGGTCAAGGTGCGCATGCCGGCCGGGGTGGCCGACAGCCAGCGCATCGCTCTCAAGGGTCGTGGCGCGCCGGGACGCAACGGTGGGCCGCCGGGCGACCTCTACGTCACCTGTCATGTCGTGCCTCATCCGCTCTTCGGTCGCGAAGGCGACAACCTGACGGTACGGATCCCGCTCACGTTCGCCGAAGCCGCCCTCGGCGCGGACGTACAGGTTCCGACCCTCGACGGTGGTCCGGTCAAGTTGCGCATCAAGGCGGGCACGCAGCCGGGCGCGAAGCACCGTGTCAAGGGTCGAGGTGTGGCCACCAAGCGACGCACCGGCGACCTCATCGTCACTACCGATGTCCTCGTGCCGACGAAGCTGACCGACGCCGAGCGGTCGGCGGTCGAGGAGCTCGCCCGGGCCACTACCGTGTCTCCCCGAGCCCAACAGGGGGCCTGATGCGGATGCGCTCGCGGACCCAAGCCGTGTACGTGATCTCGGTGGCGGCCGAGCTGGCCGGCATGCACCCGCAGACGCTGCGCATCTACGAGCGCAAGGGTCTGCTCGAACCGGCGAGGACGGCTGGTGGCAACCGCCGCTACTCGGACGAGGACATCGAGCGGCTGCGGCGCATCTCCGACCTGGCCGGCGAGGGTATGAACCTGGCCGGCATCCGTCGCGTGATGGAGCTGGAGGAGGAGGTGGCCCGCCTACGGGCCGAGCTGGAGCTGGCCGCCGAATCGGTGTCCGGTGCCATGGCGGAGGCCGAGCGGCGCCAGCGCCGCGACCTCGTACCGCTCAACCAGGCGGTCGCCATCTACGGCCAGTGGGGCCCCGACCGGGACAAGCGGCGCGGGCGCTAGCTACAGCAGTTCAAGAGTCAGCCAACCAGAACCCGGGACACCACGCAGCAGACGCCAAGTACGCTCCGACCGGGGAACCGTCGCGCGGGTTGGGTGCACGTCGACACCGTGGCGCAAGCGGGTGACATCCCCGCGCCTTTGCACTCGGCGCCCGCGCCGGGATCGAAACCCAGAGGAGACGACGTGACCGCCGAGAAACCGACCCAATCGCTGCAGGATGTCCTGGACTCCGTCCCCAACCTCGTCGACCACTTGTACAGCAACCGCAAGGGATCGGTCCTGAAGGACGCCGTGCTGCGGCAGCCCACCGAATTCGTCGCTCCGGAGTTCACGACGTGGCGTGACGAGCAACGGGCGTGGCGCGAGGGGATCGCGTTCTACGACCAGTCGTTCCACATGACGACGACCTACCTGCGCGGCCCGGACGCCCAGCGGCTCCTGTCGAGCCTGGCCGTGAACAGCTTCGAGACCTTCGGTCTCGGTCGCTCCCGACACTTCGTCTGCTGCAGCCCCGACGGCCATCTCATTGGCGACGGGATCCTCTACACCATCGCCCCTGAGGAGATGGTGCTCGTGGGTCGGGCGGCCGGCCACAACTGGGTGCGGTTCTGCGCCGAGACCGGCGGGTGGGACGTTTCGGTCGAGGCCGATGAGATCTTCTCCCACAATCCCGCCGGCCGGCGCACCGTGTACCGGTATCAAGTGGAGGGGCCGCACGCGTTGGAGCTCGTGGAACGGCTCACCGGTGCTCCGTTGCCCGAGGCGCCGTGGTCGCACATCTTCCCTGTCTCCATCGCCGGGCATGAGGTCCGGGCCCAGCGGCACACGATGGCGGGCAATCCGGGGTGCGAGTTCTTCGGGCCCTGGGATGACGGTCCCGCTGTCAAGGAGGCGATCCTGGAGGCCGGATCTGCTCTCGACCTGCGCCGGGTCGGGTCGCTCGCCTACTTCACGAACGCTCTGGAGCTGGGCTGGATTCCGCGGCCCATGCCGGCCATCTTCACCGCCGACCAGCTGCGCCCCTTCCGTGAGTGGCTGCCGGCGACCAGCAGCGAGGCGATCTGGGGTCTCGGCGGCAGCTTCTATTCGCCGGACATCCAGGACTACTACTTCACGCCGCGGGAGCTCGGGTACGGCAACGTGGTCAAGTTCGACCACGATTTCGTCGGGCGAGAAGCGCTCGAACGGACGGCGGGCGAAGATCATCGGCGGAAGGTGACCCTCGTGTGGGACCCCGCCGACGTTGCTCGAGTCGTCGAGTCGTACATGCGGCCAGAGGAAATCCCGGCGCTCTACATCGAGTTCCCGCGGGCGACGTATGCGACATGGCAGTACGACGCGGTCCACGATGCCCAGGGACGAACGGTGGGGGCCTCGACGTACACCGGCTTCAGCTGGAACGAGCGGGCGATGCTCTCGCTCGCAGTCGTCGAGCCCGAGTACGCCGAGCCAGGGACGCGCGTCTCGGTTCTCTGGGGCGAACCGGAGGGTGGCGCCAAGAGCCAGCCCTGGCTGGAGCTCCACCGCCAGGTGGAGATCGGCGCCACGGTCGCTCCGGCCCCGATCGGGAAGAAATAGCGTTCGATCGACAGGTCGGTCCAGGTTCAGGGGTCTATGGGCTTGCCAACGTCCACGGACTGACCAACTCGTGATGACCGGGGACGTTCTCCCTGGCGGAGTGGTGGTGGTCCGCGGTTGAGGTGAGCCCGCTTCCGTGGTGACCGTCCATGCACGGGTGACGGTCGCCGGAGCGCCCGAACACGCTGGGCGGGGATCTGCCCACGTCCCGAAAGGGCCCAGGGACGCCACGCTGGGCCGTCGCGGAACCGTCAAGTGATCGTTACGCACCTGCCGGGCTTGCGCCTCAGACGGTCGGGCAGGCTGAACGGAGGATGAGCGGGGCACCACAGACTGAAGACCAGAAGGCAGCGCGCCCTCGGCGGCCGCCGCGCCTGCGCCCTCGGTGGCGGCGGGTCGCCGTGGCAGGGGTCGCCGGAGCCGTGGCGGCGGCGCTGGTCATGCCCTTCGTCCACACCGGCGGCACGGTCGGCCCGGCGCGGGTGGACGTCGTGGTCCGCCCATCGCTCGGCGGCGACACGGTGATCGGGGTCCCGCCCTTCGGCCGGGTGCTGGTCGACAGCCACGCCGCCCCCGCAGAGCTGCGGGCCACGATCGAGGAGCTCGACGTGCCCGCCCTACAGCGCCTGGCGGCCAACGACGACATCGAGGCCGAGCTGCGCTCGTCCGCGGAAGGCGACGTCGCCGGGCTCATCCGGTGGGCGGCGATCCGCTTGGTCGTGATCACGGCGCTGGCCGGCGCGGTGGTCGGCGTGCTGCTCGGTCGCCGGCGGCGGCCGCTGGCAGTGCGCACGACCGCAGCCGCGACCGGCGGGGCGCTGGCCCTCACGGTCGGGACGCTAGGACTGGTGTGGGCCGGCTACCGGGCGGATTCATTCGAGGAGCCCCGCTACACCGGCGCGCTGGAACGGGCCCCGGCGGTGATCGACGCCGTCCAGCGGGAGTTCGGCGACCTGTCGGGCATGCGGGGCCGGCTGAAGGTGCTGGCCAGCCAGATCAGCGAGCTCAGCCAGGTGGCGACCGCCCCCCTGCCCGCGGCCGATTCGTCGGAGGTGCGGCTGCTGCACATCAGCGACGTGCACCTGAACCCGCTCGGCCTCGAGGTGGCCCGTGGCCTGGCCGACACGTTCGCCGTGGACGCCGTGATCGACACCGGCGACCTCACGTCGTTCGGCATCGACGGCGAATCCCGCATCGCCAGTCTGATCGAATCCTTCGACGCGCCGTACTACCTGGTGCCCGGGAACCACGACTCGGAGGAGAACCGCGCCGCCCTGGCTCGCTACGCCAACCTCACCGTCCTCGACGGTGACGTCGTCGACGTCGGCGGCGTCCGCATCCTCGGCGTGGCCGACCCCGGCCACACGACCGTGGGTGGGATCAGTCGCGAGGTCGCAGTGGGCCTGCGCAACGAGCACGCCGACGAGGTGGCGAATCTCGTGCGCCGCAGTCGTCCCGATGTGCTGGCCGTGGCCGGGTTGTCGCTGGCCGACGACTCGCTCGGGGACGTCCCGCTCGTCATCTCCGGCGACATCCATGAGCGCTCGGAGCACGAGGAGGACGGCACCCGTCTCCTCACCGTCGGCTCCACCGGCGCTACCGGGCTCGGCTCGTTCACGGTCGAGGAGGATCGTCCGTACGAGGCCGAGATCCTCCACCTGGTCGACGGGCGGCTGGTCTCGCTGGACTACGTGACCGTCAAGGGTCAGGACGGCGCTTTCACCGTCGACCGCGTGGTCTACGCCGGCGACTGATCCGCCGCTGGCCCGGCCGCCTCGAGGGCGCGTTGGACGGCGCGATTGTCATCGAGCGCTGTGCCGTCGGCGAGCAATGCCTTCACGCGGTCCACTCCGAGCGCGGTGACGAGCGCGGCGCGCGTCCTCGCAGGCGGGGGAGGTCGGCACCGCGGACGACAGGTCGAGTGCCGCCGCCTTCCACCACGCCGAGGAGCACGGCGGCCTCCTCGTAGCGCCCCAACTGCACGAGCGCCTCGGCCAGGCTGCGCACCGTCGTCCACAGCTGCGGCCAGGCGGCGCTGCGGTGCAACGCGTCGATGACGTTGCCGAACCCGCCCAGCGCCCGTTCGGCTTCGCCGGCGCGGGCGGCGCAGGAGGCGGCTGAGCGCCGCCGCGGGATGGCGCGGCCAGTCGTTCCCCCAGAGGGCCTACACCAGCTCGTCGACACCGACACTGCGTGCGGCTCGTACGGTGAGGACGGCGAGGAGCGCCCGCTGTCGGGGGCTGCGCAGCGTCAGCGTCCGGCCGTCGGCTCGCCGCAGCTCCAGCGGTCCCAGCACGCCGACGCGCGACGGGCCGCCCTGCTGGCCGTGTGAAAGCGATCTGGAAGCGATCGCCGTCATTCTGGCCTCCTGGCAAGAGAGGAGCGCACGATGTTCACCGTCGATCAGTTCGTGGCCGACTGCGTGGCCGCCGCCGCAGAGACCGAGCCCCGACTCGCCATCCGCGAGGTGATGCGCAGGGCCTTCGAGCGCCCCGGAGAGATCCGGGAGGCGCTGCCGTCGAGCCGGGCCGAGCTCGTCACCCTCCACCACTCACCGAACCTCACGATCCTCAAAGCCGTCTGGGCGCCGGGCATGCGCGTCCCACCGCACAACCACCTCATGTGGGCCGCCATCGGCCTCTACGGCGGGCAAGAGGACAACCGCTTCTTCCGGCGGACCGAGACCTCGCTGACGACCTCGGGCTGCCGGCAGCTCCACGAGGGCGACGTCGCCCTGCTCGGCGACGACACCATCCACTCCGTCCACAACCCCCGCTCCAGCTTTGCCGGCGCCATCCACGTCTACGGAGGCGACCTGCCCGGACGTACGGACCGGACGGAGTGGGACGGCGACCGGGAGGTGCCTATCGACTTCGACGCTTCGCTGCGTCGTTTCGACGCGGCCAACGCCGCGCTGGCAACGGGCACATAGGAAACTTGATGCGAGCTGTAGCAGGATCGACACCGAGCGGTAGCCTGAAGGCATGGCCCTCGACCCCTCCAAGTGGACGACCAAGACCCAGCAGGCCGTGGCTGCGGCGATGGAGGCGGCGCGGGGTGCCAGCAACCCGGAGCTGACGCCCGACCACCTGCTCGGTGCGCTCGTGCGCCAGGACGACACCGTCGTGCCCGCCGTGGTGCAGAAGCTGGGCCTGGCGCCCTTGATGCTCCGCAACCGGGCCGACGAAGCGGCAGCCAAGCTCCCCCACGCCTATGGGGGCGGCGAGCCGCGGCTGAGCCGCGAGACGAGTGACGTGTTCGACCGGGCCGAGGCTGCCCGCAAGGACCTGAAGGACGACTACCTCTCCGTCGAGCACCTGCTGCTGGCCATGGGCGACCGCCTCAGTGTCGGGGGCGAGGAGCTGCTGCAGGCCCTGCGCGACGTCCGCGGCAGCCACCGCGTGACCTCGCCGAACCCCGAAGACCAGTTCCAAGCGCTCGAGAAGTACGGTCAGGACCTCACGCAGCGGGCGCGCGACGGCAAGATCGACCCCGTCATCGGCAGGGACGAGGAGATCCGCCGGGTCATCCAGGTGCTCTCCCGCCGCACGAAGAACAACCCGGTGCTCATCGGCGAGCCCGGCGTCGGCAAGACCGCCATCGTCGAGGGCCTGGCCGGACGCATCGCCGACGGCGACGTGCCGGAGGGCTTGAAGGGCAAGCGCCTCGTCGCGCTCGACATCGGAAGCATGCTGGCCGGCGCCAAGTACCGCGGTGAGTTCGAGGAGCGGCTCAAGGCCGTGCTCAAGGAGATCGCCGACTCCGCGGGCGAGATCATCACCTTCGTCGACGAGCTGCACACCATCGTCGGCGCTGGCGCCGCCGAGGGCGCCATGGACGCCGGCAACATGATCAAGCCGATGCTGGCCCGCGGCGAGCTGCGCATGATCGGCGCCACCACGCTCGACGAGTACCGCAAGCACGTCGAAAAGGACCCGGCGCTGGAGCGCCGCTTCCAGCAGGTCTACGTCGGCGAGCCGACAGTCGAGGACACGATCGCCATCCTCCGCGGCCTGAAGGAGCGGTACGAAGTGCACCACGGCGTGCGCATCCAGGACTCCGCGCTCGTCGAGCGCGGCCGTGCTCTCGAACCGCTACCTCACGGCCCGGTTCCTGCCCGACAAGGCCATCGACCTGGTGGACGAGGCGGCTTCGAAGCTGCGCATCGAGATCGACTCCTTGCCCACCGAGATCGACGTGGTGGACCGGCGCATCCTCCAGCTCGAGATCGAGCGGGTGGCGCTGGCCAAGGAGACCGACCCCGCGTCCCAGGAGCGCCTGGCCGTTCTCGACGAGGAGCTCTCCAAGCTGCAGGCCCAGTCCGGTGAGATGAAGGAGCACTGGGAGTCCGAGCGGGAGGCCATCGGCGTCATCCGCACGCTGAAGGAGGAGCTGGAGGGGCTGCGGACACAGCTCGAGCGGGAGACGGACCTGGAGAAGGCGGCCGAGATCCGCTACGGCCGTGTGCCGGAGCTGGAGCGGCGCATCGTCGACGCCACCGAGCACCTGGACGAGCTGCAGGCCGGCCGCCGGATGCTCAAGGAGGAGGTCGACGCCGAGGACATCGCCGAGGTGGTCTCCAAGTCCACCGGCGTCCCGGTCAGCCGGCTGATGGAGGGCGAGATGGACAAGCTCGTCCACCTCGAGGAGCTCCTGCACCGCCGGGTCATCGGTCAGGACGACGCCGTGCGGGCGGTGGCCAACGCCATCCGCCGCAGCCGGGCCGGCCTGTCGGACCCCAACCGGCCGATCGGGTCGTTCATGTTCCTGGGCCCCACTGGCGTCGGCAAGACCGAGCTGGCCCGGGCGCTGGCCGAGTTCCTGTTCGACGACGAGCGGGCGATGGTGCGCATCGACATGGGTGAGTACATGGAGAAGCACTCCGTATCCCGCCTGATCGGCGCGCCTCCCGGCTACATCGGGTACGACGAGGGCGGCCAGCTCACGGAGGCCGTGCGGCGCCGGCCCTACAGCGTGGTGCTGCTCGATGAGATAGAGAAGGCGCACCCGGACGTTTTCAACGTCCTCCTGCAGGTGCTGGACGACGGTCGTCTCACCGACGGTCAGGGCCGCACGGTCGATTTCACGAACACCGTGCTCATCATGACGAGCAACCTGCCCGGTGACCCGATGACGTTCTTCAAGCCCGAGTTCATCAACCGGGTGGACGAGATCATCCGGTTCCGGGCGCTGACCGAGGCCGACCTCGGCGCCATCGTGGACATCCAGCTCGCCCACCTCCGGGACCGGCTGGCCGAGCGCCGTATCGGGCTCGACGTCACACCGGCGGCCAGCGCGCTCCTCGCGCACGAGGGCTACGACCCCGCCTTCGGGGCCCGGCCGCTGAAGCGGGTCATCCAGCGGGAGATCGGCGACCGCGCCGCCATGCTGGTGCTGGAGGGCAAGATCGGCGAGGGTGGCGCCATCGTGGTGGACGCGCATGACGGTGCGTTCGAGGTCAACGCGGCCGACGCAGCGCCCCTCCCCGCCTGACCCACCTGCGCGCCACCTAGGGTGCCGCGCATGGTCCGCCACTGCGTGCTGTTCCGGTTCACCGACGCCACCACCGCTGATGACGTCGAGCGCATCTCCGCCGCCGCGGCCGAGCTCCCTGGCCAGGTCCCCTCGATCCGCGCCTACACGTTCGGCCCCGACCTGCGCCTGGGTGAGGGGTCGTGGGACTTCGCCATCGTCGGCGACTTCGACGACGCTGACGGCTGGGCCGCGTACGACCAGCACCCCGACCACCTGCGGTTCCGCAGCGACGTGATCGGCCCGCACGTCGCCGATCGCGCCGCCGTGCGCATCGACCTGTAACCACCCCGGGGAGGCGTCCGCGACCGCGGTGAGCGCGGCCCGTAACGCGGCGCGAGGCCGTCATCCGGCGTTCAGCGGCCGAGGCCGGTGCTGAGACGCCTCGGAACGGCAGTCCCCATCCCCGCTTCGCGATGATCCGATCGTTCCACTCCTGGAACGGGCGCAGGGAGATGAAGCGATGAGGCGGATGACCCCAGGCGGTCTGGTCGGGGCAGCGACGGCGATCGCCGCCCTCGGTGTGCTGTCGATGCCGGTGGCCGCGCAGGAGACACCGACGGAGACGACGACCGAGACGACAGCGCCGACCGAGACGACCGCGGCCCCGGAGACCACCGCGGCGCCGGTGACGACGGCGCGGCCCCGCAACCAGGAACCCGACGAGACGGGCAGCTCGCTGCCGGACGACTCGGTGCCCGAGGACACCGTGCCCGAAGACACGGTGCCCGAGACGGCGCCGCCGCAGACCGCGCCGCCGGCGACCGAGAACGTCCCGCAGCCCGCCCCCGGCCCGCAGCCCCAGGCCCAGCCGGCCCCGCCGGTCGTGGTGCTCCCGGCCGGCCCGGTGGCAGCTCCTCAGGCCTCGGTGCGAACGGACCTGCCCGTGACGGGGCCGGCGACGGCCGCGGTGGTGGGGGTCAGCGCGCTGGCGCTCCTCGCCGGCGGGCTGGTGCTGCGCCGGGCGCGCCGGCGGGCCGACGAGATCCTGGTCTCGCACCCGCTCTGATCGCCGGTCGTTCGATCGGCAGAGTTGCGCCGCGGGTCGTCCGCCCGGGCCCTGATCCCTGCGACACTGTCGGCGCCGAGCCGCTGGGAGAGCCGCAGGAGAGGAGCCGCCGGTGCCCGCCACCGTGGTCGTGGGGACGCAGTGGGGCGACGAGGGCAAAGGGAAGGTCACCGACCTCCTGGCCAAGGAGACCGCAATGGTCGTCCGCTACCAGGGCGGTCACAACGCAGGCCACACGATCGTGGTCGACGGTCGCCGCTTCGCCCTCCAGCTGCTGCCGTCGGGGGTGCTGTACGACCACGTGGTGCCCGTCATCGGCAACGGGGTCGTGGTCGACCCCGGCGTGCTGCTGGCCGAGATCGACTCGCTGACGAGCGCCGGCATCGACTGCAGCCGGCTCAAGGTCAGCGGCAACGCGCACCTGATCCTGCCCTACCACCAGGAGATGGACTTCCTCACCGAACGGCGGTTGGGTCGCAACAAGCTCGGGACCACGCGCCGCGGCATCGGGCCCAGTTACGCCGACAAGGCGCTGCGGGTCGGACTGCGCGTGCAGGATCTCCTCGACCCCAAGATCTTCCGCCAGAAGCTCGAGCAGGTCCTCAAGGAGAAGAACGCCGTCCTCACTCGGGTGTTCAACCGCCTCCCGCTCGACGCCGGGGAGATCGCCGACCGCTACCTGGGGGAGCTGGCACCGAGGGTGGCGCCCTACATCGACGACACGGTCAGCCTCGTCCACGAGGCCCTGGAGGCGGAGCAGCACGTACTGCTCGAGGGCGCGCAGGCCACCTTCCTCGATCTCGACCACGGCACGTACCCCTTCGTCACCTCCTCCAGCCCGACGGCGGGTGGCGCCTGCACGGGCTCGGGTGTCGGCCCCCGCCACATCACGAGGGTCATCGGCATCTCCAAGGCCTATTGCACTCGGGTGGGCGCCGGCCCGTTCCCCACCGAGCTGTTCGACGGCGTCGGTGACCTCCTCGTGGAGCGGGGCCACGAGTTCGGCACCAACACCGGCCGGCGCCGCCGCACCGGCTGGTTCGACGCCGTCATGCTGCGACACGCCGTGCGGGTGAACTCCCTGTCCGAGGTGGCCATCACCAAACTGGACGTCCTCGACACACTCGACGTCGTGAAGATCTGCGTCGGCTACCAGCACGACGGCCTGCAACTCCGCTCGATGCCGTACCACCAGAGCGTGCTCCACGACGCGACCCCGGTGTACGAGGAGCTGCCCGGCTGGCAGACCGACCTGTCGGACCACCACGAGGTGGCCGACCTACCCGGCAAGGCCCGCGACTACCTGGCCGCGCTGGAGCGGGAGATCGGTGTCCCGGTGACCTACGTGGGTACCGGTCCCGGGCGGGACCAGTACGTGCAACTCCACTGATCCGTGCGCGTCTGTGTCGTGGGGAGCGGAGGGCGGGAGCACGCGCTGGCCGTCGCCCTCGCCCGGACGGCGGACGTGGTCGTGACGCCGGGCAACCCCGGCATCCCCGGCTCCGTGGCGACGCCCGCCGAGGAGCTCGACGCCGACCTGTTCGTGATCGGGCCCGAGGTACCGCTCGTCGAAGGGCTCGCCGACCGCCTGCGGGCCAGGGGTGCACTGGTCTTCGGGCCCGGCGGTGACGGCGCCCGCCTGGAGGCCTCCAAGGCGTGGATGAAGGACGTCCTCGTGGCGGCCGGGCTGGCGACGGCCGCGCACCGCTCGTTCGGCGCCGCTGAGCTCGATGCGGCCGTGGCATACCTGCGCACGCTGCCCGGCATGTACGTGGTGAAGACCGACGGGCTGGCTGCCGGAAAGGGCGTCCTCGTCACCGACTCGCTCACCGAGGCCGAGGACGACGTTCGGGCCAAGCTGTCCGGCGCCTCGTTCGGTGACGCCGGCCGACGCGTGGTCATCGAGGAGGGTATGACCGGGCCTGAGGTCTCCCTGCTGTGTCTGTGCGACGGACGCCGGGCGGTGCCGCTGGCTTCGGCCCAGGACTACAAGCGGCTCGGGGACGGCGACGAGGGGCCGAACACGGGTGGCATGGGCGCGTACTCGCCGGTGCCCGCCGTCGATGCCGCTGAAGCCGAGCGCCTGACGGAGCGGCTGGTCGCCCGAACGCTGCACGAGCTGCAGCGGCGCGGCATCGATTACCGCGGGGTGCTCTACGCCGGGCTGATGCTGACGCCGGACGGTCCGAAGGTGCTCGAGTACAACGTGCGGTTCGGCGATCCCGAGACCCAGGTGGTGCTGCCCCGCTGGACGGGCGACGTCACAGAGATGCTGACGGCCTGCGCGTCAGGATCGTTAAACATGCAACCAACGTTCTCGGGTGATGCCGCGGTGACGGTCGTGTGTGCGTCGGAGGGCTACCCGCTGGCGCCGCGGACCGGCGACCGCATCCAGGGGTTGGACGCGGCGTCGGCCCGACCGGGGGTCGAGGTGTTCTGCGCCGGTGTCGCCGCGGCCGACGACGGAGCGCTGGAGACCGCCGGCGGTCGAGTCCTGAACGTGACCGCGCTCGGGCCGACGGTGGCCGAGGCGCGCGCTCGCGCCTACGCCGCTGTCGCCGACCTGTCCTGGCCGGGCATGCAGGCGCGGACAGACGTCGCCAGCGGGGTCTGACCTACCTTTGTGTCACACCTCGTGGCCGCCGACCGCGCCCAGACGTGACACAGCCGGAGGAGGAGGGGCGGAGGGGATCAGGGTGCGGGGGTGTCGGCGGATCGGTCGGCTGAGAGGAGACGGTCGACCAGGTCCTTCGTGCCGCCGTCGAGGTCGTCACGGCGGATCGCCATGCCGCCGATGACGTCGGCACCCGTGGCGCGGACGATGTCGCTCAGCTTGTCGAGCGCCTTGCGCGGCTCCAGTGCGAAGGTGATGAAGGTCACGGCCCGCTTGCCCGCCATCGCCGGCAGCTTGTCCTTGATTCGCCCGCCACGGCCCGGGCGCTGGCCGAAGAAGAACATCCCGTCCGTCCACGACCCGACGACGACGAGGTCCGCGGCGCTCAGCGCCTGCAGATCGATGGCCGTGATCGGGCAGATCGTGCTCTCGATGCCCCGGCCGGCCAACTCCCGCCCGATGAGCTCGGCGGCCCGCTTCGTGTTCCCGGTGAGGCTCTCGTAGATGACGACGGCGGCCACGGCCGACGTTCTACTACCCGGCGCCCCCGGCGACGAGTGCCCGCGCCCCTAGCTTGCCGGCCCGGCGGCGAGCGCTCGGGCGGTGGTCTCGATCTCGTCCTCGGACAGCAGCACGAGCTCCGCGGCGTCGCCGAGCGGGATGATCGAGTCCTTGCTGGCCACCCGGGCCATGCGTCCCTCGAACCGGGCGTCGACCAGCGCCGCCAGCACCCCTTCGCTGATGCCACCGGTGCGGCGGGTCTCGTCGACGACGAGCACGCGGCCCGTGGCCTCCGCCTCCCGTAGGACATCGTCAACCGGCAGCGGCGCCAGCCAGCGCAGGTCCACGACGCGGGCGTCGATCCCCGCGTCAGCGAGCCGCCGCGCCACCCGCAGACTCATATACAGGCCGTTGCCGCTGGTGACGATCGTGAGGTCCCGACCGTCGCCGTGGACGCGAGCCGCGCCGAGCGGAGCGTGCACGTCGTCCCACTCGGACGGAGCAGCGTACGGCGCGGCCCACGCGCCGTCGCCGGGCTCGTGCAGATCGGTCGTGTGGTACAGCGCGATGGGCTCGAGGAACACGCACACGCTGCCGTCGATGGCCGCCGCGGCGACACACGTGCGCAGCATGGCGGCGGCATCGTCCGGCCGGGCCGGGGAGGCGATCACGAGCCCGGGGATGTCGCGCAGCACGCCGATGGCGTCGTCGTTGTGGAAGTGACCGCCGAAGCCCTTCTGGTAGCCGTAACCGGCGATGCGGACCACGAGCGGATTGCGGTACTGGCCCTGCGAGAAGAACTGGAGGGTGGCGGCCTCGCCGCGGAGCTGGTCCTCGGCGTTGTGCAGGTAGGCGAGGTACTGGATCTCCGCCACCGGGAGCAGGCCGGTCACACCGGCGCCGAGCGCCATGCCGAGGATCGACTGCTCGTCCAGCACGGTGTCGAACACGCGGGCGGCACCGGCCCGCTTCAGGAGCCCCCGGGTGACGCCGTACACGCCGCCTTTGGCCGCCACGTCCTCCCCGAACACGATGAGCTCGGGGTAGCGGGCCAGGAGGTCGAGCAGCGAGCGGTTGATCGACTGGGCCAGCGTCAGCGGACCCTCGTCCTCGGGCAGGCCGCCGTCGAAGAGGGCGCGGCGGCGCTCGGTCGGTGCCGCCGTCACGGCCTCGGCTCGCACCTTGTCCGGGTGCCGGGGGGCCAGCGGGGCCATGACCGCGTCCGCGCTGGTGAGTTGGGGATGGGTGGCGTACTCCTCGGCCAGGTCCCGCACCTCGGCGCGAATCCGCTCGTAGTGGTGGACGAGGGCCGTTGGAGTCGTCACGCCGGCCTCGCAGAGGAGCGAGGCCGTCCCGAGGATGGGATCGCGGGTGTAGTCGTCGCGGATCTCGGCCGGGCTCCGGTACGCGGCCTCCACGTCGGTGCCCGCGTGGGCCATGAAGCGGACGGTGCGCAGGTGGAGGAAGGCCGGCGCCCGCTCGGAGCGCACCCAGTGCGCAGCGTCCGACGCGGCGTCGAACGTGGCGACCGGATCCGTGCCGTCCGCCGCGAACCAGCGCAGGTGCGGCCGGCGCCCGTAGGCGGCCTCGATCCACCCGGGCGGCGTGCGCACGCTGATGCCGAGGCCGTTGTCCTCGCACACGAACAACAACGGCAGAGGCAGGTGCTGGTGGGCGATGCGGCACGCAGTGTTGATCGCGCCCGTGGCCGTGGAGTGGTTGGCCGAGGCGTCGCCGAAGCTGCACACGGCGATGGCGTCCGCCGGCCAGGCCGATGGCACACCGAGGCGCTGTGCCCGGTCGATGCTGAAGGCCACCCCGAGAGCGCGAGGCAGGTGCGACGCGATCGTTGACGTCTGCGGGATGATCGCCAGGTCGTGGTGCCCGAAGACCTTGTGCCGCCCGCCGGCCATCGGCTCGTCGGTGGCCGCCACCAGCCCGAGCAGCACGTCCCGGCGGGGATCGTGCCCGGGCACTTGCATGGCCCGCCGCACGTAGAACCCGCCCGAGCGGTAGTGGAGGAGGGCGGGATCGGACGGGTGGAGCGCGGCGGCCACGGTGGCGTTGGCCTCGTGACCGGAGGAGCCGATCGTGTAGTAGCCCTGGCCCCGACCGCGCAGCCAGCGGGCCACAAGGTCGAGATGCCGGCTGGTGACCTGGGCCTCGAACAGGGCCATCAGGTCCGCCCCGGTGAGGCTCGAGCCCGGGCGCACGGGCCGGTCGGGGTCGCGCGCCGGAGCGCTGGGGAGGGCGGCCAGCGCTCCCAACAGGTGCTGGTCGAGCGGCAGCCGCTCGTCGGTCGAGGTGGGACTCACCCGTGGATCACCCGTCGACGTCGAACCGCACGCCCTGGGCCAACGGCAGCTCACGCGAGTAGTTGACGGTGACCGTGGTACGGCGCATGTATGCCTTCCACGAGTCCGAGCCCGCCTCTCGGCCGCCCCCGGTGGCCTTCTCGCCGCCGAACGCGCCACCGATCTCGGCGCCGCTGGGACCGACGTTGACGTTGGCGATGCCGCAGTCGCTGCCGGCGGCGGAAACGAACTGCTCGGCTTCGCGCACGTCGGTGGTGAAGATGCTCGACGACAGGCCCTGCGGCACGCCGTTCTGGATGGCGATGGCCTCGTCGAGCTCGTCGTAGGGGAGGACGTAGAGGATGGGCGCGAACGTCTCCTCCCGCACGATGTCGGTCTGCTTCGGCATCTCCACCAGCGCCGGCTCGACGTAGTAGGCGTCCGGCCAGCGATCGGCCAGAGCCCTGCCGCCGCCGTGGACGGTCCCACCCTGCTGGCGGGCCGACTCCAGCGCGGCCTCCATGTGGCCGAAGGCCGCGCCGTCGATGAGCGGGCCCATGAGCGTGCCGTCCTCGAGCGGGTTGCCGATCGGAACGCTGGCGTAGGCCTTGGCGAGCGACTCGACCAACTCGTCGTGGACGGCGCGGTGGGCGATGAGGCGGCGCAGCGTCGTACAGCGCTGGCCGGCGGTCCCGACGGCGGAGAACACGACGGCCCGCCGGGCCAGGTCGAGATCGGCCGAGGGCGCCACGATCATGGCGTTGTTCCCACCGAGCTCCAGCAGGCTACGGCCGAAGCGGGCCGCCACGCGGGGCCCGACCTCCCTGCCCATCCTCGTGCTGCCGGTGGCGCTGACCAGCGGGAGGCGGACGTCGTCGGTCAGCACGCGGGCCAGGTTGTGGTCGCCGGTCACCACCTGCGCCAGGCCGTGCAGCGCGGGCTCGTCCTCCACGAGCTGACGGAGGAGCGCGTTGCAGGCGACGGCAGTGAGCGGTGTCTTCTCGGACGGCTTCCACAGGACGGGGTTGCCGCACACCAGGCTGATGGCGGTGTTCCAGGACCACACCGCCACCGGGAAGTTGAACGCGGTGATGACCGCGATCGGGCCGATCGGGTGCCACAGCTCCATCAGCCGGTGCCCGGGCCGTTCGGAGGCGATCGTCTTGCCGTAGAGCTGGCGCGAGAGTCCGACCGCGAAGTCGCAGATGTCGATCATCTCCTGGACCTCGCCCCGCCCCTCGCTCAGGATCTTGCCCGCTTCGAGGCTGACCAGCGTCCCCAGCGCCTCCTTGTGGGTCCGCAGGGCCTCGCCATACCGGCGCACCAGATCACCCCGCTGCGGCGCGGGCACGTCGCGCCAGTGCTCGAACGCGTGGAGCGCCAGGCCGATCGAGTCGTCGAGGACGACGGGATCGGTGTCCATCACGGAGCCGATGACGCTGCCGTCGATCGGGGTGTGCACGTCACGGCCGTCGCCGTCGGTCAGGTCGGGGTCGAGCCCCATCTGCGAGAAGAGCTCGGCTGCTCGGATCATGTGTTCCATTCTCCCAGGATCCGGCACGCCCGCCATCCCGGGTGACGGCCGGGTGCTTGCCCTACCGGCCCTGCCGCGGGATGGTGGCCCGTGGGATGATCCGTGCCGTGATCCCCCGCTACCGCCTGCCCGAGATGGCGGCCGTGTTCAGCGACACCGCCCGCCTCGGTCGGTGGCTGGAGATCGAGCTGCTCGCGGTCGAGGCGTGGGCGGAGCTCGGAGTCGTGCCCCCGGCCGATGCCCAGGCCTGCCGGGCACTGGCGCCGGTGGTCGACGAGACCTTCGTCGAGGCCTGCGCCGAGCGGGAGCGCGTCACCGACCACGACGTCGCCGCGTTCGTCGACGTGACCCAGGGCGCCATCGCCTCCGCCGGCGCGCCCGAGGCAGCCAAGTGGATCCACTACGGGCTCACCTCGTCCGACGTGGTCGACACCGCCTGGTGCTGGATGCTGCGTGACGCCTCGGATCTGCTGCTGACCGCGGCGGACGCGCTGGTGTCCACCCTCGAGGCGACGGCGCGGCAGCACCGCCACACCACGATGATCGGCCGCACCCACGGCATCCACGCCGAGCCGACGACCTTCGGGGTGAAGGTGGCGCTGTGGTGCCTCCAGGCCGACCGCGACCGTGCCCGGCTGCGGGCGGCCCGCACCGCCATCGCCGTGGGCAAGCTGTCGGGCGCGGTCGGGACGTACTCCAACGTCGATCCCGCCGTGGAGCGGTCGGTGTGCGCGGCGCTCGGGCTGACGCCCGTCCCCGCCACCCAGGTGATCGCCCGGGATCGCCACGCCGAGTACCTGTGGGCGTGTGCCGCGGTCGGAGCGACCGTCGAGCTGATCGCCGTCGAGCTGCGCCACCTCCAGCGGACCGAGGTGCGCGAGGTCGAGGAGGGTTTCAAGGCGGGGCAGAAGGGCTCCTCGGCGATGCCCCACAAGCGCAACCCCATCACCGCCGAGCGCCTGGCCGGCCTGGCCCGCATCCTGCGCGGCAACCTGCAGGCCGGCCTGGAGGACGTGGCGCTCTGGCACGAGCGGGACATCTCGCACTCCTCGGTCGAGCGGGTGATCCTGCCGGACTCCTCGATGCTCGCCTACTACGTGATGCGGCGGGCCGAGTCGCTGGTCGCCGGGCTGCAGGTCTTCCCGGAGCGGATGCTGGCCAACCTGTGGGCCAGCCACGGGCTGGTGTTCTCCCAGCCCGTGCTCCTGGCCTTGGTGGCCGCCGGGCTCAGCCGTGACGACGCCTACCGCATCGTGCAGGAGGACGCCGCCCGGGCCTGGGACGAGGGCGTGTCGTTCCGCTCCCTCCTCGAGAAGGACGAGCGGGTGCCGCTCGACCACGACGCGCTCGAGGACGCCTTCTCGCTCGAGCGGTCCCTTCGCCACACCGGTGCGGTGTTCGACGCGCTCGACGCGCTCGACGCGATCGGCCCGCACGACTGACGCGCATGCCCGACCTTCCACTCGTCTACCGAGGCAAGGTCCGCGACCTCTACGACGCCGGCGCCGACCGGCTCCTCATGGTTGCCTCGGACCGTCTCAGCGCCTTCGACGTCGTGATGGCCGAGCCGGTGCCGGACAAAGGGCGCGTGCTCACGGCGATGAGCGCCTTCTGGTTCGAGCTGCTGGCCGACGTCGCCCCGAACCACCTCCTGTCGACCGAGCTCTCGTCTCTGCCGGAAGGGGCCCGGGATCCGGAGTTGGCGGGGCGGATGATGCTCGTGCGTCGCTGCCAGATGCTCCCCGTCGAGTGCATCGTGCGCGGGTACCTGGCCGGGAGCGGATGGCAGGAGTACCGCGCCACCGGACGTCTGTCCGGCGTGCCGCTGCCGAGCGGCCTGCGGGAGGCTGAACGGCTGCCCGAACCACTGTTCACGCCGTCCACCAAGGCGCCCAGCGGCGAGCACGACGAGAACATCTCGTTCGAGGACGCGGTCGAGGAGGTCGGTGAGGAGTTGGCACACGCCGCCCGCCACCTCGCGCTGGCCGTCTACCGGCGAGCGGCGGCCCACGCCGAGGAGCGGGGCATCGTGCTCGCGGACACGAAGTTCGAGCTCGGCCTGCTCGACGGCGGCCTCGTCCTGGCGGACGAGGTGCTGACGCCGGACTCCTCCCGCTTCTGGCCCGTCGACGGCTGGGAGCCCGGCACGACTCCACCGAGCTTCGACAAGCAGCCGGTGCGCGACGAGCTGGCCGCCACCGGCTGGGACCGCCACCCGCCGCCGCCCCCGCTGTCGTCGGGCACCGTGGTGGCCACCCGGGCGCGGTATGTGGAGGCGTACGAGCGACTCTCCGGGCGCTCGTTCGCCGACTGGCCGGGGCCGCGCGCCGAGACGGCGGGCCGGGACCGCTGACGGAGCGATCGGGCGTGCCACCATGGCAGGCGTGCAGTTCTCCACCCTGGTCGAGGTCCGTCTCCGGCCCGGCATCGCCGATCCCCAGGGCGTGACGATCGAGCGGTCGCTGCCCACCCTCGGTGTCACCGAGGTCTCGGCGGTGACCGTCGGCAAGGCGATCCGCTTCCAGATCTCGGCCGACGACGAGCCCGCGGCCCGCCGCCTGGTGGAGGACCTGTGCCGCCGCTTCCTGACCAACCCGGTGATCGAGGACGCGGTGATCACCATGGAGCCGGAGGAGCAGCGATGAAGGTGGGAGTGGTTGTCTTCCCGGGGACGAACTGCGAAGCCGACGTCGTGGAGGCGCTGCGGGGGCTGGGAGGAGATGCCGAGCTCCTGTGGCACGGCGATGCGCAACTACCGGCCGATGTAGCCGCCGTGATCCTTCCGGGAGGCTTCGCCCACGGCGATTATCTGCGCACCGGAGCCATCGCCCGGTTCTCGCCGATCATGAGCGCGGTGGCCGAGCTCGCTGCCGCAGGGCGTCCGGTGCTCGGCATCTGCAACGGCTTCCAGATCCTCTGTGAGGCCGGACTGCTCCCGGGCGCGTTGCAGAAGAACGACGGCCTCAAGTTCCTCTGTACGACAACCGAGATAGTCGTTGAGTCTTCAACGACCAGCGCCACACTCGCCGTTCAGGAAGGCGAGGTCGTGCGGTTGCCGATCAACCACTTTGAGGGGAACTACACCTGCTCTGAGGCGGTCTTGGAGGAGCTGATCGCCCACGATCAGATCGTGTTCCGCTACGTCGACAATCCCAATGGATCGACGGCTGACATTGCCGGAGTGTGCAACCGAAGGCGCAACGTCGTCGGCCTGATGCCCCATCCCGAGCGGGCCAGCCACGAGTTGCTGGGTTCCGTGGACGGGCAGGGCATCCTGGCCAGCGTGCTCGCGGCGGCTGTCATCGGCCCGGCGCAGCCGGCTACATCGCGCGGGTGAGGCCCGCCCGCTTCAGCACGGCGGCGTCGACGCCGATCTCACGCCACGCGGCATAGGAGATCCCGCGGCGTTCGCTGTAGGTGCGAGCCACCTTGACGAAGTCGTCCTCCAGCGAACCCATTTCGACCTTGGTCCCCATGGCTTCCAGCTCTTGGCGGAGATCCATGCGCTCCTGGACGAGCTTCAGGCGACCGAGGGGGTCGGCATCCGGCAGCGATCCCTCGATCGCCGTCAGGCGCTTCTTGATCGAATCCGGGGTGCGCTTGCGACCCCTCTTGGGACGATTGCTCTCCAGCGCGTCGAGATAGTTCTTCACGGCACGGCTCTCGTTCCGGCCCGCCGCCAGTGCGGCTTTGTGCTCGGCGCTCATCGGGGACTTCGGGCCACGCTTGCGCCCGGGATTCTTCTGTTGCGGCATGTTTCCCAGTGTGTACCATCTCCAATTGCCACGACAAGTCGGACGTTGCTTAGTGAAGACCGGCACCGGCTGTTGTTTCCCGTCCGTGGGACAACGCCGCCGCGAGGCAGGCGGGATACGGTCGGCCCCATGCAGCGTCATCGTGCTCTTGGGTTGACCGACGACGAACTCGATCGCATCGTCGCCATCCTCGGACGGCATCCGAACGACCTAGAGCTCGCCATGTACTCGGTGATGTGGAGCGAGCACTGCTCCTACAAGTCGTCGCGGCTCCACCTCCGGCGGCTCCCGAGCGATGCTCCCTGGGTGCTGGTCGGCCCGGGTGAGAACGCCGGGGTCGTGGACGTCGGCGACGGCATCGCCGCCGCCATCCGCATCGAGAGTCACAATCACCCGTCGGCCATCGAGCCCTACCAGGGCGCGGCGACCGGCGCCGGCGGCATCCTCCGGGACGTCTTCACCATGGGCGCCCGCCCCATCGCCCTCATGGATCCGTTGCGCTTCGGTCCTCTCGACGACCCCCGCAGCCGTTGGGTGGCGGAGGGCGTGGTGTCGGGCATCTCCGGCTACGGCAACGCCGTCGGCGTCCCGACGGTCGGCGGCGAGGTGGTGTTCGACGCCACCTATGAGGGCAACCCGTTGGTCAACGTGCTGTGTCTCGGGATCATGCCCGCGGACCGGTTGGTGCTTGGCCACGCGAGCGGCCCCGGCAACCTGGCTGTGCTCCTCGGATCGACCACCGGCCGCGACGGGATCGGGGGCGTCTCGGTGTTGGCCTCCGCCGGCTTCGGCGACGCCGAGGCCGACGCCGCCAAACGACCCAACGTGCAGGTCGGCGACCCGTTCGAAGAGAAGCGGCTCATCGAGGCCTGTCTCGCCCTCCTGGACGCCGGTCTGGTCGTGGGTATCCAGGACCTCGGCGGCGCGGGGCTGTGCTGCGCGACGAGCGAGACCGCCAGCCGGGGTGGCGTGGGGATGGATGTCGACGTGTCGGCGGTCGCGCAGCGCGAGCCGGGCATGGAGCCGTTCGAGGTCATGACCTCGGAGAGCCAGGAGCGGATGCTGGCCATCGTCGAACCCGGTGACCTGAACGAGGTGCTGGCGATCTGTGAGCGGTGGGACGTGCGGGCGCGGGTCGTCGGCACCGTCACCGAAGGCACGGCGTTGCGCGTCATCGACGGGGAGACGGTCGTCGGCGAGGTGCCCGCGGCGTCACTCCACGAGGACGCGCCGCTCTACGAGCGGCCGCTCGCGCCTCGCGACCGCAGTAGTGAGCGGGATCCGTCGTCGCTTCACCCACCGGACGACGCGGCCGCTGACCTGCTGGCGATGCTCGCCGATACCGCCTGGATCTGGCAGCAGTACGACCATCAACTCTTCCTCAACACGGTCGTTGCTCCCGGTGGCGAAGCTGCGGTGTTGCGGCTGAAGCACCCCGACACCGGGCTCGACACGGGCCGCGGTCTGGCCCTGACCACCGACGGCAACCACCGCTGGTGCGCGGTGTCACCGCGGGCAGGGACGGCGAGGGTCGTGGCCGAGGCCGTCGTCAACCTTGCCTGCGTGGGTGCGCGTCCGCTGGCCCTGGTCAACTGCCTCAACTTCGGCAACCCGGAGCACCCCGAGGTGATGTGGGAGCTGGCGGAGGCCATCGACGGGATGGCCGAGGCGTGCCGCGCCTTCGGGGTGCCGGTCGTGGGCGGGAACGTCAGCCTCTACAACGAGACTCGCGGCCACGACATCGATCCGACGCCGGTGGTCGGCCTGCTCGGCATGGTCGATCGCCTGGTCCGCCGGCCACCTGGCGCGGGCCTCCGGGAGGGGACGACGGTGCTCGTCCTCGGGGGTGCGGAGACTCCAGGCCTCGCCGGGTCGCGATGGGCCTGGGAGCGCGGCGCCAAGGGAGGGGAGCTGCCCGTCCCGGACCTCGACGCCGTCGGCCGGGTGGCAGCGCTGGTCCGTGAGCTCGTCGCCGGTGACGTGCTGGCCGCCGTGCATGACACGGCCGACGGCGGCCTGGCGCTGGCGCTGGCCGAAATGGTCGCCGCCGGCGGGGTGGGTCTCCGGGTGCCCCAGCTCGACGACCATCGCCTGCTTTTCGCCGAATCCGTCGGGCGGATCGTGGTGTGCTCGGCGGCGGACCGGATCACCGAGATCAGAACCCGGGCCGAGGCGGCGGGCGTCCCCGTCGACGTCCTGGGCGAGGCCGGGGGGGACCGGTTGATCCTCGGTGGCTTCGTGGACCTCGCCGTGAACGACGTCCTAGCGGCATGGCGGGACTGCCTCCCCGCCGCCTTCGGGACGGCAACCACCCACTGACCCCTCGCCACCGAATCGATATCGAATCGGTGGTGAAGTGTGCAGGGGGCGAACTCGGAGCCGGACGCGCTGTTTTCGGCTCATCGGGCTCAGACCTCGCCGGCGGCCGGGGCCGGTCCGTCAGACGGTGGGGTCAGACGGTCGGGTCGACGGTCGCCTGCAGGAGGATGGGCTCCGTGGGCACGGCCGAGCCACCGGCCGGCTCCTCCGTCACGCCGAGGGCGTCGAAGCCCTCCGGTGTCCGGTCGAGCATCGTCGTGGCCCGGCCGTCCTCCGTGCGGAAGAGCGCTGCCTCCTCCGGCCCGTCCGGGCCGATGAACCACAGGGCGTAGGTGCGGTCCGAGGGCAGGTCGGCCATGCCGTCCGCGACGACGACCGTCCGGTCGAGATCAGCGGAGTAGACCACCCGCAGCTCGCCGTCACCGCCACCGGTCAGCGAGACGCTCGTGGCGTCGGCCGCGCTCGAGCACCTGGGCGACGGCCTGCTGACGGTCGAACGCCTGATTGGAACGGAGCCACCCGATGCCGAGCACGAGGGCGATCACCGACGCCGCCACGGCCAGAGCGGGAGCGACGACCCGCAGGCGCGACCGCGAACGACGGGCGGCGAGCTCGTCCTTCCCAACCGCCGCGCCCTCGCCCAAGGGCGAGACCTGCCGGGTGCCGGACACCCGCTCGAGGATGGCGGACCGCAGCCCCGGTGGTGGGTTCTCGGCCATGAGGTTGCCGAGCCGGCCCGTCGTGGCGCGGAACTCTGCCACCTCGGCCGCGCAGGCCGCGCAGCCGGCCAGGTGCTCCTCGAACCGCTGCCGCTCGTCGCCGTCGAGGGTGTCGACGACGTAGAGGCCGACCAGGGTGTGCAGGTCCTCGCTGGGCTCGCTCATGATCCTTCTCCGAGCGCGTCGCGCAGGCGGATGAGGCCGTCGCGGATGCGTGTCTTCACGGTACCGAGCGGCACGTCGAGCAGCGCCGCGATCTCGGTCTGGGTCAGCCCACCGAAGTAGGCCAGCTCGATGGACGACCGCTGGAGGTCGGTCAGCCCGGCCAGCGCCGCGCGAACCCGCTGGCGGTCGAGGTCGTCGATGACGTCGTCCTGGACCGACACGCCGGCGGTGGGCGCCTGGCTCCCGGCGCGCCGCAGGCGGCCCTGCTCGGCCACCTCGGAGCGGATCCGGTCCACGGCCCGGCGGTGAGCGATCGTCATGATCCACGCCGACGCCGAGCCCCGCTCAGGGTCGAAGCGGGGCGCCAACCGCCAGACCTCCAGCATGACTTCCTGCATCACCTCGTCGGACTGCGCGCGGTCGCGCAGGATCCGCCGGATGAGGCCGTAGACGGCGGCGGAGCAGAGGTCGTAGAGCATCGCGAACGCCGTCGCGTCGCCGCGTGCGGAAGCCAGGAGCGCGCTCTCGACGGGGTTCGGTGAAGGAGCAAGACCCGACCGGAGCGGGACCACCGCCCCGGTCGGGTCACCGGCGCGCGCCGGTGCCGCTCTCGTGGCGCGACGGCCGACGCGCGAACCACGCTCCCGCATGCCCGTCCTTCGGTGAGGTAGCGCCACCGGATTGGACGAGCGCGGTGTGACATCGGCCACACCGCCCGGCGAAGGGGCGCCGGGAAGGGCGGGGGAGCGCGGCCGCAGCCCTCGGGGCTGCTGGCCGCGCTCCCGCGAGCCCGGCCAGCCGCCCACTGGCTGCCGGCAGTCTCGGTCGTGGCGGCCCCGCGGGCAAGGGGATCGTGGGCCGCCGGGCCGGTCGAGAGGGCCGGCGGCCCGAAGTGACCGCGCGTCGTGGTGGATGCACCCCGGCTTGTACCGAACGTCAAGGCGATCGCCTGCCACACTGGCCGCGTGCGGAGCCAGGACGTCGTCGGCACGGCCGGCACGGCCGTCGAGAGGAGGGCCGGCACGGCCGTCGAGAGCAGGGCCGGCACGGCCGGCGAGGAGGACGCCGACACGCCGAAGGAGGCGTGCGGGGTCTTCGGCGTCTACGCGCCCGGCCAGTCGGTGGCCCACCTGACCTATCTCGGTCTCCATGCCCTGCAGCACCGCGGCCAGGAGTCGGCCGGCATCGCCGTGGCCGACGGTCGCTCGATCACGGTCGTCAAGGACATGGGGCTCGTCCCGAACGTCTTCAACGAGCGCACCCTGGGGGGCCTCCTCGGCCACATGGCCATCGGCCACACCCGGTACTCGACCACCGGGGCCAGCACCTGGCGCAACGCCCAGCCTGTGTTCCGGGACGCCGGCGGCGTCCACTTCGCCTTGGGGCACAACGGCAACCTGACGAACACCTCGCAGCTCGCCGACGAGGCCGGGATGCTCCCGGGGACGGTGGGGAGCGACAGCGATCTGATCGCCGAGCTCCTCGCCCGCGAAGTAGTCGCCTCGGGCACCGATCTCATCGGCGCGTTGGTCGCCGTGCTCCCCCGCCTGCAGGGGGCGTTCTCCCTCGCGCTCATCGATCAGGGCCGCATCGTGGCCGTTCGTGACCCGAACGGATTCCGTCCGCTGTGCCTCGGCCGCATGGACAGCGGATGGGCCGTGGCCTCCGAGTCCCCGGCGCTCGACATCATCGGCGCCCACCTGATCCGCGAGCTCGACCCGGGCGAGATGGTGGTCATCGACGTGAGCGGTCCCCGCTCGCTGCTCCCGTTCCCGACCGAGCGGGTCAACCCCACCCTGTGTGCGTTCGAGTTCGTCTACTTCGCCCGGCCCGACGCCCAGCTCTACGGTGCCAGCGTCGCCGCGGCCCGAGTGCGGATGGGCGAACAGTTGGCTGAGCAGGCGCCCCTCCGTCCCGACACCGCGGATCCGCCCCGCCCCGCCATGGTGATGCCGGTGCCGGAGAGCGGCGTGCCCGCGGCCCAGGGGTTCGCCCGGGTCAGCGGCCTCCCGTACGGCGACGGTCTGGTCAAGAACCGGTACATCGGCCGCACCTTCATCGCGCCCAGCCAGGACCTGCGCAACCTCGGCGTGCGCATGAAGCTCAACCCGCTGCGGGAGAACATCGCCGGCAAGCGGTTGGTCGTGGTGGACGACTCGATCGTGCGGGGGACCACGACCCGCGCCGTCGTGGCCATGCTGCGGCAGTCGGGCGCCGCCGAGGTCCACCTGCGGATCATGTCGCCGCCCTACCGCTGGCCGTGCTTCTACGGGATGGACACGGGCGACCGCGGCGAGCTGCTGGCCGCCAACCTCACCGTGGAGGAGATCCGGCGCTACGTCGACGCCGACTCGCTCGCCTACCTCACGCTCGACCGCCTCCTGGCCGCCACCGGCGCGCCGGGGGCCGGCTTCTGCTCGGCCTGCCTCACGGGCGACTACCCCGTCGCGGTCGACGATCCGGCGGCGGCCACCGCGACCCGTCCGCCGGTCGATGACGTCCCTGACCCTGACGACCGGGCCCGGCCTGCTGCGGCCGGCAAGCCGACCAGTGCTGATGCGGCCGGGGACCCGGCCGACGCCCTCGGCGTGGAGCCCCTCTTCGGTGGGTGAGACCTACGCCGCGGCCGGCGTGTCCATCGAGGCCGGCGACGAGGCCGTCCGGCGGATCGGCCCGCTGGCCCGCTCCACGTTCCGTCCCGAGGTGCTGGCGGACATCGGCGGCTTCGGATCGCTGGTGGCGCTGCCGGCGGGCTACCGCGAGCCCGTGCTGGTCTCCTCGACCGACGGCGTCGGCACGAAGTTGCTCGTCGCCGAGGCGACCGGTCGCTTCGACACGATCGGCATCGACCTGGTGGCGATGTGCGTCGACGACATCGCCGTGCAGGGTGCGGACCCGCTGTTCTTCCTCGACTACGTGGCCATCGACCGGGTCGACCCGTCGCTGGTGGAGGCTCTCGTGGCGGGGATGGCCGAAGGATGCCGCACGGCCGGTTGCGCCCTCGTCGGCGGGGAGGTGGCCGAGCACGGCGCCGGCCACCCGCTGGAGCTGGCGGGCTTCGCGGTGGGCGTCGTCGAACGCGCCGAGATCCTCACCGGCGCGCTGGTCCGACCCGGTGACGTGCTGCTCGGTCTGCCCTCGGACGGCCTGCGCTCCAACGGCTACTCGTTGGCCCGCCGGGTGCTCGGTGCCGCCGATCCCGCCCGTCTCGAGGGCCCGGCCTGGCCCGGGGCCTCGCACTCACTGGCCGACGAGCTGCTCCGGCCGTCCATCGTGTACGCGCCGGCCATGGCCGCCGTGCGGCAGGCCGTGCCCGTGCGCGCGTTCGCGCACATCACGGGCGGAGGCCTGCCCGGCAACCTCGAACGTGTGCTGCCGGAGGGCTGCCAGGCCGTCATCCGGCGCGACTCCTGGCCGGTGCCCCGGATCTTCGCCGAGGTGCAGGCCGCCGGCGACGTGGCCGACGACGAGATGGCCCGGGTGTTCAACTTGGGCATCGGCCTGGTCGCCGTCGTTCCTCCCGAGGCCCAGGCCGAGGCCGAGCAGGCGCTGGCCGAGCTCGGCGGCAGCCACGTCATCGGCAGCGTCGTGGCCGGCAGCGACACGCCCCGCGTCGTCCTCGAGTAGAAACGAAGGCGCCGCCGTCACGCCCGCAGTTCGGGCGCCTCGGCGATGGCGTCGATCGCCTCGGGGTTGGCGATGGCCTCGCGGTTGCGGACCGGCCGCCCGTTGACGGCGTCGGCCACCGCGAGCTCGACCAGCTTGCCGCTGCGCGTGCGGGGCAGGTCCTCGACGGCCAGGACGACCGCGGGCACGTGGCGGGGCGACAGCTCACGGCGGATGGCAGCCCGCAGGCGAGCAATGAGTGTGTCGTCCATGTTCACGCCGGACTGCAGGCGGAGCGCGAGCACGATGCGGACGTCGCCCTCGTGGGCCTGACCGAAGACGAGAGCCTCGGCCACGTCGGGATCGAGCTCGACGACGCGGTAGAGGTCCGCCGTCCCGATGCGCACGCCGCCGGGGTTGAGCGTGGCGTCGCTGCGGCCGTGGATGACGATGCCGCCCTCGTCGGTCCACGAGGCGAAGTCACCCTGGCACCACACCCCCGGGAACCGCTCGAAGTAGGCGGCGCGATACAGGGCGCCCGGGGCGCCGAGCGGTCCGTCACCCCAGAACCCGAGGGGCATCGACGGGAACGGCCGGGTGCAGACCAGCTCCCCGGCGCCCTCACCGGCCGGCACGGTCCGCCCGTCCTCCGACCAGACGTCGATGGCCATCCCGAGCGCCGGCCGCTGGATCTCGCCGGCGTAGACGGGGCCCGTGGGGTCTCCGGCGACGAGGCAGCCGCACAGGTCGGTGCCGCCGGAGATCGAGGCCAGGTGCACGTCGGCCTTGATGCGCTCGTACACGAACCGGAAGCCCTCGGGCGCCAGCGGTGAGCCGGTGGAGCAGATGGTGCGCAGGCTGGCCAGGCCGTGGGTGTGGTCGGGATGCCGGTCGGCTTTGGCCAGCGCGTCGAGGTATTTGGCGGAGACGCCGAGCAGGCTGATGCCTTCCTCGTCGACGAGGTCGAACAGCCGGTTCGGTCCGGGCGCGAACGGGGAGCCGTCGTACAGCACGACGGTGGCCCCGGAGGCCAGCGCCGAGACCAGCCAGTTCCACATCATCCAGCCCGTCGTCGTGTAGTAGAGGACTCGGTCGCCCCGCTGGACGTCGCACTGGAGCTGATGCTCCGCCACGTGCTTGAGGAGCACCCCACCGGCCCGGTGGACGATGCACTTCGGCGGACCCGTGGTGCCGGACGAGTAGAGCACGTACCACGGGTGGTCGAAGGGCAGCCGGGCCACGGCCAGCGTCGCCCCGTCGTGACGGGCGAGGACGTCGGGCCACAGCTCGGCGCCGTCGATGCCGTCGAGCGCAGGGGCGGGAGACAGGACGGGTACGACGACCGTCCTCCGCACCGAGGGCAGCGCGGAGCGGATCTCTCGGAGCCGTTCCACGCAGTCGATCGGCTGACCGTTGTAGTGGTACCCGTCGGCGGCGACGAGCACGACCGGCTCGATCTGACCGAAGCGGTCGAGCACCCCCACGGCGCCGAAGTCGGGTGAGCACGAGGAGAACGTCGATCCGATCGATGCCGCGGCCAGCATCGTGATGACCGCTTCGGGACCGTTGGGCAGCCACGCGGCCACACGGTCGCCGGGGACGGCACCGGCGTCCCGCAGCGCGGCCGCGAGGGCGGCGACCTGGCGGCGCAGGTCCCTCCCCGACAGCTCGCGTCGGTTGCCGGTCTCGTCGTGGGCGATGATCGCCGGCTCGTCACCCTCCCAGCCGTCGAGCAGGTTCTCGGCCACGTTGAGGTGGGCGTGCGGGAAGAAGCGGCTGGACGCCATGTCCTCGCCCACCGCGAACACGATGTCGCCGGGATCGCCGATCACGCCGCAGCGCTCCCACACCTCCCGCCAGAAGAGCTCGGGCCGCTCGACCGACCAGCGGTGCAGGTGGGCGTAGTCAGGGTGCCCCAGGTGGTGCAGGAACCGGGCGAGGTGGGTCGCCTCGGCGCGGGCCTGGTCGGGCCGCCACAACGGCGCGCCGGTCACGGCAGCCACCGTAGGGCGCTCAACGGGCCGGGGCAGGCGAGACGGTGCCGCGGGCCTCGCCGAAGCCGATGCGCGGGCGGTCCGGACCGTCGCCCCCGCACCATCCACGCAAGGTCACGGTGTCCCCGTCGAGCAGGAACGTCCTGGTGGAACCGTCGGCCAGCGCGAGCGGCTCGGCCCCCCGCCACGTGAGCTCGATGAAGCTTCCCCGCTCGCTCTTCGACGGGCCGCTGACGGTGCCGGAGCCGAACAGGTCCCCCGGCGAGGTGGTCGCACCGTTGACGGTCATGTGGGCGAGCTGCTGCGCGAACGTCCAGTACATCGACCGGAACCCAGTGGCGCTGATGCGTTCGCCGTTGAGCTCCACCTCGAGGTGGAGATCGAGGGCCCATAGTCGTTGCATCTGCAAGTAAGGGTCGGGCGTCGGGTCCTGCTCCGGACCGGCAACGAGGTAGGGGTGCAGCGCGTCGAGCGTGACGACCCACGGCGAGATCGTCGTGGCGAAGCTCTTGGCCAGGTTGGGCCCGAGCGGCTGGTACTCGAAGGCCTGGATGTCCCGGGCCGACCAGTCGTTGAGGAGCACGACGCCGAAGACGTGGGCGTCGGCGTCGTCCGGCCGGATCCGGGTGCCTGCCGTCCCCACCACGAAGCCCACCTCGAGCTCGATGTCGAGCGCGCCGCTGGGGACGAGCCGCGGCACGCCTTCGCCGTCGGGGACCAGACCTTCGGGGCGGACGATGTCGGTCCCGCTGACCCGCACCGTCCCGGACCGCCCGTGGTAGGCGACGGGCAGGTGGCGCCAGTTGGGAAGCAGGGGCTCGGCGTCCGGCCGGAACATGCGGCCCAGGTTCTCCGCGTGGTGGAGCGACGAGTAGAAGTCCACGTAGTCGCCGACGATGATCGGCAGCAACACCTCGACCTCGTCGACGGGGAGGAGCGCCGCTTCCACGCCGGGCTCGGGTGTCGAACTGAGGAGGGCCGCCACCTGCCGCCGGATCGGCGGTCCCAGCCCGGCGGCCATCAGCGGGTTCAGCGCGGAGTGGTGCAGCACGGCCGCCGCCGGCACGTCGAGCAGGCCGGCGCGCGACAGCGCCGCCAGATCGACGACGTGGTCGCCGATGCGCACCGCCGGTCGGGGGAGCTCGCGGCGGGCCCGGACGATGCCGAAGGGCAGGTTCTCGATGGGGAAGTCCGAGCCCTCGGGGACGGGGACCCAGGTGGTCATGTCAGCCGGCCTCGACCCAGGCGCGGTCCGCCGCCGGATGCTCGGCCAGCGCGGCGGCCAGCGCGTCGAGGAAGCGGTCGTTGTGGTGGGGCAGGCCGAGCGTCACCCGGATCCCGCTCGGGAACGGCCGTGTCACCACGCCGCGGCGCTCCATGGCGTCGGCCAGGGCCGCACTCGCCTCCCCCGTCGGCAGCCACAGGAAGTTCCCCTGGCTGTCCGGGAGCGGTCGCCCCCGCCTGCGCAGGGTCTGGCTGACCCTGTCCCGCTCGGCCACCACCATCGCGGCGCGCCGGGCCACCTCCTCGGATTGCTCCAGCGCGGCCAGGGCAGCGGCCTGCGCGGGCGCGGAGACCGAGAAGGGCGTGAGGGTGGCGTCGACGGCGCGAACGGTGGTGGGGTCACCGACGACGTAACCGACGCGGAACGCGGCCAGGGCCCAGGCCTTGGAGAACGTGCGCAGCACGGCCAGGTTCGGTCGCGGCCCGAAGGTGGCCAGGCCGTCCGGGACGTCGGGGTCGCTCACGTACTCCCGGTAGGCCTCGTCCAGCACCAGCAGTACGTCCGGAGGCAATTCCTCGACCAGCCGCACGAGCGCGGCCCGCCGCAGCGCGGTGCTCGTCGGGTTGTTCGGGTTGGCGATCAGGACCGCGCGGGTGCGGGGCGTGACCCGGTTCAGGAGCGCGTCGACGTCTGCCGTCCAGTCCCGCAGCGGCGCCTCGACGACCGTGGCCCCGGCCAGGAGCGTGAACTGCGGGTAGGCCATGAACGACGGCCACGGGAACAGGACCTCGTCCCCCGGCCCGGCATAGGCCAGGACGAGCTGCTGGAGCATGCCGACCGAGCCGCAGCCGATGGCGACGTGTTCGGGCTCGACGCCGTGGCGCTCGGCCAGCGTCCGTCGTAGTCGCTCGGCCAGGTGGTCCGGATACGTCCCGGCGACGTCCGTGGCCGCGGTGACGGCCTCCAGGACACCGGGCAGCGGTCCGAAGGGCGACTCGTTCGATGCCAGCTTGACCGCGTCGTCGAGCCCGTGGGCGGCCATCGTCTCCTCGGCCGAGCGCCCGGGCTGGTACCTGGGCACGAGGGCCACGCGCTCGTGCGGTGGCGGAGTGACGTCGGCTTTGGGCGCGGCCGGAGCGCGGGACGTCATGGGTAAAGGATCACACAGGCGAGCGGGAGGTCCAGAGGTGAGACTCAGAGGTTGCCGCGCCGCTCCTGGTCGCGCTCGATGGCCTCGAACAGCGCCTTGAAGTTCCCCTCGCCGAAGCCCTTCGCGCCGTGGCGCTCGATGATCTCGAAGAACACCGTGGGACGGTCCGTGATGGTCTCGGTGAAGATCTGCAGCAGATACCCGTCGAAGTCCTTGTCGGCGAGGATGTTGAGCCGCTGCAGCTCGGCCCACGGCAGGTCGAACTCCGCCAGTCGCTCGCGGGCCTCGTCGTAATACGTGTCGGGCACGGTCATGAACCGCACGCCGCGGTCGCGCAGTGCCTGGACGGTGCTCACGATGTCGTCGGTCCTGAGCGCGATGTGCTGCACGCCGGGTCCGTCGTAGGTCTCGACGTACTCCTGGATCTGGCTCTTCTTCTTGCCGTCGGCCGGCTCGTTGATGGGCATGACGATCTTCGAGCCGTCCCACACGACCGTCGACATGAGGGCCGAGTACTCGGTGGCGATCTGGTTGTCGTCGAAGTGGACGAGCTGCCCGAAGCCGAGCACGTCGGCGTAGAAGCGCACCCAGTCGTCCAGCTTGCCCTTCTCGACGTTGCCGACGACGTGGTCGATCCGCTGCAGCCCGACCTCCGGGCCCACCGGCGTGGGGGGCAGGTTCTCCGTGCCGTAACCGGGCTCGAGCACGGCGCTGCGGTAGCGGGCGCGGCTCACGAACGTGTGCACCGTCTCGCCGTAGGTGCCGATCTGGGCGAGCTCCAACGTGCCGTGCTCGTCGGCCTCGGTCCACGGCGGCCGCACGCTGCGGGCGCCGCGGGTCATCGCAGCCTCGTACACGGCCGTTGCATCGTCAACCAACCACGCGAGGTCGTGGACGCCGTCCCCGTGCCGGCGGACGTGCTCGGCGATGGGGGACGTGGCCTCGAGCGCGCCGCTGACCACGAAGCGGATATCCCCCTGCTCGAGGACGTAGCTGGCCTTGTCCCGGACTCCCGTCTCGGGGCCGGCGTAGGCCGTGCAACGGAACCCGAAGGCGCTCATGAAGAACCCGGCAGTGGTGCGGGCGTTCCCCACCCAGAACTCGATGCAGTCCCAGCCGCGCAGGCGCCCGGCGGGGAGGGTGTCGGAGGCGCCAGTGTGTTCGATTGTCGTCATGACGGCCATGAGACCTGAACGGGGGGCGAGTGGTCAAACGACCGTGCGCTGGTTGCACAATATGCCGATCCGAACGGCCTAGAATCTGACAGAATGCCCAGACGCATGGATGATCTGGACCGCCGCCTCGTCGCCGCGCTGCCCGGCGTGACCCGTCCGGGCGTGCTCGAGCTCTCGCGGCGGTTGGGGATCGCCCGGGGGACGGTCCAGGCCCGGCTCGACCGGCTGCAGGCGGGGGGCGTCCTGGCCGGGTTCGGGCCCTACCTCGACCTCCGGGCCCTCGGCTTCAGCGTGCTGGCGTTCACGACCCTCGAGATCGCGCAGGGCCAGGAGACGGCGGTGATCGACTCGCTCGCCCGCATCCCCGAGGTCATCGAGGTGCACAAGACGACCGGCCCTGGCGACCTGCTGTGCCGGATCGTCGCCCGCACGAACGAGCACCTGCACGACGTGCTGGAACAGGTCCTGGCGACTCCGGGTATCACCCGAACGACCTCGGCGCTGGCGCTGGCCAGCCCCGTCCAGCGGCCGCTGGCCTACGCGCTCCCCGTGGAGCTCCTCGGCTAGCCGAAGGCGGGACGATCGCGGGCCGACCGCTTGATCTCCGCGAACCCGGGCGTGCGAGCGAGGAGCTCGAAGGCGTCCCAGATCCGCAACGCCTCCTCGCCCCGCGGGATGCGGGCGATGACCGGCCCGAAGAAGCTCACCTCGTCGTCCGCACCCGGCGAGAAGGTGATGATGGGCGTGCCGACGTCCTTGCCGGTCCGGGCCAGCGCCGCCTCGGTCTCCTCGTGCAGCACGACGTCGTAGCCCTCGTCCTCGCCCGCCTCCACGAGACTGGGGGGCAGGCCGGTGGCGGCGAGGGCGTCCTCGATCAGGCGGTAGTCACCCTCCCGGATCTCCAGCGCCCGCCGGGCCGTGTGGAGCTGATCGCCGAAGGCGGTGTACGTCGCGGCCACCGCGTCGTTGCCTCCGTGCTCGCGCGCGGCCGCGGCGATCCGCAACATGCGCCGCCCGCCGCCGTGGGCGTTGACGTAGCCCGGTGGGAACTCGCGGTCGTAGTCCTTCTCCTCGTTGACCATGCGCAGCGAGATGAAGCGCCACTCCACCGAGAGGTCGCGCTGGCCGGCCACCTCGACCGTGAGGCGACTCGTGATCCACGCCCACGGGCAGATGGGGTCGAAGAAGAACTCCAGGTCGGCCATGGCGGCAACCTAACCGGCGCCTCCGCTCACGTGAGCTGTGGCACCACCTCGGCGGCGACGAACTCGAGGTGTTCGAGATCGCTCAGGTCGAGCACCTGGAGGTACAGGCGCTCAGCCCCGGCGTCCCTCCAGCTGGTCAGCGTGGCGACGACCTGGTCGACCGTCCCGGCCGCGCCGTTCTCACGCAGCTCCGCGGGTTCGCGGCCGATGGCGGTGGCGCGGCGCTCGAACTCGCGTTCGTCAACGCCGCAGCACAGCACGAGCGCGGCGGAGTAGGTGAGGGAGGCGGGATCGCGCTCGACCGCCTCGCAGGCCGCCCGCACCCTGGCCGTCTGCTCGATGAACTCCTCCAGCGGCGGGAAGGCCAGGTTGAACTCGTCGGCGTACGTGGCGGCCAGCCGGGGCGTGCGGGCCGGTCCATGACCTCCGACGATGACCGGCGGCCGCGGCTGCTGGAGCGGCTTCGGGAGGGCGGGGGAGTCCGTGACCTCGTAATGGCGGCCGGTGAAGCCGAAGCGCTCGCCGGCCGGGGTCGCCCACAGCCCGGTGATGATGGCGAGCTGCTCCTCCAGCCGCTCGAAGCGTTCCCCGAGCGGCGGGAACGGGATGGCGTAGGCGCGGTGCTCGGCCTCGTACCAGCCCGCCCCGAGTCCCAGCTCGACCCGACCGCCGCTCATGTGGTCGACCTCGGCGACGCTGATGGCCAGCGGCCCGGGCAGACGGAACGTGCCCGACGTGACCAGCGTGCCCAGGCGGAGGCGCGACGTGTCGCGGGCGAGCCCGGCGAGGGTGATCCAGGCGTCGGTGGGGCCAGGCAGGCCGTCACCGCCGCCCATCACCAGGTAGTGGTCGGACCGGAAGAAGGCGTCGAAGTCGAGCCGCTCCGCTGTGCGGGCCACCGCCAGGAGGTCGTCGTAGCTGGCGCCCTGCTGGGGTTCGGTGAAGATTCGCAGTTGCACGCCCGTGACCGTATACAGGCCCGGCCAAGACGGGCCCAGCTGCCCTCGTCGCTACTACGGTCGCCGTCCGATGGACCGGGAGGCGTTGCGGCAGCACGTGCTGGAGCACAGCGTCCGACGGGGTGAGTTCACGCTGAAGTCCGGCCAGCGCAGCACCTGGTTCCTCGACACCAAGCAGACGGCCTGCCGCCCGGAAGGCATCCTGCTGGTGGCGAACGCCGCGCTCCCGCTGCTGCCCGCGGAGGCCACGGCCATCGGAGGATTGACGATGGGGGCCGATCCGGTGGCGTTCGGGATCGCCGCGGTCGCGGCCACCCGCGGCCGGCCGCTGCGCAGCTTCAGCGTCCGCAAGGAGGCCAAGGACCACGGTGTGACCGGTCGCCTGGCCGGCGCGCTGGAGCCCGGCGACAAGGTCGTGATCACCGAGGACACGGTCACGAGGGGAAGCTCGATCATGGAGGCGGTCGACGCCGTGCAGGCCTTCGGCGCCGAGCCGGTGGCGATCCTCGTCATCGTGGACCGCGGGGGGACCTGCGGCGAGCTGGCCGCGGCGCGAGGCATCCCGTTCCTGCCTCTGCTGACGGCCGAGGACCTCGGGTTCGGGTACGGCACCTGACGGCGATGTCAGCGATCCGGGCGATCACCTTCGACTACTGGAACACCATCGTGCGCGCCGACGCCGATCAAGGGTCATACCGGGTACGGGCGTGGCGCGAGGAGTACCTGCAGATCGGGCACGACGTCGACGAGGAGATCATCCGCACGGCCTTCCGCACGGTTTGGGACGAACACCACTCGTCGTGGCTCCGCAACGAGCAGTACCTCGGGACGCGAGCGGGCGACGCCGCCATCGATCTCGTGGCCCTGCCGGTGAATGCGGCCACGAGGACGAGGCTGGTCGAGCGGTTCCTCACCGCCGGGGAGGAGGCCGGGTTCACCCTGTGCGACGGCGTCGACCTCGCCCTCGAGGAGCTGCGCGGGCGGGGGGTCCGCCTCGGGATCATCTGCGATGTGGGCTTGACGCCCTCGACGGGCCTGCGGCGCATGCTGGCCCGCTTCGGTCTGCTGGAACACTTCGAGGGGTGGTCGTTCTCCGACGACGTGGGGTGGTACAAGCCCGCGCCCGAGATCTTCGGGCACACGCTCGACTACCTCGCGGCTCCCCCGGACGCGGTCGCCCACGTGGGTGACCTGCGGCGCACCGACGTGGCAGGGGCCCGGGCGATGGGGATGACCGCCGTCCGCTACCGGGGCGCCAACGACGACGACAGCCCCGGACCGGAGGGCGACCACGTCCTGGATGACCACGCTGTGTTGATGGACGCTCTCGCTCTGTGAGGGTGCACCCGGCTTGGTCGGCGATGCCGGGCCGCCGGGCGGGATCGGAACGTGCCCTGAAGGTGCGTCATGACCTACGCTGCCGCGCCGTCACCCAGCGGGCGCGGAAGGAGACGGGAGTGGCCAGGTCACTGGCGCTCCGGGCCCTCGCCGGGGCCGGAGCCTTCGCAGCGTCCATGGCGCTGGGCACCGGCTGGGCCAGCGCGGCGCCGGCCGCGGACGCTGGCACCGTCTCCTCGCGGACCTTCTCCACGCCGGCCCAGGCACCGGGCCAGTCGTGGTGCGACTTCCTCGCGTGGCTCTACGGCTGGGACGTCTGCGGCGGCAACAACGGCGGGGGCGGCGGCGGTCCCGGCAACGGCGGGGGCAACGGGCCAGGGGGCCCGCCCACGACCGTCGCGCCGGCGCCCACCACCCCGACCACCGCGCCGCCCGTGACGGTCAGCCCCGGTGTCCCGGTGGCCACGCTGCCACCGGCCACGTTGCCGCCCCCCACGCCGCCCCCGGCAACCACAGCTCCTCCGGCCACACAGCCTCCGGCCCCGCCGCCGCCGACCGCGGCGGCCGCTGCCGCGGAGCAGGCGCCGTCGACGGCTGCGCGCACCACCCCGACCAACCCCACCACCGCGGCGGCGACCACGGCGGCCACGACCGCGGCCACGGCTCCTGCGACGCAGGCCGTGCGGACGGGTGGCCTCGTCGAGGCCGAGGTCCTCGCGCAGCCCGCCATCGATGTGCCGCGGGACGTCGTGCCCGAGCCTCGGCGGACGGATCGTTCGCTCATCCGCTCGGTCATCGACACGACGTCCGGTCCGATCGGCCGCCGTGTCGTCGCGCTGGCCGGTGTCCTCCTTGCCGTGGCGGTAGGGATCCTCGCGGCGACCATCGACGATCGGACGCAGTTGGTGCGGCGCATCCAGGAGCGTCGCCACGTCGACGAGCACTGAGCGCCGTCAGAGGGGCGCGGTTGTCCCCTGATCACTGGGTTGGGTGGTCGGGAGCCGGCGCGAGGACCAGAGCGCGAGAAAGGTGATGAGCGCCAAGACCGCCAGCGCGGCGCGCAGGCCTTCGATGCGGGCCGTGGCGTTTTCCTCGACGACGGCATCGGCGGTGGCCTGATCCACCCCGGCCGCGGCCAGCCCGTCCTCGAGCTGCGCATCGGACACGAACGGGATGCCGCTGGACAGCTCGACCTCGGCGCGTGATGACAGCTCGTCGCTGACCGCGGGGTCGCTGTCCAGCCCGGTGAGGAAGGTGGTCGTCAACACCGAGATGAGCACGGCCCCGGTCAGCGCCGTTGCGATCGACGCGCCCAGGTTGGTGACCGTGTTCTGCAGGCCGCCGACCTCGCCGCTCTGCTCGTCGGGCACGGCCGACACCGTGACGGCACCGAGTTGTGACGCGAGGGCCCCGACGCCGAGCCCGGCCAGCAGCATCGGCCACGTGACGATCTCGGGGCCGGCGCCCATGTCCAGCAGGGCGATCATGACCACGATGCCGAGGAGCAGGGCGACGAATCCGAGCTGCACCACCCGGCGGGGCGAGGCGTGGGGGAACAGCTTCGGGATGCCGACCGCGGCGAGCAGCAGCGTGACCGACAGCGGCAGGAGCCGGACACCGGTAGCGATGGCGGACAGACCGAGCGCGACCGACAGGAACAGCGGGACCACGAAGAACAGACCGGCCTGGAGCAGGAACTGGAAGAAGAACGCGGTCAGCCCGCCCTGCAACTGCGTGTTCCTCAGCATGGCGGGATCGATGAGCGCGGCGCGCTGGTGATCTACGCGGTACCGCTCCCAGCGGAGGAACCCGACGATCACGGCACAGCCCAACAGGATCAGCCAGACCACCGGCGAGAGGCCGAGCCACACGGGCGCCTCCGCCTTCGGCCGCACGAAACCCCACGTGCCGGACCGGAGGACCCCGTAGACGAACAGCCCGAGCCCGACGGCCGACAGCAGCGTCCCGATCAGATCCAGCTTGGCCTCGGGGTCAGCCGGGGTGTCGGCGATGCGGCGGGTCATCACCAGGATGACGAGGACGACCAGCACCTCGCCGGCGAAGACCAGCCGCCAGGAGAGGTACGTGGTGAAGAACCCCCCGATGAGCGGTCCGGCGGCGACCGCCATCGCGCCCGCCGACGCCACCAGCCCGTACGCGCGGGGTCGTTCCGACGGTCCGAAGTTCGATGCCACGAGGGCGACGATGGCGGGCATGATCAGCGCCGCTCCCACACCCTCGAGGAAGGACCACCCGAGGATCAGCACCGCGAGGTTGGGTGCGATCGCCGTTGTGAAGGAGCCGCACCCGTAGATGACGCAGCCGATGGCGAAGGCGCGCTTGCGGCCGAGGATCTGCCCCAGCCGGCCGCCCGTGATCATGAGGGTCGCCATCACCAGCGTGTAGAGCGTGATGGCGGTCTGGATGCCGGTGACGGTGGTGTTGACGTCCTCGGCCACGGTGGCGATGGAAACGTTCATCACCGAGCTGTCCAGCGTCATCAGGAACTGCCCGGACGCCAGCGTCAGCAGGATGGCGCTCGACGCGCCGGCCGCGACCGCGCCGGCCGCCCGCTCCTCTCCCATGGCCGCCATCAGAGCACACGGAATGCGCTGGTGGTCGGGACCGGCGTCGATCCGGTGACCTTCCGCTTTTCAGGCGGACGCTCTGCCGACTGAGCTACCCGACCGTGCCCCGCCCGGGCGCTTGCTCGGACGAGTGGCGGTCCCGACGGGACTTGAACCCGCGGCCTCCGGCTTGACAGGCCGGCGTGCACTCCAACTGCACCACGGGACCTCGTCTTGATTCTGGCACCCCCAACGGGATTCGAACCCGTGCCGCCACCTTGAAAGGGTGGTGTCCTAGGCCACTAGACGATGGGGGCTCGTGGACGAAGCTCGCTGAAGGGCAGGACGAATCTAGCAGCCGCCTCCTTCGCCGCCACCTGGCTTCTCCCGCGGCGACGAGCGCTACGACCCGCTCAGGGCGTTGACGAGCTCGTCGAGCAGCAGCGACAGATAGCCGTAGAGCACGAAGCCTTCGATCTCCGGGTGGTCGTCTGGCAGCGAGTCGATGTCCAGCTCCTCGGAGACGTCGAGCAACGACCCGAGGACCAGGCGAATGCTGTTGATCGACTGCAGCCAGGCCACGGCCTCCGGCTCGGTGAGCTGTTTGGCGTCCAGGGTCTCCTCGATGGTCTCCAGCGCGGCGAGGCGGGAGGCGAGCAGCTCGTTGCGCATGAAGCCCTGGTACTCGGCGTCGGCCTCGGCGTCCTCGGCGTAGGCGGTGGGGAACAGCCGGCGGGTCCTGTCGTCGCTCGAACCCTGGGTCAGCAGCTCCCGCAGCTGCGGCAGGACGTGACGCAGCAACTCCTGCTCAGGGGCGGGGATCTCCACCCGGATCGCACCGCTGCGGGTGCGGCGGACTCGCTGGCGGCGCAGCACCTCAGCGGTCTTGCTGCATGGTGGCCCAGAGCCCGTGCTCGTGCAGGCGGAACACGTCGATCTCGGCCTTCTCCCGGGGCCCGCTGGACACGACCGCCCGGCCCTTCGTGTGCACGTCCCACATCAGCTTCTCGGCGTGGTCCTTGGCGTAGCCGAACAGCTTCTGGAGCACGTAGGTCACATACGACATCAGGTTGATGGGGTCGTTCCAGACGATCACGATCCACGGCTGGTCCGGGACGACGTCGACGTCACTGGCCGGCTGATCGAGCTCGGTAGGAGCGGTGGAGGCTCGCGCCATCGCCCCCCATTGTCGCCCAGATCGTGCGATTCCACCGATCCCGCCCGCCGGGCCAGAAACCGAACGGTCGCCAAATCACCCTTGGTTGGCTGCCCTCGCCGGCCAGCCGTACGATCAGGACGCTATGGCCGTCGGCAGCCGACCGCTCGTCCCGTCCTCGTTGGCTCCCGGCGGGGTCCGACCGCGGGTCCACGGTGGAGCGACGCCGCGCACGCGGATCGGTGGGTTCGTGGCACTGACCAAGCCACGGATCGTCGAGTTGCTCCTCATCACCACGCTCCCGACGATGGTGCTGGCCGAGGCCGGCGTGCCGTCGCTCCGGCTCATCGTGGCCACCCTGGTCGGCGGGGCACTGGCCGCCGGCGGTGCCAACGCCGCCAACATGGTCATCGACCGCGACATCGACCGGCTCATGCCCCGCACCCAGGGGCGCCCGCTCGTGACCGGGCTGGTGTCGCCCCGGGAGGCCGTGGTGTTCGCCACCGCCCTCGAGGTGGCGGCGTTCGCGTTGCTGTGGTGGCAGGTCAACCTGCTCTCGGCCGTGCTCGCCCTCGCCGCCATGGCCTTCTACGTCGTCGTGTACACGATCTGGTTGAAGCGAACCTCCACCCAGAACATCGTGATCGGAGGGGCGGCCGGTGCCGTTCCGGTGCTGATCGGCTGGGCGGCCGTGACGGGCGGGCTGGCATGGCCCGCCGTCGTCCTCTTCGTCGTGATCTTCCTCTGGACGCCGCCGCACTTCTGGGCCCTGGCCATCCGTTACGCAGACGACTACCGGGCCGCCGGCGTCCCGATGCTTCCTGCGGTCGCTCCCGCCGAGCAGGTGGGCCGGCGCATGCTGGCCTACACCCTCGCCCTCTGGGCGTCGACGATGGTCCTCGTGCCCGTCGCCGGACTCGGGTGGATCTACGGCGTCACCGCGCTCGTACTCGGCGCGCTGTTCGCCGCTGGCTGCGTCGGCCTCGTCCGCGATCCCTCGCCGCGCCGCTCCATGCGGGTGTTCGCCTTCTCGATCTCGTACATCACGATCCTCTTCGGAGCGATCGCCCTCGACGTGCTCGTGAGGTCCGGATGGTGACCCCGGAACAGGCCCGTAGCCCGGCCTGCGGGGATTTCGGGAGCGGTCGGGGCCGATGGGTAATGTCCCTCCGGACATCGGCCCTGACCAGCGCCACCCGGGCATCCGGACCAGCGGCGAGAGGGAGCGCATGACGATCACCGACACGAGAACGGAGGAGCCGGACAGCGCTGCATCGCACGGGCCCGGCGCGGCCTCCGCTTCCGCGACGGTGACGGCTCCACCGGCCAGGGTCGCGGGCTGGCTCGTCTCGGCCGATCACACGCGGATCGGGCGCCTCTACATCGGCACGTCCCTGCTGGCCGCCGTCGCGGTGCTGGTCGTCGGCACGCTCGTGATGGCCGAACGGATCGACACCGGCGGCACGTTCCTGCCCACGGACACCATCGACCAGCTGACCACGTTCCTCTGGCTGGGCCTGGCGTTCCTGGTCGTCGTCCCGCTCCTGCTCGGCGTCGCCATCGCCGTCGTGCCGCTGCAGCTCGGCGCGCCGGGCATTGCGTACCCGCGGGCTGCTGCGCTCGCGTTCTGGGGCTGGTTCTTGTCGGGCGTCGTCGTGGTCGCCGCGTACCTCGCCAACGGAGGTCCGGGCGGCGGCGAGGCCGACGCGGTGGACGTGTTCCTGGTCTCGTTCATCGTCCTGCTGGCCGCCCTGGCGCTCGGCGCGGCGTGCGTGGCGGGGACGGTCATCACACAGCGAGCGCCGGGCATGGGCCTCCTGGACGTGCCCCCGTTCTCGTTCGCCTCGCTGGTCAGCGCCGGCGCGCTGCTCCTGACCCTGCCGGTGCTGGCCGGCACGGTCGCTCTCCTCTTCGTCGATCACCACTACGCCCGGATCGTCTTCGGCGGCAACCAGGGGATCATGGGCGAGATGGGCTGGTCCGTGCTCCAGCCCCAGACCTACGTGTACGCCATCCCGGCCCTCGGGCTCCTGGCCGAGCTGTTCCCGGTGGCCGCCGGCCGGCGCCAGCCGACGAGAGCTGTCGTCATCGGAGCGTTGGGCCTCGCCGGCGCGGCCACCATCGGCGGGGCGATGCAGGGCACGCCGACCCTCGACTTCGACGGTGTCACGCCCATCCAGGGTCTCGGTCAGCTCGTGCTCTACGGCATCACGGCGCTGCTCCCCGTGCTCCCGTTCCTCATGGTGTTCGGCCTCGGCGGTCTGGCCCTCAAGTCCGCCGTGAACAGCGGAGGGCGTCCCCGCCCCGGCGCACCGTTCGGGTTCGCCGTCGCCGCCGTCCTGATGGGCCTGGTCGGCGCGCTGGTCGGCGTGCTCACCCCCATCGAGGATCTCGAGCTGCTCGGCACCGTCTACCAGGAGGCCCAGACCTACTACCTGCTCTTCGCCGGGCTGCTGGCCGGCATGGGCGCCGTCGCCTACTGGGGCCCGAAGCTGTGGGGGCGGCAGCTTCCCGAGAAGGCCGTGGGAGGCCTCGCCGCCCTCGGTTTGCTGGGCACGGTGCTCGCCGCGTTTCCCTACGTCATTGCCGGGTTCCTGAACCAGCCGCTCGGCGCGGTGGATTGGGACGATCTCGACGGGCCCATCCAGATATGCAACGTCGCCGCCACCGTCGGCTTCGGGCTGCTGGCGCTCACCGTCATCGGCTTCGGCTTGCTGGCCCTGCGCGGCTTCGCTCGGGGCGACGTGGTCGGGGACGACCCCTGGGACGCCCAGACCCTCGAATGGGCGGTGCCGTCGCCGGCCGTGGCCGGGGTGGTGCCGGACCTGGGCCTCGTGCGATCGCCCGAGCCGCTGCTGGACGCCAAGGAAGCGGTGTCGGCGGGGGCCAGTGCCGGCGCGACGGATGGAGGAGCGGCCTGATGCTCGCCCTGCCCCCGCGGTGGCGCCCGGGCGTCGCCACTCCCTGCTCGTCGGGACCAGCTTCGGTGTCGCCGCCGGGGCCGCGGCCCTCGCCGGTCTGCTCGGCACCTATCTCGTGGCCAGGGAGCGCGAGCTCGACGCGTTGCGCGACGCCGGGGAGACCGTCCGCTTCCTCCCCGACGGCATCCTGATGCCCGAGATCCCCGCCAACATCATGCTGTTCGTCTTCCTCGGGGCCTCGGTCATGGCCCAGTGGGCGGTCTACGCCATCCGGCGGGCGGACCGGCGCCACACGGCCATGGCCATCGGCCTGGTGTTCCTGTTCGGCGTCGGGGCGCTGAACCTGCAGATCGCCATCTACCGCGAGCTGGGGGTGGGGCTCACGTCCTCGCCGTTCGCCACACTGTTCTACGGCGTCACCGGAGGCTTCCTCATCGCCCTGCTCGTGGGCCTCGTGCTCGCCGTCGTCACGGCGTTCCGGTCCCTCGGTGGTCGCTACGCGGCGACGGACACCGACGGCGTGGCGGCCTTCGCGCTCTACTGGCACTTCCTGGCGGTGGCGTTCTGCGCCGTCTGGTTCGTGGTGTACGTCAACAAGTAGGCCGACGATGCTGACCACCGGATCCAAGCTCTACCTCGGGTTGGCCGCGCTGGCCGCGGTCGCCCTCGGTGTGCTCGGTTGGGCCACGGGTTGGCAGATGCAGGCCACCCTCGGCGCCGGCTCGGTCCTCGTGGCCTTCCTGTTCCTCGGCGGCCTCCTGCTCTACGTGCGGGACGCCAACGTCTACGTGGCCCCGGCGGCCGACGAGGTGCCGGCGCCGGCGCCCCGCCACGCGGCATGGGCCCTGGCCGCCGCCTTCGGCGCCGCCCTGGCGGCCATCGGGCTGGCCCTCGACACCCGCTTGTTCATCGCCGGCATGGTCGTCGTGGGCCTGGCGGTGCTGGAGTGGGCGGTGCAGTCCTGGGCCGACCGGGCCAGTGCCGATCCCGCCTACAACGACCGGGTCCGCGGGCGGCTCATGCATCCCCTCGAGTTCCCTGTCGCCGGTCTGCTCGGCGGTGGTCTCATCGTGTTCGGGTTCTCCCGGGTGATGGTGGCGCTGTCGAAGGAAGGTGCGATCGTCGCCTTCGCCGTGCTCGGCCTGATCGTCATGGGAGTGGCGGTCATCCTCGGGATGAGGCCCAAGGTCTCGCGGGCCGTGGTCGGCGGCGTGCTCAGCATCTCCGCCGTCGTGGCGCTGGCCGGAGGCGTGGCCGGCATCGGCGCCGGTGAGCGGAGCTTCCATCCCCACGAGAGTGAGTGCGCCCAGCGCGAGGAAGGCTCCCTCACCGTCTCCGACAAGGCCGGCGTGGCGGCCACGCTCACGTTCGAAGACGACGCGCTGGACCCGGATGCGGTCGTGATCGGCCGCAACACGGTGCAGACCATGATCTTCAAGAACCTGAGCGACGAGCTGACGAAGTTCGTGGTCAAGGCCGGGGAGGTGGAGGCCCTGGACAGCGCCGGCCAGGCGCTCACCGGGCCGGACGGCGAGGCCATCACCGAGCCGGTTGAGTTCTGCACCGATCTCGTGCGGCCCGACACCCAGCAGGCACTGACCGTCACCTTCCTCGAGCCCGGCAGTTACGTCATGGAGGCCCAGGACGAGGAGGGGACCGTCCACGCGGAGGGCACGGTGGTGGTGCCGTGAGCGCCCGTGACTAGCGTCGAGGGGATGCCTTCGAGCCCCCGTTCGCAGCGCCCCCGGGCGTTGGTGGCGACGGGGGGGCTGTCCGCCCTGCTGTTGACCGTGCTGTCGGCCTGCTCGCAGGACGACCGCCCGCAGAGCACCATGGATCCCCAGGGCGACTACGCGCAGATGATCTTCGACCTCTCCTGGCCGGTCTTCCTGATCGCCGCCGTGGTGGGCGTCGTCGTCTTCGCCGTCATCGGTGTCGCCGTGGTCCGCTTCCGGGAGCGTCCAGACGACGAGTTCACGCCCAAGCAGGTCCACGGCAACCCCGCCATGGAGATCGGGCTCACGGTGCTGCCCGCCGTCCTCCTGGCGGCCATCATCATCCCGACTGTGAGTGTGCTGTTCGATCTCAACGCCGAGCCCGAGGACCCGCTCGTCATCAACGTGACCGGGCAGCAGTGGTGGTGGGAGTTCGACTACCCGACGATCACGGGCGACGACGACCTCCCGCTCGTCACGGCCAACGAGATGGTGATCCCCGCCGGGCAGCAGGTGCGCCTCAACATCACGTCCCGGGACGTCATCCACTCGTTCTGGATCCCCAGGCTGAACGGCAAGCGGGACGCGGTGCCCGGCCGGGTGCACACCTGGAACATGCAGGCGGACCAGCCCGGTGAGTTCTGGGGGCAGTGCACAGAGTTCTGCGGGCTGTCCCACACCAACATGCGGATGCGGGTCATCGCGCTCACCCCCGCCGACTTCGACCGCTGGGTCGAGTTGCAGAAGGCCAACGCCGTTTCCCCCGACGACGAAGCCGTCGAGGCCGGGCGGGCCCAGTTCTCCAGCCTGTGCGCGAGCTGCCACCAGGTGGACGGCCTGGTCGATGCCGACGGCGAGCAGATCGTGGCGCAGCCCCAGACCCAGGTCTACAGCGGCGCCGCGCCCAACCTCACCCACCTGATGAGCCGCGGGACGTTCGTGAGCTCCAACTTCGACCTGCTGAACGAGGAGTGCCGCGATCAGCGAGAGGCGCTCGCCGAGGACGATCCGGAGGCGTTCAGCGCTGCCTACCTCGAGGGCACCACGCCGGAGTGCCTCAACCGGGTCGACCTGGAAGCATGGCTCCGCGACCCGCCGGGTGTGTTCCCGATGTACGTCGACCCCACCCAGCTGGCCGCCACCGACGGCAAGTACCGGGGCATGCCCAACCTGAACCTCACGGAGGACCAGATCGATCAGCTGGTCACCTACCTTCAGACGTTGAACCCGGCCCTGAATACGGCAGGGGCCTAGGACGCGAAGGGAGACCGAGATGGCCATCGTCGAACAGCCACCCGAGCCCCTGGCGCTGCGCGGCCCCGCGACCGTCACCCCAGACGTCGCCTACGGCGTGTTTCGGCGGCCCGTCGCCACGACGGGTTGGAAGTCGTGGCTGTTCACGATCGACCACAAGAAGATCGGGATCATGTACGGCGCCGCCGCGCTGTTCTTCTTCGTCCTGGGCGGAATCGAGGCGCTGCTGATCCGTCTGCAGCTCGCCCAGCCGGACGGCAAGCTGTTGTCGGCCGACACCTACAACCAGATGTTCACCATGCACGCCACGACGATGGTGTTCCTGGTCATCATGCCGATGGCCGCCGCCTTCGGCAACTACCTCGTCCCGCTGCAGATCGGTGCCCGGGATGTGGCGTTCCCCCGCCTCAACTCCTTCGGCTTCTGGGCGTTCTTCTTCGGCGGCGTGTTCCTGAACCTGTCGTGGTTCATGGGCGGGGCCCCTGACGGCGGCTGGTTCGCGTACGCGCCCAACACCGGCGTGCCGTTCTCGCCGACGCACGGCATGGACTTCTGGGTGCTGGCCCTCCAGATCGCCGGCCTGGCCTCGCTGACCGGTGCCATCAACCTGATCGTCACCATCCTCAACATGCGGGCGCCGGGCATGAGCCTGATGCGCATGCCGATCTTCAGCTGGATGATCCTCGTCGTCCAGTTCCTGCTCGTGTTCGCCATCCCGGTCATCACCGTGGCGCTCGTGCTGCTCAACTTCCAGCGCCTCTTCGGGGCCACGTTCTTCAGCGTGGAGGCCGGCGCGGACCCGCTGCTCTGGCAGCACCTGTTCTGGATCTTCGGCCACCCGGAGGTCTACATCCTCATCCTGCCCAGCTTCGGGATCGTGTCCGAGGTCCTGCCGGTCTTCAGCCGCAAGCCGCTGTTCGGCTACCCGTTCGTCGTGTTCTCGGGCGCCGCGATCGGCTTCATGGGTTGGGGGGTGTGGGCCCACCACATGTTCGCCTCCGGTCTCGGGCCGGTCTCGGTGGCCGTCTTCACGCTGTCGACGATGTTCATCGCCGTGCCGACCGGCGTGAAGATCATCAACTGGACGCTCACGATGTGGGGCGGCCGGCTCCGCTTCACGACGGCGATGCTCTTTGCCATCGGCCTGATCGTGGAGTTCACGATCGGCGGTCTGTCGGGCGTCACCCACGCCATCAGCCCGTCGGACACCCAGCAGACCGACACGTACTACATCGTCGCCCACTTCCACTACGTGCTGTTCGGCGGCGCGATCTTCGGCATCTTCGCCGGCTTCTACTTCTGGTGGCCCAAGATCTTCGGCCGCCTGCTCAGCGAGAGGTTGGGCAGGTGGAACTTCTGGCTGATGGTCATCGGCACCAACCTCACGTTCGGGCCGATGCACATCGTCGGGCTCGAGGGCCAGTCCCGCCGCAACTACCGGGTGATCCCCGGCATGGGCGTGAGCATGTGGAACCTCGTCGAGACCATCGGCGCGCTCATCATCGCCCTCGGGGTGCTGATGTTCTTGATCAACGCCGTGCGCACGAACCTCGGCCCCCGCAACGCCCCGCTTGACCCGTGGGACGCGCGGACCCTGGAGTGGATGACCGCCAGCCCTCCGAAGGATCACAACTTCGACAGCATCCCGACCGTCCACTCGATCGACGAGTTCTTCCACCGGAAGTACGAGGAGGACGAGGAGACCGGTCAGTTCACGAAGATCGCCACGGCCGAGGAGCTCCTCGCCGACCAGGAAGCCCACGCCGACGCGCACATGCACATGCCGTCGCCGTCCTACTGGCCGTTGATCCTCGCTCTCGGGCTGCCGGTGGTGGCGATCGGTCTCATCTTCAACATCATCATCTCGATCGCCGGGGCGCTCCTGATCATCGCCGGCGCTTACGGCTGGACGCAGGAGCCCTCGGTCGCCGACCAGGACGACTACGACCCTCCGAGCGACGGATCGAAGGAGCTGGTCACCGTTGACTGACGTGCGCGTGACTGACGTCGGGCCGGCCCGCGACGAGGGCGGTGGCGGCCACGCCGGGGTCGAGACCGGCCATGGCGGCGGCCACGGTGAGGCCGGCCACGACACCACGACCGGCCTGTCCAACAACAAGCTCGGGATGTGGCTGTTCCTGGGGTCGGAGTGCTTGCTGTTCGGCGGGCTGATCTCGACCTACATGCTGTACCGGGGCCGCACGCAGGAAGGCCCCAAGCCCGACCAGATCTACGACATCCCGTTCACGTCGATCAGCTCGTTCATCCTGCTGATGAGCTCGCTGACGATGGTGCTCGCCGTCTCCGCCTCCAAGCACGGCGACGTCCGCCGGACCCGGCTGTGGCTGTGCGCCACGGCAGCGCTGGGCTCGCTGTTCGTCGGCGGACAGGTCTACGAGTTCACGGCCTTCTACCGCGAGGGTCTGGGCTTCACCACCAGCCTGTTCGGGTCCAGCTTCTACACGTTGACCGGCTTCCACGGCGTCCACGTGAGCGTCGGGATCATCATGTTGATCTCGCTCGTCGTCATCACGTTGCGGGGCCGCATCGACGGGGACCGGGCCGAGGTCGTCGATATCGTCGGTCTCTACTGGCACTTCGTCGACATCGTGTGGATCGTCATCTTCACACTCGTCTACCTGATCCCGGCCTGAGGACACGCCCATGAGCACACACGTCGCCGACGAGGCCAACGACGAGGTGGTGGACGTCGACGCACCCGATGCCGACCGCCCGCAGTACAGCCACAAGATGGACCTGCTCTACGTCAAGGTGGCGGGCGTGCTGGTCGTGCTCACGGCCATCGAGATCTATGCCAGCTACGCCGACTACCTGGACAAGGCGTTCCTTCCCCTGATGCTGGGCCTGATGGTGACCAAGTTCCTCCTCGTGGTGCTGTTCTTCATGCACCTCAGGTGGGACTCGAAGCTGTTCGGTCGTCTGTTCTGGGCGGGGGCGCTGCTGGCCGTGGCCGTCTACGTCGGCGCGCTGGCCACGTTCGAGTACTTCGCCAAGGCCTGATCGCAGGAGGTGCCGTTGCTCGGCATCGAGGCATCACTCGACATCTGGCGCTTCCAGCCCCACGTCGAAGTCTGGGTGCTGATCGCCGGACTGGCGCTCGGCTACACGTACGCGGTCAAGGTGATCGGCCCGCGGGCGGTGCAGCCCGGGCGGGCCGTGGTCACCGGGCGCCAGGTGGCGTGCTTCGTCGCCGGGCTGGCGCTGCTGTGGCTGGCCTCCGACTGGCCGATGCACGACCTCTCGGAGGAGTACCTCTACTCCGCCCACATGCTCCAGCACATGGTGCTGTCGTACTTCATGCCGCCATTGCTGCTGCTGGCGACGCCCACGTGGCTGGCCCGCCTGCTGGTCGGCGACGGCCGGGTCTGGCGGGTGTTCCGCTGGCTGGCCATGCCGGTGGTGGCCGGGGTGATCTTCAACGCCATGGTGGTCATCTCGCACATCCCGGGGGTCGTGAACGAAGCCGTCACCAGCGGCAACCCGGCCCTGCACTACGGCCTCCACACCGTGCTCGTGCTCTCGGCGCTGCTCATGTGGGTGCCGGTGTGCGGGCCGTTCCCAGAGCTGCGCATGGGCCCCGGCGGCACGATGATCTACCTCTTCGTCATGTCGATCATCCCGACGGTGCCCGCGGGGTGGCTGACCTTCGCCGACGGCGCCGTCTACAAGGCCTACGACCACGATCCCCGGCTGTGGGGGATCACCGTCACCGATGACCAGCAGATGGCCGGGGCGATCATGAAGGTGGGTGGGTCGCTGTTCCTGTGGACGGTGATCGCCGTGCTTTTCTTCCGCCGCTTCATGGGGCGCTGGGAGGAGGAGAACACGTACGTCCGGTCCCGCCGCATCCCGGACGCCGAGATCACCGGCCACGACGATCTCCCACTCACCTACGAGGACGTCACCCGGGTGTTCGACACCGTCCCCCCGTCCCCGAACCCGACCGCCCCGCCACCGGCCCCTGACGCCCCCGGCCGGCGTCCCAGGCCGCTCTGACCCCGTTGCCCCCCACCGAGACCATCTCCCGCCGGGTTCTGGCGCGGATCCGTCGCGACGCTCGCGACGATCTCGCGCCAGAAACCTCATGGCGGTCTCACCACCGCCTCGACGTGACCGGCGTCACGCGCGCCGAGATGTCGAATCGGTGGCGAAGGGTCACTCCCAGCGGAAGGTGCGGGCGGCCAGCACGGGGGCGGCCACGGCCCAGGCCAGCAGCGTGAGCCAGGCCCGGCCCGGCGCGGCCCCGGTGGTGAGCGCCGAGCGCAGGACCTCGGCCAGCGCCGCGCTGGGCAGGAGTTGCGCCACCTGCGCCAGCCCGGACGGCAGTTCGTCGAGCGGGAAGATCATGCCGCCGAGCAACAGCAGCACCAGGTAGAGGGCGTTGGCCGCGGCGAGGTTGACCTCGCCGCGCAGCCATCCCGCCAGCGCCAGCCCGATCCCCGCGAAGGCGACGGTGCCGACGACCACGCCGGCCAGGGCGAGCGCCCACCGCCCGCCCGGTGACCAGCCCAGGGCGTAGGAGACGGGCACGAGCACGATGAGCTGGACGATCTCGATCAAGACGACGGCCGCCGTCTTCGCCGCCACCAGCCGGGGCCGGCCGAGCGGCGTGGCCCCCAGGCGCTTGAGCACGCCGTACGACCGCTCGAACCCCGTGGCGATGCCGAGGCTGACCATGGCCGTCGACATCACGGCCAGGGCCACGATGCCGGGGGCCAGGAAGTCGATCGGCTCACCGTCGCCGGTCGGTAGCACATCGACCAGGCTGAAGAAGACCAGCAGGAGCACCGGGATGCCGAGCACGAGCAGGAGCGACTCGCCCCGCCGCAGCGTGAGGGTCATCTCGACGCGGGTCTGCGCGGCCAGCGGACCGGGACCGCTCATGCCGGTGGCCGACCCCGCCGGCGGGAGCGGCGTGCGGGCGCGGACACGGGCGATGGTCCGGTGCGACTGGTGAGCGCCAGGTAGACGTCCTCCAGCCGGCGCCGTCCGGCCCGCAGGTCGGCCAGGGGGATGTCGTGGGTGGCCAGCCAGGCCGTCAGCTCGGCGACCGCCGCCGGCTCGGGCCGGCAGGCCACCACGTACTCGCCGGGGCCGTCCTCCCGCACCAGCGCGCCGAGGGTGGCGCCCAAGCCGGCCACGTCAAGCCCCGGCGGCGCGCCGAATCGGATCTCCTCGGACGGCAGCGCCCGGCTCAGCTCGCCCGGGTGCCCGGTCGCCACCAGCCGGCCGCCGTCGACGATGACCACCGAATCGGCCAGCCGCTCGGCCTCCTCGAGCTCGTGGGTGGTCAGGACGATGCAGCACCCTTCGTCACGCAGCGTCCGGAGCAGGGATCGCACCTGCTGACGGCCGGCCACGTCGACCGACGCCGTCGGCTCGTCCAGGAACAGGACGTCGGGCGCGCCGGCCAGCGCCAGGGCCAGCGACAGCCGCTGCTGCTCGCCCCCCGACAGCTGGCGCCACGACGAGCGCGCCCGCCCGCCGAGCCCGACCATCGCCAACAGCTCAGGCGCGCGGCGACGGTGGCCGTAGTGGGCGCAGAACAAAGCCGCGGCTTCCGACGCCCGGATCCCCGGATAGATCCCGCCCTGCTGCAGCATGACCCCCATCCGCCGCACGAGCTCGCGGTGCTGCGTCCCCGGGTCGAGCCCCAGCACCCGCACCCGACCGGCGGTGGCGGACCGGAAGCCCTCGAGCACCTCGACCGTCGACGTCTTGCCGGCCCCGTTGGGCCCGAGCAGGGCGGTGACCGCGCCCGCCTCGGCGGTGAACGACAGGCGATCCACGGCCACGAGGTCGCCGTAGCGGACGATCAGATCCTTGACCTCCACCGCAGCCACGACGGGCGAGGCTAGCGGCGACGGGTCGAGACCTCTGAGGTCGCCGTGCCGCCGGGCAGGCCAATCGCAGGTCGGCGCGATCGCGCCGAGGGCTACCCTCGCCCTGTGATCGACCGCCGCCTGCTGCGCACCGATCCGGACGGTGTCAGAGCTGCCCTGGCACGGCGCGGGTCACCGGAGGTCCTCGTCCAGCTCGACGAAGTGGCGGCGCTCGACGAGCGGGTTCGCACCATCACGGCCGAGCGCGACGACGCTCGCCGCCGGGTCAACGAGCTCTCGAAGCAGGTCGGGCAGTTGCGCGGCGCGGGCGACACCGACAAGGCGGACCTGGTCGCGGCCGAGAGCCGAGCCGTGGGTGATGCCGAGGCGGCGCTCGCCACCGTCCTGGCCGAGGTCGAGCAGCAGGTGCGCGAGCTCCTGCTGCGCATCCCAAACTTGCCCTCGGAGCTGGCACCAGACGGGGTCAGCGACGCCGACAACCCGATCGTAAAGGGCCCGTTCAACCTGCCGGACGCCTTCCCGGACCACCAGAGGGTCCCGCACTGGGAGACGGCGACCGCTCTTGGGATCCTCGACAACGAGCGGGCCGTCAAGATCAGCGGCGCGATGTTCACGATGCAACGAGGTCTCGGAGCAACGCTGTCGCGCGCCCTCTGCCAACTCGCGCTCGATCGCAACGCGGACGCGTTCGAGGAGATCCGCCCACCCACACTGGTCACGACGGCCACGCTCACGGCCACCGGCCAGCTCCCCAAGTTCGCCGACGACGCCTTCGCGGTGGAGCGCGACGACCTGTGGTGCATCCCGACGGCCGAGGTCCCGCTGACGTCGATCGGCGCCGGCGAGATCCTGGCCGAGGCGGAGCTGCCGGTGCGGATGATGGCCGCCACGTCGTGCTACCGGCGCGAGGCCGGCTCGGCCGGGCGGGACACGCGCGGGATGCTCCGCGCCCACGAGTTCGACAAGGTCGAGATCCTGGCCTACACCACCCCCGAACAGGCTCCCGCCATGCTCGACGAGCTCCTCGCGCGGGCCGAGGGCACCATCGCCGCCCTCGGCTTGCCGTACCGGATCATCGAGATCTGCACCGGCGACCTCGGCCAGAGCCACCACCGCAGCATCGACATCGAGGTGTACGCGCCCGGGGCCGACGTCTGGCTCGAGGTCTCGTCGGTGAGCTGGTTCAGCGACTACCAGGCCCGTCGCGCCGATCTCCGGTACCGGCCCACCGGGCAGAAGGGCACGGTCGTCCTCCACACCCTCAACGGCTCGGCGCTCGCCGTGCCCCGGGTCTGGGCCGCGCTCATCGAGAACGGCCGCCAGCCCGACGGCAGCGTGGACCTGCCCGAAGTGCTGTGGCCGTACCTGCGCGGCCACCGGTCGATCCCCGCGCGCGGGTGACGGGATGAACCTGGCCGACCGGCGGAGCGACTACGACTGGGGCACGCTCGAGCGCGACGACCTGGACGACGACCCCATCGTCCAGTGGTGGACCTGGTACCGGGCCGCGGAGACGGCCGGCCTCGAGGAGCCGCACGCGATGACCGTCGCCACCATCGCCGATGACGGGAGCCCCGACGCCCGGGTGGTGCTGGCCCGGGGCGTCGACGAGCGCGGATTCGCCTTCTTCACCAACCTGGAGTCCGCCAAGGCTCGGCAGTTGGTTGCCCGCCCGACGGCGGCGGCCACGTTCGCGTGGCTCCCCCTCCACCGGCAGGTCCGCGTGCGCGCCACGGTGGAGCCGGTCAGCGCGGCCGAGGCCGACGAGTACTACGCCGGTCGTCCGAGGGCGTCGCGCATCGGTGCCTGGGCGTCGCCGCAGTCACAGGTCCTGAAGAACCGCGCGGAGCTCGACGCGCTGGTGGCCGCGGCCGAGGCGCGCTTCCCGGGTGACGACATCCCCCGCCCGCCCCACTGGGGCGGCCTGCGGCTCGTGCCGTTGGCCGTGGAGTTCTGGCAGGGCCGGCCCAGCCGCCTGCACGACCGCTTCCGCTACCGGCGCGACGAGCCCGGCGCGGCCTGGAGCATCGAGCGTCTGGCGCCCTGACGCGGCCGGTCAGGCAGCGCGGTCAGCCGGCCCAGGAACCGACCGTGTCGACCAGCGCGTCGACGAGGGCCTGGGTGTGGGGGTTGAGCCCGGGTCCCTCCCAGTCCCAGAACAGCGGGCTGGTCCCGCGGACCCGCGGCGGCAGTTCGAGCTGCACGCCGCCGCCTCGGGCCAGGTTGACCGGGTTGCGGGGGTGCAGGCCGCGGAGCTCGAGCGGGATGGTCTCGAGGTCGGTGACCACGTCGTACGCCGGAAGTCGATGGCGCAGGTGGCCGGCGAGGTGCTCGGCCAGCGGGCGGTGCCCTCCGCCGACCAGCAGGGTCGCCCAGTAGCCGTCGCGCCCATAGCCGTGGACGGTGATGACCTGGTCCACGTGGTCCAGGAAGGCGGCCAGCGCGGGCGAGGCGGCCGGCTCGATGAGGATCGACGGGATGTGCCACTGCAGGTCGGTCGGCTGGTGCACGCCGTAGTACGACCCCCCGGCCGCCTCGGCCGCCGCCGAGGCGATGACGTCCGTCGCTTCCTCCAGCGAACCGCCGTGGTAGGCCATGAAGCCGAAGCGGCCCCGCAGCGCCGAGACCTCCTCCACGCCGGGCTGGGCCAGCAGCTCGGCGAACGTCACGCGTCGGGCCTTCGCGGCCGGTGGGCCAGCACCGCGGCCACCGCGGCGACGACGACGGCACCGAGGACGAGGGCGAGGAAACCTGCACCGCGGTCGTTGAGCCAGATGGCGATGTCGTCGGCCCGCTGCTGGAACCACGAGCTGAGCCCGCCCCCGGCCACGTCCCGTGCGCCGGTGTCCGACACCAGGTCGTACCACCAGTAGTAGACGAGGTAGAGCCCGGCCAGGATCAGCAGCACCCCGGCCACGGTGTCGATCCACCGCAGCGCCGACCGCAGGCCCCGCAGCAGCCCGCCGCGGGCGAGCGCCAGCGTCACGGTCAGCGTGGTCAGCAGGAGCCCCATCCCGAGGCCGTAGGCGACGATCATCAGGACGCCCGACGCCGTGCCGTCGCGTGTGAAGCTGCCGAGCACGGTCAGCACGAACGGCCCGATGGTGCACCCGAACGACGCCACTGCGTACGAGATGCCGAAGACGAACATCGACCAGAACGTGCGCGAGCGCCCGCCCCGATCGAGCCGGGGCGTGGCGAAGGCGAAGGACCGCCCCATCAGGAAGGCGACGCCGACGGCGATGAGGACGAACCCGATGACGATGCTCAGGTAGCGGATGACGTCCGCCACCCCGTCCCCGCCGGCCCTGATCACGAAGCCGAGGACGGTGAACACGGCCAGGAACCCGGCCGACACCGAGGCGCTGACCATCAGCGCCCTGGCCACGCCGGCTTGGGCGGGCTCGTCGGTGGGGGCCTGGTTCTCCAGCCCCAGGAAGTAGGAGAGGTACGCGGGGAGCATGGCGAAGCCACAGGGGTTGACCGCGGCGACGACACCCGAGAGGAAGGCGAGGGCGAACGCGCCGTCGATCACGCCGGGAACAGCTCCTCGATGCGGGAGCGCAGCTCGTCGGCGCTGAGCTCGCCCGGCTCGGCGTCCAGCACGGTCCCGTCGGCGGCCACGAACACCGTCGTCGGGAACCGGGCCACGCCCAGGCCGGTCGTGGCCCGGCCATCGGGATCGCGTAGGAGCTCGTAGGTGACGCCGACCTCGTCGGCGAAGTCCTTGGCCCGCTCGGCGCCGTCGAGGGGGTTGATGCCGACGAGCCGCACGGTCGCGCCGAGCTCTTCGTGGACCTGCTGGAACGCCGGCATCTCCTGGCGACACGGCAGGCAGGTGCTGTACCAGAAGTTGAGCACGAGTGGTTTCCCAGTCAACGACTGCAGCGGCACCGCGGCGCCGTCGAGGGACTCGGTGTCGATGTCGGGCAGCGGGTCCCCACTGACATCGGTGGCGACAGGGATCCCGTCGCCCGGCACGGTGTCGGCACCAGGCGCGCCGAGGCGGTCGGTGCCGTCACGGTTGCGATCGGCCAGGAACCAGCCCGCCGTCCCGCCGACGATGAGGGCCACCAGCAGCGAGATGGCGAGCAGCCGCGGCCGGGGCACCGCGTCAGGGTACCGGTGCCCCTACGGCCCGCCCCGGGCGGGTGGGCGGGAAGGACGGGGCGGGCGGGCCGCCCTACCCGGCCGGAGCCAGGTAGGGCGGCAGCGGCACCTCGTCCACGACGAGCTCCGGCCGGGGTCGCTTGGGTGGTCGGCCCCGAGGCCGCTTGTTCGTCACGATGCGCCCGTTCAGGAGGAGCTGTCCGCCCCACACTCCCCACGGCTCCTGGCGCTCGAGGGCGCCCCGCAGGCAGAGCGATGAAACCGGGCACTTGGCGCAGATGGCCTTGGCCCGGGCGATGTCGTACAGGTCCTCTGAGAAGAACAGGTGGGTCAGGGTGCCGTGCCCGTCTCGGCAGCGGCCCTTCGTGCGCAGTGCGAGCACCGTGCGCAACTCCGCGGCCAGATCCGGAGCCCCCTGGTCCGGTCGGTGGGTCGTCTCGTCTAAGGCGTACATGGCTGTTTCCCCTGGTGGTGTTGGTGATCTGTGCCGGAAAAAGTGAGAAGCCGCCGGGATTTCCCGACGGCTTCCTGAGAGTTCTCCCGACGTTGTGGTCTCTACGTCGGTGCTCCCGGAAGCCGGTGGGCAGAGGTGTTGCCCGTGTCGGTCGTCATGTCGAAGCTCTGCTTGACCAGCCAGGCGTACCCGTGCATCGGGGCGCACGGGCGCGCGCCGATGCCGCTGAGGGCATCCATGCGAGGCGTGATCGTGCGCATCATCGGTGTGGGTCGTCCTTTCTCGCGGCTGGTTCTGGCCGCGTCGGCAAGGAAACCATGCGGGGCCCGCCGGCGTCAACCGGTTATCCGACACAGGTCGCCCCGGGCAGGTACCAGGCACGTACTGGATAGGTTCGGCCGCCATGGATCTCGTGCCCCTTCCGGACGTGGGAAGGGTCCATCGCGGGCGGCGCCGCGTCCGGCTCGGTGACGCCTCGCCCGGCGGACGCCTGCGTTTCGACGCGCTCGTGCGCTACCTGCAGGACGTCGCCAACGACGACACCCGGGAGGCCGGCTTCGACGATGTGATGGGCTGGGTCGTGCGCCGCACGGTGATCGAGGTCCACCGCTTCCCCGTCTACCTCGAGCCACTAGAGCTGGCCACGTGGTGCAGCGGCACCGGGGGCCGCTGGGCGGAGCGGCGCGTCCAGGTGACCGGCACGGAGGGCGGCCACGTCGAGGCGGCGACCCTGTGGGTGCACCTGGACCCGAAGACCATGCGACCCAAGGTGCTGCCCGACTCGTTCCATGAGCTGTTCGGTCCGTCCGCGCGGGGCCGGACCGTGCGGGCGCGGCTGCTGCATGACGACAGCCCGACCTCGGAGGTCGCCATCGCCGCCCGCCACCCGTTCCCACTGCGCTTCACGGACTTCGACGTGCTGGACCACGTCAACAACGCCGTCTACTGGGAGGCGGTCGAAGAGGAGCTGGCGCGCCGCCGCGAGTTGCGGGCGCCGCTGCGGGCCGAGCTGGAGCACCGGGCGCCCATCGAGCCGGGCGCCGGCGTCGAGGTGGTGATCGAGGAGACGGCGTCGGGGTCGGCGTTGTGGTTGTGGGGGGCGGCGGGCGGACCGGCCTACGCCTCGGCCACGATCGAGCCCCTCCGGGCCCGACGGGTCTAGCCGACCAGGTATTCCAGCTGGCCGTGGACCGTGCGCACCTCGGCGGTGCCGGCAAGGCGAAGGTGCTCGAGGTGGGCGTAGGTCTCGCTGTCGGCCATCGGGCCCTGGGCGCGGGCGGAGAAGAGATGTTGCGCCAGCTCCGTCACCGTGGCCGGCCGCCCGAGCTCCTCCGAGGCCGTCCGCAGGCGATCGAGACGCTCCTCGTGGTGGTGCTTGATGGCATCGACGCGACCGTCGAGGTCGACGAACGGGTGGCCGTGGGCAGGCAGCACCCTCTGCACGTCGGACAGCTCGTGCATGCGGTCGAGGGAGGCGAAGAACTGGGCGAGGGGATCGGCCGCCGTGGTCAGACCCGAGATGTGCGGGGTGATGGTGGGCAGGACGTGGTCGCCGGACAGGACCAGGCCGGTCGTGGGGTCGAAGAGGCACAGGTGGTCCGGCGTGTGGCCGGGCGTGTGGAGGGCCACCCACTCGCGCCCGGCGAGCTCGATGGCATCGGCGTCGTCGAGGCGCCTGGTCGGCGTCGGGGTCCCGATGGCTTCGCGCAGGCGGGCGAAGTCCAGCATCCCTTCCTTGCGCCGCCACTGATCGTCGAAGCCGGGACCGCCCCAGGGGGTCGGCCGGAAGGGAGGCGCCTCCGCCTGGACGTCCCCGGCCTGGACCTCGGGATCCACGTCCCCCGGCTCGGACGGATCCCACCAGGTCGAGAACCTGCGGTGGCCGACGATCTCCGCCCCCGTCTCGCGGCGGAGCCGGCCGGCCCCGCCGAAGTGGTCCGGGTGGCTGTGGGTGACGACCACCGTGTGCACCCGCCGCAGCGGCAGGTCGGCCTCGGCCAAGCGGGCGTTCAGGGCGGCCCAGGACTCGGGGCCCGGCAGGCCGGGATCGACCAGCGCCACACCCCGATCGTCCTCGAGCGCGTAGCAGTTTACGTGGCCGAGCCCGGGCATCGAGATGGGGAGCTGGAGCCGCAGGACGCCAGGACCGACCTCGGTGACGGCGGTCGTGGCCGGCTCCTGCTCCTGGCGCAGCGCGGAGGTCGGAGCCATGCGACCCAGGATAATTGCGCGGTGCAACTTCTCGCTAGCGGGCGGCAGCCGAACGGCACGTAATCTGGCCTTCGTGCTGGCCTGGATGGATCTCGAGATGACCGGGCTGGACCCGGCCCGCGACGTCATCGTCGAGATCGCCACGCTCATCACGGACGACGAACTGACGATCCTGGCCGAGGGGCCGGACCTCGTCGTCCACCAGACCGACGACGTCCTCGCCCGCATGGACGCCTTCGTGGTCGACATGCACACCCGTTCGGGCCTGCTGGAGGCCATCAAGGCGTCGACGGTCAGCCTCGAGGAGGCGGGTGCCGCCACCCTGGCCTTCCTCCGGGAGCACGTGCTGGAGCCCCGCACGGTGCCGCTGTGCGGCAACTCCATCGGCACCGACCGCCGCTTCCTGGCCGCCTACCTGCCCGAGATCGAGGACTTCCTGCACTACCGGTCGGTCGATGTGTCCTCGGTCAAGGAACTGGTGCGCCGGTGGTACCCGCGGGTGCGGGCCGCCCGGCCCCGGAAGGCCGGCAGCCATCGGGCCCTGGACGACATCCGGGAGAGCGTGGCCGAGCTCCGCTACTACCGCGAGCGGGTCTTCGTGCCGCCGGCCACGCCGGAGGGCGAGGGGGCGGAACCCGTCATCGAGGTGACATCGGCCGGCCCTTCCAGCGCACCGGCCGCCGGAGGGCAGTGAGCGCCACTGAGCGCAGGAAGATGCCGAGGAAGAACAGCACCAGCAGCGGGTAGGCCACGGCTGTCAGCACGCCGAACCGCCCGGCCCGCCGTCCCAGCGCGAACACCTGCACAGCGCTGGCGGCGTAGAACCACGGCGAGGTGATCCACCCGCCGTTCAGCGACCACAGCCACCCGACCACCAGCAGCGCGAACCACCAGCGGACGCTCTTCGCGCCGGACGCGATGTTCTTCGTCCACCCCTGCACGAGCGGGCGCAGGCCTTCCGGGTACATGCGGAAGCTGATGTCGGGCCGCCCCGTGTGGAGGCTCACGGCCGGAAAGCGGCGGGCCAGCGCGATGTCCTCGGCCACCGCGCCGCGCACGGTCGGGTGGGCGTGCCCGCCGGCCGCCTCATAGGCCGCCCGGGTGCAGGCCATGACGGGGCCGAAGGCCAGGGTCGGCGTGACGCCGCGGCCCAGCGCCGTGAAGCCGGCGGAGCCCATCAGCGCCGTGATGTTGAAGAAGACGCTGAGCTGCTCCACCGGGCGCACCGTGCGGTGCCACGGCTGCACCGACACCAGCCGTCGCGGATCGGCCTCGACCTCCGAAACGAGGCGGTCAAGAACGTCGCCATCATCAAGGCGGACGTCGGCGTCGAGGAACATCAGAAGGCGGCATGCGCGCGCCTCGGGCGCGTTCGAGCCGGTCGCGCAGGCCCACGCCTTCCCCGTCCAGCCGTCGGGCCTCGGCCCCGCGGGGCGCACGAGCGCGCCCGCCGCCTCGGCGACTTCGGCCGTGCCATCGGAGGACTCGTCGTCGACGACCATGCAGACGTCGTCCTCACGGAGCTGGGGAAGGAGGCTGCCCAGCAGGATGGGCAGCGCGCCTGCTTCGTCGCGGGCGGGGATGACGACCGCGATCGATGGTCTCGTGGCCGAGGCGTCCGACCGTCGCGCCGCCGGCAGCGGGCGGGGACGCCACAACAGGAACCACCCGCAGCTCCACCCCGCGACGAAGAGCGCGCACGAGGCGAGCGACGGTGACCACACCGGCCCGGGACGCTACCGAGGGGACGACGGGAGAGCGGGGGAGGGCGGCGGTGCACGGGGCCGTAGCCTCGGCCCGTGCTGCGGCTGTCTGTCCTGCTTCTCGACCCCGACCTGCCCCTGCCCACGTACGCCCGGCCGGGCGACGCCGGGCTCGACCTGATGGCCAGGGAGGATGCGGTCGTGGCCGCGGCCGGCGGGCGGGCGCTCGTCCCGACCGGACTGGCGGTGGCCATCCCCGAGGGGCATGCCGGCTTCGTGCTTCCCCGCAGCGGACTGGTCCTGCGGCACGGCCTGACCGTCGCCAACGCGCCGGGCCTCATCGACGCCGGCTACCGCGACGAGGTGAAGGTCATCCTGCTCAACACCGATCCCGATAACGAGTACCGGGTCCTGCGGGGTGAGCGCATCGCGCAGCTCGTCATCCAGCGGGTCGAGGAGGCACTGCTCGTCGAGGTCGACCAGCTGTCGGGTGAGGGGCGCGGCGGCGGCTTTGGCCACACCGGCTTTTGACGCCCGGGTGAGCCGCGGCCCTCAGCCCTCGCGGACCACCTCCGTCGCCCGCTTGTCGTCCCGCAGGCCGAGGAAGCTGGCCTGGCGCACGAACCCCTCACTCGTCCACTCGGCGAAGGCGACCTCCACGACGATGTCCGGTCGCACCCACGTCGCGTCGCGGGCGTAGCTCCTCGGCGGCGGGGGGTCGAAGGGGCAGTCGGGTGTGGCCAGCGCCCGCAGCCGGGCCGTGAGCGACTCGAGCATCTTCTGGTCGAACCCGGAGCCGACCCCGCCCCCGAACCGCAGCCGGTCGCCCTCGTACACCCCGACCAGCAGCGCGCCGAACCTCCCCGTCCGGTTCCCGCCGCCGGCGGTGAAGCCGCCGACGACCAACTCCTGTTGCGGGCGGTGCTTGACCTTGCGCCAGCTGGGCGACCGCTTGCCGGGAACGTAGAGGCTGCCCAGGCGCTTGGCCACGATCCCCTCCAGGCCCTGCTCGGCCGTCACCTCCAGGAGGACCTCGCCGTCACCGACCTGGTGTCGCGGGACGATCCGCCCCGGCCCGGGGTGGAAGCGTTCGAGCAGCAAAGCCCGGCGCTCCTCGTACGGGCGATCGACGAGGTCCTCGCCCTCCAGCGAGAGCAGATCGAAGGCGACGTACGTCGCCGGGTCCACGTGGCGCTGCAGCAGCTCGAAGCGGGGAACGCCCTCGGGCGTGAGCACGACGATCTCGCCGTCGACGATGGCCTTCGACCCGTCGAGGCCTTCGGCCAGGCCGCTCAGCTCGGGGTACTTGCCGCTGACGTCCCGGAACGTCGTGCTCTGCAACCTCGTCCGGTCACCGTCGAGGAAGGCGATCGTGCGGTAGCCGTCCCACTTCAGCTCGTAGGCCCAGCCGTCGTCGTGTGGAAGCGTGCCCGACGTCGCCTTCATTGGGGCGACGGGGAAGTGCAGCATGCCGAGATCCCGATGGTCAGCGTGGCCCGGGCACGCGGCTGGACAGCACGCCGTCCGCCTCGAGGGCGTCGAGCTCCTCGTCACCCAGCCCGCACAGCTCGGCGAGGACCTCGCGGTTGTGCTCGCCGCGGTACGCGGGCTGACCCCGCACTCCGGAGTCGGCGTCGCTGAACCGCCAGGGTGAGTTGGGGATGCGAACGGTGCCCCCACCGCGGTCGGGCACCTCGACGATGGCTTCTCGCTGGCGCGCCCACTCGCTGTCGGCCACCTCCCGCACGGAGCGGAGGACGCCCATGGCCAAGCCGTGCTCGGCCAGCGCGGCCTCCAGCGCGTCCGGATCGGGGAAGGCGGCGGCGGCGGTGTGCAGCTCACCGAGCAGCTCGTCGAAGTGCTCGAGCCGGAGGGCCACGTCGGCGAAGCGGGGATCAGCGATCAGGTTCGTCCGGCCGAGGGCGGTGGCATAGCGCTCGAACGTGCCGCGGTCGGCTGGGTGGCCGGACACAATCACCGTCCGGCCGTCGGCCACGGTGAGGACGGGGTAGTCGCCGGGCTGGAAGCTGGCCACCACACCATCGGCCTCGATGTCCGACAGCTCCCAGTGCACGTGCTCGTTGATGGCCAGGAGCGTCCCGGTCATCGAGATGTCGACGTGCTGCCCGCGCCCCGTGCGGCCCCGCTGGACCAGCGCGGCCAGGATGCCGGCCAGGCACTCCAACGAGGCGTAGACGTCGCCGTGCGAGATGACGTCGTTGGCGAACGCGCCACCGCGGGCCTTGCCCTGCACCCAGGTGAGGCCGCTCTCGGCGCCGACAACGGGCGCGTAGGCGCGGCGATCCTTCCACGGCCCGCTCTGCCCGTAGCCCGTGATCGACGCGTACACGAGCGCTGGGTTCTCGGCGGACAGGACGTCGTACCCGAGGCCGATCCGATCCATCACGCCCGGCCGGAAGTTCTCCAGCACGACGTCGCACCGCTCGGCCATCGTGCGCAGGAGCTCGACCGCCCGCGGCTGCTTGAGATCGAGCGAGATGTTGCGCTTCCCACAGTTCTGCTGCGAGAAGTACGTCGCGATGGAGTTCACGCGGGGAAACGAGTAGCGGGTCATGTCGCCCTCGGGGGGCTCCACCTTGATGACGTCGGCCCCCATGTCAGCGAGCATGCGCCCGCAGTGGGGCCCGGACAGCACCCGTGAGAGGTCGAGGACGAGCAGCCCGTCGAGGGGCCCAGGGCCGCGGGCCAGAGGGGATGCCGCGCTCATCGAGTGGTCATCGAACCCGGTTACGCCTCGGGGGCCGGCAGGACTCCCAGGTGCCGGAGGGCCAGCGCCGAGTACAGGGCGATGCCCTGCGTCATGGCGTCCTCCTCGAAGTAGACCTTGGTCGAGTGGTTGGCCGGGGCCGTGCGCGGGTCCTGCCCCTCGGGTGTCGCCCCGAGGAAGATCATGGATCCCGGCACCTGCTGGAGGACGTAGCTGAAGTCCTCGGCACCCATGACGGGATTGGGCAGCACGACGGTGCGGTCGTCGCCGACGACCTCGCGGGCCACACCGGTGGCGAAGGTGGCGAAGTCGCGGTCGTTCACGGTGACCGGATACCCGTTGTCGATCTCCACCACGACCCCCACCTCGTGGGCCGCGGCGATGCCCTCCGCGACGCGGCGGAGCCCGTCGTGCACACGCTGGCGGGTCGCCTCGGAGACGGCTCGGATCGTCCCGAGGATCTCGCAGGTGTCCGGGATGACGTTGCTCGTCGTGCCCGCGTGGATGCTGGCGACCGTGACGACGGTCGGATCGAACACGTCCACCCGCCTCGTCACCATGGTCTGTATGGCCTGCACCATCTCACAGGCGATGGGCACGGGGTCGAGCGTGTGGTGCGGCTCGGAGGCGTGTCCGCCGGCACCCTCGATGCGGATGCGCAGGGTGTCGGACGACGCCATGATCGGGCCCTGGCGGGTGCTCACCCAGCCGCTGGGCAGAGCAGACGTGATGTGGATGGCGGCCGCGGCCTCGACGGGGCTGGGCGTGCCGTCGGCCAGCGGCGGGAGTTCGAGCAGCCCCTCCTCCAGCATGTAGCGGGCGCCGTGGTGGCCCTCCTCGCCGGGCTGGAACATGAACAGCACCCGGCCGGGGAGGTCCTGGCGGCGGGCGGCGAGGAGCCGAGCAGCACCGGACAGCATCGCCACATGGGTGTCGTGCCCGCACGCGTGCATGGCCCCGTCGACCTCGCTGGAGAAGTCGAGCCCGGTGTGCTCCGGCATGGGGAGCGCATCCATGTCGCCCCGCAGGAGGATGGTGGGGCCGGGGCTGCCGCCGGTCAGTAGGGCGGCGATGCCCGAGGTGGACTCGTGGAGCGTGACCTCCAACCCGAGGTCGTCGATCTCCTGGAGGATCCGCTCCCGGGTGATCGGGAGCTCGTTGCCGACCTCTGGACGGCGGTGCAGGTCGCGCCGGACCTCGACCGCGCCGGCGAGCAGGTCTCGGGCCTCGTCCTGCAGCTCGTCGACAGCCATGCGGCCGCATGGTACGCCCAGACGGTGGGCCGCCGGGCGGCCGCGCCGGTGAGACCTGCCGGTCGGACGCGCCGGTGAGACCTGCCGGTCAGCCGCGGACGGCGATGGCGAGGTAGCGCTCGTCCCCGTCGTCGATGCTGGCCAGCTCCCAGCCGTGGTCGCGCAGAGCCCGCTCCAAGTTGGCGGCGGCCAAGAAGTCGTCGTCCGAGGTGGTGCCGCCATGGCGGGCCGCGAGGGTGGCTCGACCGATGGGGTGGAACACGGCCATCCGCGCGCCTGGCCGGGTGGTGCGGGCCAGCTCCGCCAGACCGTGATCGGGGCCAGGGAGGTGGTGGAGGATGCCGGCGGCGAAGACGGCGTCGAGACAACGGTCGCGCAGCGGGAGGCTGAGCGCGTCGGCGGCCACGAGGTCACCGAACTGTTGGCGCCCGGCCTCGCCGGCGGCCCGCAGCATCTCCCAGGTGGCGTCGAGCGCGATCACCGTGCCCGCAGGGCCGATCTGCGCGCGGAGCGGTCGCAGCGCGCGGGCCGTGCCGCAGCCGAGGTCCAGGAGCGTGCCCCCGGCCGGCGGGTCGAGCTCGGCCGCGGCCTGCGCGTAGGCGGGCCCATCGTCGGGGAAGCGCTCGTCCCAGGTCGTGGCCCGCTCGGCGAAGAACTGTTGGGTGTCGCGGAGCGGGCGGGCGCTGGCCATGCACGAGTGTGGCCCGTCGGCGCGCCCGGCGCCTCGTCGTGGCGGTTCGGGCCGGCCGTACCGTGCCGGGAATACTGTCGCTGCATGCCGGCGTCCATGGGGGGCCCTGCCGCCGAAAGGGTGGACGTCGTGGACGACGACGACCGCGTCGTCGCCACGGTCACCCGGGCCCGCGTGCGGGCCGAGCGGCTGCAGCACCGCACCGTGTTCATCGTCGTGCGGCGGGCGGACGGTCGCCTCCTCGTGCATCGGCGTAGCGCGGCGAAGGACATCTGGCCCTCGGCGTGGGACATCGCGGTGGGCGGTGTCGTGGCCGCCGGCGAAGCGTGGGATGTCGCCGCCGCCAGGGAACTGGCCGAGGAGGTCGGCATCGACGGCGCCCCTCCGACGTTCGTCCGGTCCGGCCGCTACACGGACGCGGATGTCGCCGAGCTGTCCCGCATCTACACCGTGACCTGGGACGGCCCCATCACGTTCGCGGACGGCGAGGTCGTGGCCGCGGAGTGGCTCACCCCGGCCGAGGTGGCGGCCCGCCTGGCTGATGCTTCCTACGGCTTCTGCCCGGACAGTGTGGCCCTGGCCGGCGACCTGATCCAGCACTGACTCGACGAGCTGTTTCCGATCGCGCTGCGCTCAGGCACTCACTCCTCCCGACCCCTCAGCGACCATCACGGAGGAAAGACATGAGCAGCATGTACGGCGCCGATCCGGACCAGTTGCAGGCACTCGGGGCGACGCTCACCAGGCAGGTGGACGCCGTGAACGGCGTGCTCAGCCAGGTGTCCGGCGTGCTCGGGAGCACGATGTGGCAGGGCCCGGCCCACGACCGGTTCGCCGACGACTGGAACGGCGCCTTCCGCGACGCACTCAACCGCCTGAACCAGGCCTTCGAGGCCGCGGGCCGGGACTGCACGGCACGAGCCGACGAGCTGCGGCGGGTCATGGGCGCCTGACGGACAGCCCGGGTCGCGTCGAGACCGTGGGTTCCGGGACGTCGGTACGATCCCGGTTCCGCTCGGGGGATCCGCTTGGGAGGGAGGTCCAGATGGCGCGCGTGCGCATCGAGTTCACGGTGGAGCCCTTCGTCGAAGGGCACCCCGGACCTCACGTGCTGGCCGCCATCGAGGCTGTCAAGGAGCGCGGGGTCCAGGTGGATGTGGGCCCGTTCAGCTCCGTCGCCGACGTGGAAGTCGACCAGGCCGCATCCACGGTGGCCGCTCTCCTCCAAGCCGCCCTCGACCGGGGGGCGACGCGCTTGGCCGTGCAGCTCGGCGGAGTGGGCCTCCGCGACGGCGGGCTGCACGGAGCGCTGCCCCGGATGATCGAGCAGGTCGAGACCGAGCTCGGTGGCCGGCTGTCCGACCTGTCCCGGGAGGACAAGCAGCGCGCGGTGCGCATCCTCGATGACCGCGGGGCGTTCCTGCTCCGTCGTTCGGTCGACGAGGTGGCCGACGCGCTGGGCGTCAGCCGCATCACCGTCTACAACTACCTCAACGCGGTCCGCCCGTGATCGAGCTGCCCGTCCGCTCGGACCGGCTCGTCATCGACGCGTTGACCGTCGACGATGCTCCTGCCGTCGCGGCCTACCGGAACGACCCCGACGTGGCCCGCTACCAGTCCTGGCCGCTGCCCTACGGCGTCGAGGACGCGGCCGGGCTGGCCGCGGCCGGGCAGCTGGCGATCAGGGTCGGAGAGCGCGGGCAGCGCACCGAGCTGGTCGGCGACGCCATGCTCGACCGCGTCCCCGCCACCGAGCACGCGGTCGAGATCGGCATGACCATCGCCCCGGCCGCCCAAGGACGAGGGCTCGCCACGGAGGCCGTCACCGCGCTGGTCGACGCCGTGTTCGCCGCCGGTCGCCAGAAGGTCGTGGCCTACGTCGACGTACGCAACGAACGCAGCCTGGCACTGTTCGACCGGGTCGGGTTCCGCCGCGAGGGCCTGCTGCACCACAGCTTCAAGGGGACCGACGGGCTGATCGACGAGGTGCTCTTCGGTCTGACGGCCGACCTCTGGCGGCACTCCACGGACGGACCGGTCGTCGAGCTCGATCCCCATCCGGCCGACGTCGACCTGCTCGTCCGCGAGCTGACGGCGTTCAACGCCGCCGCCATCGATGTCTACGACGGGACCGACATCGGTGTGTTCGAGCGCGACGAGCTCGGCCGCATCGTCGGCGGCGCGGCCGGCGTGGCCTGGGCCGGCGGGGCCGAGCTCTGGCTGCTGTGGGTCCGGGAGGACCGCCGGGGGTCGGGGGTCGGCCGGCGCCTGATGACCGCGTTCGAGGACACCGCCCGGAGGGAGGGTGCGCGGCGGGTCTTCCTCAGCAGTCACACCTTCCAGGCCCCCGACTTCTACCGCCGGCTCGGCTACGTCACGACAGGTACGCGCGATGGCTGGCCGGCCGGCCACGGCGATGTGCTGCTGATGAAGGAGCTGTGAGTGGCCGACGTGCGTGACGCCGAGGTGACCGTGGTCGGCGGCGGAGCCATCGGCTGCGCCGTGCTCTACCACCTGGCCGAGGCCGGCTACACGGACCTGCAGCTCATCGAGGCGGGCGAGCTGGCCGGGGCGACGTCGGGCCAGGCCGCAGGGCTGGTGGGCCAGGTGAGAACGACGCCCGAGCGCACCGCGCTGGCCATGGCCTCCGTCGCCCTGTTCAGCCGGCTGCAGCAGGACTCGCCCTGGCCCATCGACTGGCGCCAGACCGGCAGCCTCCGCATCGCCACCAGCCCTGAGCGGGTCGCCGAGTTCGACCGCATGGTGGCCGTCGCTCGCTCCCAGGGTTTGCCGGTCGAGCTGCTGGGACCGTCCGAGGTGGCCGAGCTCTGCCCGGTCCTGGAGACGGGCTCGGTGCTGGTCGCGGTGTGGTGCCCGACCGACGGCTACCTTCAGCCCCACAGCCTCACGACGGCGTACGCGCAGGCCGCTCGGTACGCCGGCGCGACCATCGCCACCGGTGTCCGCGTGACCGACATCGTGATCGAGGCGGGGGCGGTGACCGGCCTGGTGACCGACCACGGAACCATCCGCACGTCCACGGTCATCGACGCCGCCGGCCCGTGGGCCCTGGCCCTGGCCCGATCGGCCGGGCTGGACCTGCCCATCGTCCCCGTCCGCCACGAATACTTCATCAGCGAGCCGGTCGACGGCTGGCACCCCGACCTTCCCGTCCTGCGGCTGCCCGACCAGCGGCTGTACGTCCGCGCCGACCTGTCAAGCGTGCTGTGCGGTGGGTGGGAGGCGGAAGCGTTGAGCCTCGATCCCCGGACGCAGGCCGATGGGGTCGACGTCGCGCCCGATCCCGACTGGGAGGTGCTGGCCGGGTTCGCCGAGTCGTTCGAGCCGTTCGTGCCGGACATCACGTCGGTCGGCATCCGTCAGACGTTCCGGGGTTGGCCCACGTTCACGCCCGACGGCCGCTTCGTCGTCGGCCCGGTCCCCGGGCTGCAAGGGTTCGTGCTGGCCGCCGGCTGCAACGCGCACGGTGTGTCCGGCTCGGCCGGGCTGGCCCAGCACGTCGTGGAGAGCCTGGGCCCGGATCCGTCGCCCTACGTGCGCTCGCTCAGCCCGGCCCGCTTCCTGGACGGCGGCTGGACGTGGGAGGACGCCCGGGCCCGAGCGCAGCAGGTCTACGAGGACTACTACGTCGTGACGTCTGACGACGACAGGATAGAGACCGGGGAGACGCGATGACCGAGGTGCTGCCGCCGGAGCTCGAGGCGCGGCTGGAGGAGGTGCCGACGTTCGCCGGCCGGCCCCGCACGGTCGAGACGCTGACCGGCGGCCTGACGAACATCAACCTCAAGGTGACGACGCCGGAGGGCTGCTACGTCGCCCGGCTGTCGTCGCCGGAGGACGAGCTCCTGGCCATCGATCGGGAGGCCGAGTACCGCAACTCCGTGGCCGCCTGGCGGAGCGGTGTCGCCCCGGAGGTGGTCGACTACCTCCCGGGGCGGGGCGTGATGGTGGTGGCTTGGCTCGAGGGTCGCACCTACGACGGCTCCGACGTGCGCGACAGCGCCAACCTGCCCCGGGTGGCCGCGGCGTGCCGAACGCTGCACGCCGGTCCGCGCTTTGTCAACGACTTCGACATGTTCGTCATCCAGCGGCGCTACCTGGACATCGTCCAGGAGCGGGGCTTCCGACTCCCGGACCGCTACCTGGAGTTCATGCCCCAGGTCGAGCGCATCGCCGCCGCGCTCGGCGCGCACCCGGTGCCGACCGTGCCCTGCAACAACGATCTGCTGGCGGCCAACTTCATCGACGACGGCGAGAAGCTCTGGCTCATCGACTACGAGTACTCGGGCAACGGCGATCCCGGCTTCGAGCTGGGCAACGTGTGGAGCGAGTCGAACCTCTCGCTCGACCAGCTCGAGGAGCTTGTCACGCACTACCACGGCGGCTCCCGCCCCGACCGGGTGGCCCGGGCCCGGCTCCTGGGCCTCATGTCGAAGTACGGCTGGACGTTGTGGGCGTCCATCCAGGACGGGGTCAGCGACATCGCCTTCGACTTCTGGGAGTGGGGCATGGAGAAGTACGACCGGGCGGTGGAGGAGTTCGACGGACCGGACTTCGCGACGCTCCTGGACCGAGCGGGGTCGGTACCCTGAACGACCCCTATGGGCATCAGGCTGATCGGGCTGGACGCCGACGACACGCTGTGGCACTCCGAGGACGGCTTCCACTCCGTCACGGGCCGGTTCTGCGATCTGGTCGGGCCGTTTGCCGACGGAACGGCGGACCTGGCCCACACGCTCGACTCGGTCGAGCGCCGCAACATGGTGCTCTTCGGGTACGGCGTGAAGTCCTTCACCCTGTCGATGGTCGAGGCTGCCATCGAGGTGACCGGCGGCAAGGTGCCGGCGGAGACGATCCAGCGTCTGGTCGACGAAGGCCGCACGCTGCTCAGCCGGCCGGTCGAGCTGCTGGCGGGCGTCGAGGAGACTCTCGCCGCGCTGGCGGGGAGCTACCGCATGGTCGTGATCACCAAGGGCGACCTCATGCACCAGGAGCAGAAGTTCCACGGCAGCGGGTTGGACCGTCACGTCGAGGGCATCGACGTGGTGAGCGAGAAGGACGTCCGGACCTACAGCCGGCTCATGTCCCGCTACGGCGTGGAGCCGGCGGCGTTCCTGATGGTCGGCAACTCGGTGCGCTCGGACGTTCTGCCGGTGCTGGAGGTCGGTGGCCGGGCTGTGCACATCCCGTACGAGTACCTGTGGAGCCACGAGGCCGCCGAGCACGACGGTGGTGTCCCCACGCTCACGTCGATCGTGGAGCTGCCGCAGTGGTTGAGCAGCGTCTGACCATCCGGGTCAGGGGGCCCAGAGCTGCTGCAGCGCCACCGGCCTTCCCCCTTGCACGGTCAGCACGAACGGGAATTCGACGTACGCGTAGCCCTCGGGCGCCCCCTCTTCGGGGCTGGACCCGTTGACCAGCCGGGCCAGCTCACCGGCGGTGATCGCGTAGCTCACGCCGGGCCGGTCGGGCCGGGCCACGGAGATGGGCAGCTCCGCGGTCACCTCGATGTCCCGGTCGGCCGAAGGGCTCGCCGGGATGTAGACGTCGCTGTCGAGCCCGACACCGTCGTCCTGCGCGGCGGCGATGGCGTCCGGCCCCGTCAGGACCTGGTACGCCGTGATCGCCAGCCGCGGCGTCGGGGCATCGGCGGCGGCCCCGCGCACGACGACGTAGTACTCGCCGTCCGGCCACGAGTCGTCCGAGGGTGGTGGGGCGCTGCGGGTGGGAAAGACCGGCGCGTCAACCGGCGTGTACGGGCCGGAGGACGGCCCGGCGGCCGGCGGGCTCGGAACCGGCGTCGTGGGCGGGGCGGTCGAGGGTGGGGTCGTCGGCGGCGCGATGGTCGCGGTGGTCGTTGCCAGTGAAACGACCGCGCTGGTGATCGTCGAGGTGGGACCGGCCTCCGTCACGGGCGACGGACCGGCCACGTCGGACTGCCCGTCGCCGTCCCCGCCCGAGCAGCCCAGCAGGGTCAGAGCGACAATGAGTGTCGCCGGCAGGAAAGCTCGCCGCACCGCGCCATCATCGCGCTGCGCTCGCGGCAACTCGGATCTCACTCAGATCTTGCGCAGCTCCACCTCGGTCACCGCGTGGTCGGCGGCCTTGTGCATGATGAGCGATGCCCGGCCCCTCGTTGGCTCGATGTTCTCGGCCAGGTTCTTGCCGTTGATCTCCCGCCAGATCATGTGGGCGGTGCCGATGGCCTCCTCCTCCGACAGCTGCGCGTAGTGGCGGAAGTAGGACCGGGGATCGACGAACACCGTCTCCCTGAGCGTCAGGAAGCGCTCGATGTACCACCGCTCGATGTCGGACTCCACGGCGTCGATGTAGATCGAGAAGTCGAAGTAGTCGCTGACGAACTCGCGGGACTCCGGCGTGATCTGCAGGACGTTCAGGCCCTCGAGGATCAGGATGTCGGGCCGGTGCACGACCAGCTCCTCACCCGGAACGATGTCGTACACGATGTGGCTGTAGACGGGCGCGCGCACCTCGGGCTCACCGCTCTTCACCTCACGGAGGAACGAGAGCAGCCGCCGGGTGTCATAGCTCTCGGGGAACCCCTTGCGGTTCATCAGGCCCCGCGCCTCCAGCACGGCATTGGGGTGCAGGAAGCCGTCGGTAGTGACCAGGTCCACCTTCGGGTGGTCGGGCCAGCGCGACAGGAGGGCTTGGAGGATGCGGGCGAAGGTGCTCTTCCCCACGGCCACGCTGCCGGCGACCCCGAGCACGTAGGGCACCTTCGGGGCCAGCGTGCCGAGGAACGTCGACGACACCTTGTGCAGGTTCTGCGTGGCGCTGACGTACAGGTTCAGGAGCCGGGTGAGGGGCAGGTAGACCTCGGCCACCTCGTCCAGGCTGATGCGCTCGTTGATGCCCCGCAGCGCCTCGAGGTCCGGCTCTCGCAACGTGAGCGGCGTGGCGGCCCGCAGCGCCTTCCACTCCTCGCGGCTGAACCGGAGGTAGCGCGAGGTCACGGCGGGCGAGCGTAGAGGGCAAGGATGCTGGTCGTGGAGCCCACGGACCGCGTCGAGCGCAAGCGGCGCGGGGCCTGGTACACGCCGCCCGCGCTGGCGGAGCTGCTGATCGAGCAGGTCGTGGCGCCGGCTCTGGACGAGGCCGCCCAGCGGGGATGGCCGGGGCCGGTACGGGTGCTGGACCCGGCCTGCGGCGACGGCCGCCTGCTGGCGGCCGCCAGGCAGGTGGCAGCGCGGTGCGGTGCGCCGCCTGGCGCCTTGGAGCTGGTGGGCATCGAGCTGGACGCCAGCACGGCCGAGCAGGCGCGGCTGACCGTGCCGGAGGCGCGGATCGAGGTGGGCGACGGCCGCTCGGTCGATCCCGGGGAACCCTTCGACGCCGTCGTCGGCAACCCGCCGTACCTCGGCCAACTGGCCCGCGCCACGAGCCGCGGCGGCCGCTCCCGCCTGGGTGGCGGCCCGTACGCGGACGTTGCCGCCGAGTTCCTCCTGCGGGCCGTCGAGCTGACCCGCCCCGACGGCGGCCGCGTGGCCCTCGTGCTCCCGCAGTCCGTCCTCGCCACCCGCGACACCGAGACGATCCGCGCCGCCGTGCTCCGACGGGCGGCCGTGACGGGCCTGTGGTGGGCCGGGTCGCAGGTGTTCGAGGCCGGCGTCCACGTCTGCGTGGTCGTGCTGCAGTGCGGTCGGGAGCAGGGCGCCGTGATGCGCTGGCGGGGACCGGAGATGGCGCCCTTGGAGGACGCCCCCGCCGACGCCGTCGAAGGACCGACGTGGGCGCCGCTCATCGCCGACGCCGCCGGGGTCCCCGCGGCTCGCGTCACCGGCGGGCACGGCCGCCTGGGTGACCTCGCCACGGCGACGGCCGGGTTCCGGCAGCACTTCTACGGTCTGGTGCCCTTCGTCGGCGATGACGCGGTCGGGCCGCCGCTGGTGACCACCGGCCTCATCGATCTGGGGCATTGTGCCTGGGGCGAGCGCCCGGCCCGCTTCGCCAAACGCCGCTTCGCCGCCCCTCGTGTCGACCTCGACGCGCTGGCCGCTGCTGATCCGGCCCTGGCCGAGTGGGCCCGTGGCCAGCTCCGCCCGAAGATCCTTGTGGCCTCCCAGACGCGGGTGATCGAGGCTGCGGTCGACGAGGACGGCGCCTGGATCCCGTCGGTGCCCGTCGTCAGCGTGCACCCGCGCCGTCCCGAGGACCTGTGGCTGGTCGCCGCCGTGCTGCTGGCCCCGCCGGTGGCGGCCTGGGCCGCACAGCGACACCTGGGCAGCGGCCTCGGCCCCACCAGCCTGCGACTGCGTGCCTCGCAGGTGCTCGACCTGCCGCTTCCGCCCGCGCCCTTGACCCGGGCCGGCCAGCACCTCCGCGCCGGTGATGTCGACGCCGCCGCCGTCGAATCGTGCGCGGCCTACGGGCTGCGGCGATCGGAGCAGGACGAGGTGCTGTCCTGGTGGCGGGCCACCCGCTGACGGGTTCTTGTCCTGGTAGTTGCCCCGACCGCCGCTGGCGGGGGAGACTCGTCCCCCTATGGCAACTGTCCTCGACAACGTGCCCGATGCCGTCCTCGACGCCGGCGAGATCGTGTTCGACACCGTGCTGGGTTCCGACGACAAGGGAGGCGGCGGCAAGGGGTTGCGCCGCGGCCTCGTCCTGCTGTTGCTGCTCGGCGCCCTCGTCGGGCTCACCCTCTGGCGGCGGTCCCAGGCTGTGGATGCGGTGGATGCCGGGGATGCGGCAGATGCCGCAGCATCAGATCGATCCTGAGGGCCGCCCCTACGATCCGGCGGGCCTCCCCCGCAAGCAGGACGTCGACGGGCCGGCCTTCTTCGCCATCGACCTGCGGTCGGGGGTCGTCACGGCGGTGGAGCCGTTCCCGGAGGCCCGCAAGCCGGCCCTGAAGATCGAGGTTGATTTCGGGCCGGTCGTCGGGCGCCTCTGGAGCTCGGCGCAGATCACCAACTACGAGGCGGGCGAGCTGCTCGGTCGCATGGTCGTGGGCGCCATCAACCTCGGCGAGCGGCGGATAGCCGGCTTCCGCAGCCAGTTCCTCGTGCTGGGCGCGCTCGACCCCGACGGGACCGTGCGCCTGCTGGAGCTGCCCGAGGGCGTGCTGCCCGGATCCGCGATCGCCTGAACGAAGGAGTCAGGACGTGGGGGCGGCGGGGGACACCGCACCGGCGCCGCCGGTCAGCACCTCGACGCCGTCATCCGTCACGAGGACGGTGTGCTCGAACTGGGCCGTGCGCTTGCCGTCGGAGGTGACCGCCGTCCAGTCGTCGTCCCACATGACGTGACGCCAGCTGCCCAGGCTGATCATGGGCTCGATGGTGAACGTCATGCCCGGCCGCATGATGGTGCGGGCCTTGGGCTCGTAATAGTGGTGGATCTGCAGGTCGGAGTGGAACTGCTCGCCGATGCCGTGGCCGATGAAGGCCCGCACCACGCCGTAGCGGTGCTTGCGGGCGTGGTCCTCGATGGCCCGGCCGATCTCGTTGATCGGGTCACCCGGCACCACGGCCTCGATGCCTCGCCACATGCACTCCTCCGTCACCCGCACGAGCTGCCGGCTCTCCTCGTCGACATCGCCGACGAAGAAGGTGGCGTTGGTGTCGCCGTGCACGCCGTCGAGGAACACGGTGACGTCGAGGTTGACGATGTCGCCGTCCTGCAGGGCTCGGGCGTCGGGGATGCCGTGGCAGATCACCTCGTTGACTGAGGTGCACACGCTCTTCGGGAAGCCGTTGTAGTTGAGCGGGCTCGGGTAGGCGCCCCGCTCCACGGTGAGCTCGTGGACGAACACGTCGATGGCGTCGGTGGTGACGCCGGGGGCCGCCTGCTCCCCGGCCAGGCGGAGGACGTCGGCAGCCAGGGCGCCGGCCCGCCGCATCCGCTCGATGAGCTCGGGCGTCTTGACCATCGGCTCGTTCCAGCGGGGCGGGATGCCGGTCTCGGCGTAGGGCGGGCGGGCGATGCCGGCCGGTACCGAGCGCATCGGGCTCACCTCGTGGGGCACGACCCGCCCCTCGAGGGGCTTGTGGCAACGCTTGTACTTCCGGCCGCTCCCGCACCAGCACAGGTCGTTGGAGCGCAACACCGTCGTCGACGTCGTCGGGGTGGCCATGCCGCCAGGCTACGCCCCCTGGCCGCGGGCGCGTCGCCCGGCGGCCGGCAGGTCCGCCCCCCGGGCCACCACTCGCCGTGGTGGGCAGATGTTCACCCTGCGTGGTGCGAACGAGCCGAAGTGTTGCCGGTTGGGGCTGTCAGTTCCGGGTCGACACCGCGCGGCGTGAACCTGTCCGTACTGTCCCTCACGCAACGTGGCGGTCGGCGGACCATTTATGGAGCCTCGTTTCCGATGGGGCGCTCCTCGGATCCTCTCTGGACCGAGGAGCGCCGCTCGGACGGCGCCGACGAATCGAGGCGATCGGGAAGGAGCGATCTGATGGCCCACGGGCGCGCGCCGATGAGCACGGCGACGGTGGCAAAGCTGAAGCGGGAGCGCCGCGTCCCCTGGATCGCGCTGGGCCTGTTGCTGGTGTTCGGTGCCGGTCTGGGCTTCGCGGCCTGGTCACGGGCGACGTCCTCCCGCAGCCCCGTGCTCGTCGCGGTGCGTGACGTGGCTGCCGGCGAGGCCGTGCCGGTGGAGGCGGTCGGGACGGCCGATGTCGGCGCCGGTCCCGGGGTCCACACCATTGCCGCCTCCGACCTCGAGCTCGTCGTGGGCCGTATGGCCCGTGGTCCCATCCCCGCCGGCAGCGTCCTGTCGCCGGACATGGTGAGCGACGGCGATGCCGTGCCCGCCGGCCAGGCAGTGATCGGTGCCGTGCTGGAGCCGGGCGCCTATCCGACGGCCGCCCTCCGTCCCGGCGACCCGGTGCGCATGGTCGAGGCGGCGGCAGCCGGTGACCTCGCGGCGGTGCCCAAGGAGCTCGGCGCCGGGCGCGTGTGGGCAGTCACCACGCCGGACGGCCCGGGTGCAAATGGGCTCTTCGTCTCGCTTCTGGTCCCAGAGGACCAGGCTGCGGCGGCGTCGAACGCTGCTGCGCGGCAGCAGCTGCGGCTCGTCCTCACGGGAGATGCGATGCCGGACGGTGCTGCGTGATCATCGCCGTCGCCGGGGGCAAGGGCTCCCCCGGCGCCACTGCGCTCGCGGCGCTGATCGCGTCCGCTTGGCCGCACGTCGATCAACCGCGGGTGCTCATGGAGGCCGACCCCGAAGGAGGTGTGCTGGCCGCCCGCTGGCACCACAGCCTCGGCGTCACCCACGACCCGGGGCTCCTTTCGTTGGCCGCCGCCCGCGACGGATCGGCGCTCGAGCGCGTGCGCCAGCACGGTCAGCCGGTCCGCGACGGTTTGGAGCTCGTCGCCGGTCCGCCGGGCGGCGCACAGGCCGAAGCCTGCCTGCGAGAGCTCGGTGACGGAGCCGCCGAGGCCCTGCGGGACGCGCCGGTGGTGTGCATCGTGGACTGCGGTCGCCTGCACCCGACCAGTTCCGCCCTGCCGTTGGCGCGGGCGGCCGAGCACCTGCTGCTCGTCACCCGGCCCCGCCTCGACGAGGTGGTGGGCCTCGCTCCTGCCGCCGAACGCCTGCTGGTGGCGGGCCTGACCCCGACCCTGGTCTGCATCGGTACGGCGCCGTTCGCGCCGGCAGAAGTGGCCGAGCATGTCGCGCTCCCGCTGCGCGCGGTCATCGCTGACGATCCCGTCGCCCTGGCCACCCTCTTCGCGCAAGGACCCGCCGCGCGCCGGGTGGTGCGCAGCCGGCTGCGGAAGTCGGTCACCGCGCTGGTTGCGACGCTCACGCCCGCCTCCGAGGCAGCAGCTGGTGTCGCTGCGGACCAGGCAGGCAACGACAGGGTTCGTGTCCGGTGAGCAGCGACCTGACCCAGCGCGTCGTGGCCGACGTGACCGACGCACTCTCGTCGTGGTCCCACGGAGAGGAGGCCGCCGGGCGCGGCGTCGGGCCGGCGGAGGAGCAGGCCGAGCGGGAGCGGCTCCTCGTGAGCGCGTTGGAGTCACAACGTCGCCAGCGCCTGGTGGCCGGGCTACCTCCACTCGACGCCGGCGAGGAGTCGGCCCTGGCCGTCGATGCCCGGGCGCGCCTGTCCGGCTTCGGTGCCCTCGAGCACATGCTGGCCGACCCGACGATCGAGAACATCCACGCCAACGGCTGCGACCGGGTGTTCATCACCCACGCCGGGGGCGAGCGCTCCACCGGCCCCGCCCTGGCCGCGACCGACGCCGAGCTCGTCGAGCTGATCCGCCGCATCGCCGCCCACGGCGGCCGCACCGAGCGGCGCTTCGACGACGCCAAGCCGCTGCTGGCGCTCCGCCTGCCGGACGGCTCGCGCCTCTCCGCGGTCATGAACGTCTCCGGCCGGCCCAGCCTCAGCGTGCGCCGTCACCGGCACACGGAGGTGCGGCTGGTCGACCTCATCGCGCTGGGCACGGTGAACGATGACCTCGCTGCCGTCCTGGCCGCCTCCGTGGCCCGACCGCACCCGCTCAACGTCGTCGTCGCTGGTGGCACCGATGCCGGCAAGACCACCCTGCTTCGCGCCCTGCTGGCGGAGATCGATCCGGCCGAACGTCTGGTGGTCATCGAGGACGCGCTGGAGCTGCAACTCGAACAGGATCGCGGGCGCCATCCGAACGTGGTCGAGCTGGAGACCCGAGAGGCCAACATCGAGGGCGCGGGTGAGATCACCATGCGCGATCTCGCCCGGCACGCGCTGCGCATGGCTCCCGATCGGGTCATCGTCGGCGAGGTCCGCGGTGGCGAGGTGCTGGAGATGCTCCTGGCCATGAGCCAGGGCAACGACGGCTCGATGTGCACCCTGCACGCCGACAGTTCTGCGGCCGCGCTCACCAAGATCGCCACCTACGCCCTGATGGCCCCAGAACGCATGCCGATCGAGGCCACGAACCTGCTCGTGGCCCAGTCGGTCGACCTCGTCGTCCACCTGGCGCGGCGGCCCGACGGCAGTCGTGTCGTCTCATCCGTCCGGGAGGTCACCGGCGCGGACGGGCGGCTGGTGACGACCAACGAGGTGTTCGCGCCAGGCGCGGACGGCACGGCGCGGTTGGTGCACGCGTTCAGCGAGACGACGTGGGATCGACTGGTGGCCAACGGTCTGGACCCGGCCGTCCTGGGGCGCTCGGATCGGGGACGTTCCGATCAGAGACGTCGGAGCTGGGCATGAGCCCGCTGGTGGCCGGCCTGCTGGGCAGCGTGATGGCGGCCGGTGTCCTCCTGGTCGTGGTCGGGCTGCGCGGGGTGCCCGAGAGCGCTGCCCCGCGTCGCCGCCTCGTGCCGGATGTCGACCGGCTGAACCTGCGCGTCGCGCTGGCAGTCGGTGTCGCCGTCCTCGTGTACGCGGCGACCGGATGGCCGGTCGGAGCAATGGCTGGAGCAGCGTTCGGCTGGTCGGCGCCGACCCTCGTCGGCGCGAAGTCCGCCCGCCAGCGGGAGATCGACCGCATCGAAGGCGTCGCTCGCTGGGCCGAGCAGCTGCGCGACACCATGGCCGCGGCCGCGGGCCTCCACGAGGCGATCGCCGTGACGGCGCGGGTGGCGCCGCTCGCCATCCGACCGGCCGTGGACGAACTGGCCGCGGGGCTGCTGAATCACCGGCTGCCGGAGCTGCTCGAGCAGTTCGCGGCACGCGTCGCCAACCCCGCTGGGGATCAGGTGGCCGTCGCCCTCCTGCTCGCCTCGGAGCGCCACGGCGCGCGGCTGGCGGACGTGCTCGACCGAGTCGCTGCCGCCGCTCGAGCCGAGGCCACGCTCCGCCTGCGGATCGAGGCCCAGCGAGCCCGAGCGGCCAGCCAGGCCCGTCTGGTCTCCGGCGTCATCGCCTCCGTCGTCGTCATCTACGTGGTCCTCAACCGGAGCTACCTGGCCCCGTTCGGCACGCCCATCGGCCAGGTGGTGCTGGCAGCCGTCTGCGCGCTGTGGTTCCTGTCCTTCTGGGCGCTGGTGCGCCTCGCCGCCTTCGAGCCCGGACCGCGCCTCCTGGCGGTCGACCCGTGATCCCCGTCCTCCTCATGGGTATGGTGGCCGGCGGCGGGCTCTGGCTCATGGCCAGGGGTTGGTGGCCGGCGCGCCGGCCGCTCGGGCCTGCGGTCGCCGCCTTGGGACGCCCGGGCGGCGCGGTTCCCGTCGACGCCGTGGCAGACCCGGCCTGGCGGCGCACCCTGCGCTCCCTCGCAACCACCATCGACGGCGACCGCGTGGCCCGGCGTCCCTCGCTGGCCGCCGACCTGGCCGTCATCGGCCGGACGGCCGAGGAGCACGCGCTCGACAAGCTGCAGACCGCGCTGTTCGGCGCCGGCCTCCCCGTCGTGCTGTGGCTGATCTCGACGCTCGGGACACCACTCCCGACGGGCGTGGTCGGGCTGGGGTCGATCACGCTCGGTCTCGGGGGATGGTTCCTGTCCGACGCGCAGGCCGCCTCCCGGGCGGCGAGGCGCCGGCGCGAGTTCCGGGTCGTGCTCGCCACCTACCTCCGCCTCGTCACGATCCTCCTGGCCGGCGGGGCGGGGGTCGAGGAGGCGGTCCAGGACGCCGCTGGCTACGGCACCGGGTGGGGGTTCTCCCTGCTGCGTCGGGCCGTGAACGACGCCCGGCTGTCAGGGCGCTCGCCGTGGTCGATCATGCTGACCGTCGCCGAGCGCACCGGCCTGGACGACCTCACCGAGCTGGCCGGAGCCATGGCGCTGGCGGGCGAGTCGGGCGCACAGGTCCGCCGATCTCTCGAAGCTTCGGCCGACGCGCTGACGACGCGCGAGCTGGCCGACGTCGACGCCCGCGCCGCGGCGCGGACCGAGCGCATGAATGCGCCTGTCGCCCTGCTCGTCGTCGGATTCGTCCTCCTCGTGATCTTCCCCGGCGTCTACTCCGTCGTGAATCTCTAGATCGGCCCGAGCATCCACCAACAAAGAAAGCAATCACCATGATCATCAACCTCATCACCAACCCGGCCACCAAGGCCTACGCCTGGCTCCAGTCGCGCGCCGCTGCCGCGGATGACCGCGGCGAGGTCAGCACCGAGGTGCTGTACGTCGCCGGAATCGCTGTGGCGCTCATCGGGGTCGTCGCCGCCATCCAAGCCGGCTTGATGGGCAAGGTCGGCGAGATCTTCGGCAGCTGACGTGAGATCCGCTGGCATGAGAGGCCGCGGCACGGCAGGCGAGGTCACGGGAGCGGTGCTCCTGCTGCCCGTCGTCGTGACGATGGTGTTCCTCGTCATCCAGGCCGCGCTCGTGTACCACGCCCGGTCGGTGGTTGCTGCGGCCGCGGAGGACGCGGCCCGCACAGCGCAGGCCGAAGGCGGCTCGGCCGCTGGCGGACGAGCCGTGGCCGAGGAACTGCTGCGGGGGTCTGACGGTCTGCTCCCCGCGCCGTCGGTGCAGATCGACCGCACGTCGACGGCGGTGACCGTCACGGTGTCCGGCCAGGTGCGCGGGCCGATCCCGTGGCTCCACCCGACCGTCACGGCCAGTGCGGGCGGCCCGGTCGAGCGCTTCGTCCCGGAGAGCGAGCGATGAGCCCAGCGATGCCTGAGCGGTTCACCGGTGCACGGGGTTCGGCCGGCGTGGGCGTCGTCCTGCTCACTCCGGTGGTGCTCGCCCTGCTCGCGTTCGCGGTGCTGGCGGGACGCGTCGGCACTGCGCACCAGGACGTCGTGTCGGCGGCCCAGGCCGCGGCGCGGGCGGCCAGCCTCCGTCAGAGCCCCGGCGCCATGGTCGCCGACGCCCGAGCGGCCGCGGACACCACGCTGCGCAATGCGGGCACCGAGTGCGACTCCACGACGGTGCAGGTGAGCACGGCGGGCACGGGTGGCATCGTCGCCGCCACCGTGTCCTGTCAGGTGGCGCTGTCCGATCTGGTCGATCTCGCACTCCCGGGTCAGAAGACGGTCACGGCTCGCGCCAGCGCGCCGGTCGACCGGTACAGGGGTGGCGCATGAACTGGCCGATGAACGGCGCGGCCCGTCGCCTCCGCGGAGAGAGGGGGATGGCCAACGCCCTGATCATCGTCGCCTTCACCGGCGTGATGCTGCTGGCCGCCGGGTTGGCGCACGACGGGAGCCGGGTGCTCGCCGCTCGACGGGAGGCAGTCGATGTGGCCGATCAGGCGGCCCGAGCGGGCGTGCAGGCCGTCGATGCCGGCGCCGTGCGCGCCGGTCGGGTCGAGGTGGATGCGGCCGCGGCCGTCGCCGAGGCGGACCGGTTCGTGCGCGCCGCTGGGTACCAGGGAACGGTCGTGTGGACCGGCGAACGGCTCAGGGTCTCGGTGACCATCCCCGTCGATCTTCCGTTGCTCTCGGCGACCGGACTCTCGTCGACCACCGTGACCGGTGAGGGGTCGGCCCGCATCGTGCGAGGTATCTCGGAGGCTGATCGATGACACGACGACGCGGGGTGCACGTGCTCCGGGCTGCGGGATCGCTGCTGGTGCTCCTGGCGCTGCTGGTGGGAGTGCCGGTAGCCCTGGCTGCCGTCGCCGGCTGGCCCCTGCCCACGGCGTGGCCCAACGGCGACCAACTGCGCTTCGCGGCGCGGGGTGGGCTTGGCGACGGCGTGTGGATCAAGGTCTTTTCCGTCGTCGTCTGGCTGGCCTGGGCCCAACTCGCCGTCGCCGTACTCCAGGAGCTGTTGGCGGCCGTACGCCACCGCACCGGTCCGTCCCGCTCAGGGTGGGCAGCGGTGGTGGCCCGCCGGCTCGTCGGCGCGCTCGTGGTGAGCAGCGGTGCCCTCAGCTACGTCCCCCAGGCACTTCCGTTCGCCGAAGCCGCGGCGCGCCCGGTCACCGTGCCGGCGGCGACGACGATCACTGCTTCCGTCGCCGCCCTAGCCGCGCCCCCGGTACTCCCGGCACCGCACGTCGTGGTGCGGGGGGAGACCCTCAGCTCGATCGCCGACGACGAGCTCGGCACCCCAGCCGCCTGGCCCTTCCTGTGGGAGACCAACCGGGGCCGATCCTTCGGGACTCGCGTGTTCGACGACCCGAACCTCATCCTGCCCGGCTGGGAGCTCGCCGTACCCGGCCCGGCCCGGACAGAGCCTGTCGTGCCCGAGCCTGTCGTGCCCGACCCTGCCATGCCCGAGCCGGTTGCTCCCACGCTCATCCCGCCCGTGGTCATCGCCGCACCCGTCCAGACCGCGGACGCGAAGCAGACGATCGAACACGCTGAGGTTGTCGGCGCCGATGTCGATGTCGATGTGGATGCCGAGGAGCCGGACCGCTCCTCGTCCACGCCGGCCTGGGCCCGGTTCACGGCTTTCACCGGGGCCGCGCTCCTCGCTACCGGCGCGGTGGCCATGCTGCGGTCGTCACGGCGGCGGGTGCTGCGCCCCATGACCCGCGCCGTCACCGTCGCCGGCCCCGAAGGTGAGCAGGCCGACGCGGTCACCGCGCTCGTCGCCGGCAGCGATGCCGTGGGTCTGGCCCGGCTGGAGCTGGCGCTGCGGGCGCTGGCCGGCCGGCTCGGCCGCTCCGGCAGCGAAGCGCGCGTCCTGGCCGTGCGTCGAGGGAGCGACGGCCTTCAGGTGGCTCTCGACCGTCCGGCCGTGCTCGACGACCCGTGGCGACCTGACGATGACGGCGGGCGGACATGGCTGCTCGCCGCATCCGTGACCCTGCGCGAGCTGATCGACGACGCCCGAGCGGTGGCTCCACCCTGCCCGGCGCTCATCGGCCTCGGGCGCGACGACAGCGGCGCCGAGATCTTCGTCGACCTGGAGGCGGCCGGCATCGTCGACGTCGGTGCCACTGGGTCGGGGCCGGAGGCCGCCCGCCACATTGCGGCCACCCTGGCGGTCACGCCGCTGGCCGACGAGCTACGGGTGGTCACGGTGGGCGCGGTGCTCCCCGAGCTGGCCGCCCGCCACGAGGTGCGATCACTGCCGGACCTGCCGGCGGCCGTCGCGGACGTCGAGTCCATGACGGCGCCGATCGTTGCGGCCACCGCCGGCCACCGCTCGACCTTCTGCCTGCGGGCGATCGCCGGCCACGAGCCGTGGGAACCCGTGGTGGTGATCCTGCGCGACCCGCCGCCACCCGGTGACCCCGGGTGGGACGCTCTCACCGCGCTGGCGGCCGCGCATCGCGGCGTGGCAGTGGTCGGCTCCGGCCTGCCCACCGTCCCGGGTGCCGTCGTACCCGCGGACGACGGCACCCTCTCGGTGGCCGGGTGGACCGTGCGGCCCCACGGTCTCGACGGGGCCGAGGCGAAGCTCCTGGTCGAGGTCATCGAGCTGGACGAAGACGTCGCCCACGACGTCAACGACGTCGACGACGTCGACCCCACCACCGACGTCGAGCCGTGGGCGTTGATGGTGCGCGTGCTGGGCCCCGTGGACGTGGTGGCCAGGGACGGCAGTGCCGCCGAGTTCGACCGGGCCAAGGCGCTGGAGCTCGTGGTGTGGCTGGCGCAGCACCGGCACACCGCCACCAGGACCGGTGCGCGATCGGCGTTGTGGGAGTCGGACCTGTCCAACGCCTCATTCTCGAACGTCGTCTCCGACGCGCGGCGGGCGCTGGCCCGGGTGGCGCTGCCACCCGAGGGTGAGGAGTGGTTGGGCCGGACGTACGCCGAGCGGCTGCCGCTCCACGCGCAGGTCGTGCTGGACGCCGATGTCGTGCGCGCTCACCTGGCCCGAGCCCGGCACGCGCCGGACGACGAGGCCATCGACGAGCTGCGCCGGGCGCTGTCACTCGTGCGCGGCGCGCCCTACAGCGGGCGTTGCTACCTGTGGCCGGACGCGGAGGCGTTGCCGTCCACGTTGACGCTGCTGGTCACCACGGTGGCCGTCGAGCTGGGCCGGCGGCTGCTCGACCGGGACGACGTCGACGGGGTGCTGGAGGCCACCGCCACCGGGCTCGAGGTACTCCCCGGTCACGAGGAGCTCGTCGGGCTGCGGCTCCGCGCCCACGCGGCGCGGGGCGACCGAGCGGCGCTGCGCCACGAGTACGCCTGCTACGAGCAGTCGCTCCTGGCCGATCCGTGGGCCGGGGATCCGTCGCCGGCGCTCGCCGCCCTGCGGCGGGAGCTAGTGGAACCGGTCCAGCAGGGCTGACTCGGCCTGGCGGGCCAAGCCCTCCCTGATGGTGTGGGCCAGGGTGACGTCCACGTCGTCGATAGAGGCCAGGTCCTCGGTGGTGGCTCGCATCAGCTTCTGGAGCGTGCCGAAGCGGCTCACCAGATCGTCCACGACGTCCTCGGCCAGGCGGGGCACCTTGTCGAGCAGGCGGTACCCGCGGGGCTGGAGGCTCAGGTCCAGTTGATCCTCGGCGCCGGGGACGACGATGGCGGCGACGCAGCGCAGATCGCGGAGGTCATCGGTCGACAGGGCGGCGAGCGCGGCGAGGGCGCCGGCCAGCCGCTCGTCCTTGTCGTCGGGGAGGTAGTCGAGCAGGACGAGCTCACGGTCGTCGTCCACGTCCTCCAGCAGCTCGTCGAGCTGCAGGCGGATGAGGTGGGCCTCCATACCGAGCTCCACGATCGAGGTCTGGATCTGCTCCGCCACCCGGCGGACGGTCTCGCTGCGTTGCAGCATGGAGGCCACGTCCCGCACCGTGACGACGTCCTCCACCTCCAGCTCGGTGAGCGAGGTGGCGGCGTCGTCCAGGCGGACCTTGTACCGCTCGAGCGTCTGCAGCGCCTGGTTCCCCCGAACCAGCAGCCGCGGAATCTCCTCCAGGGTGTGCTTGGCATCGCCGACGTAGACGGTGATGACGCCCATGTCCTCGCTCACGGAGATGACCGGCACGTCGAGCGACCGGGCCACCCGTTCCGCGGTCCGGTGGCGGGTGCCGGTCTCGGACGTGGGGACGCTCGGGTCGGGGACGAGGTGGACGTTGGCGCGGGCGATGCGGCCGGCGTCGGGGGTGAGGATGATGGCCGAGTCCATCTTGCAGAGCTCGGCCAGCCGCTGCGGGGTGAACTCGGCGTCCATGAGGAAGCCGCCGGAGCACACGCCCAGCACGTCGGCCCCGTCGCCGACGACGACGAGCGCGCCGCGCTTGGCCTTCACGACCCGGTCCAACCCGTCGCGCAACCCGGTGCCGGGCGCCACCAGAGCCAGCGCCTCGGTCAGTCCGATGCCGCGCCGCTCCTCCATCGCGGCAGTCTAGGGAGCGGGGTACGTCGTCAGGCCAGAGTCACGTCAGACGATCAAGCCAGGGGTGCGGCGCCGAACGCGGAGTTGAACCGGTCGCACCAGATGACCACGCTGCGGAACCGGGTGAGGTCGGCGTCGGACGGCAGCTCGTAGTTCTGGCTGCCGATGTTGCCCTGCAGCCGGCCCAGGTCGAGGTAGTCGTCGTCGAAGGCCTGCTCCGGTCCGTCGACCGGGTTGGTGGACAGGTACACCTTGAGGTCCGGCCCGTTCGAGGTGTCGAGGTCCTCGAAGCGGACAAAGCGCCGGCCGCCCTCGCCCTCCAGCAGCACCAGGCGGCCCGCCGTGCCGTGATCGAGCGACACGAACATGACAGGGAGCGGGGCCGGCACGGGGACGGTCGTGGTCGGGGGGAGGGTGGTCGGCGCGATCGTTGCCGGGGTCGTCGACGGGACCGTGGACGGGACCAGGGACGCAGGCGAGGTCGTCACGACCGGGGCCACCGTCGTCGCGGCGGGGAGCGTCACCGGTGCGGCGCCGGCCGGCGCGGCTTGGTCGACGGTCTCGTCCACCCAGAGCTTCCAGGGCTGGAACAGTGTGAGGCCGATCACGAGCGCCGCCAGCAACGCGACAGCGGCACCGATGATGACCAGCGTCCGGGTGGCCACGAGGCGAGTGTAGGAACCGGTGCCAGCGCCGTCCGGTCGCGGCGTGGTCGCGGTTCCGGGAACCGGGGCGGGGCCGGCGGTGTAGGAACAGTGGATCGACATGGCCGGTGCGCACGAGCACGACGGGAACAGCCCCGACGACGTCCACGACGACGTCCTCGTGGCGCGGGCGCGTCGCGGTGACACCGCCGCGTTCGGCGTGCTGGTCGGCCGCCATCAGCGCGCCGCGCTGCGCACAGCGTTCGCTGTCATGGGATTGGGATCGGAGAGCGAGGCCGAAGACGTGACCCAGGAGGCGTTCGTGAAGGCGTTCCGGGCCCTGCCCCGGTTCCGGGAGGGACTGCCCCTGCGACCCTGGTTGATGCAGATCGTGGCCAACGAGGCCCGCAACCGCCGCCGGAGCCGGGGACGGCGCGAGCGGCTGGCCGTCCGGGCGGCCGCGATGGGCGGGCACGACACGGGCTCGGCCGAGGAGCTGGCCTTGGGCGCGGTATCGGCCGGGGAGCTGCGGGCGGCGCTCGCCGGCCTGGAGGACCGCGACCGGACCGTCATCGCGCTGCGCTACTTCGCCGGACTGACCGAGGCGGAGACCGCCACCGCGCTGGACGTCCCCGCGGGCACGGTGAAGTCCCGGCTCTCCCGGGCGCTGGACCGTCTCCGCACCCAACTCGGCGACGCCGACGACGCGGGAGAGCGCTCATGAGCATGGATCTCGTCGACCTCGAGCGCGCCCTCGCCGAACTGGCCGACAGCCTGGAGTTCCCAACTGCGTCGGACCTGCCGGAGCGTGTGGTCGCCGAGCTCGACCGGCCCGCGGCGGTGACGCCGTTCATCCAGCGCCCGGCCGTGCGTCGGGTCCTGGCGCTCGCCGCGGCGGCGATCGTGATCGTCGGCGTCGTGCTCGTGGCCAGCCCCCGGGCTCGACGGGCCATGGCGGACCTGCTGGGCATCGGCGGCGTCGCCATCCGCACCACCGACACGACCCTCGCACCCGTCCCCTCGTCCATCCCGTCCAACGCGTCCTCGTCCATCATCTCGTCGACGGTCTCCCCGCCGACCGACCCACCCGGTGCGACCAGCGTCGGGGACGGCGCCGCCGAGCTCGGCATCGTGGCGCCGGTTCCCACCGCGCTCGGTCCGCCGGAGACGACCACGTTGGTGGACGGCCGGCTGAGCCTCCAGTGGCCGCCGTCGGACACTCTCCCGGCCACCAGCCTGCCGGACGTCGGCGCGCTGCTCACCGTGTTCCGGGGTCAGGTCGAGGAGCCGCTCTTCGAGAAGGTCCTCCAGCCCGGCACCACCTACGAGCGGGTCAGCGTCGATGGCCAGCCGGCCGTGTGGCTGAGCGGCGAGCCCCACCTGTTCCTGTACCTGGGCCCGACCCGCGACATCGAAGAGGAGGAGCTGCGCCTGGCCGGCAACACGTTGATCTGGACGGTCGGCCCTCACACCTACCGGCTCGAGTCAGCGCTCGACCGCGACGCCGCCATCGCCGTCGCCGAGACGGTTGAGACCGATTGACACAACGGGTAGTCGGAACGGGATGACCGCGCGCGGTGTAGGAGGAGCATGCGTGCGCGTGCTCTCCTGGCCGGCAGTCTCGTCGGCGCTCTGCTGACGTCCGGTCTGAGCTGTGGTGGACCCGATCGGCCCGAAGCCACCGTCCACGCCGAGCCGAGCCCATCGGTGGCGCCCGCGCCAGACCCGTCGCCCAAGACGCCGACGTCGATTCGACCGTCGACGTCGATCCCTCCGGCCGCGCCGACGGGGCCGTCGATCCGGGTGACGGATGGCGAGACCGTCGTCGCGCTCGACCCCGCGACGGGCGGTCGACGGGCGGCGTGGACCGACGCCGCGATCAGCCTGGAGGGCAACTGGACCGTGGCCCGGGACGGTGACGCCGGGGCCAGTTGGTTCGACGCCTACGGCGTGCTCGACCGCACCGGCCAGGTCCCGGCCGGCCTGGAGCCGACCATCACCAGCGCCGACGGGCGCTGGGCGGTGTTCGCCGAGCCGGCCCCGCCCACCCGGCCGGGCGAGATCGGCCCTGGCCGCACCACCTCCCACTTCGTGGTCACCGACGGTGCGGGATCCACGCAGGAGATGACGCTGGACGGCAACTACGTGCCCGAGGCGTTCGGCTGGTTCGGCGAGACAGCAGGGCAAGGGAATGAGAGCTCAGCGAGGCCGATGAGCCTCCAGCTCATCGAGTACCTACCGCCCGAGCACCCGACCCACTACCGCGTCCGCACGCTCGACCTGGCGACCGGTGCCATCGGGTTGCCCGTCAGCCTGCGGGACAAGGGCCAGCTCGTCGACGAGGCCATGGCCGGACTGAGCCGCACGCAGGTGTACGCCGCGTCGTCGTCCCTCCTGTTCACGCTGTATCAGCCGGCGGATGTGACGAGCTCGGATCTGGACGATCCGGACTACGCCGTCTGGGAGTACGGCTTCGTGCACACCCTCGCCACTCCGTCCGCCGGCGTCTGGTGCATCGACCTTCCCGAAGAGCTCGGGATGACCGGCAACTCCGGGGCCCTGGCGCTCAGCCCGCACGAACAGGTCCTGTACGTGGTGACCGGGGCCGGGAAGCTCGGTGTCATCAACGTCGCCAACCCCACCGACCTGCGCGTGTCACGCACGGCGGATCTGGGCGTGGTCCTCGATGGAGAAGAACAGCCCGTCATCGCCGCCGGCAGCGACCACGTCTGGATCGGGATGGACCGCCAGCTCCTGATGATCGACCCGAGCACCCTGGACGTTCAGGGCCGCGCCGAGCTACCTGCGCCCGTGACCGCCCTGACCCTCGACCCCACCACGCACGAGCTCCTGGCCGCGGGCGACGGCCAGCTCCAGCGGTGGACCGTCGACGAGAGCCGAGCAGAGGGAACAGTCGTCACCCCAACGGCAACGCTCCCACTTCCTGACGGGCTGGGGCTGATCGCCCGGATCGCGACGTAGTCCCGGACATCGCCAGCCCGAGCGCCTCGGCCAGGTTGGTCGCTCGCAGCAGCTCGATCGGCGCGTCCACGTCGGGCGCGGACGCCGGCACGACGGCCCGGCTGAAGCCGAGACGAGCGGCCTCGGCCAGGCGGCGCGGCGTGTGGCCGACCGTCCGCAGCTCCCCGCCCAGGCCGACCTCGGCGCAGGCGATGAGGTCACCGGCGAGCGGTGTCCCGAGGTGGGCCGACGCCAGCGCCAGGCACACGCCGAGATCGCTCCCGGGCTCGCCCAGTCGGAGACCGCCGGCCACCGACGCGTAGACGTCCCGATCGGCGAAGGGCAGCCCGGCGCGGTTGGTGAGGACCGCCACGAGGAGCGCCAGGCGGCCTTGGTCCAGACCCTGGGCCGATCGGCGCGGCGAGGGCAACGTCGAAGCCACGACCAGCGCCTGGACCTCCACCAGCAACGGCCGGTGGCCCTCCACGATGGGCACCACGGCCGACCCCGGGATGCCCTCCCCCCGGTCGGCCAGGAACAGCCCGCTGGCGTCGGCCACGCCGGCCAGGCCGCCCTGCCCCATCTCGAACACGCCGAGCTCGGTGGTGGGGCCGTACCGGTGCTTGATCGCTCGCAGCAGGCGCAGCGCGTGGTGACGATCGCCCTCGAAGGACAGGACGGTGTCGACCACGTGCTCTAGCACCCGGGGCCCGGCCAGGCCACCCTCCTTGGTGACGTGACCGATGAGGACGACGGCCGCGTCGCGCTGTTTCGCCTCCTGCACCAAGCGGTGGGCGCTCTCGCGCACCTGCACCATGGAGCCGGGTGACGACTCCAGCTCGGGGTCGGCCACGGTCTGGATGGAGTCGATGACGACCAGCCCCGGGCCGAGCTCGTCGAGCGCGGTGAGGATGCCAGGGAGCTGCGTCTCCGACAGCAGCCACAGCCCGCCGTCCAGCGCACTCAGGCGACGGGCCCGGTCCCGCACCTGCGCGGCGCTCTCCTCGGCCGACACGTAGAGCGCCGGCGGCGCGGACGCCGCCCGCGCCGCTGCCACCTGCAGGGCCAGGGTGGACTTGCCGATGCCCGGCTCGCCGCCGATGAGCGTCACGGAGCCCGGGACGAGTCCGCCGCCCAGCACGCGGTCCAGCTCGGGCACGCCCGTCGGGATCGGCAGACCAGTATCCGCCTCCACCTCGGTGATGGGCCGAGCGACCGCCGCCGGACGGTTCACCCGACCGGAGCCGCCGGCGGCCCGTCCCGTCGTCCCGAATTCCTCGACGTCCTCCACGAGGGCGTTCCACGCTCCGCAGGACGGGCACCGGCCGGCCCACTTGGGATGGGTGGCTGCGCACTCGGTGCAGCGATGGACCACTCGGAGCCGCGTCATGGCCCCCAACCTACGCAGGGGGTGTCGCGGTCTACCGTGACCCCGTGGACGACCCGGGACTGCATCTGACCGCTGAGGAGCAACGGCTGCGGGACGCCCGCCATGGCGTCGAGTGGCGGGTGTGGGGGCCGTACCTCAGCGAGCGCCAGTGGGGCACCGTCCGCGAGGACTACAGCGAGACCGGTGAGGCGTGGGACTACTTCGACCACGACCACGCCCGCTCCCGCGCCTACCGCTGGGGTGAGGACGGCCTGGCTGGCATCAGCGACGACAAGCAGCGCCTCTGCTTCGCGCTCGCCCTCTGGAACGGCCGCGACCCCATCCTGAAGGAACGGCTCTTCGGCCTCACCAACTCCGAGGGCAACCACGGCGAGGACGTGAAGGAGTACTACTTCTACCTCGACAACCTGCCCACCCACTCGTACCAACGGTGGCTGTACAAGTACCCGCAGGAGCCGTACCCGTACGACGACCTCGTCAGCACCAACCGCACCCGCTCCCGCCAGGAGCTGGAGTACGAACTGGTCGACACCGGGATCTTCGACGAGCGGCGGTACTTCGACGTCACGGTGGAGCACGCCAAGGCCGCTCCGTTCGACATCGCCTGCCGCATCACCATCGCCAACCGTGGTCCGGACGCGGCGGAGCTGCAAGTCCTCCCGACGCTCTGGTACCGCAACACGTGGTCGTGGCCGCCGAACACGGTGCGACCGCGGGTGCGGCGGCATCCCACGATCGCCGGAGCCGTGGTCGCCGAGCACTCCGATCTCGGCCGTTACGAGCTCCACGTCGAGCGCGCCGACGGACGGGACCCCGAGCTCCTCTTCTGCGAGAACGAGAGCAACGCCCGGAGGTTGTGGAACGTCGAAGGGACGACGCCCTACCCGAAGGACGGGATCAACGACCACGTGCTGTCCGGCACGCCCACCGTCAACCCGGAAGGCCTCGGGTCGAAGTGCGCTGCGCACCTCCGCGTCACCGTGCCCGCGGGCGAGGAGGTCGTGCTGCGCTGCCGGTTGACCCGCACCGCGGGTGACGGCTCGGACCCGCCTCCGTTCGAGAACTTCGACGAGCTGGTCGACACCCGGCGGGCCGAGGCCGACGAGTTCTACACCGCCATCACCCCGCCCGAGGTGGACGAGGACAGCGCGTCGATCATGCGTCAGGCCCTCGCCGGGATGCTGTGGTCGAAGCAGTGCTACTACTTCGATCTCGACATCTGGCTGCGGGAGCACGAGGCCCACCCCCTGCGCTCACCCCGCCGGCGGGGGACCCGCAACGAGGCGTGGTTCCACATGGTCAACCACGACGTCATCTCCATGCCCGACAAGTGGGAGTACCCGTGGTACGCGGCGTGGGACCTCGCCTTCCACACCATCCCTCTGTCCATGGTCGACCCGGACTTCGCCAAGGGGCAGCTGGACCTCATGCTGTCCCAGGCCTACCTGCACCCGACGGGCCAGATCCCCGCTTACGAGTGGGCCTTCAGCGACGTCAACCCGCCGGTGCACGCCTTCGCCACCCTGCTCATGCATTCGCTGGAGGTCGGCCTGGCCGCCGACGGGTCGGACCCCGAGGGGATCGACCGCGAGTTCCTGAGCGACTCGTTCCACAAGCTGCTCCTCAACTTCACGTGGTGGGTCAACCGCAAGGACCCCGCGGGGAAGAACCTGTTCGAGGGCGGCTTCCTCGGCCTCGACAACGTCGGAGTGTTCGATCGGAGCGCGCCGCTCCCGACAGGCGGTCGGCTGGAGCAGGCCGACGGCACGGCGTGGATGGCCCTGTTCAGCCAGAACATGTTGGAGCTGGCCTGCGTGCTGGCCGAGCACGACTCCACCTATGAGGATCTTGTGCTGAAGTTCCTCGAGCGCTTCTTCTGGATCGCGGCCGCCATCGATCCCATCGGCAGCACCCCGGACGAGATGTGGGACGAGGAGGACGGCTTCTACTACGACGTGCTCCGCCTCCCCGACGGCAGCGGGCAGCGGATGAAGGTGCGCTCGGTCGTCGGGCTCCTGCCGCTCTGCGCCACCACAGCCATCCCGCCCGAGCTGATGGCCAAGTTCCCCCGCCTGCGGGGGCAGGTGAACGAATATCTGCGCCGGAACCACGACCTGCTCGTCAACATCGCCGATCCGACGGTGCCCGGCGAGGGCGGGCGCCACCTTCTGTCGCTCGTCAACCGGGACAAGCTGCGCCGCATCCTGGAGCGCATGTTGGACGAGGAGCGGTTCCTGAGCCCGCACGGCATCCGCTCGCTGTCGCGGTGGCACCTCGAAGATCCCTACGTGCTGAGCGTCAACGGGCACGACTACCGCGTCGCCTACGAGGCGGCCGAGTCGAGCACGGGCGCGTTCGGTGGCAACTCCAACTGGCGCGGGCCCGTGTGGTTCCCCACCAACCTGCTGATCATCCGTGCCCTGCTGCAGCACTACGCCTACTACGGCGACGACTTCACGGTGGAGTGCCCCACCGGTTCGGGCAATCAGATGACCCTCTTCGAGGTGTCGCAGGAACTCTCCCGCCGACTGATCTCGATCTTCCGCCGCGACGAGGACGGCCGCCGCCCGGTCTACGGCGGCACCAAGATCTTCCAGGAGGACGAGCACTGGCGCGACCACCTCCTGTTCTACGAGTACTTCCACGGTGACAACGGCGCCGGCCTGGGCGCCTCGCACCAGACGGGCTGGACCGGCCTGGTGGCCAGGCTGATCCAGCTCACGGCCACGGTGACGGCCGAGGAGGTGTTGCGCGAGGGTCGTAAGCCGCTCGCCCGGCCTTACCGACGCCTGACGGGGGAGCCGATGGCCGACGCCGCCGTCGCCCGGGAGACGCGCGGGGTCAGAGAAGACACCAGAGCAGACGTCAGCGACGACGCGCCCGGCGACGCCACGCCCTGAGCAGCACCACGAGGACGATGAGGGCGAAGAGCGCGGCCCAACCGATGAGGCCCCACACCGTCCAGCGTTCGACGTCGCTGGCGCGCAACGCCGCGGTGTCCTCCTGCAGCGCCTCGGCCTGCAGCGGGGTGGCCGCGCCGTCGGCCAACGACGGCGTCCACGTGACGCTGCCGCCGGCGGCCGTTCCGTTGGTCGCCGTGACGGTGCCCGGCAGGTCGACGGTGACCGTGAGGCCCAACGCCTGCTCGAGCGGCACGCCACCGGCCGCCGCTTGAGCGGCCACCTGCTCGGCCAGCGGCACCTTCCCCGCCACCTGGACCAGAGCTTCGTCGGCAAAGGCACCCACGCCCCCCTCGAGAAGGACCTGGCCGGTCACTCCCGTCGTCACCCGCGCGAACTCGCGGTCCTGCGTCAAGGTCACTCCGCGGAGCGGACCGGCTGGTCCGTTGATCTCGGCCAGGATCGCCGTCGCCTGCTCGGGGGTTCCGAACGGCTTGGACAGGATCACCTGGGCGCCGCCGCTGTCGGTCGGCGTGGGTCCCGTCACCGTCCAGCCCGCGGCGCGGGCATCGTCGAAGCGCAGGTCCTCGACCGCGCCGGGGGCGCGGGCCAGCAGCTCGGCATCGGCCGTGGCCGTCACGGTGACGGTGCCGCTGCCGTCGGCCTCGGCGTCCACCACGACGTTGACGTCGAGGCGGCAGCCGGTCAACAGACCGACCAGAAGTCCGCCCGCGCAGAGCGCGGCGAGCCGGCGCAACGAGATGGGCCTAACGAAACGTCGGTTCGGGTCCCGGCCTACTCGATCGGGTTGCCGGGACCGGCCTCGGCCAGCTCCATCGAGGGCGGCGCGAAGCCCTCCATGGCTCGGAACGTCACCCGTTGATCGCCGGGGCGACCCTCGGGGTCGTCCTCGACGTCCACGATGATGATCTCACCGGCCCGGAACTGCTTGTTGAGGATGTGTTCCGACAGCGGATCCTCGACCATGCGTTGGATGGCCCGCCGCAGCGGCCGGGCGCCGAGGGTGGGGTCGTAGCCCTTCTCGGCCAGGTACAGCTTGACGGCCGGGGTGAGCTCCAGGCCGAGGCCCTGGCTCTCCAGCTGCTTCTGCACCCGGCGGATCATCAGGTCGACGATGTTGGTGACCTCGTCCAGCGACAGCTCGTGGAACACGATGACGTCGTCGATGCGGTTGAGGAACTCGGGCCGGAAGTGCTGCTTGAGCGCGTCGTTGACCTTCTCCTTCATGCGCTCGTACGACACCGCTTCGTCCATCTTGGTGAAGCCGATGTTGGCCTTGCGCAGGTCCTGGGTGCCCAGGTTGGACGTCATGATCAGGACGGTGTTGCGGAAGTCGACGCTGCGGCCCTGGCTGTCGGTCAGCCGGCCCTCCTCCAGGATCTGGAGCAGCGTGTTGAACACGTCGGGATGGGCCTTCTCGATCTCGTCGAACAGGACGACGCTGAAGGGCTTGCGGCGCACGGCCTCCGTGAGCTGGCCGCCCTCCTCGTACCCGACGTAGCCGGGAGGCGAGCCGACCAGGCGGCTGACCGTGTGCTTCTCCATGTACTCGGACATGTCGAGCGCGATCAGCGCGTCCTCGTCGCCGAACAAGAACTCGGCCAGGGTCTTGGCGAGCTCGGTCTTCCCGACGCCCGACGGGCCCAGGAAGATGTAGGAGCCGGCAGGACGCTTCGGGTCCTTCAGGCCAGCGCGGGTGCGCCGCACGGCCTGGCTGACCGCCTTGATGGCGGACTGCTGGCCGATGACCCGCTTGTGGAGCTCGTCCTCCATGCGCAGGAGCTTCGCCGTCTCCTCTTCCGTCAGCTTGTAGACGGGGATGCCGGTCCAGATGGAGAGGACCTCGGCGATGGCCTCCTCGTCGACCTCGTCGAACAGGTCGACCCCGGATGCCTTGACCTCGGTCTCCTTGGCGCTCTTCTCCTCCAGCAGGGCCTTCTCCTGGTCCCGCAGGCGGCCGGCCTCCTCGAAGCGCTGGGCCTCGACGGCGTCCTTCTTCTGCTTCTGGACGTCCTGGATGCGGTCCTCGATCTCCTTGAGGTCCGGCGGGGTCTGCATGCGCTTGATGCGCAGGCGGGAGCCGGCCTCGTCGATGAGGTCGATGGCCTTGTCGGGGAGATGCCGGTCAGAGATGTAGCGCTCGGCCAGGTTGGCCGCGGCGACCAGGGCCTGGTCGGTGATGGTGACCCGGTGGTGCGCCTCGTAGCGGTCCCGCAGGCCCTTCAGGATCTCGATGGTGTGGGCCACCGTCGGCTCCTCCACCTTCACCGGCTGGAAGCGCCGCTCGAGGGCGGCGTCCTTCTCCAGGTGCTTGCGGTACTCGTCGAGCGTGGTGGCGCCGATGGTCTGCAGCTCCCCGCGGGCGAGCATGGGCTTGAGGATCGACGCCGCGTCGATGGCGCCCTCAGCAGCTCCGGCGCCCACGAGGGTGTGGATCTCGTCGATGAACAGGATGATGTCGCCGCGGGTGCGGATCTCCTTCAGCACCTTCTTGAGGCGCTCCTCGAAGTCACCGCGGTAGCGGGACCCGGCCACCAGGGCGCCGAGGTCGAGCGTGTAGAGCTGCTTGCCGGTCAGCGTCTCCGGCACGTCGCCGACGACGATCTTCTGGGCCAGGCCCTCGACGATGGCGGTCTTGCCGACGCCCGGCTCGCCGATGAGCACCGGGTTGTTCTTCGTGCGGCGGGACAGCACCTGCATGACCCGCTCCATCTCGCGGAAGCGGCCGATGACGGGATCGAGCTTCTTGTCCCGGGCCAGCGCGGTGAGGTTGCGGCCGAACTGGTCCAGCACGGCGGAGCCGGCCTGCCCGGACTCCTTCTCCGAGCCCCCGCCGCCACCGCCCGCGGTGGCCCCGGCGGACTCCTTGCCACCCTGCGGGCCCTGGTAGCCCGACAGCAGCTGGATGACGGTCTGGCGGACCCGGGACAGATCCGCCCCGAGCTTCACGAGGACCTGGGCGGCGACGCCCTCACCCTCCCGGATCAGACCGAGGAGGATGTGCTCCGTACCGATGTAGTTGTGGCCGAGCTGCAGCGCCTCCCGCAAGGAGAGCTCCAGCACCTTCTTCGCGCGGGGGGTGAAGGGGATGTGGCCTGACGGGGCGGAGCCACCGCGGCCGATGATCTCCTCGACCTGGCCGCGCACGGCCTCCAGGGAGATGCCGAGCGACTCGAGGGCCTTGGCCGCCACACCCTCTCCCTCGTGGATCAGGCCGAGCAGGACATGCTCGGTCCCGATGTAGGAGTGGCTGAGCTGGCGGGCCTCCTCTTGGGCGAGGACGACGACCCGGCGAGCCCGGTCTGTGAAGCGCTCGAACACAACGGCAGTGTACCTGGGGGGTGTGGCAGCCACCCTCGGACAGATCCGATGAGAAGAGTTGGTGGGAGGAAGGGGCTTCGTGAACGCGCGCACGAGGGCCCGACCGCTCGCCTAGCCTCTCCTCGTGGCTCTGACTGCGGCCTCCCCGATCACCCAAGCCAGGATCATGAACTCGAGGGGCGTTTCGCCACTGCTGACACTGCCGTCCATGCCGGCTGACCTGGCCAGGGTCGAAGAGGCCCTGCGTGCCGCCGTGCGCACCGAGGATGACTACCTGACGGAGCTGGCCGGCCACCTGATCGTGGCCGGGGGGAAGCGCCTTCGGCCCGTGGTGGCCATGGCGGTGGCCCAGACCGGGCCGAGCGCCGGGATGCGCGACGGCCAGACCCGGGTGAGCGACGACGTCGTCCAGGGGGCGGTGTCCGTGGAGCTGGTGCACCTCGGGTCGCTCTACCACGACGACGTGATGGACGAGGCCGACACCCGCCGCGGCGTGGAGACCGTCAACGCCAAGTGGGGCAACCTCCAGGCCATCCTGGCCGGCGACTTCCTCCTGTCGCGGGCCTCCGAGATCGCCGCCTCGCTGGGTACCGAGATCGCCGGGCTGCTGGCCAGCACCATCGGCCGGCTCTGCTACGGCCAGATCGGCGAGCTGCGCCGGACCTACAGCCCCACCCGGACCGAAGAGGAATACCTCGACTCCATCAGCGGCAAGACGGCCTCGCTGTTCGCCACCGCGGCCCGCATCGGCGCCTTGGTGCGCGGACTGGAGCGGCCACAGGTGGAGGCCCTCACCGCGTACGGCCACGCCTTCGGCATGGTGTTCCAGATCGTCGACGACATCCTCGACCTCACCGCCACCGAATCGCAGCTCGGGAAGCCGTCCGGTCACGACGTGGTCGAGGGCGTCTACACCCTGCCCGTCATCAGGACCTTGGCCGCCGGTGGGGCCGCGGCCGCCGAGCTGCGTGACCTGCTCGGCCGCCCTCTCGATCCCGTCGAGTGCGACAAGGCCCTGGCCATCGTCCGCTCAGGCGGCGCGGTGACCGGAGCGCTTGCGGTCGGCGCCCAGTACGTGGACGAGGCCGAGGCGGTCTGTGCGGTCCTACCGGCCGGTCCGGCCACGGACGCCCTGCGTTCGGCGCCGAGCGCGTTGCTGGCTGTCGCTTCAGGCTGAGAGTGGCTCAGGGCTGAGAGTGGGCGATCCGCTCGAGGACGCTCGGGCCGAGGAGGTCCTGCGCTCGACGGTGGAGGCTGCGCTCGACTACCTGCGCTCCGTCGGCGACCGGCCGGTGCGCGCGGGTACCGCGGACGCCACGGCCCGCAGCTTCGGCGGTGCGCTGCCGGAGGACGGGATCGGCAGCCCGGCGGCACTGGAGCAGCTGGTCGGCGGGCTCGACGGCGCCCACACTTCGGCCGGCCCGCGGTTCTTCCACTTCGTGACGGGTGGCGTGACGCCCGCTGCCCTCGCCGCCGACTGGTTGGCCTCGGCCATCGACCAGAACTCGTTCTCCTGGGTGTCGTCCCCGCTGGGCGGGCAGCTCGAGGTCACGGCGGTGAGGTGGCTGCTCGACCTCTTCGACCTCCCGGCCTCGTGGGGCGGCATCCTGACCACGGGCGCCACCACGGCCAACTTCACGGCCCTCGCCGCGGCGCGCTCGTGGTGGGCGGAGCAGCACGGCGTCGACGTCGACCGTGACGGGCTCGCAGGCTCCCCTGCCCTTCCTCCGATGCCGATCTGGTCCAGCGGGCACGTGCATCCGAGCGCCACGAAGGCCCTCGCCATGTTGGGGCTCGGGCGGGACGGGGTCGAACGCTTGGTCGTAGACGGTGACGACACGGGCTCGATCGACCTCGACGCGCTCGCCCGGCGGCTCTCGACGTCCGGCCCCTCCCTGGTCATCGCCAACGCCGGCGAGGTGAACGCCGGGCTGTTCGACCCGATCGCTGCTATGGCCGACCTGTGCGAGGAGCACGGCGCGTGGCTGCACGTGGACGGTGCCTTCGGCCTCTTTGCCCGCGTCGCTCCTGAGACCGCTCCGCTGGCCGCGGGCGTGGAGCGTGCGCATTCGGTCATCGCCGACGGCCACAAGTGGCTGAACGTCCCCTACGACTGCGGCTTCTCGTTCGTGCGGGAGCCCGCCCGGCTGGCCTCGGCGTTCACTCTGGCCGCGGCCTACCTCCCCGCCGACGACCAGCCCAACTTCGGGTACCTGGGGCCGGAGAGCTCTCGGAGAGCCCGATCGCTGGCTGTGTGGGCGAGCCTGATGGCCTATGGCCGTTCCGGCTACCGGGCGATGGTCGAACGCCACCTCGCCCTCGCCCGCCGTCTGGCGGCCCGGGTCGACGCCGCCCCCGACCTGGAGCTCCTGGCTCCGGCCACCCTCAACATCGTCTGCTTCCGGTACGCGCCGCCCGGGTCCGACAGTGACCTCGACGCACTCGACGCCCTCAACGAACGCCTCGGCGCGGCGGTGAACGACGACGGCCGGGTCATGTTCGGGACCACCCGCTTCCGGGGCATGACGGCGTTCCGGCCCGCCATCACCAACTGGCGCACGACCGAGCCCGATGTCGACCTCGTGGCTGACGTGGTCCGCGAGCTCGGCCCGGGGTTGGTCTAGCTCCCCTCGAGCGCGGCGGCCGCAGCGAGGCCGGACAGCGCCGCGCCCTCGACGCGTGGACCCGCGAACGCGTCCCCGGCGAGTACGAGGGGCCCGGGCGAGTCCGGTGCCCGCCAGCACGGTTCTGGCCACACCTGCTTGGGGGTGGCGAAGCGCCACCGCTTGACCTGCGACTCGGCGACGGCCGCGGCGCCCAACCACGGGCGGGCCCGCTCGATCAGCTCGGCGTGGATCTCGCCCGTGGGCTGGTCCCAGCGAGCGAGCGACCAGTCCGGCCGAGCGTGGAACGTCGCAGCGGGGACGGAGGAGACGCCCTTTGCTTCGTTGTCGCCGATGAAGCTGAACGTCTCGTCGGCGTCCTGGACCCCGCCCGGCGGGGGGATGGCAGGTGGACGGTCGAGTACGGCCAGCAGGGCGAGCGTGCGGTCGTAATCGGTCATGCGCAGATCCGGCGGGAGCTCGATGCCGGCGGTGATGAGCAGCGAGAACGACTGCGGCAGCGGGCAGGTCAGGACGATGGCGTCGGCGGCGATGCCCGTGCCGTCGTCCAGCCCGACCGACCACGCGCTCTCCTCGCCGGCGCGGATCGCGAAGACGAGCGTCGAGCAGCGCACGTCGAGTCCGGCGGCCAGGTGCTTGGACAGCGCGTTCATCCCTCCGGTCACGGCGTAGCGGGGATGCCCGTCGTCCTCGGCGAAGCCCCGGCACCACTCCCGGACCAGACCGCTCGATGTCCAGCGCTCGACGTGGGCACCGAACGCGGGGGTCCGGACCGTGAAGAACTGCGCGCCGTGGTCGAGCGTGGCTCGACCGATCCGGCGCGTGGCCAGACGACCTCCTGGCGCTCGTCCCTTGTCGAGCAGGACGACCTCGTGCCCGGCCTCCGCCAGCGCTCGGCCCGTCATCAGCCCGGCCACGCCGGCGCCGACGATGACGGTTCTCATCGCGTCTCTAGGCCGCGGCCTGCTCGCTGGCCACCCTGGTCAGGAACTCGAGGACCACCCGGTTGAAGGTAGTTGCATGTTCAATCATAAGGCCATGCGTGGCACCGGAGATGACCACGAGCTCGGCGCCCGGGATCCGCTCCGCCAGCTCCTCGCTATCTCCTCGCGGCGTGAGGATGTCCTGGTTGCCGACCACCACGAGCGTGGGCACGTCGAGCGTGGCGAGGACGTCGATCATTTCCTCGGGCGCGTCGAGGATGGCCCTGACCTGCGACGTGAAGGCATGCGACGGGAGGCCCATGGCGAGTGGACCGAACCAGCCCACCACGGGCCAGAACCGCCGGACCGATCGCGGCGCCATCACCCAGTGGGCGGCGCGCCGGGCCATCTCCCCCATGCCGCGTTCGTTGGCGATGGAGGCCCACTCGGTCAGCAGCTCGCGGCGCCATTGGAAGTTGCGGCAGGCCGTGCAGGCCAGGACCAGCGATCGCACCCGCTCCGGGTGCCGCAGCGCGACGAGCTGCGCGATCGCCCCTCCCATGGAAGCGCCCATGACGTGCGCGCTCTCGATGCCGGCGTCGTCGAGCACCGCGATGGCGTCGTCGGCCATCTCGTCGAGGGTGTAGCGGCCGAAGGGCTTGTCGCTGCGACCGGCGCCCCGGTTGTCGATGGCGACGGTGCGGAAGCGCGGCGAGAACGCCAGCCGCTGCAACGTCCACCCGGTCATGTCCGTGCCGAGGCCCTGGATCATCAGCACCGGGTCGCCGCCTGGCCGGCCGACCACCTGGTAGTGGAGCCGCGTCCCGTCCTTCGCCCACGCGAACGCCACTAGAGCCCGCCCCTGTTCACGGTGCTCATCCGGGCAGCAGCCACGACGGCGGGCTGGCCTCGTCGACCATGCGCTGGATGGCCTGGCGGATCGAGTCGGCCAGCTCGGCCGCCGCCAGGGGCCCGGGCCGGCGGGGAACGCGCAGCGGTGGGCCGACGTCCACGCGCACCCGGCGGGCGAGCGGCGGCGCGATCACTGCCACCGGCAGCACGGGGACGCCGGCGTCGAGCGCGGCCGCCAGGTAGGGGACCGGTGCCGGGCCGACGCGGTGGCTGGTGGTGATGCGGGGCTGGCACCAGACCGCGGGGACATGGCCGGCGCGGAGCAGACCGCCGATCTCGTCCGGCCGGGCCACGACGCCGCCGAGCCGCCGCAGGATCGGCCCGATCGGTGCGATGTCAACGATCCCGGCGAAGCGGACGTTCCGCTCCGTCGCCCGTCCGATGGCGGCAGCCACCAGGAGCGGGGTGGCACCGAGAGGGCGGCGATTGGCCACCAACAACGCCCCGCCGGTCGAGGGCACGTTCTCGGCGCCGCCGACGGTGATCCTCCAGCGCAGGCGGGCCAACGACCGGGCCACGCCGACGAGGTCCCGGTCCATGCCCCACGGGTCGATCTCGTTGATCCCTGCCGCCTGCCGGCGGGCGATCGTCGCCAGGTCGGCGGCGGGGCTCACGCGGCCAGCTCCCCGGGCCGGAGGTGGATGACGGTGGCCCACTCGTAGAGCGCCTGGACGACCTCGCGGGTCGTGAGCCGCGGCTCGACGCCCAAGGCCTCGAGCGCTCGGCTCCCGTCGGCGGTGCGCCCCCGGTGGAGGAGCTCGTGGATGTGCTCGGGGATCGGAGCGCCGAAGGCGCTGGTGAGGATGCGGGCCAGCCGCCACTCGGGGCCGATGAGGGGCAGGGGCAGCCGTCCGCCGATGCGGACCGCCTGGCTGGCGGTGATGGCGCCAGGCGAGACCACGTTCACCGGGCCGTCCACCCGCCTCGCCGCGGCAGCTACGAACGCGGCGGCGGCGTCCTGGTCGTCGATGACGGAGAAGGCCGGGTCGGCCAGCAGGCTCACCGGCACCGCAGGCAGCCGGAGCAGCCGGCCGAGCGGGCTGGGGACGTGGGGGCCGATCACAGGAGCGAGCCGCAGCGCGGTGACGGGGACGTCGGCGGCTCGCCCGGCCTCACGGGCGATGCCCTCCATCTCGAGCAGCGAGCGCCCGAAGGGAGCTGTGGGATCGGGCGTGACCGACTCGTCGGGCCGGGTCGCCGCCCCCCGCCGCCGCCCGTAGACGGCGATGCCGGAACGGACGGTGATGTGCTCCAGCGACGGGCACTCGGCGGCCGCGCCGAGGACGCCGACGGCGGCCGTGTGGGTCCAGGCCGCAGCGTCACCAGGATGCGCGCGGGCGTTGGGCTCCCAGACCGCGATGTGGACGACGACGTGAGGATCGAAGTCGCGCACGATCTCGACCATCTTGCGACGGTCCTTCGGCTCTATCCGGTGGAAGGCCGCCGAGCGCAGCCGGCGGCGGGGCGGGTCGATGTCCAGACCGGAGACCTCACCCACCCAGCGCTCCTTCTCCAGCAGCGTGGCGACGAGCGAGCCCAGCTCGCTCCCCATACCGCTGACCAGGACTCGCGTGCCGCCGTTCACCGAGGCGTCACCGTAGCCCTTCGTTTCTTGACGGAACCTGTTGGCCGGTGTCGGACGGTCTCTTCCATCGCTTCCATCAGAGCTCCGCCGGGTTGATCGCCTGGAGCTCCGCCACCCAGACGGGTCGGCTGGTCGTCACCGTCACGGGCGCCATGGGCCCGCCGCCGCAGCCGGGATCGCACTGCCAGCGCACGTCCCACTCGAGGCCCATCGTGAGCTGGTACGGGCCCCGCCCCGGCGCCACGTCGGAGGAGTGGCGGTACGTGTACGAGCAGTTCGTCGTCTGGGTGGTGTCCGGACGTCCGAAGTCGTACGCCACGCCCGGCCCGTCACACGCGACGGGGGCGTCGCCCGTTCCGGGATCCCAGGTCAGACGCTGTGGCATCCCCACCGCGGTGACGGTGACGATGCCGGGGATCGAGGCCTCGGCCTGCACCGGACCCCAGGCTGCCGGGTCCACCCAGAGCCACGCCGGCATCTGCGTGATGAACGGGGCGTCCCGCTCCCCGCTCGGGGCGGCGCGCTGGGCAAGTACCGGGAACGGGACGGCGTCCCGGGCCCGCTGGCGGAGAGCGTCGATCAGCGAGGCGGGCGGACGCCCACCGACCGGCCACCAGACGAGCACGTCCCGACCGGCGTTGGCGGGACAGTGGGCCAGCGCCCACCGTGCGTCGGGATCGTCGCCGTAGTACTGGTCGGGGGCAGGCTCCGGAGGGTCGTCGTTGCCCTGGTACGAGTACGAGATGTGCCATGCCAGCAGCCCGTGAGCCGACAGCGAGCGGTACGTGCACGGATCGTGCCCCGGCCCTCTGACGAAGGACTGCTCGGGCCCACCGCCCGACGGCCCCCCGTCAACCCCAGCGTCGACTTCGAGCCCTCCCGGCCCAGCGGAGGCATCGCCGCCGGAGCAGAGGCTGGCCGATGCACCGCCGTTCCGCTGCCGCCGGCGTGTGCCCGAAGCCACCAGCGGCGATCCGAGGATGCAGTGCGACTGCGTACAGCCTCGCATGGCCCGTCACCGCCGGTGAGCCAGTCCTCGACGCGCCACCCGTCGGTGGACGCACGAGCAGCAGCTCGGTGACGCCGGGTCGGTCCGGTGGTCCGCACCACGACGATCCCATCGGCGTTGAGCAGCGACGTCGCTGCCGTGTGCACGTCGAGAACTGCTGCGTGGTCGCGGTCGCGGAAGATCGACCGGTCAGCATCCGTTCCCGTCGACCGATGCCATCTGTGCGCTCGCCGAAGCTCGCCATCGTGCGACCTGATCTGTCCCACCGCTGCTGCTGGAGGCCAGTGGTCGTCGCCGCGATCTCGGGATGGTCGGGGTTCGGAGGGTCTGCCGGTCACCACGAGCATCCGGAAGAACCGGTCGTGGAGAGCTCGGATGTCGGCTTCGTCTTGCTGTTGTGGACTCAGCGTGGTCGTGGGCGCGCTGGTCGTGCTCGGTGCGGCGGTGGTCGACGGTGTCGTGGACGGGGCGGTGGCCGTGGTCCGAGGGGCGGTGTCCTCGACATCACCCGAGCATGCAGCCAGTGCGAACAGGCAACAGCCTGCGAGGGCGGCGCGCGCCACTGCACCCATCTGGTCTTCCTCCTGCCTTGTCCGCCTGCAATCGGGCGGTCCGGCACTAGTGAGTGCCTGAGGACCACCGAATCGGAAACGCCGTCGGGTCGCCGTTCCGCCGTCGCCCGCCGACGCGTGTCCAAGGTTACCGGCGGGCGGCGGGCCCCGACCGGCGGCTTCGGCCTCACGCGACCTGCAACACGGGCGGTGGTCGCTCCCTTCGCCTCTCGAGCTGCAGCCGACCGTCGCCCTGGTCCACGAGCGCGTGCGTTCTCTCCTGGCGGTGGACGAGGTGGTGATGGTGCCAGCAGAGGAGCCCGAGCCGAGCGAGGTCGGTCCGCCCGCCGCACCACCACGGATCGAGGTGGTGCACGTCGCACGCCCACGGAGGCGCGGCGCAGCCCGAGTAGCGGCAGTGACGGTCCCGGTGGATGACCGCTCGGGCCTGGGCTGGTGAGATGGATCGGGTCGCCCGGCCGACGTCGAGGGGCTGGGAAGCCGGATCCGTGATCATCCGGACGATGGACGCGTCGCAGGCGAGGGCGCGGGCGGCGCCGCCGGTGAGATACGCGCCGGAATCAAGCCGGGCCGGACGGCCGGCGTCACTGGCCAGCGCCGAAGCATCGAGCGTCACCACCACCGTGGGACGGCCCTGCCGGCGGACCGGCACGTCGGCATGGTCGAGGTAGTGACGGCAGACCGCCACCAGACCATGAGCCCGCCGTTCGTTCCAGGGGAGCTCACGGAGACCGAGCGTGTCGGCGGCCGTGTCGATCGCCACCTTGACCCACTCGAAACCTTCGGTGTCCAGCGTGGCCTCGAGGCGCCCGCCACCGGGATGGGACGTGATGGCCACGCTGGGCTCGATCTCGGGTGGCGTTCCCTGCTCGTGGTGCCATCGGTCGACACGGCGGGCGACATCCTCGACGGTCATGGTCTTGGCGGCTTCCACGAGCTGGGCCTGTTGATCGGGATCGGCGGCGCGGGCCCGGGCCAGCTCCGACGCCTTGGCGCGCGAAAGGGTCCCGTCGCCCAGCGCCCGGTCGACGGCAGGCATGGCGGCGACGGTGGCCGCCAGCTCGATCTCCGTGCGGGCCCGGCCGCGGCGTTCGGCTCCCTTCCACGCCAGCCACGACGCCGCATCCCGTGCGCCGTCGACCCGGAAGGCCTGACGAGCCTCGACTGCCGCGAGGACGCGCAGCCGGGCCGCATCCAGCCGAGGCCACCATCCGAGCAGCGAGGTGGCCAGCGCCACGAGGGCGCGGTCATCCAGTCCGTCGAGCGCGTCGGAAGAGCACTGCGCCACGAGATCGTCCATCGTCGATGCTCCGCCGATCATGGAACCAGGATATACGAACATACGTTCGTAGTCAAGCGCGAAGGTCAGAAACCTATCGGCCGAGGTCGAGGCCGATGTCGAAGGCGGGGGCCGACTGGGTGATGGCGCTGGTCGACAGGAGGTCTGCTCCCGCCGCCGCATACGCCGGTGCCGCCGCCAGCGTGATCCCGCCCGACACCTCGACCAGCGCCCGGCCGGCCACGGCGGCCACCGCGGCGGCCACCATCGACGGCTCCATGTTGTCGCACATGATGATCGTCGCTCCCGCTGCAGCCGCCTCCTTCACCTGGTCCAGGTCGTCGCACTCGACCTCGATTGTCCGCGCCGGCCAGCGTCGCCGCGCCAGCTCCACCATCGCCGTGATGGAGAGCCCAGCCAAGTGATTGTCCTTCACGAGCACCATGTCCGACAGCGAGCCCCGGTGGTTGACGCCGCCTCCCGCGCGCACGGCCGCCTTCTCCAGAGCGCGCAACCCGGGCAGGGTCTTGCGCGTGTCCCACACCTGCGTCTGCGGGTTGGCCGCGGCGACGGCATCGACCAACCGGCGCGTCGCCGTCGCCACGCCCGACAGGTGGCAGAGGAAGTTGAGCGCCGTGCGCTCGGCGGTGAGCACGGACGCCAGCGATCCTGCGACGACGCCGAGATGGTCGCCGGGCGCGACACGGTCGCCGTCGACCCGCAGCCACTCGACCTCGATGCCGGGGTCGACCTGGCGGAACGTCTCCGCCGCGCAGGCCCTCCCGGCCAGCACACCCTCCTGCCGACCCGTCAGCGATGCAACGACGCGCGCCGACGACGGCAGCAACGCCGCCGTGATGTCACCCAGCGGCCCGAGGTCCTCGGCCAGTGCCCTGCGCACGGCCTCCTCCACCGCGACACGCGGCGGATCATGCGGCGAGGCGTGCTGACCGTGCGAGCTCACGAGCAATCGATTCCGTGGGCGACCAGGCGGACCCGAAGCGCCGGGTCGGTGTCGGGGAAGTCCTCACGGGTGTGGCAGCCGCGGCTCTCCTCACGAACCTGCGCGGCCGCCAGCAACGCCCACCCCACCGTGGCCAGGTTGCGCAGCTCCTCGCGCGGTCGGCCCGCCGGCAGGGCGTCGACCTCGGCCAGCGTCGCCGCGACGACCTCGCCGGTCCCCGTCAACGACTTCGCATCACGCAGCACTCCCGCACCACGCGTCATCGCCCGCTGCAGCCCGTCCCGCAGCACGGTCGCCGACCCACCCGCTGACCCGCCCGCCGAGCCAGCCGCGGACGACCCGCCCGCCGCCGACCCCGCGGACAACCCCGCGAGCGGCGCGGGCACCGTGACCTTCCGCCCGCCGATCTCGCCGTGGCCGAGCGGGGTCTCGCCCTCGTCGATCACCGAACGCATGGCACCGGTGGCCGCCGGGCCGTCGACGCCCCGCCCGATCGCCTCGATGACCCGCGGCCCGAAGACCATGCCCTCCAGCAGTGAGTTGCTGGCCAGGCGGTTGGCGCCGTGCACCCCCGTGCACGCCACCTCGCCCGCCGCCCACAGCCCGGGCAGCGACGACGCGCCGTTGAGGTCGGTGACGATCCCCCCGCAGTGGTAGTGGGCGGCCGGCGCGATGGGCAGGTAGTCCGTGGTGGGGTCGAGGCCGGCGCCCCGCAGGTCGGCCGTGATGGTCGGGAAGCGCTCGTCGAAACCCTCGAGCCCGGTGGCGTCGAGGAGCATGTGGTCGGCGTCCTCCTCGAGCATCTTGCGGGTGATGGCGCGCGCCACGACGTCGCGCGGCTGCAGCTCGTCCACGAAGCGCTTGCCGTCGTGATCGCGGATGAGCGCGCCGTGACCGCGGAGCGCCTCGGACAGCAACGGCCGCGGCATCCGCGGGCTCAACAGCGCGGTCGGGTGGAACTGCATGAACTCGATGTCGGCGCAGGTGACACCGGCCCGCAGCGCCATCGCCAGCCCGTCACCCGTCGACTGGACCGGGTTCGTGGTGGCGGCGAACAGCTGGCCCGCCCCGCCGGTGGCGAGGAGAACATGGCGCGACCGGATCTCGTGGACTTCGCCGGCCGGTCCCATGGCGACGATGCCGACGCAGCGACCATCGGCGACGAGCAGATCGAGGGCGAACCACTGCTCCCAACAGGCGACCGCCGTCGCCCGCACCTCGTCGACCAGCGCGCGCTCGATCTCGGCGCCCGTGGCCGCGCCCCGCGTGGACGATGCGGGGCAGCGAGTGCCCACCTTCGCGGGCGAGCTGCAGCTGACCCTCGCGGTCCCGGTCGAACATCGCCCCCATGGCGATGAGCTCGTTGACGCGGCCCGGGCCCTCGTCGACGAGCGCCCGCACGGCGTCGACATCGCACAGTCCGGCGCCGGCCGACAGCGTGTCGGCGAGGTGGAGATCGGTCGTGTCGGGGTCGCCCCCCAGCACGGCCGCCACGCCTCCCTGCGCCCAGCGGGTGGCGGCCTGCGACAGGTCGGACTTCGTCAACACGCCCACGCGCAGCGCCAGTTCGTCGGCGGCCCGTACGGCGGCCGAGAGCCCGGCCACACCGCTGCCCAGGACCAGCAGGTCCAGCTCGTCGGCCCCCAGCCACGTCATCGCGCGAGCCCGAGTCCTTCAGCGGCCGGACAGCGTGTCGAGCTCGCCGAGCCGTTGTACGCCCAGATGGTCGAACCGGTCCTCCCAGCCGGCCTCGACCAGGTCGGGCGCCAGATCGCGCAGCGGCGCGAGCACGAAGGGACGTTCGGTCATGCCGCGGATGGGGCAGGACAAGACCGGGTTCGTCGACCGTCACCCCGTCCAGCCACAGCACGTCGACGTCGAGTGTGCGTGGCCCCCAGTGCACCACGCGCTTGCGGGTGGCCTTCTCCTCCAGGCGGTGGCACAGCTCCAGCAGCTCCCACGCGTCGAGATCGGTCTCGATGTGCACGACCATGTTGAGGTAGGGACCCTGACCGTCAGGTCCGCCGACGGGATCGGTCTCGTAGACGGGCGACACGGCGATGAGATCGGGCATCATCGCCACTGCGTCCTGCAGGTAGCGGACCCGGTCGCCGAGATTGGACCCCAGGGCCAGAAGTGCCCGCGTCACGGCCGCCGCCTCGTGATGGTGACCGCGCTGGTGACGAGGTCGGCGGGGATGGGTGGACGAAGCTTCCGGACGCTCACGGTCGTGCCCTCGATGCGGGGATCGGCGGCCAGCAGCTCCTCGGCGATGCGCTCAGCCACGCGCTCCAGCAACAGGTGCGGCTCGTCGGACACCACGCGCTGGGCGAGGATCGTGAGGTAGCCGTAGTCCACCGTGTCGTCGAGCGAGTCGGATGCGCCCGCAGCAGCGATGTCCAGCTCCACGTCGAAGTCGACCTCGAACGGTTGCGGCCGCTCCTGCTCTTCCGGATTGACGCCGATGAGGCCGAGGGCGCGCAGCCCCCGGATCTCGATGCGGTCCGGCATGGGGGCGCACGCTACTTGCGGTCAGGAGAGAGCTCACCCGCGAGTTGCACGAGGCTGCGCCCGAAGGGGTCGAGCTGCTTGCCGCTGATGCGCTCGATCAAGGTGATCGACTGCGGGCCGTCCGTCACCAGGCCGGCCCAGCGGATGTACCCGCCGACGAGGCCGATCAGCCGGTCGCCCATCTCCTCCCCGTGCACGATCACCTTCGTGCCGTCGGAGAGGAGCCCGTGCACCTCGGGATAGAAGGCCTTCAAGTACGCCGAGGGTTCGTCGGCGGCGGTGAAGGGACGGTGCCGGTAGACCACGCCGAGCTCGTCGTAGTTGTGGAGGTTGTAAGGCGGGGCGATGATCGAGATCACGCAGCCGAAGCCCTGCTCGCGGATCCAGATGATCTCCTCCTGCCGGCGGACGCGGCGGTGGTTCTCGCCGAACCCACCGGGGCGCTCGCACACCGCCAACTGGTCCTTGATGAACCAGGTGAAGTTGCGCGGCTGGATGCCGAGGGCCCACTTTCCCCGGAGCTTCGCCATCAGTGCGCGCCTTCGAGAACCGGCTCGCCGACCAGCTCGACGGCGTGCACGGTCGCCTGCACGTCGTGCACACGGATGAGCTGCACGCCCTGCTGAGCCGCCCACGTCGCCGCGGCCAGCGACCCCTCGATGCGGTCGTCCGTCGCCACGGGATCCACGTCGCCGGGCGACACCGTGGCGTCGAGGCCGGGAAGCGTCGGCGCGGCAACTCGCGCGTCGCTCATGGCGAGCAGGCGGCCGAGGAAGGCCTTGCGGGACAGGCCCACGGCGACCGGGAAGCCCGTCGCCACCAGCTCGTCCAAGTGGGCCAGCAGCTCGAGGTTGTGGTCGAGCGTCTTGCCGAACCCGAAGCCCGGGTCGATCCAGAGCTCGTCCACACCCGCTGCCATTGCCGCTTCGGCGCGGGCAACCAGATGGTCGCGCACCTCGGCCACGACGTCGTCATAGGCCGGTGCCTGCTGCATGGTGCGGGGGTCTCCCTGCATGTGCATGGCGACCCAGCCCACCCCGAGATCGGCGGCGCTGGCGTGAAGGCTGGACGAGATGTCGTTGATGATCGTCGCCCCCGCGCCGACCGCGGCCTCCGCCGTCTGCGCACGGCGGGTGTCGATGGAGACCCGGCCGTGCGCGGACAGGGCCTCGATCACGGGAAGGACGCGCCGCATCTCCTCGGCGGCGTCGACGGGCTCAGCCCCGGGACGTGTGGACTCCCCACCGATGTCCACGATGGCGGCGCCGGCGGCGAACAGGTCCAGGCCGTGGGCGACCGCGCGGGCGGGGTCGAACCACTGCCCGCCGTCCGAGAAGGAATCGGGCGTCACGTTGACCACGCCCATGACCTGCGCTTTCACCAAGGGGCAAGGCTACTCGGCCCGGCCCGTCGGGCCCGGGCCCGCCGCCTCCTTCGGACCGTTCCAGAGATGGAGATCGGGCAGGTTGCGGTAGCGCTCAGCCACGTCGAGCCCGTAGCCGACCACCCAGTCCGGCGGGATGGTGAAGCCCACGTAGCGCAGGCTGGCCCGGTCCATGGGCGCGATCGTCTCCCGGGCCAGCAGCGCGCACACCTCGAGGCTGGCCGGGTTGCGGGCGGCCAGCATCCGGCGCAGGTAGGCGAGCGTGAGCCCGGAGTCCACGATGTCCTCGACGAGCAGGACGTGGCGATCCTCGAGCTCGATGTCGAGGTCTTTCACGATGCGCACGATGCCGGAGGAGCGAGTCGAGGCGCCGTACGAGGACACGGCCATGAAGTCGATCTCGTGGTCGATAGGGATGGCCCGGACGAGATCGCCTAGGAACACGAACGCGCCTTTGAGCACGGCCACGAGGAGCGGGACCCGGCCGCGGTAGTCCGCGCCGATGGCTTCGCCCAGCTCACCGATGCGCTCGTGCAGTTCGGCGGCGGACAGCAGCACCTTGCCCGGCCCCGTCTCGGATCCGCCGAGCCCGTCTGGTGCCACGGAGGGGCGAGGTTACCCAGCCGCTTCGGTGAGTGGGCCAACCAGCCGGAGCCGCATGGCATGCCGCTCGACCCGACGGCCCAGCCCGGCGTCGCACGCCCTGGATGACCCGCCGGCCACCTCCAGCACCCGCTCGACCGTCGCGGCGTCCGGCGGGTGGTCCCCGGTCAGCCACTGGCGTACGGCCCGCCGGGCCAGCGGGCGAGGGGCGGCGGCCAAGGCGCGGGCGTCGGTGACGTCGATGGCGGCGGCCAGCTCATCGAGGAGATCGGCCTCGTCCCGGAGCAGATCGGCCTGCCGGGCGAGGACGGGCACCACGTCCCGCTCGGCGATGTCGTCGAGCAATGGGAGCAGTTGGTGGCGCACTCGGTTGCGCCGGAAGGCCAACGAGGCGTTGGTCGGATCCGTGACCGGCGTGAGCCCGAGCGCCGCGCAGAGGGCGGCGGTCTCCGCTCGGCGCAGGTCCAGCAGAGGGCGGCGATCACGCCGAATGCCCGCCAGACCGGCCGTGCCCGCGCCGCGCAACAGGTTCAGCAGGACGGTCTCGGCCTGATCGTCCGCGGTGTGGCCGGTCAGCACGTCGGGTGGGAGCGCGCCAGAACGGGCCTCGCGGGCGCGCGCCTCCAAGTTCGGGCCGAGCGACACGGGCACCCGGACCGACCGGAACCCGGCGCCGAAGCGAATCGCCGCCTCCGCGACGACCTCGGCTTCGTCGGCCGAGCCGCGGCGCAGCCCGTGGTCGACGTGGAGGGCGGTCGTGGCGCAGCCGGCGGACGTGGCCAGGACGAGGAGCGCCAGCGAATCGGCGCCGCCCGACACCGCGCAGTTGACGGCTGTCCCCGGCGCCGGGAACCGGCAGCGCGCGAGGAGCCCGGCCAGTCCGGGGTAGGCAACCCCGACGGCGGCCGTCCCGACGCCGGCCGTCCCGACGCCGGCGTTCACGCCACTTGCCCGGTGAGGCCGACCCGGTCCAGCCAGCGCGATGGCTGGCGGATCTCCTCCAGGGACGGCAGCTGGTCGGCGCCCCGCCAGCAGATGTCCACCGCGCGGCGGACCGGCGACGCGCTCCACGTAGGCGATGAAGCGCTCGCCCTGCTCGTACTGGTTGAGCTTGCTCTCGAGACCGATGAGCTTGCGCACCAACCTGACCGGGGGCGAGCCGCTGCGGCGTCGTGCCGAGAGCACGGCGGCGAAGCGGCGGGCGGACGGAACGTGCCCCGCGCCGGCCCGGTCCATGGTCACGTCGCCGTGGCCCTCGAGCAGCGACATCATCCCGCCGATCTGGTCGAGGACGGCCCGCTGCTCGGGCGTGGCGACCAGTGCCATCACGCCCCCCTCGTCGACGCGGCGGCGGGCCTCGGCCCGATCGCGGGTCAGCGAGCGGGCGGCGGCCGCCAGCTGCCCGCTGTCGGGCTCGGCCATGGTCAGCGCCTGCTCGACCAGGCCCCGGAAGTGCGGCGCCAGCCACGGGACCCCGGTGAACTGGGCGCGATGGGTCAGCTCGTGGAGCAGCACCCACAGCCGGAACTGATCGGGCGGGAACCCGAACCGTCGCTCCAGGCTGACCAGGTTCGGGCCGACGAGGTACACCACATCACCCGCGCCCCCGGGCCCGTCGTTGCCGGCCGGATCCCCGAGGAGCAGGTCGTACTGGCCGAGCACGCGGCTGCTCATCCAGCCGAGGAGCGTCCCCAACTCGACCGCGGCCACCCGGCTGGTGAGGGTGGCGGCCACGCCCGGCCGGTGGCCGACCTTGTCCTGCCAGCGCTCCAGCAGCGGGGCCAGCAGGCGGCGAAAGGCGGCGACGTTGGCTGCCACCCAGGCCGGGCGGTCGACAACCTCGATGCGCGCCGGTCCCGAGGGCACCAAGCTCGTGACCGCGGTGACGAGGCTCTCGGCCAGTGGTGCCTGGGCCTGCATCTCGCGCTGGAGCGCCGGGAGCTCGGACGTCAGCGGCGACGGGCGGTTGGCCACCCGGGCGCCGATGCGCTCGGCCAATCCCCAGTCAACGAGCCCGGGCGCCACGGCCGCCTAGGTCTTCTGCGGCTGCTGGGGCTCGGCGATCGTCTGCCCACGCCGCGGGTACTGAGGACCGATGACCTTGATGAGGTAGCCGAATACGACGGCCAGGACCCCGAGCACGCCGAGGCCGAAGAGCACCATGGCGATCCACCAGTCCCAGGGTTGGGCAGCGAACATGGGCCGTAGCGTAGCCCGAGGGGTCGGAGCCGGCTCAGGCCAGGCCGGTCTCCCCGGCGCCCGCCTCTTCCTGATCGACGGTGCCGAAGCAGGACTCGATCTTGGCCAGCAGCCCCGGGGGGAGGGCGTCCTGGCGACACTTCTTCGAGATGATCATGCGCAGCTCGGCATGGAAGTCGAACACGTGCAGGCAGTCGAGGCAGTCCTCGAGGTGGCCCTGGACGGACGTCCACTCCTCCTCGGAGAGCTCACGGTCGAGGTACGGCTCCAGCTCGCGGAGCACCTCGCCGCAGTCATCCACGGCGGGCCCCTGCTTGTTCGCCGGCTGGGTTGTCGACCATCGTGACGGGCTCCTCGTCCGTTGGGGCGGCGTCGCTGGGCGGCACCAGCCCCCGCTGTTCGGCAAACGTGAACAACGCCTTCTGCATCGCCTTTCTTCCCCGGTGGAGACGGGACATCACCGTACCCATCGGGATGTCCAGCATCTCTGCGATCTCCTTGTAGGAGAAACCCTCGACGTCGGCCAGCAGCACCGGTAGGCGGAAGTTCTCGGGCAAGTCCTCGAGGGCCTGCTTGACCTCGTCATCGGTGAACAGGTCCATGAGCTCGTCCTCGGCGCTGCGTGAGGCCAGCGCTTCCTCGAGCCCGCCGATGCGCCGGTACAGGTAGAAATCCTCGATGCTGTCGAGGTCGGTCTCCTCCGGCCGGCGCTGCTTGGCCCGGTAAGAGTTGATGTACGTGTTGGTGAGGATGCGGAACAGCCACGCCCGCAGGTTCGTGCCCTCCTCGAACGTGGCGTAGCTGCGGTAGCCCTTCAGGTAGGTCTCCTGGACCAGATCCTCCGCGTCCGCGTTGTTCCTGGTCATGCGCATCGCCGCGGAGTAGAGCTGGGGCGCGAGGGGGAGCGCTTCCTCCGCGAAGCGCGCTCGGTCAGCCACCGCGGCGACCCTATCGGTCGGTGCTGTTCCGTCTGCGGTCGAGGACCGCGCCGTCAGCGGTCGGGAAGGTCGGCGGCGAGGTGGTCGAGCGCAAGGACGAACCGCTCGAGCAGATCCGCGAGCTGCCGGCGCTCCTCGGACTCGAACTCGCCCAGCATGCGGGCCATGGAGTGCCGGCGCCGGGCCGAGATGGCGCTGTGACGCTGGCGTCCGGCTTCGGTGACCGACACCATCACGACCCGCCCGTCCTCGGTCCCGCTGCCCCTGCTGGCCAGGCCAGACCGCACCAGGCGGTGGACGGCCCGGGTGGCGGTCGAGGGATCGACACGGAGCGCCTCGGCGAGCTCGCTCATGCGCCACGCAGGCTGCTGCACGAGCAGGTCGAGCGTGTCCATCTGACCCGGCTCGATCGAATCCTCCTCCGCCACGTAGAAGTAGTCACGCACGGTCACCATCGCCGCGCCACGCCGCAGTTCCTTCCACGCGTTGGCGATGCGGAGTGCGACTTCGCGCTCGTCGGGCAGGTCGAGATCGATGCTGCGGGGCACGCCCTCGGCCGCACCGGTCAGCCCACCGGTCAGCCCATCGGTCAGCGCGGTCGGAGCCCCAGCGGACATCCCTTGTAGGGTACAAGCGATGGGGGAGGGCCCGTCCAGCGAGCGCCCGTCCGATGAGCCCAGGACTCCCCTCCAGGCCCTCGCTGTCCTCGCCGCGCAGGAGGTGGCGGTGACGCCGGCGTTGCGCCACCTGGAGCTGTTCACCATGGGCGGCCTGCTCACCCTGCTGTGGCACCACCCGCTTGACACCGACGAAGACCCGACGGCCGCCGTCGTCGCCTGCGGCGGGGCGATGGGTGGGCTGCTGGGCCCGGCCGAGGGTCTCTACCAGCGCCTCGGCGCCCACCTCGCCGAGCAGGGCGTCCCGCTGCTGAGGGTCAGTTACCGGCGTCCCAACGACCTCGACGCCTGCTGCCTCGACGTCGCCGCGGCCGTGCAGCTCGTCACCGACCGCGGGGCCGAGCGGGTCGTGGTGATGGGCCACAGCTTCGGCGGGGCGGTCGCCATCAGGGTGGCGGTCGCCATGCCGTCGGCTGTGCGCGGCGTGGTCACCTTCGCGACGCAGTCAGCCGGCTGCGAGGTGGCGGGCGGCCTCGGGGACCGACCGCTGCTGCTGTTCCACGGCGAGCGCGACGAACTGCTCCCCGTCCAGGCCAGTGAGGTCGTCCGGGCCATGGCGAGCCACGGCGAGCTGGTCGTCGTTCCCGGTGACGGGCACCTCCTCGCCCGCAGCGGGCCCATCCTCTGGGAGCGGCTCTTCGAGTGGTTGCCCGATGTCCTCAGCCGGGAGCTGGCGCCGTGAGCGCGGCTGCAGCCTCGGTGGGACCGTCAGTCCTCGTAACCCGGCAGGCCCTGGTCCACCAGCCGGCCCGTGGCGGCCAGGAAGACCTCGGCCTTCTCCCGCTCGAGCTCGTACTGCTTGACGGTCAGCTCGGCCGTGTCGAAGTCCATGAGGCGGAGTTGCTGCCCGGTCGACTGCGCCAGTACCTGCACCATGCAGGCCCGCTCGAAGAAGTACAGGTCTTCCCACGCGTGCGCCAGCGACTCCCCGATCACGAGCACGCCGTGGTTGGCGAGCAGTACGACGCGCACGCCGCCGGCCACGGCCTCGGCCAGCCTGTCGCCCTCCACCGCGTCGTTCACGAGCCCGCCGTACTCGGGCATGAACTCGTAGCGACCGTGGAAGCGCACGCTGTTCTGCGACAGCCGTGTCTCGAACCCCGTCTCGGTCAACGCCAGCGCGGTGGCGTACGGCATGTGGGTGTGGAGCACGCAGGCCGCGTCGGGGTGCGACAGATGGATGCGGGAGTGGATGAAGAAGGCGCTCGCTTCGGCTTCACCGTCACCGATCACGTTGCCGGCCTCGTCGACCAACAGCAGGTCGCCGGCCCGCAGCTCGCTCCAATGCGGCCCGTACGGGTTGAGCAGGAAGCGGCCGGGCTCGCCGGGAACAGCGAGGCTGAAGTGGTTGTCGATGCCCTCGTGGAAGCCGTGCAGCACCGCGGCGCGGAAGACCATGGCGAGCTCGACACGGGCGCGATCACGGTCGTTCATGAGCCCGTTGTTCATGAGGGGGCCTTCGTGAAGCGGTTCCGACACTCGCCGATGCTCTCGACCGCCACCGTCACGACGTCATCGGCACCGATGAACCGCGGTGGCGTCCGGGCGTGACCGACGCCGGCCGGCGTGCCGGTGAGGATGAGATCGCCCGGGCGCAGCGTGGTGAAGGTCGAGATGTAGGACACGAGCTCGGCCGCCGGGAAGATGAGGTCGCTCGTGCGGGAGTCCTGCACGACCTCGTCGTTGACAGTGCAACTGATGCGGAGGTCGCGGGCGTGGTCGATCTCGTCGGGTGTCACCAGCACCGGCCCGACGGGCGTCGTGGCTTCGAAGTTCTTTCCCTGGAGCCACTGCAAGGTGCGGTTCTGCCAGTCCCGCATGGAGACGTCGTTGGCCACCGTGTAGCCGGCGACGTGGTCGAGGGCTTCGGAGGCGTCGACGCTCCTCGCCTGCCGGCCGATGACGATCGTCAGCTCGGCCTCCCAGTCCACCTTCGGCGAGGCGGACGGCAGCTCGATGTCGGCGTAGGGGGCGCAGAGGGTGTCCGCGAACTTGCCGAACAGCGTGGGGAAGGCCGGCAGCTCACGGCCGGTCTCCTCCACGTGCCCGCGGTAGTTGAGGCCGACGCACACCACCTTGGACGGCCGGACCAGCACGTCGTAGCTCAGCTCGTTCGACGAGACCTCGGTCCCGCCACCGGCAGCGGAGTCGGCCCAACCAGCCGTGGCCAGGACGGCGCCGACATCGGTGGCGTCGAGCAGCACGGCGCTCTCACCGTCGGCCGAGAGGCGAGCGGCTCGGCGGGCACCCTGGTGGATCACGGAGGCCAGGCGCATGGCCGCACCCTACCGGCGGCCGCCCGATCGGGGATCGGCCGCACCTCCCTATGATCGCCGTCGTGGTCCGCCAGCGAGTGGCCGAGCTCGACCTCACCCCGCGACTCAGCCGCGCCGACTACGACGTCCGGCTCAAGGCGGCCCAGCGTCGCTTCCTCCAACTGCGTCTCCACCTCGGCGGCCAGATCGGTACGGGGGAGCTGGGGCCTGGACTCCTCGTGCTGTTCGAGGGCAAGGACGCCGGCGGGAAGGGTGGCGCCCTCAAGCGGTTGGTCGAGCCGCTGGACCCCCGGCACTACCGCGTGTCGAGCTTCTCGGCGCCCACGTCCGACGAGAAGCGCCATCACTTCCTCTGGCGCTTCTACCGTGAGCTCCCCGGCCTCGGCGGCATGGCGGCCTTCGACCGGAGTTGGTACGGCCGGGTGCTGGTCGAGCGCATCGAGGGCTACGCCACGATCGAGCAGTGGAGCCGCGCCTACGACGAGATCGTGCAGTTCGAGCGCACGCTCGTGCTGGAGGGCCTGATCCTCGTGAAGCTGTGGCTCCACATCAGCGACGAGGAGCAGCTCGGCCGCTTCCGCTCCCGTGAGAGCGACCCATTGCGCCGCTGGAAGCTGACCGAGGAGGACTGGCGCAATCGGGACAAGGCGCGCGGACTACGACCGCGCGACGGACGAGATGTTCGACCGTACGGACCACGGGCTCGGTCCGTGGGATCTCATCGCGGCCGAGAACAAGCGCTTCGCCCGCGTGGCCGTCATCGAGACCGTGATCGCCCGGGTCGAGGAGGGCATGGCCCGCCACGGCATGGACGTCCCGGGTGATGAGCTGCCCGGGCTGATCGCCGCCGATGGTTGACGCAGCCGGCTGACGGACCCGGCTGACGCGCGCGAGGTCCGACGGGCGCGGCCTCAGATCTCGACGTCGGCGGCGGACGGGGCGGGACGTTCACCCCGCCGGGGCAGCAAGGCGAAGACGGCGGGCGGCTCCCGCCAGCTGTCGATCGAATCACCGTCGCGAGCGGCGGTGATGGCCCGCCACACCCGCTCCGGCGAACACGGCATCTCGATGTGGCGCACCCCCAGGTGGCTGACCGCGTCGACGACCGCGTTCTGCACGGCGGGCATCGAGCCGATGGTGCCGGACTCGCCGATCCCCTTGGCCCCGAGCGGGTTGAGTGGCGTCGGCGTCTCGGTGTTGAGGGTGTCGAAGAAGGGGAACTCCGCCGCGCTCGGCATGGCGTACTCGGCCAGCGTCGAGGTCAGCGGGTTGCCAGCCTCGTCGTAGACGAACTGCTCCCAAAGCGCCTGCGCGGCGCCCTGTGCGATCCCGCCGTGCTGCTGGCCGCGCACGAGGAGTGGGTTGAGGATGCGGCCGCAGTCGTCAACGGCGACGTGCTTGACGAGGCGGGTCTTTCCCGTCTCGAGGTCGACCTCGACCACCGCGATGTGGGCTCCGAACGGGAAAGTGGGACCGGTCTGTGTGACGTCGAGGGCCGCGGCCAGTGGGCCGGCTCCGTCCTCGTCGGGCGCCTCACCGCGGTTCGCGGCCTGGGCGAGCTCGGCCCATGACAAGGCCCGTGCCGGCACGCCTGCCACGCCGAGGCGACCGTCGTCGGTCAGCACGACGTCGGCTACGTCGGCCTCCAGCAGGGTGGCCGCCAAGCGGCGGGCTCTGTCGAGCACCTCGCCGGCCGCGGTGTGCACCGCCGTGCCTCCCAGCTGGAGCGACCGGGAGCCGCCCGTCCCCCCGCCACGCGGTACGAGCGCGGTGTCGGACTGGACGTAGCGGATGTCCGTCATCGGGATGCCCAGATGGTCGGCGACGAGCATCGCGAACGAGGTCGCGTGACCCTGGCCGTGCGCCGACGTGCCGGCACTGACCGTGGCCGTGCCGTCCTCGTGCACCTCGACCGAGCCGTACTCGCTGCCCGATCCGCCCGCCGTGACCTCCACGTACGTACTGACGCCGATGCCGAGTTGCCAGCGGGCGCCCGCGTCCCGGCGAGCCGCCTGCTCGGCCCGCAGCTCGGCGTAGCCAGCGGCCTCGACGGCGCGGTCGAGCGGGAGGATGTAGTCGCCGCTGTCGTAGGTCGTGCCGACCAGCGTCGTGTACGGGAACGCATCCGCGGGCAGGAGGTTGCGGCGGCGCAGCTCGACCGGATCGATGTCCAGTTCGTCGGCCGCCATGTCCATGATGCGCTCCAGGTATGCGGCTGCTTCGGGCCGACCGGCCCCGCGGAACGCCCCCATCGGTGTGGTGTTGGTGACGGCGACGGCCACGTCGAAGGCGAGCTTGGGGATGCGGTAGACGCCTTGGGACATGCTGCGGGTGGGGCCCATCGACAGCCCGCCGCCGAAACCGCCGTACGCACCGGCGTCCCCGACGACCTGCGCGTGCATTCCGGTGATGCAGCCGTCGCGGGTGAAGCCCATCTCGACGTACTGCACCTGTGCGCGGCCGTGCGGCAGCGCGACGAGGTTCTCCGAACGGGTCTCCACCCAGGTCACGGGCCGACCCAGCTGCCGGGCCGCGGCCAGCGCCACGGCGTGCTCCGCGGTGATCCCGGCCTTGCCGCCGAAGCCGCCCCCGACGTGCGGAGCGATGACGCGCATCTCCTCCTCGGGGATGTCCAGCAGGCGGCAGGCCAGCGTCCGGAAGAGGTGGGGCATCTGCGTGGAGACATACACGGTGAGCTGCGGGCTCTCGCCGGGGATGACCGCGATGGCGTTGCCCTCCATCGGCACCACGGCGATGCGCTGGTTGACGAAGCGGCCACGCACGACGACGTCGGCGCCCTCGAGCACATCGCCTCGGTCAGCGTCGAGGAGGCCCGCGGCCAGGTTCGATCCCAGCTCGTCGAACTGCACGGGCGCACCGGGTTGCAGCGCCGCCTCCGGATCGACGACAGCAGGCAGCGGCTCGTAGTCGATCAAGACCGCCTCGGCGGCGTCGGCGGCCTGCGCTGCGGTGTCCGCCAGCACGGCGACCACGGGATCGCCCACGAAGCGGACCTTGCCCTCGGCCAGCGGTGGCCGGGCACAGGCCTCGTTCAGGGCTACGCCGAACGTGTGGAACGAGGGCACGCCGAGGTCGGCGTTGACGAGCGCCGCCGCCACACCCGGCAGGGTGAGCGCCTCCGAGACGTCGACCGTTCCGATCAGCGCGTGAGCGTGCGGTGAGCGCACGAAGGCCATGTGGAGCAGCCCGGGCCCCTCCATGTTGCCGGCCATGTTGCCGATGAACGTGCCCCGGCCCAGCAGGAGCTCCGGGTCCTCGACGCGCACGACCTCGGTTCCGAGCAGCGATCCGGGCATGCTCGCCACACTACGGAGTCGTCAGGTCGTCACGACTCGGAGGTGGTGTCGCCGGTGTCACCCGCATCGCCGGACTCGCCGGCCCACGTCGCCGGCCTCACCGTCGCCGGCCTCACCGTCGCCGGCATCGTCGGTCCAGACTTCGTGCTCAGCGTCCGCGGGCTCCGGCTCGTCGGCGTTCCCGTGCCCGCCCTTCAGTCCGGTCTGCACCCGTGCCGCCCGCACGCACTGCGAGATGCTGTGCCAGCTGTGGCCCTCGCCGAGGAGGCCTAGGAACCCCGAGCGTTCGAGCACGCCGCGTGGGACCCGCAGGACGCGAGCGAGGTAGAGCTCGACACCCCGCCGCCGCAGCTGGTGGAGCAGGTGGGTCATGACGTCCACCGTCGTGGTGTCGAGCTGCGTGGTCGCCTCGAGGTCGAGGATCAGCGCGCGGGTGTCGGCATCCCGTTCGACCTCGGCCAGCAGCCAGTCCTGGATGGCAACGGCGTTGGCCCAGAACAGAGGCACTTCGAGGCGCACCACGATCACCCCGTCGACGGGCCGCCTGTCGGCGTGGCCTCGCATCCGCCCCCAGGCGGCCTTCTCGTCGCTGATCTTGCCGAGCACCTCCATCCGTGGACGGCTGGCGCGGTAGATGATGGCGAGGAGCGAGGTCCCGATGGCGATGCCCAGGCCGGGGAGCGGTCCGAACAGCACGACGGCGAGGGCGCAGATCGACGCCGCCACGAAGTCGGCTCGGCGGATGCGGGCGTATCGGCGCATGGCCGTCACGTCCATCAGCCCCCAGACAGCGGCGACGACGATCGCGCCCAGGACCGCCCTGGGCAGGTCCGTGAAGAACCAGGTGAACCGCACGAGGACGATGACGACGAGCACGGCGGACACCAGGCCGGTGATCTGGCTCGTCGCCCCGGCGCGATCGGCGGCCGCGGTCTTGGACAGACTGCCCGCCACCGCCATCCCGCTGGACAGCCCGGCGGCGATGTTCGACGCGCCGACTCCGATGAGCTCCCGCTCCGTCTCGACCCGGTAGCCACCCTGCTCGGCGAAGAGCCGGGCCGCCGCCAGTCCCTCCGCCACGGCGACGAGGGCCAGGGACGCGCCGGCGAACGCGATGGCCGCGTAGTCGTCCCGCGGGATGAGGGGCAGCCCGAGGGGTGGCAGACCGGCGGGCACCTCGCCCACGGTGGCCACGCCCTCGGCGGACAGGTCCAGGGCCTCCGAGATGACGACGCCGAGCACGAGGGTGATGAGACCCCACGGAATGCGGGGTGCCAGGCGGGCGCCGCCGAACAGGAGCAGCAGCGCGCCGCCGCCGATCACCGCGGTGAGAAGGTCCGCCTCGTCGAGCTCGTGGAACGTGCGGACGATGACGCCGATGACGTCGCCCGGTGGCTTGGGTACGCCGATGAGCACCGGGAGCTCGCCGACCACGATCGTGAGGGTGAGGCCGAACACGAAGCCGGTGACGATCGGCTTCGACAGGAACTCGGCCACCCAGCCGATGCGCAGCAGGCCGAAGAGCAGGAGGACGAGCCCCGTCGCAATGGCCAGCGCCGCGGTGATCCGCACCGCGTCGCCAGGATCGCCCCGGGTGAGGTCGGCCACGATCGAGCCGGACACGATGGCCACGGTCGAGGCCGGGCCGACGATGAGTTGCCTCGAGGAGCCGAACGCGGCGTAGGCGACGAGAGCGAGCGGCACCGCGTACAGACCGATCTGCACGGGGACGCCGGCGATGCGGGCGTAGCCGAGGGATTGCGGGATGAGCAGCGCCGCGACGACGAGTCCGGCCAGGACGTCACCCTTGAGGTTGCTCCGGCGGTAGGTCGGGAGCCAGCGGAAGATGGGGAGTGCGTTCGCCGCCCACGCCCAACGGCGATCCTCGCCTGCTTCTGCCACGCTCGGCCCCCTGCGCGGATTCGGGCGGTGCCGGCGACACCTGCCGGCCACCGGAGCGCAACCCAACGTACACGCGCGCCCAGAGGCGTCACCGATGGCGGCGGGGCGACAAGAACCCAGACCCCTGGGTTGCTCAAGCGCTTCGAAGTCTCGTCGCCGGTCGACGTCCGCCTTTCCTCGGCAGCGCCGGTGATCGACCACTGATTGCGGGGAAATCCACCACGGATTGTGGGAGCTCGAGCTCTTTGGCGACGGGCGTCAGAAGATTGGCTCGGATCGTCGAATGCACGTTGACTGAGCAAGTGGTGAAGCGTTCAATTCTGACGGGCGATCACAGCGTCGAACGCGAGCGGAGTGGTCGTGTTGAGGGGTTCACGGATGGGCGCCAAGCGCACGGTGTGGTGCGCCTTACTCGTCGTGGTCGTGGTCGGCTCGTCACCCGGGTCGGTTGTAACTGCGCACGCACAGTCGGGTCTGCCCGACGCCGGTCTCGTGAACGTGGCTGGGCGCGCCGGGATCGCCGAGACGACGGTCGCGTACCACGTCTCGGTCGCCGACTACGACCGGGACGGTCGCGAGGACTTCCTGTTCAATCGGCGATGGAAGGTGGCGATGCGGCTCTACCGCAACGCGGGAAGTGGACGTTTCGTCGAGGACGTTCGGACCAACTTCGGAATCGCGGACCGCCTCGACTGCGAATGGGGCGACCCCAACGTCGACAGCCGCCCGGACCTGTACTGCTCTGTCGGTGCACAACAGGGCACGGCGACGAAGAGGAACGAGCTCTGGATCCAGCAGTCTGGAGGGGGGTTCGCGAACCAGGCGGCAGCATGGAACGTGACCGATCCATTCGGCCGTGGACGCCAGGTCACCTTCCTGAACTTCAACGGTGACCGCTATCCGGACCTGTTCCTCGGCAACCACTACCCCCGGCAGGATGGGATCCCGTCACCCAACCGGGTCTTCGTCAACGTCTCGGGGACGACCTTCCGAGAGCTCGTCGTTCCCGGCGTGACGGCCGAGATCGGCGCGCGTTGTGCCTCGGCGACCGACATCGACGGCGACGGCTTCGACGACTTGCTCGTCTGTGGGAACAACGCCTTGCGGATCTATCGCAACAACCGGAACAACGGCTTCCAGAACATGGCACCAGCGCTCAACCTCAACAACAACCACGCCGACGCCGTCGCCGTCGACCTGGACGGTGACGGCGATCGCGACCTCGTGCTGACCAGCGGAGGACGCACACGCGTGCGCCTTCAGACCGCTCCGTGGGTCTTCGGAGCGGCCCGGGTCGTCGCCACCGGCGAGGCGCGCAATGTCGCCACACCGGACATTGACAACGACGGCGACCTTGATCTCTACGTCGTCCGCGACGGCACCAACCCGAACCTCGCCGACCTGCTCCTGCGCAACCGCGGATCAGGTGTGTTCGACGCGTTCGTGGTGGGTGCGTCCACATCGCAGGGCTTCGCCAAGATGGCCGCGGCGATCGACCACGACAGGGATGGACGGGACGCGGTCCTCGTCGTGAACTCGAACGACGGGAGAACCGTTCCTGGCCCGCTCGAGTTGATGGCGCCCGTGCCATGAGCAGCGATCACGGCAGATGCCCCAGTGAGGAGCGTGAACGATGACACGAGGAACTGCGCCGATCCGTACGGCCCATCCAGCCGACTCCCCGGTCGTGGCAGCAACCACATCGACGCCGACGGCGGACGCGACCGGCGAGCCGCCGCGTACGGTGGTCGTTTCCGAAGCTACGACCGGCGGCGCTCATGGCGTGACGCGCCGTGCCGTGTTCCGCGGCGGAGCGGCCACCGCCGGACTACTCGCGTTGGGATCCTCGCTGCGGTCGGTCGCGGCTGCGCAAGCGGCAGGGCCCTTCTCGGTGGTCGTGGTCCTCCTCGACGACATGCGGTTCGACTACCGCTCCCTCGTGCCAGCGGCGTCCGGCTCGGCATGGATCGATTGTCGGTCGGCGGCCGCGCACATCCCGATGTGTGGACCCTCAAGAGCGGCCATGCTCACCGGCCGCTACTCGTTCCGAACCGGAGTGGTGAGCAACCCGACGTCCCCGAACTTTCGCAACGCTGAGGCGAATACGGTCGCTACGCGGTTGCGTGCGGTCGGCTATCGCACGGCGCTCGTCGGCAAGTACATGAACCAGTACCCGTTCGGACGGACACCGTATGTACCGGCAGGCTGGACCGACTGGACGTCGGTCCAGCACCCCAACTGGCGGCCGGCGGGGCAGCACGAGACCGACTACTGCTTCTCCTGGGCGGCCAACTTCATCACCCGACTGGGAGCGAACGAGCGCTGCTTCCTGTGGATCGCTCCCAAGCTGCCCCATGACCCCTTCATTCCGCCTCCGCGGTACGTCAACACGCCCGTGACTCCACCGCCCAACCCGCCGTCGGTCAACGAGGCCGATGTGTCGGACAAGCCACCGAACGTGCGCAACAAGCGGCTGTTCACGGCCGCCGAGCTGGCGGAGTTCAACGAGCAGCGGGTGCTGACGACGAGGGACATGCTGGCGATCAACGACGGCGTCGCCCGCCTCATGACCGCGCTGTCTGCCACCGGGAGGCTCGAGCGCACGATCGTGATCCTGACGAGTGACAACGCCCGGCACTTCGGCGAGCACCGCCTCGTCAACAAGGGCTTCGTCTACGAGGAGTCGGTAAGGGTGCCGTTCCTCGTCCGCTGGCCCGGGATCGCCGGCCGCACCGAGGGCGGCGCCATCAGCCTCTGTGACGTGGTACCGACGGTCTGCGCGCATGCCGGAGCGAGCACCGCAGGCATGGACGGCATCGACGTCCGGCCGCTCCTCACGAGCCGTACGAGGGTCCGGAACGGTGCCTACATCCGGCCACCCGGCACCGTCACGTGGGACGCCATCCGGACCCCCACGCACAAGTGGGCTGAGCACACGAACGGCGCCCGAGAGCTGTACGACTTCCGCACGGACCCGTACGAGTTGCAGAACATCGCCGGCGTTCCCGCCCAGGCGTCGGTGATCGCCACGCTCCGCAACCAACTCGCCGCCCTGCGCCCGTGATGGACCGGGCTCTGGCCCCGGAGCCATCGCAGTGCTCGTGCTCGAGCGAGCCGATCAACCCGCGCTGAAGGGACTTACACGTCGCCGGGACCGCTGCAGGGGTCAACGCATCCAGCGCACGATCGTCCCACGCCAACCTGCCATCTGCGGCTGCTCGGGAACGAGATTGCACATGTCCGAGTTGTAGGCGACCACGCGGCCGTCGTCGCTGATGCTCGGTCGGGTGGAGATGTCGTTCGCCCCTGTCGTGTCGCGGTCACCCGGTTCGGTGGTCGTCGGGATGGTGGGGTCGTCCCGCCGGCACAGTGGAGCCCAGAGTGGGAATCGAACCCACGACCTACGCATTACGAGTGCGTTGCTCTGCCGGCTGAGCTATCTGGGCGAAACGGCCCTGGAACTGTAGCGGCCGGCCTTCGGCGCCCCACGGGCGGTTCCGGGGCCCGCAGTGGGCCGGAGGTGTGCGCCTCTCATTGCGAGAACCGCAACGAGAGGCGCATGGTTGCTGATGGAACGGTCGGTGCGGGGTTCAGAGGCCGGGGAGGCGCAGGAACAGCGCTTGGAGCAGCAGGTGCTCGTTGGGGTTGCGCTCCAATGCCTCGATCGCGCCGTGGAGCTCCTGCACGCCGACGACGGCCGCCTCCGGATGGTGGGCGGTGCCCGCAACGAGCGCGTCCCGGTAGGTCCCAGCCACGGTCGCCAACCCGGCCTTGAGCTCGTCGGCGCGATGACGGCGCAGCTCACGCTTGTGGCGCTCCTCCAACCGCTTCTGGCCTGATCCCCGCTCGCCCAGCTCCTCCATCTCCCGCTGGAGCTCGGCCGCCTCGCGGACTTGCCGATCCTTGAGCGGGGCGGCCGCGGCGTCGATCAGGCCGGTCACCTCGTCGACGGCCAGACAGACGGTGTGGCCGTTGCCGTCGAGCCGGTACGGCAGCCGGGCGAAGGCCTCGGTCCGGGCCGCGACGGCCGGATCGTCGGCCAGGAGACGGGCGCGGTCCAGGTTGCCGGCCGCCGCCCGGGCCGAGGCGAGCGCCGTCTCGGGTACCGCGCCCTCCCGCTCCAGCACCTCGGCGATCAATGGTACGGGCAGCGGTCGGAAGTCGACCCGCACGCAGCGCGAGGCGATCGTCACCAGGTCATGAGGTACGTCGTCGGCCACGATCACGAAGACCGTCGATGGCGGTGGCTCCTCGATCGTCTTCAGGAGGCGTGCCGCCCCCTCGGGTCGCAGCAGGTGGAACTCGTCCAGGATGAGCACCTTGCGGCGCCCTTCGACCGGCGACAGCGTGGCGAGGCGGACGACCTCCTCGGCCTGCGCTTTGTCGATGGCGGCGCCGACCCGGTGCACCTCCCGGACGTCCGGGTGTTCTCCGGTCCGGGCGAGGCGGGCGTCGCGTCCGGCGGCGTCGCCCGACGGATCGATGACCAGGCCGGCGAAGGCCCGAGCGGCCTCGAACTTCGTGCAGCCCGGCGGTCCGACGAAGAGGTAGGCATGGACGGGATCCGTCGCGGCGGCGGACAGGAGCGCGACCGCGGACGGCTGGCCCACGACGTCCTTCCAGATGCCTTCGTCCACGAGGACCGACGTTGGCACGCCGTGGTGCGGCGAGGCCAGCCCGTCGCGGGGAGTCAGAGGCCGAGGCGTTCCTGGACCGCCCGGCGCACCTCGGTCGCCACCTGCTCCATCGGGCGATCGCCGTCGATCACGGCCCACCGCTCGGGCTCCTCAGCCGCCAGCAGGCGGAACCCGCTGGCCACCCGCTCGTAGAACTCGGGCCCGGACCGCTCGAAGCGGTCGAGCTGCCGGCGCCTCATGCGGCGGGCGAGCTGGTCAGGAGGCACGTCGAGCAGCACGACCAGATCGGGCCAGCACCCCCCGATGGCCCACTCGTTGACGCTGCGTACCTCGTCCAGGGGCAGTCCCCGCCCATGGCCCTGGTAGGCCAGCGACGAGTAGATGCTGCGGTCGCTCACCACGTGCCGGCCTGACTCCAGCGCGGGGCGCACGACCTCGTCGATGTGCTGCGCTCGATCGGCCGCGATCAGCAACGCCTCCGCCCTGTCGGTCAGCTCGGTGTGGTCGGGGTCGGCGACGATCGAGCGGATGAGGAGCCCGATGGCGGTCCCGCCGTGCTCGCGGGTGAGGACGGCGTCCAGCTCGAAGGACAGTCGGCGGGCATGGGTGGATTTGCCGGTGCCCTCCGTGCCCTCGAAGGCGATGTACCGGCCGCGCTCCATGGCGCCAGCACGCTAGAGCCGGCGCGAGCTCGGAACGGGGAGCGTCAGGCCTTGCGGCCGGATGCCGGCGCCCGCTTGGCCGCCTTCTTCCTGGGCTTGGCCGCCTTCTTCTTCGTCGATCCCTCCGTGCCCTTTTCGCCCACCTGCTCGCGTCGGATCGCCAGGAGCTCGTAGGCCCGTTCCGGCGACATCTCCTCCAGGCGGTCACCCCGGCCGAGCGAGGCGTTGGTCTCGCCGTCGGTGACGTACACGCCGAATCGGCCGTCCTTGGCGACGACCGGTCGCTGGCTGACGGGATCAGTGCCCAGCTCGCGCAGCGGCGGCTTGGGCGCGGCACCGCCACGACCGCGATACTGCTTGGGCTGGGCCAGCAGCGCCAGGGCCCCGTCCAGACCGATCTCGAGGAGCTGCTCCTCGTTGGAGAGGGACCGTGTCTCCTTGCCCTTGCTGACGTACGGGCCATACCGGCCGTTTGCGGCGATGACCTCTTGGCCGTCGACCGGATCCGTGCCGATCACCCGTGGGAGCGAGAGGAGCTCGATCGCCTGGTCGATGGTGATGCGTTCCAGGGTCATCGTCTTGAAGAGCGATGCCATCTTCGGCTTGTCGAACCCGGGCGGTGGCGCGTCGGCGTCGCCCCACTGCACGTAGGGACCGAAGCGTCCGTTCTTGGCGAAGACCGGTAGGCCTTCGAGCGCCCCGATCGGTTCGTCGCTCTTGGGGGCCGCGAGCAGCTCGAGGGCGAGCGCGACGGTCAGCTCCTCCGGTGTGAGCGACTCGGGGACGCTGGCCGTGTCCTCGCCCCGCTTGACGTAGGGCCCGTACTTGCCCGGCTTGACCACGATCTCGTTGCCGTCGGTGTCATGGCCGAGGAGGAACGTGTTGATCTGGGCGGCGTCGATCTTGTCCAGGTTGTCCGACACCAGCTCCTTGAGCCCGGGTGGGTGCTGGGTCCCGAAGTAGAAGTCGCGCAGCCATTCGACCTTCTCCTGGTCGCCGAGGGCGATGGCGTCGAGGTCGTCCTCCAGGCCGGCCGTGAACGTGTAGTCGACGAGCTCGTCGAAGTGCTGCTCGAGCAGGCGGACGACCGCGAACGCCGTCCAGGTGGGCACGAGGGCCTGTCCCTTCTTCCACGCGTAGCCGCGGTCGAGGATGGTCTGGATGATCGACGCCCACGTGGACGGGCGACCGATGCCCAGCTCCTCGAGCCGTTTGACGAGGCTGGCCTCTGTGTACCGCGCCGGCGGGACGGTCGTGTGGCCCCCGGGCGTCAACGACTCGACCGGGATGGCCTGCCCGACCGTGAGCGCGGGGAGCAGCGCCTCGCGCTCGGTGTCGGCGCCGGCGCTTTCGTCGGTGGACTCGACATATGCCTGCCGGTATCCGGGGAAGTTGATGGTCGTCCCGCTCGCCGCGAACTCGCAGTCGGTGCTGCCCGCGTCCGTCGCGCTCGGCGCGCCGAGCCGCACGCTCACCGTCGTGCCCGTGGCGTCGGCCATCTGCGAGGCCAGCGTGCGTTGCCAGATCAGGCGGTAGAGGTCGAGGTCGGGCCCGCGCAACTCCCCCGCGACCTGGTCGGGCGGACGCAGCGGGGTGGACGGACGGATGGCCTCGTGCGCCTCCTGGGCGTTCTTGACCTTGGTCGTGTAGCGGCGCGGCCCGGGGGACAGGAAGCGGTCGCCGTAGGTGCTGGCGACCGTGGCCCGCACCGCGGTCAGCGCCTCGTCGGACAGGGTGACCGAGTCCGTGCGCATGTAGGTGATGAAGCCCCGCTCGTACAGACCCTGGGCCACTCTCATCACCTGCTGGGCCGAGAGCCGCAGCTTGCGCCCACCCTCCTGCTGAAGCGTGGAGGTCATGAACGGCGGCTTCGGGCTGGACGTATAGGGCCGCTCCTCGACCGAGCGCACGTCCAGGTCCCGGCCCGCCAGCCCCTCGGCGAGCGCGTTCGCCCGCTCCTCGTCGAGGACGACGACCTTCCCCTTCGTCTGGCCGTCGTCGCCGAAGTCCTTGCCGGTCGCCACCTTCGTGCCGTCGACGCCGACGAGCGTCGCCGTGAACGCGGGATCGGTGGCCAGCAGGGCCTCGATGTCCCAGTACGACGCGGCGACGAACGCCATCCGCTCCCGTTCCCGTTCCACCACCAGACGGGTGGCCGGGCTCTGCACGCGGCCGGCGGCCAGCCCCCGGTTCACCTTGCGCCAAAGGACCGGTGACACCTCCCATCCGACCAGGCGGTCGAGGATGCGGCGGGTCTCGGCGGCGTCGACCAGGCCCTCGTCGACCTGGCGGGGGTTGGCCACGGCGTCCGTGATGGCTGACCTGGTGATCTCGTGGAAGACCATCCGCTTCACGGGGACCTTGGGCTTGAGGTGCTGCAGGAGGTGCCAAGAGATGATCTCACCTTCGCGGTCCTCGTCCGTGGCCAGGTAGAGCTCCGAGGCATCCTTGAGCAGGGACCGCAGCTCCTTGACCACGTCCTTGCCACGCTGCGTCAGCTCCCACTGCGGCTTGAACCCGTTGTCGACGTCGACGCCGAGGCCCTTGGTGGGGAGGTCGGCGATGTGCCCCACGGAGGCGCGGACGTCGTACCCGTCGCCCAGATGGCGGGCGACGGTCTTGGCCTTGGCCGGCGACTCGACGATGACGAGGGGACGGGACATCGCCGGAAAGGGTTAGGGGGAGTGGGAGGCCCTGTCAAGGCAGGCCTCGCACGGGCGCTCCCTTCGGGAGCTCCCGAAATGTTGCGGAAGGATCGACCTTCGGCCCGTCCGCGGCCCGCCCGGGCCTTCGTGTGGCCGGTGCATATCGCCACTGGTCTGGACCGGCGCGCCTACCGTCGGCACCACATGCCGGTTGATCTGCCCTCGCTCGGATGGGACTCGTCGTGGGACGACGCGTGGCGGAGCCTGGCCGGGTCGGGACGGTCGCCGGCGCCCCCGGCCCGGGTCCGCCGCATCGACCGTGGCTGGTCCTGGCTCCTGCCCGAAGGCCGAGTGCGGAACCTGGGTGCCGCAGTCGCGGTCGGGGACTGGGTGGTGCCGTCGGAGGACGGCGAGCGGGTAGAACACGTCCTGCCCCGGCGGAGTGCCTTCGTGCGGCGGGCCTCCTACGAGGGCGCCCGCGCGGAACCGCAGCCGCTGGCCGCCAACATCGACGTCGTCTTCCTGGTCCACGCGCTGACGACCGGGCTGAACCAGCGCCGCCTCGAGCGGGAGCTCGTTCTGGCCTACGACAGCGGTGCCACGCCGGTGATCGTCATGAGCAAGGCGGACCTGGTGGACGACCCGCAGGCCTCCGTGGCGGAGGCCGAACGCATCGCGCTGAGCGCGCCCGTGTACGCGGCGAGTGGCCGGATCGGGACCGGGCTCGATCTGCTCGCCGCGCTGGCGGCCGGCCACCGCACCATCGCGCTGTTGGGCGCGAGCGGGGTGGGGAAGTCAACGCTCGTCAACGGACTGGTCGGGCGCGCCGTGCAGGACACCGGCGCGGTCCGCGAACAGGACGACCGCGGCCGCCACACCACGACGGCGGCCGAGCTGATCGGGTTGCCGGACGGGGGTTGGCTCATCGACACCCCGGGGCTGCGGGCGGTCAGCCTGTGGGCCAGCGGGCAGGGCATAGAGCGCGCGTTCCAGGACGTGTTCGATCTCGCCGATCGCTGTCGCTTCCGCGACTGCAAGCACGAGGGAGAGCCCGGCTGCGCGGTGCTCGATGCCGTGGCCGCCGGGCAGCTCGACCCGCGTCGGGTGGAGAGCATGACCCGGCTCGTCGCCGAGGAGGCGGCCTTGGAGGAAGAGCAGCGGGAGAAGGAGCGGGCCACCGACCGCCGAGGCGTGCGCAAGGTGGTACGCCGGGGCTGAGGCCTCGCGGCCGTGCGGTCGGCGGGTCTACGTTCCCACCATGGACTTCGCCTTCTCGGATCGATGCCTGGAGTACAAGGCCACGCTCGAGGCCTTCATGGACGAGTGCGTCTACCCCAATGAGCAGCGCTACGAGGAGGAGATCGCGGCCAGCGGCAATCCGCACCACCAGCCGGCGGTCATGGAGGAGCTGAAGGCCGAGGCGCGAGGTCGTGGGCTCTGGAACCTCTTCCAGCCCCATCCGGAGTGGGGACCGGGGCTCTCCAACTTGGAGTACGCGCCGCTGGCGGAGGTGATGGGACGCAGCCGCATCGCGTCGGAGACCTGCAACTGCTCCGCGCCCGACACCGGGAACATGGAGGTCCTCACCATGTTCGGCACGCCCGAGCAGCAGGACCAGTGGCTACGTCCGCTGCTCGAAGGAGAGATCCGGTCCGCGTTCGCCATGACCGAGCCGGACGTGGCGTCGTCGGACGCAACCAACATCTCGTTGCGCATCGAACGCGACGGCGACGGCTATGTGCTGAACGGGCGGAAGTGGTGGATTTCGGGGGCCATGCACCCCAACTGCGCCATCTTCATCGTGATGGGCAAGACCGACCCGCAGTCACCTCCACATCGGCAGCAGAGCCAGATCCTGGTACCCATGGACACGCCGGGGCTGACCGTGAAGCGTTCGCTGCCCGTCTTCGGCTACATGGACCAGGAAGGTCACGTCGAGCTCGAGTTCGACGACGTCCGTGTCCCCTCCACCAACCTGATCTCCGGCGAGGGCGACGGCTTCGCCATCAGCCAGGCCCGCCTCGGCCCGGGCCGGATCCATCACTGCATGCGCTCCATCGGTGCTGCCGAGCGCGCGCTCGAGCTGATGTGCCGGCGGGCGCTCTCCCGCACGACCTTCGGTCGGCGCATCGCCGAGCGCTCCAACATCATGGATTGGATCGCCGAAGCCCGCATCGAGCTCGAGATGGTGCGGTTGCTCACCCTGAAGACGGCCTGGCTGATGGACACCGTCGGGAACAAGGCCGCGGCGGTGGAGATCAGCGCCATCAAGGTCGCGGCGCCGAACGTGGCGCTGAAGATCGTCGACCGGGCCATCCAGGTGCACGGCGCGGGCGGGATGAGCGACGACTTCCCGTTGGCGGAGATGTACGCCCACCTCCGCACGCTGCGGCTGGCCGACGGGCCTGATGAGGTCCACAAGATGACGATCGCCCGCCGGGAGCTGCGCCGCCACGACCCGGACTTCCGCATGGACACCGTCATCACGCGCGACTGAGACCGCCGCGGTGCGCGCGTCAGGGCGCGTCAGGCCCGACCGCATCGGCGACCGATCGGTGGAGCACGAAGGCCGCGTCGAGTCCCGAGCCGGTGAAGACGGCCGCCACCGGCGGGCTGGAGCAGACGAGTTGTAGTTCCCCGCCGCCGGCGCGGGCCTGCAGGCGGGCACCGACCAGGACGCCGACCGTCACGGGATCGAGGTGGCCCAAGCCGTCGAGGTCGACGACGACGTGGCGGCCCGGGTTCTCGCGGACGAACCGTCGCACCTGCTCGTGCAGCCGGGGCAGCGAGGCCAGGTCGGCCTCGCCGTCCAGGCACAGCACCGGGACGCCCTCGATGACCGTGGAGCGGATGCCGAGGTCCATGGCGGCCGAGACGTTACCGGCGGTGCCCTCGCCCGCCCGGCGTCGGGCACGGTCGGAGTCGTCATGGCTCGGCCTTCACGGCTGCAACTCATGGCTCGGACCGCATGACGGCGGTCGCCCGCAGCGTGACGTCGCCGACCAGCCGGCCCACGAGCGGGACGTCGGTCGGCGAGCGGTAGCGCACGGTCACCCGGACGTACTCGCCCCGCGATGCGTCGACATCGAGCCGGCCGGCGTTCAGCCGCGCCGCGCTGCGAGCGGCCGCCACCCCGTCTGCCGGCCCGGCGCCTGTGACCGCCGCCGCCCGGGCGCCCTCTCGCACCGCGTGGACCACGGCCACCTGGTCCCGCACCACGACCGCCACCTGGACGAGGGCCAGAAGCAGCAAGGCCAGGATGGGAAGGCAGAGCGCCAGCTCGAGCGCGGCCTGCCCGCGCTCGCTGTGACGGCGACGTGCCACGTTCACACCCGGGAGGTGATCTCGTTGAGGACGCGGTCGAGCAGGGCGCCGATGCGGCCCGCTCCTCCGCCTGCGGTGGCCCAGGCCACGAGGAGGAGCGCGACCAGCGCGGCGCCCAGCAGGACGAGCGCGTACTCGGTGGTGGCCTGTCCGTCGTCGCCGCGGGCGAGCAGCCAGGCGTGGAGACGGGCGAGGAGAGTCGTCATGGTGGTACCTCTTCCAGGTCGGGATCGGGAGGGTGACCGGCGCGCGGTCGACCGATTCAGAGGGCCACAGGGCCGAGGCGCCGCAGTCCCGCGGCGACGAGGGGCACCACCGTCAGGAGGACGAAGGCAGGCAAGCAGCAGCACACGAGCGGGAAGCTGAGACGGACGGGGAGGCGGCGCACGGCCGCTTCGAGGTCGTGCCGGCGTTGGCGCCGAGCGTCGTCGGCCAGGCGGCCGAGCACCGCGGCCATGGGCGCGCCGTCCTGTTCGGCCGCGACGATGGCGTGGACGACCGGGCGGGCCGGCTCGCCGACCGTGTCGATCAGCCGGACGACGGCCTGCGCCCACTGCTCGCCGGCACCGGCGCGGGCTACGACCTCGGCGAACGCCGATCGCAGCTCCGGCGGCCCACGCTCCGCCACGAGCGCCACTGCCTGTCGTGACGCCAGGCCGGCCGAACCGGCCACGACCAGAAGATCCACGGCATCGGGAAGGCGGGCTCGCCGCGCGATGTCGCAAGAGCGAGCGGCGCGCCGTCCCTTCACCCGAGCGAGGACGAGCGCGCAGGCTGCGGCCAGCGCGGCGCTGAGCGGTCCCATCGTGACCAGTCCCACGATGGCGGCAGCGGCAGTGAGCAGGGCGACGCGCCACTGACTCGACAGCACCGAGGGCCGGCCTCGTGTTCGCGGCTCGGCGCCGCCCGACCCCGCGGGCCTGCCGGGCGGCGGCGACAGCGTGACCAGCCGCGGCACCGGCCGGTGCTCGACACCGCCGACGGCCACGAGCGCCACCCACACCACGGCCAGGATGACCGCCGGCCAGGTCACGGTGCCACCCCGGCGATGGTCCGGCGCATCCACCACAGGCCCAGGCCCTGCAGGCCCACGCCGAGGACCAGGCAGGCCAGACCGGGCAGCGTGCCCACGAGGAACGAGAGCACGCTCCGATCAGCCAGCGCGCACAGCCCGGTGAACGCAAGGGGTAGTGCGCTCAGGGCCGCGGCCGACGCCCGGGCCTGTGCCGTCTGCACCCGCATCTCCCCGGCGAGCGCGGCGCGCTCGCGCAGCGTGCGCGCCACGGTGTCGAACAGCACGGGCTCAGCGCGCGTCGCGCCAGCCGCCAATTCCACCGCGCCCGCCAGGAGGCGTTCGCCGGCGTCCTCCGATCGGTCCGCCCATCGCCGGGCCACGGCGGGCACGTCGTCACCACGGCTGACGGGGTGCACCAGCTCGGCCAACCGGGGCGCCGCCGCCCCGCCGCGCGTGGCGACCTCACCCAGGGCCTGCCGCAACGACGCGCCGGAGCGCAGCGTCGAGCCGATCTCGTCGGCGACGGACGGCCAGGCCAGCCGGCGGGCCGCACGCGCCCGGCGCTCGCTCCACCGACGCCGACCGGGCCACCTCGTCCATGACGGCCCAGAGGACGGGAGCAGGCTGTCGGAATCCGAGCCTCTACCGCCCAACGGCGACCGGGTCGGTATCCGACCGAGCACGCGCACCACCAGACCGCACAGCCCGACCACGACGGCGGCCCTCGCCGCCGCGGGCGTCCCGCTCGCGAACGCGAGTACGGCCATCATCCGACTGCCCGCACCCGCTCGGCACGGGCGACCACCCGATCGCCGATGGCCAGCGGTCGCTCCGAGGGGCCTCCCGGCTCGGCCACCTCCATCACGTGCTCGACGATCCGTCGACCGTGGTGGCCGCGGGCCAGGTGGATCACGACGTCGATCGAGCGACGGACGTGCTCCTCCGCGGTGGCTGGTGGCCAACTCGGTGCACCCATCAGCACCATGGCTTCGATGCGCTTGAGGACCTCGGCGGGACCGTTGCCGTGACAGGTCGTCAACGATCCGTCGTGCCCGGTGTTGAGGGCCAGGACCATGTCGAGGGCCTCGGCTCCTCGCACCTCGCCCACGACCAACCGATCCGGCCTGAGTCGCAGAGCCGCGCGCACGAGATCCCGCACCGTCACCTCGCCCGCGCCCTCGACCGTCGGAGGCCGGGCTTCGAGCCGGACGACGTGAGGAGTGGCCAGCCGCAGCTCGGCCGCGTCCTCGATGGTGAGGATGCGCTCGCCGGGAGGAACCGACGCCAGCAGCGCGTTGAGGAGCGTCGTCTTGCCGGATGACGTGGCGCCGCTCACGACCAGGTTGGCCCGCTGTGCGACCAGCTCCTCGAGCAGCTCCGCCACGGGCGGGGCGGCGAAGCTGCTCAGCGGCAGGGTCCGCGCCGCGAACCGGCGGACCGCGAGACACGGACCGTCGATGGCGACCGGCGGGATGACGGCGTGGAAGCGGGAGCCGTCGGCCAGCCGAGCGTCGACGGTCGGCCGGAGCCGGTCGACCCTGAGGCCGAGCGGTCCGATGATGCGCTCGATGAGCAGCTCGGCCGCGCCTTCCGCGAGCTCGGCGACCCGCTCGAGACGGCCGGCGCGCTCCACCCACACCTCCGTGCCGGCGTTGACGAGGATCTCCGTGACGGTCGGGTCGGCGAGGAGCGGCTCCAGCGGGCCGAGGCCCTGGGCCTGCGCCAGCGCGGCACCCAGGACCTGCTCTCGCTCGTCGCGCGGCAACAGCGGGGCCAGCGCGCGCAGGTGGCGTTCGGCCTCGGTCGCCAGGTCTCCCATGGCGTCGTCGACGGCGACCTCCACCAGGTGACGGTGCACCTGCAGGGCCAGCCCGGTGATGGACGAGCCGGTCATGCCGCCGCTCTCAGCGTGCGGGACAGGCTGCGAGGGAGGCGCCCGGCCAACAGACCGGCGTCGACGGCGCGGGCGATGGCCGGTTGCACGTCGATCTCGGCCGCCACCTTCACTCCGACGACGTCCTCGATGTCGCGCCGCCCCAGGGCCCGACCGGGTTCCGTGACGAGCACGACGCCCGTCGGGCGGGTGGGGAGCGCCGTGGCCCGCCGCAGCGCGAGGTAGCAAGGTCGCAGCACGAGGAGCGAGCGATCGGCCCGCGCAAGCAGCGGGAGCAGGTCCGGTGCGGGGACGCCCAGATCGACGATCACCTCGCCGGGGTTGGCGGCCAAGGCGTCACCGAGCAGGTCGACGCGGGCGGGCGGTACCGCCCGCGGCATCGCCGACGCCGATCCGGCCGGCAACACGCGGAGCCCGGGCGTGGCCGCCGTGGCCAGATGGCCGAGGGCGTCAGCCTCGACGGCCGGGTTGGCGGCCAACCACTCGCGCACGCCGGGGCCGACGGACTCGGGTAGGCCGAGCACGGCGGGCACGTCCCCGGCCAGATCGACGAGCAGCGCGCCGGCGGGCGACGAGGCAGCCAGCAGAGCCAGGGAGGCGGCGACGACGGTTGTGCCGCTGCCGCCCTTCACGGACCAGCAACAGGTGAGCACGGTTCCCCCTCGGGGACGAACGCCGAGCTGCCGAACATGATCGGCGTGGCTCGTCGACCAACGCTTGGGGGAAGGGAGCGGTGACGGTAGCGGGCGGGGTGAGCGGTGGCAAGGGCCTTGTCGGCGGGCCGCGCCGGTACAGTCACCGGCGGAGGTGTCTGGGCACCTGGTGGGCTCCACCGCCTTCAAAGCGGCTGGAACGGGCGATCCCCGTTCGGCGGGTTCGATTCCCGTCCACCTCCGCGATCGGGTGCCCCGGCGTTCTCGACCATTCAGAAAGGTGGCCTTGAGTTAGGTCAAGCGCTCTGGGGGGTTCGTGGGCGTCGGGGAGCCTCGACAGTCGGGACATCGTCGCGGCGTGCGGCCGAGCCATCGCAGCGGCCGAGGCCACGAGCGAGTCATGACGGGGCGGCGGGATGCAGGCCCGCGGGCCCTGAGGACCTAGGGTCTGGACGTTCGGACAAGCGGCGGTGCTCGAACCGACCGTGGAGGGTCCGTGATGGCGAATCTGGTGGCGTCGCTCGGCGGCCGGGGCGGAGCGGCGGTCCGATGACGGTTGAGGTTGCCCGGGAGGGTTGTGCGGCATGCGGCGCGCTGGCTACGCACACCGCGCCGTTCTCCTCGCACTGGCGACGGGTTCGGCCGAGCGAGGGCCCCTCGAGCGTTGCGCTTCGGCAGGTGCCTGATCCGCCGGTGTGCGAGCGCCACTGGGAGGATTTCCTCCACCGACAGGCGATTCCCATCGGGTGGTGTGTCGACTGTGAGGCATACGGCACGCTCGCGGCCGTCTCGCCCTGCGGACATCGGTTCGAGCCGTTCTAGACCTGGAGCGTCTGCTCCCGGCTCCGACGGCGTCGGCTCAGGTCAACCGGTCGAGGAGCTGGCCCAGGGGGATGGTGGCGACGCCGACGTTGGCGTCCGACATCCCGTATGGGAGCACGATGGTGTCGCGGTGCAGCATCGCTCCGCACGAGTAGACGACGTTCGGGACGTAGCCGTCGCGTTCGTCCTCGGCCGGTGTGAGCAGCGGCTCCCTCAGGTGGCCGATGACGCGGGTGGGGTCGTCGAGGTCGAGCAGCTCGGCCCCAATCGCGTACCGGCGCATCGGTCCGACGCCGTGCGTGAGCATGATCCAGCCTGCTGGCGACTCGATCGGCGATCCGCAGTTGCCGAGCTGAATGAGATCCCACGGTTCGGCCGGGCGCTGCAAGCCGACCGGGTCGTCCCAGACCGTTGGGTCGTCGGAGGTCACGATGGCGTTGGTCTCGCGGTCCCACCGAGACAGAGCCACGTAGCGGCCACCTATGCGGCGGGGGAAGAGGGCCATGCCCTTGTTCCGCGCCCCTCGTCCGGTGAGCTGGGTGCTGGTGAACGTGCGGAAGTCGACGGTCGTCAGCAGCTGCGATCCGACGTGGGTCCCGTCGTAGGCGGTGTAGGTCGCAAAGTAGGTGCCGATGCCGTCGTCATCGACGAACCGGACGAAGCGGGCGTCCTCCATCCCGTGGCTCTCGATCGGCGCCGTCGGCGAGAGGACCCGCTCGGACACGGACGAACCAATCGGGAACGAGACTTCGTAGTTGGAGGACGCGACCCAGCGGATGCGGTCGATCGTCTCGGTCGCGCCGCGCCGGGTGACCAGCTGGTCGTGTAGGGCCCCCATCGCCTGCTCGAGTTCGTCGCCGGTGAACGGGTCTGGCAGCGAGTCGAGCACGAACGCCGCGCTCGTGCCGTCGTCGCCGAGCGACCTCAGCACCCTGTGGAACACGTCCCGCTGGTAGTGACAGGGACCAGCGCGTCCGGTGCACAGGTGCGCCCCGGGCACGTCGAACTGGAGCGCGGATCCACAGGAGATGATCCCGGTGCGGAACTCGATCGAAGAGCGGTGGCCTTCACCCACGGCCCGCAGGCTCATCACGAAGCGGGCGTCGTCCGGACCCAGCTCGCTCTGGTCCGGGTGGGGCACGATCGACGGGTTGCAGATCGCCGCGCTCTCGACCGCGTACTCCTGGGTGAAGTAGGCGCCTACCAGCCGCCGACGAGCGGTCGACAGCTCCGCAGGGTGCTCGATCCGGTGCGAGACCAGCTCGAAGTGCTCATCCAGGGTGGCGTCGAGATTGGTGTGCCGACCCGAGAAGGAGGCCACGACCTCGGCCAGCGCCGCCGCCGCCTCGTCGTCATCGAGTTCCAGGACCCGCTCGATGACCGAGCCGGCTCGGGACTCGCCCTCGATCGCTCCTTCCTGACCCGGGATGAACAGCTTGGCCAGCACCCGACTTGGGTCGGGCCGCAGCCGGTGGCCGCTGCGGTGAACATCGACGGCTCCCGTCGGCTTCACGACTGCACGAGCGCGCGAGCGTGCTGAAGTGTGGCGATCATGGCCAACGTCGATTCGGCGCCCTGGTTCTCGTTCCGACCGTCCGCGTGGAGACCGTCGCAACCGCCTCCGGTGGAGGGCTCGTAGAGCGGAATCCCGGCGTCGTTGTCACCGAGGAACCAGCCGACTGCACGATCCACGGTTTGGGCCCACCGCACATCGCCGCTCAGTCGCTGCGCGCGGATACACGCGTCGGCCAAGGCTGCGACCTCGATCGGCTGCTGATCGAAGGCGGGACGGGGCTCCCCGAGCGACCAGCCCCCGACTGGGGTCACTGACAGGTGGCCGTCCCTTGTCTCGACGTCGAGCAGCCAGCCGAGGAGCTGCAGGCCGTCGTCGAGGGCGCGCTGGTCGCCGAGGTGCTCGCCGGCCGCGAGGAGGACTTCGGGCACGGCAGCGTTGGCGTACGTCAGGCGTGCTTCGGGCCATGGCCACGTGCGGCTGCCGGTCGGGCGTCCGATGGACCTGACGGCGGCGGCGAGTAGCGCCCTGGCGGCTGGGTCGTCGGGTGCGACGGTGAGGACCTCCGCGGCGCCGAGCGCCGCGAAGGTCATGGCCCGCCGGTGCCGGCAGCGCCAACGGGCGCTGAGCGCGAACGCCCCTGCGCTGCGCCGCCGGACGGTGTCGTCGCCGGCGCGGGCCGCCGCGGTCCCGAGGCCCCACAGCGCGCGTCCCCAGCAGTCGTCGACACCGGCCTCGTCCGCCCAGCGTCGGTCGAGGGCGAGGCGGTTGTGACATCGCCCGTTGGGGGCCTGAGCGCGGATGACGAAGGCGAGGTAGCGGTCCATGAGGTCGCCGAGCAAGGGCGTCGGGTCGGGTTGGCGGGCCACGACCACGAGTCCACGGGCGACGTCGTCGAGGCAGTACCCGAGGTGCCGCCTGGGCGTCGCTCCCTCGGCGTGCTCGAAGATGCCGACATCGTCGCTGAGCCGCTCCACGTGCTCGAACGTGACCTGTAGCGGCGAGCTCACCTCAAGGCTGCCGCAGCGTCAGCCGTCACGAGGTCGTCAGCGAGCACGCAGTAGCGAGCAGCGACCGCCGACCACAGGAGGTCGGGGGCGAGCTCCGCAGCCCGCGTGACCATGGTTGCGGACTGCGCCGGTTCACTCAGCACGAGGCGTATGGCAGCGCCCATGGCGCTCGGATCGTCGTGGTCGACGACGATGCCGGCCCCCGAGGCCAGCAGCTCGACCGCATGTGCGAACGCCGTGGCGATGACAGGCCGATGCGCCGCCACCGCCTCGATGAGCACGCCGGAGGTGACCTGCTCGCGGGAGTCGTACGGCAGGATCACCACGTCGGCGGACGCGGCGAGCGAGCTCAGCGAGTGGACGTCGAGGTAGCGGGAGCGGAAGGTCACCATGTCGGCGACGCCGAGGGCGCAGGCGCGGGCGACGAGCCCATCCCGGTACGCCTCACCGTCGCGTTCCAGCACCTTCGGGTGCGTCTCGCCCTCGACCAGGTAGTGGGGCCGGGGGACGAGATCCCGAAGTGATGGCAGCGCTTCGATGACCCGCTCTATGCCCTTGCCAGGTCCGAGGAGACCCCACGTCAGCATCAGCGGACCTCGCCCAGCCGGCCGGTGAGGGCGGCCGTGGCACCCGCCAGCGGCGCCGTGCGGGATCACCGCGACCTTGGCCTCGTCGACGTCGTAGTGATCGATGAGCCGCTGGTAGGCCGTCGCGGTCATCGTGACCAGCGCGCTCGCCCGTCGCCCGATCGCGTCGAGTACCTCGCGTTGATGCCGCGTCGGCTCGACCAACACGGTGTGGAGGACCACGATGCTGGGCACCCGAAGCAGGTCGAGGACCTCGACGATGCTGTCGCCGTCGGCTCCGTCGTAGATGCCGTACTCGTGCTGCACCACCACCACGTCGAAGGTGTTCAGGACCGCGACCGCGCGTTCCAGCGCGTCGGGTTGGCCGTGGACCATGTGCTGAACGATCGTCGACCCGGTGAAGGCAGCGGGCCGCTCGAGCACTCGGACGACGCCGGTCCCATGGCCGGCGGCAGCGATCTCCGCTTCAAGGGCGGCGGTGAAAGTCGCCAGCCCGCACTGGGTCGGGGGAAAGCTGCTCAGGAATCCAAACGACGTCGACATGCCAACAACCTCCAGGCTCGGGCGTAGCAGTCAACGACGGCTACTTCTGCCGCGACGGCCCAAGAACCGTCGTGCGTCGATGGCGACGCGGCCACGTCGACGTCACGCCGATCAGAAGGTCGGTGCGTCCAACATCCGGCCTCTCCTCCGTCGTGCCCGCCCCGCAAAAGGTGAGGTCGAGCGCAACGAAGTCTGCGGAGAGACGGATCTGACGTCGTCAGGCTACCAGCCGGCCAGCTGCGCCCACCGGGCTGGCAGCCTGCCAACGCGTCCTCGATCAGTCGCCGGCGACTGCTCAGTCGTCGAGCGGCCGCTTCAGCAGGACCGCGAAGTGGCCGTCCGGGAGGGCGGTCATCCCGAGCGCCTCCCAACCGTCCGCACCCTCGCGGTTGAGCCTGGTGACCGAGGCCGATCCGCCTTGCACCGCCTTTGCTGGCTCGAAGTCGGGAAGGGAGACGATCAGGTACTCCCACCTGGTCACGGTGCGCTCGCGGCAGCTGCCTCGGGCCCGCGCCCCGCTCGCGCGGCAATGGCAGCGCAGCGCCAGCACTCCTCGGTCGTATCACGCGGATCGAGGTGGACCGACAGGCGGCTCGGCCGAACGACGCGGACTTGGCCGGACTGGCCGGTCACCCGCACACCGACGTCGTTGGAGCGGTGTGCCGTCTGCACCATCGTGACGGTCCCTCGTTGGAGGCGCAGTGAGATGTCGGCGTCGTCGTGCACGAGCACCTCGTCGCCGACCTGCAAGGCATTCCACTGGAGCCTCAACACGGCTGACGCTCCGGCCCGAAGAGGGCGACGTGACAGGGCGGGCACACCCACCAGTCGGGATAGGCGGTCGTTGGCAACGTCGGGTCGCCTGGGAAGCTCCGGCGGCACCGTCTGCAAAGGCGCGATTCGAGCAGCTCGACGGTGGGTGAAGTCACTTGTTCGGCCATGACGCTCCTTGCGAATCCAGGAGAGGCGTCAGGCCTTTGTCGGGCGACAACCGATTCGGTCGTCCTGCGCAGACGGGCCGTCCCTACGAGGTGGTGAGGCCACCCTACCCGGGCAGCGATGAGATCGTGCCCCGGTCCCCGGGTGAGCCGCGCGGGCTACGGTCGAGCGAGAGGCGGGCGCCTGGCGCACTCCGCCGACGATCGAGAGGCGTCACAGTGGGTCTTCGCGTCGCCATGCTGGCCCCGATCGCATGGCGGGTGCCGCCCCACCACTACGGGCCGTGGGAGCAGTTCGCGTCGCTGCTCACCGAAGGCTTGGTGGAGCGCGGCGTCGACGTCACCCTCTTCGCGTCCGGTGACTCGCGGACCGCCGGCCGACTCTCCTCGGTCGTGCCGCATGGCTGGGAGGAGGATCCTGACGCGAATCCGAAGGTGTCCGAATGCCTCCACATCTCAGCCCTGTTCGAGCGCGCCGGAGAGTTCGACCTCATCCACAACAGCTTCGACTTCCTGCCGCTGACCTACAGCGCCCTCGTGTCCACGCCCGTGCTGACCACGATCCACGGCTTCTCCTCGCCGGCCATCGTGGCCGTGTACGAGAAGTACGACCACCTCGGTGCCTACATCGCGATCAGCGACGCCAACCGGCATCCCCGACTCACCTACCTGGCCACCATCCACCACGGCATCGACACTGATGCGTTCGAGCTGCACAACAGCTCGGACGGCTACCTGTTGTTCTTCGGCCGCATCCATCCCGACAAGGGAACTGCCGATGCCATCGATGTCGCGCGCCGGGCCGGCCTGCCGCTGGTCATCGCCGGCATCATCCAAGATCAGCAGTATTACGACGATGTCGTCGCTCCATCGATCGACGGTGTGCGGGTGCGCTACATCGGAGCCGTCGGGCCCGAGCTCCGGCCAGCCGTGCTTGGCGGAGCCATTGCGCTGCTGCACCTCATTGGCTTCGAAGAGCCCTTCGGCTACAGCGTCATCGAGGCGATGGCGTGCGGCACGCCCGTCGTCGCCTACCGGCGTGGATCCATGCCTGAGCTCGTCGAGGACAGGGTCAGCGGCTTCTTGGTCCGCGACGTCGAGCAGGCCGTAAAGGCGGTGGCCGAGGTCGAAGCACTCGACCGGGCGCGGATACGACAGCACTCGGTCGCCCACTTCGGCCTCGATCGTATGACCGACGAGTATCTCGCGGCGTACGAGGCCGTGGTCAGCTGTGGGCGACATCGCGTGTTCTCGCTGGCTTCGCCGCCCATGCCTTCGGAGAACAGCACGGGCGCCAACCAGTAAGGTCATCCCGCTTCGACTCGGATGGCGTGGTGGTCGCGTCGTCCCACGATCCACCGAGGAGATAGGACGAGATGGCCGACAAGTCGCCACGCCAACACCAATCGAAGAAGTCCGGCAAGACCCTGAAGGAGAAGCGGAGCGAGAAGAAGGCGAAGCAGGACCCGAAGCGAGTCGTGTGATCATCGGCTTGCCGTGGGCAGCTTCAGATGCTCGCGGTTGAGGATGCGCCGAACTTCGCACGGCATCTGCTGAGCCGCTTCTGACCAACGCCGACCTGACTACGGATCGTGCTGGCCCGGAGTCAGCCGCCACCAGGCTTCGACGGCTCGGGGGTGGGCTCAGGTCGTGACCTCACGGTTACCGTGGCGCGCCATCGAGGAGGTTGACATGGACGAGCCCGGAGCAGCTGCGACCGATGTCGACGTGCTGGTGGTCGGTTCCGGCGCGGCCGGGCTCTCTGCTGCGCTGGCCGCGTGTGAAGCGGGTGCAAGCCGTGTGCTGGTCGCAGAGAGCGAAGGTGTCGTCGGCGGGTCGTCGCGCCTGTCGGGTGGGCTGATCATGGGCGCGGGCACGCGGTATCAGCGGGCTTTGGGCATCGAAGACGACGCCGAGTCGTTGTTCCACGACTACCTCCAGCTCAACCGGTGGGATGTCGACACCGCCGCCGTCCGGCGGTTCACGGAGCTCGTCGGCCCGACGGTCGAGTGGTTGGGTGACCTCGGCGTCGAGTACTACCCGCAACTCGTCTACGGCGGTGACGAGCGCATCCCGCACGTCCACGTGCCCATAGGGCGAGGGCAGGGTGTCGTCGACGTCCTCCATCGGCACTGCCGCGACCACGACATCGACATCGCGCTCGGCCAGCGGGTCGATCGCCTGTTGACCGACACCGACGGCTCGGTCATCGGCGTCGCCGTCGGCGATGACGAGATCACGGCCGGCGCCGTCGTGCTCGCCGCTGGCGGCTTCGGCAACGACCCCGCCAAACTTGCTGCTCACTTCCCTTCGGCCGCGGCGACCGGATCCGCGTGGTACATCGGCGCCGAAGGCTCCCGCGGTGACGCGCTCGATCTCGGCGCCCAGGTCGAGGCGCAGACGATCGGTCACGACCGCGGGTTGCGGTTGCTGCACGCTGGCTTCGCGCCCATCTACGAGGCGTACCTGCCGGGCTGGCTGATCCTCGTCAACGCCGATGGTCGCCGCTTCGGCGACGAGACCGCGCCGTACGGGATCATGGACAACCTCATCAGGCAGCAGGGAGACCGGGCGTTCGCCATCTGCGACCGGGCCACGCTGGACGCGGCAACCGAAGCAGGCATTGCCCGCTACAAGCAAACCATCCCCGGCTCGAGCAAGCGCCAGAGCCCGCACTGGACGACGGACATCGTCGACCAGATGGTGCGCGAGGGCCGCGTCCGAACCGCCGAGACCGTCGAGGGTCTGGCCGCGGCGCTCGGGTTGCCGGTCCGGGAGTTCGCGGGGACCATCGCCCGCTACAACCGCGGTGTCGCCGCCCACGAGGACGACGAGTTCGCCAAGGACGCGAAGTTCCTCGAGCCCATCACCACCCCGCCGTTCTACGGGGTGGAGATCCGCCCGGCCACGGTGTGCTTCACCGCGTACGGCCTGCGCATCGACCGCGACGCCCGGGTGTTGGACCGCGGCAGTGATCCGATCCCGGGTCTCTTCGCCGCCGGTGAGTGCACGGGCGGTGTGGTGGGGGCGCAGTACGTCGGCAGCGGGAACTCGTACGCCAACATCACCGTCTTCGGCCGGATCGCCGGCGCCGCCGCGGCGCGGTACGCGCTCGTCGAGGATCCGATGACCGCGTCATGACGCCCGAGCCTGAACCGGTCATCGTCGTCGGTGCCGGCCTGTCCGGGTTGGCCACGGCGCTCGGCGTCGCCCTCGGCGGACGGAGGGTGTTGCTCCTCGAGGCCGCCGAGAAGGTGGGGGGCGCCGCCGCGTACTCAGGAGGTCAAGTGTGGGTCGGCGCGAACCACGTGGCAGCACGCGAGGGGATCGTCGACGATCTGGCCGCGACCGAGCAGTACGTGCGCGGCATCGCCCACGTGGACCCGACGCTGCTCGACGAGACGGCCATGCGGCGGTTCGTCACGACCGCGCCCGTCGCCGTCGAGTACTGGGAACGGGTTGGTGCGATCCGCTGGGCGTTGATCCGCGGTCTCGCCGACTACCACGCCGAGGTGGACGGCGCGCTCCCGTCAGGCCGGTACCTGACGACCGAGCCCGTCGATGCCGCCGCGCTCGGGCCCTGGCGGGACCGCCTTCTCGTCAGCCCGTACTTCCGCATGGGCGCGACCTACGCCGACATGTTCGAGGAGGGGCGCCGCCACTTGGCCACGACCGACGGCCCGGCGCAGGACACGCTGACCCTCGGCACCGGCGTCGTGGCCTCCTTCTTCCGCCGCCTGCTCGAGGAGCCGACGATCGAGCTCTTGCTGTCCACCCGCGCCACGGGGCTGCTGCGCGATGACGAGGGTCGGGTCGTCGGGCTCGAGGCGGAGGGACCTGAAGGCTTGGTGACCCACCGAGGTCCCGTCGTGCTGGCGACCAGCACGTACGACTGGGATCCCGACCTCGTGCAGGAGCTGCTCGGCCTGGAGCCAGAGATGTTCGGGAGCCTGGCGCCGGCCACCGTGCGCGGGGACGGCATCAGGCTGGCCCGTGGCGTGGGTGCCGCCGTGGCCAGAATCCCGCCCCGCTGCGTCCCGATGGTGCCCGGCTGGCGCGCCGAAGACGGGAGCGTGGAGAACGGGCCCGAGTACGCCATGCCCCACGCCATGATCGTCGATCGCGCCGGTCGTCGATTCTGCAACGACTCCTACTGGGTCGATCTCGTTCCGAAGGCGCTGGCCGAGGACGATCCCCACCTCCCGTTCTTCCTGATCCTCGACGAGCAGCACCACCGGAAATACGGGCTCGGCTCGACGCCACCCGGAGGTCGCTATCCGAGCCGCGTGGTGACCGCCTCGACCCTCCGCGATCTGGGCGACGCGCTCGGAATTGACGGCGGGCAGCTCGAGGCCACGGCCGCGTCCTTCAACGAGCACGCGGCCCGCGGCGAGGACCCGGCGTTCGGGCGAGGGACGATCGAGTTCGTCAACCGCTTCTCCGGCGATCCGGGCCACCGGCCCAGCCCGGTGCTCGGTCCGATCAGCGAGCCCCCCTTCCACGGGCTCCGCCTCCTGCTGGTCGGTACCGGTATCGGGTCCAGCGGCGTCCACATCGACGCCGACGGGCACGTCCTCGATCCCACCGGAGCCGCCATCCCTGGGCTCTACGCCGTCGGCTCGTGCGCAGCGACGACCACGTTCGGGACGGGTTACAACAGCGGGATGGCGCTCAGCCGCGGCCTGACCCTGGCCTACCTGGTCGCGCTGGAACTGACCGGAGTCGCCGTCACCTCGTGACGAAACGGCTCACGAGGTCGGCGACCATCGCGGGATCCGTCTTGTGGGCGAAGTGCTCGTGGCCCTCCAGAACGCTGACCTCGGCGCCGGGGATCGCTTCAACGGCCCGGTCGGTCGCCACCTTCACGTCGGGCACGCTCTCGGACCCGGTCAGGAAGAGCGTCGCCGCGCCGATGGCGTCGAACTGCCCTGGCTCGTACACCCAGCCCTCCTCGACTCGGCACTCCCGCGGGATCGTGCCGGCGGCCGCCAGGCGCGTTGGCCACAGCGGGCTGGCGCGATAACCGTCCAGCTCCTCGGCGGTCAGCTCGAGGAGCTCCACCAGCACGATGTCGATGGCCGTGTCGGGGTCGTCGGCCGCCAGGGCCGCCTCGACGCGCTCGATGGCACCGGGCGGGTAGGGGAGGCCGAGGCTCGGTTCGTAGAGCACGAGGTGGAAGACGTTCCCGGTCAGCGTGGCGGCGCCCATCGCGCAGTTGGCGCCATAGGAGTGACCCCAGAGCGCGATCGGTCCACCGGTGCGCTCGGCGACTTCGTCGACGACTGCCGCGACGTCCTCGAAGTCCCGTTCGATGGCGTACCCGGGAGCGTCTCCGCTGGCCCCGAAGCCCCGCCGATCCATGGAGAACGTGGTGAACCGATCGCCCAGGGCCGCCACGAACGGCTCGAACGTCGTGTGATCGGCGATCGAGCCGTGGACCAGCACCAAGGGCAGGCCGCGACCTTCCGTCCAGACGGCGATCGATGTGCCGTCCGTCGAGCGGACGTCGAAGCGACCTGTCTCCGTCGCGGGCTTCGTGCTCATCGTCGGCCTCCTCTGCGGTGACCGGTTCGGCCGGACGGACCGAGCCGCACCGCGATGATGAGCGAGGTGGGCCCCCACGGCAATCGGGCGTTCACCCCATCGGCGCACGGTTCGGGGCGGCGGCTCAGCGGCTGAGCAGGCCCTGCTCCATGGCGAAGAGCGTCGCCCCAGCGCGGGTGGTGACGCCGGCCTTCGCGTAGATGTGCTCGACGTGGTGCCCGACGGTCTTCGTGGCGATGCCGAGCTCAGCCGCCACCTGCTTGTTCGCGTAGCCGCGGGCGATGAGCCGCAGCACCTCCACTTCGCGGGTGGTGAGTCCGGCCGGGTGCCCGCGCCGCGCCGTCGCGGCGTGGCCGGCGGCGGCGAGCACGAGGTCTACCTCAGCACGCCCGAACCGCCCGGCCTCGACCTCGCCGCGGAGTTGGGCGGCGGCATCGGCGGGCCGGAGCGCGGGCCGGTGCGGGCGGGCCTCCGTCATGGCGTGGTACGCGTCGGCGGCCGCGAGCAGCCGTCCCCCGACGTCGAGGTGGTCGTCACTGAGGCCACGGTGGTATCCGGACCCGTCCCCTCGCTCGTGGTGATGACCGGCGAGGGCTGCGAACGGCGCGGTCGACCCGCACCGACCGAGGACGCGCTCGCTCAGGTACGGGTGCAGCCGCACGCGCTCCCACTGCTCGGCGGTGAGCGGTCCCGGGCGGTCCCACACCCCGCTCGGCACCCCGACCTGTCCGACATCGTGCACCAGCGCCGCCCGTCCGACCGTCGCTGCGTCGGCGGGCGTCCAGCCGGCGGCTTCGGCCGCCGCCAGGGCGAGACGGGACACGCCGGCCGAGTGCCCGCGGAACCACGGTGATTTGAGGTCGGTGAAGTCGGCGATCGCGCTCAAGGCGGTGTCGAGCTCCTCCGGGGCGATCGTGCGCACCGGTGCCGGCTCGGCGTCGAGCACCTGGGCGCACGGATCGTCGCTGAGCTCGGCCAGCCACCCGCCGCCGCCGTGCAGGAGCGCGTCGACGACCGCAGGGTCGTAGCCGTGGCCGCGACGGCGTGAGAGCACCTCGACAGCCGCCGGCCAACCGGCCCGCCCGAACAGCTCGGCGTCGCGGGCGGCGGCGACGATCCGCACGGCCATCGGTACCTGCTCACCGGCCAGACCCCCTGGGTGCCCCTTGCCGTCCCACCGTTCGAAGGCGTGAGCGAGCGCGCCGCAGACCGCGTCGTCCAAACCGAGCCGGCGGGCCAGCCGCGCCGCCACCTCGCAATGGCCGGAGGAGCTACGAGCGTCCAGCCCAGGGTCGGCGAGCGCCCGGGTCACCAACCCCACCCGGCGCGGCACGGGCTGGTCCTCGCCCAGGTGGCGCACGAAGTGGCGCAGCCCCTCGCCCGGCTGGGCCATCAGCACCGGCGCCATCGCGGCGTTGAACGCCACGTCGTCGCCGCCCGCCAGCGCGGCGATCTCCGACGCGTCCGACGTGCAGCCCACGAATCGCAGCAGAGCGACGTAGTAGACGTACGACTGGGTGTCGTCATCCAGGCCGAGCGCCTGCGCCACGGCGAGCGACAGCCAGCACGTCCGCAGGCCGTGCTCCATCGGTTGCCCCGTACCGAGATCGGTCGCCAGCGAGAGCGCGATCGTGAGCTCGGCCACCCGCCCCGGGTGAGCGTCTTGGGTCATTGCGCCGTCCGGGGACGGCCCGATCAGACGGCCAGCAGGTCGCGAGCGCCGGTGTCGCTCGAGGGATGCCGCAGCTTCGACATGGCGCGGGCCTCGATCTGACGGATGCGCTCACGGGTCAGGTTGAAGTGCTCCCCGACCTCTTCCAAGGTGCGCGGCTCGCCGCGATCGAGCCCGAAGCGCAGCTTGAGGATCTCGCGCTCGCGCTCGTCCAGAGGGGCCAGCAACCGGTTGATCTCGTCGGGCAGAAGAGCCGTGGCCGCCACTTCGAACGGGGACTCGGCCGAGCGGTCCTCGACCACGTCGCCCAGCTCGGCGTCGCCGTCCTCGCGGAGCGGTTCGGACAGCGAGAGAGGCTCGGCGGCGAAGCGGAGCGCCTCGGTGACCTTGTCCTCGGGCATCTCGACCTCGGCCGCCAGCTCGGCCAGCGTGGCCGGCCGGCCGTACTTCAGCTCCAGGCGGGCGCGAGCCTTCTGCAGCCGGGCCAGCGTGTCGCCGGCGTGGACCGGCAGTCGGATGGTGCGCCCGGTGTTGGCGATGCCGCGGGTGATGGCCTGGCGGATCCACCACGTGGCGTAGGTGGAGAACTTGAAGCCCTTGCGCCAGTCGAACTTCTCGACGGCGTGCATCAGGCCGAGGTTTCCCTCCTGGATGAGGTCCAGGAGCGGGAGGCCGGAGGCCTGGTACTTCTTGGCGATCGACACGACGAGGCGCAGGTTCGACTGGACGAACGTGCGCTCGGCGTCCTCGCCCTCACGCGCCGTGCGTCGCAGCTCGCGCTTGCGGGCAGCGGTGACGTCCTTGCCGCCCTTCGCCATGTCCTCGGCCGCGGTCTTGCCGAACTCGATGGCCTTGGCCAGGCGGACCTCGTCATCTTTGGTCAACAGCGGGTACTGACCGATGTCGGTCAGGTAGAGGCGAACGAGATCTTCTTCGTCTCGCTCGACGCGCTCCTTGGCCAAGACGTACTCCTCGCAAGGGCGGCCGGGCCGGGATCCGGGCACCGGCCGGCGGGTCAGCGGATTGGGACTGCTTCACGATACCGGCGCGGTCAACCCCCTCCACGGGCCTTCTTCCGAGGCCACCACCAACCTGGGGCCTGCCGGCCCACCCGTCCTCGCCAGCGTGGCAGCATCGCCGCCATGCCGGACGAGGTCGAGCTCACGATCGTCACCATGCGCTTCGATGCCGCCGACCCCGCCGCGCTCGTGGGGGTGCTGTCGAAGTACGTCGTCCTGACCCGCATGGAACCGGCCTGTCGCAACGTCGACCTGTGCGCGTCCGTGACCACGCTCGGCCGCTACCTGTTGATCCAGAAGTGGGACAGCCCGGAGGCGCAGCGGAACCACTTCGACTCGCCGGCCATGGTCGAGATGGCGGAGTCCTGCCGTGGGTCTGCTGAGCTCGCCACCCGACATCGACCTGTGGGACGGCCCGAGCGCCCACGACCTGATCTGAGCGAGAACGTGTCGATCTGTCGATCGACCACCGCCCCGTTCGTCATCTGAGGAACAACACGTTCCCGACGAAGGAAGGACTGCATCCGATGCGTTACATGCTCCTCATCTACGGCGATCCCTCGCTCGCGGCCTCGATGACCCCCGAGGAGGGCGAGAAGATGATGGCCGACTACTACACCTTCACCCAGAGCATCGTGGAGAGCGGCGAGATGCTCAGCGGCGAGCCGCTGCAGGGCGTCGAGACGGCCACGACCGTGCGCGTCCGGGGCGGACGGACCGCCTCGACCGACGGCCCGTTCGCGGAGACCAAGGAGGTCCTCGGCGGGTACTACCTCGTCGACTGCAAGGACCTCGACCGCGCGATCGAGCTGGCCGCCCGCATCCCCGCTGCCCACGGCGGCTCGGTCGAGGTGCGGCCCGTCATGGAGCTGCCCGCGGACATGGGTGCCGGCCCTGGGTGAGGGCCCTCCGCCGGACGAGCGGCTCGAGGGCCTGTACCGCGCGCACGCCGGGCAGGTCCTGGGGCCGCTCATCCGGATGTTGCGCGACTTCGATGCCGCCGAGGACGCGCTGCACGAGGCCATCGTCGTCGCCCTCGAGCGGTGGCCTCGCGACGGCGAACCGGACAACCCGGTCGCCTGGCTCCTGACCGTCGCCCGCCGTCGGGCGCTCGACCGGGCTCGGCGGGAGGCCCGGCGTGGCCCGAAGGAGGAGGAGGCCGCCCGTCGTGACGTCCCGACGCACGACGCTGCGCCGGATCCGGCCGAGATCGTGGAAGCGCTCGACATGGACGCCATCGCCGATGACCAGCTCCGACTGATCTTCACCTGCTGCCATCCCGCGCTCTCGCCGGACGCGCAGGTCGCGCTCACCCTGCGAACGTCGGGAGGGCTCACGACTGGTGAGATCGCCCGCGCCTTCCTCGTGCCCGAGGCAACGATGGCCCAGCGGCTGGTGCGGGCCAAGCGCAAGATCCTCGCTGCGGGCATTCCCTTCGCGGTGCCGGAGGCACCCCAGCGGGCCGAGCGCCTCGATGTGGTGCTCCACGTGCTGTACCTCGTGTTCAACGAGGGGTACCGGGCCACGCGCCGGCGACCAGCTCATCCGGCGCGACCTGTGCGCCGAGGCCATCCGCCTGGCCCGGGTGTTGGGCGATCTCGTTCCGGACGAGCCCGAGGTCGACGGACTCGTGGCTCTCATGCTGCTGCACGACGCCCGCCGCGAAGGCCGCCTCGACGCCGCGGGCGACCTCGTCCTCCTGGCCGACCAGGACCGTGATCTGTGGGATCGGGACCAGATCGCACTCGGCGCTGCGCGTCTGGAACGGGCGCTGGCGGAGCGGCGGATCGGCCCGTACCAGCTCGAGGCGGCGATCGCCGCTGCTCACTCCACCGCGCCGTCGGCCGAAGAGACGGATTGGGTCGACATCGCCGGGCTGTACGGCCTGCTGGCCCGGATCGCGCCGTCGCCCGTGGTGTCGCTCAACCGGGCTGTCGCGATCGCAATGGCCGATGGACCGGCCGTCGGCCTCGCGCTCGTCGACCAACTGGCCGCCGAGGAAACACTCGGGGACCACCTGCTCCTGCACTCGACCAGGGCCGACCTACTCCGCCGGCTCGACCGTCCGGCCGAGGCTCGCCAGGCCTACGAGCGGGCGCTGGCCCTCAAACCGACCGGACCGGAGGCCCGGTTCCTCCACCGCCGTCTCGACGAGATGGGCTGAAGTGGCCCGCTGCTAGTCGAGCGCGTTCAGGAAGGTCAGGAGCGCGGCGTTGAACGCGTCGGGGGCCTCCTGCTGCGTCCAGTGGCCGACTCCAGGGAGCAGCGTCTGGCCCCGGTAGCCGGGTAGTTCGGCCGCCATGCGCTCATCGGCCCCCGTCGCCATCATGAGGACCAGGTCCTTGTCGCCCGAGATGTGGCAGCTGGGCATGGTGAGGAGTGTCGGTGAGCGGTCGGCGAGCAGGTCGTAGTTCGCGTCCAGGTTGCGGTAGTAGCTGATGGGGCCGAAGAAGCCGGACTGCTCGAAGGCCGCCGCGTAGCGGCTGAGGTCGTCCTCGGTCAGCCAGGACCACGGCAGCGGCGGCGGCTCCGCAGCCCCGCTGAGGAAGGCCGTGCCCTCGGCGGGTGCCAGCTCGGTCGGGGGGCTGAACCCCTCGCCCGACGCGCCCCACAGCACCTTGGCCATCGTCGTTCGCGGGTCGGCCTCGAGCTCGGTCTCGGCCGGGCCGACAGGCTGGAAGTAGAGGATGTAGAAGAAGCGGTCGCCCATGAGCATCCGGAGGAACTCGACGGGGCGGCCGGGCCAGAACGTGTACGGCACGCTGACGCCGACCACCGCCCGCACGCGCTCGGGATGGAGGCGGGCGAGGTCCCACACGATGAGCGCGCCCCAGTCGTGGCCGACGAACACCGCCTGCTCGTGCCCTGCCTCGTCGAGGAGGGCGATCAGGTCGCCGCAGAGCGACGCGATGCCGTACTCCTCGACGCGTTCGGGTCGTGAGGAGCCGGCGTAGCCGCGCTGGTCGGGGGCGATGGCGTGGAAGCCGGCGTCGGCCAGCACGGGGAGCTGGTGCCGCCAGGACCATGAGGTCTCGGGGAAGCCGTGGGCGAGGATGACCGGCGACGCGTCGGGATCTCCGGACTCCAGCAGATCGAGCTCGACGTCGTTGACGGCGGTCCGCCGCGCTCTCATCGGCCTCTCTCAGGTCAGACAGCCGCCGGGGTGGCCGCGGCGCCGTCGGACAACGCCGACAGGTCCTCCCAGGAGAGGTCGTCGGCCTCCCATATGCGGGCGAACGCGTCGTCGGCGTGATCGGTGAAGCCGTGCCGATTCCGGAAGTTGTAGATCCAGCGGGGCTGGTGCACCGGGTACCCGAGCCGCGCCAGCCGACCCACGGCGTACGTGTCCCACGCGGCCACCTGGGCGAGGGTCAGCTCGGGGTCGGGCGGCGCGTCGTCGAACCTGCCGGACAGGCGGTCGCGGACGCGCAGGAGCGTCCGCCCCAGGGCGGTGTTGACGGCAACCTCTGAGAGCTGGCGGGGCCGCCGGGTGTCCTCGAAGGCACCACTCTCCGCCCGCACCACGATCGGATCGCCCAGCTCGCTCTGCACCCGGGCGATCGGCGTGGTCTCGTCGACCTCGATCTGCAGGTCGCGGTCGGCCATCCCGAGGCGGTCGAGCAGGGCCTCGGCGCACGTCCTGATGGCGCCCGGGTCGAACAGGACCATCGCGAACTGATCCGGGACGACGGTGACGGCCATGTCCTCGAACCTAGTCAGCCTGGTGCCGGCCGGCCCAGCTCATTCAGTCGCGATTCCCTCCGGCCAGCACCTGTCAGGCGGTGGCGAACTGGGCGGCGGCCTCGGCCTGCAGCCGAGCGGCCTGCTCCTTGCGCTCGCCGAGGGCAGCCATGGACACCTCCGCGATCTCGTCGATCTCGTCGTCGCTGAACCCGGCCAGTTCGCGGAACCGACGGGCCAGCCCGATGGGCGATTCGTCCGATTCCGACCGCGACCCGCCGTACGAGAACAGCTTGTCCACGACGCCCTGGAACTCCAGCGCCTTCGCCCGGCGCTCGGGATCACCCTCGGTCACCTTCCGGAGCCAGTCGGAGCCCATCTTCACATGGGTCACCTCGTCGGCCAGCATCCAGTCCTCGCAGAACTCGAGGTACGGGTCGCCGGCGACGTCGCCGAACTCCTTCATGGTCGTGAAGACGTCGATCGCCAAGCCCTCGAGCGCGCGGTTCACGCCGGCCAGCCGCAGGACCGGATCCGCGCTGCAGGCGGCCTCGAACAGGACGGTGTTCTCGGCGTACTGGCCGATCTCACTGCCCATCCAGTCGGCCAGCTTCACGCTGATCTCGACGTGACGCGCCTCGTCCCAGCACTGACGGGCCATGTCGAGCTTGAGCGCGAACGGTGCCTCGTCGGTCGTGAAGTCGAAACACGTCCGGCCCGCTCCCTCGAGGGCCTGGATCTCGCCCACGAAGATGCCGTGCATGAGGGCTCTGGCCGCGTCGGACGCGTCGGGGCGTGACGGTACGAGCCGGTTCGAGGAGGGCCGTGAACCGTCCTTCCGCCCGATCATCGCGGTGCGAGGGTCGGACATGCGGTCCCGCATCGTGATCCGGGTGAACCGGTCGTCCCGAGCCAGCTCTTCGACGGGGAAGAAACGACGCATGGTGGAACCTCCTCGGTCGGTCAGACCGCGCTGCTCACGGCTGTGTCGGATGGTTCGTCGGCACCGATCGTGCCCGGGCCGGTGATGCCTCCGGCCTCCACCATGATGGCCTCCAGCCGGGCCTGATGCGCCGTGGCACGCGCCACGTCGTCCTCGGTCTCCAGGAGCGATTGGATCATCATCTCGCCGTCGCGCCAGTCGTCGAATTCGTCCTGGAGGATGAACTTGAGCGAGCGGATGGTCGGCGCGTCGGTGATCTCGCTCGTGGCGTTGAGGTGGAACGTGTAGGCGGCGACGAAGCGCGGGATGAAGACCCGATACACCCCCACCAGCTTCTCGAGCGTGAGCTCGGCAGCTTCCGGCTCGGTGAGCGCCTCCACGAAGCGCTCCATGGCCTCGTTGGCCGGCTTCGTCATGCGCTCGGGGTTCATCTCCCGCAGCTCGGGCAGCCGCTTGTGCCACAGCTCGGCGTGCCAGGCGTGTTTGTAGCAGTGGGTGCCGAGCCGCATCTTCACGTCCAGCTCGGGCACGGTCGCCACCCAGCCGCCGAGTGCCTCGAACAGCTTCATCTCGGCCCACTTGTAGTTGCCGACCCGGCGCGCCGACTCCTCGACGTCGAACAGCCCGGGCAGCTCGCGCCGGTCCCAAGGTGCGAACGGCGCCCTGGCCTTGTACGGATCAGCCATAGCTCTCGGGACCCCTCCTGCTCGCGCCGTCTGGCGCGCCCCACTTGTTTGCACTCGGCAATCTATCGAGCCCGCCAGGCGGCGTCTTCCTCGCCGAGCGGGGTGCACGGCGCCCCTCCGGCTCGGTACTCGTCGAGGATTCCCCGCCACGGACCCTCGGCCTCCAGCTTGCCGAGCAAGGCGGATACGCCCCAGACCACGCGGTCGAGGATGACGAAGCTGGCGGGCAGGTTGAGCCTGGCCACGACCTCGGCGTGGGGCCCGCGCACGTCGGCGATGCGCTGGACGGTGTCGGCCACGAACTCCCGGCTGAAGGCGAACCGCTCGGTGAGGTATGGCCGGTAGGGGAGGCTGACGTAGTCGAACACCGCCTGCGCCTCGAGCCCGTGCCCGGGCGGGAGGAAGTCCACGTCCTCCATGGCGCCGAGCAGCCGGTCGGGGTCGACCTCCAGAATGGCGTCGAGGCACGGCACCAGCCGCTCCCACTCGCCCGGCGTCCACCGCTTCACGAGCCCGAAGTCCAAGAACGCGATCCGGCCGTCGGGGAGGAAGCGGTAGTTCCCGGGGTGGGGATCGCCGTTGAACACCCCGAGCCTGTGGACCGAGCCCTGCGCGAAGCGGAAGATGATCTCTCCGGCGCGCTGGCGGGCGGCGCGGTCGGCGGTGGACAGGAAGTCGGCCCACGGACGACCCTCGACCCAGTCGGTGGTGAGCACCCGCTGCGTCGAGCAGGCCTCTATCACCGCGGGCACGGCGATGAAGGGGTGGTCGCGGTAGCGCTCGACGAACTCGGTCTGGTTGGCGGCCTCGATGCGGTAGTCGAGCTCGTCGCCCATGCGCACACGCAGCTCGTCCACGAGCGCGCGCACGTCGAGCCCCTTGAGCGCGAACGCCGAGAACAGGCCGTACAGGACCTCAGCGTTGTCGAGGTCGGCGAGGATGGCGGTGTCGACGCCCGGGTACTGCACCTTGACGGCCACCGCCCGGCCGTCCCGCAGCACGGCTCGGTGGACCTGCCCGACGCTCGCGGCGGCCACCGGCTCCGGCTCCCAGCGCCGGAAGATGCGCTCGGGGTCGTCGCCCAACTCCTGCCGGACGACGTCCGCGGCCAGGCTCGGGGCCATCGGCGGCGCGTCCGCCTGCAGGGTGGCGAGCGCCCGCTGGGCCTCCTCGGGCAGTCCCTCGAGGATGAAGCCGAGCAGCTGCCCGATCTTCATCAGTGCGCCCTTCATCTGGCCGAGCTCGCGGGCCACGTCCTCCGCGGTGCGGATGGCGAAGCCGGCGTCGAGCTCGGCCCGCCGCTCGTCGGACGCGCCGACACGGCGGACCTGGTGGGCCGTCCAGTCCGCGCCGCGCCGCGCGCTCAGGCGCCACACCCGGGCCGACCGCGAGACGCGGGCGCGGCGGTGGGGATCGGTGGCGACGGTGGCCGCGGCCGCCAACGCGGCGGCGGATGCCGCGACGGCCGCTGTACCGAGGGCCAGCCCCCGGCGGTTCACCACGTGGTCGGGGTGCTCCCCGGAGGCACCGGTGCCGTGGCCGCCGCGGGCCCGTCCGCGGGCGGCCTGCGCCGGGCGACGGGATCGGCAGCCAGCAGATCGTCGGGCAACGGTTCGCCCGTCACCTCATCGGTCCAGTAGGTGCCCTGGTCGAGGCGATCGAGGGCGACCTCCACGTCCGCCAGGTCCCGCGCGATGCGGTCGAGGTCGACGGGGGGGCCGACGGGTGCGCCGGCGGACGCGTCGTGCGCCTCGGCCGGCTCGGGCCCCGGCGCCGCGGAGGGCGAGGGCGGGGGGAGGCTGGCCATGGGCGTGGAGCGTATGCGGTGTCGCACGCGGGTCGGCGGAGGTTGACCTACGTTGTCCCGTCGTGGCAGGGGTGCGGCTCTCCAACGTCTCCAAGCGCTTCGGGGAGGTCACGGCGGTCGACAACGTCGTGCTCGACATCGGCGACCGGGAGTTCATGGTGCTCCTCGGGCCCTCGGGATGCGGCAAGTCGACGCTGCTGCGGATGATCGCCGGGCTGGAAGATCCGACCGACGGCGAGATCTGGATCGGCGAGCAGCTCGTCAACGACGTCGCCCCGAAGCAGCGCGACATCGCCATGGTGTTCCAGAGCTACGCGCTGTATCCGCACAAGACCGTGCAGGCCAACATCGAGTTCCCGCTCAAGGCCCGCGGGGTAGGGGTCCGGGAGCGGGGGCACGCGGCCCGCGACGCCGCCCAGCTCCTCGGGCTGAGCGAGCTGATGTCGCGCAAGCCCGGGGCGCTCTCGGGCGGCCAGCGCCAGCGGGTGGCCCTGGCCCGGGCCATCGTCCGCAACCCGGCCGTCTTCCTCATGGACGAGCCGCTGTCGAACCTCGACGCCAAGCTGCGGGGCGAGACCCGGGCCGAGCTCATCGCCCTCCACCAGCGGGTCGAGGGGACGTTCATCTACGTCACGCACGACCAGGTGGAGGCCATGACGATGGGCACCCGGGTCGCCGTCATGCAACGGGGCCTGCTGGAGCAGGTCGGTCCCCCGCAGGAGGTGTACGACCGGCCGGCCAGCCTGTTCGTCGCCCAGTTCCTCGGCACGCCCCCGATGAACGTGTTCCAGCCGGGATTGCTCGAGCCGGGCGAGCATCTCGTGGGGGTGCGACCCGAGCACATCCGGCTCGACCGTGAGGGTCCGCTGACCGCCCGGGTGGCGCTGGTGGAGGCCCTCGGCTACGAGCGGCTCATCACCTGCGTGCTCCCCAACGAGGTGCGTGTGGTGGCCCGCACGAGCGAAGTGGACGGTCCCCGCGAGGGCGAGGCGGTGTTCATCGACGCCGAGCCCCGCCACCGGCAGCACTTCGACGTGGAGACCGGGAAGCGGGTGGAGGCGTGAGTCGGACCAGGACGCGGGAGGCGCTGCTGGCCTTCCTGTTCCTGTTGCCAGCGCTCGTCCTGCTCGGCGTGTTCGTCTTCTACCCGCTCGGACGGACGATCTGGCTGGGCCTCTACCGGGGCGGCGGGTTCGGCGGGGCGAAGACGTACGTCGGCCTGCAGCAGTACTGGGACGTGTTGCAGTCCAACGAGTTCCGCCACTCCCTCGGGGTCACCTTCCTGTTCGCGCTCATCACCGTGCCGGCCGGCCTGGTCATCGGCCTCGGCCTCGCCGTGCTCGCCGACAAGCACCTGCGAGGGATGCGCTTCTTCCGCACGGTGTACTCGTCGACGGTCGCCACGTCCGTCGCCGTGGCCTCGCTCATCTGGCTGGTCCTGCTGCAGCCGCAGATCGGCGTCCTCACCAACATCCTGCCCTTCGAGGTGTTGAAGGAGCCCGGCCTCCTGCAGGACCCGACCTGGGCGCTGCCCGCGCTCGGCATCGTCAGCATCTGGGCCAACGCCGGGTTCACGTTCATCATCATGACGGCCGGCCTGCAGGGCATCCCCCGCGACCTCTACGAGAGCGCGTTCGTGGACGGGGCCGGCGGGTGGCGGAGGTTCACGAACGTCACGGTGCCACTGCTCGGCCCGACCATCCTCTTCGCCGTCGTCGTGCTCACCGTGCGGGCGCTGCAGACCTACGCCGAGATCGACATCCTGACCGGTGGTGGTCCCCAGGGCGACGTGACGACGACGGTCACCTACCTGATCTACGGCCGGAACTCGGTCATCGCCTTCGACACCGGCCTGCAGGCCACCGTCGCCGTGCTGCTGTTCCTGATCATGCTCGTGGTGTCGCTGATCCAGTTCCGCGGCCTCGAGCGCAGGGTGCACTATGGCTGAGGCATCGGCGCTCGACCGCGTGAGCGGGTCGCGCAAGTGGGCTCGTTACCTGGTGCTCACGGTCGTCGCGATCCTCCTGCTGTTCCCGATATACGTGATGGTGCTCTTCTCGCTGAAGCCGGGCACGGCCATCTTCGACTACCCCCGCGCACTTCTCCCCGTCGACCTGACCCTCGAGACGCTCAAGGACGCATGGAACCAGGGCAACCTGGATCGCTACCTCCTGAACAGTGCGATCGTCTCGATCGCTATCACGGTGGGCACGCTGATCACGTCCCTGCTGGCTGCCTACGCGTTCTCCTTCATGCGCTTCCCGCTGCGCGGCCTGCTCTTCTACGTCGTGCTGGCCACGTTGCTGGTACCCGCCGAGGTCACGATCCTCGCCAACACAGACACCATCAAGTCGCTCGGGTGGACGGATTCCTATCAGGGTCTGGTGGTGCCGTTCCTCGCCGCGGCATTCGGCGTGTTCCTGCTGCGGCAGGTGTTCCTCACCGTGCCCAAGGACCTGCGAGAGGCGGCCGCGCTCGATGGCCTCGGCCACTTCGGCTTTCTGCGGGAGGTGGCCGCGCCCCTGGCCCGGCCGACGCTCGGCGCACTGGCGCTCTTCTCGTTCCTGGGGGCGTACAACCAGTACCTGTGGCCACAGCGGATCACCAACGATCCCGACTATCGGACGGTCCAGATCGGTCTGCGGTCGCTCTCGAGCGCCAATCCGGACCGGCTCACGCTGATCACCGCGGGGACCCTCATCGCCTCCGCCCCGATCGTCATCGTGCTCATCGGGTTCCAGCGCCAGCTCATCCGCGGACTCACCGCCGGCGCGGTGAAGGGATGAGCAGGGGACGGCACCGCCGCTCGACCGTGGTGCTCGTGGCCGGGCTGTGCGCCGTGACGGCCGCGTGCGGCAACGGGAAGTCGATCCTGGAGATCGGCGGTGCGACCGTCCCGACGGTGCCCCCGCCGGACACCGGTGACACGCCGGCCACGATCCCCACGACGACGGCCGTCCCGGAGGAGGAGCTCCCGCCCTGCCCCGTCGAGGCGCTGGACGCGGCGACGGGTCCCGTGCCGATCACGTTCTGGCACGCCATGACGGCGGCCAACGAGGAGGCCCTGGCCAAGCTCACCAACGCCTACAACGCGTCGCAGACCAAGGTGCGGGTGGCTCTCATCAACCAGGGCGGCTACGAGCAGAGCATCGAGAAGTACAAGACGTCGTCGGCGAATGACCGGCCGACGCTCGTGCAGATGCCCGAGTACACGCTGCAACTCCTGGCCGACTCCAACACCGTCGTGCCGATCCAGTCCTGCGTCAACGCCGAGGACTACGACCTGTCGGACTTCGTCCCCCGCGCCACCGCGTACTACACGCTGCGGGGCGCGTTGCAGGGCATGCCCTTCAACCTCTCGAACCCTGTCCTGTACTACAACCGCGCCGCCTTCGAGCAGGCTGGCCTCGATCCAGACGACCCGCCGACCAGCCTCGAGGAGCTGCGCTCAGCCAGCGAGAAGCTCGTGCAGAGCGGCGTCGTGAAGTACGGGCTGGCGCTCGACCACAGCATCGACGGAGGTGGTGGCTGGTTCCTCGAGCAATGGCTGGCCAAGGCCGGTGAGCTCTACGCCAACAACGAGAACGGCCGAGCGGCACCGGCCACGAACGTTCTCTTCGCGGGCTCCGCCGGGGTCGAGCTGATGACCTTCCTGCAGCAGATGGTCATCGACGGCCTGGCCGTCGACGTCGGTCCCAACACGTCGCTCCCCGACAACCTGCTGAAGCTGGTCGACACGGAGCCGGCGGGCATGACGATCCACACGACCGCCGCGCTCGGATCGGTCCTGACCATTCTCGACGCCGGTGGCTATCCGGTCACCTCGGCCGACGTGGGCATCGGACCGATGCCCGGCCCGACCGTGAACCCGGGCGTGCTCGTGGGCGGGGCGTCGCTGTGGCTGCCGATCGGCAAGGGCGACGCCGAGACCGCGGCGGCGTGGGACTACATCAAGTTCCTCGTGGCGCCCGAGCAGCAGTCGCAGTGGGCGGCCGACACCGGGTACGTCCCGGTACGGCAGAGCGCCACCGAACTGGCGCCGATCAAGGACGTGTACGCGTCGGATCCGCGCTTCGCGGTCGGGTACGACCAGCTCTTGGCAGCGGCGGACACCCCGGTGGAGGCCGGGCCCGTGCTGGGCCCGCAGCGTGAGGTGCGGATCCTCACCTCGAACGCCGTCGAGTCGATCCTGGTCGCGCGGTCGGACGTCGCCCAGGCGCTGACCGCGGCGGCGCGGCAGTCCGACCTGCTCATCGCCAACTGGGCGTCGAGCGTCGGCGGCTGACGTCCGAGCCGGTGGCGCCGGTCGGCTGACGTCCGGTCGGTGGCGGCCGGTAGGGTCGCCGGCCTATGCCCCACCCCTTCCCCGCCCCCGACGGCTCGGCCGCCAAGACCCAGCAGTTCCCGGCCGACGGCCCTGAGCACGGCATCGACGCCGCCAAGCGCTACACGGCCACGCTCGACACCACGCTCGGGAACATCGTCATCGCCCTCGACGCGGTCAAAGCTCCGAAGACGGTCAACAACTTCGTCTTCTTGGCCCTCCACCACTACTACGACGGGGTGATCTTCCACCGCGTCATCGACGGCTTCATGTGCCAGGGCGGTGATCCCACGGGGACCGGGCGGGGCGGCCCGGGCTACAAGTTCGAGGACGAGCTCCCGAAGGCGGGCCAGTACCAGCTCGGTTCGGTGGCCATGGCCAACGCCGGGCCGAACACCAACGGCAGCCAGTTCTTCATCGTGAGCGGGAAGAGCGGTGTGGGTCTGCCGCCGCAGTACTCGCTCTTCGGGCAGGTCGTGAAAGGCATGGAGGTCATCGACGAGATGCAGCGCGTGCCGACCGATCGCAACGATCGCCCGCGGGACGACGTGATCATCAACTCGGTGACCATCACCGAAGCCGACTGACCCGCGTTCGCGTCGTGGCGACGCCTCTGTCGCTCTCCCTTGCGCAAGCCCGTCGGGTGGCGCTGGCCGCCCAGGGCTTCACCGATCCCCGCCCGAAGGGCCGGGTGGATCGCCGTCACCTGCGGCGAGTGTTCGACCGGGTCGGGCTCATCCAGATCGACTCCGTCAACGTGCTCGTGCGGTCCCAGGAGCTGCCCATCTTCGCCCGCCTCGGACCGCATCCCCGCGACCTGTTGCCGAGCGCGGCCGCTCACGGCCAACTGTTCGAGTACTGGGGGCACGAGGCCTCGCACATCCCGGTCGCGCAGCAGCCGCTGTTCCGCTGGAAGATGGCGCGCGCCGCCGAGCACGCGTGGCGCGGCGTCGCCCGGATGAGCAAGGAGCGTCCGGGCTACGTCGAGACCGTCTACGAGATGGTGGCCGAGCGGGGGCCGGTCGTCGCCGGTGAACTGTCGGAGCGCACCGCCCCCAAGGGGGCGTGGTGGGACTGGGACCACGCCAAGCTGGCCCTCGAGTGGCTCTTCTTCACAGGGCGGATCACAGCCCGTCGGCGGGTCAACGACTTCGCCCGCCTGTACGACCTGCCCGAGCGGATGCTGCCGGCGTCCGTGCTGGCGGCGCCGACCCCGAGCGAGCCCGACGCCCGCAAGGCGCTGCTGCTGCTGGCGGCGCGATCGCAGGGCGTGGGGACGCTGCGGGACCTGGCGGAGTACCACCGCCAGCACATCGCGCGCTGCCGCCCGCTGGTGGCCGAGCTGGTCGAGGCGGGGGAGTTGCTGCCGGCGCAGGTGGAGGGGTGGAAGGAGCAGGCCTACGTCCACCCCGAGGCGTCCTTGCCGCGTCGGGTGCGGGCGTGCGCGCTCCTGTCGCCGTTCGACTCCGTCATCTGGGAGCGGCCGCGGGTCGAGCGGCTGTTCGGCTTCCACTACCGCATCGAGATCTACACGCCCGCGCCCAAGCGGCGGTTCGGCTACTACGTCCTGCCCTTCCTGCTCGGTGACGAGCTGGTCGGGCGCGTCGACCTCAAGGCCGAGCGGGCGATGTCCACGCTTCTGGTGCGGGGCGCGTACACCGAGCCGGGCGTGCCGGACGGCCCGGTGGCAGAGGCCCTGGCCGGCGAGCTGGCGCTCATGGCGGAATGGCTCGGCCTCGAGCAGGTGGTCGTCGAGGGCCGGGGCGAGCTGGCGCCGGCCCTGAAGGCCGCCGTCGGTCCAGGTCCGGCCCCTGGCCGTTCTCGCGGCCCTCTGTCTCGCCCAGCGAAACCAACCGCCGCGAGAACCTCCCCACCGAATCGATATCGAATCGGTGGCGATGTGGCGGGGGGCTAGGTCCGCCGGCTGGAGCGGCGGCGGAGGCGGTGCGACCGGCGGGTGGCGTGGGCCTTGTCCTTGAGGTCGTCGAGCGGCGGGCCGACAGCCAGGCTCCCGTCTTCCAGAGGCGCTTCGAAGCCCCGACGATCGATGTCCGGCGGCTCGCCCGGGGCCTCCGCCTGGATGACGATCTTCTCCTTCTTGGGCCCTTCCAAGACCTCGCGCAGCCCGAGCATCGCCGCCCCGAGCATCCCGCCCCGCAACGACGACGGCCGCCGCGGCGGCGCCTCCTCGTCCTGGTGGGGCGGCGACGGCACCTCGTCGTCAGGCTGGTCTTTCACCCCGCCGTTCACCTCGCCAGTGTGCCCGACTCCGTCGACGACCCGGCGCGCGGACGCTGACCGTCCGCCAACGCCCAGCGCATGGCGCCGACGAGGGCCCTCCCGGCCGGCCGGATGACGACCGTCTCCGTCACGGGAAGCGGTGGGACGCGCAACATGACCTTCGCCCACCACGGCAGGAGCGCCACGGCCGTTGCCCCGAGCACGGTGTACGGCCCGCCGCGCAGCCAAGGGCACCGGTGGTTGCAGCAGCAAGAACCGCGCCGCCTCCCGGGCTTCGGCGGTGGTGGCCAGCTCCGGGCGGTAGGCGGCCAGCTGGGCGCGCAGCTCCCCGACCGTCGCTGGCGGATCGGGTACGCCGAGCTCTCGGGCGACCCGGCCCAGGTCCGACACGTACTGGTCTCTTTCGGCCCGGTCCAAGGGCCGGGCGCCGAAGCGCTGGTGGGCGGCGAGGAAGCTGTCGACCTCGGCCACGTGAACCCAGAGCAGCAGATGGGGATCGTTGGCGTCGTACGACCGACCGTTCGGGGCGATGCCGCGGACCCGCCCGTGCACGCGGCGGACCGTCGCGCACGCCTGCTCGGCCTGCGCGGCCGTGCCGTAGGTGGTGCCGGCCAGGAAGCGGGCCGTCCGCTGCAACCGGCCCCAGGGATCCTCCCGGAAGTCCGAGTGCTGGGCGACGCCGGCCATGGCCAGCGGGTGCAGGCTCTGCAGCAGGAGCGCACGCAGCGCCCCGACGAAGATCGCGGCGTCCGCATGGACTCGCCAGATGGCCCGATCAGGCCCGAACCACCGCGGTCCCTCCGACTCGAACAGCTCGCGGGCATGCGCCTGGCCCGTCGGGCCGCCCACGCGGGCCCGGATGGCGTCGGCTACCAGTTGGCGCACCTGCTCCACGCCTCCATCCTGCCGCCCGCCTGGCTCGGATCCGCTACGGGACGGCCCTGTTCCGCGGAGGGTCGCCCGTCGCGCGAGCCCTCCCATCTACGCTCGGCGGGTGGCCGAAGAACCCGCGGCGGAACCCGCTGCCGGCCCTGCCGTGGGCCCAATCGGGGCCGAGGACCCGGCCGCCACGCCGTGGGTGGACCCGTCGGCAGACACCGCCACCATGCCGCGGTGGGTGCTGCGGGCCATCACCATCTTCTGGCTCGGCTTCATCGCCACCCTCGTCGGGCGGTGGCTCTTCTCGCGGCTCCACACCCTGCTGTTCCTGATCGCCGTCTCGTTCTTCCTGTCCCTGGCCATCGAGCCGGGCGTCAACTTCCTGGCCCGGCGGGGGTGGCGCCGAGGGGTGGCGACGGCGCTCTTCCTCCTCGGCATCACCCTGGCGTCGCTGCTGTTCATGGGCGCCATCGGCGCGCTCATCGGCCGGCAGGTGGCGAACTTCATCGACGACCTGCCCTCCCGCATCACCGAGGTGCAGGACTTCGTCAACCGCAACTTCTCCACCGAGCTCGACTTCGGCGACCTCATCGACCGGATCGACAAGGCGCAGCTGGCGGGGTCGCTCGCCAACAACACCATCTCCTTCACGACGACGGTGCTGAGCGGACTGCTACAGATGCTGACGGTCGCCCTGTTGACCTTCTACATGGTCGCCGACGGTCCTCGCATGAGGCGGGCCATCTGCGGCCGGCTGCGGCCCGACCGCCAGGAGCGGGTCCTTCACGCGTGGGAGCTGGCCATCGACAAGACCGGCGGCTACCTCTACTCCCGGGCCTTGCTGGCGCTGCTCTCGGCCGTCTTCCACACGGCCGCGTTCTCGCTGATCGGGCTGCGCTACCCGGTGGCGCTCGGCATCTGGGTGGGTCTCGTCTCGCAGTTCCTGCCCGTCATCGGCACCTACCTGGCCGGCGTGCTGCCCGTGCTGGTCGCCCTGCTTGACGAACCGATCCGTGCGCTCTGGGTGCTCATCGTCATCGTCATCTACCAGCAGATCGAGAACTACCTCCTCGCGCCCCGCATCACCGCGAGGACGTTGGAGCTGCACCCTGCCGTCGCCTTCTCGGCCGCTATTGCCGGCGCGGCGATGCTGGGCCCGGTCGGCGCCATCCTCGCCCTGCCTGCGTGCGCGACGGTGCAGGCCTTCCTCACCGAGTGGGGTCCCCGGCACGACGTCATCGAGTCCGGGCTCACCGCCCACCAGCCACCCGCCCGCCGGCGGCGCATCGCTCGCCGGACACCGAGCTGATCAGCGATGGCGATCCCGTTCGTCCCGCCGCTCGAGGTCCGCTACGGCGAGGCCGAGCAGGTCAGCCCGCTCATCCGCCGGGTCGTGGCCGAGAACCCGTCGATGTTCACCTATCGGGGCACGGGCACCTACATCATCGGCCGCGGCGAGGTCGCGGTCGTCGATCCCGGCCCGGAACTGGAGTCGCACCAGGCCGCCCTTGCCGCGGCGCTGGAGGGCGAGCGGGTGACGCACATCCTGGTGACCCACTGCCACGCCGATCACTCCCCGCTGGCCCGCTGGCTGGCGGGCGAGACCGGCGCGACCACGTTCGCCTTCGGCCCTCATGGTGCGATCGATCCCAGCGACGACGTGGTGACCGAGGAGGCCGTCGACACCGCGTTCGATCCCGATGTGAGGCTCGCTCACGGCGAGGTGGTCGAGGGCGCCGGATGGACGGTGGAGGCCGTGCACACGCCGGGACACACGTCCAACCACACGGCCTACGCCCTCGCCGAAGAGCGCGCGCTGTTCACGGGCGATCACGTGATGGGCTGGTCGACGACCGTCATTGCTCCACCCGATGGCGACATGAGGGCCTACTTCGCCAGCCTTCGCCTGCTGCTCGGGCGGGACGACGCCGTGCTGTGGCCCACCCACGGCGGGCCCGTGACCGATCCGCCTCCGTTCCTGGAGGCCTACCTCGCGCACCGCCTGGAGCGGGAGGCGCAGGTGGTTGCCGCCGTCCGCGGCGGCACCGGCGGCGTGCCCGCCATCGTCGCCGAGCTCTACACGGCCGTGCCGAAGGAGTTGCACCCTGCCGCCGAGCGCAGCGTCTTCGCCCACCTCGTGAAGCTGGTGGACGACGGAGTGGTCAGCTGCGACGGGCCGCTGACGGCGGAGGCGACGTTCGCGCCTGTATGAGATCCGGCGGACTCAGGGCTCGACTGCGTCAGTGATCGGCGGTGCGGCCGCGACGACCGGCTCGTCCCCGCCCTGGTCCAATCGGAAGGGCGGGTACTCGTCGGTCATCAACGTGACATAGGCGGCTACCCGGTACAGCCAGCGGTTCATGCCCATGACGAACGCGAAGATCCCTGACGGGTAGCGCCCGCGGAAGAGCAGCGAGATGCCCGCGAACACGGCCAGCAGGCCGATGAGCCCGAAGGTGCCCGCGAAGGTCCAGCCCGGGCCGGTCCAGCCCACCTCGTCCCGGCCCCCCGAGCCGAGCCACCAACCCCAACCGAAGATGCTCACGACCAGGTAGTGGGGGATGGCGAGGAGCCAGGATTTCACCAGCACCAGTCCCCGCGAGAGGTCTTCGGGATAGACCACGTCGAGCGTCGCCGGGTAGTCGGCCGGCCCGAGTGAGAAGGGCGGGTAGCGGTCCGTGCCGAGCGCGCTGAACGAGTAGAAGCCGACCCGCCAGCTCCACCGGAGCACCCCGACGTTGAAGTCGAACAGGGACCGTGGGTAGCGCTTGGTGAAGAGGATGGCGAAGAAGGCGATGATCGTGACGACGAGGAAGCCCAGCCACAGGAACGCCAGCACGATGTAGTGGGGGATGGCCAGCAGCCACTTCACCAGCCAGAGCCCGCGGCTGAGCTCGTCGTCGAGATGACCGGTGATGGTCAGCGGGTAGTGCGGCGCCGGCGACGGCACAACGGCGACCCCGGGGACGCCGGCGGTCGCCACGGCCCCGCCCGGGGTGGCTGGCGGTGGGAACGGAGCAGGCCCGGTCACGGTCACGGGCTCGGCCGGAGCGCGAGCCAGGCCGCGTCCGGCGATGATGGCCAGCGCCGTCCCGCCGAGCAGCAGGACGAGACCGCCGGCGAGGAGCGCGATCGTCGCCGGGAGGAACCAGTCGACCTTGATGCCGAGGCGCGCATCGGTGTCGACGCCCGGGCTGGCGTCGGCGTTCATGAGCACGACCGTCCAGTCGCCGCTCTCGACCTCCCACGTGAGGTCGCCGGTTTCGCTGCTCGAGCTGGTCGCCACCCAGAAGGACTGCTCACCGGGCGGGGCCGGCACAGCGTCGCCGTCGCGGCGCCGGTAGCGGACGCGGTCCGGGTTGAGGTCGATGTCCCGGATCTGGTCGCGGCTCACACCCTCGAGGTAGGCAGCGACCTCCGCGCTCGGCCCGATGCCGGCGAACACCTGCGTCTCCTCCGCCGGCTCCACCACCAGCTTCACGGTGCCGAGCCCGCCACGGTCTATGAGCCAGTCGGACGGGCCCGGGCGGGTCTCGAGGTCGATGCGGTCCGACTCGATGGCGTAGGTGGGCGTGGCCAACCGCACCTCGGGCGTGCGGAAGAACCCGTCGTCGTCGCGCTGGGTCGCGTAGCCGACGAGGGCTCCCGCCCCGCCGGCCAGCAGACCGAACCCGAGTAGGGCGACCAGAGCGCCGATGACGATGAGGACGATCCGTCCGGCTTTCACCGTCTAAGCATGGCCGACGAAGAGTGGACGTGGAAAGGGTCAAGGCCTGCCGAGCCCGTACGATGCCCCCACCCTCCGGGCCGCTAGCTCATCCGGTAGAGCAGGGGACTTTTAATCCCAAGGTGCAGGGTTCGAGACCCTGGCGGCCCACCGCATGTAGCAGGTGCTACGCACTCTGACGGCAGGCGTGGTCACAGCCGCTCTGGAGAGGCCCAGCGCTCACGTGCGCGTGACCTAGCCGCGCCCCATCGGCACATGTGGCGTCTCGCGTCATTGACTCAGAAGTCGTGTCCAGAAGACCTGGGTGATCCACGGTCGCCGGTACGTGCTCGCGCTGAGAGCCGACCTCACCTCGGCGAGAAGTGGCAGCCGTTCTTGGTCCCCGAGTTCTGCAACCCAACCCATCGACGCGAAGAACGAGACGAGTCCTTCCCGATCGAGAGTTTGTGAATTCGGTATGCGCGTGTCGCTGAGAGGCTCGAACCCCGCCGCGGCGAATGAACAGCGCCACTCCCCGTCACCGCGGCGTGGCCCGTCCAAGTCGAACGGGTCATAGTCGAGGCGGCCTCCGGGTAGCCGCCCGCGCAGCAGCGTTTGCGCGGCTGCGATCGACGGCTCCCACGACCCTGCCGGAAGATTCCACAGCAGCACGAGCGGCGCGTCGGCCCGTAGCACTCGTGCAATCTCGGCAAGGGACTGGTCATCATCGAACCAGTGGAACGCTTCTGCTGCGAACACCGCGTCTACGGAGTCGTCGGCGAGCGGGAGGTTTCGGGCCTGTGCGGCGCACGTGCTTGCCCGCGGACAGAGTCCGACCAGGATGCGCCGCATCGCTTCGGATGGCTCGACGGCGACGACCTGGTCGAACCGATGAACAAGCAGCCGCGTCAACTTGCCCGTACCCGCCCCCAGGTCGAGCACTGTCCCGGTCGTTGGGAAGTCGAGAAGTTCGACGGCCTCGCTCGGCCAGTCCGGTCGCCCCCGTTCGTAGTCCAGGAAAAACTGGTCACCGCTTCCGGCGGGCGTAAACCAGGTCGTTCCTTCCATCCACGCGGCGACCGTAGGAGAGCCCGCTGCGGCCGCGGAACACATTTGGGACGCACACAGATTGCTACCGCCCCAGCACCGCGTTAGCCGCGAGTCGAATTGTCGCCACGGAGGGCGGCGAGCCGGCTACAAGCCGTCGGACACCATCTCGATCGGTCGCGGTCCTCACCGCCGAGCGAGCGACAATGTTGCGCAGGTCGAGGCGGTGGCTCAAAGTGGCGGCAGGGCGTGGCCGTGGGGAAGTTCAGTCCTCCCCACGCCTGGGGTGGGGGTACCTCATGTTGAGATCGTCGATGAGACGAGCAGCGGTAATCACGGTTGTTGCGTCGGCAACAGTCATCGTCGGGATGGTCGACCAGGCCGCGGCTGATGTGATTGAGTTCCCAGCAGGAGTGGCTTGTGAGTTCCCGGTCATTCTCGATGCAGGCGCCGATCCACGGAGCACGCATGAGCTCACCGATGCCAATGGCAATGAACGCGTCATCTTGGCAGGTCGCGGTAGCACGGCGACGCTCACGAACGGGGACACGGGCGCAACGCTCTCGTTCCGATCGAACGGAGCGCCCTGGAGCATCGTGACCGACGCCTTTGGGACGAGCACGTTCACCACCATGGGACACCTCATCTTGTTCCTCTTCCCGACGGACGTCCCGGCCGGGCCGTCGACCACGCTGTACGTCGGTCGCGTCGTGTTCACCTTCGACTTCGCGACAGGTTTCACGGTGGTGAAGAGCAGCAACGGCACAGCCACCGATCTCTGCGCGGCGCTTTCGACCTGAGCGAAACGCGTCCGTCGAGTGCCGGCGACGACGACGGCCAACTCCCACCCGGCGCCGTGAGCGTCTATCGCAAGCGATACGACGACTTCCCGCGACCCGTGGTCGACACGTGCCGAGGGCGGTGCCTGCTGTGGCTACGAGCCGACGTCGAACGGTGGCGGGACCGGCGCGCTAGGTGAGCGACCAGAGTCAGCTCCTGCGGCATTGGGAGTCGCCGGTTTCGTGGCGGCACGCCGACCGGAGCCGGCTTACTTTGCCGGCGCCTTTCGCGAAGTCGACTTGGACGTCGACCGCCGCGCAGGTACACGCTTCGTGGAGGTCCTCTTGGCCGACGACTTCTTGGCCGACGACTTCTTCGCCGATGCCTTCTTCAAGGTCGTCGACCTCGGCGGCTTGGCGTGCCTCACTACAGCCGAAATGCTGTGTCGGAGGGCGTCAGAGTGCTGCTTCACGAGTTCGCGCGCAGCGCGGTCACCTGCTCGGGCCCGGTCGGCGGCTCCGGACAGCCTCCGTGCGCGCTTCTTGCGCATCCCGGCGTCGCGCAGGTCCTGCTCAATCTTCTTCCTGCCCATGAGAGATCCGTTCCTCCGTGATCGATACCCACCGGCCACCCTAGAGTCCGCTCAACACGTCGGGTCTCCGCGAGGCCGGGCGGAGAGGGGGACTCGTGTCACTACCCGTGCGGCGCCCGTTCGGGGTCGGCTTCCTGTCGATCCTGATCATGATCGCTGGCGTGCTCGACGTGCTGGCGTCATTGTCGCTCCTGCTCGATCGGAACGATGACGAGCTCCTCGAAGCGCTCGACGTGAGCCAGGGCAACCTGACCTCGTACGCGGTCGTGAGCCTGGGCATCGGGATCATCGTGGTCTTGGTCGGGTTCGCACTCCGGACGGCGGCGAACTGGGCCCGCCTCGTCGTGGCCATCGTCGCCGTTGCGCGGCTCATCACCCTGTTCTGGGTGGTGGCAGGACTCCACAGCGTCCACTGGTACCACGCCATCTGGCCCACCGTCCTCTACCTGCTGGTGGCCGGCTACCTGCTCTTCGACGACGACGCCAGGGCCTACTTCGGCCAGCGCGTGTAGCCGCCGCAGGACCGGATCGCCCCTAGGACAGCCCCTTAGCTCAGCGAGGAAGCAGTGCTGGGTGCGACCGTCAGTCGCCGCGCCCCGATCCAGGGCGCGATCCGGTCGTACACCCAGAGCCCGGCGAAACCGATGAGCGCGCCGAAGGCCCAGCCGCCGACCACGTCCACAGGCAGGTGGACGCCGTGCACGATGCGGGCGACGCCCACGAACAGGGCGATGCCCAGCACGGCAGCGCGGAAGCGGTTCGGGATGGCCGCCATCACCATGATGGCCACCGCTGACGCGACCACCGCGCTGTGCCCGGAGATGAAGCCGAGACCTGTCCCCGTCCCTTCGCGCACGTTGATCCCGGGGAGGTACTCGAGCGGCCGCCCCCGCTCCACCCACCGCTTGATGATCTTGGCGCCGAACCATGCTGCCAGGCCGACGACGAGCGTCGTCAGCGCCAGCAACCGGTCGCGCTTGAAAACGAGGATGCCCCACACGACGAGGAGAGGTGCGGCGAGGGTGCCGAGCTGCATCAGGGGATAGAGCAGCGTCGCCGCGCTGTCGGGTGCGCCGTTGATCCATTCCGTCAGCGACAGCTCCCAGCCCGGTACCGGGTTCTGGAGGGCGATGATCAGCGAGACGAACAGCGCGGCGGCCGCGAGGATGGCGTACCAGCCTGGGTAGCGGAACCCACCCATCGGCTCGGTCGGCCTGGTCGCCTCGACGCCCCGCATCGGGGAGAAGTCCATCACACGCAGGCGGGACCGGACGGGTCGCGCCACCTGAGCCGTTGTGATAGGAGCACCTCCATGATCGATCCGCTCGAAGGGCTTCCCCCCGGCGTCATCAGCTTCGAAGCGGTCGGAGAGGTCGAGGCCTCGGACTATACCGGCGTCCTCGTACCGGCCGTCGGGGCTGCCGCGGAGCAGGGCCCCATCCGTCTCGTCTTCGTCATGGGCGACCGCTTCGACGGCTACAGCACCGGCGCCGCCTGGCAGGACGCCAAGGTCGGCCTCGAGCATCACAGCAAGTGGCGTCGCATGGCGCTCGTCACCGACGTCGGCTGGGTCACCCACGTCGCCCGCCTGTTCGGTTGGATGATCCCAGGCGACTTCGAGCTGTTCCCGTTGGCGGATCGGGACGCGGCGATCACCTGGGCCGCCGCCGGCTGAGCATGACCCTGGACGGCGGCGGTGCCGCTCCGCTCCCACTCTGGCCACCGGCGCCCGACGCGCGCGAGCGCTCGCGGATCGGCCAGTACCTCGCGTGGCTGGAGCGCGAGCGGGGCCTGACCTTCGTCGACTACGACGAGCTGTGGCAGTGGTCGATCTCGGACCTCGACGGCTTCTGGACCTCGATCTGGGAGTACTTCGACGTGTCCGGCGCCCCTGCGCCCCGCCCGGTGCTCGCCGAGCGGGTGATGCCGCGTGCGCGCTGGTTCCCGGCCGCCCGGCTCAACTACGCCGACCGCCTGCTGGCCGCATGGGCCGATCGCCCGGGGGACGTGGCCCTCGTGGCCTACGGGCAGACCCGCCCCCCGATCGAGGTGACGGCCGGCGAGCTGCGGGATGCCGTGGCCCGGGTGCGCGCCGCGCTGCTGGCCCGGGGCGTCGGCAAGGGGGACCGGGTTGCCGCCTACCTGCCGAACATCCCGGAGACGGTGGTGGCCTTCCTCGCCTGCGCGAGCATCGGGGCCGTCTGGTGCTCCTGCGCCACCGAGTTCGGACCGCGCAGCGTCATCGACCGCTTCTCGCAGGTGGAGCCGAAGGTGCTGCTCGCCGTTGCCGGCTACCGCTATGGCGACGAGCTCATCGACACCAGAGGTCGGGTGGCGGAGGTGCGCGGCGCGCTGACCACGGTCGAGCTCGTGATCGAGGTCCCCTACAGCGAGCTGAGCCTCTCTGGCGCCGACGTGACCTGGCCCGGCCTCCTGGCGGAGGCAGCCGCCGACGAGGAGCTGCGCTTCGAGCCGGTGCCCTTCGACCACCCGCTCGTCATCCTGTTCTCGTCCGGCACGACGGGGTTGCCCAAGGCGATCGTGCACGGCCACGGGGGCGTCCTCTTGGAGCACCTCAAGAACCACGCGCTGAGCTGGGACCTCGGCCCCGCTGACCGCTTCATGTGGTTCACCACCACCGCGTGGATGATGTGGAACGCGCTGGTGTCGGGGCTGGTGGTCGGCGCGTCGCTCGTCCTGCTGGACGGCAATCCGCTTCATCCCGGGCTGGCGCGGCAATGGGAGCTGGCGTCCGTTGCCGGTGCAACCGTCATGGGACTCAGCCCGGGGTTCATCATGGCGTGCCGCCGGAGCGGGGAGGAGCCGACCCGCCGGTTCGACCTCTCCCGGCTTCGGTCGCTGGCCGCCGCCGGCGCGCCGTTACCGGCCGAGGGCAGCCTGTGGATCCACGAGCAGTTCGGACCCGACGTCCCCCTCAACGTGGGGAGTGGGGGCACCGACGTCTGTACCGGGCTCGTCCAGGGCAGCCCGCTGCTGCCCGTGTGGGCCGGCGAGATGTCGGGACGCTGCTTGGGGGTGAGCGCGTGGGCGTACGACGAGAACGGCTCGGTGGTCGTCAGCGAGCTCGGGGAGCTGGTCATCACCGAGCCCATGCCGTCGATGCCCGTCGGCCTGTGGGGCGATGACGACGGCACGCGCCTCACGGCCACGTACTTCGAGCACTACCCGGGCGTCATGCGCTTCGGCGACTGGATCCGCTTCAGCGAGTGGGGGAGCTGTGTGATCACCGGGCGCTCCGACGCCACGCTCAACCGGGGCGGGGTGCGCATCGGGACGGCCGAGCTGTACCGCGTGGTCGAGGACCTGCCCGGCATCACCGACAGCCTGGCCGTGCACCTGGAGGACGACGAGGGTGGCCCCGGCGAGCTGATCCTGCTGGTGGTGACCGACGACGGCGGGCTCGACGACGAACGACGCCGCTCGATCGCCGCCGCCGTCAAGGCGGCGCTGTCACCGCGGCACGTGCCCGACACCATCGCGGCCGTGGCGGACATCCCTCGCAACCTCACGGGCAAGAAGCTCGAGCTGCCGGTAAAGAAGATCCTGCTGGGCGCCGCCCCGGCGTCGGTCGTCAGCCGCGACGCCATGGCGAACCCGGCCTCGCTGCCGTCGATCATCGAGCTGGCCTCGGCGCGCCGCGGGCAGCGCACGAGCCGCCGAGAGGAGATCTCCCATGGCTGAGATGGACGTGGCCAGGTTGAGGGCCATCGACACGCACGTCCACGTCGAGCAGGACGCCTGTGGACGCTTCGCGCTGGACGCCGAGCTGCTCGACGCATCCGCGAAGTACTTCAGGTCCGATGACGAGCGCACACCCACCGTCGAGCACCTGGCCGCTTATTACCGCTCCCGCGACATGGCCGCGGTGATCTTCACGGTCGACGCCGGGACCGGTCTGGGCCATCCTCCGCTGTCGAGCGCCGAGATCGCCGAGCAGGCCGCCGAACACGCGGACGTCCTGATCCCCTTCGGATCCGTCGATCCGCTGGCTGGCCCCGTGGCGGTAGAGCGCGCCCGCTCACTCGCACGCGATTCGGGCGTCCGGGGCTTCAAGTTCCATCCCAGCCTCCAGGCGTTCGAGCCGAACGACCCCGCCCACTATCCACTCTGGGAGGCGATCGAGGAGCTCGGCGTTCCAGCGCTCTTCCACACCGGCCAGACGGGCATCGGCGCCGGCCTCCCGGGTGGGCGGGGCGTCAAGCTCCGCTATTCCGACCCGATGCTCCTCGATGACGTCGCCGCCGACTTCCCGGGCCTCACCGTGATCCTCGCTCATCCGTCTGTCCCGTGGCAGGACTCGGCCATCTCGATGGCGACGCACAAGGCGAACGTCTACATCGACCTCTCGGGCTGGCTCCCGAAGTACTTCCCGCCGCAACTGGTCCGCGCGATCAACGGGCTGCTCAAGCAGAAGGTGCTGTTCGGCACCGACTACCCGCTGATCAGCCCCGAGCGGTGGATCGACAGCTTCGAGCAGCTCGAGATCAAGCCCGAGGTCCGACCGTTGGTGATGAAGGCCAACGCCATCGACGTCCTCGGCCTCGGCGCGGCCGCAGCCGGCTAGAGCCCGTAGGCCTCCAACAACCGCAGCCACACCTCGCTGACGGTCGGGAAGGACGGCACGGCGTGCCACAGCCGCGCCAGCGGGACCTGACCGGCGATGGCGACGGTGGCCGAGTGGAGCAGCTCCTGGACACCAGGTCCCGTGAACGTGGCTCCGACGACGATGCGCCGCTCCTCGTCGATGACCAGCTTGCTCGTGCCGGTGATGCCATTGCCCTGCGTGGAGGCACCGGCCACGTCGCCCGTGCCGTACTCGACGCCTCGGACTTCGATCCCCTGCTCGCGGGCCTGCGCTTCGGTCAGCCCGACGGCACAGACCTGCGGATCGGTGAACGTGACCCTCGGGACGACGGACGCACTGGCCTCGTCGCGGGCCTCGCGGCCGACGATGACGTCGGCGGCGATGCGGGCCTGGTACTTGCCCATGTGCGTCAGGAGGGCGCGGCCGTTGCAGTCGCCGACCGCGTAGAGCCAACCACCGGGCACGCCGGTGGCGCGGAGCTGGTCGTCCACGTCGACGGAGCGTCCGGGTTCGAGGCCCACCTTGTCGAGCCCGAGTGACCCGGTGGCGGGCCGGCGACCAACTGCGACCAGCAGCTCGTCGGCCTCGATCTCGCGACCGTCGGCCAGCGTCCCGACCACCGGTCCATCCGCCCCGGCCCGGCGCACGGACGCCATCGAGACGCCGGTGATGACGCTGATCCCCTCCGCCTCGAACGCCGCCGCTAGCTCGTCGCCGGCGAAGGGCTCCTCCCGGGCCAGCAACCGTGGCGATCCCTCGACGACCGTGACCTCGTCGCACCCCAGGCGCTTGCACGCCTGAGCCATCTCGGCCCCGATGGCCCCGCCGCCGAGCACCAGCAGGCGCCGCGGCAGTTGCTTCGCCGCGGTGATGGCCCGGTTGTCCCACGCTCGCACGTCAGCCAGCCCCGGGATCGGCGGCATGGCCGCGCTCGTGCCGGTCGCCAGGACGACGGCCTTCGTGGCCTCCAGCCGTTGGGCCCCCCCTTCCGGTATCGCGACTTCGACCGCGCGCTCGCCGACCAGGCGCCCCTCTCCCCGTAAGAGGGCGATCCCCTTCTCGGCCAGCCAGGTCACCTGACCGCCGTCCTCCCAGTCGCTGGTCATGTAGTCCCGCTGCGCGAGTGCGGCGTCCACGTCGATCCGGCCGGTGACGGCCTCGGCGGCGCCAGGCACCCTGCGGGCAGCGGCGACGACGTCGCCCGGGCGGATCAGCGTCTTCGAGGGGATGCAGCCCCAGTACGAGCACTCGCCGCCGATGAGCTGCTTCTCGACGAGCACGACCGACAGCCCGTGGTCGGCGCAGCGGCCGGCGATCGTCTCGCCGGCGGGTCCCCCGCCGATCACGATCACGTCGTAGGAAGCGGGATCGGGCGTAGCCATCATCCGGCCTCCGATGTTGCGGCGGCGCAGACGCGGGCGGCGGCGTCGGCGAAGAAGTCCGTGGCGTCGCCCGCGGTCGTGACGCGGTCGTAGGAGAGCGCGGCACCGAAGGGTTCGTTCCAGAAGGAACGATCGCCATCGGGTACCGGCGAGGGAGGCAACGCGTAGAGATAGGGCTGTTCGTGCTCGGCGTCGCCGGGTGAGCCGCCGAAGGTGATGTCACCGAGCTCTGTGTCCCTGACGGTGGTGGCGAGATCGAAGTGCTCCGGCCAGAGCGTCGTTGACGCGTCCGGTGCCTGCGTGGCCAGAGCCTCACCGGTGAGCGTGAACCAGCCGCAGAGGAGCCGCAGGTCGATCTCGTCGATGGGAAGCGGGGCATCCGGGTCGGGCGCCGTGACCGCCGTCCACAGCGGGGGTGCTCCGACCGCGATGCCGAAGTGGTCGGCCGCCGCCCGCAACGTGGTGACGGGCGCGCGCCGCTCGCCGTCGGGACCACGGTCGACGAGCTCGAGACCACGCAGGCCGACGGTGCGTCCGTCGAACGGCGGGGTGGCAATGCCGTCCGGCACGGGCGCCAGGCCGATCCGTTCGACGGCGGCGTAGCGCACCGCGCACAAGACGTGCTCGGCGAGAGCATGCACGGCCAGGCGCGTGGTGACGAAGGAATCCGGGAGCGCGTTCACAGGACTCGGGTCCACACCCCACAGCTTGCCCCGCCGGTCATCCGGCCTCGGACGCCGGGACGATGATGACCTTCATCGCATCGCCCGCCCCCAGCGCGGTGTGCATGGCCTCCTTGGCCTGCTCGATCGGGAAGCGATGCGTCACGGCGAGATGGAAGGGCACGCGGTCGTGGTGCTCGGCGAGGAGTTGGAGGGTGGCGTCGTAGACCCGCGCGTCCTCACCGGCCACACCGACGATGGTCAGGTTGCGCCCGAGGATGTCGGCCGGGTTGATCGGGATGGTGCCGAGGTCGACGAAGGCGCCCACCTCGAGCAGCGTTCCGCCGTCGCGCAGCAGGCTCAGCGCCGGCCCGAAGCTCGAGGGGTGCCCGGTGGCGTCGACCACGACGTCGGCTCCGCCGCCCAGCAGCGTCCGCACGTCGGTTGCCGCGCGCTCGCCGCTGTCCGCCACGACGACGGTGTCGGTGGCCCCGAGCGCCTCCGCGATGCGGAGCCGGGTCGGGAAGCGGTCGATGCCGACCACGCGGCCGGCGCCGGTCAGCGCGGCCTTGGCGACGTGGACGAGTCCGACCGGGCCGACGCCGAACACGGCGACGGTGTCGCCCGCCCGATACCCCCCCGGGCGGCGCATGGCCGCCGCCAGATCCAGGCTGTGTGTGACGGCGAAGAGCTCGGTGAGGACGGCGACGTCCGTGGGCAGCCCGGCAGGGACCTTGAAGACGGGCGTCCCGGGGCGCAGGTAGAGCAGCTCGGCCCACCCTCCGAACAGGTGGGGCGGCCGCGCGCACGACAGCGAGTTGCCGTAGTTCTCGAGGTTCTCGCAGAAGTAATAGGGAAAGTCGCCGTCGGTGCACGGCCGGCATCGCCCGCAGGCCCGGTTGGGCGCCGGCACCACGCGATCACCCACGGCCAGCGGCGAGCCGTCGAAGGCCTGCGCCCCCCCGGGGCCGATGTCGACGACGACCCCGACGTTCTCGTGGCCCTGGATGATCGGGAAGGGCGTCGAGCGGGCGTGGTCCGTGCCGACGTACTGCTCCGTCTCGCCGCGATAGGTGTGCTTGTCCGTGCCACAGATGCCCGAGGCCAGCATGCGCAGGAGCACCGCGCCCGGCTCCAGCCGCTCGGGACGCGGGTACTGCTCGACCCGGAGGTCGAACGGGCCGGCGAGCGTGGCGGCCTTGACCATCTCCGGCATGTCCGCATCATGACCGACCCGCTGCCTCCACCACCCGCTTGTGTCACGTCTGGGTGCGGTCGGCGGGCATCGGGATGTGACACAAGCGGCACCTGGTCAGCGGCCGGAACCACCTATCGATCGTTAGAATGTGGCCGGATCGAATGTTGAATCCGAAACGACGATGGCGGAGACGCGATGACACAGCAGTTGAGCAACGCCCAGCAGGACCAGGCCCTGACGGCGCTCGAGTTCGCCGAGCGGGAGACACCGGTGTGCTCCCTCTGCGGCGAGGTGACGGCGCCGGTGGCCCACGCTGACGGTTCCGTGTGGCTGGAATGCCCGTCGGCTTCGAAGCCCACGCTGCGCCGCTTCCTCGGCTTGGACTTCATCGGTGGCCATACCCGCCGGCCGGTCGTGGAGGCCGCCGCTACCCGCCAGGCGGCCTGACCGGCCCCGGATCGGCGAGCAGTGCCTCGACGACGGCGTCGAGGTCGGCCTGCCCGTCCCTGAAGCGGCCGAGGCGCTCGAACAATTCGCCCGCGGCGCGGTGGAAGCCGTCCGGCAGGCCGGCCTGCTCGAACGTCGTGGCGATCTCGGCCATCTCTCCCGTCCAACGCCAGGCCTTCGGCGCCGACCCGGCCGCCGTGCCGTCGGCCCGTTTCCGTAGTCCCGGCTGCGAAAGGTCCCACTCCGCCATCAGCGGCGACTCCACCCGCGTGGCGCGGGCGAGAGCGGCCACGGACAGCAGGAGGGCGGCGGAGCCCTTCGTGTACGCGGCGTAACACATCTTGAGCGCCGACGCGGTGCCCAGCTCCTCACCGATGACCGACGCTTCGAGGTTCGAGCCGGCGAACACCTCCGCCACCTCGGCCGCCCGGGTCCCTGAGAGGTAGAGCCGCGTCGATCCGGGCTGGTGCGCCGGTGGGCCGACGATCCCGCCGTCCACCACATCCGCCCCGCCGGCGGCGGCCACCTCGGCGACGGCCACCATTGTCGACGGCGCGATCGCATTGGCGTCCACGAAGATCCCCGCGAACCCCGTCTCGGAGACCTCGCCGGCGACCACCGCGGCCGCGTCCGGCGGGCAGACGCTGAGCACGATGTCGCTGCCGGCGCAGACCGCCGCGAGCGTGCTCACGTCGTCCATGCCCGCCCGCTCGGCCCGCTCGGCTGTCGCCGAGGACCGCCCTGCCGACGCCCAGAGGACCCGGTGACCAGCGCTGCCAGCGGCGGCGGCGACCGTGACGCCCATGGCCCCCGGGTACAGCACGCCGATGGTCGGCTGCGGGTGAGTGCTCGAGGGCTGGGTGATCGTGGTTGGGCATGGTACCGGCGCGACGCGACAGCGCCGGCCGGCCCGAAGGCCGACCGGCGCCACCGCCGTTGGGGGCGGATGGAATCAGGTCGTGGCGACCTTGTGCCGGTGCACGAAGCCCAGGATGACCAGCGCCAGCATGGCGAAGCCGGCCACGAAGGCGACGATGGCAGCGATGCCTGCGATCCGCCCGATCGTGGCCCAGGCGTACGTCGACAGCAGCAGGCCGCGCAGCGTCTCGCCCTTGAAGAGCGTGTTGCGCTGGTTGGTGAACTCGTCAGCCGTCGCCTGCAGCTCGGTCACGGTTGCTTCGTCGGCACCGCTGTCGACGGCGGCCTGGACCTCGGCCCTGGCGGCCCGCTCGGGTCCCCCGAGGTCGGCGTAGGTGGCGCCGTCGGCGATCCCTTCGAGGTGATGCCCGATGTAGCTGGCGTACGCCTGCGCCTCCGAGCCGGTGGTGACCTGCTCGCCGGCGTAGCCCAGCAGGTCCGTGCGGCCTTCCTCCTCCAGTGCGGCCTGCTCGGGGAAGAAGATGTTCTGCGCCGTGAGCTCGTTGCTCACGTGGTCGTCGGCGAAACGGCTGCCCCAGGTGAGCAGCCCGCCCGCTACGAACAGCACGACGGTGACGACCGCGCCCAAGGCGACGAGCACCGTATCCACGGTGCGCCGCTTGACGGCTACGACCTTCTCCTCGTGCACCGAGGTGGTGCCGACCTCACCCTCCGGAGACGTGGTCTCGATGATTGACACGGTGGTTCCTTTCTCTCCCCGACCAGGGCCGGGATCACTCTTCGACGATCAATGCGGTGACCATGCCGAACATCCCCTGCGGGCCTTCGGCGTGGTTGAGGATGTGGCAGTGCCAGGCCCACACCCCGGGGTCGACGGCCGTGTACAGCACGGTCAGGCGCTCACCGGGGGCGACCACGAACGTGTCGCTGGGGACCGGTACCTCGAGCGGCTTGCCGTCCTTGGCGATCAGCCATCCGAGCGGTTGGTGCAAGTGCATCGGGTGCACCTGCAACCCTTCGTTGAGGTAGTTGACGATCATGGACTCGCCGACCTTGAGCGTGTACGGCTCCGTGGCCGGGAAGCTCTTGCCGTTCAGCGACAGGCCGATCGTGCCGGCGTCGTTCAGGACCATGTTCAGGGTCTGGACGACGTTGGCGTCGGCCAGGGCCGCCGGCACCGGCATGGTGCCGATGAGGAAGGCGCCGGCCATGCCGTTCGGCACCTGGATCTGGGCGTCGTGGTGCGAGTGGTACATGCCGACGGCGGGTTCCTGCGCCGTGAAGTCGTAGGTGAAGGTCTCGCCGGGCTTGATCGGGTCCTGCGTGTACGGCGGCACACCGTCCATGGCGTTCGGCACCCGCACCCCGTGGAAGTGGAGAGCGGTCGACTCGGGCAGGTCGTTCGTGAGGATGACGCGGACCTTGTCGCCGACGTCGACCTTGATCGTGGGGGCGGGGACCACGCCGTTGTAGGTCCAGGCCTCGACGATCTTGCCGGGCTCGACCTCCCAGTCCACGATCTCGGCGGTCAGCTCGAACTGCTTCGTGCCGTCGGCCAGGACGGTCGGGGCCAGATCCTCCCCACCATGACCGGCGGTCTCGGCCGGGAACTGGTTGGCGACGGCCTCCATCACCGCGTCCATCTCTTCTGCGCTCATGGTCGTGGCCGGCTCGGACGTCGCCCCGCCGTCGACTGATCCCGCCGCGCCCACGTGGAGCATCCCCGTCATGCCGCCCGCCGCGTGTCCGGCGATCGTGCAGATCATCTCGTAGCTGCCCTCGGTGAGGACCCCCAGGTCGAGGCGGGCCGTCTCGCCGGGCGGGATGTCGGCGCTCTGCTTGTCGAGCGACGGGAAGGAGATGTTGTGGACCTGCGAGCCTGTGTTGGTCATCTCGATCACGACCGGGCCGGCACCGATCTCGGGCATCGCCGGCTCGATCTTGAGATCGGCCAGGGTGAGCGTCACCACCGAGGCCTCGCTGGCGGCAGCCGCGCCTCCCCCGGCCGGAGTGGTCCCGTTCGAGTCGTCGTCACGCACGACGAACAGCGCCGCGAAGGCCAGGAGCAGCGCGCCTACGGCGACCACGACGGCGATCAGCGAGACCGTGGTCCGGTTGGAGTCGTCCATGGCCTTGAGCCTGCCGACACGCGGCCTGCCGGGGCAGGGCACTCGGGCGCCGGGCGCTAGGACCTTGGTCCCGAGTGCGCCGAGCCAGCCGCGGGCCGGGTCGTGAGCTGCACGAGCCGCCGGCCCGTGATCTCCCGTAGCCGCACGCCGATCCAGCCCGGTGCCGCGGCCAGCCCCCACGGCCGCAACGGCAGCTGCTCGAGCGCGTCGACTGTCATCGCCTGTTCGAGCCCCTCGGCTCTTCCCCGCCCGACCACGCTCCAGCCGGAGTGGTACGCGAGATCGGCCTGGTCGACCTCGAACGCGACCTCGGCCTCGCGGACAAGCACGTCGAACGCCGATCCGGCCGCCGTCCTGAACACCACGACGTCCTCGACCAATGTGAAGTTCACGGGCAGGACGGTCGGCTCGCCATCCACGATGAACGCGACGCGCCCGATGCCCTGCGTGGCGAGGAGGCGCAGGCACTCACCGGCGTCGAGATCCTCCAGCACGGTGATGTCGTCCAGGCGCTGCATGTGGCTGTTGTGCACCTAAGCACCCACCGGTGGGAAGGGACCTTGGGCCCTGGCCCGGAGTGCCCCCTGGCGTCGATCCTGGCCCTGTGAGCACTCGCCTTCCCGCCGGGGTCAAGGAGCTGGACGAGTCGCGTTGCTGGGCCCTGTTACGGGCCGCTGACGTCGGCCGCCTGGCCGTCGCCATCAACAACCACCCGGACATCTTCCCGATCAACTTCGTCGTCGATCACGGGACGGTCGTGTTCCGGACGGCCGAGGGCACCAAGCTCGCGGCCGCGGTGCTCGGCCAGGCCGTCGCCTTCGAGGTGGACGGCTACGACCCGAGCTCCGGTGAGGCGTGGAGCGTGGTCCTCAAGGGGAGGGCCGTCGAGATCGAACGGATGCAGGAGCTGTTCGACGCCGTCGACCTCCCGCTGTTCCCGTGGCACGCCTCGCCCAAGCCCCGCTTCGTCCGCATCGAGGCCGACGAGCTCACGGGCCGTCGCTTCCACGTGATCCAGGGCCGCGCACCGGGCGCGGCGAAAGGCTCGGCTTAGGACCGCTCGCGCCGACGGCCGCTGGCGTTGCCGTCGGCCATCGCCGTCAGACTCGGCCGTCAGACGCACAGACTCAGCCGACGATGCCCTCGTACCAGCCGCCGCCGACCTCCAGGCCCTGGACGGGGAGGCGGCGGCCGGTGACCAGCTCCGGCGTGATCGCGAACCATCGATCGCGCTGCCCCGGCGCCCACGTCACCACGGGCATGGCCCGCAGCCGGTCCACACCCGGTGTGCCCAGCTCGGTCAGCTCCGTCGCCTCGCCCTGCACGGCCACGCTCCAGCCGGTGCGGTGGGCGGGATCGACACCGTCGATCTCGAACGCCACCGGCTGATGGGCGACGGCGGTGAGGAGCGAGCCTGCCGCGGTGCGGAAGACGACGACACCGAGCTCGTCCGCCGAGTAGTTGACGGGCAGTACGACGGGGCGGCCGCCGACGATGAAGCCCAACCGCCCCACGCAGCCACGCACCAGCAGGGCCAGGCACTCGACCTCCGACAGCACCTCCAACCCCTCCAAGCCTCCGGTGCGATCCATGGACTGATCGTGTTCCATCGCTCTCGCACAGCGCCCGGGCCTGATGTCCCGCCGATGGGGACCTTGGCCCCTGTCGACCCAACGGCCCCTGGCGGGATGATCTTCTCCGTGTGGCTCGACGGCGCAGGCTTGGAGGTCCTCGATCGGGAGGAGTGCCTGCGACTGCTGGCCAGGGCCGACACCGGTCGCATCGCGCTCACGGTCCGTGCGCTGCCGGCCATCCTGCCCGTGCGCTTCGTGCTCGACGGTGAGCGGATCGTGATCCGCACGGGAGCCGAGTCGACGCTGGCCGGCGCCACCCGCTCGGCGGTGGTGGCGTTCGAGGCCGAGGGGCGCGATGACGGGCCGGCTCAGGAGTGGAGCGTGGTGGCCACGGGTCTGGCCTGCCACGTCACCGACGAGCGCGAGCAGGCCCGGCTCGACGCGCTGGCTCTTCCTCGGTGGGCGAGCGAGGAACGCAGCTGCCTGGTGTCGATCACCACCGATCGCCTGGGCGGTCGTCGCGTGCTGGTCGGCGAGCGGACCTGAGCGACCCGCGGCGCCCGGGATACCGTGGCGCCGATGGAAGGAACCGGCGTCGCGGGGCCGACGAGCCTGCGCCTGTTGCTGGAGGCCGTCATCGGCATCGGCGCCGACCTCGACCTGTCGGCCACGTTGCGGCGCATCGTCGCTGCGGCCACGTCGCTCGTCGACGCCCGCTACGGCGCGCTGGGGGTCCTCGACCCCACCGGTACCTCGCTCTCGGAGTTCATCACGGTGGGGATCGACGACACCGCACGGGCGAAGATCGGTGAACTGCCCAAGGGCCACGGCATCCTCGGGCTTCTCATCGCCGATCCGCGGCCGCTGCGGCTCCCCGATCTGCGGGAGCATCCCGACAGCTTCGGCTTCCCGCCCGACCATCCGCCGATGCGGTCGTTCCTGGGTGTGCCCATCACCGTGAGGGGCAGGGTGTTCGGCAACCTCTACCTGACCGACAAGCGGTCGCAGGAGGTCTTCTCGGACGTCGACGAGGAGCTCGTCGTGGCGCTGGCGGCGGCGGCCGGGGTGGCCATCGACAACGCCCGGCTCCACGCCCGGCTCCAGGGTCTGGTGGTGCTCGAGGACCGGGAGCGCATCGCCATGGATCTGCACGACACGGTCATCCAGCAGCTGTTCGCCATCGGGCTCTCGCTCGAAGCGACTTCACGCCGTGTGGAAGACGACGAGGCGCGGCGGCGCATCCACCTGGCCGTCGAGGACCTGGACGGCACCATCAAGCGCGTCCGCTCGACCATCTTCTCGCTGGGCGAGAGCGCGCACGGAGAGGCCGAAGGTCTGCGGCAGAGAGTGCTGGCCCTGGTCGAGGAGCTGGCGCCGACCCTGCCCGGCCATCCGTCGGTGGAGTTCGACGGGCCCGTGGACACGCGGGTGCCCGCCGACGCTGCCGACGAAGTGGTCAGTGTGCTCCGGGAGCTGCTGTCGAATGTCGCCCGCCACGCGCAGGCCTCGACGGTGGAGTTGTCCGTCGCCGTCGGCGACGCGCTGGTCGTGCGGGTCGACGACAACGGCGTGGGGCCGCCGGCCGCCGGGGCGGATGGCGCGGATGGCGCGGGCGGATTGGGCCTGGGGAACCTGGCCCGCCGGGCGGCCCGGCGGGGCGGAGAGTTCCGCTTCACCGACCGCGCGGGCGGCGGAGCCCGCGCCGAGTGGACGGTGCCGAACCCGGTGTGACGCGCCGTGTCACTTCCCGCACGGAGGTGTCGGAATGTGACATCGGTGTCGGCTCGCGACACCTCGGTTCAGGGGACGACCGTGTCCGGCGGCTGGTGCCGGACGGCATACACGGCGGCCTCGGTGCGTCGGGCCATGCCCATCTTCGCCAGCAGCGCCGTCACGTAGTTCTTGATCGTCTTCTCGGCCAGGTGCAGCCGTTCGCCGATCTCACGGTTGGTGAGGCCTTCGGCCAGGAGGTCGAGCACCTTGCGCTCCTGCTCGGTGAGGCGGGCCAGGCGCTCGTCCTGCGCCGGCCCGCGGCGAAGCCGCTCCAGCACCCGGGCGGTGACGACGGGGTCGAGGAGGTTCTGCCCCGCGGCCACGCGGCGGACGGCATCGACGAGGTCGGCGGAGCGGATCTGCTTCAGGACGTAGCCGGCCGCCCCGGCCATGATGGCCTGGAAGAGCGCCTCGTCGTCACTGAAAGAGGTGAGGATCAGGCAGGCCGTGCGGGGGTGGCGGGAGCGGATCTCCCGGCAGGCCTCGACGCCGTTGCCCTCCTCCAGGCGGACGTCCAGGACGGCGACGTCGGGGTCGAGCGCGTGAACCCGGTCCACGGCCGTCTGCTGCGTGGCTGCCTCCCCGACGACCTCGATGTCACCCTCGGCCTCCAGCAGGTCGCGCAGGCCGCGGCGGACGATCTCGTGGTCGTCGAGGAGGAACACCGTGATGCGATCGGTCATCGGGATGCAGCTTTGCACCGAGTTCGGCCCGGAGCCCGCGACGCCAATAGGTTCCCCTGTCACTGTGCCGCCGTGAGCCGGGCAGGATCGGCGGGGACGACGAGCACGGGATGGTGCGCCTCGTGCGCCAACTGCCGGGCCACGCTCGTCCGGTGGGCGTGATGTGGATCGGTCCAGCGGACGCTGGCCACCGCGATGACCGCGTCCTCGACGCGGTCGGCGAAGTCGATGAGCGCCTCCGCCGGGTGCTTGGCGTGCGCCACATCCCAGTCGGTGTCGAGGCCCTTGTCGGCGAAGGTCGAGGCGAGGCGGTGCACGTCGGCGGTGTCGGCGACGTCTGGATGCGGTGCCGCCTCGCGTGGCACCGGCAGCACCTCCACGAGCCACGGTCTGGGACCGCCGAAGGACGCCTTCCAGGCGACGAGCGTCGGCAGCAGCGCCTTCGATACCTCGCTCCCGTCCACGCCGGCCACGAGGGTCGGGCTGCCCGACCAGTTCTGCACCGAGGCATGCGGACCGACCAGGAGTACGGGCAACTGGGTGTGGGTGAGGAGCTCTTCGCTCACGCTGCCGAGCAGGAACTCGCCGAGTGGGCTGCGGGCGCGGGTGCCCATGACGACGAGCGCGCCGGGCCGATCGGCCAGGAACGCGACGAGGGCCGCCGCGGGATCGTTGTCGTGGACGACATGGGTGGCGGGGGCATGAGCAGGATCCGAGTAGGTCTCGGCTCGCCGGCGCAGCTCCTCGATATCGCTGGCCTCGTTCAGGTTCGGCGAGCTGATGGTGACGAGCTCGAGCCTCACGCCCGCCGTGCGGGCGAGAGCGGCCGCCACCGGGAGGGCTCGGTCGCCCGCGGGCTCGAGATCGAGCGGGACGACGATGGTGGTGAACATCGGGGACTCCTTCTGGTTCTTCACGTTCTCATCGTTCTGATCGTTGATCTGGTTCACCGATGGTCGGCCGGCTGTGGCGGACGACGACGGTCGGACAGGTGGCGTGGGACGCGCACTGCTGGCTCACGGAGCCGAGGAGCAGGCCACGGAACGAGCCGAGGCCCCGAGCGCCGAGGACCAACAGGTCGGCGTCGCGGGCCTGGTCGAGCAATGCACCGGCAGGCGAACCGGCCACCGAGCGCAGCTCGTGCTCGGGTGGCGTGGCTTCGTCCTCCTCAGACGCGGTGACGAGCCACGCGGCGGCGGCATCCAGCACGGTCGTGCTGGCACGCTCGAGCTCCTCCGCCTCGCCGACGAACACCGCGCCCGTCGGGACCAGCAGCTCAGGGATGACCCACGCGTGGACCAGGTCGAGGTGGGCGGATCGACGGCGGGCTTCGGTGGCGGCCCAGCCCAGCGCGTCGTACGACGCCGGGGACCCGTCGACGCCGACCACGATCCGGCCGGACGCCGGGTCGCCGTCGGAGCTCGGCGGCACGATGGCCACCGGGCACGGCGCGTGGGTCAGGCAGCGCTGGCTGACCGAACCGAGCAGGAGACCAGCGAAGCCGCCCCGCCCGCGGGTGCCGACGACCAGGAGGTCTGCGCCCTCGGCGGCGGCCAGCAGCGCGGTCGCGGGGTGTTCGAGCTCGAGCCGTTCCCGCACCCTGGTCAGCCCGGGCACGTCGGACCGGACACGGGCCACGGCGTCCAGGAGCTGGTGGTGGGCGGCGTCCTCGAGCAGGGCCTGGTCGTCGAACAGATCGCGGGCGGCCAGCGGGTACACGGGCAGCCACGCATGGACCACGTCGAGCACCGCCTCCGCCAGCTCCGCCTCACGCGCCGCCCACTGCAGCGCACGCTCGGACGTCCCGGAACCGTCCACGCCCACGACGATCCGGCCTGTGGGGACACGGTGATCGGTCACGCCTCCAGCGTCGCTGTTCCATGTGCCGCATGGCCAGGGTCGTTGGTCCTCCGTCGGCGGCGTCTCCCCGGCGAGCCACCAGGCGCGCTGAGTAATGTCTCCAGAGTGGGACAGTCGTCGGATTGACCGACCGTTCAGTTGTGAACAGAGCGCCATAGCGTGCACGGCGGTCATCGCGCAGGTGGAGAGGAGCTCCCCGGTACATGGCGAACGGCATTCCGGACACGAGCGGGCGTCGGGTGCTGCGCATCCTCCAGTACCTGGCGCAGCATCAACGCCCGGTGCTGGCCAGCGCCATCGCGCGGGACTGCGGTCTCCCCCGTTCCAGCACGTACCGCCTCCTCCACGTCATGGCCGAAGAGCGCTTCGTCACCTACTACCCAGATGACGGGCGGTGGGGACTCGGGCTGGCGGCCTACGAGCTGGGAACCGGATACCTCCTCAGCGATCCGCTGGCGCGCCAGGCGGCCGGGATCCTCGTCCGGCTGGCCGCCGAGACGGGAGCGTTCATGGCCATCGGGGTGCTCGACGGCACCGATGTCGTGGTCTCCCGCACCCACATCCCGGAGACGGCCACGGCCTGGGCGGACGTGCAGTCCGGGGGCCGCTATCCCGCCCACCTGACGGCCATGGGCCGGGCGATCCTGCTCGGTCGGGACGACGTCGAGCTCACCGCGCTCTACGGGGACCGCAAGTTGGTCCAGCTTGCCGGCCGCGGTCCGACCACGCTCGCCGAACTCGTGGGCGAGCTCGAGGAGGCCAGGGCGGTCGGCTACGCGGCATCCTTGAACGATCTCGAGGACGGGATCACGGCGTACGCCGCACCGGTCCAGAGCGCGCCGGGGCGAGTGATCGCCGCCCTGACCGCCGGCTTCCTCGGCGATCCTCCGACGGGCCTCCAGCTCGACAACGTGCTCGCCGCGCTGCTCGCAGGGGCGGCAGAGCTGTCCGCCCGGCTCGGCTATCGCACCACGGAGGGCGCGCGTGACGGCACCCTCGCGGGCTGAAAGTCCATCGCATGAGTACTCACCGTGGTTGTGTTGCGTTCCGGCGGCGCGGATCGCAACCATTCCGTAACGGGCTGCTATCCTCACGCTCCGTGTCGGAGAGGGCTGCGCATCGTTCCTGGTCGTCCGCGGCCCCGCTCAAGCGCTCCCTCGCCCTCGGGCTGTTGCTGGTTCTGGGAGCGGTCGGCGTCACCCAGTCGGCATCGGCCAGTCCGGTGGACGACAAGCGCCAAGAAGCCCAACGGATCGCCGCGCAGATCGAGGCGTTGAACAACCAGTCGTTCGATCTCGGCGAGGAGTACGACCGAGTCGAGACCGAGCTCGCCGAGGTCGACGCCGAGGTGGCCGTCGCCCAGAAGCGCGTCGCCGAGCTCGAGGCCCAGGTCGGCTCCATGCGGACGGCCATGCAGGGCTTCGCCGTGCAGTCGTACATCTACGGCGTCCAGGGCGACGGGGTCGCCGCCCTCCTCGGCGGAACGGATGCGCCCGCCGTCGCCGCGCAGCGCGAGCAGTACACCGAGCTCGTGCTCGGCTCGTCCGTATCGAAGATCGACGAGCTGGAGACCGTCACCCAGGACGCCGCACAGGAGCGGCAGAACCTCGAGGCCAAGCAGGCCAAGAAGCGGACGCTGCAGAAGGCGCTGGAGGACAAGCAGGCTGAGGTGGACGCTTCGATCCAGAAGGCCCGCGACCTCCAGGGCAAGGTCAAGGGCGAGCTGGCCACGCTCGTCGTCCAGGAGCAGGCCCGCCGGGCCGAGCAGGCCGCGGCCCGTTCCCGCACCAGCTCCGGGTCGAACACCTCCTCGTCCTCCGGCGGCGGCGGTCGCAGCAACGGCGGCGGCTCGCAGTCCGGCGGGCGCTCGTCCGCTCCCTCTGGTCCGCGTGCCGGTGCCAGCGTCCCCGCCCCCTCGCCGGGCGCGGGAGGTGCGGTGGCCGCGGCCATGAGCCAGCTCGGCGTCGGCTACCGCTACGCCACCGCCAGCCCCGGCGTGGCCTTCGACTGCTCGGGGCTGACGTCGTGGGCTTGGGGCCAGGCCGGTCGTGGCCTACCTCGGAACTCGCGGTCGCAGTACGCGGCACTGCCGCACGTGTCGCAGGGTGACATCCAGCCGGGGGACCTGGTCTTCTACTACAGCCCCATCAGCCACGTCGGGCTGTACATCGGCAGCGGCCAGATGGTCCACGCCACGCACCCCGGTGACGTCGTCAAGGTGGCGGCCGTCAACTGGGGCAAGGTCGTCGGCATCGCCCGTCCCTGACGCGGACGCGGCGGCGGCCGCTGTCCGCCGTGTGCTTTCAGCCGGCGACGTCGACGGCGAGCTCGCGCAGCCGCCCGACGAGGCGATCCCGGCGGTTGCGAACGGTGCGGTCGGTGCAACCCATCGCTGACGCGATGGTGGCCGTCGACGTGCCGGCGGCGAGCGCGTCGAGCAACGCCAGCTCCGGCTCGGCCAATGCGACGGCGGACCCGACGTCGCGGAGCAGCCAGCGCAACTCCTCCGACGCATCGAGGTCGGGCCGGCCCGACAGGTCCACGACCGGTTCGTCGCGCTCGCGCAGCGGCACGCAGCGACGACTGTCGTGCAGCCGGGCCGGGCGCACGCACGTGAGGTACTCGGTGTCCCGGCAGATGTTGGAGGCGATGGCCCTCGGTCGCCGGGCCAGCGGGTAGGAGCCGATGACGAGCCACGCTGTCGAGCACAGCTCGTCGAAGAGCGGGGCGCAGCGGCGAGGGGCCGAACGGGTGCGCCGGACGGCGATCCGCACGAGGGCGCCCAGCACCCGCTGGAGAGCAACCCGCGAGGCGAGCGTGCGGCCCTCCAGGCCGGCGGCGACGACCTGAGCGAGCAGCGCGTCGGCGTCGTCCATCGGTACCGCGGCGTCGGCGCCGCACGCCGCCAACAGCGTGGTCAGGTCGTGATGCCCGGCGATCGGCGTCACGGCGAGGTCGGCCCGCACGCGTGAGTCGGCAACGAGGTGATCCCACTCGTCGTTGAGCCGGGCTGTCAGGGCCCGCCGGGAGCCGCCGAAGCCGCCAGTCTGGGAGGGGGAGGGGTCGAGGTGGGTGATCCGCACGATGTCCATGGGGGGACAGCGTCCGGACCGGTCTCACCAGGGCCTTCACCGCCAGTCTCACCGCGGTCTCACCGACCGGAGGATTCAGGTGCCGATCACTTCAGATCCTTCCGAATCGGCCCGTCTGGGGTACACCCTCCCGGCAATGACCACCATCACCGCATGCGGCGAGCAGTCCTCGGTCCGAGTCGTCCTGCGTCACGCCGGGGCCGAGCGGGAGGTCGAGCTCAGGCTCCACCATCCGGCGGCGACCGCGGCCGACCTGGCCGGCGCGCTGCCGCGGGGAGACGTGCCCCGGATCGGCCTTGACACCCCCGGACCGGACATCGTCCGCATCGACGGCCGTCCGTTGCCGCCCGGCCTCCCCCTGCGAGCCGGGGGTCTCAGGCGGGGATCGACGGTCGAGCTCGGCTGCAGCCTCGCGGTGTCGCCGCCGGCCGGTCCACCGGGCACCGGCCTCGTGTTGCGCACCGTGGCCGGCCCGGACGTCGGCCGGGAGTTGCCCTTGGTCGCCGGCGCACAGGTCGTGGGGCGGGGCCGCGACGCCGATCTGCGCATCGAGGATCCCTCGCTGGCCCGGTATCAGGCCGTGATCGAGGTCGGTGCCGACGACCGGGTGGAGCTGACAGACCTCGGGGCACCGCGTGCCAGCCGGATCGGCGGGTCGGTGAGAGAGGACGCCGGCGCGCTCGCCCTCGGTGACGAGTTGGTGCTCGGCGCGACCGCGGCGATCGTCGCCCGCCAGGACGGCGGGGAGGCCTCGCAGGTCGCTCACGGCGGTGGGCCGTCGAACAGTGAGCCCCCGGCGGCGGGTCCGCACTGGACGGTCCCGCTGCACCGGCCCCCGCCCGCACCGGCACCGCCACTCCCGACTCCGGTGCAACCGCCGGCGGCGGCATCGGTGGGGGATCTCCCGGCCTCCGCCGGGCTGGCGGCCGTCGCCATCACGCTCGTCGCCGGGGTCGCCGTCGCCCTGGTGACCCGACGGCCGGCCTTCCTCCTCCTGATCGCAGTCGGTGCCGCCGGCAGCCTGGGCGCCGCGCTCTGGTACCGAGGGAAGCGCCACGCTCGCCGTCGTGCCGGTCGCCGTCACGCCGATGCCGAGCTCGAGCGGTTCGCCCGCGAGCTCGCCGCCCACCAGGCCGAGCGAGCCGATCGGGAGCGCTCACTCGCTTTCGAGCTCGGCGATGCCGTCCGGGCGGTGTGCTCGCGCCGTCGCGACCTGTGGGCCCGCCGGCGGGATGATCCGGCCGCCTACCTCGCCGTCGTGGGCCGGGGCGACCAAGTCGTCCCGCCCGTGCTCGCCGGCGCGGCGAAGCCGCAGGGCCCGATGGGCGAGGCGTGGGCCATCGTCGAGGCGGCCAGCATCCTCCCCGACATGCCCGTCACCGTCGATCTCGGCCCGGGCGAGATGGTGGGCATCGTCGGGCCCGTGGCGCCGGCGCGGGCGCTCTTGCGCAGCCTCGTGCTGCAGCTCGCCGCCGCTCATGGCCCCGCCGACCTCCTGGTGGCCGGGCTGGCCGGACCGGCCGGGCCAGCGGGCGAAGCGGCCGGTGCGGGTGAGGGGCCGTGGTTGGCATGGCTTCCCCACGCCGAGGATCCGGGTGGAGGCGAGCGCCTGGTGGCCGCCGGTGCAGAGGTCGACGGGGTGCTCGCCGGACTCGACCGATCGGCCGACCCGCCCACCTGTCCGCACCTGCTCCTGGTGATCGAGGATCCGTCGTTGCTCGCCGCCCGCAACACGCCCGCCCGCCGCCTGCTGGCTCGGGACCCGTCGGCCGCCGCGCTCGTCGTGGCCGATGACGTGGCGGCGCTGCCGAGCACGTGCCGGACCGTGGTGCAGTGCCGCGCCGACGGCTCCGCCAGCATCCAGCGTCCCGACCACGACGGCCTGGCCGAGCACGTGCGACCGGCCGGCGCGTCACTGACAACGGCGAGACGCGTGGCCCGCGCGCTCGCCGGTCTTCACGACCCCGAACGGCCAGGAGGAGGGCAGGCTCTCCCGCCCACCGTCGCGCTGACCGACCTGCTCATCGGTCCGCTCGACGACGCGGACGAGATCCGAACCCACTGGCGCGCCGCGGGCGACGATCCTGCGCTCCGCACTCGGCTGGCGCTCGCCGCCGACGGTCCGGTGGAGATCGATCTCGTCCGCGACGGACCGCACATGCTCGTCGCCGGCACGACCGGATCGGGCAAGAGCGAGCTCCTCCGCGCATTGATCGTCGGTCTGGCCGCCGGCGCGGGACCGGAGCACCTTGCGTTCCTGCTCGTCGACTACAAGGGGGGCGCGGCCTTCGACGCCTGCGCGCGCCTCCCGCACGTCGTCGGCACCGCCACGGATCTCGACGACCGGCTGGCCGAGCGCGCGCTGCGCAGCCTGCGCGCAGAGCTGCTCCGTCGCGAGGCGTTGCTGCGCGAGGCCGGCGCGCCGGACCTGAGGTCGTACCGGAGGGTGCCCGGACGGCCACCGATCCCCCGGCTGGTGGTCGTGGTGGACGAGTTCGCCACCCTCGCCTCCGACCTCCCGGGCTTCATCCCGTCGCTGGTCGCGGTGGCGCAGCGGGGTCGCAGCCTCGGCGTGCACCTGATCCTGGCCACCCAGCGGCCGGCCGGCGCAGTCAGCGATGACATCCGCGCCAACACCAACATCCGCATCGCTCTGCGTGTGCAGGACCCGGCCGACTCGGTGGATGTGGTCGGCGAGGCGACCGCGGCCGCCATCCCGCGTCACCGTCCGGGCCGGGCGGTCATCCGCTTCGGGCCCGCCGAGCTCGTCCCCGTGCAGGTCGCCTCGGTGTCGCTGCCGAGGGCGGAGGCGCCCGGCGTGGCGGTGACCGTCGACGATCCGGACGGGCCGGTGACGGCGGGACCTCCGGCTCTCGACGGGCTCGTCACCGCGCTCACTGCCGCGGCCCGGACGTCCGTCCTCCCGCCGCGGCCCTGGCTTCCGCCCCTCCCCGCCGATCTCGCGCTCGACGATCTCCCGCCGGGATCGTCGGGTGTGGTCGACGATCCCGACCATCAGACCCAGGGTCCGTGGTCGTGGGACCGCCGGAAGGGCCACGCGCTGTGCATCGGTGCCGTCGGCAGCGGCACGACGACCGCGCTGACCGCGCTTGCCGTGGCGGCCGCCGCCGCGACGCCTCCAGCGGTCCTGCACATCTACGTCGTCGCCGCCGATCCCACGCTGCGTGCCCTGGACGCGCTCCCGCACACCGGCAGCGTCATCAACCCGGGCGAGGACGAGCGCCTGGCCCGACTCCTCCGCCACCTCGGCCGGCGGCTCTCGCGCGCGGGGAGCGACCGCGCCGGCCCGGCGGTGCTGCTCGTGGTCGACCGGCTGGCCGGGTGGCGGCTGGACGTCGCCGCCCGCCTGGGACCCGAGCTCGCGGACCTCCTGGACCGCATCCTCGTCGAAGGCCCGGCGTGCGGCATCGTCGTCGCCGGCGGGCTCGATCGGCCCGGAGCCCTGCCGCTGGCCGTGTCCGGAGCGGTGGGCGAGCGGCTCGTCTTCCGCCTGGCTGACGCCGCCGAGGCGGTCGCCGCAGGGCTCCGGCCGGCCTCCGTGACCGGCCTCCTCCCCGGTCGGGCCTGCCTGGCCGGTGACGGTCGCGAGCTGCAGGTGGCGCGCCCCGCGGACCCGATCGGCACCGTCGCCGCAGTGGCGAGGCAGTGGGGGTTGATCGACCTGGCCGTCCGGCCGCCGGCCGTGCGCTGCCTCCCGGAGCGTGTCGCCGAAGACGAGCTGCCGGCGCCGTCGTCGGGTGGGCCGGCGCGCGAGGCCGGCACCGATCGGCGGCCCTGGGTGCTGCCGGTCGGGTTGGACGGCGAGACGCTCGGTCCCGCCCACCTGGAGCTGCATCGCGGCGATGACCTACTGGTCGCCGGCCCGGCGCGCTCGGGTCGCTCCAGCACCCTGGCCCTGATCGGACAGGTGGTCCGGCGCGCCGACCCCTCGGCGGCCATCGTCGCGCTCGCGCCGCGAGCAGCCGGCTCCCACGTGCTCCAGCCCTTCGCGCCATGCTCGACGGTGACGGAGCTGGCGGCAGCCGTGGCCGTGGTCCCGGCTGAACGCCCGCTCGTCGTGCTCGTGGACGACGCCGAGCTGGTGGACGACCCCGACGGCGCCCTCGCGAGCCTGCTGACCGGTGAGGCCAACGTGGTCGCCGCCGGCCGGGTCGATGCCCTGCGGTCGGCATACGGGCATTGGACGCAGGAGCTCCGCCGTCGCCGGCGTGGCCTCCTCCTTCAACCCGCTTCCGACCTCGACGGGGACCTGTTCGGTCTCTCGCTGCCCCGCTGGCCACTGGCGCCGTCCGCCAGCGGACGTGGCTACCTGGTGGCCGACGGGAGCAGCACCTTGTTGCAGATGGCCCTTCCGGCCTCTCATCAACGGGACAAGGCCGAGTAGCCTGCCGCCGGTGGCGAACACTGACGGCACGACGATGGGGCGCGCTCGGCCGGATCAGGCTACGAGTCGCTGACCGGAGGTTGTCTGTGAAGGGCGCGGTCCGCGTCTGCTTCGTGTGCCTGGGCAACATCTGTCGCTCACCCGCCGCGGAGGCCGTGCTGCGCCGGCTCGTCGACGAGGCGGGGCTGACCGGGGTGGTCCAGGTCGACAGCGCCGGCACCTCGCGGTACCACCTCGGCGACCGCCCGGACTCGCGGACGCTGGCCGAGGCGGCGCGCCGCGGCATCCCGATCGAGCACCGGGCCCGCCGGTTCACGCGCCACGAGCTGTCCGAGTGGGACCTCGTCATCGCCATGGACGCGCAGAACCTGCGTGACCTGCGGGCATTGGTGTCCGATGACGACGGTCTCGACCGAGTCCACCTGCTGCGGGAGTTCGACCCGTCGGCCAGCGCGGCGCTCGGGACCTCCGCCGGCCTCGACGTCCCGGACCCGTACTACGGCGAGGACGACGGGTTCAGCGACATGTACGACCTGATCGAGCCGGCGTGCCGCGGGCTGCTCGAGCACCTCCAGACGCTGGTCGTGCACCAGTGAGCGTGGCGACGTCCGTGGCCCGGGCGCTCGGGGTTGCCGTCGGTGCCTCACACCCCATCGGCGGTGGCGACGTGGGCGAAGGGTGGCGGCTCGAGCTGGCCGACGGGCGCACCGTCTACGCCAAGACCCGGGCGGGAGCTCCGGACGGGCTCTTCACAGCAGAGGCTGCCGGGCTGTCCTGGCTGGCAGCCGCTTCAGCGTTGCCCGTTCCGGCCGTGCTCGCCGTGGCCGAGGGCTCGGACGACGACCCCCCTGTCCTGGTGCTGCCCTGGATCCAGCCCCACCGCCACGGGCACCGCGACGAGGACGCGCTCGGTCGTGGCCTGGCCACGCTGCACCGGGCCGGCGCGCCGTCCTACGGCTTCAACGGGCCGGGCTTCATCGGTCCCCTGCCGCTGGACAACCGCAACGCGGTCACGTGGGCGGAGTTCTGGTGGGTGCGGCGGATCGAGCCGTTCCTCCGCCTGGCGGTGGATGCCGGTGCCCTGGACGCCGATGGAGCTGCCGAGATCGCCGACCTGGAGGATGAGGTCACCGAGCTGCTGGGACCGGCCGAGCCCATCGCCCGCCTCCACGGCGACTTGTGGACCGGCAACATCCTGTGGTCGGAGGACGGCCGGCCGTGGCTGATCGATCCGTCTGCGTACGGCGGGCGGCGCGAGGTCGACCTGGCCATGCTGGCGCTGTTCGGTGGCGTGAGCGAGCGGGCGTTCGCCGCCTATGCCGAGACCTGGCCGCTGGCCGAGGGCCACGAGGACCGTGTCGCGCTCTATCAGCTGTACCCGCTCCTGGTGCACACCGTCCTGTTCGACGGCACGTACGCCGAGCGGGCAGTGGCGGCGGCGCGGTACTACAAGTAGGTCTCGTGACCTCGCCGCCCACCGAGGTCGCCGCTTCCGCGGCCCCTCCATCTTCGGGTGTCGCCGCTCCCGCGGCCCCTCCATCTTCGGGTGTCGCCGCTCCCGCGGCGACCGGGGTCTCCGAGCTGCTCCGCCCGCTGACCCTCGGCCGGCGTACCGCGGCCAACCGCGTCCTGTTCGGCCCCCACGTCACCAACCTCGGCGACGACGACCGCGGCTTCACGGAACGGCACCTCGCCTACTACCGGCGCCGGGCGGCAGGGGGTTGCGGGACGGTGGTCCTGGAGGAGGCCAGCGTCCACCCGTCGGACTGGCCCTACGAGCGCTGTCCGCTGGCCGAGCGCAGCGCCGACGGCTGGGCCCGGATCGGTGACGCGCTCCACGCCGAGGGCACGCTCGCGCTCGCCGCGCTCGGCCACAGCGGCGGGCAGGGCTCGTCGGCCTACTCCCAACGCGAGCTGTGGGCGCCCTCGCGTGTGCCGGAGGTCAACAGCCGCGAGGTCCCGAAGTGGATGGAGCCCGAGGACATCGCGGCCGTCGTCGACGGCTTCGCCTCGGGGGCCGCACTGGCCGTGTCGTGCGGGCTCGACGGCGTGGAGATCAACGCCGGTCAGCACAGCCTGCTCCGGCAGTTCCTGTCGGGGCTCACCAATCAACGCGCCGACGAATGGGGGTCCGACCGCTCGTTGCTGGCCCGGACCGTGCTGGCGGCCGTCCGTGAGGCGGTCGGCGAACGGGCGGTGGTCGGCCTGCGGCTCTCGTGCGACGAGCTGGCGCCCTGGGCCGGCATCACCCCGGAGCAGGCGCCGGCGCTGGCGGCGTCGCTGACCGACGGTGTCGACTACCTGGTGGTGGTGCGGGGCGCCATCTTCTCCGCGGAGAAGACCCGCCCGGACCACCACGAGCCCGAGGCCTTCAACCTGGACCTGTGCCAGGAGGTGCGGGCCGCGGTGCCGGAACGGGTCGCGGTCGTGCTGCAGGGTTCGGTGGTCGATCCCGTCCAGGCGGTGGGGGCCGTGGCCAGCGGGGTGTGCGACGCCGTCGAGATGACGCGGGCCCAGGTCGCCGACCCCGATCTGGTGGCCAAGGTCGCGAGTGGCGCGCCAGAGCGGGTTCGCCCGTGCCTGCGCTGCAACCAGACCTGCCAGGTGCGCGACGTCCGCAACCCCATCGTGACCTGCGTCGGGGAGCCCAGCAGCGGGCACGAGACCGAAGACCCGGACTGGACCTCGCCGACCCGAGCCCGCGACGTGCTCGTGGTGGGAGCCGGGCCGGCCGGCCTGGAGGCGGCGCGGGTGGCGGCGCGGCGCGGGCACCGCGTGCGGGTCGTCGAGCGCAGCGGGCGCGTCGGTGGCATGGCGGCCGTGTCCGGGCCGGGCGCCCCGCTGGTGACGTGGCTGGTTGGCGAGCTCGAGCAGCTCGGTGTGCCGGTGGCGCTCGGGGTCGACGACTGGACGGCCCAACCAGGCGAGGTCGTGCTGCAGTGCACCGGCAGCCGCCGAGGCGAGCCGCCCTACGACATCGTTGACGATGCAACGGTCTTGGATGTGGCCGAGGTGCGGGCCGGCGTCGCCGAGCTCCCTGCCGTAGGGCGGGTCGTGCTCCTCGATCCGATCGGCGGTCCGATCGCGGTCGCGCTGGCCGAGGAGCTCGGCGAACGGGCCACGCTCGTCACGCAGGACCTCATTGCCGGCAACGAGCTATCGCGCACCGGCGACCTGGCACCAGCCAACGTGCGGCTCCAGCAGCGCGGTGTGCACATCGAGCGCCACGCGGTCGTGCGCCTGGTGCGACGAACGGGCGACTTCATCGAGGTGGACGTCGACGACCGGTTCACCGGCCGGCGGCGCACCCTCCCCTGCTCAGCAGTGGTCGACTGTGGTTTCCGCCTGCCCGACCAGCCGCTGCCCGGCGCGTTCGCCCGCGCCGGCGACTGCGTCGCCCCCCGCACGATCCACGAGGCGGTGCTGGAAGGGCGACGGGCGGCGTACGCCGTGTGACACCGGCCAGGGTTTGCGAGGACTACAACAGGGGCACACACGGTGACGGAGGATGACGCCATGACCTACACGCTTCCTGACCTGCCCTACGACTACGACGCGCTCGAGCCGCACTACTCGGCCAAGGTGTTGGAGCTGCATCACGACAAGCACCACAAGGCCTACGTCGACGGGGTCAATCAGACGATGGAGAAGCTGGAGGGCGTGCGGGCGTCGGGTGACTACTCGGCCATCGTCGGGCTGCAGAAGACCCTGGCCTTCAATCTCTCAGGCCACGTGCTGCACTCGATCTTCTGGACGAACCTCAGCCCCGATGGGGGCGAGAAGCCCACGGGCGAGCTGGCCGCGGCGATCGACGACAACTTCGGCTCGTTCGACCAGTTCAAGGACCACCTGAGCCAGGCGACCACGACGGTGCAGGGCTCGGGATGGGGTTCGCTGGCTTGGGACACGTTCGGCGAGAGGCTCTACATCGAGCAGATCTACGACCACCAGGGCAACGTGGGCCAGTCGGGCTCGCCGCTGCTGGTGCTGGACGCCTGGGAGCACGCCTACTACCTGCAGTACCTGAATGTCCGGGCCGACTACGTCAAGGCGATGTGGAACATCGTGAACTGGGACGACGTCGCCGCCCGTCTCGACCAGGCACGCGCCGCCTCCGATCCCAGCGCCTGACGCACGCGTCGCCCTCCGCCGGCCGCACGGAGCCGGGTGCGGGGGTCGAACCCGCGACCTACCGCTTACAAGGCGGTTGCTCTTCCAACTGAGCTAACCCGGCCTGAGAACGACCCTACGGGCTGGTGGGGGTGCTTGTATCACCCCTGGTCGTCGGGCAGGCTGTGCCGATGCCGTGGACCGAGCGGCATCCGACGGCGCAGCAGAGGACGGTGCAGCAGTGAACCAGCGGCGCTCCAGCTCCCAGCGGCCTCCGGCGCGCCCCGCCGGCACCTCCACCGCGATCACGATCGTGTTGGTCGTGGTGGCCGCGCTGCTCGGTCTGTTCATCCTCAACCAGATCAGCGACGACTCCGACGGCGGCAGCGCCTCCGCCTCGACCGATGAGCCATCGGACTCGGCGCTCGACACGACGACCTCCTCCACCGTCCCGGTCGCGAACATGGCCGAGGCCAAGGTGATCGTGGCCAACGGTGCGGGGGTCAAGGGTCTGGCCGGCAGTGCCACCACGTCGCTGCAGGCGGCCTTCCCGACCGCCACCTTCCTGCCCGCCACCGACGCCAACGCCAAGTACCAGGCGAGTGCCGTGTACTACACCGAGGGGTTCGAGGCGCAGGCCGGCGAGATCGCCACCTCGCTCGGGTTGACGCCGAGCGGCCTGTTCCCGCCCGCGCTGCCGCTGGCGGATCCGACGAAAATCGCCGACGCCAACATCCTCGTCCTCCTCGGCGCGGACAAGGCAGCCGGTGTGACGGTCACGCCTCCGGTCGGCGCCGACGCCGTCACCGGGGAGACCTCCACGACCTCCGCGCCCACGACGACGACGGCCTGAGCCCGCCCGAACTGACGGCGATCAGCCGGCCAGCTCGCTGAGAGCGGCGCGGGTGGCGTCCTCGACGGCCTGAGCCGTCTGCTCGAAGGCGGCCGCCCGCCCGCACCGCTCGACCAGCGAGACGACGTACAGCCCGTCGGGCAGGGCCACGCCGTCGAGCACCTCGCCGACGATGGCCACCACCGGCCTGCCGGCCTCGGCCGCCATGTTGGCCACCCCGCCGACCACCTTGCCCTCGAAGCTCTCCTCGTCGAGGAAGCCCTCGCCGGTCACGATCACGTCGGCGGCCTCCATGCGCTCGGCCAAGCTCAGCTCGTCGGCCACCAGGTCGAATCCGCTGACCAGGTCAGCACCGAGTGCGGCCAACCCGCCTCCCAACCCGCCTGCTGCGCCGCCACCGACCAGCGGTGCGACGTCGACGCCGAAGTCCTCCCGGTACACGTCAACCAGCCGGTCCAAGCGCCGCGTCAGGAGCGTCACCTGCGCGGGCGTGGCCCCCTTCTGGGTGGCGAAGACGCGGGCGGCGTCGACGAAGAGCGTGCGGACGTCGCAGGCCGCCAGCAACTCGACCCCTCGGAGGCGCCCGACACCGGAGATGGCGCGGACGGCACCGAAGCCGCCGTCGGTCGTCGCCGACCCGCCCATGCCGACGATGATGCGCTTCGCGCCGGCGTCGAGCGCGCAGGCGATCAGCTCGCCGGTCCCGTGGGTGGACGCGGCGACCGGATCGTTCTCCGCCGCGCCGCCGACCAGCGCCAGGCCGGAGGCCTGCGCCATCTCGATGACGGCGGTGCCCCGGTGCAGCCGCCAGGGCGCGTCGACCGCGTCTCCGAGCGGGCCCATCACGGTCGTCGTGCGGGTCGGGCCGCCCAGCGCGGCGAGCGTGCCCTCGCCCCCGTCGGCGGCGGGTGCCTCGTCGCACGTTCCCCCCAGCCCGGCGACGGCCCGGCCCACGGCCGCCGCGACCTCGGCCGCGGACGCCGTGCCACGGAACTTGTCGGTGACGGCGAGGACGCGCACCGGCGAAGGTTAGGGCTCGGCGTTGCCCGTACGATCCTGGCCATGCCAGCCGACAACGACCTCAGCACGCTCGATGCCACCGCGCAGGCCGCGCTCGTCAGGGACGGGAAGGTGTCGCCCCTCGAGCTGGTGGACGCCGCCATCGCTCGGATCGAAAAGGTGAACCCGGAGATCAACGCGGTGATCCACGAGCGGTTCGAGGACGCCCGACGCGAAGCCGCCGGCACGCTGCCCGACGGTCCGTTCCGGGGCGTGCCGTTCCTGCTGAAGGACCTGGGCATCGCCATGGCCGGCGATCCGCACCACATGGGCAGCCGCTTCCTGAAGGAGGCCGGGTTCCGAGCGACCGAAGACACCGCGCTGGCCCGCCGCTTCCTCGCCGCCGGGCTGGTGGTGGTGGGTCGGACGAACACGCCCGAGCTGGGGAGCACCGTCACCACCGAGCCCCTGGCCTACGGCCCCAGCCGCAACCCCTGGAACCCCGCTCACTCGACCGGCGGGTCGTCCGGTGGTTCCGCCGCCGCGGTGGCGGCACGGATGGTGCCGGCCGCCCACGCCAACGACGGCGGGGGCTCCATCCGCGTGCCGGCCAGCGAGTGCGGGCTGGTGGGCCTGAAGCCGTGCCGCGGCAGGGTGACGCACGCGCCGATCGGCGAGGAGTGGATGGGTGCGACGTCCGACGGCGTCGTCTCGCGGACGGTGCGCGACACCGCGGCGCTGCTCGACTGCATCGCCGGGTACGAGCCCGGTGATCCCTACGTCGCGCCGGATCCGCCTCGGCCGTTCGCGCAGGAGGTGGGTGCGGACCCGGGCAAGCTGCGCATCGGGTTCCTCGACCATCCCCTCCAGCCCGGGCTGACCGCGAACCCGGAGTGCGCCGAGGCCGTCAGGGACGCCGGCGAGCTCCTGAGTTCGCTCGGCCATCACGTCGAGGAGGGTCACCCCGCGGCGCTGGAGGAGCCCGAGATGATCCCGCGCTTCATCACCATCGTCGCCACAGCCACGGCAGCCGCGGTCGCCCAGATGGAGCGCGACGTCGGTCGACCTGCGGGCCCCGACGACATCGAGGGCGACAACCTCGCGTTCCGGGCCATCGGCGACTCGATACCCGCCCCCGCCTATGTCGAGGCGGTCAACTGGCTCCACGAATGGTCCAGGCGGGCGCAGTCGTGGTGGCTGGCGGACGGCTTCGACCTCCTGCTCACGCCGACCCTGGCCGTCCCCCCTCCCGAGATCGGGTGGTTGTCCGACCCCGAGCTGGGCGGGCAGCGGGTCGTGGAGGTCTTGCAGTACACCGCGCAGTTCAACGTCACCGGCCAGCCCGCGGTCAGCCTGCCGCTGTCGTGGACGGCCGGCGATCTGCCCGTCGGCGTCCAGCTCGTGGCCCCCTACGCCCGGGAGGATCTGCTCATTCGGGTGGCGTCACAGCTCGAGGAGGCCCGCCCCTGGGCGGATCGGCTCCCTTCGGTGCACGCCTGACGGGTCCGCGCTTGTCTGCCGGGCACCTCTGAGGGCGGATTCAGGCGCTGGCCTGGCCAGCGGCCGCCTCGCGCAGCTCGGCCAAGGGCGGTCGCTCGATGTGGGCGCAGGCCAGGGGCGGCAGACCCGGACGGCGCAGGGTCACCGGTCGTTCGGCCGGCCACCCGGCGCGCGCGAACGCCGTTTGCATGATCGACAGCGCCTGGGGTGAGAGGTCGTCCAGGCTCCGGTTGCGGTGGTGGCGCGAGACGAGGTCGACCTGCGCGATCGCGCTCGCGCCCCAGCGGGCCTGCACGTCGACGAGGAGCCCCAGGTCCACGCCGTAGCCCTGCACGAACGGGACCTGCTCGAGCACCGCCCGGCGGGCCGCGTACTCGCCGGACAGCGGTTGCACGATGCCGGTCAGCGAGGGGAACAGGAGCGACAGCAGCGGGCGGGCGACGAGTTCCGTCGTCCTGCCGCCGGTGCCGGGGGCATGGGTGTCGGGCCGCTCGTAGAAGCCCTTGACGAACTGGACAGACGGATCGGTGAGCAGCGGTCCGACCAGGCCGAGCACGAAGCGGGCGTCGAAGTCGGTGATGTCGGCATCGCAGAACACGACGAGCTCACCGGTCGACGCCGCCAGACCGCGCCAGAGCGCTTCGCCCTTGCCCGTGGCCGGCACCACGTCGGCTAACGGCGCGCAGGTCGTCACGACCGTGGCGCCGGCGCCGGCCGCCAGCGCGCCCGTTTCGTCCGTCGAGCGGTCGTCCACGACGACGATCTCGTCCACCAGCGGGTGCTCGAGCACGAGCGGCGTCCGGATCGCCTGGACGATGCCGCCGATCGTCGCCGCCTCGTTCTTGGCCGGCACGCAGACCGAGATCGTCGTGCCGCCCTTCAGCGTCACGAGATCAGCGGCCGTGAAGTCGCGATGGTGGAACGACCGCCGCCTGGAGAGCTCCATCGAGCCAGTCTCACGGGGGCCCAGGTCCATCCGCAACATGCGCCACCGTCGGCACGGACGGGGGGTCGTCGGGAGCGGGCCGGTAGCTTCGCTGCCATGGCCGTGACTATCCGCATCCCCACCACCCTGCGCCCGATGTCGGGCGGCCAGGCCGAGGTCCAGGTCGAGGGCTCGACGCTGGCCGAGGTGCTGGACAGCCTGGACGCCGCCCATCCCGGATTCCGCGACCGTTTGTTCGACGAGCAGGGGGCGCTGCGGCGCTTCGTCAACGTCTTCGTGGCCGACGATGACGTGCGCTACCTCCAAGGTCTGGACACGACCGTGCCCGACGGTGAGACCGTGGCCATCATCCCCGCTGTGGCCGGAGGCTGACAGGAGGGCGGGCGGTCAGGCGGCGAGGAGGGCCAAGAGGTCCTCGCGGGTGGCCGGGCCGGTCGGCTCCTCCGGCGGTCGCCGGTCGCGCTCGTTCCAGGCGGCCAGCACGCGGGCGCTGACGTCGGGGTCCTTGATGAGGGCCTCGGGCGGTGACAGAAGGTTGAAGTTGCGCACGAAGGCCCTGAGCACCACGGGATCGCGGCGCAGCGCGGGGAGCAGGCCGTCCCGGAACACGGCACGCACGAAGGCCCGGGGATCCGACTGGTCGGCATCCGGATCCTCCCCGGCCAGCAGCGCGGCGGCGACCCGCCGGGCTTCGGCGTCCTGGTTGACCGACGCGCGGTACCAGGGGAGAAGGTGTTGACGCGTGGCGGCGTCCAGCGCCATGGCCTGGGAGCGCGGATCGCCGGGGTGCGCACGGACCGCTTCGGCCATGAGGTGGGCTTGCCAGAAGCCGGTCGTGCAGCCGCGCCCGTAGAGAGGGTTCGTGCAGACCTGCGCGTCGCCGACGGCGTGGAGGCCCAGGGCCAGCGGCTGCCCGTCGACGACCACGTCCCGCCAACGGTTGACGAGGCCGGCCATGACGTGGACGTCGGTCGTCGGCTCGGGCGATCCCGCCAGCCACTCGGCGGCAGGCGTGAGCGTCCGGGCCGTGGCGTCGAACGCCGTCGGTGCGCTCAGGAGACGGCGCAACTCGTCATCGACCACAGGCACGGCCAGCGTGATGGAGAACGTCCGGTTGTCGCCCGCGAACACACCGTATTTGAGGTAGCCGAGGTCGCCGCCGACCGCGGCGCTCTGGGCCGGCGGCGGCGCCGCCTCCGGCAGCCGGTAGAAGCGCGACAGGTAGACGATGCCGGTGTCGTCGGATTCCTCCGGCACATCGGGAGCGCCCAGCTCGCTCAGCCACGCTGGCAGCGCGCTGCGCCGGCCGGTCGCGACGACGGTGAGCGCGGCGGGGAGCTCGTCGCCGCTGTCGAGCCGGACGCCGGTCACCTGCACCGGCCGGCCGGCGTCCGCCGCGCCGGCGGAAACCAGGCCCCGCACGGCGGCTCCGGTGCGGAGGTCCACCCGGCCCTCGGCCAGCACGGCACGTCGCAGCACCCACTCGAACGTGGTACGGCGGCAGCACAGCATCACGAGGTCCTCGTCGCCGGGCTCCAGCTCGAACCCGACCATCGTCGGCGGGAGGTGCTGGCCGAAGCGCTGCTCGGTGGCGCCCGCGGCCAGCAGGGCCTCGAGGACGTCGGGGTAGTGGTCGCGCAGCAGGCTGTGGAGGCGGGCGAGGAAGGCATGGCTGTGCCGGACCTGGGGAGCGCCGCGCCGGTCCCAGCCGAAGGCCTCTTCGGGGTCGGCGGGAAGCGGGGTGGCGTCGCGCTCGAGGACCGTGACGGCCCGGCCCTGGCGGGCCAGGCTCAGCGCGGCCGCCAGGCCGGCGACGCCGCCGCCGACGACCACCACGTTCCCCGTGGCCGCTTCCGGGGTCGCGCCCTTTGATGTCCCGGGGCCCGCCGTCGCCACGCCGCCGACCCTACCGTGAGGCCCGGTTGCCCGTTAGCACTCGCACGGTTAGAGTGCTAGCACTCGCCAAGGAAGAGTGCGAACCGCCACGTTCCCACGTCAGGCAAACGCCGAGATCCCAATGGAGGGACACAGATGCCGAAGATGATCGCGTTCGACGAGCAGGCACGTCGGGCTCTGGAGGCGGGCATGAACAAGCTCGCCGATGCCGTTCGCGTCACGCTGGGCCCCAAGGGCCGCAACGTCGTCCTGGAGAAGAAGTGGGGCGCTCCCACCATCACAAACGACGGGGTCTCCATCGCCAAGGAGATCGACCTCGAGGACCCCTACGAGAAGATCGGGGCCGAACTGGTCAAGGAGGTCGCCAAGAAGACCGACGACGTGGCCGGTGACGGCACGACGACGGCCACCGTCCTGGCGTGGAGCATGGTGCGCGAGGGACTGCGCAACGTCGCCGCCGGCGCCAACCCCATGAGCCTGAAGCGGGGCATCGAGGCTGCGGTCGAGGCCGCAGTCGGCTCCATCAAGGATCAGGCCAAGGAGGTCGACAACAAGGACCAGATCGCCCAGGTGGCCGCCATCTCCGCCGCTGACGACGAGATCGGCCAGATGATCTCCGAGGCGATCGACAAGGTGGGCAAGGACGGCGTCATCACCGTCGAGGAGAGCCAGACCTTCGGGATGGAGATGGACCTGGTCGAGGGCATGCGCTTCGACAAGGGCTACATCTCGCCCTACTTCGTGACCGACCCCGAGCGCATGGAGGCCGTCTTGGACGACGCCTCCCTCCTGCTCGTGGGCTCGAAGATCTCCTCGGTGCGGGACCTGCTCCCGGTGCTGGAGAAGATCATGCAGACCGGCAAGCCGCTGGTGATCATCTCCGAGGACGTGGACGGCGAGGCCCTCGCCACGCTCGTGGTCAACAAGATCCGGGGCACGTTCAAGTCGGCCGCCGTCAAGGCCCCCGGCTTCGGCGAGCGCCGCAAGGCGATGCTGCAGGACATGGCCATCCTCACCGGCGGCCAGGTCATCACCGAGGAGGTGGGGCTGAAGCTGGAGAATGTCACCCTGGACCTGCTGGGCTCGGCCAAGAAGGTCATCATCACCAAGGACGAGACGACGATCGTCGAGGGTGGCGGAGTCGAGGACGACATCAAGGGCCGGATCAACCAGATCAAGGCCGAGGTCGAGAACACCGACTCCGACTACGACCGGGAGAAGCTGCAGGAGCGGCTGGCCAAGCTGTCCGGTGGTGTCGCCGTGCTCAAGGTCGGCGCCGCCACGGAGGTGGAGCTGAAGGAGAAGAAGCACCGCATCGAGGACGCCGTGTCCACCACGAAGGCCGCCATCGAGGAGGGTGTCGTGCCCGGTGGTGGCGTCGCCCTGCTGCGGGCCCAGGCCGCGGTCCTCAAGGCCGCTGACGGCCTGTCCGTGGACGAGGCCACGGGCGCCCGCATGGTCGCCAAGTCGCTGGAGGCTCCGATCAAGCAGATCGCGGAGAACGCCGGCATGGAGGGTGGTGTCGTCGTCGAGCGGGTCAAGGGCCTGAGCGGCAACGACGGGCTCAAC